>CAVOGM010000005.1:0-381404 GCA_963695465.1 uncultured Gammaproteobacteria bacterium
CGCTGGAGTCCGGCGGGCTTGTCAGCTTCATGACGCTGTTCAAGCCCGAAGAAGGGCGGATGGGCGTCACCGTGACCTTCGTCGCGTTGTTGGAGCTCATGCGCGAAGGCCTGATCGAGGTGGTCCAGGCCGAGGCCTATTCGCCACTGCATGTCCGACTGGCCCCGCGGCCCGCCAACGACCCCAGGGAATCAGACTCAAACCAGGACCCGGCGTCCTGATCCGGATCGAGGACGATGGAATCACAGTACCTTAAGAACGTAATCGAGGCGGCGCTGCTGGCGGCGGGCCGACCGCTGGATGTGGAGCAGCTTCGCGAGCTCTTTGAAGAGTACGAACGTCCACCGGCGGTGGATGTGCGCGATTGCCTCGCGGCGCTGGCGGCGGAGTACGAGGGACGCGGCCTGCAGCTGGTGGAAATCGCCAGCGGCTGGCGTGCACAGGTTCGCGCCGAGTTCTCGGGGCCGGTCTCACGCCTGTGGCAGGAGCGTCCGACCCGATATTCGCGGGCCATGCTCGAGATACTTGCACTGATTGCCTATCGCCAGCCGATCACGCGCGCGGAGATCGAGGACGTGCGCGGCGTTGCGGTCAACCCGAACATCGTGCGCACGCTTAGCGAGCGGGGCTGGATTCGTGTCGTCGGGCACCGCGAGGTTCCGGGTCGGCCGGAGCTGCTCGGCACGACCCGCGAGCTCCTCGATTACTTCGGGCTGAAGAGCCTGGACCAGTTGCCGACGCTCGCGGACCTCAAGGACATGGACAACGTCGGCGTGCAACTGGACTTCGGCGAAAATGTGACCGGCGAACTCGAGCCGGAAGCCCCCGTGACGGACGAGGCCGGCACACGGGATCCGGAGGTCGACATGGATACGAGCACGTTGCGGGAAGCCGCCAACGATCCCGACGTTTCCGTGCCGTGAGCGCGGCAACGCGCCTGGTCCCATTATGATTCGCGAGAGAATCCAGAAGGTCCTGTCAGCCCAGGGTATCGGCTCGCGCCGCGAGGTCGAGGCGTGGATTGAGGCCGGGCGCATCGCGATCAACAAGATCCCCGCCAAGCCAGGCCAGGCGATCGGTCCTAAGGACGACGTACGGCTCGATGGCCGGCGGTTACGCCTGTACTGGGGCGACCCATCACAACAGGTTGCCGTCGTATATCACCGGCCGGCACGTGAAGGCATGCGCTCGGCGGTCGAGGGCAGTGACCGCAGTTCCCTGGAGCGCTTGCCCAAGGCGCCGGGCGGGCGCTGGATTCCGGTCAGCCCGATGGGCATCGGGGAAGGCGGTCTGGAACTGTTCGTCAGCGACGGCCACCTTGCAGCTGCCTTGATGAGCCACGCGGACAAGCTGTCGTCGGAGTACAGCGTGCGTGTGCGGGGCGATCTCGACGAGTCGCACCTGCCGGAACTGACTGCCGCGGCGGCGCGAGACCCGGAGGCCCGCGGCCGGATCGAGGAGATCGAACTGACTGGTGGCGAGGCGGCCAATCGCTGGGTCAGGCTGGTGACGGTCGGGCTCCGCCCTCGGGACCTGAAGCGGGTTTTCGAAGATTGCGGCATCGAGGCCAACCGCATTATCAGGACTCGCTTCGGTCCAATCGGCATGGACAGGTCGCTGGCGCGCGGGGTCAGTCGACGACTGACGCCGGGCGAACTGGCGGCGCTGTCCGACGCCGCTGGGCTCAAGGCACAACCCAAGAGGCCGTCCCGGGCTCGCAAACCGGTTCCCGGCAAGCCTTCCGGCCGACGGCCGGGCGGCCGGAAGAGTCACTGACAGTCGAACGCCTGGCCGTTGATTCCGCGGCTTTCCGGGCCGAGAAGATACAGGTATGGGGCCACCACCGACGAGGCGTCGCGCAGTTGGCTGCGATCCTCCGCGGGATAGGCCTGCAGCCGCATGTATGTGCGGACGGGACCCGGATTGACGCTGTTCGACCGGACGTGGGTGGTGTCGGCCATCTCGCTGGCCAGAACCTGCATCAGGCCCTCGGTGCCAAACTTGGACACCGCATAGGCGCCCCAATATGCCTTGCCCCGGCGGCCGACACCGCTTGACGTGAATACCACCGAGGCGTCCTCCGACTGCTTCAGCAGGGGGAGCGTGGCCTGCGTCAGGATGAACGCGGCGGTGAGATTGACGTGGAGTACGCGACACCAGGTCGGCACATCGTAGTGTTCCAGCGGGCTGCGGCTGCCGAGGATTCCCGCGATGTGCGCCAGCCCGTCCAGCCGCCCGAACTCGGCCGCGAGCGCCTCGTGCAGCGCGTCGTATTCATTGGCCGTGGCGGTCTCCAGGTTGAACGGCAGCATGGCCGGCTTCGGGTGACCGGCAGCAACGATCTGGTCGTAGACCGCCTCCAGCTTTCGCTGGGTCTTGCCCAGCAGGCCGACGGTCGCGCCCTGGGCCGCCAGCGCCAGCGATACAGCGCGGCCGATGCCGTCGCCGGCGCCGGTTACCAGTACGACCCGGCCGTCGTGTGACCCTAGGCCCGGCCGGTATTCCCTCGGATCGGCAACTGCATTCATTCGGTCGTGTCCTCACGCGGGCCAGTCTGCGTACCGGGCATCTCGCGAACGGTCGTTTCGACTGCCTCCAGCGGCTCGATCAATTTATCGCTGCGCACGCCCAGTTCGGTGAACTTCCGGGCGCCCGGCAGGACATTGCGTTCGAGCGAGCCTACGGCAGCGTTGTAGGCCCGGACGCTCGATTCGAGTTCGCTGCCAAGGCGCGAAAGGTGATTGCGGAAAACGTTGACCCGGCCATACAGGTCCTCGGCCAGCTTGCGGATCTGTTCAGCCCCTTCTGCCAGCCGGACGTTCTGCCAGCCGTAGTGCACTGCCTTGAGCAGGGCGACGAAACTGGAGGGCGTTGTGAGTATCACGCCGTTGCGCATGGCGGATTCGAGCAGCTCCGGTTGCTCGTCCAGCGCCGCCGACAGGAACTGGTCCCCCGGTACGAACAGGATCACGAACTGCGGCGCGCTGGGAAACTGGGCCGCGTAGTTCTTGGAAGACAACAGCCGCACCCGTTCGGCGACATGCTGGGCATGGCGTCGAAGTGACTGCGCGCGCGCTTCGTCCGAAGTCGCCTCGACCGCCGCAAGGTAGGCATCGAGCGGGGTCTTGACGTCCACCACAAGGTCCCTGTCGTCGGGCATGTGAATCACCATGTCCGGGCGCATGGATCCGTCCTCGCCCACGACGTGGACCTGCTCCTCGAAATCACAGTGCCGGGTCATGCCGGCCAGCTCCACGAGGCGGCGCAGGGTGATCTCGCCCCACTGGCCCCGGACCTGGGGCTTGGACAGCGCCTTGACCAGGTTGCGGGTCTCGAGCTGCAGGGCCGCATGGGATTCCCGCATGTCGTTCAGGTACTGCCGCATGCTGCCGAAGTCGCGCTGGCGCTCGCCCTCGATCTCGCGCAGCGTCTCGGCAGTGCGGGTCAGGGATTCCTGGATCGGCTTCACCAGTGCGTTGATGGCCTGTTCGCGTTCCTTGAGCGCGCCCTGGGCCGCCACCTGCTGCTGGCCGAAACTCTCGCGTGCCAACCGCAGCAGGTGTTCGCTGCTGTCTTTCAGGCTTTGTCCCGCCAGTTCGTTGAAGCGCAGGTCGAGCTGTTCCATGGCCCGCGCAAGGACCTCCGCCCGTTCCTCATCCAGCAACTTGCCAGCCGCAAGCCGTTCGTGCAGCACCGCGACCTCGGTTTCCAGCGGCGCAGCGCGGCGGCGGCCGAACCACCAGCCGCAACCGAATGCGATTGCGGCAACCGCGATGACCAGCAACCAGGAAGAGGCTTCAGTGTTCATCTTCAGGTCGTCCCAACCAGGCCTAACGCATCGAGCAACTCGACCGGATGTTTCACCACCGCGTCGGCGAGCCAGTCAGCGGGGTTGTCATCGTCGGCCAGATAACCGAATGCTGCCACCAGCGTGCGCATGCCCGCGGAACGGCCTGCCTGAATGTCGCGCTGTGCGTCGCCCACATAGACGCAGTGGCGCGGCTCCTTTGACAGCAGCTTCGCTGCATGCAGCAGTGGCATGGGATGCGGCTTGCGTTCCGGCAGCGTATCGCCGCTGATGACACAGCCGGCACGCGCTGTAAGCCCGAGCGCGGTCATCAGCGGGTCGGTCAACCACGCCGGCTTGTTGGTTACTACGCCCCAGGCGATGCCGAGCCCTTCGAGCGCCCCGAGGACGACCTCGATACCGTCGAATGGTCGGGTTCCGACCGCGATGTCACTGCTGTAGAGGTCGAGAAATCGCAATCGCAATGCATCGAAGCGTTCGCCGGAATCGCAGCCAAATCCTATCTTGATCAGTCGCGCAGCGCCGTGGGAGACGTGCGGGCGAATTGTCGCGAAGGGGAGCAGATCCAGGCCCTCGAGCGTCCTGAGCGCATTCAGGGCGGCCGCCATGTCCGGCGCGGTGTCGAGCAGGGTGCCGTCAAGATCGAACAGCACGGCGAGCGGCGGGCACGGCGTCGTCACGGGGCGATCGGGCGCGTGAAGTGCATCAGGTAGTTCACCGAGGCGTCGCGGGTGATGCTGGCTTTCCGGCTGAACGGATCGTATTCGAGGCCGGCGAGGTCCGCGAGTTCCAGGCAGGCGTCGCGGGCGTAGCGTGCCAGCTCCGACGGCCTGATGAACCGTGCGTAGTCGTGGGTGCCGCGAGGCAGGAGCCGCATCACGTATTCGGCGCCCACGATCGCCAAGGCAAACGCCTTGGGTCCGCGGTTGATGGTGGAGCAGATCACGTGGCCGCCGGGGCGCGTTAGCCGGGCCAGGGCGTCCACGACGCCCGAGGGTCGCGGCACATGCTCGAGCATCTCCAGGCAGGTGACCAGGTCGAAGCTGCCCGGCATCTCTTCGGCCAGCTGCTCGGCCGCGCACAGTCGATAATCCACCTGGACACCGGACTCCATGCTGTGCAGTCGCGCGACCTCCAGGGGCCCCGTCGCCATGTCGATGCCCGTGACAGTCGCCCCCCGTGCCGCCATGGCTTCGGAGACCAGGCCGCCGCCGCAGCCCACATCGAGGACCCGGAGTCCCTTCAGGCCGGCTCGCGCCTCGATGTAATCGATGCGAACTGGATTCAGGTCGTGAAGAGGGCGGAACTCGCCACCCGGATCCCACCAGCGCTGAGCCATCGCCTCGAACTTGGCCAGTTCGGCCGCGTCGACATTATCGGTCTGCTGCATGAGCCTATTGTCCCGCGATTGCATCCGTTGCCGCCAGCACCCTGGGCACCCAGCGCCGCGCGCGTTCGATCACGTCGCTCACGTTCATGCGCGCCAGACGCCCGTCGGCAACGAGCGCGCGACCCGCGACCCAGGTGTCCGTCACTGCCGAGCGCCCGGCGGCGTGGACGACCGCTGCCGCGATGTCGTGGTGGGGCGTGGCTTCCGGGCCGGACAGGCGCAGACAGGCGATGTCAGCCCACTTGCCGGTCACCAGCGAGCCGGTGCGATCCGCCAGGCCCAGGGCGCGAGCGCCGGCGAGGGTCGCCATCTCGAGGGCATCGTGGGGTGTCAGGACGGCGGCATTGCCGGTGACGCCTGCAGCCAACAGGGCGGCAAGCCGGGCTTCCCCGAGTATGTCGAGCGAATCGTTGCTGGCGGCGCCGTCGGTGCCGAGCCCGACGTTCAAGCCGGCCAGGCGCATCTCCGCCAGTGGGGCAATACCACTTGCGAGCCGCAAATTCGAGGCAGGGCAGTGCACGATCGAGGCGCCGGAGCGTGCCAGCGCCTCGATCTCGTGGGCATTCGCCTGGACGCAATGCACGGCGATGAGCAGGTCGTTGACCAGCCCGGCGTCCTGAAGTCGCTCGAGAGGCCCGCGGCCGTGCTTGCGCTCGACCCGTTCCCGCTCCGTGGAAGACTCCAGGAGGTGGATCATGACCTGGGCCTGCAACTGGTCGGCCAGTGTGCGCACCCGTTCGAGGCTTGCATTGGAGGTTGCCGACGGTGAGTGCAGGCAGAAGAGGGTCTCGATCAGGGGGTCGGCGCGATACTCGTCGCTGAGTTGCAGGCTTCGGGCCAGGTACTCATCCAGGTCCTGCGCCCAGGGCGTGGGCTGCTCGAGCATGGGCAGACCAATGGCCGCGCGGATTCCCGCGCCGGCTGCCACGCGCGCAGCCACCTCGGGAAAAAAGTACATGTCCGCGAAACAGGTGATTCCGCCGAGGAGCATTTCGGCAATGGCCAGTTCCGTACCGTCAGCAACGAACTGCTCGTCGACGAGGCGCGATTCGAGAGGCCAGATGCGCTTCCTGAGCCAGTCGTCCAGGGTCAGGCCTCCGGACAGGTTGCGCAACAGCGACATGGCGGCATGGGTGTGGGCGTTGACGAGCCCGGGGATGAGTACATGTTCCGGGCGTTCGACGACTTGTCGCGCGTCGCCCGGCGCCAACTGGCTCGAGGGCACCAGGGCATCGATGCGACCGCCTCTGACCAGCACCGCGTGGTGCTCAAGAACCCGCCCGGCCGGTTCGACGGGCAGGATCCAGCGGGCCTTTATGGCGAGGTCGGCGGGGGGTTGGTGGGGCACTTTTACCGGCTCATAATCCGGCGCATGCCGGAGCCCTGAAGTATAGCGGCCCGGCCGTCGCGTAGGCCCCCAGCATGTCCCCGCCCAGCCGTGCCGGGCAGGCCCAAAGCTTGGCGCAAGCTACTGAAAAACTAAGGTTCTGGAGCCCGCGTCTGTGGTAATATTTCGGCTTCAAATCACCATAAGCGATGCACCCGCCAGCCACCCCCAAGAGGGTAGCTGGTAAGGGTTCGTCCGGATCCCTAGATGAGCGAAATCGCCCGCGAAATCCTGCACGTAAATCTCGAAGACGAAATGCGCCAGTCCTATCTCGATTACGCGATGAGCGTAATCGTGGGCAGGGCGCTTCCGGACGTCCGCGACGGACTCAAGCCGGTGCACCGCCGTGTGCTGTTTGCCATGCGGGAACTGGGTAACGACTGGAATAAGCCCTACAAGAAATCCGCTCGCATCGTCGGCGACGTGATCGGTAAATACCATCCGCACGGCGACGTCGCGGTTTACGACACGATCGTCCGGATGGCGCAGCCCTTCTCGATGCGTTACCTGCTGGTGGACGGTCAGGGCAATTTTGGTTCGGTCGACGGCGACGCGGCGGCGGCGATGCGCTACACCGAAGTGCGCATGTCGCGCCTGGCGCAGGAACTGCTCGCCGACATCGAGAAGGATACGGTCGATTTCACGGCGAACTATGACAACAGTGAACACGAGCCGGCTGTCCTGCCGACCCGGATTCCCAACCTGTTGGTCAACGGTTCTGCTGGGATCGCGGTCGGCATGGCGACCAATATCCCGCCACACAATCTCGGCGAGATTGTCAACGCCTGCATCGCGCTGATCGACAACCCGGACCTCGGACTCGTGGAGTTGATGCAGTTGGTGCCGGCTCCGGATTTCCCGACGGCGGGAATCATCAACGGTTCCGCCGAGATCGTCCTTGCTTACAAGACCGGCCGCGGCCGGGTCTATATCCGCGCGCGCACTCAGTTCGAGGAGATCGACGAGCGCGGTCGCCAGGCGATCGTCATCACGGAGTTGCCCTATCAGGTCAACAAGGCCCGCCTGCTCGAGCGCATTGCGGACCTCGTCCGTCAGAAGACGATCGAGGGTATCTCGGAGCTGCGCGACGAGTCCGACAAGGACGGCCTGCGCGTCGTCATCGAGCTGAAGCGCAACGAGAACGCCGAGGTCATCCTCAATCAGCTCTACAAGCTGACGCCGCTCGAGACGGTGTTCGGCATGAACATGGTGGCGCTGGTGGACGGCCAGCCCAAGCTGCTGTCGCTGAAGGAAATGCTGGACGCCTTCTTGCGGCACCGTCGCGAGGTCGTCACGCGCAGGACCTTCTACGACCTGCGCAAGGCGCGCGACCGCGCCCATATTCTGGAGGGACTTGCGGTCGCCCTCGCCAACATCGACGAGATCATCGCAACCATCAAGGCCTCCGCGTCGCCGGCCGAGGCCAAGGCGGCGCTGGTCGCCCGCAGCTGGGGCCCTGGCGTCGTGCCCGCCATGCTGGAGCGCGCGGGCGAGGTCTCGACGCGCCCGGACGACGTCGCGGGCGAGTGGGGCCTTTCGGGCGGACACTATCGACTTTCGGACGTGCAGGCCCAGGCCATCCTCGACCTGCGTCTGAACCGCCTGACGGGGCTCGAACAGGACAAGATCGTCGCGGAGTTCGCCGACCTGCTCATCCTGATTCGCGACCTGGGGGACATCATTGCTCGCCCGGAACGGTTGCTGGAGGTCATTCGGGCGGAGCTGAACGAGGTCAAGGATGCCTATGCCGACCCGCGGCGGACGGAAATCGTCGCCAACCAGGAAGACGTCACGATCGAGGACCTGATCGAGAGGCAGGACGTAGTGGTCACGCTTTCGCACGCGGGCTACGCGAAGTCGCAGCCGGTCAGCGACTACGAGGCACAGCGTCGCGGCGGCCGGGGCAAGATGGCGACCACGGTCAAGGACGAGGATTTCGTCGACATGCTCTTCGTGGCGCATAGCCACGATACCTTGCTTTGCTTCTCGACCCACGGTCGCTGCTACTGGCTGAAGGTCTGGCAGGTGCCGATTGCCAGCCGCGGTTCCCGCGGCAAGCCGATCGTCAACCTGCTGCAGCTACAGGACGACGAACGCATCACGGCCTTGTTGCCGGTCCGTGAGTATTCGGAGGGGCAGTTCATCTTCATGGCGACGGCCGCGGGCACGGTCAAGAAGACGCCGCTGCCAGCGTTCTCACGGCCACGCGTAAACGGCATCATCGCGCTTGGCCTTGCCGACGACGACCGACTCGTGGGGGTGGCACTGACGGACGGGGAACGCGAGATCCTGCTCACGACCACGGACGGCAAGGCAATCAGGTTCGCGGAGAGCGAGGTCCGGCCGATGGGCCGCGAAGCGGCTGGGGTCCGCGGCATCCGTCTTGCCAAGGAGCAGAGGGTCACCTCGCTGATCGTGCTCGACAGCGGCCTGATCCTCACTGTTTCAGAGTACGGCTATGGCAAGCTGACACCGGCGGACGAATTCCCGCGTCACGGCCGCGCTGGCCGCGGCGTGATCGCCATGCAGACCAGCGAGCGCAACGGCTCGATGGTCGGCGCGCTGCAGGTGCAGCCCGATGACGAGATCATGCTGATCAGTTCGAGCGGCACGCTGGTTCGGGTCCCGATCAACGAGATTTCCGTCCTTGGCCGAAACACGCAGGGCGTGCGCGTGATGCGCCTGGCGGAGGGCGAGGCGCTGGTCAGTGTTGAGCGCGTCGCCGCCGATTCAGATGAAGAAGAGGTCGAAGACTAGCCGGCCGTCCGCCTCTACTGGCATGCGGCCAGTTTCTCTGGCGCAAGGAAGACATGCGAATCCATAACTTTGCAGCGGGTCCGGCGGCCTTGCCTCTCGAGGTGCTCGAGCAGGCGAGGGACGAACTGGTCGATTGGCGCGGCGCCGGCATGTCGGTGATGGAAGTCAGCCATCGGAGCAAGGCGTTCGTCGCCGTGGCCGAGCAGGCCGAGGCCGATCTTCGGGAGTTGCTGGCGGTACCCGCCGGCTACGCGGTCCTGTTCCTTCAGGGAGGCGCGACCGGCCAGTTCTCGGCCGTGCCGCTGAACCTCGCGGGAGCGGACGCGACCGCCGACTACCTGAGCACCGGCCAATGGTCGCGGAAGGCTATCGCGGAAGCAAAGCGGTTCCTCGCGGTCAACGTCGTTGCCGACGAGAAGGCCTCCAGCTACACGACGGTCCCTGCTGCCGCGAGCCTGGCCTTCACGGCGGGCGCAGCGTACGTGCACTACACGCCGAACGAGACGATCGGCGGGGTCGAGTTCCCCTATGTCCCGGAGACCGGCGACATTCCCCTGGTGGCCGACATGTCCTCGACCATCCTGTCGAGGCCGGTCGACGTGGCCAGGTTCGGGCTCATTTACGCGGGCGCCCAGAAGAACATCGGGCCATCGGGCATTACCGTCGTGATCGTTCGCGACGACCTGGTCGGCAAGGCGCGCGCTTCGACACCGATTGTCTTCGATTACCAGGCGATGGTCGAGGCCGGCTCCATGCTGAACACGCCGCCGACTTTCGGCTGGTACATCGCCGGCCTGGTGTTCCAGTGGCTGAAGCGTCAGGGTGGCCTCGCCGCGATGGAGGAGCGCAATCGTGCCAAGGCCAGCAGGCTTTACGGCGCCATCGATGCCTCGTCGTTCTACGCCAATCCGGTCGATCCCGGCTGTCGTTCCTGGATGAACGTCCCGTTCACCATCGCCAAGCCGGAGCTGGAAAAGACGTTTGTTTCCGAGGCGGCCGCAGAGGGCCTCGCCAACCTGGAGGGGCACCGCTCGGTCGGGGGCATGCGTGCCAGCATCTACAACGCGATGCCCATGGACGGTGTGCAGGCGCTGATATCTTTCATGGGCGAATTCGAGCGCAGGTACGGTTGAGGGGCATGCGGGGATGACATTCCGGATCCTGACCCTCAATAACATATCGGTTCGTGGCCTGGAGCGGTTACCCCGTGACCGTTACGAGGTCGCCTCCGAGATCGGCCATCCACAAGCCATCCTGCTGCGTTCGGCGGACATGCATTCGATGGAGATTCCGCCGACCGTGCTGGCCGTTGCCAGGGCGGGAGCCGGTACCAACAATATCCCGGTTGCCGCGTTGTCGCGGCGGGGAATCCCGGTCTTCAACGCGCCGGGCGCCAATGCCAATGCCGTGAAGGAACTGGTGATCGCCGGCCTGTTGCTGTCCACAAGAAACATCTGCCAGGCCTGGGAGTTCGTTCGCGGACTTTCCGGCGATGACGAAGGGATCGAGAAGGCGGCCGAGGCCGGCAAGAAGCGCTTCGTGGGTGCCGAACTGCCGGGCAAGACGCTGGGAGTCGTTGGTCTCGGTGCGATCGGCGTCGAGGTCTGCAACGCGGCGCACCTGCTTGGCATGCGGGTCCTGGGTTACGACCCGCAGATCACTGTGCAGCGCGCCTGGCAGCTTTCATCGGGGGTGGAGAAGGCGGTCAGTCTCGACGACCTGTTCGCGCGTGCCGACATGGTGACCGTTCACGTGCCGCTCGTCGAGGCCACCCTGGGCCTGGTCAATGCGCAGCGGATCCGGCTCATGCGCAAGGGTGCGATCGTCCTGAACTTCGCCCGCGCCGGCATTGTCGACGAAGCGGCGGTGCTGGCGGCGATTGACGCCGGTGCCCTGTCGGGCTACGTCTGCGACTTCCCGACGGTGGCCAACAAGGATCATCCCCGAGTCGTGGCCCTGCCTCACCTTGGGGCTTCGACGGGGGAGGCGGAGGAAAACTGCGCCATCATGGTGGCCGATACGCTGCGTGATTTCCTGGAAAACGGCAATGTCCGCCACTCCGTGAATTTCCCTGAGTCGGCGCTGCCCCGTGTTCCCAATACTTTTCGCATGGCGGTGTCCAACAGCAATGTCCCGAACATGGTCGGCCAGATCTCGACGCGCCTCGCCACGGCGGGTCTCAATATCGCGGACCTGCTCAACAAGTCGATGGGCGAGGTCGCCTATACGCTGATCGATACGGACGCGCCGGTGTCGCCGGCGGTGCTGGAGGGGATATCCTCCATCGACGGTGTGCTTTCGGCGCGCCTGGTCTGAGGAACCCGTATGGTCAAGAAGGCGAAGCGCAAGCAAACGAAGCGTGGCACCGGCGACAAGCCGGCACCAGAGCTGGGGAAGATTCGCGCGCGCATCGACGAGGTCGACGCAGCCTTGCAGGAGTTGCTAAGCGAGCGTGCGCAACTGGCCCAGCGGGTCGGGATATCCAAGCACGCAGATGGCCGGACGGTGGATTTCTACCGGCCCGAGCGTGAGGCGGAAGTGCTGCGTGCCGCGATCGCGCGCAACAAGGGTCCGCTGCGGGACGAGGAAATCCTGCAGGCTCTTCCGCGAAATCATGTCTGCCTGCTTGGCACAGCAGGAGCCGCTGAAGGTGGCTTTCCTCGGGCCCGGAGGGCACCTTCACCCAGCAGGCGGTCTTCAAGCAGTTCGGGCACTCCGTCCGGGCCCTGGCGTTGCCGACGATCGAGGACGTCTTTCACGAGGTGGAGGCCGGCTCTGCCGACTTCGGCGTCGTGCCGATCGAGAACTCCACCGAGGGCACGGTCAACCATACCCTCGATCGCTTCCTGGTCTCGCCGTTGCACATCTGTGGCGAGGTCGAACTGCGGATCCACCAGTACCTGATGGGCCGCATGAAGTCCCTCGAGCACGTGCAGCGGCTCTGCTCGCACCAGCAGTCGCTGGCGCAGTGCCGGCAATGGCTGGACGAGCACCTGCCGCAGGTCGACCGTATAGCGGTCGCAAGCAACGCCGAGGGCGCACGGCGGGCCCGCGACGAGCAGGGGACCGCGGCGATCGCCCCACAGGCGGCTGCGGAGGTCTACGGGCTCGACGTCCTGTTTGCCGAGATCGAGGACCGGCCGGATAACACCACGCGATTCCTGGTCGTCGGCAACAAGACGTTCCGGCCCAGCGGTCAGGACAAGACGACGCTGCTGGTGTCGCAGCGGAAGACCGACGCGCCGGGCGCGCTTTACCTGCTGCTCGAGCCACTGGCGCGGAACTCCATCAGCATGACGCGGATCGAGTCGCGGCCGTCGCGCCGTGGCAAGTGGGACTATGTGTTCTTCATCGATATCGAGGGGCACGTCGAGGACAAGGCCGTCGCCGCGGCGCTGATCGACCTCAAGCGCCGCGCCTCGCTGTTTCGGGTGCTGGGGTCCTATCCCCGGGCCATTCTCTGAGCACTGCGATGGCATCGATGGGCGCCTGGATTGCCACACCCGGTCGCGGAGTCGGCGGGGATATCGCCGTCCCGGGAGACAAGTCGATTTCCCATCGCGCGTTGATGCTCGGGGGTATCGCTGAGGGAACCACCGTGGTGAGTGGCTTCCTCGAGGGCGAGGACTGCCTCGCCACGATGGCCGCGATGCGCACCATGGGCGTCACCATCGAGCGCGGTGCCGGGGGCCGGGTGGTGATCGAGGGTGTCGGGCTGTCCGGACTCTCCCCGCCGCGGGAACCTCTCGACATGGGCAACGCTGGAACCGCGATGCGCCTGCTGACGGGCCTCCTGGCTGGACAGTCCTTTGACTCGGTCCTGGTCGGCGACAGCTCGTTGATGAGGCGTCCGATGGAACGTGTTGCCGCGCCGCTGCGGCAGATGGGCGCAGTGCTCGAAACCAGCGACGGCCGACCGCCAGTGCGGATCCGCGGCGGGCAGCAGCTAGGGGGGATCGACCACCGCCTCACTGTTGCCAGCGCGCAGGTCAAGTCGGCCCTGCTTCTGGCAGGCCTGTACGCGAGCGGGACGGACCTCGGTCACCGAGCCAGCGGTCACCCGGGACCACACGGAGCGGATGCTGCGCGCATTCGGCGTCGAGGTCACGTGTTGACGGTGGCCGTGTGTCCGTGACCCCCGGTGTCCTGCGGGGCACGCGGATCGACGTCCCGGGCGATTTTTCATCCGCCGCGTTCTTCATCGTCGCCGCGACGATTGCCGGGGCTTCGCCGCTGCTCATCCGCAACGTCGGCGTCAATGCGACCCGCACCGGGCTGGTGGAGATCCTCCGCCTGATGGGCGGACGGATCGAGTTCCGGAACCAAAGACTGGCCGGAGGTGAGCCCGTGGCCGACCTTCTCGTCGAGCCGGCCCGTTTGCAAGGCATCACGGTGCCGCCGGAGCTGGTGCCGCTGGCCATCGATGAATTTCCAGCGCTGTTCGTGGCCGCGGCGCTGGCCGACGGCGAGACCACGGTGTCCGGCGCGGCCGAGCTGAGGGTCAAGGAGAGCGACCGGATCGGCGTGATGGCCGAGGGCCTGGCGGCGCTCGGCGCGAGCGTCGAGGCGCTTGCCCGACGGCATGCGGATTCGCGGCGGAAGGCTTGCGGGCGGTACGGTCGACAGCCACGGCGACCACCGGATCGCCATGGCCTTCGCGGTCGCGGCCGCCTGCGCCGACGCGCCCAGTGCGGATCCTGGACGTCGCCAATGTGGCGACTTCCTTTCCGGGGTTTCCGTCCGTCGGCGGCCTCTGCGGGCCTGCGCGTTGGCGGAGATGGCGTGACGATCCCGGTCATCGCCATCGACGGTCCGAGCGGCTCCGGCAAGGGCACGGTCTGCCGCCGGGTCGCCCGCGCGTTGGGCTGGCATCTGCTGGACAGCGGCGCGCTGTACCGACTGGTGGCCCTGGCCGGGGAGCGTGCCGGGCCTGCAAGCCACCGACCGGGCCGGCCACGCAGCCCTGGCCGAGACATTGGACATCCGTTTCGAGGTCGATGATACGGGCGACGAGCGGGTGCTGCTGGCCGGTGAGGACGTCACCCGGGAATTGCGCAGCGAGAAGACCGGCAACGCCGCGTCGCGGGTGGCGGCCTGGCCGGAGGTTCGCAAGGCCCTGTTCCAGAGGCAGCGACGCTTCATGCAGCCGCCCGGCCTGGTGGCCGACGGGCGCGACATGGGCTCGGTGGTCTTCCAGGATGCCGGCCTCAAGATATTCCTGACCGCCAGCGCTGAAGAAAGGGCGCGCAGGCGGCATAAGCAGTTGAAAGAAAAGGGGTTGGGTGTTAACCTCGCCGCCCTTTCCGCCGAGATAGCCGAGCGGGACCGGCGCGACGCCACCCGCCAGGTGGCCCCGCTGGTGGCCTGTCAAGACGCGGTCGTGATCGACTCGACGTCGCTCGATATCGACGCGGTGGTGGAGCAGGTGCTGGAGCTGGCGCGGGACAGGTTCCCCGGCCCACGGCACGAAGAATGAGCCGGCATTGTCCGGCGGGTCGGCCCCCCATGGACGGGGAGTCGTTTTTAGAGAACGCCTTTGCGGCAGGACGCCGTGGGGTAAGCCAAACGGAAGCGGGGCCGCAACGGTCTCGACATTACATGACTGAACTTGACTGAATCTTTTGCCCAGCTGTTCGAAGAGAGTATTGCCAGCCAGCAAATCCGGCCTGGCCAGATCCTGACCGGCACCGTGGTCAGCGTTACGCCCGATGTCGTCATCGTCAGCGTAGGACTCAAGTCCGAAGCGGTTATCCCGGCGGACCAGTTCAAGAATGAGAGCGGGGAGATCGAGGTCGTCGCCGGCGACGAAGTCGAGGTGGCCCTCGATGCCGTCGAGGACGGCTCAGGCGCCACGCGCCTGTCCCGCGAAAAAGCCAAGCGTGCCCGTACCTGGACGCGCCTGGAGACGGCCTTTGAGGCCGGCGAGATCATCAGCGGCATCATCAACGGTCGCGTCAAGGGCGGCTTCACGGTCGAGATCGAGAACATTCGCGCGTTCCTGCCGGGCTCGCTGGTCGATGTCCGGCCGGTGCGGGATCCCGTCGTACCTCGAGGGCAAGCCGCTCGAGTTCAAGGTCATCAAGCTCGACCAGAAGCGCAACAACGTGGTGGTTTCCCGCCGCGCGGTCGTGGAGCAGGAATACAGCGCAGAGCGCTCGCAGCTGCTCGACAACCTGAAGGAAGGCGACGTGGTCAAGGGCGTGGTCAAGAACCTCACCGACTACGGCGCGTTCGTGGACCTGGGCGGCATCGACGGCCTGCTGCACATCACCGACATGGCGTGGAAGCGCGTCAAGCACCCGTCGGAAGTGGTCAAGGTCGGCGACGAGATCGACGTTCGCATCCTGAAGTTCGATCGCGAGCGTCAGCGCGTGTCGCTGGGCATCAAGCAGCTCGGCGCGGATCCGTGGCAGAACATCGCCCGGCGCTACCCGCCGAACACCCGGCTGTTCGGCAAGGTCACCAACATCGCCGACTACGGCTGTTTCGTGGAGATCGAGGAGGGGTGGAGGGCCTGGTCCACGTATCCGAGATGGACTGGACCAACAAGAACGTCAACCCGGCCAAGGTCGTCCACGTCGGCGAGGAAGTCGAGGTCATGGTTCTCGACATCGACGAGGAACGTCGCCGCATTTCGCTCGGGCTCAAGCAGTGCAAGCCGAACCCCTGGCGCGATTTCGGCGAGACCTACAACCGCGGCGACCGGGTCAGCGGCCAGATCAAGTCGATCACCGACTTCGGGATCTTCATCGGCCTGCCGGGCGGCATCGACGGCCTGGTGCACCTGTCGGACATCTCCTGGGACCGTCCCGGCGAGGAAGCGGTCCGCGAGTACCAGAAGGGCCAGGAGCTCGAGGCGATGGTGCTGTCCATCGATCCGGAACGCGAGCGCATCTCCCTCGGTGTCAAGCAGATGGCCAAGGATCCGTTCTCGGGCTATCTGGCCGAGCACCCGAAGGGCAGCATGGTCACGGGCGTGGTCAAGGAAGTGGACCCGCGTGGCGCGATCATCGACCTGGGCAATGGCATCGAAGGCAGCCTGCGGGCCTCCGAGCTGTCGCGCGACCGGGTCGAGGATGCCCGGTCGGTGCTGAAGGTCGGCGAGGAGATCGAGGCGCGCTTTGTCGGCGTCGATCGCAAGAGCCGTGCCATCACGCTGTCGATCAAGGCCAAGGAAGCCTACGAGGAAGCCGAAGCCGTCGAGCAGTATCGCGGTGCGGACACCTCGACAGGGACGACGCTTGGCGATCTGCTCAAGGAGCGGATCTCCGAGCAGTAAGCTGCGCTGCCGACCGGCGCCGGGCATTGCCCGGCGCCAGGTCGGACTGGCGCGAGTGGGGCAGAGTACGCATATGAGACGGGCGTTCCCATGACCAAGTCCGAATTGATCGAGATCATTGCCGCCAAACAGAAGCACCTGCCGGCCAAGGACATCGAACTGGCCGTCAAGCAGATGCTCGAGATAATGAGCGACGCCTTGGCGCATGGAGAGCGCATCGAGATTCGCGGGTTCGGCAGCTTTTCGCTGCACTTTCGCCCACCGCGTCAGGGCCGGAATCCCAAGACGGGCGAGGCCGTGGCGCTTGCTGGCAAGTACGTCCCGCACTTCAAGCCTGGCAAGGACCTGCGTGAGCGGGTCAATGAAGGCCAGATCCACCCGATCAGGGACTGATCCGGTGCTGCGCCGCCGGCGCCCGGAAGTCGTGACGGCGTCGCCATGAGCATCGAATCGCCCTGGGTCCTGCTCGGCCTGCTGCTGCTGGCCGGTGCCGTTGGATTCTACGCATCCAGGCGCCCGCGCCCGAGCGCGCTTGGCGTCGAGCACGTCCGCACAAACTACCTGGCGGGCGTGAATTTCCTGGTCAATGAACAGCCCGATCGCGCGCTGGAGGCTTTTCTCCGGGCGGCGGAGCTCGACGGTGACACGGTCGAGACCCATTTCGCGCTGGGTAGCCTCTACCGGCGCAGGGGCGAGGTGGACCGGGCGATTCGTATTCACCAGAACGTAATCGGGCGGGGTGCGCTGGAGCCACAACAGCGCGAGCAGGCCAAGTACGCGCTGGCCCAGGACTACCTGCGCGCCGGCCTGCTTGACCGAGCCGAAGCCATTCTCGAGGAGCTGGCGGCGGCGGGCAGCCACCGCATGGCGGCCATGCGCAACCTGATCCGCATCTACGAAGCGGAACGGGATTGGCCCCGGGCCATTGCGCTGCATGAGGAACTCGCCAAGGTGGGCCGTCCGCGCCAGGAGTCGGCTGTCTCGCACTACTGGTGCGAACTGGCGGAGACCGCGCGGGGCGAGGGCCGCCTGGATGAAGCGGCCGAGTTCCTGCGCAAGGCACGGATCGCGCAGCAGCGTTTTCCACGTGGTGCACTGGTCCGGGCCGACATCGCGATTGCCCAGGGAGACATGGAACTGGCAACCAGCCTGCTGAAGGGTGTCGTCGAGCAGGATGCGGGGCTCATCGTCGAAGCGCTTCCCCGGCTCGTCCGCCTGGCCCGCCGCGGCGAGGCAGCGGGAGACTCCCTGCTGTCCGAAGTGATTCGTACCAAGCCCGACGGATGGCGGGAGATCGCATTCGCCGCCATCATCGGCGACTCGCTCGAATTCGCTTCGCTCGAGGCCCTGGTTCGCCGGCTTTTCCAGACCGACGAGACATTGGCCGGCCTGATCCGGGCGTTGGGCAAGGATCCCGAGACCATCGATTCGCGCGCGGTAAAGGAACTCGGCGCGGTGCTGCGGCGCCTGGCAACCGCGACGCCGCGCTACCGCTGCGCCGAGTGCGGGTTCTCCAGTACCGGCCACTTCTGGCAGTGCCCGGGCTGCAAGACCTGGGACAGCCAGCGGCCGCTGACCCGTTTCGATCTGGTCGCCGGCCTGGACGCCAGCAGCACCCCCGCGAGCTGATTCTCCTCCAACGCAACGGATTCACGCGGCCACCCTCCGCGCCTTCTGGGTTAGCGTTCTTGACGGGCGCGGCGATGGGCGCTGCGCGCGTCGAGAAGGAGTCTCACACATGCATTTCAAGGGATTGAGTGCGGCCGTGGTGGCCGCGATGCTGTTCGCGCCGGTAGCCCTCGCCGGGCCCGTCGACGTCAATTCGGCCGATGCGGCGACCATCGCCCGGGAACTGGACGGTGTCGGCCTGTCGAAGGCGCAGGCGATCATCGACTATCGCAACGCGAACGGCCCGTTCAGGAGCGCTGAAGAGCTGACGAAGGTCAAGGGCCTGGGGCAGAAGACCGTCGAGCGCAACAAGCCGAACCTGCGGTTCGAGCTGCCGAAGCCGGCGAAACCGGCGGGTTGATGGCTCCGTGATCGGTGCGCAGGCTGGCCGCGGCAGCCTCCGGTATGATTGATGCTTGCAACGACATACCTGCCGGAGGCACCGTGAGCCAGTCTGCGCCGATCCTTTCAGCGGTATTCCCCGTGGCGGGCCGTGGAACCCGATTCCTGCCAGCGACCAAGGCCAGCCCCAAGGAGATGCTGCCTATCGTCGACAAGCCGCTCATCCAGTACGCGGTCGAGGAGGCCTTGTCGGCCGGCGTCCGTAACCTGGTCTTTATCACGGGCAGCTCCAAGCGCGCGATCGAGGACCACTTCGATTCCGATCCGGAGCTCGAGTCGGCGCTCGAGGCCCAGGGCAAGCATGAACTGCTGGCGACGGTGCGTGGAATCCTTCCCTCCTGGGCGTCGTGCATCTACATCCGCCAGCCCGCACCGCTTGGGCTCGGCCATGCCGTCCTCTGCGCCCGTCCCGTGGTCGGTCGCGAGCCCTTCTTCGTGCACCTCGCGGATGACCTGATCGATGCGTCGGTCCCTGTCCTCAAGCAGATGGCGCAGGCCTACGCGGAGAGAGGCGGGAGCTTCGTGGGCGTCCAGACGGTTGCGCCGACGGAGACCGACAAGTACGGCATCGTTGCGACCTGCGACGACGACGGCAGGGTTGCTGCCGTTACCCGCATCGTCGAGAAGCCCAAGCCGGCTGACGCACCGTCAAACCTTGCTGTGGTTGGCCGGTACCTTCTCAGTGCCTCCATCTTCGACTGCCTGGAGAACGTTGGCCGTGGTGCGGGAGGGGAAATTCAGCTGACCGACGGGATCGCAGCCTTGCTTGCTTCCGAGCCTGTCCGTGCCTATCGCTTCGATGGCAAGCGCTACGACTGCGGCAGCAAGCTGGGTTACCTGGAAGCGACCGTCGAGTTCGGTCTCAAGCACCCGGAGTTGGGCGAGCGGTTCTCGGCGTACCTGCGTCAGCTGGCCGCGAGCATCAGGACTTGAGGCGGGGAGGGGTTTCGGGCTTGTGCTGCTCGAAGCCTCGCCGTTCCATCGTGCCCCATTCCCTGCGTCGCCATAGCGCCTCGACGAGGGCCTTGACCTTGACCAACGACAGGTATTGACGGAAGCCGAAATTCTCCAGGAATCCGTAGGCCAGCAGCCTCAGCAGGTCGCGCCAGCGCGGATAGCGGCGAAAGGCCATCTCCTCGAGCAACAGTGCCCCGACCGAGAGCAGCGCGCCGACCACGAAGGCGACGATCAGGAAGAGCACCAGGTAGGTCCGGTCCAGGATGCCGAGGAACCAGGCGAGCGGCACCATGATGTAGCCGAGGATCTCGATCACGGGTCCCAGCAATTCGAAGGCGACAAACCACGGCATTCCTAAAGTGCCGACGGCGCCGTATTTTCGGCGGAACATCATGCCGCGGTAGAGCCACAGCGTCTGCAGCAGGCCGCGATGCCAGCGCGAGCGCTGGGTGGTGAGGACCTTCCAGGTCTCCGGTACCTCGGTCCAGCAGACCGGGTCGGGGACAAACACGATCCGGTAGCTGCGGCCCTGGTCCGACATGACCCGATGGAGCCTGACGACCAACTCGGCGTCCTCGGTGTCGGTAGCGTTCGAGTACCCACCGATATCGATGATTTCCCTCTTCCGATAGAGACCGAAAGCGCCGGAGATGATCAACAGGGACCGGGCGGCGCTCCAGCCCGCCCTGCCGGCCAGGAACGCGCGCAGGTATTCGACCACCTGCATCACCGCGATCCGGCTCCGGGGTAGCCCCACCCGGACCACGCGCCCGTCCGTCACGGTGCAGCCGTTGGCGACGCGCACGATGCCACCCGCCGCAACTGTTTCCTGCGGAGCTTCGATGAAAGGCTTGACCAGCCGGAGCAGGGCGTCCTCCTCGATCAGCGAGTCGGCGTCGATGGAGCAGAAAAGCGGATAGCGGCTGACATTCAGGCCGGCGTTCAGCGCGTCGGATTTGCCTCCCTGAGCCTTGTCCAGGACGAGGATGTTTCCATGGGTCAGCGAACGATAGACGCCGCGAATCGGCTGGCAGGGCAGCTGCATGTGGATGGGCGCATCGCTGCGCTGCAGCTTGAAGGTCTCGATGAGCGTTGCCAGCGTGGCGTCGGTCGAGCCGTCGTTGATCACGATGATCTCGAACTCGCCGTAGTTGATCTGCAGCAGCGATCGCAGGCTCTCGACGATCGTGCGCGCCTCGTTGTGCGCCGGCACGAGCAGCGAGACGGGCAGCGTCATGTCGGACTGGCGAATCTGCGAGTAGTCGGAGAAGAAATTGCGCCTGACGAAGCGCCAGAGCGAGCGCAGGGACACCAGGAAGATGCTCAGGTAGCCGAGGTTGATCAGCAGGAAATAGACAATGACGAACTTGTTGAACCCGACGACGACCTGGGCCAGCAGGGAGGAAGTGTCGGGAGCAAGCACCGGGAGACTCATGGCGCACCCTCCCGGCTTCCCGCCACGCGAGCGATTTCCGTGCCGATGGCTTTGCGCGTCGCCGGGTCAGGATGGTGGTCGCATATCATCTGCAGGCGCGCTGAAGGCTGGTGATTGGTCAGTATGGCGAGAATGCGCTCGGCCTCCTTGAGTGCTCTTTCGTCTGTGGACACCAGGGCCGCGAGGCGCCGTTCTATTTCGCCGATGGACTCCAGCATCGCCAGCGCCTGGTCGCGCGCGAACCGGTCCGGGCCGTCGAGAGCCGAGATCAGCGCATCGACGCCCGTCGGGCCGAGGCGGCGCAGGGCGTCAGCCGCGTTCGAGCGGACCCACCACTCGCGATCACTCAGCGACGCCGTCAACGCCGGTACGGCATGGACTACATTCAGGTCGCCCAGAGATTTCGCCGCCATCGAGCGGACCGGCCACTCCGCATCCTGCAGGGCGGCGAGCAACCCCGAAACGGCACGCTGGTCGCCGATGCGCCCCAGTGCGGCGGCGGCACGCGCGCGAATGTCGCGGTCGAGTTCGTCCAGGCGCGCAACGAGAAACGGCGTGGCGCCGGAGTCGCCGATGTGCGCGATGAGATCGAGCGTGGCGATCCGGGAGGCCCGGCCCATCGCGGGGAACGCCTCGATCAGCTCGCCGACGACCTGTGGTCCCATTTCCGCCAGCAGGTCGGCGATCCGTATCACGGACCATCGGTTCTCGTCGGTCAGGGCGCCGACCAGCGCGCGCCGGGCGTGCTCTCCGCCGACCGCGCCGAGCGCCTTGGCGGCGCGCATGCGGACGTCGAATTCGTCATCCGCCAGTGCCTCGACCAAGGCCGGCGTGCTGCCGGGGTCCCGCAGGATGCCGAGCGTCTCGGCGGCACGTCCTCGCTTCCAGCTGCTGCGATGGCGGAGTTGCCGGATCCACGCGTCTGTCAGCTCGTGCTGCTTGAGCCAGGCGACGATGCGGCCTCGCTCGCGTGTCCCGGCGACGGGCAGGCGGTCCAGGCAGAGTTCAACGAATAGCGGACGGTCGGGGAAGCGACCAAGCTTTTCGAGCTCCGGCGGCAGGATCTCCGGATCGCTCGCCAGCCACCGCTCGGCCAAGACGGACAGTCGCGCTCGCCGGCTTGCCTCGAACCGTTCCCGGGCCACGCTCCAGCCGCGCTTGGCCAGTATGTACAGGACCAGACCTGCCAGCAGCAGGATCAACAGCAGGATGGCGATGGCGACTATGGCTCTCATGCGCCCGGTCCCCATGCGCCCGGGAGCCAGCGTGCGCCCCGCACGGGGCATCCACCGATAAGCCGCGTTGTCTGGCAGTGGGCCATCTAACGCCTCCCCGCGAATTGCCAGACGAGTCGCGCCCCGATCCTGGAATAGCGCCAGTCCTGCGCGCCCTCGGAGGCGTAGGAGCCGGATTCGGCATAGGCCTCCAGTCTCGCCGCAGCGTTCATCTGCCAGCCGAGACGGCCGACCGCGAGGTAGTACGGGTCGCCTGAGGTCTTGTTACCTGCGAAGTCGAAGGACTGCACGCCCGCTTCCAGCGCGAGGTCGTAGTCGACCTTCCTGGCCCTGGAGACAGGCCCGAAGGCCCTGAACGTCGCACCGAGGGAGGTGAAGCCCGAGGGATCGAAGTAGCCGCTGTCGAGGTCCTTGCGCCAGTCCAGCCAGCGAATCGTGCCGCCGGCCTCCAGCGTGTGCCCCGAACCCGCCCAGCGACGGTGCACGGAAACAGCCGCCGCGAGCCTGTTGTTGCCGTCGGAGACGTCCCAGGTGCCGGCTTCGGCCGCAAGGTTCCAGTGCTCGGCGAGCTGTCCGTTGACGCCCGCCTGATACGAGTCGACGACGATGCGGTTGTCGATCAGCGGCACCGAGTAGCGGTACGGCTCGCGGCGCGCGCTGACCCAGCCACGCCAGTCATCCGCCAGCGGAAACCGATAAGCGAGTCCCCAGTCGGTAACGAAGTGGCCGGGCTGGCGGGGCCGCTCCAGACGGTCCGCGCCGAGCATGGCCTCGAGTTGGTGGCGAGCGTGCGGCGAGAACTCGGTACTGGCCTGGATCGAGTTTATCGAGCCGCGCTCGCCGGCCGTGCGTACATCGTAGTCCGCATAGCTCAGGCGAAGGCCGATTCCTGTCGGCAGCCTGGCGGCGGCCTCGAAACGGCTGGTCGTCAGCAGGTTGCTGTCCGTGTCGTCCATCTGGTCCCAGCTTGCCGCGACCCAGGGGGCAGTCGCCGAGCGGGTGGCGAGCCACAGTTCGGCGACGTCATGGTCGTCCGGGTACCACGACTTCAGGCGCCTGGCGGTGTCGTTGGCGCGTGCAATGTCCCCCGCCCACAGGTCCAGGTAGGCGATGCCAAGGTCCGCATCCTTGTCGGATGCGGCCGTGCCGCGTAGCTCCTGGTAGTGGTGCCTTGCTTCAACCAGGTCCCCGGACCATGCGTAGGTCTGGGCCAGTCCAAGCATGGCGTCGTGGTGTCCGGGATGGTCTTCGAGGATCGCCGTGTAGTCCATGCGCGCCGCAGCGAGGTCCCCCGACCAGGATCGCACCCTGGCCAGTCCAAGCCGTGCGTCGAGGTCGTCAGGGTCCAGGCGCAGGAGTTGCACGAAGGCATCCACCGATTCGGCATAGCGGCCGGCCCAGGACAGCACCTTGGCGCGCTCCAGGAGCGCAAAGCGATTGTCGGGATCGATCGACAGCACCCGCTCGTAGCGGGTGACGGCTTCCGCGTAACGCTCCGCCCAGGAGAGTTGCTGCGCCGATTCGTTCAGCAATTGCAGGTCGTCCGGCGCGGCTTGCAGGAGCCGGTCGTATTCGGCGATCGCGGACCGGCTGTCGCCTGAGCTGGCGGCAGCGCGAGCTCGAGCGAGGCCCTGCTCATCGATCTCCGCTGAGGCTGCAGCGGTGCATCCGAGTGCTGCGAACATGACGAGCCAGGCGAAAGCGCCCCGGGTGTTGGCGATCATGGCGATGGGTCCATTCTGTCTCGACTCACCGGGCCGGGCCGGTCGGCGATCTGGGCGAAGGCGGTTCGCAACTTCTCGATCCCGTATTTCGGCTCCAGCACAAAGTCAGGCATCACCCAGGTGCCGAGGGCGAGTGTCGCCGGCCCCGCTCCCTGTACGGGCAGTTGTGTCATCGCGGCGGGCCGGCTCAGGTCGACCGCGCAGGCGAGCAGGGAGATCTGCTCCGTCTGACCTGTCTTGAAGCCGCCTGAGGCCACGGGATTGTGCAGGACCTGGCCTGACGAAGGATCTCCGAAGTTCAGGAGCGCCCACGGCAGACGCAGCTCGATAATTCCGTCGTCGCTCACTGCGACGTCGGTCAGCGTGTTGAAAGCCGGCGCGGAGGGGTCGAGTGAGCCGAAGCGAAGCAATCCGGGCGCGACCCGCTGTGCAGGGTATCTCGTACCATCGCGGGCATAGCGCTCGCGATTGGTTTCGAGCGTCGCTCGCGCGAACTCTCCAGTGGCCTCCAGCGGCGAAAACAACGGCAGGGACACGCCAGTCTCGGCAGGACTCCGCTTCGACGTACGGCGGTGTCACGAGAACCTCACTCGCGCCGGGCCCTCGCAGCGACACTGCGAATTCCATACCGGACGCGCTCTCGCAGGCGGCCGGAGGCGGCAGTCGCCGCTCGCCGCGTTCCGGTGCATAGGTGTCCAGGCCGATGGAAAAAGCGACGCGGGACCAGTCGATGGGTCCGCGGCCTGCGGTCTTGATCAGGATGTAGACCCAACCCGAATCGTACGTGGCGCCAAGCGATTCCAGCCCAGCCCAACCGGCGTCGGTTGTGGTCGTGGAGGCAAGCGCGGGCAGCGCGGTCCAGTCGTCGGCCCGGCCGTCCACCCTGACCGGGCTGGCCGGCCGGTTGGCGAACAACCCGTAGGACTGCTCGGGGCTCTCCGCATTGAACCAACGCGGGCGATTCTCCTCGGGCACCTCGAACGGGCTGGTCGACCAGGTGCCCTTGAACCACTCATCCATGAACTCGAAGGCAACTCCTCCCGCCATCCGCTCCCGGCTGATGCTGTCGAGGAGCCTGGCTGTCTGGCGCATCGCCTCGGCCTCGTCGTGCCCGCCGTGGTTCAGGCCCTCCGGCTGCAGATGCGCAGTGCCTCGACTCGTGGACATCCCGAACTCCGCCACCAGCACCGGCTGGTGACCGTGGTGCGCCTTCAGGGCACGCAGGTATCCGGCATAGCGGTTGATGCCGTCTGCGTCCCGCACCCTGGCATAGGCGGGATCGAGGTTCATGAAGTAGGGGAAATTTGGATAGACGTGATAGGACGCGAAAATCCCCGCCGGGAATTTCCCGGTACCGGATATCAGGGTCGCGTCCACCGAGACCGCATCGTCATCCCAGGCCGGATCGGTGCGAGCCGGTAACGGCGCGCCGGTCAGCCGGCGGCGCAGTTGGTCTTCCTCGCTCCTCGTTGACTCGGTCGGGTGGAAGAGGGGATCGAGCGTCGGCCAGTTCGCGAAGGTCAGGGGTCTCGCCTGGCCGTGACGTCTCGCCTCGTAAGCGGCGGTGTAGTCGAGGATGCCGGCGATCCAGCATTCCATCGGATGCCCGCTGGCGACGGTGACGTAGTGTCCCGGATGGCTGCAGTTGCCCGGGTGGCGCTGCTCGTAGGCCGCGACCGCGAAAGGCTCCCATTCGCGACCGACGATCCACGCCAGCGTGTCGCCGGACACGTCGGTGTCGTAGATTCCTCGCGCATTGCCGCGCTCCGGCTCGAGTATCAGGTCGCCATGCACGGCATCGACGACGCGGGCGATTTCGGCCTGGAACCACCTCACGTAGTCCGCATCGTCAAAATTGTCTTCCGGGGGAAGGTTGGCCCAGACGCCTTGCAGCAACCACAGACGACGGCTTCCGGCCTGGCCGTTATGGGCGGCAAGCGCCCGGTAAAAGGCCGGTGGCTGCAGCGTATAGACGCGAACTGCATTGGCGCCGAGGTCGGCCATCATGCCGAGCCAGGCTTCCCAGGTAGCCTCATCCTCAGGCGCCTCGGAAGCAAAGTGTCCGGGCTGGGCAGGTCCCAGGTTGATGCCCTTGACGAACAGCGGTTGCCAGTTTCCCTGCTGATCCCGAATCTCCAGGTAGTCGTTACCGGCGCGCGCGAAATATTCCGGCTGAACCGCGTCGACGTCGGGCTTGAGGCGTATTTCGCCAACGCCGCCGCTACGCCGATCCGCCATGGCAACGAGGTACTGCACGCTCTTGTCGGCCGGCCGCAGTCGTGTGAGGTCCCTTGCGGTTTCCAGCGCAGTCCTCGCCGATGGATCGCCGGAAGGCAGCCGTTGCAGCGCCAGCGTCAGTCCCTGGATTGCGTCGGTCGATTTGGGGGCGTGGCGCAACGATGCGGAAAAACGCGTGACCGCGTTGGCGACATTGCCTCGTCGCAGGGCGACGTATCCCAACCCTGTCGACGCGTCGGCAGAGTGGCGGACGCGGCCGATGGCCACCTGGAACGCCAGCGCGGCCGTGTCGATGTGGTCCTGACGAAATTCGCACCAGCCGAGCGCAACCCACTCGTCGTGCGGCACGAGTTGCCTTTCGACCCATTGTTGGGCTGCGGTCCACCGGTCGCTCCAGTCGCCGGCCGCCGAGACTTGCTGCCAATTGCTGGAGAGCAGGGGAAGGAGATCGGCCCCGGTGTATGCGCAACCGCGGTCGGATTCTGGAGCCGAGCCACTAGTACAGCCGGCCAGCAAGAGGCCGATACTGGCCGCCGCGATGGCCAGCCAGTTTGCCGCGGTCGTGCTGACACCAGCCGGGCGTGGCGGCGCACGCGGCCGCAGCCTGTGGCTGGCTGGCCTCGATGCGGATTCATTGTCTAGAAGAAAGATCATCAAAAACAAATAACTATTTGATTCAAAGACCTATTTTGCGCACACAAACGAACTGCCCGGGAGCCCCGGGTCGAGGGCGAGCGAAGAGAATTATCAAGCGTCGGCCCAGCCAATTGAACGTAATCTGTCACAGATTCCGGAGGTTTCCTGGATGTGTAGCGGGGCGGCTCGGGGCCTTGTCGAGTGACCTGTTGCCCGCTCCACCGCCATCCCGGCACGGGTCGACCGGGCACTGGCCGCCGCACGCTGCTTGCTGCCATTGGCGTCCGGATGGGTAGGGGAGATCTCCGCGATGGGGCCCACAGACCCCACGCGCGAGTCATTGATCGAACGGAAGGCTGGAAACGAAAGGCCCGCCGGTTGGCGGGCCTCGATATTGGCTCCCCGAGTTGGACTCGAACCAACGACCCACGGATTAACAGTCCGTTGCTCTACCAACTGAGCTATCGGGGAATAGGCGGTTTGAGGGGCCGGAATTCTCGGTCAAGGCCCCTGCCAAGTCAAGGCAGTTCAAGGACTTGTGGAACCCCCTCGAGCCTGCGCCTATCCAACCTCGTCCACCGGCGTTGAAACGGAGAGTGAGTCGCTTTTTCGGGTGCAAACAATCAGGATGTGGGCATGTCTTCGACGCCGAAATTCAACCTGCAATCGGGCTACCGTCCGGCCGGCGACCAGCCCCAGGCGATTGCCAGCCTGATCGACGGCCTGGAGTCCGGCCTTGCGCACCAGACGCTGCTCGGCGTCACGGGCTCCGGCAAGACCTTCTCGATCGCCAATGTGATCCAGCGCCTGCAGCGGCCGACGCTCGTGCTTGCGCACAACAAGACCCTCGCCGCGCAGTTGTACGGCGAGTTCAAGGAGTACTTTCCCGGACAACGCGGTCGAGTACTTCGTTTCCTATTACGACTACTACCAGCCGGAGGCCTACGTCCCCTCGTCGGACACCTACATCGAGAAGGACGCCTCGATCAACGAGCAGATCGAACAGATGCGACTCTCGGCCACCAAGGCGCTGCTGGAGAGACCCGACTCGCTCATCGTGGCCACGGTCTCCGCGATCTACGGGCTGGGCGACCCCGAGGCCTACCTCAAGATGGTGCTGCACCTCGTGCGCGGCGAGCGGCTCGACCAGCGCCAGCTGCTCAGGCGGCTCGCCGACATGCAGTACACGCGCAACGAGATGGACCTCAGCCAGGGCACGTTCCGCGTCCGGGGCGACGTGGTCGACATCTTTCCGGCGGAGTCCGATCGCGAGGCCGTGCGGGTGCAGTTCTTCGACGAGGAGATCGAGTCGCTGGCGTTCTTCGATCCGCTGACCGGGGAAGTCCTTCGTCGGGTGCCGCGCCTGACCATCTTCCCGTCCACGCACTACGTCACGCCGAGGGAACGGCTGCTGGCCGTGCTCGACGAGATCAAGGAGGAGCTGCGTCAGAGGCTCACGGAGCTTCGCGCCAGGGACAAGCTGCGTCGAGGCGCAGCGCCTCGAGCAACGTACGCTTTTCGATATCGAGATGATGACCGAGGTGGGTTACTGCTCCGGCATCGAGAACTACTCGCGCTACCTGTCGGGGCGGGCGCCGGGCGAACCGCCGCCCTGCCTGTTCGACTACCTGCCTCGCGACGCGATGTTGGTCATCGACGAGAGCCACGTGACCATCCCGCAGATCATGGGCATGTACCGCGGCGACCGTTCGCGCAAGGAGACCCTGGTCGAGTACGGGTTCCGCCTGCCGTCGGCCCTCGACAACAGGCCGCTGCGGTTCGACGAGTTCGAGCACCTGCAGCCACAGACCATCTACGTCTCGGCGACGCCCGGGAATTCGAGCTGCAGAAGTCGGGGCAGGTCGTCGAGCAGGTGGTCCGGCCGACAGGACTGGTCGATCCCGAGGTGGACATCCGCCCGGTCAGGACGCAGGTGGACGACCTGCTGTCCGAGATCCGCCTGCGCGTGGAGCGCGAGGAACGCGTGCTGGTGACGACGCTGACCAAGCGCATGGCGGAGGACCTGACCGAGTACCTGCACGAGCACGGCGTGCGGGTCCGCTACCTGCATGCCGACGTCGCCACGGTCGAGCGCGTGGAGATCATCCGGGACCTGCGCCTGGCCCGCTTCGACGTGCTGGTCGGCATCAACCTGCTGCGGGAGGGGCTCGACCTGCCGGAAGTCTCGCTGGTGGCCATTCTCGATGCCGACAAGGAAGGCTTCCTGCGTTCGGAAGGGTCGCTGATCCAGACGATGGGCCGGGCCGCGAGGAACGTGAACGGCAGGGCGATCCTCTACGCGGACCGGATCACAGGGTCGATGCAGCGGGCGCTGGACGAAACCAATCGGCGGCGCGAGAAACAGTTGAAGTACAACGAGGAGCATGGGATCACGCCCCAGTCGGTGCGCAAGGCCGTGCGGGACTACATGGAATCGTATTCCCATCCCGAGGAGGCCGAGGCCGGCGGTGCGGCGGAGAAGGGCGGTCCGCTGAGCCCTGCCCAGGCCATCAAGCAGATCAAGAAGCTGGAGCAGGAGATGTTCCGTCTGGCCCGGAACCTGGAGTTCGAGGAGGCGGCGCGACTGCGCGACCGGATCTCCCAGTTACGGCGACTGAGCCTGGGCGCCGACTCGGAGCGCCTGGCGGGGTAAATCGGAGGTGCCAGGCACTGACCTGTCCCCAGAGGGGACAGGTCAGTGCCTGGCAGCGCTTCATCGAAGTTGCCGTTGGTACCCCGCTTCCAGTAACATCCGCGCCTCTTTCGGGCGCGTAGCTCAGCGGTAGAGCACTACCTTGACATGGTAGGGGTCACAGGTTCGATCCCTGTCGCGCCCACCACTTCCCGGAAGCCGCGGTTGTCATCGCCGGCACTGGTCCATCGTGTGCGGCCGCGACCCGGATGTCGCCATGTTGGTGGGGCCCTCCCGGCTCGCGTGGCGTTCGACCTTGCCCGGCGAGATCGGCGGCAAAACGCCCCATCCGCCGATCCGCTACCATTCATTTCACCCTGGCGTCGACTCCGACGTCCTCGCGGAGTCTCGATGCCCACCGTGCGCGAAAGACTGAGCAGATGGTTCCTGATGCGTTTCCTGCACCAGGCGCGTCGTTCGCTCGCGAGGGACCCGTCACCCGTGCGCATGAGGAAGGATCTCGAGCGTTTCGAGCGGCGCATGTTGCGCCACGCGGTGGATCCGCTGCTGGCCCCGGTCGATCTGGGAACCTGTAAAGGGGGGTGGGTGGATCCCGATTCGGGCGACGAAGGCAGGATCATCCTCTACCTGCACGGCGGGGCCTTCATCGCCGAGTCTCCCAAGGTCCATGGCACGCTGCTGGCGCGGATCGCCCAGAAGGCGCGGGCCCGCGGCTTCTACGTCAGCTATCGGCTGGCGCCCGAGCATCCGTATCCCGCCGGCACGGACGATTGCCTGGCGGCTTACAGGCACCTGCTGGCAGAGGGAATCGACCCGGCTCGAATCGTGATTGCGGGGGATTCGGCCGGCGGCAACCTGACGCTGGTCACCGCCATGCGCGCGCGCGATGACGGCCTGCCGCTTCCGGCCGCGCTGGTGCTGATGTCGCCTGTGCTCGATGCAACGTTCACGGGTGACTCGGTCCAACGCAACGACGGTCTCGACCCGCTGTTTCGCAGCTCGATCCTGAGGTCGTTTGCCGATTACTACGTGCCTGCGGAGCGACGCCAGGAGCCGTACGTGTCGCCCCTTGCGGGCGACCTGACAGGCTTGCCGCCGATCCTGGTCATGGTGGGTAGCTCCGAACTCCTGCTGGACGACTCCGTGCGCCTGGCGGGCCGCGCCGGCAACGTGACCCTGCAGGTCTGGCACGGCATGCCGCACGTGTTCCCGGCCATGCCGGGACTTCCGGAGGCCGGCCAGGCGATCGACGCGATGGCGAGTTTCATCCGTTTGCACGCAGCGTCCGCCACTGCGGGAAACACGGCCACTACGCCGCATGACGGTTGGTAGACTTTAGCGGTCGGACGCAAGCAAGTGAGAGGATCGTATCGATGCGCCAATTGCGCGGTGACGACGCCTTGTTCCTGTATGCCGACTCCGGCAATTCGAACGCCAACATCACGTTGGTGAACATTTATGACCCCTCCACCGCGCCGGGCGGGAAGATCCGCTTCAAGGGGTTGCTCAAGCACATCGAGAGCCGCCTGCACCTGTCTCCCATCTTCAGGCAGAAGCTGCTCCGGGTTCCGCTGGAACTCGACTATCCCTACTGGGTCGAGGACGAGCGCTTCGACCTGGAATACCACGTCAGGCATGTCGCCTTGCCGCGGCCGGGCGACTGGCGACAATTCTGCATCCAGGCCTCACGCTTGCATGCGCGGCCACTGGACCTGACCCGCCCGCTCTGGGAGATCTACCTGGTAGAGGGGCTGGATTCATTCCTGGACCTGCCGGACGACAGCTTCGCGCTGCTGACCAAGATCCATCACTCGGCGATCGACCTGTTCGGTGGCGCCGAGATCACCACGCTGCTGCACGATACGACACGCAAGGCTCCGGAACCGGAGCCCCCGGAGCCATGGTTCCCGCAGGCTCCGCCGGGGTCGCTGTCCTTGCTCGCGCGCGCGGCGATTCACAACGTGGTGCAGCCATTCGAGATGGCCGGACCCTTGATGCGCGCGGTCAGGCGGCTCGGCCCCGTGATCCTCGGCGCGGTGAGCGACGCTTTTCTGCACCCGGAGCGCCAGCCGGTCACCCGCTTCAATGCCGAAGTCTCGCCGCATCGGGTGTTCGACACCCGGCGCTTCATGCTCGACGAGTTCAGGGAAATTCGCGAACTGGTCGAAGGCGCGACGGTCAACGATGTCGTCCTGGCCATCTGCGGTGGCGCCTTGCGCCGCTACCTCGAGGCGCACGACGAACTGCCGCCGGCGAGCCTGGTGGCAGTCGCCCCGATCTCGATCCGCAATGCGGACACGTCGAGTGCGAACCACAACGTCAGCATGCTACGCGTGCCGCTGGGCACGGATATCGTCGATCCGGTCGAACGACTAAGGCACGTCCAGTCACACACGTCGAGCGCGGACGAGATGCAGCACGCGGTCGGTGCGCGGGAATTGACCGACCTGAGCCTGCACGCGCCGGCCCGTACGCTTGCGACGACGGCGAGGCTGCTCTACGGCGCGGCACTGGGCGTTGGAAAACACGCCCCGCTGGCCAATTGCACGATCACGAATGTGCCGGGTCCGACCATTCCGCTGTTCCTGAACGGCGCCCGGATGACGTATTTCTCCGCCATCATGCCGATCACAGACGGAATGGGACTGGTGTTTTCGGTGACGAGTCACGAGGGCCGCATCGTCATATCGCCGACGTCCTGCCGGGAAATCGTGCCGGAGCCGGAGTTGCTGGCGCAGTGTATCCGCGATGAGTTCCAGGATTACCTGACTCTCGCCAGGCGACGGCTCGCCCGCAAGCGCAAAGCGCAGTCCAGTCGTAAGGCAAAGCTTGCCGGAACCCGGAAGGGCGCTGGACGGAAGGTGGCAGGCCGCAGACCGGGGCGCTGAACTGCGCCGTATTTCGGCCCTGGGAAAAGGAGCGCCTCTTTGGGGCAGTTGTCGCGACTGTCCGCTTCCTTCGCCCTCGATTCAACTGTTGCCTTCGGGGATCGTATGCGCTGCAATATCTGGAAGGTGATGCCTCGCTTACCTTACCAGCAACTTTCGCGCCGGGATCTTGCCTGAGCCGGTGCTGGGGCAATTTTCAGCCGATCCCGATTTCGTACTGGCCCAGAATGCCGTTGAGATGCCATGACTAGTGTTGCCGCCGACCCGGATTCTCTCGTACAGACGGCGATATCCCTGTACCAGCGGAGTGAATTCGAGGCGGCCGTGTCTCATTGTCGCAGGGCCCTGAAGGCGCGCCCGGCGCATCTCGCGGCACAAAGCGTCCTGGGCGCGTCGATGCTGGCCTTGGGTCAGCATGCCAAGGCGGCGCAGATCTTCGCCGACCTCACTCGCCGCGACCCGGGAAACATTGGTCACTGGATGAATCTCGGCACCTCATTGAAGGCGCAGCGTCGCCACGAGGAGGCACTGGACGCCTATGCGAGGGCCGGCGCCCTGGGCGAAGCGTCCGCGGATTTCTACTACAACGTGGGGCTTGTGCACTACGCGGCAGGAAACTTCGACGCCGCGTGGATGGTGCTCAAGGATGCCGTCAGGCTGGCGCCGGATGACGCCGAAATCTGCTATCAGTATGCGGTGTGCTGCGACGAAACGATGCGCCAGGAGGAGGGCATTGCGGTACTCATTGGCTGGCCGCGGATGCGGGGCCTGAATACCGGCCTGCTGGCGAAGATCGGGTTGCTGCTCATGAAGCTGGGCGAACTGAAAAGCGCTGCCCGGGCAATCGAACTGGCCTCGCATGATCCGAGCCCAGACCCTGAGGCCATGCTATGCATGATCCAGGTGCAGGAACGCACCAACAAGCTCAAGGAGGCCCGCGCCTCGCTGGAGGTGCTGAAAGCAGACCCACGCGCGCAGGCCCTGGGCAGCGATGTGAAACTGGCCGAGGCGCGGCTCGCTGACCGCGAGGGGCGATCGCAGGAGGCTTGCGAACTGTATGCCGAGCTACTCGAGGGGACCCGCGATTTTCACCTGAAGCACTATTGTCTCTTTCCGCAGGCGACGGCTCTTGATCGCCTGGGTCGTTACGACGAGGCGTTTGCTGCCCTCGAAGAGGCGCATCGATCACAGGTCGCTTATCTGAAGCTGACCAAGCCGGACGTGGAACCGCGCAAGGACGGCCCGCCGCTGAAGATTGCGGATTTCGGTTGCGTCGCTGCCGATGTCGCGGCGTGGGATGCGACGGGCGCGCCGAGTCTGGAAGAGAGTCCGGTGTTCATCGTTGGCTTCCCGCGATCAGGTACCACTTTGCTCGAGCAGACCCTTGATGCGCACCCGTCGCTCGAGTCCATGGACGAGACGCGATTCCTGCACGAGGTGATCGACCGGATGGTGGACGACGATGTCGGCTACCCGGAGAGCCTGGCCACCCTGAGCGCGGCCCAGATGGACGAATTGCGCCTGCTTTACTGGTCGCGTGTCCGGACCCGGGTCAATCTGGAGCCTGGCCAGCGCCTGGTCGACAAGAATCCACTCAACCTGCTGGCTCTGCCGGCGATTCGTCGGCTGTTCCCCAATGCACGCATCGTGCTGGCCATTCGACACCCATGCGATGTGATCCTCAGCTGTTACATGCAGCACTTCAGAGCGCCTGAATTTTCTCTCCTGTGCCGCGATTTGCCGTCGCTGGCGGCCGGATACCGCCGCGCATTCGACTTCTGGTACCGTGAAGCCGTCATCCTGCGGCCGGCTGCCTATGAGTTGCACTACGAGGCATCGGTCAGCGCATTCGAGCCCCAGATGCGCAAGCTCGCCGATTTCCTCGAGCTTCCCTGGACGGACGCCATGCTGGCGACGGCGGAGCACGCCAGTCGCAAGGGATTCATCAGTTCGCCAAGTTACAGCCAGGTCGTGCAGCCAGTTAACACCCGTTCAATCGGGCGCTGGAAGACTTACGAGAGGTATTTTGGCGGGGTCATTCCCCAGGTGCAGCCATATCTCGACCGCTGGGGCTATCACGGTTGAGAGTCAGAAAAGCAAGTACGTAGAAAGGATGTACTTGTCCCCCGAAACCGGCGCCAGCCCGGCGTGCTGGAACATCCAGTAAGGGGGAAATACCAGCATCCGGCCTTGTCGCGCGGCCACGCGGATGTCGAGTTGCGGGAATACGGTTTCCCCGCCCTCGGTAACATCATTCAGGTACCAGATCAGCACGAGATAGCGGTTGGCAACCTCATGGATCGAGTCAAAGTGCGGCTCGAACTGCTCGTCCATGCCCGGACGGTAGCGCTTCAGGATCAGGTCCGCCGTTTTCGGTGAGTTGGGCACCTGGATATCGAGACCTACTTCCTGGTTATACCGGTCAAGGGCCAGGTCGATCCGCGCCCGAAAGAGGCCGAGGAATGTCTGGTCCGACAGGCGGGTAACATTCAGTTCGGTCCAGGCGGAGTTTTCCAGCCCGGCGCGGTGCCCGCGGCCGTTGGGCTGGTGAAATCGGCCCAGTGAATTGAACGACTGGGTCATTTGCTGGCACAAGGCGGGCTCCAGGTCCCCGTCGTAGGTGCGGATGTAGTGGCGCAGGTCGGTGGTGCTCATGGCAGATAGGATATCCTCTGGGCTGGGCGGGATTCACGTATTGGCTCGCTATATGCTGATGGGTAAGCGGTCATGACGACAATGACGGAGGCGCAACGGCTCCTGAGGGAAGGCCGCCTGGCCGACGCCGAGCGTGCCAGTAGGGCGGTCCTTGAGCGTTCGCCTGATGATGTTGAAGCGCTCAATATCCTTGCGCTTGCCGCGATCCGTGACGGCGATCCGGCGAGGGCCGTGGCTCTGCTCGAGCGAGCCACCAGGATCAACCCTTCCAATCCGGTGTCCTTCCATCATCTTGGCCGTGCTCGGGAGATGATTGGGGAACTGCCGGCCGCACTGCTGGCGATCCAGGAAGCATTGCGGCTCAAGCCGGAGTTCTACCTGTCGCGGCTGCACTGCGCGTCACTGCTGGAGCGTAGTGGCGAAGGCGATGCCGCGGCGATGCAGTTTGCCCGTACGCTCCATGATGCCCAGGCCCAGAACCAGTGGCTCAACGCCGAGACCACGCCGGTCGGATTGCGGCCGTTGGTCGAACACGCGGTTCTGACGGTACGGACGCGGCGGCGGGGGCTGCTCTTTGACGTCGCGGAACGACTCGCCAGTCGCTATGGCCGCGAATCCATGGCGCGCGTCGAGAAGTGCTTGCGGATCTATCTGGGCGAGGAGCGGGTGGCGTTTCCTGATGCCCGCCAGCAGCCAACTTTTCTCTACTTCCCGGACCTGCCGACCAGCCCCTACCTGAGTCGAACGGCCTGTCCATGGGTCGACGGATTTGAAGCACAGACTGAAACCATTCGCCAGGAGCTGCTGCGGCTGCTGCCCTCGGAGCAGGGACGAGAACGCGTTTTTACGGCGACGGACGTGGAACAACAGAACCTGCGCGGGGTGGGCGCAACCCCCAGCTGGAACGGTTATTACTTCTACCGTCATGGCGTTCGCCGGGACGATAACTGCGCCAGCTGCCCGGCGACAGCCGCCGCGGTCGATGCTCTGCCATTGTCGCGGGTGCCAGAACACGGTCCGGAGGTGCTGTTTTCGGTCTTCACCGCCGGGACGCACCTGCTGCCGCACCGCGGCGTTACGAATACCCGGGTCGTCGCGCATTTGCCACTCATCGTGCCCGCGGACTGTGCGCTCAACGTCGGTGGCGAGATCCATGCCTGGAGGGAAGGCCACGTTGTCGTCTTCGACGACACCTACGAGCACGAGGCCTGGAATCGCAGCCAGGAGACTCGCGTGGTGCTGATCCTCGACCTCTGGAACCCCTATTTGACCGCCGTCGAGCAGGCGGCTGTCGCCGATCTTGTGCAGGCCATCGGCGATTTTCGCAAGACGATGGAGCGGCTCTGAAGATTCATGAAACTGGTACGTCCCTTCTTTCGGTTGCCCCTGCGTTTCGACGTGGCGCGTCTCCTCCATGAAATAGAGGCGCTGCCCGCCGATGCCTGGGCCAGGCACCCAAACGACATCCCGGGCAATAGCGCACTGCGCCTCCTCAGCGTGGACGGCGGCGAGAACGACGGGCTCCATGGGTTGATGCAGCCCACCCCGCACCTGGAGCGCTGTCCCTACATTCGCCAGGTCCTGGCGAACTTCGGCGTGGTCTGGAGCCGCTCACGGCTGATGCGGCTGGCTCCACACAGCACGGTGCCCGAGCATGCAGACATCAATTACCACTGGTTCTACCGGGTTCGCATGCACATTCCGATCATTACGCGTCCGGAAGTGCGTTTCCATTGCGACGGGCAGAGCGTCCACATGGCGCCTGGCGAGGCATGGATTTTCGATAACTGGCGTCGGCACCATGTCGAGAATCCGACCGACGACGAACGCATTCACCTCGTCGCCGATACCTCGGGCACGGCAGCCTTTTGGCAGTTCGTGGCGCAGGCCGGGTCGGGAGAGCTGGCGGACGGGACCCTTGAATATCGCCCCGGCGTAGACGCGAAGATACTTACTGAGCGGGTAATTCCCCGTCCGGTCATGCCACCCGCCGAAGTGGAGCTGCTGCTGGCTGATTTCCGCGGCGAATTGGTGCCCACCGAAGATTCGGCCGAGGCCCGGGATCGACTGGCCCGATACCACTGGCTGCTGCAGGGCTTTTGCTTCGACTGGCGGCAGTTGTACGCGCTGAGTGGCGAAAGCCCGTCAGGCATGCAGGAGTTCAGCAGGGTGGTCGACAAGCTGCGCTCCGAATCGCGCGCGCTTGCCGAAGGGCTCATGATGCGCGTTAACAAGGTGGAGGCACACAGGGTGCTCGAAGCCAGGGTTCTTCAGCACCTTGTGCAGGTACCCCTGGCAACGGAGGCGCCGCTCGCGAGACCCGGTGTCGCTGGCGAATCACGACGACCGCGTGTGCGCCAGCCGGTATTTATCATCGCGGCACCACGTTCCGGCAGCACGTTGCTGTTCGAGACCTTGAGCGCGAGCAGTCAGTTTTGGACGCTTGGGGACGAGGCGCACTGGCTGGTGGAAAGCATTCCGGAACTGCAGCCCGGTGCGTCGGGTGTGGATTCCAACCGCCTCACCAACGCGCATTGCACTGCGGAGATCTCGCAGAGGATCAGCGACGAGCTGCTCGCCAACGTGCAGGATGCGGGGGGCAACAGGCTTTCGCAGACGGCCGGGGAAGTGCGCGTCCTGGAAAAGACCCCCAAGAATGCACTACGGATCCCGTTCTTTCTCGAGATGTTCCCGGATGCCCGCTTCGTGCTGCTGTGGCGCGACCCGCGGGAGAACATCAGCAGCATCATGGAGGCCTGGCGCTCTGGGAAATGGACGACCTACAGGACGCTTGAGGGATGGGACGGGCCGTGGTCGCTCCTCCTGCCACCGGGCTGGCAGTCGCTGCGAGGCAGACCTCTCGAGGAGGTGGCAGCCTACCAGTGGGACTGTGCCAATCGCGTTGCCCTCGATGACCTGGCTGCGCTGCCGCGCGACCACTGGACGTCGGTTACGTATGCGGAGCTGGTGTCCGACCCGACGACGACAGTTCGACACCTGTGCAGCTTTGCCGGCATAGAGTTTGACGATGCGCTGGCGGCGCGGGTTTCTGCGCCTCTACCGTTGTCGAGGTATACACAGACTCGGCCGGAGGCAGGCAAGTGGCGTCGCAACGAGTCGGAAATCCTTCGGGTGCTGCCCTCGGTTGAGGCGACGTTGAGCCGGCTGGAGTCGCTGCGGAAGGTCAATCCCCGAACCTGAACCCGTGTCGTCCAATGAGCGGCGCATCGCGTTCGGCAACCATTTCCCGGAGCTCATCGTCGTACATTGCGGCGTAGTGCCCGTGTCTGCGGGGTTACGCCTGGCCGCGCCTTGTATGAACTCGCGCATCGGGACGCTGACAGGCTGCCCCACGGATTCAAGCATATGTGGCAGGTCGCGTCTCAAGGATTCCATCTGCCCGATGACCAGAGAGGCGTCGTCGCTGCCGAACATGTAGCGGTAGAGGTAAGAGTAGAAACCACAGCCGGTTCCGCGGATCGGTGACAGCGCGAATCCGGGCAGGTTGATGCCCCTGTTGCCGTAGGATGCCGGCAGCGCTTTCACGAGTCGGTCGAGGTGGATCGGGCTGCTGCCTAGTTCCAGCATGTTGGACACGGTATCCCGGAAGTTGAGCCGCCCTTCATCGCTCAGGATGCGATACAGCGCATTCGGCTGATTGCGTGCGGCCTGAAAGGAAAACCATGAAACGTAGTAGCTCCACGGATTGCGTACCAGGCCGAGTACCGGCAACGCAGCCGATTCGGGCGGGATCATGTGCCGCGGCAGGTGATAGCCGAGCTGTCTGGCGTCGGGTATGAATCGCAGCAAACACTCATTGACGAACGTGCCGCCGGATTTGTGCAGGTGCAGAAAGACGAACCGACCCGTGGCAATCATTCGCCCCTGGCCGCCTGCTGAAGCGCCAGCGCCGCGAAGTGTTCCCTGGCCTCGGGCATGGGCGAACCGAGTCCCCGCTCACCATGCGCCAGCAGGTCCAGAAGTCCCGGATCCGGCAGGAAGTCGCAGATCAGGTGAGTCCGCGAGAGGGCCGGGTGAGCGTTCCAGACGCCGTGCACGGTCGTGTTATTGAGCACCCAGACCTCACCCGGTTTCATCAGGTAGGCGAGGCCATCGCAGATCATCCAGACTCTTTCGTGTGATTCGACCGGCACGTGCAGTCGCAATGTCTTCGAGAAATATGGCGCGCGATCAATGTGCGGAGTTACGGTCCCGCCGGCAGGAAGGCGCGCAAGCAGGCAGCGTTGAGGCAGCGAGCCAAGCTCCTCATAGATTAGTTGGCGCGTGTAGGGAAGCGCCTCGAGGGGGGGCCTGTCCTCCACAGGAATGTCTCCCTCGGCTGGAGCGTGTCCGCGCAGGAAGACCGTCTCAGCGGCCTGATGCACACCCTGGCGCGGGTAGCGGGACTTCCCGCCGCGGATATCCCAGACACTGGCTGGCAGGGCGCGCACCTCGGCGGCAAGCCGCCCGGCATCGACTGTTACGTTGAGCCGTACACAACCGCCCACCAGGCTGTGTTTATCGAGTACCGGCTGGGCGGGCAAATCGAGCATGGTTCAACTCTGCCTCATTGTGCCGGGCCAGGCCAAGGGCCCTGGGGGCAGGGCGGTGGTGCAGTACACGTCCCCGCAGCATCGCACAATGGTCCCTTGTTGCTGGAACGGTACTCAACAAGTGTGGCGAAGACGCAACAAACAAAGTCTCGCGCGACAGCTTTTGTCCAAAAATGAGCACTTGACTGGTTTTCGAACCGAGAATGATTGTTGTTTACTTTTTGAATCGCCGTAGGTATGTTTACGTACGGAATACGTAAACTCCGCAATAGCACGTGGCAATCCACCGTCTGCCCACGAGATTCAACAGGAGGCCCTGCAAGTATGTCCACCACTCAAGATCTTAGAAGCGCCATCCACGTTGTATTGATGTCGTCGGCCATCGCCGCCACATCTGTGTATGCGCCTGCCGCGGTTTCCCAGGAAGTCGCCCTTGAGGAAGTCGTCATTACCGGCTCGCGCATCCGTCGCGTCGACCAGGAAACGGCAAGCCCCGTCTTCGCCATGGATCGCAGCGCGATCGAGGCTTCCGGAGCCACGAATCTGGGTCAGCTGATGGCGCAGGTGCCGGTCGTTTCCGGCGCGTCCACCAACCCCGCGGTCAACAACGGCGGTGGCGACGGCGCCTCGACGGTCGAGCTGCGCGGCCTTGGCGACGAGCGCACGCTGGTGCTGTTGAACGGCAGGCGGGTTGGCGGCATCGCCGGCAACGGCGCTGCCGACGTCAACATCATTCCGATCAACTTGATTGAGCGCGTGGACGTACTGAAGGAAGGCGCTGGCGCCATCTACGGCACCGACGCCGTTGCTGGCGTGGTCAACTTCGTCACCCGCACCGATCTGGAGGGCATGGAGCTCAGCTACGACTACGGTCAGTCCGGCGAGGGTGATGGCACGAGCAACGCCGTTGGCCTTGCCTGGGGCACGCAGGGCGAAAAGGGCAACGTCATCATCGGCTTGAACTACAACAAGCAGGAGAGCATCTCCGCTGGCGACCGTAAGTTCTCTCGCGATGCGCTCTATCTGTACGGTGGCACGATCTACGCTTTCGGCTCGAGTCGTGCGCCGAACGGCCGTATCTTCCTGCCGACCGGCAGTCAGCTGGCAACCGATTTTGGCTGCTCGTCGATCACCAAGAACGAGGGTGCGGCGGGCACCGATGTCGACGATTATCGCTGCTGGAGCGGGGATGACTTCTACAACTACCAGCCGCTGAACCTGATCATTACGCCGCAAGAGCGCGCCAGCGTGTTCACCGCGGCCAACTACAACGTCAACGACAACGTAGAGGTGTATGCGCAGCTGCTGCATAACTTCACAACGTCCGGTTTCCAGATTGCCGCGTTGCCGTTCGATTCCCGCAATGACAACATCGTCATTCCAGTCGATAATTATTACAATCCGTTTGGCATTGCTTTCGGGGGCATCGACGGATCCAATCCCAACGCGCTGTGGCGCATGCTCGGGTTGGGGAGCGGCGAAACAAGGTTCAAACGACGACCGACCTGGTCACACTGGGTGCCCGTGGGTCGATCATGGACACAAGCTGGGACTGGGACCTGAGCGGTAACTACCAGGGCCTCGGACAGCAGGTCAAGACCGATGGCTACTACCTGGGCAACAAGTTCCAGGCCGCCATCGGCCCGAGCTTCTTCGATGCGGCCAGCAACAGCGTGGTTTGCGGAACGCCGGGCAACATCATCTCGGGATGTATCCCGATTAATGTCTTTGACATGCAGAATCCGGATCAGGAAGCCGGCCTGAACACGATCACGGCCGCCTACAACCAGCACACGACCTACACCTACAGGGATGTCTCGCTTGGATTCAGCGGTGACCTGTTCGCCGCCCCCGGCGGCATGATTAAGGCGGCCGTCGGTGGAGGCTACTCCGAGTTTATGTACGCCTTTGACACGGACACGCTGACCGAGTCTCAGCCGCCGGACTTTGCCACCTGCGGCATCTCACAGGAAACCTGCTCGGCGGATACCCGCGGGAGCTACGACGTCACGTCGCTCTATGCGGAGGTCTTCATCCCATTGCTGGCCGACGTCCCGGGCGCCAGCGCGCTCAACCTGACGTTGGGAACCCAGTATTCGGACTACAGCACTTTCGGGAACACCACCAACAGCTCGGTCAAGTTCGAATGGCGTCCGATCGACGACCTGTTGCTCCGGGCGACCTGGTCTGAGGTTTTCCGTGCACCGACCGTCGCCGACCTGTACAGCGGCAAGGCAGCCAACGCGCCGACCTTCAACGACCCCTGCGTGGGCCTGACGGCGGCGGACGTGGCGGCGAATCCTAACCTCACGCTTGCCTGCGAGAATGTTCCGACCGATGGAACGTTCGCGCAGCCCAACTCGCAGATCACGGGCCTGTTTTCGGGCAACGCGGACCTGCAGCCCGAGACGGGCGACGTGATCACGGTGGGCTTCGTGTATCAGCCGAGCTTTCTCGGGGGCTTCTCGGTTAGCGCGGACTGGTGGCAGTACAAGCTGAACGACATCATCACGGCGGTCGACGTCAACAGCACCGCGGACATCTGCGTGGCGACCGGTGACCCGACCTATTGCGGTTACATCACGCGCTTCCCGGATGGCCAGGTGTTCCTGATCGACCAGCCGACGCTGAACTTCGGCAAGCTCGAAACGAGCGGCGTGGATATCGGGCTGAAGTACCTGCTCAGTGACACGCGTGCCGGCAGCTTCCAGTTCAGCGTGGATACGACCTATATCGATAAGTACGACTCCACGCCTTGCGATATTTGCGAAACGCAGGAGGTGGCCGGCACATTCGACCGCCAGTACGGCAACTACGCGGACTGGCGCGCGCTGGCCAGCGTCGGCTGGAGCTTTGAGCCGTTCTCCGCCTTGCTGTCGGCCCGTTACATCGCCGGAATGGTGATCCACGATCCGGATGGTTCACCCGGCGTGCAACCGGACCTGAAGGTTCCGTCCGTGACCTACCTGGATCTTAACCTTGGCTATACGTTCCGGGAGAACCTGACCTTCAACGTCGGCATCAACAACCTCACGGATGAGCAGCCGCCGATCATGTTCCAGAACAACGTCCTCAACGCGAACACCGACGTGAGCACCTACGACACGATCGGCATGTACTATCGCGCGAATATCAAGTACAAGTTCTGATCGCGACAGGTCGATCCTTCAGGCCGCGCGGCGCAAGCCGCGCGGCCTTTCTGTTTCTGGGTGCTGTGATCAGGACGAAGACGGGCCGGCGGGCACTGGACCAGGACTCGCCTGGCACACCGGCTACCTTTCGCGGCCCGCTTGCGGAGGCCTCAGTGAGAGCCGGGCATCGCGCCTGAGCGGGCCCCGGCTCGCCGGCCGGGCCAGGCCGTTCGCCTACTTGCCTTGAGGTATGGCGGTCGCCCGCTGCATCTGCGCGGCGTTGCGCCGCGCAGCTTCGCGAACCATGGCAAGTTCTTCCGCCGTCAGGCAGATCGTGTCCTTGCGAGCGTGTGAGCCGGTCTTCAGTTCTTCGCGGCAGTACATCGGCTCGCCGTCCTGGTTGACGATCCTGTACCCGGCCTTCCGGGCCTCCTGGACGCTCATGACGGCACCATCATCATGCTGCTGAGGGGCCGTCGGCGCGACAGCGGGTGTTTCGGTGGCCGGCCGGGGCTGCGATGTGCAACCCGCCACCAGCAAAAGCGTAGCCGCAACTACACAGATCCGCATGGATCTTGTTTCCTTTCCGGGAACTAGCTGGCTGGTTTGGGCAGCGCCAGCAGGCCCTTGTAGAGCCGTGCAACGCCGCCCTTGGGCTTGAAAGGCTTCCAGCGATCTTCGCGCTGTGACAGGCGGTCGGCCAGTATCCACAGCACCAGCGGATTGATGCCGAGCCCGATGTGGCTCCCGGGGACCGCCAGGTTCTCGTGTTGCTTGCTGGTGGTTTCGATCACGGCCGCGTGCGCTGGCACCACGCCGTCGGTCGCGGAGTAGATGCAGACCGAAGGCATCGAGGGCGGGATTTCCAGGTTCCGGGCCCGCGACATGGCCATGTGGGCGACCGGTCCCATCGGGTGTGCCAGGAGCCGATAGAGCACCTTGACCGACAGGGGCGCCTCGACTCGCCCGCGGCTTAGTCGCATCGGACTGCCGAGCGAGACGACGCTGCGGACACAATCCGGCAGCTGGTGTGCGAGATCGTAGGCGAACACGCCACCGAGGCTATGGCCGATGAGGCTGATCTTGCGACCGGCCCGGTGGTGCATGTAGCGGACCTTCTGCTCGAGCGCGGCCACGAACTTGCGGCTGAAGCCCTTGTTCTGGCCGAAGCCCCAGGTCTCGACCGCGTAACCGCGGGAGCGGAGAAAGGCGGCGAGGGGAGCCAAGGTCGCATCGCTGGCGGTGAATCCGGGCAGTAGCAGCACGGGGTGGCCGTCCCCCTTCGGCGTAGACCGAAGCCAGGGCCAGCTGAGGGGCAGGGTGCCGAGTTCGATCAGCGCCCGCCACTCCAGAAGGGTGTAAAGACGGTTCGGGGGCTTCGTCGCCGGGGGGGCGATCGAAGCGGCTGGCAACTGCGACAGTGTCTGGCGCGCCTGCATGAGTGGCGCAAGGGTACTGGATCGGGCGGCCGGATGCGATGTCCCGCTCACGATTTTTGAAATGACGCTTGACCTGAACGTCCAGCCGTGTTGGCCCCCGCCGTGATAGCATTTGAGCTGATCCCGAATAGGGTAAGCGGACGTCCGGGGGGCGTCGTCGGCAGACGGCGCCCTTGTCGTTGGCGCAGCCGTCGTCGTAACTGGAGACTTGGGAAATGCCGGTCATTACTCTGCCGGATGGCAGCCAGCGCAAGTTTGAGCAGCCCGTGACGGTGGGTGAGGTCGCAGCCAGTATTGGCGCAGGTCTCGCCCGCGCCGCCCTGGCGGGCGAGGTCGATGGGACGCTGGTGGACACCAGTCATCGCATCGACTCCGATGTACGCCTGCGCATCATCACCAGTCGCGACCCGGAGGGCCTGGAGGTCATCCGGCATTCCACCGCGCACTTGCTGGCGCAGGCGGTCCAGTCGATCTATCCGGATGCCCAGGTCACCATCGGCCCGGTCATCGATAACGGCTTCTACTACGACTTCGCGTTCAAGCGTCCGTTCACGCCTGAGGACCTCGAGAAATTCGAGGCGCGCATGAAGGAACTGGCCGCGGCGGACCTGCCGATCCACAGGAGGACTCTGCCGCGTGACGATGCCGCGGAACATTTCCGCTCCATCGGCGAGCGCTACAAGGCCGAGATCATCGAGTCCATTCCTCCAGGCGAGGACATCTCCCTCTACGGGCAGGGCGACTGGGAAGACCTGTGCCGCGGTCCGCACGTGCCGAGCACGGGCAAGCTCGGCGCCTTCAAGCTCATGAAGCTCGCAGGGGCCTACTGGCGCGGCGATTCGCGCAACGAGATGCTGCAGCGGGTGTACGGCACGGCCTGGCCGGACGAGAAGCAACTCAAGATCCACCTGACCCAACTGGAGGAAGCCGAGAAGCGTGACCACCGCCGGCTTGGACGGGAACTCGACCTGTTCCACCAGCAGGAGGAGGCGGTCGGCAGCGTCTTCTGGCACGCAAAGGGCTGGACGTTGTGGCTGATAATCGAACAATACGTCCGCGAGCGCCTTGCCGAGCACGGCTACCAGGAGGTCAAGACGCCGCAGTTACTAGACCGCACGCTCTGGGAGAAGAGCGGGCACTGGGAGAACTACGCCGAGAACATGTTCATCGCTGAATCGGAGGGCAGGGTCCTCGCGGTCAAGCCGATGAACTGCCCGGGACACGTGCAGATCTTCAGGCAGGGAATCAAGTCCTATCGGGACCTGCCGCTGAGGATGGCGGAGTTCGGATCCTGTCATCGCAACGAGCCGTCGGGGGCCCTGCACGGGCTGATGCGGGTGCGCGCCTTCACCCAGGACGACGCGCACATTTTCTGCACCGAGGAGCAGATCAGCGCCGAGACGGTGGCTTTCTGCAAGCTGCTGATGTCCATGTACGCCGACTTCGGCTTTACCGACGTTCGGGTCAAGTTCGCCGACCGACCGGAAAAGCGGGCCGGCAGTGACGAGACCTGGGATCGCGCGGAGGCCGCGCTTCGGGATGCCGTCGAGGCCTCCGGGCTGCCCTACACCATGAACCCGGGCGAGGGCGCCTTCTATGGGCCGAAGCTCGAATTCGTGCTGCGGGACGCCATCGGCCGGGACTGGCAGTGCGGCACGCTGCAGGTCGACTACGGGATCCCGGCCCGGCTCGGGGCCGAGTACGTCGCCGAGGACGGCAGCCGGCGGCCTCCCGTCATGCTGCACCGGGCGATCCTCGGCTCCTTCGAGCGGTTCATCGGCATCCTGATCGAGAACCACGCCGGGAAGCTCCCGACCTGGCTCGCGCCGGTCCAGGCGGTTGTGATGAACATTACCGACAAACAGGCTGATTTTGCCCGGGATACCGTGGAATTCCTTAAGAATCAGGGGGTTCGGGCAGAAATCGACTTGCGCAATGAAAAAGTCGGCTTTAAAATCCGTGAACACACGCTCGCGCGTGTCCCGTACCTGCTCGTTGCAGGGGATCGGGAAGTGGATTCCAGGTCTTTGGCCGTGCGCACACGGTCCGGGAACGATTTGGGCGTGATGCCCCTGGAAGAGGTGGCGGCGCGAATCACCCGGGATGCGGTGTGTCGTGGCCGCGATTTTTTGGAGGAATGACGTATTTCAACAAGCAAGCGCACACGGCGCAATGACGAGATCCTTGCGCCAAAGCTGCGCATCATCGGTGCCGACGGATCGCAGGTCGGTGTCGTAGACCGCGCCGAAGCCCTGCAAATGGCGGCGGAAGCGGCGATGGATCTTGTAGAGGTTTCGCCGACGGCTGAACCGCCAGTTTGCCGGATCATGGACTACGGCAAGTTCCTGTTCGAACAGAACAAGAAGGCGCACTCGGCCAAGAAGAAGCAGAAGCAGATCCAGATAAAGGAAGTGAAGTTCCGTCCGGGTACGGACGAGAACGATTACCAGGTCAAGCTGCGTAACCTGATTCGCTTCCTGACGGAAGGAGACAAGGCCAAGGTAACCCTCAGGTTCCGCGGCCGCGAGATGGCCCATACCGAGCTGGGGCGCAAGCTCCTCGATCGGCTGGTCATCGACCTCGCCGAAGTCGGCCTGGTCGAACAGCGTCCGCTGATGGAAGGACGCCAGATGGTGATGGTCATAGGACCGAAAAAGAAGTGAGCGGCGATTGAGCCGCTCTCGATAGAAGTGACCGGCGGCTTGCCGCCGATACGCCTCCAGCCCGCCCAGGCGGTGTGAAGAGGTTAGAAAAGGAGTAGACAATGCCCAAGTTGAAGACCAACCGGGGGGCGGCGAAGCGTTTTCGCAAGACTGCAAGCGGGTTCAAGCGCGCGCAGTCTCACCGCCGCCACATCCTCACGAAGAAGCCCAGCAAGCGGAAGCGCCAGCTCGGCACGAGCATGCTCGTGCACGAGACCGACGTCGGTCGGCTCAAAAAGCTGCTTCCCAGTCTCTGACGCTATCTGACAAGAGGATAAGTACATGGCACGAGTCAAACGGGGCGTCATTGCTGGACGCCGCCACAAGAAGGTCCTGGCCAAGGCCAAGGGCTATTACAACGCCAGGCGCAAGGTGTATCGCGTCGCGAAGCAGGCCGTCATCAAGGCCGGGCAGTACGCTTACGTCGGCCGCCGGCTGAAGAAGCGGGACTATCGCGCGCTGTGGATCCAGAGGATCAACGCTGCGGCCCGGATGTTCGAGCTGACCTACAGCCGGATGATGTCTGGCCTGAAGAAGGCTGGAATCGAAATCGATCGCAAGGCGCTGGCCGATCTTGCGGTCCACGATCTCGCTGCTTTTGGCGCCATCGCCGAAAAGGCGAAGGCGGCGCTCGAAACCAAGTAACCGGCATCGCCGGGGTCTGGACTGTGACGCGCGGGCGCCGGACCTTCGGCGCCGGTGTCCGTGCGCAGCGCCGTGGAGGATAGTCCTTGCAGGATCTCGATTCCCTTACCAGGGACCTGCTCGACGCGATCGATGCCTGTTCCGATCTGGCGTCGCTTGAATCCGTGCGGGTGGGCGCCCTCGGCAAGAAGGGCCGGATCACCGAACAGCTGAAGCTTCTTGGCAAGCTCTCGCCCGACCAGCGCCGGGAGACCGGTGCACTGATCAACCGGGCCAAGCAGCAGATCACGGACGCGATCGAAGCACGGCGCAGCGCACTGGAGCAGCTGGCGGTCGAGCGCGACCTGGCCGCGGGGACGATCGACGTTACGCTGCCCGGCAGAGGCGAGCACCAGGGCGGTTTGCACCCGGTTACGCGCACGCGGCTGAGGATCGAGGAGATCTTTCGCCAGGCCGGGTTCCGGGTGGAAGAAGGCCCGGAGGTCGAGGACGACTTCCACAACTTCGAGGCCCTCAACATCCCGGCCGACCATCCGGCGCGGGCGATGCACGACACTTTCTATTTTCCCGACGGTCGGCTGCTGCGCACGCACACCTCGCCGGTGCAGATTCGCGCCATGCAGAGCCAGCAGATGCCGATGCGCATCATCGTTCCGGGCCGCGTTTACCGCTGCGACTCGGACATGACCCATACCCCGATGTTCCATCAGGTGGAAGGACTCGTGGTCGACGAGAACATCAGTTTCGCCAACCTGAAGGCGGTGCTGGCCCATTTCGTCGAGCAGTTCTTCGAGCGCCCGCGCGCGCTGCGCTTCCGCCCTTCGTATTTCCCCTTTACCGAGCCGTCTGCGGAAGTGGATATCCAGTGCGTCTTCTGTGACGGCGAGGGCTGTCGTGTCTGCAAGCAGACCGGTTGGCTCGAGGTCCTGGGCTGCGGCATGGTCCATCCCAACGTCCTGTCCGCCTGCGGCGTCGATCCGGACCGCTGGCAGGGCTACGCGTTCGGCATGGGCATCGACCGGATGGCGATGCTGCGGTATTCGGTGAACGACCTGAGGCTGTTCTTCGAGAACGACCTGAGGTTCCTCAGGCAGTTCAACCGGGGGTAGGCGCGTGAGAGTCAGCACCGCATGGTTGTCGGAGTGGGTTGAGACGGGCTGGGACACAGCCAAGCTTGCGCATCGCCTGACGATGGCGGGATTCGAGGTCGAGGCGATCGAAGGCGCGGCGCCGCCCTTCGACGGCGTCGTCGTCGCGAGGATCGTCCGCTCGGATCCGCATCCTGACGCGGACAAGCTGTCCGTCTGCACCGTCGACTATGGCAGTGCCGAGACCGTACAGGTCGTCTGCGGCGCCAGCAATGCCCGGGCCGGGCTGACCGTTGCACTGGCCACCGTCGGTGCAGGCCTGCCCGGCGGCCTGGCCATCCGCAAGGCACGCCTGCGGGGTGTCGATTCCCTCGGGATGCTGTGTTCAGCACGGGAACTGGGGCTGGGCGAGGGCCACGAAGGCATCCTGGAACTGCCGGACGAGCTGGTTCCGGGAACCGCACTTCGCGAAGCGCTGGGCCTGGATGACATGGTTCTCGAGTTGAACCTGACACCGAATCGAGGTGATGCGCTGTCCATTGCCGGTGTCGCGCGGGAACTCTCGGCGATCAGTGGTGCGCCGCTGAAGAAGCTGGAAATTGCGCCGGTCATCGCCGCGATCCCGGACCGCTTCGAGGTTCGCCTGCTTGCGCCGGAGGCTTGCCCGCGTTTCGCCGGACGGGTGATACGTGACATCCGCCCGGATGCCGTCTCGCCGCTGTGGATGGTCGAGCGGCTGCGTCGCGCGGGACTGCGTTCGATCAGTCCGGTCGTGGACGTCACGAACTACGTGATGCTGGAGCTCGGCCAGCCGATGCATGCCTACGACCTGCGGCGGCTGAATTCCCGGATCGACGTTCGTCATGCGCGTGCTGGGGAACGCCTCGAGCTGCTGGACGGCAAGGAAGTGGCGCTGGAGCCCGATGTCCTGGTCATCGCGGACGCCGCGAGCGTCGTGGGCATCGCGGGCGTCATGGGCGGAGAGAAGAGTGGCATCGCCGACGACACCAGTGACATCTTCCTCGAGGTCGCTTTCTTCAACCCGGCGGCGATAGCTGGGCGCGCGCGGCGATTCGGCATGCATACCGATGCCTCGCAGCGTTTCGAGCGCGGTGTCGATCCGCGGCTGCAGGAACGCGCCATCGAGCGGGCCACGGGCTTGTTGCTCGAGATAGCCGGCGGCCGTGCCGGGCCATTGGTGTTGACCGAGGAGCCCGCGCATGTGCCCGCGCGCCCGGGCATTCAGCTCGATCCCGCACACGTGGCGCGATTGCTGGGCCTGCGCATCCCGCGGGCAGAGATCGAATCGATACTGCGGCGGCTGGGCATGCAGGTTGCCGGGGCCGGAGACGTACTCGGCGTCATTCCCCCGAGCCATCGCTTCGACCTGTCGATACCGCAGGACCTGATCGAGGAAGTGGCGCGGATTCACGGCTACGACGAGATCCCGCAGTCGGATGCGCTGGTGCCCCAGGTTCCCTTGCCGGCGAGCGAACATCTCGTAAGGCGGGACCGCGCTGCCGCCTTGCTTGCGGACCGTGGCTACCAGGAGACGATCAACTACAGTTTCGTCGACGCATCATTGCAGCGGGCCTTTGATCCCGACGGCGAGTTGTTGGCGCTGGCGAACCCGATCTCGGAGGACATGGCCGCGATGCGGCGTTCGCTGCTTCCCGGCCTTGCGCGCGTCCTCGGAGAGAACGTCCGCCGGCAACAGGATCGCGTCCGGCTGTTCGAACTCGGCACACTTTTTCTGTGGAACGATGGCGCCCTGGAAGAGCGGCTATCCCTGGCAGGCCTGGCGTGGGGACTGGCCGTACCGGAGCAGTGGGGTTCAGACCGCAGGCAGGTCGACTTCTTCGATGTAAAGGGAGACCTCGAGGCCTTGCTGTCCCTGGCCGCAGCAGATGGCAGCGTGGCGTTCGCGGCGGGAAGCCTCCCGTGCATGCATCCGGGAAAATGCGCGCGTGTCACGATTGACGGTCGGCCGGTCGGTTGGATCGGCGAGTTGCACCCGAAACTTTCGAAGTCTCTGGAATTGAAGGTCGCTCCGGTCATATTCGAAATTGATTATGAATCGAGCTTTAGCTCGGAAACTATTGTTTATAAAGAAATATCTAAATTCCCAGCGATTCGGCGAGACCTGGCCGTGGTGCTCGACGAGCAGGTCTCACTGAACCAACTCCGTGAAAGTGTTAGTGTTTCCGCCGGCGGAACGCTAAAAGAATTACGCGTTTTTGACGTCTATCGCGGTTCAGGGGTAGAACCGGGTAGAAAAAGCGTGGCTTTAGGCTTGATTTTGCAGGAAACTTCTCGCACGCTTACGGACGCGGATGCTGACGCAGTTGTCGCAGCCGTAGTGGCGAGAGTTACACAAGATCACAAAGCCACGATCAGGGACTAACTGCATGGCCTTGACCAAAGCGGAAATTGCCGAAGCGCTCTTCAACCAGCTCGGGCTCAACAAGCGCGAGGCGCGTGAACTCGTGGACTTGTTCTTCGAGGAGATCAGGGCTGCGTTGGCGACCGGCGAGCAGGTCAAGCTTTCGGGTTTCGGTAATTTTGACCTGCGCGACAAGAACCAGCGCCCGGGCCGGAATCCGAAGACCGGTGAGGAAATACCCATTTCAGCAAGGCGGGTCGTTACGTTTCGGCCTGGCCAGAAGCTGAAGGCCAGGGTAGAGGCATATGCTGGAACCAAGCCACAATAACGACCTCCCGCCGATCCCGGCCAAGCGCTACTTCACGATAGGCGAGGTCAGCGAATTGTGCGGCGTGAAGCCGCATGTCCTGCGTTACTGGGAACAGGAGTTCCCGCAGCTGAAGCCAGTGAAACGGCGCGGCAACCGCAGGTACTACCAGCGGCAGGACGTCATCATCATTCGTCAGATCCGCGGCCTGCTGTACGACGAGGGCTTCACGATCGGTGGAGCGCGAAACCGTCTCGAGGGCGACGAGGCCCGCGAGGATACGTCCCAGAGCCAGCAGATCGTTCGCCAGGTCAGGCTGGAACTGGAAGAGGTCCTCAAGATGCTCCGTCGCTGAGGTCCCGGCGCGCGGATCCGTCATCGGCTATCATTGGCACCTCGCGGGCCGACCCCACCCGCGTATCTGTTTCGACCGGTCGGAGCGTGGCGCAGCCTGGTAGCGCACTTGCATGGGGTGCAAGGGGTCCCGAGTTCGAATCTCGGCGCTCCGACCAATTCAAGTTTCACGATCCTGGCTCACCGCAGTTGGCAGTGTGCAAAGCGCGGCGCCTGCGCCCCGCTGCACTTCCCCTGTCCAGCTGCCTCACGATACGTGACCAGGGTGAAAACCGGGCGATTCGTGGCTGCTACGGAGACGACTTCGGCCGGTTCCCGTTAGACTGCGCGCCATGAAAATCGCAATCGTCGGGGCTGGAATCAGCGGCCTCACCACGGCTTTTTACCTGAAGCGGCTGCGGCCTGACTGGGACCTGACCATTTTTGATGCAGGCACGAAGCCTGGCGGAACCATGCGGACCGTGGACGTCGACGGCTTTCGCTTTGAAGCCGGCGGCAACGGCTTCCTGACCAACAAGCCCGACAGCCTGAAGCTGGTCGAGGACTGCGGGGCAGGCGCGTTGCTCCTGCCCAGTTCAGACCTGGCGCGCAAGCGGTTCATCTTCAACGGCGCACTGCATCCGCTGCCCGAGTCGCCACAGGCGTTCCTGAAGTCGGGACTGCTGACCTGGTCGCAGAAGCTGCGCGTCGCCGGTGAGTTCTTCATCCGACCCCGACAGGACGGTGGCGAAGAGACGCTGCAGCAGTTCGGCTACCGGCGCGTGGGCAAGGGACTCACCGACGTCTTCCTCGACGCGATGACGGCGGGAATCTACGGCACGACGCCGGCCAAGGTCTCGGTCAGCGCCGCCTTTCCTCTGGTCGTGAACCTGGAGAAGGAATACGGCGGCCTGTTCAAGGGCATGCTTGCCAAGCGCAAAAAGGGAGCCGGACCGGGCGGGATCCTGATGAGCTTCAAGGGCGGCGTCGGCACGCTGGTCGAGCACCTCCGGAGCACGATCGAGGCGGAATGGCAGCTGGGCCAGCCGGTCGGTGAGATTTCGCGGGATGGCGCGCTCTGGCGCGTTGAGTCGCCGGACGTTTCGCGGAGCTTCGACCAGGTCGTGGTCGGCGCCCAGGCTCATGCGTCCGCGGGGATGTTCCGGCGATCCGATCCGCAACTCTCGCGGCTGATGCAGGCTGTCGAATACACGCCCATTGCGGTCGTCGGGCTGGGCTACCGGGCCATGAAGCACCCGCTGGACGGGTTCGGGCTGCTGACCACGACTTCGGCAAAGCTCCCGGTGCTCGGCATCCTGTGGGATTCCAGCATCTTCCCGGACCGTGCGCCGGAAGGCTGCAAGGCCGTCCGGATCATGATTGGCGGCCAGAGAAATCCCGAGTTGGCCAACCAGGACCCGCAGGGCCTGCAGCGCACCGCGATGGAAGGCCTGGCCAAGACCATGGGCGTGACACAGGAGCCCGACGTCGTGTTCACCCATCGCTGGGAGAAGGGCATACCGCACTACGTCGTGGGCCACCTGGCGCGGGTTGAGGCGATATTCGAGCGATCGCGTCCACAGACCGGCCTTCACCTCGTCTGCAACGCCTACCGGGGAATCGCCATGAACGACTGCGTGCGCAACGGCCGCGAGCTGGCCGAGCGGATTGCGGGAGCAAGCTGATGGCCAGGCTGGTGCAGCTGCTGATCCTCGTGGCCCTCGTGTTGGCAATCTGGCGACTCTTGCGGGGTCGACGCCACTAGCGGCGATTCGACCAAAGTCACGTTGCAGGGCCGGCACGCTGCTAGTATCCCTCGTGAAGTTGCGGCGATTCGCCGTGCCATGCCGCGCAAGGGGGATCCATGACTGGAAAGGGAAGGCTGGCCTACGTCACCGGCGGAATGGGCGGAATTGGCACGTCCATTACCCGGCGCTTGTGTCACGAAGGCTATGTGGTCGTCGCGGGCTGCGGCCCGGGGTCGCATCGAAAGGACGGCTGGCTCAAGGACATGCATGCGGAAGGGCTCGAGGTCCACGCATCCGAGGGCAATGTCGCGGACTGGGACTCCACCAAGGCGGCATTCGCTGCGGTCAAGGCGAAGTTCGGGCCGATCGACGTGCTGGTCAACAATGCGGGGATCACCAAGGATGTCGTCTTCCGCAAGATGAGCTCGGAACAATGGCATCTGGTCATCGAGACGAACCTGAACAGCCTCTTTCACGTCACCAAGCAGGTCATCGACGACATGCTCGACCGCGGCTGGGGCCGCATCATCAACATCTCCTCGGTGAACGGACAGAAGGGCCAGTTCGGCCAGACGAACTACTCAACCGCCAAGGCCGGCATCCATGGCTTCACCATGGCGCTCGCCCAGGAGGTCGCGTCCAAGGGCGTGACGGTCAACACCGTGTCGCCGGGCTACATCGGTACGGACATGGTGCGGGCGGTCAAGCCCGAGGTGCTTGAGAAGATCGTGGCCACGATCCCGGTGAAGCGGCTCGGCGAGCCTGAGGAGATCGCCTCCATCGTGGCCTGGCTGGCCTCGGATGAGTCGGCGTTCGCGACCGGCGCGGACTTCTCGCTCAACGGTGGCATGAACATGGGTTGAGCCGTGGCGCGGCGGCCACGAACGGCCGCCGCGTAGTTTCACGCATGACGCAGGCGGCTTCCTGCCGCAGAATCGGGCTGACCCGCCGGACGGCTGTTGTCTCGGCGGCTCGCCGGTCATGACCATCCGCTGGGAGCATTTCGCGCACGGCGCCGACATCGGCATCAGGGGACTGGGCCATACCTTGCCCGAGGCATTCGCCGGCGCCGCCCAGGCACTGACAGCTGTTATCACCGATCCGGCGCTGGTCAACCCCAAGCAGCAGGTCGCCGTGCAGTGCGAGGCCCCCGAGCCGGGCCTGTTGCTCGTGGACTGGCTCAATGCGCTCGTCTACGAGATGTCCACGCGGTCGATGTTGTTTTCCCGCTTCGAGGTCGAGTGCGACGGGCGCCGCCTGTCGGCCCGCGCCTGGGGCGAACCGATCGACGTCGAGCGCCACGAGCCCGCAGTCGAGGTGAAGGGCGCGACGATGACCGCCCTGGACGTCCACTGCGATTCAAACGGCGACTGGATCGCGCAGTGCGTCGCCGACGTCTAGGCACGCGTCGAGGTAAAAAAGGAACCGGGCAAGAATGGAGACGCGCAGGTTCGAGAGGACGTCCGAATTCCGCTGGTTGCTGCCCGCCACGGGCGCGATGCGCGTGCCGGCAATCCTGTTCGCAGATGAAGAACTGCTCGCCGCGATGGACGACAAGGTTGCCGAGCAGATTTCGAATGTCGCGACGCTTCCCGGGATCGTCGAGGCGGCATTGGCGATGCCGGACGCTCACTGGGGCTACGGCTTTCCCATCGGTGGCGTGGCGGCCTTCGATCCTGAAGAAGGCGGCATCGTCTCGGCCGGTGGGGTGGGCTTCGACATTTCCTGCGGCGTGCGCAGCCTGCTGACGGGACTGCAGCGACGCGACATCGAGGCCGTCGCCGAGAAACTTGCGCATGAACTGGCGCGGCAGATTCCAGCCGGCCTGGGGAGCACAGGCCACATTCGCCTGGAGGACGCGGAGTTCGACCGGATGTTGCGTGGCGGTGCCCGCTGGGCCGTGGAGCGCGGTTGGGGGGCGAGCGAAGACCTCGAGCATTGCGAGGAACGCGGTTGCATCGACGGGGCGGATCCCGGGCAGATTTCCAGGCAGGCACGCCGGCGCCAGCGCGATGAAATGGGCACGCTCGGTTCCGGGAATCATTATCTCGAAATCCAGGTAGTCGCAGACGTATTCGACCGGGCTGCGGCGGCCGCATACGGCCTGGCGTGCGGCGCGGTAGTGGTTAGCATCCACTGCGGGTCCAGAGGCCTGGGTCACCAGATCGGTACCGAGTTCCTGCGCGAAATGGCCATCATGGCCCCGTCGCTCGGGATAACAGTTCCGGACCGCGAGCTGGCCTGCGCACCGATCCGCTCCGATCTTGGCCAGCGCTACCTCGGCGCCATGCGCTCGGCAATGAACTGCGCGCTGGCAAATCGGCAGATCCTGACCGAATTGACCCGGCAGTCGTTTGCGCGTCAGCTGCCTGAAGCCAGGCTGACGGTGATGTATGACGTCTCGCACAACATCTGCAAGGAGGAGGAGCACACGCTGCGCGGGATCCGACGCAAGCTGTTCGTGCATCGCAAGGGAGCGACAAGGGCCTTCGGCCCGGGGAACGACGCGGTGCCGCCGGACTACCGGGATGTGGGCCAGCCGGTACTCATCGGCGGCTCGCTGGGCACATCCTCATGGGTGCTCGCCGGAACGAGCGACAGCGAGGCGGCGGCGTTCAGCTCGGCATGCCACGGCGCCGGACGTGCAATGTCCCGCCATCAGGCGACGCGTCGCTGGCAGGGCCGGGACATCGTCAGGAGCATGGCCGAGCGAGGCATCATCGTCAAAAGTCCGTCGATGCGCGGGGTCGCGGAGGAGGCGCCCGGCGCCTACAAGGACGTCGAGCGGGTGGTCGAGGTCGCACACGCGGCGGGCCTGGCGCACAAGGTCGCGCGTCTTGAACCGATCATATGCATCAAGGGATGAAATCACCGTGCAGATCTACACGAATAGAAAATCCGCCGGCAAGCAACTGGCGGCGGCGCTCGAAGCCCACGCCAAGGAAGACCCGGTAGTCGTGGGACTGCCGCGTGGGGGCGTGCCGGTCGCCTTCGAAGTCGCCAGACACTTGCGGGCCCCTCTGGACGTCTTCGTGGTTCGCAAGCTCGGTGTGCCCTGGCAGCCGGAGCTGGCGATGGGCGCGATCGCGTCCGGCGGCGTACTGGTCCGCAATGACGAGGTGCTGCGAATGCTGGGCGGGGCCGAGCAGGCGCTGGCACGCGTGGAAAACGAGGAGCGAATGGAGCTGAAGCGTCGCGAGACGCTCTACCGGGGGTCGCGTCCCGCAGTGCCGATCCCCGGTCGTGAAGTGATCGTGGTTGACGATGGCCTGGCAACGGGCGCCACGATGAAGGCCGCCGTCCTGGCGCTGAGGCAGGCGGGTGCGGCCCGGGTCGTCGTGGCCGTGCCGGTCGGCCCGCCGGATACCTGCACGGAACTCGAGGAACTCGCGGACGAGGTGGTCTGCCTGCAGCGGCCGATACACTTCATGGCTGTCGGGCAGTGGTATGAGGACTTCGGCCAGACGACCGACCGCGAGGTGCAGGAGTTGCTCGAGGCGGACCCGGAGCCCCACTCAGGTCGAAGATTCGACGCCAGGAGCGAATGAGCCGGGATCGCCGACCGGAAAGCTCCGGACTTCCGGTAGCGGTTGGTATCGCGTGACGAATTCCGGGGGCATGCGCTTCGGCTTTCCCGAGTCGAGGTCGATGCACACGTAGTGAAGCAATGCGCGCAGCAGTGTGCGTCCGTCCGATGGGCGGGTCATCTGGAACCTTCTCGAGACACGCAGTCGTGAGTCGTTTGCGAGGATCCAGGTGCCAACCTGGATGCGGTCGCCCTCGAAGGCAGGCGCGAGGTAGTTGACCTGGGTGCGCCAGACGGCCATGCCGCGGCGCCCTTCAACGCAGGATTCCGGCGGCAGGCCCAGCGCCGTGGAGTGCGCCCAGGCGGTCCGGTCCAGCCACCCTATGTAGACTGCGTTGTTGACGTGGCCGTAGCCGTCGATGTCGGCGGCGGACGCCACGACCTGATGGACGTAGGGTGACGGCAGGTCCCACTCGTTCACCGAACCGGTCTCCGCCGCGCTCAGCGATACAAGACTTTCAACATCATGCGGAACAGCTTCCCGAACGGGGGCCGCAGCAGCAGGGAACCGCTGAGCTTGCCGTCAATGAAGATGGGCCGGCCCTTGGAGAAGGTCTTGAAACCCGACTCCCCGTGATAATCCCCCATGCCACTTGGTCCGACGCCGCCAAAAGGCAGGTTGTCCTGGGCCACGTGGAACAAGGTGTTGTTGACCGTCACACCGCCCGAAATTGTCTCCCTCAATACACGGTCCCGGTCGGCACCGCCGCCGAAGTAGTACAGCGCCAGCGGCCGCGGCCGGCCGTTGATGTACCCGATGGCTTCATCGAGACCGTTGTAAGAGACGATCGGGAGAATCGGGCCGAAGATCTCGTCCTGCATGACGCGCATCGTATCGTCGACGCCGGTGATGGCCACGGGGGAAATGCGCCGCCGGGTAGCGTCGGTGGGATCGGCGTGCAGGGCGTGCAAGGTTGCGCCCCTGGCCTTCGCATCGTCGAGATAGCTCTGCAGCCGGTTGAATTGGGAATCGTTGACGATCGAGGTGTATTGCGGATTATCCGTCAGGGACGGGTAGAAGGCGGCCGTCGCCTGGCGACAGGATTCGATGAAGCGGTCGACCTGGCCTGCGGGGACCAGCGCGTAGTCCGGCGCGACACAGGTCTGTCCGGCGTTGGCGAGTTTGCCGTAAACGATCCGGCGGGCAGCCTCCTCGAGGCTGAAGTCGTCCGTCACGATGACCGGCGACTTGCCGCCAAGTTCCAGCGTGACCGGCGTCAGGTTGGCGCTCGCCGCCTTCATGACTTCACGGCCGACCCGGGTCGAGCCGGTGAAGAACAGATGATCGAACGGCAGCGTCGAGAAATGACGCGCGACATCGACGCCGCCATTGACCACGGCGACCTCGTCGGCTGCGAAGGCCTCGGCGATGATGCGGGCGAACAGTTCGCCGAAGCGGGGCGTGAACTCGGACATCTTGATCAGCACGCGGTTGCCGGCAGCCAGCGCACCGGTCAACGGACCGACGGCGAGGTACAAGGGGTAATTCCACGGCACGATCACGCCGATGACTCCCAATGGCTGGTAGCGGATCTGGGCGCGTCCCGGAAGGCTCCACCAGGCCACCGCGCGACGCTCCGTGCGCATCCAGCGGCGAAGATGACTGCGGGCATGGCGGATGCCCTCTATTCCGACGAACTGCTCGAACAGGAGGGTCTCCTCGTGCGCGCGGTTGCCGAAATCGGCCGAGATTGCCTCGCGGATCGCTGCATCGTGCTTGCGGAGCGTCCTTTCGAGCCTGTCCAGCCGGTCCAGACGCGCCTCGCGCGACGGGTAGGGAGCCGCAGCGTGAGCCCGGCGAAGCCCCTCGAAGGCGCGGTCGAGTGCGGCGATATCGCTCGTGGCGATGATGGGGGCGATGCGTTCAGCAACCATCGTCATGACTCCGTGAAATGCAGCAATGCGTGCCCGACAGTATGCGGCCTGTGGCCCGCCGACGCAGCCCCCGCGGTCACTCGATGGGTAGCTCGGTGGTGCGCCGGACGACACGCAGCGCGAAACTCGACTGGACCCGGGCGACCCCAGGCAGTCGCGTCAGGTGCTGGCTGTGGAGGCGCTCGAAGTCGGCGGCGTCACGGCAGGCCACACGCACGAGGTAGTCGGATTCGCCGGTCATGAGGTAGCACTCCATGACCTCGGGCACCTTGCGCACCGCCTCCTCGAAGGCCTGCAGATCGTCCTGGTCCTGCCGGTGCAAGGTGATGTTGACGAATACGTTGGTGGGAAACCCCGTCTTCTGGGCGCTGAGTAGCGCGACATAGCGCGTGATCAGGCCGGCCTCTTCCAGGGCGCGGACTCGCCTCAGCGTGGCGGACTCGGACAGGTGAATCGCCTGGGCCAGTTCAACGTTGCTCAGGCGCCCATCGTGTTGCAGGGCCCGCAGGATCTGACGATCAGTCTTGTCCATACGCAATAAAATTGCTTGCAAAGTAGATAATACGCAATCTTAAGCGAAAACGAGGCTCGCGAGGAAGCCGAAAGCAAGGCAATTGACGCCGTTCCGAACTAATTTGTCACCTAGGTGCGTCCCAACAATCTGCCCGCAGGGGGAAGTCATGAAGATCGGTTGTCCCAAGGAAATCAAGGTCCACGAATATCGTGTCGGTCTGGTACCCGCCGGGGTTCGCGAGCTGGTCGCGGACGGCCACGAGGTCTTCATGGAAACGCACGCCGGTGCCGGAATCGGCATCGACGATGACGCCTACATTGCGGCAGGTGCGCGGATCCTGGGCTCGGCCAAGGAAGTCTTCGACACCGCCGAGATGGTCGTCAAGGTCAAGGAACCGCAGGCCGTCGAGTGCGGCATGCTGCGCGACGGCCAGCTGCTGTTCACCTACCTGCATCTTGCGGCCGACCCGAAGCAGGCGGATGGGCTCGTGAAGTCCGGTTGCACGGCGATCGCGTACGAGACGGTCGTGGCGGACCGCGCCTTGCCGCTGCTGACCCCGATGAGCGAGGTGGCGGGCCGCATGTCGATCCAGGTGGGCGCGACGGCACTGCAGAAGGCGAATGGCGGTTTCGGCGTTCTGCTCGGTGGGGTGCCGGGCGTCCAGCCTGCCAAGGTCGTGATTCTCGGCGGCGGCGTGGCGGGCACGAACGCGGCGCAGATGGCCGTCGGCATGGGCGCGCAGGTGACCATTGTCGACCGCTCGCTCAAGCGGCTGCGCGAGCTGGATGCGCAATTCGGGAACACCATATTCACCGCTTACTCGACGGTCGAGACGGTGGAGAAGCTGGTCATCCAGTCCGACCTGATCATCGGCGCCGTGCTGGTGACCGGTGCGGCGGCGCCCAAGCTCGTCACGCGGGACATGGTCTCGCGCATGGAAAAGGGCGGCGTGCTGGTGGACATCTCCATCGACCAGGGCGGTTGCTTCGAGACAAGCCGCCCGACGACGCACGCGGAGCCGACCTACACGGTGGATGGCGTCATTCACTACTGCGTCACCAACATGCCCGGCGCCGTGCCGCGCACGTCGACCTTTGCACTGACCAACGCGACGCTCCCCTATGTCAGGTCCCTGGCCAACCTTGGATGGCGCAAGGCGCTGTCCAACGATCCGGGCTTTGCGCTGGGACTCAACATTCACGCGGGTCGCGTCACCCACGACGCGGTGGCGCGCGATCTCGGTTACGATTTCCAGCCGTTGACCGAGGCGATTGGCTGAAGAATGAGCACCGCAGGACCGATCGAGCAGTTCCTGGCCTGGCTTGCCGAGGCCGAGCGGTCCGAGGCGGGCGACGCCACGGCGGCGGCGCTGGCGACCGCCACGCCCGACGGCCTCCCATCGGTGCGCATGGTGCTCGTTCGCGGTTGCGACGCGCGAGGGTTCGCGTTCTACACCAACCTGGGAAGTCGCAAGGCCAGGGAGCTCGACGCCAATCCGCGGGCATCGCTTTGCCTGCACTGGAAGAGCCTGGAGCGGCAGGTCCGCATCGAAGGACGCGTCGACAAGGTCAGTGACGACGAGGCGGATGCCTATTTCGCCAGCCGACCGCGCGACTCGCGCATCGGCGCCTGGGCCTCGCGGCAGTCGGAGGTGCTGACGGGGCGCTTCGAGCTCGAGAAGCGGGTCGCCGAGACGGTGCTGCGCTTCCCGGTCGGCGAGGTGCCGCGCCCGCCGTTCTGGTCGGGCTTTCGCCTGGCTCCGGAGCGTATCGAGTTCTGGCAGCAGCGGCCGTTCCGGCTTGCACGAGCGCGTCGTCCATATCCGCGAGCAGGACGGCTGGCGAACGGAGATGCTGTTTCCGTAAGACCATGAGTCCGAGGTGCCAGGCACGTGCCTGGCACCTCCTCAGCTTGACTTGGATTTTCTCGCGGGCGACAAAGGCCGCGTCGGCCGCTCTGTGCCGATTGGAGAATGACATGCAGATCGATCCATTCGACCTGACCGGGCGAGTCGCCCTGGTAACCGGCGCCAGCCGCGGAATTGGCGAGGCCATCGCCTTGCTACTGGCGCAGCACGGTGCGACGGTCGCGGTGACCAGCCGCAAGCAGGAATCCTGCGAGGTTGTTGCTGCAAGGATTCGTGCCGCAGGCGGCAAGGCCGAGGCCATGGCCTGCCATATCGGCGACCCTGCCGACATCACGCGGACGATCGAGGGCCTCTGCAAGCAGCATGGGCGCATCGACATTCTGGTCAACAATGCCGCGACCAATCCCTATTTCGGCCCTGCCCTGGACATGGACCTCGCGGCCTACCAGAAGACCGTGGACGTCAACATCCGCGGCTATTTCTGGGCTTCGGTGGAGGCGGGGCGCCGCATGCGCACGCAAGGCGGCGGCGCGATCGTCAACGTGGCGTCGGTCAATGGCGTGCGACCGATGGATGGGCAACTCGTCTATTCGATGACCAAGGCCGCCGTCATCAACATGACCCAGGGGCTGGCCAAGGAGTGCGGGCGATTCGGAATCCGGGTCAACGCGCTGTTGCCCGGCGTCACCGAGACCAAGTTCGCTTCAGTCTTGCACGAGGATGCCCGGACCCGCGCCGCGGTCGAGAAGATGCTGCCCCTGGGGCGGATCGCGCAGCCCGGGGAGATGGCGGCCGCAGTCCTTTACCTGGTATCCGATGCCGCCTCGTACACGACGGGTTCCTGCATCACCGTCGATGGAGGCTGGCTGGCGTGATTTCCTGTTCGCGGGTTCGGCGTGGCGGAGGCGCCACCTCCGCCAGGGATGGCCAGTGAGCATTCTCTATCTGGTCCGTCATGGCCAGGCCGCATTCGGCGAGGACGATTACGACCAGCTGACGGCGCTCGGCCGTGAACAGTGTGCGCAGCTGGCCCGTCACTGGGCCGCCCTCGAGCGGGCCGTGCCGCTCGTGTTCACCGGAACGCTGCGGCGGCAGCGGTGCTCGGCGGAGGCCTTTGCCGGGACCCTGGGCGGGATCGTCGGCAGCACGCCGGCCGTCGTGCCGATTGAAGGCCTCGAGGAATACGACCACGTGGCGATGCTGCGGGCGTACTCGAGCCGACTTCACGGCCACGCCGACATCGGCGGCTTGAACCGGGATCGCAAGGCCTTCCACAAGTTCATCGAAAAAGCGCTGGAATGCTGGGCGAGCGGCGACCTGCCCGACTTCGAGTCTTATCAACAGTTCAGCGATCGTTGCACCGGCGCGCTGCGGCGCCTGATGCTGCAGGTCGGGCGCGGGCGGACTGCGGTCGTCTTCGGTTCTGCCGGGTCGCTGGCGGCGGCGATCCAGCCGATCATCGGCCTCGGCGACTGGGACCTGCTGAGGCTCAAGCTGAACTTCCACAACACCGGGATCAGCAAGGTGCTGTTCACCGGCGAGAAGTCGGTGGTCGAATCGCTCAACGCGATTCCACACCTGGAGCAGCCCGGCATGTCGCACCTGATCTCGCAACGGTAGACCCGGAGCTTCCGTGGACGTCCCAACAAACCCTGAAACCCCGGGCCTGGAGGAACGCGATGACCGCTGATCTGGCGATGCTGGCCGCCGTCGTTGCCGCGGCCGGGCTTGCGGCTGGCGTCCTCGCCGGACTGCTGGGTGTCGGCGGCGGGATCATCCTCGTTCCCGCCCTCGACTATGCGTTCGGCGTTGTCGGTGTCGCCGACGAGTTGCGGATGCACCTGGCTGTGGGCACGTCGCTGGCTTCGATCATTCCGACCGCCATCGTGTCAGCCCGGGCACACCGGTTACGGGGCGCCGTCGATCACGACCTTGCCCGGCGCTGGTCGCCCGCCATCGCGATCGGCGCGGCGATGGGGGCCATCATCGCCTCGTTTCTCGGCGCGCGGGCCTTGTCCGGCATTTTCGCGAGCGTTGCCCTGTTGGTTGCACTGCGCATGATCTGGCGTTCCAGGGACAGTGGCACGGGCCTGGACCGGCAACCGAGCCGGTCGCGCTGGCTGCCGATTCCGGTTGGCATCGGTGCGATCTCGGCACTGATGGGCATCGGCGGCGGCACGCTGTCGGTACCGGCGATGACGTGGCTCGGAGTACCTGTCCACCGGGCCGTCGGGACCTCCGCGTGGTTCGGCCTCTGGATCGCAATGCCTGCGGCGGCGGGCTACGCGTGGCTGGGGCGAGGGCTGACCGGGCTGCCGCCGCTGAGCGTGGGCTACGTCAACCTGGTCGCGCTCCTTGTGTTGCTGCCGAGCACGGTCGTCGCCGCGCCGCTTGGGGCGAAGATTGCCCACGGGTTGTCACGAAGGCAGCTTAGCCTGGCTTTCGGGTGCTTCCTGCTGCTGACCGCCGCCAGGATGGCCTATCGGAGCCTGATGGCCTGAGGCACGACCGGGTTCATGCCGCGTTCAGCCACGAGCATCCACGATGAGTGACGATTGCAGGGTGGCCCCGACTGTCCTATAAGTCACGCCAGGCTGTCGCGGGCGCCGTTGCCGCGCCACCAAAGAGCTTTCGAAGGAGATTCGCATGTCCGGGAAATTTGCCAGCCTGATGGCCGCGATGTCCCTCGCCACGTTTGTCATTGCAGCGCCGGGCGCAAAGGGTGAGGAAGCCCGCCCCAACGCCGACGAAGATTGCGTCATGCAATGCGACAAGGAGTCCGACAAGTGCATGGACGAGGCGGGCGCTGACGAAAACAAGGCCAAGGCCTGCGACGATCGCTACACCGAGTGCCTGAGCAGGTGCAGGTAGACCCGGCCACTCGCTCGGTTGGCGACGGCTGTCGCTGAAGGGCGGGGCGATGCCATCGTCACCGCAAGTGCCGGCAGGCGGGCGGTCAACCAGCGGCGTCGTTTCGCTGACCACCGACTTTGGCGTGTCGGAGCCTTTCGTCGGGCTGGTCAAGGCCCAGATCCTTGCCCGTCATCCCGCGGCCAGGATCGTGGACCTCACGCACGGAGTTCCCCCGTTCTCGACTGAAGCAGCCGCTTTCTGGATAGAGCGGAGTCATCGCTACTTTCCACCGGGATCGGTCCATGTGGTCGTCGTCGACCCGGGTGTCGGAACAAATCGGCGGCTTCTGGCGGTGGCGCTCGACAACCAGCTGTTTCTCGCCCCCGACAACGGGGTACTCGGCCCGCTGGCGGGCATGCCGGAGGCGAAGGTCCGGGCCGTCGCGGCGTCCACGCTTCTCGGGCTGGGGATCCGTGAGCCGAGTCCCACGTTCCACGGGCGAGACGTTCTCGGGCCTCTCGCGGGCGAGTTGTCCTCGGGCGAGGTACCTTTCGAGAAGCTGGGTTCACCTTGCGACGACTGGGCCAGGCCGAGCTGGGCTCTCCCAGAGGTGCTGGGCAAGACGGTTCATGGACGGGTCATTATAGTTGATCATTTCGGTAATTGTTTCAGTAACATAGAGGCTGACATCTATCGTTAAGTATGAAGTGATGGGCGTCTGTTCGGGGGCCATGCGCTGCCCTGGGTCCGGACCTATGGCGACCGGCCGCCGGGCACGGCGATTGCCCTGATCAACGCGTTCGGGGTCCTCGAAGCGGCGTGGGTCGAGGGCAACGCCTGCCGCCGGCTCGGGCTGGCCCCGGGATCGCCGGTTGAGGTCGAACTGGGCCGGCTGCCGCTGGGCAGCGGATGAGCCGGGAGACGGAATTCACGGACAGTTGAACTGTCGCCCAGTTCGTATATATTGCGCTGCCCGCATCGCCTTCGAATTGATGCGCAGAGCGTTGAATCAACAGGGAATTCAGCTTCATGAGCGAGCGCGAAGAATTCAGCCTCGACGACGATTTCGACTCCGATGGTGAAGAGGATCTCGACAAGATCATCGTCGTGGGCGACCGGCGTCCGAAGCCTGGGCGGAAATCGCCGCAGGCGGCGTGGAGCAAGTTGGAGGACGTCCTGGCGGAGCGGCGCCTGGCCCGTGAGCTCAAGGACGATTACGACGTGGAAGAGGCCTGATCAATCCTCACTGGATAGACGAGGGCCGTGCACCGACTGGTGCGCGGCCCTTTTTTTCGGGTGCCGCTGTTCGGGGCGCGACATGAGTCGCGCTGCAATGCAAAATGACGCCGCGCGAAGACGAACGCGAAGGGACAATCAGGAAGAGCGTCGATGAAAGTTGCAGTGGGATCCCCCTGGGTCGTTCTCAAGTTCGGCGGGACGAGTGTTTCCTCCCTGGCGAACTGGCGAAACATCGCGGTGGTCGTGGGCCAGCGGCTGGCTGCGGGCGAAGCGCCGGTCATCGTTCACTCCGCGCTTTCGAAGATCACCGATTCGCTCGAGGCGCTGCTACAGCAGGCCCTCGCCGGCGAGCAGGGCGTGACGTTGGCTGCGATTCGGGCGCGGCACGTCGATCTTGCGCGCGAGCTCGGCATCGAGATGCCTCAGGGAGTAGAGCGACACCTCGCGGATCTCGAGAAGATCGCGGCGGGTGTGTCGCTGGTGGGCGAGGTGAGCGATCCCGTTCGGGCCAGGGTGATGGCGACCGGCGAACTGATGGCGACCGAGCTGGGCGCCGCGTTCCTGAACGCGCAAGGCATTCCCACGACCCTGGTCGATGCCCGCGGGATCCTGCGGGCCGCGGAGCGTCGCGACGCGTCGGATCGCGCCTCGCTGCTGTCGGCGACCTGCGATTTTGCCCACGACGAGTCGGTCTCGCGGGAGTTGGCAGCGCACGGCACAGTCGTGCTCACGCAGGGCTTCATCGCATCGGACGAGGATGGGCATACCGTCCTTCTCGGGCGCGGCGGGTCCGACACTTCCGCGGCCTATATCGCCGCCAAGCTCGCCGCTGCCCGGCTGGAGATCTGGACCGACGTGCCGGGCATGTTTTCGGCGAACCCCCGCGCGGTACCCAGTGCAAGGTTGCTCAAGTCCCTGCATTACGACGAGGCGCAGGAGATCGCGACCAATGGCGCGAAGGTCCTGCACCCGCGCTGCATTCTCCCGGCCCGGCAGGCCGGGATACCGGTGCACGTGCATGCGACCCACAGCCCCGACACCGCGGGCACGGTCATCAGCGGGCAACCGGCGGACAGCGGCGCCCAGGTCAAGGCGATCGCGATTCGCAAGGGCATCACGCTGGTGTCGATGGACAGTCCCGGCATGTGGCACCAGGTGGGCTTCCTCGCCGATGCGTTCCAGATCTTCAAGCGGCATGGCTTGTCGGTGGACCTGGTATCGACGTCCGAGACCAACGTCACGGTTACCCTCGATCCGCAGGCCAACACCCTCGACGAGTCGGTGCTCGATGCGCTGGTCGAGGACCTGTCCGTGCTCTGCCGCGTCAAGCTGATCGGCCCCTGCGCATCGCTTTCGCTGCTCGGTCGCAACATCAGGGCGATCATTCACCAGCTGGGCAAGGCCTTCGAGCTGTTCGAGGAGCAGAAGATCTACCTCGTCAGCCAGGCGGCGAACGACCTCAACTTCACCTTCGTGATCGACGAGGCCCAGGGCGACCGCCTGGTCGCGCAGCTGCACGACCTGCTGATTCGCGCAACCGACGCCGATCCGGTGATGGGTCCGACCTGGGAACAGCTGTACGCGCCGCAGAAGCTCGCCGTCGGCGAAGTGCCGTGGTGGCGGACCAGGCGCGGCGAGTTGCTGCGGTTGCTCGGCGACCGCGACGCAGCCTACGTCTACGACCTGACGGCGGTCGAGGCACAGGCCCGGTCGCTGGCCGGCATGGGGTCGCTGTCGCGTGCGCTTTACGCCATCAAGGCCAACCCGCACCCGGACGTGCTGCGGCGGGTCGCTGACGCCGGCCTGTCCTTCGAATGCGTTTCGCAGGCAGAGGTGGAGCGCGTGCTGGCCACGCTGCCCGGGCTGGACCGGGAGCGGATCCTGTTCACGCCGAATTTCGCTCCACGCGCGGAGTACGCCTGGGCGGTCGCGCAGGGCATCCGACTGACGGTGGACAACCTTTACGTGCTGCGTTCCTGGCCGGAGCTGTTTCACGACGGAGAATTGTTCGTGCGGATCGATACCGGGCGCGGCCACGGCCATCATCAGCACGTCCGTACGGCCGGCGCCCATTCCAAGTTCGGGGTGCCCCTCTTCGAGATGGAGGACCTGCGGACGGCCGCGGACGCCGCGGGAGCACGGATCGTCGGCCTGCATGCCCACACCGGCAGCGGAAATTTCGACGTGCCGATGTGGGTCGAAACCGCTGAGGTCCTGGTGGAAGCGGCGGTCCAGCTTCCGGATGTCAGGACGCTCGATCTCGGTGGAGGGCTGGGCGTGCCCGACCGGCCGGGGAGTCCGCCGATCGACCTCGCCGCGCTGGACGCCGCGCTGCAGGGGTTCCGGGAGGCCCATCCGCGTTACGAACTATGGCTCGAGCCCGGTCGTTACATGGTGGCGGCGGCGGGCGTGCTGCTCGCCAGGGTCACCCAACTGAAGGGCAAGGGTGCCGTACGTTACCTGGGTGTCGCGACAGGCATGAATTCCCTGATCAGGCCGGCTCTTTACGGCGCGCACCACGAGATTCACAACCTGTCACGCCTGGACCAGTCGGGCGAGCACATGTTCACGATAGTCGGGCCGATCTGCGAGACCGGAGACGTGCTCGGTCGCGACAGGCTTCTGCCGCCGAGCCGGGAGGGGGACGTGCTCTTGATCGCCAACGCGGGCGCCTACGGACGCGTCATGAGTTCGAGCTACAACCTTCGCGACCCAGCCCCGGAACTGACCCTTTGAAGGGCATGGGCGCGCGGTGAGATCCGGTGGGCTGTCAGCCGCCCTGCCGCGGACGGTTGTCACGCTGGGCCTGGTGTCGCTGGCCAACGATGCCGCCAGCGAAATGCTGACGCCGCTGTTGCCGATCTTCCTGACGGCGACGCTGGGTGCCGGACCCGCCGTTGTCGGGTTGATCGAGGGCGTCGCGGAGGCCACCGCCAGCATCCTGAAGGTCGTCTCGGGACGGCTGGCCGATCGGGGGCTGGGTGCCAAGCGCCTGGTGTTCACCGGTTACGGCGCATCGACGCTCGCACGACCGCTCATCGGACTGGCCCTTGGCTGGACCTGGGTGCTGGCCCTGCGTTTCGTCGACCGTGTCGGCAAGGGCATCCGCACCGCCCCGCGCGATGCCATGATCGCCGGGGCCGTTGCGCCTGGTTCGCTCGGCCGCGCCTTCGGCTTCCACCGGGCACTCGATCACGGAGGCGCCGTCATCGGTCCGCTGCTGGCGTTCCTGCTGCTCTCGCTCGGCGCCGACGTCGGGCACGTCTTCTTCTGGTCGGCCATACCGGGACTCATTGTCATCGCCTTGATCGTATTCGGACTGCCGGCAGACGGGCCGGTCGTCGTGACGGTACCACCGCCGCTCTCGTTTCGCGCGCTCGACCCGCGGCTCAAGGCAATGATGCTGGCGGCCGGCCTGCTGGCGCTCGCGGCTTTGCCCGAAGTGTTCATGGTCCTGTGGGCCACCTCGGTGGGCATGCCGATTGCCATGGTGCCGCTGGCCTGGGCGCTTGCCAGCGCCGTCAAGATGCTGGTCGCGATGCCCGCGGGCCACCTTTCCGACCGTTTCGGCCGGGTGCCGGTGCTGCTGGTGGGCTGGTCGCTGCGCGTGGCGCTGCTGCTGTCGCTGGCGACGGTTGCCATGACCGGCGTCTGGATCTGGGTCCTGTTCGTGTCGTATGCCGCTTCGCTGGCGGTGACCGAGGCGCCCGAAAGATCGCTGGTCGGTGACGCGACGCCCGAGGGCCTGCGGGGGACCGCGTTCGGCGCCTATCACTTCATCATCGGCGTTTTCACGCTGCCGGGAGCTTTGATGCTCGGCCTGATCTGGCAGGAAATCGGCTCTTCGGCCGCTTTCTGCACGGCCGCAGGCATCACGGTCGTGGCCGCGGTGGCAATGATGCTCACGCTGTACGCCGGGCGTCGCGCCGTCACGCCTTGAGGGTTCAGTCGGCGGATTTCGCGCTCGCCAGGCGGTTGGCGTGGCGCATTTCCAGTTCCGCCGCGACCGCGGTCAGCGACAGCCCGCGCTGCCTGAGAAGCAGCAGGACGTGGTAGAGCAGGTCGGCCGTTTCGCTCACGACCTCGGCGTCGTCGTCGCCCACAGCAGCGAGGGCCACCTCGACACCTTCCTCGCCGATCTTCTGGGCGATGCGTGTCGGGCCCTTTGAAAACAGTTCTGCGGTGTAGCTGCCTTCCGGACTTCGTGCTATCCGGTCGGTGAGGATTTCCTCGAGCTCGGAGAAAAAGGCCAGGCGCGTGGCTCGCGGCAGGATCGCGTCGGGAAAGCAACTGCGTGTGCCTTTGTGACAGACCGGACCTGTCGGCCGGGCCGTCACCAGCAGCGTGTCCGCATCGCAGTCAACGCTGACCGAGTCGACTTCGAGGAAATTGCCCGACGTCTCGCCCTTGGTCCACAGGGACTCGCGGGTGCGGCTGAAGAAGGTCACCCGACCCTCGCTCAGCGTCAGGCGCAGGGCCTCCTGGTTCATGAATCCCAGCATGAGGACCTCGCCGCTGCCAGCGTCCTGTATCACGGCCGGCAGCAGGCCGTCGCCCTTGCTCCAGTCCAGTGTGCCGACTTGCTCGAGTTTCATGGCCTGACCTCGACGTGTTGCGTCCTCAGGTACGACTTGAGATCGGGTATGCCCAGGGCTCCAGTATGAAACACACTGGCGGCCAGCGCCCCATCCACGTGTGCCTTTCGGAATACCTCCGCAAAATGTTGCGGAGTTCCGGCCCCGCCGGAGGCGATGAGCGGCACCTGGGTGACCGCCCGGACGGCGGCGAGTTGCTCGATGTCGTAGCCCTGGCGCACGCCGTCGGCGTTCATGCAGTTCAGGACGATCTCGCCGGCGCCTCGCGACTGCGCCTCACGAACCCAGTCGAGCGTCAGGCGTGCCGATTCCAGCGTTCGCTCCGGGTCGCCGGTGTACTGGAAGACCCTCCAGCCTCCGCCGCTGTTGCGGCTGTCGACGCCCAGGACGACGCACTGGGCACCGAAGCGTCGGGCGAGTTCGTCAATCAGGTCCGGCCGTTCGAGGGCAGGGGAGTTGACCGAGATCTTTTCCGCCCCGGCGGCAAGCACCTCCTCGGCATCGGCGACGCTGCGGATTCCTCCGGCGACGCAGAAGGGGATGTCGAGGACCGCGCCTACCTTCGCAATCCAGCCCCGGTCCACGGAACGGCCCTGGGGGCTCGCGGTGATGTCATAGAAGACGAGTTCGTCCGCGCCCTCATCCCGATAACGCGAGGCAAGGCCGATGATGTCGCCCACAATGCGATGGTCGCGGAACTGCACGCCCTTTACGACCTGTCCGTCGCGCACGTCGAGGCAAGGAATTATGCGCCGGGCAAGTATGGCTCCAACTCCTCGGGCGCGATGCGCCCCTCTATCAGGGCCTTGCCGCTCACGGCGGCGCTGACGCCGATCCGCGAGAGTTGCTTGAGGTCGGCAGCGTCGCGCACGCCGCCCGACGCCTGCCACGAAATCGACGCGAACCGTGCCATGGCCTCGGCGTAGAGTTCGAGGTTGGGTCCGGTGAGGGCGCCGTCGCGATCGACGTCGGTGCACAGCACGTGCCGGAGACCCGCGCGCTCATAGCGACCTACGAGGTCCCAGAGCGACAGCTTCGATTGTTCCTGCCAACCGTGTGTGGCGACCCGCGGCACACCTGATGGATCGATGCGCACGTCTAGCGCCAGGACCAGCCGGTCCGCGTTGAACTCTTCGAACCAACTGGTCACCTCGTCCGGCTGCGTCACGGCGACGCTACCGATCACCGCACGCTCGACACCCATCGAAAGGAGGGACCGGACCTGGCTGGACGCGCGCAGGCCGCCGCCCGACTGGAGCTTCATCACGCCGAGTGCCGCCAGCGTCGCGACGATGGGCCTGTTTCCCGCCCGTCCGTCCCGCGCTCCGTCGAGGTCGACGACATGCACGCGGCGCGCGCCCGCGCGCGCGTAGCGGCCGTAGAGATCCTCCGGCGTCACTTCGTAGCGGGTCTCGGACGCGAAGTCCCCCTGGAAAAGTCGCACGACCCGGCCATCCCTGAGGTCGATCGCGGGGATCAGTTCCATCAGGTCACCTCCAGGAAGTTCTGCAGGATGCGGGCGCCGATCCTGCCGGATCGCTCCGGATGAAACTGGGTGCCGTGGAAATTGTCCCGGCTTACGGTTGCCGAGAATTCGCCGCCGTAGTCGCAGGTCGCGGTGGTGTCCGGGCCGACCGGAAGGGCAAAGCTGTGCACGAAGTAAGTGTAATCGCCGCTTTCGATGCCGCGCAGCAGCGGCGTGTCGAGCCGGACCCCGAGCTGGTTCCAGCCCATGTGGGGAACTGGTCGCTCGGGCGCGGGCTTGAAGCGGCGCGCGGTGCCCGGCAGGATGCCGAGACAGGCGGCGGCGCCTTCCTCGCTGGACTCGAACAATAGCTGCATGCCAAGGCAGATCCCCAGTACCGGCTGGGTGAGGCCGGGCACGATCTCCGCAAGACCGTGAATGCGCAGACGCGCCATCGCGTCCGCGGCTGCGCCCACGCCCGGGAGGATGACCCGCGACGCAGCCCTGACCACCGCCGGATCGCGGGTCAGGCTGGCCTCACAGCCGAGTCGCCTGAGGGCATGGACGAGCGACGCGATGTTTGCACCGCCGCTGTCGATGATGGCGATCGCGCTCACAGAACGCCCTTGCTGCTCGGCAACTCCCGGCCCTCGATGCGCACGGCCTGCCGCAGCGCCCGACCCGTGGCCTTGAAGCAGGCCTCCACCATGTGGTGGGTGTTTTCACCCTTGACCGAAACGTGTATGGCTGCGCCGAGCGTGTCGGCCAGCGAGCGGAAGAAGTGTGGCACCAGTTCCGTCGGCAGTTCCCCGACGCGTTCGCGATCGAAGCGACCTTCGAACACGGAATAGGGGCGGCCGGAGAGGTCGATGGCAACCTGCGCCTGTGATTCGTCCATCGGCAGAAGGAAGCCGAAGCGCGCGATGCCGCGCTTGTCGCCAAGCGCTTGTCGCAGGGCCTGGCCAAGCGCCAGCGCACAGTCCTCGACCGTGTGATGCTCGTCTATCTCCAGGTCCCCGCGGCAGTTCAGTTCCAGAGAGAAACCGCCGTGGCGCGCGATCTGCTCGAGCATGTGGTCGAAGAACCCCAGCCCGGTGGCAATCGTGATCGGGGACTCCGAGCCGAGGTCGACCTTGACGTCTATGTCCGTTTCCCGCGTGCGGCGCACGACCCGTGCCGAGCGATCGGGGGCCTGCGTCAAGCAGCGCACCGCGGCAGCCCAGGTATGCTCGGTGCCACCGTCCTTGAGGACGCGGATGGCCGCGATGCCGAGGTTGCGGGCCAGGGCAAGGTCGGTCTCGCGATCGCCGAGAACATAGCTTCGCGAGCGCTCCATGGGCGCACGGGCCAGGTAGTCGTCGACCAGTGTGGTCTTCGGCTTTCTGCAGTCGCAATTGTCTGCCGGGAGATGCGGGCAGATCAGCACCGCATCGAAGGAGATCCCCTGGGACTCGAACAGTTGCATCATCAGTTCGTGCGGCCCGTCGAAATCTTCCTGCGGAAAACTGCCGGTACCAAGCCCGTCCTGGTTGGTGATCATCACCAGCCGGAATCCTGCATCGCGCAGGGCGAGCAGGGCAGGGACGACGCCCGGCATGAAGCGTAGCTTCGGATAGGAATCGACCTGCTCGTCTGCGGGTTCCTCGATGAGGGTTCCGTCGCGGTCGATGAACAGGGTTGGAGCGGCGTTCATGCGGCCTCCAGGCTGGAAACGAGTCGTTCGTTCTGCTCCGGAGTACCGACGGTAACTCGCAGGCAGTCGTCAAGGCCCGGCTGTGAGCGGACGTCTCGCACCAGCAGGCCGCCGCGGATTCCGGCCTCCAGCAAGCGTCCGGCATCCGGGCTTCGCAGCAGGAGGAAGTTTGCTTCGCTCGGCCAGACACGGGTCACCAGGGGTAGCCTGGAGAGTTGCAGGGACAGGCGATCGCGCTCCGATCCAAGGCGAGCGACCTGCTGCCTCGACTCCCCGAGGCGGTCGGGGTTCAGTGCGTCGAGCACGGCCTCGATCGTCTGCACCGTCACGGCGTAGGGAGGCACGATTCGCCGCAGCAGCCCGGTAATTTCCCTGGAGGCCAGCACCGCGCCACAGCGCGCTCCCGCCATTCCGAAAGCCTTGGACAGGGTTCGCAGGATCACGAGGTTGGGATGGTGCTGGAGCAGGCCGGCCAGGCTGCCCCCGGCGGAGAACTCGACGTAGGCCTCGTCGACGACGACCACGGCCCGCCCAGACAGTGCGCTCACCACCCGCTCGATGGCGGCCGGGTCAAGCAAGTTGCCGGTGGGGTTGTTAGGCGAGCACAGGAAGACCAGCCTGGTCGCCGGGGAGCAGGCGGCAATGACCGCCTCGGCATCCAGCGAAAAGCCGTCGGCCTCGCGCAAAGGCGCTTCAACGACCGCCGCTCCCTGGACCGCCGCGGCAAAGCGGTACATCGCGAAGGTCGGCGGGCAGATGACGATCTCATGGTGACCGGCCGCGCAAAAGGCGCGCACGAGAAGGTCGATGCCTTCGTCGCTGCCGCGAGCTACCGTTACCTGCGAGGGATCGACGCCGTAGAGCGTCGCGAGGCCGGAAGCCAGGGCGGAGGACTGCGGCTCGGGATAGCGATTCAGGCCGGCGCGCGTCGCGTCGGCGGTGCTGCGCCAGGGGTTCTCGTTGGCGTGCAAGCGCACCAGCGACGGGTCCCAGCGCGCGGGCGAATAGGCCGTCAACGCGACAATCTCCGGGCGTGCCAGGTCGAGGACGTCGCTCATTCGTCCTCTCTCGGAAGGTGACCGAGCCGGACCGTGACCGCGTTGGCATGGGCGTCGAGGCCTTCGAGCATGGCGAGTGTCTGCGCCACCGGGCCGAGGCCGGCGAGGCCTTGCGGAGTCAGTTCCTGCACCGTGATCTGGCGCGTGAAATCCGCGAGCGACAGGCCGCTGAACGACCGCGCGTAGCCGTAGGTCGGCAACACGTGATTGGTGCCGCTGCAATAGTCGCCCATCGATTCCGGGGTCCACGCCCCAAGGAAGACGGAGCCCGCGTGACGGACGCTCGCCAGCCAGTCGCGTGGCCGCTCGGTCTCGATGATCAGGTGCTCCGGCGCGTAGAGGTTGGATACCTCCAGGGCCGTCTCCAGGTTGTCCACCAGGATGATGCGGCTGCCGGCCAGCGCCGCACGAACGATATTGCCCCGCGACAGCCGGGCCAGTTGGCGGTCGATCTCATGGATGACGGCGTGGGCCAGGTTGCGCGAATTCGTCACCAGCAGGACCTGGGCGTCCGTGCTGTGCTCGGCCTGCGCCAGCAGGTCGGCGGCGACGAACTCGGGATGTGCCGCGTGGTCGGCGATCACGAGTACTTCGGAGGGGCCCGCGGGCATGTCGTACGCGGCGCCGTCCGCGTCCATCGCCACGGCGAGCTTGGCTGCGGTCACCCAGGCGTTCCCGGGACCGAATATCTTGTCCACCTTGGGCACCGACTCGGTGCCGTAGGCCATGGCGGCGACGGCCTGAGCGCCGCCGACCTTGAAGATGTCGGTGACGCCGCAGGCATGGGCCGTGTAGAGGACTCCGGGGTCTGCCATGCCGTCGCGTCGGGGCGGCGTGCACAGGACCCGCTGCGGGCAACCCGCGATCTGCGCTGGCACGCCTATCATCAGCGCCGTGGACGGCAGCGGGGCCGTGCCCGCCGGAACGTACATGCCGATCGCCTGCAACGGCACGGTGATCCGCTCGCATACGACACCGGGTGCCGTCTCGACGCGAATGGGTCGCTGGACCTGGGCCTCGTGGAATGCGCGCACTGTGCCGATGGCCGTTTCGATCGCACGCTTCTCGTTCGGGGACAGCGACGTGGCTGCCGACTCGACCTCCTGCGTGGAGACGCGGATCTGGGCGAGGCGAACGTTGTCGTGTTCCTCGGTCAGGTCCAGCAAGGCGCGGTCGCCGCCGTGCCTGACACGCGCGACGATGGCTCGAGCGCCAGCCATGGTTTCGTCCTGGTCCCGCTGCGCCGGCCGGCGCAACAGTTCCTTGCGGTTCGCCTCATCGAGGCGCGACCAGTCGTGAATCTTCAGGGTCGAACCGCTCATGCCAGCATCTTCTCCACGGGCAGGACCAGGATGGCGGAGGCGCCTGCCGCCTTGAGGCTTTCGAGGGTCTCCCAGAAGACAGTCTCGCGGCAGACTGCGTGCACGGCGACTTTGGTGTCTGTGCCCTCCAGCGGAATGATTGTCGGATGTTCGCTTCCCGGCAGCAGGCCGGCAATCTGCGGCAGGGCGGAGCGCGGCGCATGCAGCATGATGTACTTGCTTTCCTTGACCTGCTGCACGCCGTCGATGCGCTTGAGCAGCTTGTTCATCCAGTCGAGCTTATCGACCGCGACCGGAACCGGGGTCCGGATCAGCACCGCCTGGCTTTCCATCACGGTTTCGACTTCGACCAGGTGATTTGCCGCCAGGGTTCCGCCCGTGGAGACGAGGTCGCAGATCAGGTCCGCGCGGCCGAGGCGCGGGGCGATTTCCACGGCACCGGAGAGCGTGACGACCTCCGCCTGGAGTCCCTGGGTGTCGAGCCAGTGGCTGACGATATTGGGGTAGGTCGTGGCGATCCTCTTGCCCTCGACGAAGCCGCGGCCGGTATAGCGCTGGTCGTCCGGCACTGCGATGCTGAGCCGGCAGCGTCCGTAGTCGAGCAGCATGACCTGTTCAAACAAAGGGTCGACTCCCCGCGCGCGGAAGGCGAGTCGCTTCTCCTCCACGACGTTCAGGCCGACGATGCCCATGTCGCACACGTCCTCCTGGACCAGATCCGGGATGTCGTCGTCCCGGACAAGCAGGACGTCGAGGGGCATGTTTTCGCCGAAACAGACCAACTGATCCCTGGCGCGACTGTATTTCAGGCCGCAGCGCCCGAGCAGGTCCAGCGAATTGTCAGTCAGGCGTCCTGGATTTCTGGACCGCGAGTTTCAGCCTGGCGAGTTGTTCCATGTTCGGCTCATCCCTGCCGGGAATCGCGCAGGCGATTCGCGGCCATAGAGTATCCACCATTGCCGTTTGTCAGGTAGCGGGCCACGCGGCCGATGGTCGTCACGCTGACGCCCGTGAGCTTCTGGATCTCCCGGTAGGGCAGTGCGCGCTCGAGGAGTTCCACGACCGCCCATCGATCGGACATGGCCTGCAGTTCCGCCGGCGTGCACAGGTCCCTGAAAAACGAGCGCAGTTCGTCGGGCGTGCGCAGCGCCAGGATCGCCGAGTACAGGGATCGCTCGTGCAGCGCTTCCTGCCTCGGGCTCAGCGGGCGGTGGAGCTTCATCTTCGGGGACGCCTGATTGAATGTATTAATACGCTAATACGTTATTACATTCCGCGGGGCGCGGCAAGACTTCTTGACCGCTCGCCGCGCTCGCCAATAGACTTGCCCCGCTCATCGAGACCGGCCGAGGGACAAGGCCCTTTGACGCCGGGGCAACCGCCGCGCCCAACCAGCGGGGAAAGGTGCCACTTCCTGCGGAGGACCCAGGGTCCGCCGACAGATGAGTCGCCGCGCAAGCGGGCCGGCAACGGCCAGCCAGGGCGCCGGCAGTCCGCCTCGGGCGGCGTCTCCGCGGGAACCTTGTCGACCGGCAGGACAGGAGAGCCCGATGATCCGCTATGCTGAGCCGCCTGAAGGCGACGAAAACGTCGCCAAGCGGGCCAACTGCAGCCTTCCCGATATGACCTCCGACACCGCGCAGGGCATCCTGAGCCTCCAGGGACCGTTTCCGCTGCACCACGGCGGGTCGTTGCCCGGGGTGCGCGTGGCCTGGCGCCTGGAGGGTGCCGCAGGCGGACCCGTGGTCGTTGCCTTGGGGGGGATCTCGGCGCACCGACGCATCTTCAGCCTGGACGACCCGCGTTCCGGATGGTGGTCGGAACTGGCGGGCCCGGGCCTGCCGCTCGATTCCTCGCGCTTCCGGCTGCTGGGTTTCGATTTCCTGGGTGGTAGCGGGGAAACCACGCACGCGCCGCCCGGCGGACCGGCGTTGCCACCCATCAGTTCGTACGACCAGGCCGTGCTGCTGGCTGCGCTCTGCGACGAACTCGGCATCGGGAAACTGCATGCCATCGCGGGAGCGTCCTATGGTGGCATGGTTGCGCTGGCCTTTGCCGAGCGCTATCCGGCCCGGGTCGACCGGCTGCTGGTGATCGGCGCCGCGCACCGCACCAACGCGATGTCGACGGCCTGGCGATGCGTCGAGCGCGAGGCGGTCCGTTTCGGCATCGCCCGAGGCGACGGGCCGGGCGGATTGAGGCTCGCCCGCGCGCTGGCGATGGCCACCTACCGCACGCGTGCCGAGTTCGAACGACGGTTTGACGGCGATCCGCAGGTTGAGGGCGGGAGGATGGTCTTTCCGGTTGAACGCTACCTGTTCGCGCGCGGCGACGAATATGCGCGCCGCTATGCCCCGGAAGCGTTCATGTCCCTGTCCGAGTCGATCGACCTTCACCGCATCAACCCGGAAGCGGTGAAGGCACCGATCGCGCTCGTCGCGGTGACCGAGGACCAGTTGGTGACCATCGACGACATGCGTGAACTGGCCGCCCGAATCGGCGGTCCGGCACGGCTGTACGAATTCCATTCCCTGTACGGTCACGACGCGTTCCTCAAGGAAAGAAAACAGCTGGAGCCGGCGTTTGCCTGGGCGCTGGACGGAGATACCCGATGAGCGAAAAGCTTGATCAGCAGACGCGTACGGTCAGGGCCGGGCTGGAAACCGATCCTGAGCACGGCGCCGTGGTGCCGCCGATCTACCTGTCGTCGACATTCACGTTCGCGGGACTGAACGAGCGACGCAAGTACGACTATTCCCGGTCCGGCAACCCGACCCGCGATGCACTGGCCGGGGCGCTGGCCGATCTGGAGTGTGGGGCCGGGGCGGTGATAACGGCCACGGGAATGGCTGCGGTAAGCCTCGGCGTCGTCCTGGCGAAGCCAGGCGAACGGATCGTGGCACCTCACGACTGCTACGGCGGCACCTACCGCCTGTTTTCGGCGCTGCAGCGAACCGGGCGTGCCGAGGTCGATTTCGTGGACATGACCGATGCGGCCGCCGTGGCGCGCGCCTTGGCGGCAAGGCCACGCATCGTGTGGATCGAGACGCCTAGCAACCCGCTGCTGAGGATCACCGACATCGTGGCAGTATCGGCAGCCGCGCATGCCGCCGGCGCACTGGTCGCCGTCGACAACACCTTCATGAGTCCGGGATGGCAGCAGCCCATCAGGCTCGGTGCGGATATCGTCGTGCACTCGACCACGAAGTACATCAACGGCCATAGCGACGTGGTGGGTGGCGCGGTGATAGCCCGCGACGAGGGCTTGCACGAGGAGCTGGCATGGTGGGGTAACTGCCTGGGTATAACAGGGAGTGCGTTCGATTCTTTCCTGACGCTCAGGGGCCTGAGGACGCTGCACGTGCGGCTTCGCCAGCACGGCGAGAACGCAACCGCCGTTGCCGGCCTGCTTGCTCGACATGAGGCGGTATCCGCCGTCCACTACCCGGGCCTCGCGTCGCATCCGGGGCATGCGCTGGCGGCGAGGCAGCAGGCCGGATTCGGCGCGATCGTGAGCTTCGAACTCGCCGGCGGGCTGCCAGCCGTCGCCCGGTTCCTCAACGGCCTGCAGTGCTTTTCGCTGGCCGAGTCGCTGGGCGGCGTGGAAAGCCTGCTGGCCCATCCCGATACGATGACGCACGCGGCAATGGACCCGGCGGCGCGCGTCACGGCCGGGATCAAGCCGGGCCTGTTGCGGCTTTCGGTCGGAATCGAGTCGCCCGAAGACCTGCTCGCCGACCTTCGTGCGGGCCTGGACCGGACCGCGGGCTAGCCCTGCCTCGGCTACGCGAGGCGGTCGAGAACCGCGTCGCCCGCTTCCCGCGTGGTGGCGGTGGCGCTGCCGGCCGGGGCCAGGTCGGTCGTCAGGACGCCGTCCGTCAATGCCCGGGAAACCGCTTGTTCGACGGCCGTCGCTTCCGTATCCAGGCCGAGGGAGTGGCGCAGGAGCAGCGCCGCGCTGAGGATGGTCCCGTAAGGGTTGGCGATTCCCTTGCCGGCGATGTCCGGGGCCGAGCCGTGGATCGGTTCGTACAGGCCGCGACGGCCTTCTCCAATGGAGGCGGACGGGCAGAGGCCGAGCGAGCCGGGCAGCATCGCCACCTCGTCGGTCAGGATGTCGCCGAACATGTTCTCGGTAACGATCACGTCAAAGCTTGCGGGGCGGCGCAGCACGTGCATGGTTGCCGCGTCGATGAACATGTGCTCGAAGGCGATCCCCGGGAACTCGGCCGGGAGCAGGCGCTCCACCACCGTGCGCCAGAGCCTCGAGGTCTCCAGGACGTTCGCCTTGTCCACCGACGTCAACCGGCCGCGTCTCCCGCTGGCCAGCCTGCCGGCGAGGCGCACGACCCGCTCTATCTCGGCAACGGAGTAGGTGCAAAGGTCGGACGCGGCGAACTCGCTGCGGCTCTTCTCGCCGAAGTAGATTCCGCCTGTCAGTTCGCGGACGACCAGGATGTCCACGCCCTCGAGGAGTTCGGGCTTCAGCGGCGAGGCATGGTAGACGGCAGGGTGGGTCACCGCGGGACGCAGGTTGGCAAACAATCCAAGCTCACGCCGCAGTCCCAGGATGCTCTGCTCGGGCCTGACCCTCAGCGAGGGGTCCGAGTAGCGTGGATCGCCGATGGCGCCAAACAGCACCGCGTCCGAGGAGCGGGCGAGCGAGAGTGTCGGTGCGGGCAGGGGCTCGCCTGTCAGGTCCATCGCCGCGGCGCCGACAGGCGCCTCGGGCATGTCGAACTGGTGCCCGAAGCGCGCTGCGACCAGTTCGAGGCAACGCACCGCCTGGGTAACGACCTCGGGCCCGATGCCGTCGCCGGGCAGGACTGCGATTGTCGCCTTCACTTGCCGCGAGCCTTTTCGTAGGCCTCGATCCGGTCGTCCCGGGCCAGCAGGAAGCCGAGCTCATCGACGCCGTTCATCAGGCAGTAGCGCGCGAAATTCTCCAGCGGGAACTCGACCGTGAGACCTGTGGGCAGCCCCAGCGTCCTGGTCTCCAGGTCGATCGAGACCTCCGCGCCGGGATTGGCGAGCAGCCACGCGTGCGTGGCCCCGTCCACGATGATCGGCAGGAGCCCGTTCTTCAGCGAATTGTTGCGGAAGATATCCGCGATCTCGGTACTGATCACGGCCCTGAAACCGTAGTCGACCATGGCCCAGGGAGCGTGCTCGCGCGAAGAACCGCAGCCTATGTTCCGGCCCGCGACCAGGATGGCGCAGCCCCGCGATTCGGGCTTGTTCAGCACGAACTCGGCGACCGGGCGTCCGGCCGCATCGTAACGCCAGTCGGCGAACAGCGACTGACCGAGTCCCTCGCGCGTGGTCGTCGTGAGGAAGCGTGCCGGAATGATCTGGTCGGTGTCGATGTTGGTCGACGGCATGACCACGGTTCGAGATTTCAGCTTGAGGATAGGTTCCATCGGTCTCGTCCTTGCCGTCAGGCCAGCAGTTCGCGCGGGTCGGTCACCCGGCCGGTTACGGCCGCGGCGGCCGCCGCGATGGGGCTGGCCAGCAGGGTCCTGGCGCCCACGCCCTGGCGGCCCTCAAAGTTGCGGTTACTCGTGCTGACCGAATACTTCCCGGCAGCCACCGTGTCGCCGTTCATGCCCAGGCACATCGAGCAGCCGGACTCCCGCCAGTCGGCTCCCGCCGCGAGGAAGACTTCGTGCAGGCCCTCGGCCTCTGCCAGGCGCTTGACCTCCTGGGAGCCGGGGACGATCAGCAACTGGACCCCCGGCGCGATCTTGCGGCCGCCGAGGATGCCGGCGGCGGCGCGCAAGTCGGACAGCCTCGCGTTGGTGCAGCTGCCGATGAAGACGACGTCGACCGGTTTGCCGGCGATGGCCTGGCCCGGTTCGAAGCCCATGTAGCGAAGCGCCTTGTGAAAGACCTCGTCGCCGGAGCCGGGGATGTGCCCGGAGATCGGCACCACCATGCCCGGATTGGTGCCATAGGTGATCATCGGTTCGACTTCGCTCGCATGCAGTGAGACTTCACGGTCGAACCTGGCGCCCGGATCGGAGGGCAGCTTGCGCCAGGCCTCCAGCGCGCGCTCCCAGGCGGCACCCGCCGGGGCGCGCGGACGGCCCTTGAGGTAAGCGAAGGTGGTTTCGTCGGGCGCGACCATGCCGGCGCGTGCGCCGGCCTCGATGGACATGTTGCACACGGTCATGCGCTCGTCCATCGAGAGCCCCTGGATGGCTTCACCCCGGAACTCGATGACGTGACCGGTCCCGCCGGACACGCCCACGCGGCCGATGATGGCAAGGATCAGGTCCTTGGCGGTCACGCCCGCGGGGAGCCGGCCGTCGACGTGGATCGAGAAAGTCTTCGGCTTGCGCTGCAGCAGGGACTGGGTGGCAAGCACATGCCCGACCTCCGTCGTGCCGATGCCGAAGGCGAGGGCGCCAAAGGCGCCGTGGGTGCTGGTGTGACTGTCCCCGCAGACGATGGTCTTGCCAGGCTGCGTCACGCCGAGTTCGGGCCCGATGATGTGGACGATGCCGCGACGGGCGCTCTTCAGGCCCAGCAGTTCCACGCCGAACTCGGCGGCATTGTCCTGCAGCTGTTCGACCTGCTTGCGGGCCGACTCGAGCCTGATCGGCACCCCGCCGAAAATCTGCGCAAAATCGGTCGGCGTCGAGTGGTCCAGCGTCGCCAACGTCCGGTCCAGCCGGCGAACCTTCAGCCCGCGCTCACGCAACAGCGAAAAGGCCTGGGGGGAGGTGACCTCGTGCGTGAGGTGCAGGTCTATGTAGAGCACCGCAGGCGTATCCGCGGTTTCGGGCATCACCTCGTGTTCCCGCCAGAGCTTCTCGAACATCGTCTGCGGCGTCATGTGTCCCCCGGCTTGCATCTCATGGCCTTCAGACTGCGGCCTGTGCGACCCGCGCCTCTGCGCGGCCGTCAACGCCACTGCGTCCTGTCTGTCGTCCGAGTTCGACCCGGTTGATGACCTCCAGGAAAGCCCTCACGCCGGACTCGACGATGTCAGTGGTGACGCTGGTGCCACGATGGGTCCTGCCGCCGTATTCCACGGTGACCAGCGCCTCGCCCTGGGCATCCTCACCCTCGGAGACGCTGCGGACCTCGAACTTTCGCAGCGTGACCCGGATCCCTGCGGCTTCCTCCACGGCCTTGAAGGCCGCGTCGACCGGACCGTCACCGGTTGTATTCCGCTCGACGACCCGGCCGTCGGCGTGCTTCAGGCGCACGCGGGCGGTCGCGTCGGTCCCCGCGCGCGAGCCGGTCTCGAGGACCTCCAGGAACCAGGGTCCGCCCGACTCGGTGTCGAGCTTCAGCACCAGCGCTTCGATGTCGCCGTCGAACAGTTCCTTCTTCCGGTCCGCGAGCGCCTTGAAGCGCTCGAACACGCGATTGAGCTCCGCCTCGTCGAGTTCGAAGCCAAGCTCCTTGACGCGTTCCCGGAAGGCATGGCGCCCGCTGTGCTTGCCCAGCACGAGGTTGGTGCGGGAGAGACCCACGTCCTTCGGCCGCATGATCTCGTAGGTCGAGGCGTGGCGCAGCATGCCGTGCTGGTGGATGCCGGCTTCGTGGGCGAAGGCGTTCTCACCCGTCACGGCCTTGTTGCGCGGGATGGGCATGCCGGTGATGGAGGACACCAGCCTGCAGGTCGGGTAGAGCTTCTGCGTCTGTATTCCGGTGTTGACGCCGAAAACCTGCTCGCGCGTCTTGATGGCCATCACGACTTCCTCGAGCGAGCAGTTCCCGGCGCGTTCGCCGATGCCGTTGATCGTGCACTCGACCTGCCGCGCGCCACCGAGCACGGCGCTGAGGCTGTTGGCCACGGCCATGCCAAGGTCGTTATGGCAGTGCACCGAAAATACGACGCTGTCCGCCCCCTTCACACGGCTGCGGAGGTGCGCGAAAGTCTCGCTGAATTCCAGCGGGGTCGTGTAACCGACCGTGTCCGGTACGTTGATCGTGGTCGCCCCGGCATCGACTGCCGCCTGCACGACCTCGGTCAGGAATTCGAGCTCGGTCCTGGACGCATCCTCCGGCGAGAACTCGACGTCCTGGCACATCGACTTCGCCAGCTTCACCCCCTCGACGGCGGTGCGGATGATCTCCTCCTTGGCCATCTTCAGCTTGTGCTCGCGGTGGATGGCGCTGGTCGCGAGAAACACGTGGATCCGCGGGCGCGCCGCATCCTTGACCGCCGTCCAGGCCTTCTCGATGTCGTCACGGTTGCAGCGCGCCAGGCCACAGATGACCGGTCCGTGCACCTGCCGGGCAATCGCGTTGACCGATTCCCAGTCGCCGCGTGAAGCGGCGGGGAAACCAGCCTCGATCACGTCCACGCCGAGATCGGCCAGCGCGCGGGCGACCCGAAGCTTCTCGTCCAGGGTCATGCTGCAGCCCGGCGACTGCTCGCCGTCCCGCAACGTGGTGTCGAAAATCAAAACGCGATTCGGGTCACGCTCGCTCATGTCTTCATTCCTCATTACCTTGCAGCCGTCATCCCACGGGCAGACACCGCCGGCTGGCCAGCCGGCGGCTGCACCAGGGGGTCATTCCTGCTCGAGCCACGGCATCCTCGCGCGCAACTTGCGGCCGACCTGCTCGATCGGGTGCTCCAGATCCTTCTTGATCAGTGCGTCGTAGTTCTTGCGCCCGCGGCGGTTCTCGCTTATCCACTGGCGCGCGAACTTGCCGGTCTGGATCTCCTGCAGGATCTTCTTCATCTCGCGCTTGGTGTCGCGATTGACGACCCTGGGCCCGCGCGTCAGGTCACCGTACTTCGCGGTTTCGGAGATGAACTGGTGCATCTTGGCGAGGCCGCCCTCGTGGAGGAGGTCGACGATCAGCTTAAGCTCGTGCAGGCATTCGTAGTAGGCCACCTCGGGCTGGTACCCGGCTTCGACCAGCGTTTCGTAGCCCTTCACGACCAGCTCGGTCGCCCCGCCGCAAAGCACGGCCTGTTCGCCGAACAGGTCGGTCTCGGTCTCCTCGCCGAAAGTCGTCTCGAGCACGCCGCCGCGTGTGCCGCCAATGCCGTCGGCATACGCGAGCGCCTTGGCGTGCGCCTTGCCCGTCGCGTCCTGGGCGACCGCGATCAGGCAGGGTACGCCACGTCCCTGCTGGAACTGGCGCCGCACCAGGCCGCCTGGACCCTTCGGGGCGATCAGTATCACATCGAGGTCCTTGCGCGGCTTGATCTGGCCGAAATGCACGTTGAACCCATGTGCGAACAGCAGCGCTGCACCCGGCTTGAGCGACGGAAGGATCGCCTTGTAGAGCTGCGCCTGCGCCAGGTCGGGCGCCAGCATCGCGACCAGGTCGGCGCCGGCGGCGGCCTTGGCGGGTTCGGAGACCGACAGCCCGTCGCGCTTGGCCTTTCGCCAGCTGCCGCCTTTGCGCACGCCCACCACGACATCGTAGCCGCTGTCCTTGAGGTTGAGCGCATGGGCCCGTCCCTGGCTGCCGTAACCAAGGACGCAGATCCGCGCGCCCTTGAGCGCCTTCTTGTCAACGTCCTTCCGCGAATAGATCTTCATTTTCACTTCCTCGTTACAGTCGATCTCGTTTCCATCGGTCCTGCCGGCACGCCGCAGGGCCCCAAAAAAGGAAACCCCGCCTCGGCGCTGGACCGGTGCGGGGTTTCTGTATGGCTTCGCTTCTTTCCGTTTCAGCCCAGCAACCCGCACCTGTTCCGCGGAAGCAGAAGGTCCACGAGAAGCAGCAGGGCAGGCAGCTGAACGAAACAGGACGCTCCGGGCACTGGCCCAGAGGAGATGCGTTCCAACATGTTTGCGGTCGCTGCGTGCATCATCGTTTGGTGCGGTGCAAGATAGAAGGATCAGAGCACAGCGTAATCGGCGCTGTCAACCGCGGGGCAGGACAGGTTCGAGGTGCAGAGTATGACCGATGGCATAGGCAACAGGCGCGAGCAGGGCTCCCGACCGATCTGGCTGGTCAGCGAGGCGGGGCTTGAGGCGTGGCAATCGCAACTCCCGGAGACCGCCGTGAACTGGGTCCGCGCAGCGGCCTTCAAGGGGGAAGCGCAACGCCTGCTCCTGATACCGGGCGCCGATGGCGCCGTTGCCGGCGCGGCCCTGGGCATGGGCTCAGCGTCCGGAGGGGAGCCGCGCTCGCCCTGGACACTGGCCCGCCTGCCCGATGCGCTGCCGCCGGGTCACTGGCATCTGGCCACGCCCTTGCAGGGCACTGCGGCCACACAGGCGCTGCTCGGCTGGGCACTTGGCCGGTACCGCTTCGAGCGCTACCGGAAGACGAAGGACAACCCGCCCCGATCGATCACGCTCGAGGCGCCAGCCGATGCAGATGTCGAGTATGTGCGCCTGGCCGCCGCGGCAGACACACTGGTGCGCGACCTCATCAACACGCCGGCCGGGGACATGGGCCCGGCAGAACTGGCCGCAGCCGCCGGCCGCATGGCGGCGATTCATGGGGCCGACTGTGAGCAGGTCGTCGGCGACGCCCTGACGGATGCCGGGCTGCACATGATCCACGCGGTTGGCCGGGCCGGTCCGCAGGAACCGAGACTCATCGACCTGCGCTGGGGGAATCCCTCACACCCGCGCGTCACGATCGTCGGCAAGGGCGTTTGCTTCGACACCGGGGGCCTCGACGTCAAGAATCCCCAGGGCATGCTGCTCATGAAGAAGGACATGGGCGGGGCGGCCTGTGCGCTGGGGCTTGCGCAGATGATCATGTCCGCGGCGGCTGCCACTGCGGCTGCGCGTCCTGATCCCGGCCGTTGAGAACAGCATCGACGCGCGAGCCTACCGGCCCGGCGACGTCCTGCAGAGTCGCAAGGGCGTGACGGTCGAGGTTGGCAACACCGACGCCGAAGGCAGGCTGGTGCTGGCCGACGCCCTGGCGCTGGCCGACGAGGAGGCGCCGGATCTGTTGGTCGACCTGGCCACGCTGACCGGCGCCGCGCGGGTCGCCCTCGGGCCGGAGGTGCCCGCGCTGTTCAGCAACGACGACGCGCTGGCGCAATCGATCGAGTCGGCTGCCCGCGACGAAGGCGACCCGCTGTGGCGCCTGCCGCTGTGGGGGCCCTACGACGACGACCTGGCCAGCAAGGTCGCGGACCTCGGGAACGTCAGCACCAACGGTTTCGCGGGCGCGATCATCGGCGGCCTGTTCCTGCAGCGATTCGTTTCGCGGGACACGCGTTGGGCGCATCTCGACCTGTACGGCTGGAACCCGCGCGAGCGTCCCGGCCGTCCGGTGGGAGGACAATCGCAAGGCATCCGCGCCCTGTATCGCACGCTAGAGCGGCGCTACCGGCCACAGCCCACGCAATGAGCCACGTTTCCGGCCGGCACCTGATGGTGCTGGTGGGAATCTGTGCGATCTGGGGATTCAACCTGATCGCGATCAAGGCGGGCGTCGACCGGATGCCGCCTGTTTTCTTCAGCTTTCTGCGGTTCCTGGTGCTGGCCATTGTGGTGGCCCCGTTCCTCAGGATCCGGCGCGGCGAGATGCGCTGGCTTCTGATCGCCGCGGTATGCAGCGGCGGCCTGCAGTTCGCCCTCATGTTCATTGGCATCGCACACTCCGGCAGCATGTCCTCGGTGGCGATCGCCGGGCAGCTCGGGGTGCCTTTCGCCACGCTTTTGTCGATATTGATCCTCGGCGAAGAGGTGCGCTGGAGACGATGGACCGGGATCGCCTTGTCGTTCGCCGGCGTCATGCTCATCGGCTTCAACCCGGTCGTCCTCGAGTCGCTAGAAGGGCTGGCCATGGTCGTGCTCGGCGCGCTGTCAGGTTCCGTGGGCCTGGTCGCGATCAAGCGCGTGCACGACATCAAGCCCCTGGAGCTGCAGGCCTGGTTCGCCTGGACGAGCCTGCCGGTCCTGCTGGGGCTCTCGCTGGCCCTCGAGCACGGTCAACTCGCCAGCCTGGCGGCACTTGACCTGACTGCCCTGGGCGCGATCCTGTACACCGCGCTCGCCGCGAGCCTGGTCGGTCATACGGTCTTTTTCGCGCTGGTGCAGCGATATCCCATCACGAGCGTCGCCCCGATCACCGTACTGGCACCGGTATTCAGCGTGGTGTTCGCGGTCCTGCTGCTGGGTGAGCGGCTCGACTGGAGAATCGGGATCGGGGGACTGATGACCCTGGGCGGGGTCGTGGTCATCGCCCTGCGGGAAAAGCGGCTACCGGATACCCGTACGTGACGGACGCGGCAGCGGGTCGCAGAATAGGCGCCGGTTCAGGCGAGGTGCAGCAATGAGACGCAAGAAGGGCAGTCCCGATCCGAGGCCTTACTCGAGCCTGGTGGTCGACGGCGTAAAGCAGGCGGCGAGCAGGGCGATGCTGCGTGCGGTCGGCTACACCGATGCGGACTTCACCCGGCCTTCGATCGGGGTCGCGAGCACCTGGAGCAACCTGACGCCCTGCAACATGCACATTGACGACCTGGCCGCGCGGGCCGCGGCGGGGGCCGATGCCGCCGGCGGCAAGAGCACGACGTTCGGGACGATCACGGTCTCCGATGGCATATCGATGGGCACGCCGGGGATGCGCTACTCGCTGGTATCCCGCGAGGTCATCGCCGACTCGATCGAAACGGTGGTGGGCGCCCAGGGCTTCGACGGGCTGGTGGCGATCGGCGGCTGCGACAAGAACATGCCGGGCTGCATGATGGCGATTGCGAGGCTCGACAGGCCGGCAATCTTCGTCTACGGCGGCACGATCCGCCCGGGCGCCGGGCACACCGACGTCGTTTCCGTGTTCGAGGCGGTTGGCGGGCATGCCAGTGGTGCAGTGTCCGACCGCGCGCTGCATGAAATCGAGTGCAAGGCCATTCCGGGACCGGGCAGCTGCGGTGGCATGTATACCGCCAACACGATGGCCTCGGCGATCGAGGCGCTTGGGATGAGCCTGCCCAACAGCTCCGCGCAGGAGGCGGTGTCGCGCGCGAAGCGGAACGATTGCCGGCGAGCGGGCGAGGCCGTGGTCAACCTGGTCCGGTTGGGCATCAAGCCGTCGGACATCATGACGCGTCGCGCCTTCGAAAACGCGATCACGACGGTCATTGCACTGGCCGGGAGCACGAATGCGGTGTTGCACCTGCTCGCCATCGCGCACTCCGCCGGCGTGAAGCTGACCCTCGACGATTTCACCCGGATCGGCAGGCGGGTACCCGTCCTGGCGGACCTGCGGCCGAGCGGCCGGTACATGATGTCGGAGCTGGTCGCGATCGGCGGCATCAGGCCCTTGATGAAGACCCTGCTGGATGCCGGACTGCTGCACGGCGGCTGCCTGACGGTCTCCGGTCGAACGATGGCGGAAGAGCTGGCTGACGTGCGGCCCTACCCCCGGGGCCAGCAGGTCGTCCGCGGCCTGGACAATCCGATCAAGGCCGACAGCCATCTGGTCGTGCTCTACGGCAATCTGGCCCCGGAGGGCGCTGTCGCCAAGATCACCGGCAAGGAAGGCCTCGCCTTCACCGGCCGGGCGCGGGTTTTCGAGGGTGAGGAGCGCTGCCTCCAGGCGATACTGGATGGCAAGGTGCGGGCCGGCGACGTGCTCGTGATCCGCAACGAAGGGCCAAAGGGTGGACCTGGCATGCGGGAAATGCTCTCACCGACGGGAGCCATCATGGGGCGGGGCCTCGGCGACAAGGTTGCGCTGATCACGGATGGTCGCTTTTCCGGGGGCAGCCACGGATTCGTCGTGGGGCACATCACCCCCGAGGCGGCTGTCGGGGGACCGATCGGACTTATTCGCAACGGCGACCGGATCACCATCGATGCCGTTGAACGGCAGATCAGGCTCCACGTCAGCGATGCGGAACTCCGCCGTCGGCGCAGCACCTGGCGCCCCCGGCGGCCTTATGCGCGCCGCGGCGTGCTGGCCAAATACGCCCGCACGGTCAGCAGCGCATCGCTTGGCGCCGTCACGGACAGGGACGACCTGGGCTGAGCGGGCGATGTGCCGCGTGCGGGTGGGGTACGCCGCGAACCAAAGGGGCTGCATGCCCGGATCGGTAGCATGCGGACTGTAGGTGTTTTGCCCAGAAGGCCGCCGGGCGGGGGCCAGGTCCGGGTTTCCCGGGCTGGCAAATTTTTTTTGCTGTCAATCGGGCGCTTGCAGTTAGAATAATAGACCGTTATGGTGGCGCCCGGCCGGGACCGGGCGACGCGGTTCGCACGCCTGCGGGCATGTCAGATAACATCCGTTCCGCACCTGATCGCGGGGCGATTGAACCAGGGAATCCATTCAGTCATGGCGAATCCTTACGCGGGTGGTGGCGGGTCCAGACGCACAGCGGTGTTGGTGACGATCATCGCTATGCACATCGGGTTCTACATGGCGCTCAAGAGCGGTCTCACCCGCAGTGCGATCCAGTTGCTGACCGACGTCGGCTTCGTCGACCTTCCCCCACCGCCACCGCCACCGGAAGACCTGAAAGAACCGCCGCCGCCGCCACCGACGGACCTGCCGCCGCCGACAGTGCCGCCGCCGCTGATCGACCTGCCGGCCTTCACCGGGCCGACGACCGCGATCACCGCGAAGGTCACGGACAAGCCCCAGGCTGCGCCCAAGGTTGCAGCGCCGCCGCCGCGTACCGTGCAGATCACGCCGCCGAGCATGAAGAGCAGCCCGAGGTCGCTGGCGAACGCCCTGAATTCCTGCTACCCGTCGGCATCGCGTCGCCTCAACGAGGAAGGGCGCGTGGTCGTCACGGTGACCATCGGCACGAGTGGCAAGATGGTGGACACGCGGGTGGCCCAGACCAGCGGCTTCGAGCGGCTCGACGGGGCCGCCGAATGCGTCATCCGCAAGCTGACGTTCAATCCCGGTAAACGGGACGGACAGGCGATCGAGGCGCAGGCGTCGCTGCCGATTACGTTCAAGCTCGAGTGATCCTTGATTTGACTTGCTTCATAAGGTCGAGCGGGGCGCCTCATGCGTGCCTTCTCGGGATGTTTGCTTCTGTTAAAGGAATGAATAATGGCTACTGAAAACCCATATGGCATTACAGCGCTCTGGGAACAGAGCGACTATGTCGGCAAGGGCGTATTCACGATCCTGGGCGTCATGTCGCTCTGGTCATGGTGGGTCATGATCAACAAGTGGCTGGACCATCGCAGCCTGAAGAAGGTCGCCGCCGATGCCGAGAAGAATTTCTGGAGTTCTGCGTCGCTGCAGGAGGGAATCGGCAAGCTCAAGGGCAAGGTCAACCCGTTCCGTGACATCGCGGAGGACGGTATTCGTGCAGTTGAGCATCACCGCAAGAGTTCCAAGGACGTCACCAGCAACATCGAGCTGGGTGACTGGATCGCGTCGCACGTGCAGAAGCGCTCCGACATGCTGCAGTCGAGCCTGCAGAGCGGCATGGTGGTCCTGGCCTCGGTCGGCGCGACCGCGCCGTTCGTCGGCCTGTTCGGCACCGTGTGGGGCATCTACCATGCGCTGATCGCCATCTCGATCGCGGGCCAGGCATCACTCGACAAGGTCGCAGGTCCGATCGGCGAGGCGCTGATCATGACCGCCATCGGCCTTGCCGTCGCGGTACCGGCAGTGCTCGGCTTCAATGCCCTGACGCGTGGCAACAAGTCGCTGATCGAGCGGGTGACCTACTTCTCGCACGACGTCCAGGCCGCCCTGGTCGCCGGTTCCCGCGTGGAGTCCGGCACCGCCGCGAGGAAATAAGCCATGGCCGTCTCGGTAGGTGGCGATAGCTCGGAACCAATGGTGGAGCCGAACGTCATTCCGCTTGTCGACATCATGTTGGTGCTGCTGATCATCTTCATCATCACCATTCCGGTGATGACGCACGCGGTCAAGATCGACCTGCCGCGGGAGGTGAACCAGCCGACGGTCACGAAGCCGGAGAACATCAATCTCTCCATCGACTTCGACGGCACGATCTACTGGAACGAGAGCATGATCGACCGCACCAAGCTGCTGAACTACGTGTTGCAGGAGGCCGTCAAGGATCCGCAGCCCGAGATTCACATTCGTGCGGACAGGCGTGTACGTTACGAGTATGTCGCAGAGGTATTGTTCAACCTCCAGCGCGGTGGACTGATGAAGATCGGTTTCATTGCCGAACCGCCAGGCAAGGGCGGGGGTGGCTGAGACGGATCGACACAAGCAAGCATCCTGAAACTGAGGGCCCGCCCGCGCGGGCCCTTTTTTTATGAACAGTCGGCTCGTCACGCGCGGACCTGAACCCGCGCTGAACCCGGCGCTCAAAGGCCGATTTTTCTGGCTCCCCGGAACCTATGCCCGGCGGCTCCGGTCAATGTTGATAGGATCCCGGACGAGACAGGATAGTGGTATTTAGGGTATAAAAAGCGGTTCGACAGGGCCGCAGAGCCCTGAACGAACAGGACCCCGGAGAGGTACAGATCATGGTTTTGTCGAATCGATTGTCCGCATTGCTGCTTGCAGGTCTTGCAGTGACCACACTGGCCTCGCTGCCTCAGGTGGCGTTGGCCGCAAAGAAGCAGCAAGCCGAACAGCCGGCGGACAGCCGCGAGTTCAGCAAGGAATTCCGCAAGAATGCGGGCGCCGTGCAGAAGTTGCTTGAGGAGCAGAAGTGGCCGGAAGCTCTCGAGGAGATCGCGAAACTCGAGGCGCTGCCGGAGCTGACTCTCGACGACCGCAAGATCATCCTCGCCTGGAAGCTGTCGGCACAGCAGGCGAGCGGCGACAGGGAGGGACTGATGGCTACCCTGGAGGCTTTCCTCGAGGCCGGGTTTGCCGCGCCGGAACAGATCGGTCCTTTCAACCAGCAACTGGCCGCCTGGTACAACGGCCAGAAGGACATGCCGAAGACGCTGACCCACTATCGGGCCTTCATCGATGCGACGCCGGATGCGACCCCGGACGAGCTGGAGACCATGGGCCGGCTGTACCTCCAGGCCGAAAACGACCAGGAAGGCGCTTTCTGGCTGAGCAAGGCCGTTGCCGCGGCGGAGGCCACCGGTGCCCAGCCCAAGGAAATCTGGTACCAGCTGATGGACCGTTCCTTCGTGCAGTTGAATGACGGCGCACGCCGCCTCGAGAATCTGGAAGCGCTCGTCTCCCATTATCCGAAGCCGGAGTATTACTCGCGCATCCTCGCCATTTATGCCCGTGACAGCAACGACGACCGTACGCTCATGCTGAATGCGTACCGGCTGGCCTTTGTCGACGTTGGCCTGGCGACCGTCGGCGAATATCTTGGCTATGCGGATAACGCTCTCGTGAACGGAAGCCCGGGCGAGGCGATGCGGGCCCTGGAGCGAGGCATGAAGGACGGGATCGTCCCTTCCGTCGGCACCAACCAGCAGACTGTCCAGGAAGCGAAGACTGCGGTCGCGCGGGACCGGAAGGACCTGCCGGCGGACGCCACGGCTGCCGCCAAGAACCCCAAGGGCGAGGTGGACGTCAAGGTCGGGCTCGGCTTTTACAGCCTGGGTGATTGGGACCAGGCCGTCGCTGCGGTGCAGCGGGGGCTGGCGAAAGGTGGGGTGAAGCGCGTTGATGACGCCAACATGCTGCTGGGTGCTTCCCTGATGGAACTGGGCAAGCACGCCGAGGCCAAGGCGGCGTTCACCGCGGCTGCCGCGGCAGCTGGCGCGGATTCGTACATGAAGCGCCTTGCGGGCCTGTGGATCGCGCTCGCCGATCGTCGTGCGGGGGGTGCGGGGGCTGGCTGATTGGCCAGGCACCTGCCTGGTTTGGTATAAAGTGCGGCCGCTTTCTGGCCGCGGCGCGCAAGTACGGCGCGTCTGTCGACAGTAGGAGATAGCTCAGGTGGATATGCGGAAATTGACTGGCCCGTTGCTGGCCCTTGTCCTGGCTTTGCCGATGGCTGCGTTGCTGGTGACCGTGGCTCCCACCGCGGCAGAGGCGCAGACGTCCGGAGGCTGGCGCAAGGATGTGGCCGAGAAAGCCCAGGCTGCGCAGGATGCCGGCAAGAAGGGTGATTACCAGGAAGCCATCAAGAACCTCAAGGCAGCCAAGGCCATGGGTTCACTTTCGCCGCAGGAAGAACAGGGCATCAATGAACTGCTCATCTGGTCGGCAAGCGGGGCCAGGGACTACAAGCTGCTGGCCGCGACCATCGAAGAGCGTCTGGCGACCGGCCGGGTGAAAGGCAGTGATCAGGTCACCAAGCTCGATACGCTTGCGAAGACGTACTACTCGCTGCGGGACTACCGGAGCTGCGCGAATGCGACCGAGCGCCTGATCAAGGCACGGGGCTCGGCGACCGCCGACGACCTGGTGATGCTGGGCCAGTCCCAGTTCCTCATCAAGGATTACCGTGCCGCGGCCTCGACGCTGGAAAAGGCGTATCCCGCTGCCCGTCGGGCGGGCAAGTCGACCAAGATCCAGGTGCAGGTGCTCGAGACCCTGAACGCGACCTATTTTGAGCTCAAAGACGAGGGCAAGCGAGTTGAAACGCTGCACCAGCTGATGCTGATCCAGCCAAAGGTGAGTGTCTTCGAGCAGATCGTCAGCCAGGCCGAAAAGGAAAAGGTCGACAGCGTCGGCATGATCAACCTGTACCGTCTCGGCGCACGAAAGAGCGTGCTGGCCAAGGACCATTACGGCAAGTACGCCGACGTGGCCCTGGACCTGCTCAGCCCGGGTGAGGCGGTGGATATGCTGGAGAAAGGCATGTCGGCGGGCGCGATCGCCAAGGACGAGCGCAACATGAGGCTGGTTTCCGATTCCAAGGGGCAGGTCGAGTCCCTGAAGGCCAATATCGCCCAGCAGGAGCGCGAGGCGAAGGCGATCGCCGACGGCGACTCGGACGCCCGGCTCGCCACGGCTTACTTCACGCTCGGCGACAAGGCCAAGACTGTGGAGATCGCGCGTCGTGCGCTGCAGAAGGGCAAGCTCAATCGGCCGGACGAAGTCCAGATGCTGCTCGGCGTGGCGCTCTATGACCAGAAAAAGATGGCGGACGCGCGGGCCGCGTTCGCGGAGGCTGCGAAAGCCAATCCGAAGATTGCCGGGGTCGCGAACCTCTGGGACGACTTCGCCGGGGGCTGATCTTCACGTCCGGGCATGATCGAGGGCCGGTCCGTGGCTGCGGGCCGGCCCTTTTCAGTGCTTCAAGACCCGCGTCGATCGCGAGCAAACGCAATGCGGCGCGCGATTCAGTCTCTTGCCAGGTAGGCCTGAGCCTCAGGCAGGGAAATGACTTCCGCGTACTTGGCCTGCAGGTCGAAGAGGTTGGACTCGTGTGGACCGACTGCCCGGTCACCCACCGCCTCGCGAACGACCAGGGGAATGAAGCCATGTTGGCAACAGTCCACGGCGCTGGCTCGTATGCAGCCGCTGGTCGAGACCCCGGCGATGATTACCGTGTCGCAGCCCAGCGCCGTGAGGCTGGGCGCCAGGGTCGTCCCGAAGAATGCGCTGGCGTACTGCTTCGTGATCACCGTTTCGCCCAGGGCTGGCTCGAGCCCCTCCGCAAAGGCCGCCAGCTCCGGGTGTCGGCCGCGCTCGAAGCTGGCCAGTGCCGGCACTTTTCGGAAGAACACGCCGCCGTTGCGCCCGCCTGGCTCGTACTCGACATTCGTGTGAAAAACCGGAATCCCGGCTGCCCGCGCCGCAGCGAGCAGGGCGATGGCGCCGAGTCGCGCGCTCTCGCATCCCGTTCCACCATAAAGTGGCGAGCTCTCGACAAGATAGGCGCGAACAAAGTCGATTACCAACAGGGCCGATCGCTTTCCGGGTTCGAGCCGCCGGGCGAATCCGCCGCGGGCGTAGTTCTGCTCGAGGGTCTCGCCCACTAGATGACCTTCATCTCGGCCAGTCGCTCGTAGCGGTCCCTGGGCATGCCCAGCAGCCTCAGGTAGACATCCTCGTTGTGCTGGCCGAGTGCCGGCGAGGGTGACCGAATGCCGCCTGGTGTCGCTGAAAGCCGTGGCGCGACATTCTGCATGCGGAGCTTGCCAAACTGCGGATGGTCGACGGTGACGATGGCGTCGCGTGCGACAAAATGCGGGTCTGCCAGCATTTCAGGCGCGCGATAGATCTGGCCGGCCGGCACGCCATGCTTGGACATGAGTTCAAGTACCCGGCGCGTGCTGAGCTTGCAGGTCCACGCGCCGATGAGGTCGTCGAGTTCCTTCTGATGCGCCCCTCGCGCCTGGTGACTGCTGTAGCGTGCGCTTGCCGGCAGGTCCGGTCGTTCCATCGCGTCGCACAGTCGGCCGAAAACCGTGTCCTGGTTGGCAGCGATGAGAACCATGCCGTCCTCGGTCGGGTAAACGTTCGATGGGGCGACGTTCGGCAGGATGGCCCCGGTACGTTCACGGATGAAGCCAGTCTGGTCGTATTCCGTGACCAGAGATTCCATCATGTTGAGAATCGCCTCGTAAATCGCCGAGTCGACGACCTGGCCGCGTCCCGTCTTTTCGCGGTAATGAAGGGCCGACAGCGCGCCCACGGCCGCGAAAGTCGCCGCAAGTGAATCGCCGATCGAGATACCCATGCGCGATGGCGGTGTGGAGGGATCGCCAACCACGTAGCGCAACCCGCCCATGGCTTCGCCGATGGCGCCGAATCCGGCCTGCCGTGAATAGGGACCCGTCTGCCCGAAACCCGACACCCGGATCATGATCAGGCGGGGGTTGATGGCGGAAAGTTCGGACCAGCCGAGGCCCCACTTCTCAAGGGTCCCCGGGCGAAAATTCTCCAGCAGGAAATCCGCCTTCGTGACCAGTTCTCGGAGAATTTGCTGCCCCTCCGGCTGCCGCAGATCCAGCGTTATCGCCTTCTTGTTGCGGGCCACGACTGGCCACCAAAGTGAAGGATCGCCCTGCTTCTGGCGGCCCCAGACGCGCATCGGATCTCCCTGGTTCGGAGGCTCCACCTTGATGACTTCCGCTCCCATGTCACCCAGGATCTGGCCACAGAATGGTCCCGCCAGGAGGGTGCCCATCTCGATGACCCGCAGGTCAGAGAGGGGTCCATTGCTGAAGGTTTCATCCGGCATGTTTCGGCATCCTTTAGCGGCTGGTCTCGAGAATGCCGCCGTCGAGAGATTCTGTATACAATCGACCTCAATAGGCGTCAAGGATTGCCGTTTGAGTTGGGACGGCAGTCTTTCGTGTATACAATGGGATCGTCCAATCGGTCGATGGGGGTGGGTGGCATGGCCGCAAGACGGATTGAAATCGTCGAGGTCGGTCCGCGCGATGGGCTGCAGAACGAGTCGACTGTCTTCTCCACGGCCGCCAAGGTCGAGTTCATCAACCGGATCATCGCCGCGGGTACCAGACGGGTCGAGGTGGCAAGTTTCGTGCACCCGAAGCGCGTTCCGCAGATGGCCGACGCCGAGGCGGTCCTCAAGGCGCTGCCACGACGCGACGATGTGTACTACGTGGGCCTGGTCCTGAACCGGCGTGGATTTGATCGGGCTGCCGCCGCGGGCTGCAATGAGATCGGCATGGCCGTCGTGGCGAGCGACACCTTCAACCAGCGCAACCAGGGTGTGACCACCGAGGAGTCCATAAAGGCCTGGCTGGACATCGCGGCGGCCGCGCATGCGGCCGGTATCAGGCCCCAGGTCACGGTATCCGCCGCATTCGGCTGTCCGTTCGAGGGCGAGGTCGCCCCGGCGAAGGTCGTTGAGGTTGCAGAAAGGGTCGCCCAGGCGGCGCCGTTCGAGATTGCGATTGCGGACACAATCGGCGTAGGCGCGCCAAACCAGGTTGCCGACCTGTTGGGCCGGCTGACCGACGCCTTGCCCGGCATGCCGCTTCGCTGCCATTTCCACAACACTCGAAATACTGGTCTGGCCAACGCCTATGCGGCGGTCGAGGCCGGCGCCATGGTCCTCGACGCAAGCGTCGGCGGAATTGGTGGCTGTCCGTTTGCCCCGGCAGCTACAGGCAACATTCCAACGGAGGACCTGTTGTATATGTTGCAGCGCATGGGTGTTTCGACGGGTGTCGACCTTGACGTGACCCTGGCGACAAGTCGCTGGCTGCAGGATCAACTGGGCCGCGCCGTCCCTGGAATGCTGGTCAAGGCCGGCGGATTCCCCGCCCGAGCGGCCTGACCGGTGCTCGCGGCATTCCATTGCGGCTCGATGCCGAAAATCCGATACTCGGGTCAGTTGTTTCCGGCCCCCCGGTCGCGGAACTGTTTTCCCATTGTCCCGTTGCGCTGCTTCGGGGCGCGCGAGTTTCATGAACCAAGCAAGACGCAGGTGAACGCATGACATACCGACTTGGCGTTGACGTAGGCGGGACTTTCACCGACCTGCTGCTCGTTGACGAGAAAAGTGGACGGACCTGGTCCGCCAAGGTGCCAAGCACGCCGAAGGACCAGTCCGTAGGCGTCCTGCGTGGGCTGACCCGCGTATGCAAGCAGGCTGGCATCGACCCCAAGTTGATCAGCCATGTCATGCACGGTACGACGGTGGCCACGAACACGGTGCTGACCAGTTCGGGCGCCCGCGTCGGTCTCGTGACTACCAAGGGCTACCGACAGGTTCTGCAGATTGCGCGATCTTTCGTCCCCGGTGGCCTGGGTGGCTGGGTCATCTACAACAAATCGCTGCCCATGGCGCCGCTTAGCCTGACGGTCGAGGCGGACGAGCGGGTAAGTTCACGAGGCCACGTCGTGCGGAAACTGGACGAGCGGGCCTTGCGCGAAACGCTCCAGGTACTTAAGAGCCGCAAGATCCAGGCACTCACCGTATCGTTGATCAACTCCTTTTCCAACGATTCCCACGAACGGCGGATCAAGCAGATTGCCGCCGAGGTGATGCCCGGAATCCCGGTTTCCCTGTCCTCCGAAGTCGTTCCCGAAATGCAGGAGTACGAGCGCACGGTAACGACGGTTGCGAATTCCTACGTACGGCCCGTGGTGCAGCGCTATGTGCACAACCTTCAGACCAAGCTTGCGTCGAAGGCGGGTGCCGTGAAGCTGCACATCCTCCGCTCAGACGGCGGGCTGTCGTCGGCCAGTTCGGCCGAGGACTATCCCGTAAACCTGCTGATGTCGGGTCCGGCTGGTGGCGTGACCGGCGCTCTCTGGGTCGCACTTCAGGCGGGCTTCCCCAACCTGCTGACGGTGGACGTCGGGGGTACCTCGACCGATGTCGCTCTGATCAACAACGGTGAGCCGAAGCTTCGTCGCGAGACGACCGTTGGCGACGTAACCGTTCGCGCCTCTTCGGTGGACATCCGTACCGTCGGTGCGGGCGGGGGCTCGATCGCGCACGTACCGGAATTGACCAAGGCTCTGCGAGTCGGGCCGCAGTCTGCGGGCGCGGATCCCGGTCCGGCTGCCTACGGCCGTGGCGGTACCGAGCCGACGGTCACGGACGCCAACGTCGTGCTCGGCTACCTGCCCGAGATGCAGCGCCTGGGCGGCGACATGGAATTACGCCGCGACCTGTCCGAGGAGGCGGTGAAGAAAATTGCCGGCCCGCTGGGCAAGTCAAACAAGGCGGCGGCTCTTGGCATCTACGACATCGTCAATGAAAACATGGTTGGCGCACTGCGCCTGGTCTCTGTGGAGCAGGGCCATGATCCGCGCGAATATGCCTTGATAGCCTTCGGTGGCGCCGGTCCGTTGCATGCCAACGCTTTGTCGCGCCTGCTGGGGTCGTGGCCTTCCATCATTCCTCCGGGGCCCGGTGTTCTCTGCGCTCTCGGCGATGCCACCACGGCGGTTCGTGACGAAGCAGCGAGGACCTACATCCGCAAGTTCTCGGAAACCAGTCCCGAGGAGATCAGCAAGATCCTCGGTAAGCTTTCCAGTTCGGCCGCGAAGTCCCTGGAGCGCGAAAAGGTCCCGGTCTCCGAGATGCAAAGGAGCTACCAGGTGGACGTCCGCTATCACGGCCAGGGCCTGCGGCTGACCGTCGACGTCAAGATCGAGGACCTGAAGAAGCGGGGCCTGAAGGCCATCTCGGGGCCTTTCGACGAGGAACATCGTCGCCTGTTCACGTTCGCTCTTCCGCTCGAGCACGAATTCGTGGCACTGCGCGCGGTGGTGCAGGGCAAGGGCATCAAACTGGACGCCCTGCAGGTCGCGCGCGGTACCCCCGACCCGAAATCGGCCGTCGTGGGCACGCAGAGCGCCTATATGGATGGCAAGGACGTCAAGGCGACGGTCTATGACCGGGCGCGGCTCAAGGCGCGAAACCGCTTGAAGGGTCCTGCGATCATCATGGAGATGGACTCGACCACGGTGGTACTGCCGAAGCACACGGGCCTGGTCGACAAGCTCGGCAATATCCTCATCTACCCTGATGGCCACAAGGCGATTACGGGACGGGCAAAGCCCGCTGCGAAGTCGTCCGCCAGGACCAGGAAGTAAGGGCTCGAGGGCCTGATACGGAAACGGAGTAATCAAGATGCCCGCGAAGATAATTCAGCGCAACAAGAAGCCCTTCAAGAAAGTGAAGGTCGACAGCGTCACGATCGACATCATCGAAAGCGCGCTCAGGAACGCTCGCTACGAGATGGACACGGTGCTATTCCGTACGGCCATGTCGCCGGGAATCCGGGAACAGCATGACGAGTTCCCGATGATCGCCAACACCGATGGCAAGATGGTCGTTGGCCAGTTCGGCTCGTTCATCTGGGGTTTCATGCAGGGCTATGACGGGACCGTGGAAGAAGGCGATATCTTCCTGACCAACGATCCGTACTCGGTCAACGGCGCCATCAGCCATGTCAACGACTGGCTGATGCTGATGCCCATATTCAAGCAGGGCAGGATCATTGCCTGGTCGGCGATGTTCGGTCACATGACCGACGTGGGCGGCAAGGTTCCAGGCTCGCTGCCAACGGATGCGCGGACGATCTACGAGGAAGGGGTCGTCGTGCCACCGGTCAAGATCGTCAAGAAGGGCGAGTTGCAGGACGATCTGCTTCGGGTGGTGCTGCACAACTGCCGACTGCCCACCTGGAATTTCTCCGACTTCAACGCAATCGTGGCTGCGTTGCGTACAGCCGGCATTCGGTGCGTGGAAATCGCGCAGCGCTTCGGCGACGACATCTTCTATTCGTCGATGGACGCCATGCTCGAGCGCAACAAGCGGGCCATGCGCGAGTTGATCCGCCGGACGGTCCCGGAAAAAAAGCAGTATTTCGAGGACTACGTCTGCGACGACGGCATGGCAATGGGACCGTACAAGATCGCCTGCTCGATGTGGCGTGAAGGCGACAAATGCATCTTTGACTTTGCTGGAACGGACCCGCAGTCAATCTCCTCCATCAACTTCCTGTTGAATGAAGAGATGTTCAAGATGTTCGCCGGCGTCTACATGATCATGGTTTTCGATCCGCAAATCCTCTTCAATGACGGCTTCTACGACCTGATGGAGGTGCGGATCCCGCCGGCCACGCTTCTCAAGCCCATGAAGCCTGCCGCACTGTCCTGTCGTACCCATGCCCTTGGACGTATTTTCGACGTTCTCGGCGGTCTGCTCGGGCAGGGCAACCCGGCATTCATGTGCGCCGCCGGTTTCTCCGACAGTCCGCATTTCATGTACTCGGGTTACGACAAGGATGGCGAGTGGTACCAGCTTTACCAGATCAGCTTCGGTGGAATCCCGGGCAAGCCATTTGGCGACGGCCCTGACGGCCATTCGCTCTGGCCTTCATTCACCAATGTGCCGAACGAGTTCCTGGAAAGCTATTTCCCGCTCATCATCGAGACCTACGAGACAATTACCGACTCGGGCGGGCCGGGCAGGTTCCGCGGCGGCAATGGCCTGCGGATTGGCTACAGGTTCCTGGAGGACGGGGAGATCTCGATCCATGACGATCGCTGGCTGACTTATCCCTGGGGCGTGAATGGGGGCCTGCCGGGCCAGCGCAGCAAGAAGACCCTGTGCCACAAGGACGGCACCGAGGAACTGCTGCCTTCGAAGGTCGACCACGTCAAGGTCGAGGCCGGCGACCTGCTCGTGGCCGATACCTGGGGAGGCGGGGGCTGTGGTGACCCGTTGGAGCGCGATCCGTCGCTGGTGCTGTTCGATGTCGACGCCGGGCTGGTGACCGTCGATGGCGCTCGCCGCTACGGCGTCGTCATCAAGCGTGGCAAGGTGGACAAGGCCGCGACGGCATCGCTCCGGGCTGAAATGGCTGCCGCCCGCGGTCCGGTCAAGTTGTTTGACCGCGGCTTCGAAAATATCGCCGAACTGAAGGCGCGCTGCAAGGCTGAGACCGGCCTCGAGCCGCCCTCAGATCCAAAGTTCACCACCTGGGCGAAGGCCAAGGCAGAGAAGGCCGTCAAGGCGGCGAAAAGCCGCAAGGCGACCAAGGCGGCCTGAGGGCAGGGGATATCGGCCGCCTGCGATGACGGGGGTGTCGCACCACCCCCGTTCTTCTTGCGGGGGCCTGGACGGGACGCTTCGCGCGCGCAGGCCGCTGAGTCGCAGGAGAACCGGAGGAGCAGCACATGAAAGTGTCGGACGCTTACAGCCAGGTCGGCTACGGTACTTTTGAAATCGGCTTTGGCAGCCGACCGGCCATCCTTGTCGTCGACCTGCAGGTTGCGTTTACCGACCCGAAATTCCCGCTCGGGGGCCTGCCAATGATTCATTCCGCTACGGAGCGTACTGCACGGATGCTGGAGACGGCCCGCAGCCGGGAGGTTCCAGTTGCAGCCTGCTACACGGCGTATTGCGGGCAGCGGGACATGCCGCTGTGGAAAGTCAGGGCGGTGCGCGAGGATTTCATCTACGGGCATCCCTGCACTGCAATGGATCCGCGTATCTACCACAAGGACGATTTCACCTACTGCAAGAACGCGCCGTCCATGTTCTTCCAGACGCCGCTGATCACATGGTTGGTCCGGCAGGGTGTGGACACGGTGATCGTCACTGGCTGCACGACGAGCGGCTGTGTCAGGGCAACGGTCGTCGACGCGTTTTCCTACGGGTTGAGGGTTCATGTCGCAGCGGACTGCTGCGGCGATGCGGAGCAGGGTCCGCACGACGACGCCTTGCGCGACGTTGGCCGGCGCTACGCCGACGTGAGGAACGCGGACGGCATAGAAGAGTACCTGGCGGGGCTGTGAGCTGAGACCAGCGCGCAGCGTGCGACCATCGGTATGGACGCACGGGGGCGGGGTCCCCGGCGAGCTAGCTTTGTGCTTCCGAGCGAGCGGAGATTCCCCCGCTGCCGTCTAAACCATTATTCTTGATCGTATCCGCTATCCGCTATCCGCTATCCGCTATCCGCTAATTCGCCTCCAGCCACTCGAAAAGCCTCCGCGCGAAACGAATCTTCAGTTCCTTGCCGGCCACGACATGGGCGAGGTCGCGCCAGGTTTCGCCAACGGCTCCCGGGATCCCCTGCTCGATGGGCAGGGTCGTTCTCGGGCTCGTTACCACGTCCTGTGCCGCATGGATGATCAGCGAGGGGCATCGGATTGCCGCCAGTCGCTGCTTCGACTCGAAGCCGACGCAGGCGTCGACCAGCCTGGAATGGGCTTCGTAGCGGCCGTTCAATTCCTTCCATCCACCGGCCGGCCCGAGTAGGTTGTTCTTGTTGGCGTTGTAGTAGTCGGGCGTAAATGAGAGCAGCGTGACGGCTTGCTGGAAGGCTAGGAAGCCGCAGTCGCGATGGATCCAGCGAAACATCTCGAGTTGGTCGCGGAGGAAGTCGTCGACCTCGCACCAGGCGCCAGTATTCAACATGCTGCGGGCCAGGTCGGGCCTCTGGATGGCGATTTCCTGGCAGATGCAGGCTCCCATGCCGACCAGTCCGACGAGATGGACACGGGACAGGCCCAGATGATCGAGCAGGTCGATGGCGTCGCCGGCGTGCAGGGCCATCGTCGACGGAATTTCCAGGGCGTCGCCGGAGTCACCGATCCCACGGTAATCGAACAGGATGACCTGGTAGCGGTCCGCAAGGCCGCGGGGCAGGTGATGGTGGTTTTCGTGGCAGAAGGTTCCCCATCCGCCCATCAACAGCACCGGCTCTCCGGACCCCAGTACCTCGTAGTACATGTCGTGGTCATTGATCCGGGCCAGGGGCATGTTGCACCTCGAAGTCTATTGCAGACGTCGATGATTCCATACACACATGATGGCCGCAATGTACGGACAAGCGCGGGCAACGTCGCTGCGATACGGCCCTCAGCATCGGTATGGCATATCCCGGGGCCCGGCCTCGCGCCCATGCTGGCGTTGCCGGTTCGGCGATGTATACACTGCGGTCCCGGCAGCCATTGTCATGGTCATGGAAAGAGCCAGTGCGCGCGGTAGACAAGGCATATCTGAAGATCAAGGAGGGCATCATCTCCGGCCATTATCCGGCCGGGACGAGGATCACCGAGCAGGAAATCGTGGCCGTGTCTGGCGTGAGCCGCACGCCGGTCCGCGAAGCGCTGCGCAGGTTGCAGGCAGAGGGCCTCGTGGACTTCACGCCGAATCTTGGCGCCATGGTGACCGTGTGGACGCAGGCGGACTCGGACGAGGTCTTCGAACTGCGGGCGATGCTCGAAGCCTACGGTGCGCGGCGCGCGGCAGGCCTGGCCACCCCCGAGCAGCTGGCCAGGCTGAGGGAGCTTGCGGAGGCGCAGCACCAGGAATCGATCAAGCGGCATGAGGGATATATCGAGCGCATTGGCGAGATCAACAGCCAGTTTCATCACGCGTTGCAGGACGCCGCAGGGAGCCCGCGACTCAAGCGTGCATTGTCAGCGCTGATCGAGGCGCCGCTGGTCATGAAGACCTTTCACAAGTACACGACGGAGGACCTCATTCGCAGTGCGCAGCACCACCTGGAGCTTTGCAGTGCGCTCGAGGTCCACGATCCCGAATGGGCTGCATCCGTCATGTCTTCCCATGTTCATGCCGCGCGGGGCGCCCTCAGGCGCTGAAGCGGGACCACCTCCGGTCCGCAAGTGGCTACGGTCCCGTTCCTGCTAAGATTCCCTCTCTGTACTTCACTCAAGGATTCACACGAATGACGATCAAGATTGGCGACAAGATTCCTGCGGCGACACTCAAGGTCATGACCAAGGACGGCCCGGCAAACGCGACCACGGACGAACTGTTCGGCTCGGGCAAGGTGGTCATGTTCTCGGTCCCTGGTGCCTTCACGCCGACCTGTAGTGCCAGGCATCTGCCCGGATTTGTCGATCACGCGGGCGAAATCGCGGCGAAGGGCGTCGATCGCATCGTCTGCATTGCGGTCAACGACGTGTTCGTCATGAACGCCTGGGGCAAGTCTGCCAACGTCGAGGACAAGATCGTCATGGCCGCGGACGGTAACGGCGAGTTCACCCGGGCGCTCGGGCTCGAACTCGACGCTAGCGGATTCGGGATGGGCAAGCGCGGCCAGCGCTTCGCCGTGATCACGCAGGACGGGGTGGTCACCGCGATCAACGTCGAGGCTCCCGGCGAGTTCAAGGTCTCCAGCGCAGAGTTCGTGCTCGGCCAGCTGTAACGCCGCTGATCGGCGCCCGGCCGCCGAGGAAGGGGAGCAAGCATCGATGACGTCGCCGATCACCGCCATTTACGCGGCGTTTGCGGGCTTGATGCTGCTCGCCCTCGCGGCACTGGTGGTCCGGGCACGCTGGCGCTACCGGACGCCGTTCGGGGCTGGGAGCGAGCCGGGGATGGAGCGGGCAGTCCGGGTGCATGCCAATTTCGTCGAATATGTGCCGCTGGCGCTCGTGTTGATGCTGCTTGCCGAACTCAACGGCGTCAACGGCGCGGCCCTGCATGGCGCGGGGATCCTGCTGCTCGCCAGCCGCGGCCTGCACGCGTTCGGCCTGGGCCGGTCTTCCGGCCGCTCATTCGGCCGATTCTACGGCACGGCAGGTACCTGGCTCGTCCTGCTGGGACTCTCGGCAGCGCTGCTGGGCCGGGTCCTGGCCTAGACAAGCAAACGACAAGGCCCTGGCAGCGCGGTGCCGCCAGGGCCCTTGTTCCTCAGCCACTTGCCAGCAGCGTGCGCGCCTACAGCAGCGATTCGATTTCCGGCAGGATGGCGAACAAGTCACCGACGAGGCCGTAGTCGGCGATCTCGAAGATCGGCGCCTCCGGATCCTTGTTGATGGCAACGATCGTCTGCGCATCCTTGATGCCGGTGACGTGCTGGATCGCCCCCGAGATGCCGATCGCAATATAGAGCCCGGGGGCGATGATCTTGCCCGTCTGGCCCACCTGCAGTTCGTTCGGCGCGTAGCCCGCGTCAACGGCCGCACGCGACGCGCCAACCGCCGCGCCGAGCTTGTCGGCGAGGGCATAGATCATCTGGAATTTCTCCGCGCTGCCGAGCGCCCTGCCGCCGGAGACGACGCGTGCCGCCGTCTGCAGGTCGGGCCGGTCACTGGAAGCGGCCGACACGGAGACGAAGCGGGTGTGTGTCGGCAACGCGACGTCCAGGCTGGTGGTCTCGATCGGCGCCGGGGCGGCACCCGCGGGCACGGCCTCGAAGGAGGCAACGCGGACGGTGCACACCAGCTGGCGGCCGGCGGGCACTTCCACGGTCACGATGGCGTTGCCGGCATAGACCGGTCGGCGGAAGCGCGTCGCGGACTCCACCTGCATGATGTCGGACAGCTGGGGCGCCTTCAGCAAGGCCGCGACTCGCGGCATGAGGTCGCGCCCGAACGTGGTCGACGGACCGAAGACATGAGTCGCGCCCGCGGCGAGCGCCGCGACCTGCGGCGCAAGCACCGCGGCAAGTGGATGCGCGTTCGCCGGGTTGTTGACCTGAACGACCCGGTTCACGCCCTCGAGCGACGCGGCCTGCGCGGCCACCGCCGCGCCGTCATCGGCCAGCACGGCGACAGTGATCTCGGCGTCCGGGATGCTGCGCGCACAACTGACGCACTTGGGCGTCGAGGCATTCAACTTGCCGCCGGCATGTTCGGCGACGATGAGGATCTTGTTCATTACACCAGCCCCTTCTTCCTGAGTGCCTCGACCAGTTCGGCGGCGTCCTTCAGCACGACACCTTTCTGGCGCTGGGCGGGCGGCTCCCACTTGAGTACCTTCGCGTACTCCTCCGAGGACACGCCAAGCGCACCGAGGTCGGTGACTTCCAGTGGCTTCTTCTTGGCCTTCATGATGTCGGGCAGCTTCACGTAACGAGGCTCGTTGAGCCGCAAGTCCACCGTCAGCACGCCGGGGAGGTCGATCTCGTTGACCTCGAGGCCTGCATCGACTTCGCGCGTGACCACCAGCGTGTCGCCCTTGGTCTCGACCTTCGAGGCGGCGGTCGCCTGCGGGCGCCCCCACAGCGCGGACAGCATGGGTCCTGTCTGGGCCGCATCATCGTCGATGGCCTGCTTGCCCAGGATCACCAGCTCGGGTGATTCTTTCTGCACCAGCGCGAGGAACGCCTGCGCGGTAACCAGCGGCTCCAGGACGCCGTCGACCTTGATCAGGATGGCCCGGTCGGCACCCATCGCCAGGGCCGTGCGCAGCTGCTGCTGGGCATCGTCCGGGCCCAGCGTGACCACCACGACCTCGGACGCCTCGCCGCGCTCCTTGATGCGTAGCGCCTCCTCGAGCGCGATCTCGTCGAACGGGTTGATGCTCATCTTGACGCCGTCGGTGATGACCCCGGACCCGTCAGGCTTGACCCGAACGCGTACGTTGTAATCGATCACCCGCTTCACGCAGACCATGATCTTGCGCATGCGGTTTACTCCTTGGTTACTTCAGTCGTGACGAATTCTTCCTGCAGCTAGCCCATCGCTCGTGGCCCGGCACCGATCGTGCTTCCCAAAAACCGTGCGACGGGCAGGCCGGGGTCCGGCTCAAGCAGGTTCGTGCCGTGCCACTGCTCGCCCGCGTATCGGGCCAATCCGGCGTTTTTTTGCAGTGCGCAAAAATACGCAGATAATCTAGGGAGGTCAAACTAGTTCTTCCCCCTTCACGCCTCGAATCAGGGCGGGCGTCAGCCACGCGTGGCCGCGCCGCCTGTTTGCTCCAGGAACTGGCGCCGGAGCCGGTTCGCGGCTGCCTCCAGGCGGGGCAGGAATCTCTCCAGCGCGATCTTCATCGGCACGGCGGCGGCCGAGAAACGCACCGTGAGGCAGGCCAGCACGCGATCGTCGATTCGCACCGGGACCGCAAGGCTGATCTCGTCGGACACCCGTTTGGCACGAATCGCGGCCGCGTAGGACTGGCTCCGGATCTCGTTGAGGATCCGTGAGAGTTCGCCCGGATTCCTGGCGAGCTTGTCCTCTTCCCGGGCCGAACGCGAGAGGATGTCGACGAGCGTTTCGCGCTGCTCGGCAGGGCACCAGGCCAGGTAGGCCCGCCCGGCGGCGCTGGTCAGCAACGGTACGCGATGTCCTGCCGTGTAGTGTTCGACGGCCAGTGGGCTTCGATGGTCCATCGTCTCGCGAACCATCATGGATGTTCCGGAGAGCGTCGAAATCGCAACCGGCCAGACGATCTCGCGACCCAGGTCGTTCAGGATCGGACGCGCCGCCTGGTTGATCCAGGCTTCGTCGTCGAAGCCGTCGGACAGGCCGCGGACCATGATCGTCAACCGGTAACGGTCATCCGCAGGATCCCGAAAGACGTAGCCTGCGGCGCACAGCGTCTCGAGGACCCGGTAGGTCGTCGTGCGTGGCAACTTGATGTCGGCCGCCACCTCTGAAACCGTCGCGCCGTTTCGGCGATTCAGGACGGCGAGGGCGTCGAGGCCGCGCATCAGGGCCCGGATCGGGCGTGTTGAGTCAGACATGGATGGGAGGGCGTCGCATTACCGGTTTCAGGGGCCTTAGTTTAGGAAATTGACCCAAGTCTGTCCAACAGGCGGTCATCCTGGCTGCAGCAAGCCGCCGGGACCGGCAAGCGGGCACTCCTCGAACGCTCCGGGTTCAGGGCCCGGGAGCCGTGAACTTGCACTATTCGGGAAACGCCGGGAAGGGCTGGCCTCAGCGGTCCGGAGGTGGATTCAACCGGCAGCTGTTTTGCGCTGCGGGAACGAAAACTGTTGCAGGAGCGGAGCACGGCGAATACGGTCAGGTCCGAGATGGGAGATTGACGAGGAAACGACCCGCAGCAAACGAGAGAAGAAACGCGGGGATGAGGGGGACATTCGCCAGACGCAATAAGCGCGCGAATGTGTGACAAGGGCGACTTCGTTTGAGGTCGCTTTTTTTTGGCCGCGCCGCAGGCCATGCCTATACTCCGCGGGATGTCGCATCGCGCAGAACCTGTAATTCGCACCGAGACTGCGCGGCATTGATCGGCTACGTCCTGAAACGCCTGCTTGGTGCGATTCCGACGCTGCTCGTCGTGGTCGTCCTCTCGTTCGTGCTGATGAGGCTCGCTCCCGGCGGGCCCTTCGACGAGGAGCAGGCGTTGCCCGCCGAGATCAAGGCCAACCTCGAACGCGCCTACGGGCTCGACCAGCCCATGTACGTTCAACTGGGCCGCTATGTGCGCGGGCTGGCACGAGGCGATTTCGGCCCGTCGTTCAAGTTCAAGGATTTTTCCGTCACCGAACTGATCGCCACCGGCCTGCCGGTCAGCCTCGAACTGGGTGCGGCGGCGATGCTGCTCGCAGTGCTGCTCGGCGTGCCGCTCGGGACGCTGGCCGCCCTGCGGCACAACGAGGCAGTCGACCACGCGGTGATGGCGCTTGCGGTGCTCGGCATTGCCGTTCCGGTCTTCGTGGTCGCACCGCTTGCGGCGCTCGTTTTCGGCATCTACCTGGGGTGGTTGCCGGTCGCAGGCTGGATGCCCGGCGAGGCCCGGGACATGGTGCTGCCCGCGTCGACCCTGGCGCTGCCAGTCATCGCCTATGTCGCGAGGCTGACCCGTGGCAGCATGCTCGAATCGCTGCGGTCGCCCTTCGTGCGTGCGGCGCGGGCGCGCGGCGTTCCACGCGCACGCGTCGTGTGGCGGCACGCCTTGCCGGCCGCGCTGACGCCGGTGGTCAGCTACCTGGGGCCGGCCACAGCCGCCGTGTTGACCGGCTCGCTGGTCGTGGAAACGATATTCGGGCTGCCCGGCCTCGGCCGCTACCTCGTCCAGGGCGCGCTCAATCGCGACTACACCCTCGTGATGGGCATGGTCATTGTCTATGCCGCGTTGATGGTCGCGCTCAACCTGCTCGTGGACATTGCCTACGCGTGGCTCGATCCCCGCGTCAGGCCCGGAGCACGGCAGTGATCCGCAAGCGGGGGCTGTGGGTGGATGCGGCGCGGCGCCTCGTCGCCAATCGGGCGGCAGTTGCCAGCCTCTGCATCCTGGGTGCCCTGTGCCTGCTGGCGATTGTCGGCCCGATGCTGAGCAGCTATCCCGCGGATGAGCTGGACTGGTCGATGATGGGGACACCCCCTGACATTGGCTCGGGTCATTGGCTGGGTACGGACCGGCTTGGCCGTGACCTGTTCGTGCGGACCCTGCACGGGGCCAGGATTTCGCTTGTCATCGCATTGCTGGCGACAGCGATCAGCCTGGTCATCGGCGTCACCTGGGGAGCCGTGGCGGGTTACGCGGGGGGGCGCGTCGACTCGATGCTGATGCGGTTTGTCGACGTGCTCTATGCCCTGCCGAACATCTTCTTCGTGATTGTCCTGACCGTCGTCTTCGACCGCAGTCCGATGCTGCTCTTCGTGGCCATCGGCGCAGTCGGATGGCTGACGATGGCCCGAGTCGTTCGCGGGCAGGCCATGTCCCTGATGCGCCGCGACTTCATCGAGGCGGCGATTGCGTCCGGGGCGGGACCGTCGCGCGTGATCTTCCGCCATGTCGTGCCAAACCTGCTCGGCACCGTAATCATCTACGCAACCCTGATGATCCCGCAGATGATCCTGATCGAGAGCTTCCTCAGCTTTCTTGGAATCGGGATCCAGGAGCCGCTGGCCAGCCTCGGTAACCTGATCGCGGATGGCGCCACCGAAATGGAAGCCGCGCCCTGGATCCTGCTCGTGCCGGCGGGCTGTCTGGTCATCATCGTGTTCTGCTTCAATTTCCTCGGCGACGGACTACGCGACGCCCTGGATCCGCGGGACCAATAATGGCCCTGCTCGACATCCGCGGGCTGACCGTAAGCTTCGAAACGCCTTCTGGCGTGGTGCAGGCCGTCAACGGCGTCGGCCTGGAGATCGCCGACGGCGAGTGCGTGGCGATTGTCGGCGAGTCGGGTTCCGGCAAGAGCCAGGCGTTGCTCGCATGCGCCGGACTGCTTGCGGCCAACGGATCGGCCTCGGGCAGCGTGCGGTTCGACGGCCAGGAAATCCTTGGCCTGCCGGAAGCCCGGCTCGAGCGACTGCGCGGGCCGGGATTCGGTTTCGTTTTCCAGGACGCGCTCGGCAGCCTGACACCACACCTGCGGATTGGTGACCAGCTTGCGGAGTCCCTGCAGGCGCACCAGGACGTCGAACGTACGGCGGCGATGGCAGAGGCTCGCCGCATGCTCGAAAGGGTTCAGGTCCCCGACGCGGCGAGTCGCCTGACCCAGTATCCGCACGAGCTTTCCGGCGGGACGCGCCAGCGGGTCGCCATTGCCGCAGCCCTCATGCCGCGGCCACGGCTGCTGATCGCCGACGAGCCGACCACGGCGCTCGACGTGACGGTGCAGGCCCAGGTCGTCAGCCTGTTCCGCGAACTTCGCCAGGAACTCGGAATGACGCTGGTGCTGGTCACTCACGACCTTGGCGTCGTGGCCGGGCTCGCAGAGCGGGTCGTCGTCATGTACGCCGGATCCATCGTCGAGGAGGGCGCCACGCCGCGGCTGTTCAGGTCGCCCGTCCACCCTTATACCGCCGGACTGCTTGCGGCCCTGCCGCGCCTCGACGATGTCGCGGACGAGCCGATGCGAGCGATCGCCGGGGCGCCTCCACGGCCAGGGCAGCTGCCGCCGGGCTGTGCGTTCGCACCTCGTTGTGAACGCCGCGGCGAAGCCTGTGAACGGCAGGCACCGGCGCTCCTGCGAAACCGGCTGGGCAGGGTGGCCTGCCACCATCCGGCCGTGGCGGAGGGCACAGCTTGAACCGCGTGCTCGAAGTGAAGTCGCTGACGGTCAGGTTTCCGGTGCACGGCGGCGCATGGCTTTCGCAGCGCTGGCTGACCGCCGTGGACGATGTCAGCTTCACCCTTGCGCAGGGCGAGACACTCGGCGTCGTCGGCGAGTCCGGCTGCGGCAAGAGCACGCTCGGCCGTGCGCTGCTGGGCCTGGTGCGCATGGATTCCGGATCGGTCCTGTTACGCGGTGCGCCCATCGCCGGAGCCTCCCGACGCGGACTGCGCGATCTGCGAAGGCATGTGCAGATGGTCTTTCAGGACCCGACCGGTAGTCTGGATCCGCGCATGACTGTCGGGCAAAGCGTGGCCGAGCCCCTCGAGATCTTCGAGGAAAGCTTGAGCCGCGCCGAGCTCCGCTTGCGCGTCGCCGAGGCGCTGGAACAGGTGGGCCTGGCGCCGGAACACGCCGACCGTTACCCACACGAATTCAGCGGCGGACAATGCCAGCGCGTCGGCATCGCCCGGGCGGTGATCCTGCGGCCCGCGTTGATCGTCTGCGACGAGCCGGTCAGCGCACTGGATGTTTCGGTGCAGGGACAGGTCGTGAACCTCCTGGCCCGACTGCGCAGCGAACTCGGTCTCTCCTACGTCTTTATCAGCCACAATCTCGCCGTCGTCAGGCATCTGAGTCCGAGCGTGCTCGTCATGTACCTCGGGCGACTCATGGAACATGCGCCCCGCGAGGAACTGTACGCGCGGCCGCTGCACCCCTACACCCGCGCACTGCTGGATTCGGTGCCCCCTCCCGAGCCGCTTGTCGAGCCGCGGGCTGCCCCGTCGGCGACCGCCGGGGAGCTTCCTTCACCCCTGGCGCCGCCCACGGGGTGTGTTTTCGAGACCCGTTGCCCATTGGCGCAGCCACGCTGCGCCGACAGCCGGCCGCCGGTAGAGGAAGTCCGGCCAGGGCATCGGGTGGCCTGTCATCGCTGGCGCGAATGGCGTGGTGGCCTGGTGCAGCGCGTCCCATGATCTAGCGGTTTGCGCGCATGTGCGGCGCTACGGCCGTGTCATAACCTCAAGCGCGTTGAGCCTTCGAAGTGACCGCTCGCGGCGGGGAGACGGCATGGACGGCATCGCGCCCGACCTTAGCTTGCTGATGCTCACGGCAGCCTCGATAGGCGCCGTCCACACGCTGCTGGGCCCGGACCACTACCTGCCTTTTGTCGCCTTGTCCAAGTCGGGACACTGGAGCACGCGACGGACCGTAGCCATCACCTCAGCCTGCGGCGCAGGTCACGTGCTCAGTTCCATCGTCATCGGCATGGCGGGCATCGCGGCGGGCGCTGCGATCGAACGGATGGTGCACATCGAATCGTGGCGTGGGGACATCGCCGCCTGGCTGCTGCTCGGGTTCGGCCTGGCGTATTTCTCATGGGGCATGAAACGGGCACTGCGCGGCGAAACTCATGCGCACTCGCACGTTCATGCCGACGGGACCCGGCATTCTCACAGCCATGACCACCGGCTTGCACCGCATGTGCACCCGCACACGACTGGAGTCGGGACGGTGCACTCGTTCACGGCGGTAGGAGCCAGGCCCGCTGCCGGAATGGCTACCCCCTGGACGCTGTTCATCATTTTCGTGCTGGGCCCCTGCGAGCCCTTGATTCCGGTGCTGATGTATCCGGCCGCCCACGCCAACTGGCTCGCCGTGATCGTCGTCAGCGTAGCTTTCTCGCTGGCAACGATCGGCACCATGCTCGCGGTCGTGCTGCTGATCCTGCGTGGGCTGGATGCCATCGGCGCTCATGCGCAGGGACTGGAACGCTGGTCACCCGCGCTGGCCGGTGCGGCCTTGTCGGCCTGCGCAGCGGCGATCCTCTTCCTGGGGCTCTAGCCGACGGGTGGCCGGAAGGCCTCGGAAGGGGCCGCCCCACACACCCCCACAAGGCGGCCCGTTGGCGCGGGTTGGCTTGCCAGGGACCTGGCGCCGGCCGCAAAGAACTCGTCTGCTGGCCCGGCTAGGGCTTTAACATCAATAATTACAGTGGCTTGTAACGCACTTATCATGTTATATCGACAAACACGATACTTGCCGCCGCTGCGTTGACGTCGCATGGCCGGCCGCCTCCGTTGGGTTATTCTTTTGCAGTCGCACAATCGGTCCTGAAACATGCCCCAGACACAGATACCAGCCAGCTCGAGCCTGTCCAACGTCCGTTACGAGATCAGGGGGCGGCTGGCGCGCAGGGCGCACGAAATGGAGCGCCTCGGCTACGAGATCATCTCGCTCAACATTGGCAATCCCGGGGCCTATGGCTTCCGCACACCGGAGACCATGCGCCTGGCGATGATCGAGAACATGCCGTCTGCGGAAGGCTACTGCCACCAGAAGGGGATATTCCCGGCACGCGAAGCCGTTGTCATGCAGCAGCAGGAACGGGGCATCCTCGACGTGACCGCAGAGGACGTCTTCATTGGCAACGGCGTGAGCGAATTGATCGATCTCGTCCTGCGCGCCTTGCTCGACAGCGGTGACGAAGTACTGGTCCCGAGCCCGGACTACCCGCTGTGGACCGCCGCGGTGACGCTGAACGACGGCAAGGCCGTCCACTATCCCTGCCGACCCGGGAACGGCTTCGAGCCTGACCCGGCGGAAATCGAGAAGCTGGTCAGCAGGCGGACGCGCGCGATCGTGGTCATCAATCCCAACAACCCGACGGGTGCCGTCTATTCCCGGCAGACCCTGGAGGCGATCGCCAGGATCGCCGAGAAGCACCAGCTGGTCGTCTTCTCCGACGAGATCTACGACGGCATGACCTACGACGACGCCGAGTTCGTGCCGATGGCGACGTTCGTTCACGACACGCTTTGCGCGACGATGTCGGGCCTGTCGAAGGTCTACCGGGCCTGTGGCTACCGGGTTGGCTGGACCGCATTCTCAGGGGCGCGCGACAAGGCGCAGGACTACATGCAGGGTCTCGAACTGCTCACCTCGCTCAGGCTTTGCAGCAACGTCCCGGGCCAGTGGGCCGTGCAGACGGCGCTCGGCGGCTACCAGAGCATCCGTGACCTCGTCGTCCCGGGTGGCCGCCTGTACCAGTCGCGCCAGGCGATCATCGACGGCGTCGCCCGCAGCAAGCACCTGGAGCTGACGCCACCGCGTGGCGCGATGTACGCGTTCATCAAGGTTGCCAGCGACCGGCTGCCCGATTTTGACGACCAGGCCTTCGCGCTGAGCCTGCTGGAAAACCGCCACATCCTGGTGGCGCCGGGCGTCAGCTTCAACACGCCCTACCGGGACCATTTCCGTATCACCAACCTGCCTGACCCGGAAACGCTCGCGACGGTCTTTACCCGGATCGAGGAAGAACTGGATTCCTGGTCGAACGGCAAGGCGGGCGGCCTCAGGGCCGTCCAGTGAGCCAGGGGGTGGCGTAACCTCGTCGGATGATCGACGTAGCGCCGCCCGTGCAGCCACTCAACGCCCGGTTCGTTGCCCACCTCGAGGCGGGCGGCACCGTCCTGACCGCCACGCGCCGTCAGGCGAGGCTCATTCGTCGATTGTTCGACGAGGCCCAGGTCGCGGTCGGCCGGCAGACCTGGCCGACCGCCGATGTACTGCCGCTGTCCGCCTGGGCAGGCGCACGCTGGCAGGAGGCCGCAAGCCGGGACGCATCCCTGCCGCTGCTGCTGACAGATACGCAGGCTGCCTGGCCGTGGCGGAGGCTCGCCGATGGGTTTATCGACGCCGCGCTGCTGGACTCCCGCGATCTCGCCGATGCGGCCCGCCGCGCCTGGGTTTCCCTGATTCGCCACGGCGGTTCGCTGGAACTGCTCGACCGCCACTTTTTGACCCACGACCAGCTGCAGTTCCAGGCCTGGGCCAGGACAGTCGAATCCAGTCTGCAAGAGAATGGCTGGCTCGATCCGGGAGCCGTCGAGCTGGCCCTGGCGACGCAGGTGTCGCTGCTGGCGCCATCCGCGCCGCTGCTGCTGGCCGGGTTCGGTGAGCGTCGCCCACAGGCGGTCGACTCCCTGATTGGCCAGCTCGTGGGAGCCGGCTGGTCGGTCGAGGTCGCGCCATCGGGCGGGACGTCAGGGCGGGCTGCCGGATGCAGGACTCCCGATCCCGCGGCGGAGACGTCCGCCATGGTGTCCTGGGCGAGGGAGCGGCTCGAGGCGGACCCGCGAGCAAGGCTTGCGGTGATCGTCGCCGACCTCCAGGAAAGGCGCGCGGAACTGGAGCGGCGATTCGCGGCGGCGCTCCAGCCCGAACTGGAGATGCCGGGCTCACTCGAGCGGGACAGGCTGTTCGACTTCGCTGGAGGCCCGCCGCTGTCTTCCTTCGGGATCGCGGAGGCTGCGCTGGACTGCGTCGAGGCCGGCGAGCGTCGACTGCGTCATGACACCATGAGTCGCCTGCTTCGATGGCGCTACCTGGAGCAGGCGGACGAGGAAGAGGCACGCGCCAGGCTCGACGTGGAATTACGGCGCCAGTCGCTGCCGGACAGGCCCGTCCAGTCGGTGTCCCGCAGCGCAGCCGAGGGGGAGTGCCCCCGGTTCGCCAGGGCCCTGGAGAGCGCGCACCGTGAGCTCGCCGGCACCCAAGGGAGCAGGGCCGCGGACGACTGGGCGGCGGCTTTCGGGGCCGCTCTGGGGGCCTGGGGATGGCCCGGCGAGCGGCCGCTCGCCAGCGACGAATACCAGGCGGCGCAGGAGCTTCGGGAGCGGCTGGAGACGCTGGCCGGGACATCGCGCTGTGCCCCCCTCATGACGTTCGCCGAGGCCCACGCGGAGTTTGCGAGACTGGTGGCGGCGCCGTTTCAACCGGAACGCGGCGACGGAGCGATCGCGGTGTTCGACTCGCTGGAGCCGACTGGTATCGCCTTCGATGGGCTCTGGGTCGCAGGCATGACCGCAACCACCTGGCCCAGGGCCGCCGCCCAGGATCCATTCCTGCCGGTCTCCCTGCAGGACGCTCTGGGCATGCCAGGCGTCACGGCCGAGCGCGCCCTGGCGGACGCGACCGCGATCACGGACGCCTGGCTGAACTCGGCGGAGGAAGTGATCTTCAGCTGGCCGGAGCGGCAGGATGATGCGGCGGTCGAACCGAGTCGCGTACTGCCCGCTGGCCTCCCGGACATGCTGCCGCCGTCGGCCGCTGGCGCGAGGGACCTGGCGATGTTCGGGGCGGGCGGTCTCGAGGCCATGCCCGCCGATCGGGCGCCTCCGCTGACCGACGCCGGGTCCGGTGGCGGATCGCGGATCCTGGATCTGCAGGCCAAGTGTCCATTTCGCGCATTCGCAGAAATCAGGCTGGGGTCTCGGCCGCTGGAGGAGCCTGCTACCGGGGTCGATGCCCGTGGCCGCGGGAACGTCCTCCACCGTGCCCTCGAGCTGACCTGGCGTTCGCTGGGTGACCAGGAGGCGCTACGGGCGATGCCCCGCGGATCCCTTGACGACTTGCTTGATCGGTCCATCGCCCGGGCGATGACCGAAGAGCTCCCGGGGGACGTGGGCCGGCGCGCCATCGCGCTCGAGGCGGAATGGCAGCGCGCAGCAATTGGTCAGCTGCTCGAGCTTGAACGGGGACGCCCTCCGTTTCAGGTCGCGGCACTCGAGGTGCCCAGCGAGGGCGTGTTCGGCGGCTTGCGACTCAAGCTCCGGGCCGATCGCGTCGATCGTGTCGACGGCGGCCTCGTGATCATCGATTACAAGACAGGCAGGGCCGAGACGAGCCAATGGCGCGGCGCCCGCCTGGATGCCCCGCAGCTTCCCTTGTACGCGGCCCTGCAGGACGGCGAGGTCACCGCCGTCGCCTTCGCGGCGGTGGGTTCCCACGCTGCGAGGTTCCGTGGCGTCGGCGCAGGGGACGGCATTGCCGACGGGATCGTGCCAGCCGGAAAGTTCGCGCTGACCGAGGACAAGCAGGCGGGCTTTAGCTGGCAGCAGGTACAGGATCGTTGGGCTGGCTGGCTGGCCAGCCTGGCGCGGGCCTATGTCGAGGGCGATGCGGCAGTCGATCCCAAGGGCCCGCAGACCTGCCGGCTGTGCCACCTGTCGACGCTGTGCCGGGTTGCGCCGGAACTCGATGGCGACGTGCTGGAGGCCGGTGATGAGTAACCCTTCGCGATCGGATGAAGGGGTCCGTGCCGAAGCCATCGATCCATTGCGCTCATTCGTCGTCCAGGCGCCTGCCGGGTCCGGCAAGACCAGCCTGTTGACCCAGCGCTTCCTCAAGTTGTTGAGCGCCGTCGAGCGACCCGAGGAAATCGTGGCCATCACGTTCACGCGCAAGGCCGCCGCCGAGATGCGTCACCGTATCGTCGCCGCGCTGGCGGCTGCCACTCGCGAGCCTGATGCAGACGCAAGCGAATACGAACGCGAAACCCGGGCCCTGGCGCGCGACGCACTGGCGCGCGGGCGACAGCTGGGCTGGAACCTCGAGCGTCACCCGTCGCGCCTGCACATCCAGACGATAGACGGCCTGAGTCACTGGCTGTCCAGGAAGCTGCCGTTGAGTGCCCGTCTCGGCCTGTCGCCGCAGTTGCTCGACGACGCCCGGCCGGTCTACGCGGAGGCGGCGCGGCGCTTCGTGGATCGCCTGGAACAGGATGGGCCGCTGGCCGATTCAATCGTTCGCCTGGTGCGCGTGCTCGACCACGACCCGGCCTGGCTCGAAACACTGTTCGCCGAGATGCTGGGCCGCCGGGAGATCTGGCTGCCGAAGCTCCTGGAGCTGGCCGCGACGTCGGATGCCCGGCAGGAGATGGAGCACCTGCTCAGTTCCGCGGTGGCGGCCGAGCTGGCGCGAATCCGCCGCGACGTCGAGGGCGTGCTGATGGGACACATCCAGGCGCTGCTTCACGAAGTCAATGAACTGGAGCCCGGCGGCCCGCTGGCGCTCCTGGCTGGATTGAAGGGACTTCCAGGCACGACAACTGACGCACGCGCCCAGTGGGAGGCACTGGCAGGGGTCCTCTTGACCAAGAAGGGCGAGCCGCGCAAGAACGTCAACAAGAACCAGGGATTCCCGCCCCGGCTGAAGGAGCAGAAGGCGCGCATGGTTGCGCTGCTGGAAATGCTCGCCGACACACCGGAGGTGGCCAGTGAGCTGGCGCAAGTCGCCGAGCTGCCTCCGTCGGCATACAACAACGAGCAGTGGGCGCGGGTGGCGGCGCTGCTCGAAACGCTGCTGCCCGCCGCGGCCGAGCTCCAGGCAACCTTCGGCGAGCGCGGCCTGCTCGACCATGCGGCTGTCGCCGCCGCGGCGCGGCAGGCCCTCGGGGGTCCCGAGGCTCCGTCGGAACTTGCCCAGGCGCTCGAATACAGGATCCGCCATATCCTGGTCGACGAATACCAGGACACGTCGCCCGTCCAGCACAGCTTGCTCGAGCGGCTCGTCGAAGGCTGGCAACCGGGCGACGGTCACACCCTGTTCTGTGTCGGCGATCCGATGCAGTCGATCTATGGTTTTCGTGAGGCCGATGTCACGCTGTTCCTCGAGGCGCAGGCGCGCGGCATCGGCGCCGTGGATCTCGCGCCCCGGTCCCTGACCCGGAACTTCCGCTCCTGTCGCAGCATCGTCGAGTGGGTCAACGAGACCTTCGTCAAGCTCATGCCCAAGGCGGCGGACTTCGAGCGGGGTGCCGTGCCCTACACAGCCAGCGCTCGTACGCGGGACGACGAGGTCGGGGCGGGTGCCGCATGGCATGTCCTGATCGGACGGGACGAGCGCCGGGAAGCGCGCAAGGTCGCGGACATCGTCGCGAAGTCACTGCAGGAGTGCCAGCAGCTTGAGGCAGCTGAAAGCGCGGCCGGCCTCGCACCGGAGCCACGATCCATTGCGGTGCTCGTCCGGGCGCGAACCGCGTTGCCGGCGATACTTGCCGAGCTGCGCGTTCGCGGCATCGAGTACCGGGGGGTGGAGCTCGAGCCGCTCGGTTCACGCGCAGCGGTTCGCGACCTGCTGGCGTTGGCCCGGGCACTGCTGCATCGGGGCGACCGGACGGCCTGGCTGGCCGTGCTTCGGGCACCCTGGTGCGGGCTGACGCTCACCGACCTGCATGCGCTGGCGGCATCCGAGCGGAAGGCGACGATCGCCAGTCTTCTCGGCAACCCGGGGACCCTGGGCCGGCTGTCCGAGGACGGTCAGCGGCGTGCGGCGCGCACCTGGTCCATCCTGCAACCGGCCCTCGCAGATCGAGGCCGGCTGGCGCTCGGGTCCTGGATCCGCGCCTGCTGGCTGGCGTTGGGTGGCCCCGCTACGCTGGCTGACAAGTCGGACCTCGACAATGTCGACGCCTGTCTCACCGCTCTGGACCGGCTCGCCACAGAGACGCAAACGGTGCCGACGGCCGCCCAGATCGAATCGGCGGTTCAGGGGCTGATGGCGTCGCCGGTTGGCAGTGCGTCGGCGCGCGTACAGCTGATGACCGTTCACAAGGCCAAGGGACTCGAGTTTGACACCGTCATCCTCCCCGGTCTGGAACGAACCGTCTCCGGGGCTGCGCGACAGCTGTTGTATTGGGCGCCGGTCGCGATTGAAAAGGGTCCACGCGGCATTGTGCTGGCAAGCCACGGGGGCGCGGAGGCCGGCCGCGAGGCCGATGGGCTGGAGGCATGGATGAAGCGCCTCGACCGGGATCGCGCCCGGCTTGAGTTGGGCCGCGTGGCGTATGTAGCGGCGACCCGCGCGCGCCGGAGCCTGCACCTTGTAGGCTCTGCGGCGATTGGCTGGAGCGGCGAGGGGCTCCCGGTGCTCGTGGCGCCGAAGTCGGGCTCGTTGCTGGAATTTCTCTGGCCTGTCGTGTCGCCTGATTTCGAGCGGGAATTCGCCCGGGCACGGCAAGCGGGCGAGATCGAGCCGGCCGGCGCGACGGCCAGGCCCCGCCGCTCGGCGCCCCCACTCAGCAGGTTGCCGGTGGGGTATGAGTTGCCAGTGCCGCCGGCCCCCGCGTGTTCCATCCTGACCCGCAGGGCCAGGGCGGTCGAGGGAACGGTGCGACCCCATTTCGACTGGGCGGGAAGGGAGGCCATCGCCGTTGGCACCGTCGTGCACGCGGAACTGGAGCGGCTCGCACGCCAGGGACTTGCGCCTGCGCAACTGGTGGCGCGTCCCGACGGCTGGCGCAGGGATCTGGCGCGGTTGGGGTTGCCCGAGCACCTCTGGGACGGTGCCGTGTCCCGGATCGACCAGGCCGTGTCCAACCTGGCCGCGAGCAGCCTCGCTGAGCGCCTGCTCGATCCGGACGCGCTCGAGGCGGCGAGTGAATTCGCCCTCACCGCATGGCTCGACGACGAGTTCACCAGCATCAAGGTGGATCGGACCTTTGTCGACGAGGCGGGCACACGGTGGATCGTCGACTGGAAGACCAGCGTGCATGAAGGCGGCGGGCTGGCCCAGTTTCTCGACCAGGAACTCGAGCGCTACGGCTCGCAGCTGGAGCGGTACTCGCGCGTCATGAAGCTCTACGACGCGCGGCCACAGAAGATCGGACTTTATTTCCCGATGATGGACGCCTGGAAGCAGTGGGAGGGAGTTAACTGAAGGAATGCCGCATGCGGCGGTGTCCAACTGGAATCCCGGCTTGCCGGTTACAAGGTGCCTTCGATGCTGAACGGCCGTCGGCCCAGTGAGTCGGGCGGACCGAGAAACGATAGCGTGCGCAGGACGGCGGGACCGGCCTCCGGTCCTGCCGCCACTTCGCCACTGATCAGGTACCTGTGGTCGCGGTCCAGCTCTATGGTGGCTCGAACCTTCATCGGGCCACGGTCGAGGTCGCGCAGCCGGCCCGAGATCGAGTCGGAGCCCACCGCGCCTTCCCCGAGCATAAGCTCGAAGCTCCCGAGGTTGAATCTCCGTGGACCGCCTGAGTAGGACAGATCACGGACCTGCACGGTGCCGGCGGCGGAGACCGGGAATCCGGAGACGATGGCGACCCGTTCGACATCCAGTTCAACCGTTCCCGTCCAGCCTTCCGGGGAGATGAGCCCATAAACCGTCTCCACGGGAAAACTACCTGTCAGCTGACTGACCTCGAGTCGACCGTTCCGTCCGGCAGTCACGACCATGTCCGTCGCGCCGCCGGCTGGCTTCAACTCGACGCGGTACTGCGCTTGCAGGAGCAACAGGCGCCACGGCCGGTTCGACCAGCGCAGCGAACCGAGGGGCGTGCCCTTGATCGAACTCGATGCTGCGCCACCTCGCCAGACGGTTCCGGTGACGCCACTGAGCGTCACCTCCGGCGGCAGATACTGCAGCAACATCGAGGCCGGCAGAAAGGCGACGAGAAAGATCAGGAATGCCGCGATACCCGCGGCGACGAGGAGTCGGGTACGTCGCATTCCGGTCAGGGACTCCGGAGCACGAGGCTCACGTTGACCTGGCCCTCGGTCGGGGTTCCGTCAATGCTCGCTGATTCGACGACCAGGCCGCGTTCCTGCTGGACACGGCCGAGCCAGATCACCATCGAGTCGAACGAAGCCTCCTCGAAACGGACCCGAACGCCGCCATCGCCGGCGGGATCGACTGCAGACAAGGCGCCCGCGAGGCCTGTGTCCTTCGCAGTCCTGGCGACGGTCAATGCCAGCGATTCGTCCGGGCGCGCGGCCGGCATGCTCTGCAGTCGTGGTGCGACGGCCTGCATCCACGCGAGGTCGGCTCGCTTGGCCGTCACGCGAGCCTCTACGGATGAAGTCGCGGACTCCAGTCCCCAGAGCCCCCCGGCAAGGAGGAGGGCTGCCGCCGCGATCCCGCCGTACAGGACGGTTTGCTGTTCACGCTCCGCCAGCGATCGATACCATTGGAGTGCGTTCATGTCCGACCTGCCGGCGCTATTGAAACAAGCCCTTCGACCCCGCCTTCGCTCGGCAGCGTCGACTGCACGTCGAAGGACAGGCCCTGCTGCCCGGCAGCGCGGGACAGTTCCGCGAGGACGTCCCCGGAAGGCGCCGAGATGCGCATGTCCAGCTTGCGCTCACGCCACCCCAAGGACTTTATCCTGGCTCCAGGCACGCTGGTGAAGACCGGGGCAAGCGTGTCGAGTCGCCCCAGTAGTCCGGCCGGGTCGGCACTCGCGGCTCCGCCGAGCCGCTGTTCCATCTGCCGGCGCGCGTCGACAATTCGTTCAACGCCGGGCATCGCGATCTTGAACGTCTCCGTGATTGACGCGTCCAGCCGTCGCTCCTGCGAGGCCAGGCTGAAGAGTTCCCAGGCCTGGGAGCCGACGTGCAAGATCAGCAGCGCAGCCGCCAGCCCCGCGACCAGCCGCCAACGACGCCAGGCCGCAGCCCAGCCTGTGCGCGGCGCGTAGCGTCCGGAAAGCAGGGATACAGGGGCCGACATCACCGCGGCCCCGGCCAGCAATGGCAGGGCGCCGTCCGGCAGTAATTGCACGTCCAGGCTGCCAGTCACTTCGCGCAGCGCATCGACCATCATGCGCGCAGTCTCCCAGTCTTCCTGGGCCACGAATAACTGCACGTGCCGGTCATCGCCCTCGAGGCCCGCCAATGCAAACGCCTCCGTCAGCGGCTCCGCGTCGAGCGCGACAGGGATTCCGCCCGGCTGCTGCACGAGCAGCAGGCCACCCTCCAGGACCGCGACGATCTTGCCCGGGTTCTGTGGCAGGCATTGTGTCTCCGCGTAAAGCGCATCGGGAGCGAGGCCGGCCTCGGCAAACTGCTCGATCCAGCCTTCCAGGCGCAAGCGATCCACCGCGGCGACCGGCGCACGGGAGCCCTCGCCGAACTTCCCGACGGAGAAATGGAAGGATTCGACGTCTCCGGCCAGGTACTCCTCCAGCGCGAAAGGCACGACCTGCGCGAGTCGGGAGCCGCTGCGCACCGGAAGCTCCGGCTCAGCCAGCACAATGTCCGGTCCCGGCGCCAGCGCGATGACGCGCCGGTCCTGGGCCAGCGGTGCCGCATCGGCCAGCGTGCCGGTCGAAACGGGGCCGAGCCGGGCGCCGGCGGCGTCTACCAGCAGCCAGGAAACGGGATCGCTAAGTCTCAGGACGAGAATCTGGGTCATGGAATCACTCTGTTCCGATTGAGCGAAGAACCGCCCGGATGCCACCGGCATTGTTGCGCTCGAGCAGACTGTACAGGGTGAGTTGCGAGGTGCCAATACTGACTGTTGTCAGGAGTCGAAACCAGTTCGTGTTTTCGGCAACCGACTGCTGCAGGCCCTGGAACTGTTCGTCGCCGAGTGTCGCACGAAGGTCGTCAAGCGTGGGGAAGCACCCGTCGGTGCGGTTCCGTGCCAGCGCGTCGGCATCGCCGAAATCGGTACCGCCGTGGACGATGGCGGCCAGCACGAGCGGGGTCGCCGTGCAGACATTGACGCGAGTGCCCACGGGCAGCGCCGCGATGTGCGGCTTGATGCGGGCGTAGTCTTCCAGCGTGAACCCTGGCAGCGCCAGCATCTCGGCCGTCGTCGTGATCGGGCCATTGGCTGTCCGGTAGGGCGGAGCCTGGCTTATGTAGACACCGTCTTCGGCGCCGTCGGGGAACGTCTCGACGGTGTCGGTATCCAGCCAGTCAGCCAGCATGCTCGCCCATCGCTCATCGACCTCCGCCAGCCTCAGCAGGTCCTTGAAGCGGGCCACGCTCTCCTCGTCGATCGTGCCTTCCGCAGTGATCAGGTTGTTGACGTTGAACCTGGCCTGCATGTCCTCCAGCCCGCCCTCGATGGTGCCGCCGTCGATCGGCAGTGGCGGAATCGGCTGGGCCCAGTCCTCCGACAGATTATCCGTTCTGGAGTCGCCGGCGTCCTTGTTCAGGATCTGGGCGGCCCAGGCTTCGGCACCAAGTGCCACCTCCCAGCCCTGGTTGAGTGCGCCGATGCCAGCGGTGCGCCGCAGATCCAGCGCGGCGTCCGTGCCGACGCGCGTGGACAGCACCGTGGCGATGGCTACCAGCACGACGGCCATGATCAGCGCCACGCCGCGTTGCTTCACCCGGGCACCTCGACAATGCGCCGGATCTGTCCGTAGTCGGATAGAACGATGACAATTTCCACCGCCAGGGGCCGCGTACGCAGCGCAATTTCCGGCGCGGCACCCAGTGGCGGCCATTCGCTCTGCCACTCGCGGCCGACGTTCATGTAGCGGATTTCGACCCGGTCGACGCTGGTGAGCAGGTCGCGCGAGACCGGTTCATTGGCCAGCGTAGCGTCGGTGACGTTCCAGTTCCGGCGGACCAGCGTATTGGCCTCCAGCAGGTAGGTGACCCGCTGGACCGTGCCGCGAGGCGTGCCGATCGTGTTGGGCCAGCCCTGCCTGGAGAACTCGACCAGGTCGATTCCATTCGGATCGCGCTGCAGGGCAGGGCGGTAGCCGTCACCTACCAGCTGGCGGACCGGTCGCGGCGAGAGTTGCCGGAAATCCGTGGTCATGAGGGTGATCGCGCGCTGCACCTCGCGGACACGCGCCATGTGGCTACGGGTTCGCTCGACCGCAAGGCGGGTCTCGGACACACCGCGATTCGCCATGATCGAAAGTATCGCCAGGATCACCGTGGCGACGAGCACTTCGATGAGCGTGAAACCCCGGTGCCGCCTCATTCGTCCTCGCTCCCGGGATTGACGGGCCTGGGCGGGGGCCGGATACCCGGCTGCTGCTGCCCGTCATTCCGGTTGCCGTTGTCCTCCTCGTCGTCGTTGCCTGTGCCGCCGGGTACGCCGTTCCAGAGCGCCGCGGACGGAGCGGTTGTCATCGCGACGGCGCCTACGAAGCCGCTGACCTCCGCCAAGGCGCTGTCCTCTGAATCGCCTTCGCGCCTGACCCGGATGTCTATCCGGCGCAGGTCGGCAACAGGGGTCTGCGAGACCTCGGCGTTCCACTGCCAGCGCTCGTTCGCATACTCCACTTCACCGTTGGTTTCATCGACCGAAGGCAGTTCCGCCGCGAGCCGCATTTCCACCAGGCGGTTGTCGGCAATCCAGGTCGCCATCGTGCGATCACGCAGGTAGATGGAGTTGTTGACCGTGTCGTGGACCACCCGGAACACGGCCATCATGCCGAGCGCCACGACGGCTATCGCAACGACGACCTCGATCAGCGTAAAGCCGGATTGCCGTTGCTCAGCCCGCATCGTCTCGCTGGACCTCGATGGTGCCGTCGGCCACGCCGACCAGCGTCGCCTTCGCGCCGCTGCTCGCCCGGGCCAGGGAAATTTCATAGGGAGTAACGTCGCCGCTCGCGAAAGTAATGACCTGGGGCAAGCGTGTCTCCGGCGCGTCGGTAGTCCGCAGCAGCACTCGACGTCCTTCCGCCTCGAGCGAGAGCGTCAGGCCATCCGGTAGCGAGTGGGGCTCGAACCAGCGGTCACCCACGACGGACGTCCAGCCGCGGCGGCCGTCGAAGACCAGGACCTCGTAGCCGCCGGGCTCGAGGCGCAATCCATAGTCACGCCCCTCCAGTTCAGCCTGCTCCAGCGCGACGGCGACGACGTCGGTCAGCCTCGTTGCCTCCCGATCGATTTCGCTGTCGCCGCCGAGTGCGCCAACGGCGACGGTCATGACCGCGGCCATCAGCCCGACGATCACGACCACGACCAGCAACTCGATGAGCGTGAAGCCGCGCGCTTGGGTCGCGGGAGGGTGCCTCGGCCGGCGCACTTCGCAGCTGCCCTCAGGTCACTCTACGTTCCAGTTCCCGATGTCGGCATCGTTGCCCTCGCCACCCGGCTGCCCATCGGCGCCGAGGGAGTAGAGGTCATAGGCGCCGCCCCGAGTGCCCGGAAACAGGTATTGGTAGTCGGTACCCCAGGGATCCTTGCTGAGCTTCTGGACGTAACCTCCGTCCTTCCAGTTGCGGACTGACGGGTCCTCCGGTTTGCGGACCAATGCCTGCAGCCCCTGGTCCGTCGTCGGATACTTGAAATTATCCATGCGGTACAGGTCCAGGGACGTGCCAAGCGTGCGGATGTCCGCCTGGGCCTTGGTGACCCGCGCCTCGTCCACGCGACCCAGGATCTGCGGTCCGATCAGGGCGCCCAGGATGGCGATGATCACCATGACGACCATGATTTCGATCAGCGTGAAACCGCGTTCGGAAAGACTGGCAGGGCGCATGCGGGACTCCGTGTATCGGGCGCGAGGGGAGCGCTTGAACAGCTGTCCATGATACCAGACCGGTGCCCCGCGCCCCGTTGCCAGATTCTCCAGCTGTCGCCCTGCAGCCTGCGACGGCAGGCCCCGCCGATCAGGGCCGGGGGCGGCGACGTTGGCCGCCAGACCGTATGCTCGGCCTATAATCGCCTTTCGGACATCCGGGGGTAGGGCTCTTGAAAGCTGCATTCTTGTTTCCCGGCCAGGGCTCCCAATCGGTGGGAATGCTGGCCAGGCTGGCCGAGGCCGAGCCCGTGGTTCGCTCGACCTTCGCCGAGGCCTCGACGGTCCTCGGCTACGATCTCTGGGAGCTGTGCCAGAACGGTCCGGAAGAGGCGTTGAACGCAACGGAACGCACCCAGCCGGCCATGCTGACCGCCGGCACCGCGGCATGGCGAGCCTGGCGGGCCAGGGGCGGGGTGGAACCGGCCGTCATGACGGGGCACAGCCTCGGTGAGATCACGGCGTTGGTCTGCGCGGGAGCAATCGACTTCAAGACGGCCGTGGCGCTGGTGCAGTTTCGCGGGCGGGCGATGCAGGAAGCCGTGCCGATGGGAACAGGCGCCATGGCCGCGGTCCTCGGGCTCGCGGACGCCGAGGTCGAGGCCGCGTGTGCCGAAGCTTCGCAGGGGGACGTAGTCGTAGCCGCAAACTACAACTCGCCTGGACAGGTCGTGATTGCCGGCGGCGCGCGCGCTGTCGATCGCGCGATCGCTGCCTGCACGACCCGCGGCGCGAAGCGCACCGTGCCCTTGCCCGTGTCGGGCCCGTTCCACAGCCCGCTCATGAAGCCGGCCGCGGAACGGCTGAGCGAACGCCTGCGCGACGTCCAAATCGAGACGCCTCGGCTGCCAGTCTGCGCCTTTGATGCCAGCTGGTACGATTCGCCCGCGTCGATTCGCGACGGTCTCTACCGCCAGCTCTTCAATCCGGTTCGCTGGTCGTCGATTGTTGCCGGCATCATCGCTGGTGGCGCGACGCACGTGGTCGAGGCCGGGCCCGGCAAGGTGCTCGCAGGCCTCGTCAGGCGTGTCGAGGGCGGCCGCAAGCTGGCCGTGTTCACGATCGATGCCGAGGAAACGCTGACGGCCGCGCTGGCCGGCCTTTCAGGGGAGCAGTCATGAGCGAGCCGGAAGTGCTCAAGGGCGAGGTGGCGCTGGTGACCGGCGCATCGCGTGGGATCGGACGGGCCATCGCGCTCGAGCTTGCAAGGCTCGGCGCGAATGTCGTCGGCACGGCCACCGGGCCATCCGGCGTGGCGGATATCGAGGCGATGTTCGAAGCTGCCGGCGTACCCGGCCGCGGCCTGGTCCTGGATGTCGGCGACGCGGCGAGCTGCGAAGCGGCGCTAAAGGACGTCGAAGCCCGCGAAGGGGCTGTCTCCATTCTCGTCAACAATGCCGGCATCACGCGGGACAACCTCCTGCTGAGGATGAAGCAGGAAGACTGGGATGCGGTCATGAACACCAACCTCGCCGGCGTCTTTCGCCTTTGCAAGGGTGTCCTGCGCGGGATGATGAAGGCTCGCAAGGGGCGCATCGTGAACATCGCCTCGGTGGTCGGACTTGATCGGCAACCCCGGGCAGGCGAACTACAGCGCAGCGAAGGCGGGGATCATCGGGTTCAGCCGGTCACTCGCCCGGGAGGTCGCCTCGCGTGGCATAACCGTCAACGTCATCGCCCCGGGCTTCGTCGAAACGGACATGACTCGCGGGTTGCCGGAAGAGCAGCGGCAGGCGCTCGCTTCCCAGATCCCGCTCGGGCGGTTGGGGACGCCGGAGGACATTGCCGGCGCGGTGGCCTTCCTGGCATCCGTTCGGGCTTCGTGGATAACGGGTGAAACGGTCAACGTAAACGGCGGAATGCACATGCCCTGACGGCGATGAATGTAGGGGTAAGGTTCTGTTTTTAAAGAAAAATATATCCAATAGCCCTGCGACTGCTAGCTAGCGCAGCCGGCTTTACTTAGAATGGCGACCCTCATCCGGCCCCGGTGCCGGCAGGGAACCCAGGGATTCACAGGACAATTACCAAGATGAGCACAGTCGAAGAACGTGTGAAGAAGATCGTCGCCGAGCAGCTCGGAGTGAAGGAAGAGGAAGTCACCAACGACGCCTCCTTCGTCGACGATCTGGGGGCCGACTCACTGGATACCGTCGAGCTCGTCATGGCTCTCGAGGAAGAATTCGAGACCGAAATCCCTGACGAGGACGCCGAGAAGATCACCACGGTACAGCAGGCGGTCGACTACATCGTCGAGCACCAGTCCAAGACCTGATCCATGCGGGCGACGGGCCCCGGTCCCACTGGCCGGGGCCCGTCGCGCGTCCGCCGCCCGGACGACCGAGGAATTCTCTTGAGCAAACGCCGCGTCGTGGTTACCGGTCTCGGGCTTCTGACCCCGGTCGGTTGTACCGTTGCTTCGGCGTGGGAGAACATCCTCGCCGGCAGGAGCGGAATCGGGCCGATTACGCAGGTTCGACGCCAGCAGCTTCCCCGTGACTTTCATCGGGTCGCTGCGTGAATTCAAAAGCGACGACTACCTGACCCCCAAGGACGCCAGACGCATGGACCCGTTCATGCAGTACGGCGTCGCCGCGGGCGTCCAGGCGATCCGCGACTCCGGGCTCGAGATCGGCGACCATAACCGGGAACGAATCGGGCTCGTTTTCGGCGCCGGGATCGGCGGCCTGTCGACCATCGAGGAAAACAACGGGCGATATCCTGGCGGGCGGGTCGTACCGCAAGATATCGCCGCTGTTCATTCCCTCGAGCATCATCAACATGATTTCCGGGCACCTGTCGATGCTCTACGGCATCCACGGACCCAACCTCGCCGTCGTGACCGCCTGTACGACCTCGACGCACGCGATCGGACTCGGGATGCGCAGCATCCAGTACGGCGATGCCGACGTGATGGTCGTCGGGGGCGCTGAGATGGCGGAGACGCCACTGGCAGTCGGCGCGTTTTGCCAGGCGAAGGCGGTTTCGACGCGCAACGACGCTCCCGAGAAGGCCAGCCGGCCGTGGGACCGCGACCGCGACGGCTTCGTCATGGCCGACGGGGCTGGCGCGATGGTGCTGGAGGAATACGAAACCGCCCGGGCGCGCGGCGCCAATATTTACGGCGAGCTCGTCGGCTTCGGCATGAGCGGCGATGCGTATCACATCACGGCCCCGCCGGCCGACGGCGACGGCGCGCGCCGGGCGATGATCAATGCGTTACGAGACGCCGCCTGCAACCCGGAAGACGTCCAGTACGTCAACGCGCACGCCACCTCCACTGTCCTCGGCGACCTGGCCGAGACCATCGCGATCAAGCGCGCGTTCGGCCACCATGCTGCCAAGATCGCCATCAGCTCCACCAAGTCCATGACCGGGCACCTGCTCGGTGCGGCGGGCGTGGCCGAGGCGATTTTCTGCCTGCTCGCGATCCGCGACCAGGTCGCTCCGCCAACGATCAACCTGGACAATCCCGACGAGGGCTGCGACCTGGATTACGTGCCGCACACCGCGCGACAGATGCCGATCGAGATGGCTGTTTCCAACTCGTTCGGGTTCGGCGGCACCAACGGCACCGTGATATTCCGGGCGCTGCGCTGACCGCCGCCCGGGGAGGCGGAATGGGCAACTCCGTGATCCAACCCATCGCGCTCGAGGGGGCGGCCGGCGACGTCATGCTGCGCCTGCATTCTCGCCATCCGGAACGCTATCCCATCCTGCTCGAAAGCGCCGCCAACGGCACGTCCCAGGGACGGTTTTCACTCCTTCTCGGGGCCCCGGGGGAGCGGCTGATTCTCGATGAGCAAGGACTTCGGGGTCCCGGGTCGGAAGCGGGGTTCCTGGCACGGCTGGACGCCTGGTGGTCCTCGGCGCGGGCTGAGCAGGCCCCGGCGCCGTGGCCCTTCGCCGGCGGCTGGTTCCTGTTTCTCGGCTATGAACTGGCGGGCGAGGTGGAGCCACAACTGCGCCTGCCGCCGGCGCCGGAAGGCCTGAAGGCACTCGCCTGGCGAATGCGGGGTGCGCTTGTTCACGACCATGCAACAGGCGAGACGGTCGCCGTGGCCGAGCCGGAGGCCACCGGTTTCGCGGCGCGGATCGTTGCAGATCTCGGGCAACTCGGCGCCCCCACGGAACCGGCTGCAATTGAGTTCCAGGTCCGCGAGGAAGATGCGGACCGGTTCCGCGTAGCGGTGTCCCGTGCGCTCGAGCACATCGCCGCAGGCGACGTCTACCAGGCGAACCTGTCTCGTCGCTGGACTTGCACGGTGCCCGCGGGCGGCACGCCGGCAAGCATCTACCACCACCTGCGCCGGGCGAACCCGGGCCCTTTTTCCGGCATTGCTGATCTGGGGGATCTCGCGATCATCTCCAGTTCGCCCGAGCGACTGGTCAGCGTGCGTGGGCGACTCATCGAGACGCGCCCCATCGCGGGAACGCGCCCACGCATCCACGGCGGCGACGCCGCGGCAATCGGCGAGTTGATCGATCACCCCAAGGAACGTGCCGAGCACATCATGCTCATCGACCTGGAGCGCAATGACCTGGGACGTCTTTGCGAGGCGGGTTCGGTCGAAGTGGATGAGATGATGCTGGTAGAGAGTTACGCCCACGTGCATCACATCGTCTCCAACGTCCGTGGCAGGCTGCGGACCGATGCCACGCCCGCGGCGGTGCTGCGCGCGCTTTTTCCGGGCGGGACGATCACCGGTTGCCCCAAGGTGCGCTGCATGCAGCTGATAGCCGAACTCGAAGGCGAGGGCAGGGGTGCCTACACGGGGTCCATGGGCTATCTCGGGCGGGACGGCAGCCTGGACCTGAACATCCTCATCCGCACTCTGACGCTGAGCGACGGCGTCGCGCTGCTCCGTGCAGGTGCCGGCATCGTGGCAGACTCCGAACCGGAGCGGGAACTGGACGAAACCCGCGCCAAGGCGCGCGGCGTTCTTCACGCCTTTGCGCGGCCCGCATGAGCGTCCTCGTCAACGGCAGGCCCGGTAACACTCTCGACGTGCTGGATCGCGGGTTGCAGTACGGCGACGGCCTGTTCGAGACCATCGCCATCCGCGCGGGCCGCCCGCGGCTCCTCCGGCACCATCTGGAGCGCCTGGCAGACGGCTGCCGTCGGTTGCTGATGGACGCTCCGGATCCGGACCTGATCGAGCGGGAGATCGCCGCAGTGACCAGAGCGCCTGCCGCCGTGGTCAAGGTGATCATCACGCGTGGGGTCGGTGGCCGCGGATATCGGCCGCCGAAGGGCCCTCGGGCAACCCGGATCGTCGCGAGCTTTCCGTGGCCGGATCGTACCAGCGGCCAGTCTGCCGGGGGCATTCGCCTGCGGACCTGCACGACCCGCCTGTCAAGCAACCCGCGCCTCGCCGGGATCAAGCATCTCGGTCGCCTCGAGCAGGTCCTGGCCAGGGCCGAGTGGCAGGACGATTCGATTGCCGAAGGCTTGATGCTGGATGAGGCCGGGCGTGTGGTCTGCGGAACCCAGTCGAACCTCTTCGCCCTGATGGCGGCTGAACTCGTGACGCCGCGGGTCGATCGCTGCGGCGTGGCCGGCGTGATGCGTCGCGCCGTTCTCGAGTGGGCCTCGGAACAGGGCGTAACGACGCGGGAGGTCGACCTGCGTCCGGAAGAGCTGCCCGGCGCTGCGGAGATATTCGTCACCAATGCAATCGTCGGCGCCTGGCCCACCCGTGAGCTGGACGGCAGGGCGCTGCCACGAGGTACCATGGCTGCGGAATTCAACCGATGGCTACAGCACAAGTGATCAGGATGACGCTGGGCGGCTTGTGCCTGGCATTGCTGCTCGCAGGGGCCGGCTGGCTATGGCTCGGTCACCTCGACCGTGAGCGACTCGATGAACCGGTACCGGGCCTCGAAGTCGAGCGTTCGATCGTCATCATGCCCGGCAACTCGTTACAGGCTGTCGCCCGTTCGCTCTCGGCCGAGGGGCTGCTGCAGCACCCCCAGAGTTTCGTCCGGGAAGCAAAGCGTGAGGGACTTGCGGGCCGGATTCGCGCCGGCGAGTATCTCGTCGAACCCGGGACGACGCCGCGGCAAATGCTCGACATGTTCGTTGCCGGCCGGGTCTGGCTGCACTCGGTAACGCTGCCGGAGGGCTGGACGTTTCGCCAGGCGCTCGCGGCGGTGCAAGGCAACCCCGACGTGGTGCCGACACTCGCGGACGTGGACGAGCATGTGCTGCTCGAGGCGCTGGGGCTGGTGGGGCGCAGCGCCGAAGGCATGCTGTTTCCGGACACTTACCTGTTTGCAAGCGGCACGACCGACCTGGAGATCCTGCAGCAGGCTCGCGACAGGCTGGATGGCGAGCTCGAGGCCGCATGGTCCGGTCGCCAGGAGGACCTTCCCCTTGCCGACCCCTACGAGGCGTTGATTCTGGCCTCGATCATCGAAAAGGAAACGGCGGCGCCGGACGAGCGACGCGTGATCGCGGGCGTGTTCGTCAACCGCCTTCGCCGGGGGATGAGGTTGCAGACCGACCCGACAGTGATCTACGGCCTGGGCGAGTCTTTCGACGGCAACTTGCGCCGCGCCGACTTGTTGCGCGACACACCCTACAATACGTATACGCGCACAGGGTTGCCGCCGACGCCGATCGCGCTCGTGGGGCGCGAAGCACTGCGTGCGGCCGTCGACCCGGTCGACACCGACGCGTTGTATTTTGTCGCCACGGGCCTGGGCGACGGGCGCCACCGGTTCGCCCGCACCCTGGCCGAGCACAACGACAACGTGGCGCAGTACGTTGCAACCATCCGCGGTGCCGCCCGCGAAGGAAGACACTGAGCATGCCGGGACGCTTCATCACATTCGAGGGCATCGAGGGCGTCGGGAAGTCTACGCAACTGAAATTCGCTGCTGGACGCCTGCGCGACGCAGGACTCGAAGTGGTCGTCACCCGCGAACCCGGTGGCACGCCCCTTGCCGAGGCGATCCGCGCCCTGGTCCTGGACCCGCGACAGGAGGCGGTGGACGGCATCTCGGAACTGCTGCTCATGTTCGCGTCGAGGTCGGTACACCTGGCCAACCTGATCGAACCTTCGCTGGCGCGTGGCGCCTGGGTGCTTTGCGACCGGTTCACGGACGCCACCGAGGCCTACCAGGGGGCCGGTCGGGGGATACCGCTGGAGCACATTCGAGCGCTGGAGCGCATCGCCCAGCGCGGCCGTCGGCCGGACCTGACCCTGCTACTCGACGCTCCGGTCGAGATCGCGACCGCCAGGACCGTGAAGCGCGGGGGCCCCGGCGACCGGATCGAGTCGGAGCGAAGCGAGTTTTTCCAGCGCGTTCGCGACGGCTACCTGGCCATCCACGCCAGGGAGCCCGACAGGGTGATGCGCATCGACGCCGCCGGCCCGATCGATGCGGTGGAGTCCGCCGTGGCTGCCGTACTCGACCGGTTCCTGCAGGGAGCCCGCTGAGCCATGGCGCGCAAGCAGCCGACCGCCGCGCAGGTCGATCCGGCCGATCGCCGGGCGCTGCTGGCACAGGCACAGGCGCCCTGGCTGGCGCCGCAGCGGGACCAGCTTCTTGCCGCCCGGCGCGACGGCCGCTTGCCGCACGGGATCCTGTTGCACGGTCCGGCTGGCGCGGGGCAGGCAGGCCTGGCCCTGTGGACCGCGCACATGGCCCTGTGCGAGGACGCCGCCGAAGCCCCCTGCGGCCGCTGCGCCAGCTGCATCCTGTTCCTGGCGGGGAATCATCCGGATTTTTACTCGCTGGAGCTTGAGGAAAAGGCCAGTTTCATCAAGGTCGACCAGATTCGCGAGTTGTGCGCGAAGCTTGCCCTGCGAAGCTTCCGTGGCGCCGGCAAGGTCGGGATTATCGACCCAGCCGACAGGATGAATATCCAAGCAAACAATGCGTTATTGAAAACTCTTGAGGAACCACCTGAAGAGACACTCTTGATCCTCCCGGTCTCCCGGCTCGATCGCCTGCCGCGGACCGTCATCAGCCGATGCCAGCGCATGAAGCTGGTGACCCCGGCGGTGGACGATGCGATCGCCTGGCTTAACAGCAAGAACCGGCGTGACGACTGGAAGGACCTGCTCGGGCTGGCCGCAGGGGCGCCCTTGCGCGCGCTCGAGATGGCGGAGCAAGGAGCCGGGGAGTTGTCCGGCGAGATGGGCCGGACCCTGGCCGAGGCCGTGGGGGCGGGGCCCTTCGATCCGCTGGGCGTCGCGGCTTCCTGGAGCAAGGATCGGCCGGCCGATCGGCTGGCGTGGCTGGAACGATGGGTCGAGGAGTCCATCCGGGCAGAAGCGTCCGGAGGTGACGTGGTTAACAATAATCGTGATTTTTGCTTGCCAACAGCGGGGACGGGCCTGAACATTAGGGCTGCATTCGCACTGCTGGACAGGCTGCGCGACGCGCGCGCACTGCTCGAAGGTTCGTTGAACACGCAATTGATGTTCGAGGACCTGGTGGTGCAGCTAGTTGAAACCCTGGCCGGCAGGACCGCCGGCAGGACGGAGACCCAAGGCTAGGATTGACGATGCGATCTCCTTCGACCAAACCAGGACTGCTGACGCTCACCATCAAGGACAAGAGCGCGCTCTATCTCGCCTACATGCCCTTCGTGCGAAACGGTGGCCTGTTCATTCCCACCAACAGCAACTACCGCCTGGGCGACGAGGTGTTCATGCTGTTGAACCTGATGGGCGAGGCGGAAAAGCTGCCAGTCGCGGGGCGTGTCATCTGGGTAACACCCAAGGGCGCACAGGGCAAGCGCACTGCAGGGATAGGCGTGCAGTTCAGCGAACAGGATCGCGGCTCAACGCAGAAGAAGATCGAGTCCTACCTGGCCGGCGCGCTCGGCGGGGACAAGCAGACCCATACGATGTAACGGCCCGGCATCGCCGGAGGGCGGTCAGCTGCCGCCCGGCCCCAGACCGTTCTTGACGAGACCGCCCGTGAGGCAATACGCCTCGAACCCGCGCTCGGTCAGGAGGAACGCACCCGCGGAACTGCGACGCCCCGTGTCGCATACGACGACGTAAGGCCGATCGGGTTCCAGGGTCCGCAACTTCATGCGAATGAAGTAGAGCGGTATGTTGATCGCGCCTTCCAGGTGGAAGATATCGAATTCGCTCGGCAGCCTGACGTCCAGCCAGGATGCGCCACGCGTCACCAGTTCGCGCGCATGATCCAGGTCGACCCACCTGAGCAGGGGCTCGTGCAGCAACTCGTCGAAGTCGGGCTTGCCCAGGCGCATGAGTGAGCCGTCGGTCAGCATCGTCACCGTGGCATTGCGCCGGGTGTCCGAGATCAGGGCCTCTTCACCGAACGATTCGCCGACTGTCAATTCCGCCAGCCGGATTCCCTCGCGGTTGAGGGGAGTCTCGCGGGTCACCACGCACTTGCCACGGGTGATCACGTAGAAATAATCGCCTTCGCTGCCCTGCTTGATGATGACGTCGCCAGCCTTGGTGTTGATGCGCTCCATCCGCATGAACAGCGCCTGGATGTTGGCCGGCGGAATCCGGTGAAACGACTTGGTCTGCAGCAGCACCGTCATCCAGTCGTCGCCTTCGCTGGCGGGCGTGGGCTCGCCGCTGATCTCGCCCACCTCGTAGGTCCCCGTCTGGTCCCAGGTGATCAACACGTCGAGCATGTCGCTGTCGAGCGAGATGTACTCGACGTCCGAGAGGGCCCGCGCCGTGAACCGGCGCGGCTGTCCGGGACCCACCGGGTTGCGTGCTTCCGGCGACCCGCCGCGAAGCGTCGCAACCGTCCGTTCGCCGGAACGCAACTCCAGGTCGCCCGAGATCAGGTAGAACGTGCGCTTGTCGCTATCGCCTTCCTTGAAGAGGACCCGGCCACCGTCCAGCCGCCGGATCGCGGTCTTCCGGGACAGCGCGTGCAGGTTCTCGGCCCTCAGCCCGTCGAGAGGGGTGAAGGCGCGCAGGATCTTCAGGTCCAGGGGGGTGTCAGGCATGTGGATTGCAGGCGTTAACAGGGTACAACGGGTCGTTTTTCATCGTCGGGCGCGATCGTATCACAGCGACGCGGAACGCAAGACCGGTAGCGTCTGCCAGCCTTCGTCGGGCCGGAAGCGAGGGCCATAGCGTCCTTCCAGCTCCTGCAGCCGCATGACAATCGCATCGACGCCTCGCTGGCGGGCGTACTGGATCGGGCCGCCCAGGAACGGTGCGAAACCGGTGCCGAAGATCATGCCCGCATCCAGCAGGTCGGCATCGCCGATCACGCCCTCCCGCAGGCAGGCAACGGCCTCGTTGACGAACTGCAACACCAGGCGGTCCTGGAGGTCCTCGGGTGGCGACGCGGTCCCGGCAGTCTTGGCCGGCTTGCCGTCCCGCCACTCGTAATAACCTCGGCCTGACTTCCTGCCGAGCAGGCCGGCAGCGACCATGCCATCGAGCGCCGTGGGCGGCGCCCTGCCGAAGGCGGTGGCCAGGATGCGGCCTACGTGCAGGGCCACGTCGAGCCCGACCGTGTCGGCCAGTTCCACCGGTCCCATGGGCATGCCGAAATCGACGGCGGCCCGATCTATCACCTCGAGCGGAACGCCCGACTCGGCGGCAAACATCGCCTCGGTCATGTAGGGCATCAGGATCCGGTTGACGACGAAACCCGGTGAGCTGCGACAGGGCAGCGGCAGCTTGTCGAGCTGGCGCGTGAAGGCCAGGGCGTCGCGGACGACGCTCTCGCGCGAAGCGGGCCCCTGGACGATCTCGACCAGCATCATCCTTGCCACGGGGTTGAAGAAATGCAGGCCGACGAGCCGCCCCGGATCGGCGAGGTCGCGCGCGAGGTCCTCGAGCATGATGCTCGAGGTGTTGGTCGCCAGAAGCGCATCGGCAGAGAGCCTCGGCTCGATGCGCGCATAGAGTTCGCGCTTCGCGTCCGCATCCTCATGGATCGCCTCGATGACCAGGTCGGCCGCCTCGATGCCGGTGCCCGCGACGTCGGCTCGCAGCCGCTGCATGCACTCGTCCGCCTGCCCCGGCCGTCGGCAGCGTCGCGCGAAGAATTCCCGCGCCCGCTCAAGCGCCGGCTCGACGTAGCGCTGCTCCCGATCCTGCAGCGTCACTTCAATACCGCGATAGGCGCACCACGCGGCGATGTCGCCGCCCATTACGCCTGCGCCGACGACGTGCACCCTCTGGAACCTGCGTGCCTGCTTTCCGGCCAGCGCCTTAAGCCGGTTCTGCAGGAAGAAGACCCGCACCAGGTTCCGGGAGGTCGGCGTCAGGAACAATTCGGCAATCGAACTGGCCTCCGCCTCGAAAGCGGCCCGGCCTCGCGCCCCGCGGGACTCCCACAAGTCGAGGATCGCGTAGGGCGCGGGATAGTGCTCGGCGCGCGCCCTGCGCGTCACCTGCTTGCGCGCCTGTGAGGCCACGAAGGAACGCAGCAGCGGAAGTTGCAGCATGCGCAGTCCCAAGGATGGCCGATGGCGCGACGGTGGGGCCAGCGCGAGTGTCCTGGCGACTTCCTTTATCTGGGCGCGGGGCGCAAGCCGATCGACCAGGCCAAGCTTCAAAGCCTTGTCGGCCCGGACGTTCCTTCCGGTCAGCATGAGGTCCAGGGCGGCGGGCGCACCGATCAGCCGCGGCGCACGCACCGTGCCGCCGAAGCCCGGGTGAATTCCCAACATGACCTCCGGCAGACCGAGTGTGGCGCCGTCCGATGCAGCGACCCGGTAGCTGCAGGCGAGCGCCAATTCCAGGCCACCGCCCAGCGCAAAACCGTGTATCGCGGCGACAGTCGGGCAGGGGAGGGCCTCCAGGCGATCCAGCACTTGCTGTCCGCTGCGGACGAGTTCGTAGGCTCGGGCGGCGTCGGTCAACGCGGCAAACTCGCCGACGTCGGCCCCGGCGACGAAGCCGCTTTCCTTTGCAGACCAGATGACCAGGGCTCGCGGCCGCACGCGCTCGATTTCGACCAGGCTTTCGTTGAGCTCCGTCATCACCTCGCGGCCGAGGGTGTTGGCGGATGCGCCTGCGCAGTCGATGCACAGCCATGCAATCCGGTCCGCGTCGAGTTCCAGGGACCAGTTGCGCATTGTCTCGGTCATCGACTCCTCCGCCGGACGGTCAGGCTTCGACCCTGTGGACGCTGTCCGCCTGCGCCGCATCACGGGCGCCGGTCACCTCGAAATCGAACACCAGGGGCAGGTGATCCGACAACTGGATGGACGGCACGTCGAACGCGACAGCCTCGATGCCCTTGCCGTAGAGCACGAAGTCGAGTTCCTTGCGCGGCCAGCGGCTGGGATAGGAAGGTTTGCCCGCGACGTTTGCACTCTTCAGGCCTGCAGCCTGCATGAAGAGATAGATCTCGTGATCGCCCCAGAAGGTGTTGAAGTCTCCGGCAACGATCACGGGTTTCGTCTGGTGGCGAATCAACTCGTGCAGGTGGCGAAGCTGGTAATGCCTGTGACGGAACTTGAGCGACAGGTGAACGAGGAACACCACGCACTCGCCCAGCTCCAGCTCGATGATCAATCGCTTGATGCCGGCATCGAAATAATGGAAGCGCTCGCCATGGACGCGCGGCGCCGCGAGGAAGGCGTTGCCCTGCTTGCGTACGATCGGCACGAGCTGGGTAAGTGAGTCCTCCCCGTACTTGCACTGGTAGGTTGAGTAATGGCCAAGGTGGTCGGCGATGAAACGGGCCTGGTTGACCATGCCGGTGCGGATCGAGCCCGTATCGACCTCGATCAGCCCGATGATGTCGGCATCGAGACTCTTGAGGAATGACGTGATGCGATCGAGGACCTGCCGGTTGCTTCGAAGGTAGCCCGCCCCCGGCAACGGCAGGTGGAAGGAGGGCCCGGTACCGGTCGCATAGCGGATGTTGTAAACGACGAGACGCATGTTGCGTTCCCGTGAGGCCTTAAACCTCGTATTCTAGTGCTTCACCCCGTCTTCGCCACGATTGGTGAAGGAAGGACCCTAACGAGGCGGACCGTCATGTCACAGGAAAACCCGATCAGGCTGTTCGTCAGCCACCTCTACGCGCCAGATGACGAATATTTCCGGGTATTCGAATACCTCGAAAGCGCGGTCAATTTCTTCTACACGAATCACAGTGCCCCGGACAAGCCGCCGCGAAGGTTTGACAAGGAGAGTATCAAGGAGGGCCTGCGTACCGAGATGGCGGATGCCGAGGTGATCCTGATCCTGACCACCTTGCATGCCCGTGACCCGCTATTGATCGAGTTTCAGGCGCTGTACGCGCAGGCCTGCGAGAAACCCATCATCGTCATGGAACCTTTCGGGACCGGTGAAACCGTTCCTGCGAAGCTGCGGGACGTGGCGGACGAAGTCGTCTCCTGGAACACCAGGGAAATGGCCGATGCCATCCGTCGGCAGGCACGCCACGAAGAAACCACGCGCTGGGATACGATCGAGTTCAAGCTCGACTGACCCTTTCAGCCCTCGGCGGCGTACAGGGAAAGCACCGGGCGGCCACTGGTCCTCGCGAGTTGCTCTCGGTGAGGGGCCAGTTCCCCGAGCAGTTCAACGATGCGGCGGGCGATGGCCTCGGCTTCATCATTCGACATTTTACGAACGGTCGCCCAGACGGCGGTCTCGCCGCGCAGCGGCGTGACGCTGTTAAGCCGTCCACGCAGTTCCTGGAAACGTGGCCGGAGTTCGGGTGGCAGGCTTTCCGGTTCAAGATCTTTCAAATGATTCGAGAAAGCCGCTGTAAGCCGTTGTTTAATAGAAGCTGAAGAAGCCAGCTCGTGTGTGGCTCGATGAAAAGACTCCCAGGCGACGTTCATTCCCCTCTCCATAACTCGTTGTTTTACTTAAGTTGACTCTGGGTCCCTGACGGCCGGGCCACATGAGCGCAGCTGCAGATCACCAAGAGAGCACGGGGAGATTCCGTTCAGACTCAATGATCTAGCCAATGAATATAGCTCGATTTCTCAAATATGCAATATGTCAAGACTGTGGGATGTACGAATAATTGCGACCAGATCGGTCTAAATTCTATTATCCTAGAAACCTCATCCGTTGCCTCCGGCGGAACACTTCATGGCCGAAGCACCCCCACTTCCTTTCGAAAGCAGACTCGCTGCGCTGTCCCAGCCAACGCGTCTGAGGATCGTCGAGGTCGTAGCACACGGGGGTCCGGAGGGCACCGCCGCCGGGCGGATCGCCCGCGCGGTCCACTGCCCCGCCTCGACGCTGTCATTTCATCTCAAGGAACTCAGTCAAGCTGGGCTCCTGGAAGCGACGCCCGATGGTCGCTTCATCCGATACAGCGTGAAGCCGGAGAGTTTTGCCGACCTGGCCGCCTTCATCGCCGCCTTGCCAGGACGGCCTGTCAAGGCCGCTGCGGAGTCGACGTCGCCCAGGCGACAGGCGCGGCGGCGTCCGAAGCGCGGGTCAAAGGACGAGGCAAAGCAGGCCGGTGACAAGCGGGAGAGCCAGTTGTCGATCTTCGACGACTGATACCGGCCTGGCAAGCCACACGCCCCGTGAACGAGCAGAGGTCCGGGGAGCCCAACTTTCGCGAAACAGTTCCTGACGGCGGCTGCCTTCGATTCCATCGCGGGCCTTGGGTCGCCGGGAGGCTCTCGCCATGGAAGATGCGGGCTGCGGGGATATACGCAGGCTCTCTCTGGACGCCGGCGAGCGGTCGTGTATCGTGGCGACCCCTCCCAGGAGCCCGCCCACGGCCGCGATGAGCCCTGAAGAACGCGCACGAACGCTCGAACTGGCACGCGGGGACGCCCCCGAGCCTGGCGGCTACCTGGAGCTCGTGGGCGGAATCCTCTGGATCAGGCTTCCGATTCCTGGCGCCCTGCGGCACATCAATGTCTGGCTCGTTCCGGGTAGCAAGGGGTGGTTCCTCGTCGATACCGGAATGAAGACGCGAGCCGTGCGCGAGGCCTGGGAGTCCCTCAAGGGGCGCCTGCCACTGGCCCGTGAACTCGAATTGATCCTCGTGACGCACCACCATCCCGATCATTTCGGCATGGCGCAGTGGCTCTCCGAGAGGTTTGAAGTGCGGGTCACCATGCATGACATGGCAGCCGCCGCGGCCGTGTCGGGCATGGAGGAGCCGGAAGCCGGGCCCGTTTATCCCTCGGATGGCTTTACGCAACGTCTTGGCGTCGAGCTGGATCCGGAAATGCAGTCGATCCTCCGTGGTGGGAGCTACCGGGCCATCGTCAGCGGACGCCCCGAGATCACCACCTTGCGAGCTGAGGCGACGCTCCCGGGCGCCCACGGCGTGTGGCGCACCAGCGTCCACGACGGCCACGCGCCCGGGCACGTCTGCCTCCACGATGATGCCTCGCGGGTGCTGATCAGCGGCGACCAGCTACTGCCGACGATTTCGAGCAACATCAGCCTGTACCCGTCCAATGAGCAGGGCGATCCGTTAGGTGACTATTTGGCATCGCTGGAGCGTCTCGCCCGGCTGCCCGAGGACACGTTGATCCTCCCGGCGCACGGACGCCCGTTCATGTCCCTGCATGCCAGGATCGAGGCGCTGCGCCGGGAACATGCCGGCCGGCTGCAGCAGATTCGTGACGTCTGCGCCGGCGGACAATCAACCTCGACGGTTACTGCGTCCCTCTTCAGGATGGACAGGCTTGACGCGCTGAACCGCTTGCTGGCGACGACCGAGACGCTTGCGCACCTTCGTCACCTGGAGCTGATGGGCGACGTCGAGCGGTGCGGTCGTGGCGTCGCGTTGAAATGGACCCGCCCCTAGCCTCGGTCCGGATATTTCACGGGTCACAGCGGCGCGGTCCCCGGAGTTTGCTTTTTGGGCGGGGGTGCCCAATATTCCTGCCATGAAGCTCGTAACCTACGACGACGGACACACCGACCGTCTGGGGGCCATGCTGCCCGACGGTGGCCTCGTCGATCTCGCCGCAGCGGCCGTGGACGGCGGTCTGGCCGCCGGGCCTTTCGTCTCGATGCTTTCCCTGATCGAGGCGGGTCCCGTCGCCTGGGGGCAGGCGAGGGAGTTCGTGGCGGTCCCGCCCGCCAGCGCCCAGCGTGAGGCAGAACAGTGCCGTCTGCGGGCGCCGCTCCCGGTTCCGCCGCAGATCCGGGACTTCATGTGCTTCGAGAAACATGTGATCCAGGCATTCGGTGCGGGGCTTCGCATGCGGGCGGCCCGCGCCACGTCGCTGACCGAACGCGAGCAACTACTGACGCAGGCTGACGCGCAGAAGCCCCCGGAGGCCTGGTACACGCAGCCGCTTTATTACAAGGCCAACCGGTTCGCCGTCAGCGGCCCCGACGAGACGATCGACTGGCCGCCCTACAGCCGGATCATGGACTATGAATGCGAGCTGGCCTGCGTGGTGGGAGCGGGCGGCCGCGACATCCCGCGCGGCCGGGCGCGAGACCACATCTTCGGTTTCACGATCTTCAACGACTTCAGCGCGCGAGATGCCCAGGCCGTCGAGATGCAGGGTGGCCTGGGTCCCGGCAAGGGCAAGGACTTCGACAAGGCCAATGCGCTGGGCCCGTGCATCGTCACGCTCGAAGAGATCGGCGACCCCTACGACCTCGAGATGATCGTGCGTGTAAACGGCGAGGAACGCTCACGGGGCCACTCGGGATCCATGCACTGGAAGTTCGAGGACGTCATCGCCCATGTCAGCCGGGGAGAGACGCTGTATCCCGGTGAGATCCTTGGCAGCGGCACGGTTGGGGATGGTTGTGGCCTTGAGCACCTCCGGTTCCTCGAGGATGGGGATATCGTGGAGCTGGAGATCGAGCGAATCGGTACGCTCAGGAACCGGGTCCGACGCCAGACCTGATCGGGCATGTCGGCGCCGGGCATCCGGTCAAGCCACCGTCCTGGTGCCGAAATAGTATGATTCGCGTCATCCGCGGCGCTTCGAGCGGTGCATCCGAAATTCCTGGAGGGATCAGTGGTTATCAGCGAAAACGTGGCCGCGCTCATGCAGTCGCCCCTGGTGGTCGAGATGAACGACGCCGAAGTGAGTGCGCTCGCCCGCATCGTCCAGATCAGGGACTGTAAGGATGGTGAGGTGCTGGTCGAGGAAGGGGAGAGCAACAGTCACCTCTATGTGCCGATCTCCGGGAAAATCGCGATTACCAAACGCGACGAGCATAACGAGTGGAACGTCCTGCACACGCTCCGCGCCGGTGACCTGGCAGGCGAACTGTCATTCATGGACGGGGAGCCACGCTACGCGAGCCTCATCGCCAACGGCCCGACCCGTGTGCTGGTCCTCGACCGGCCCCTGTTCGAGGAACTGCTGCAGACCCACCCGGTGGTCGTCTACAAGGCGATGCGGGCCATCATGCGCGTTGCACACCATGTGCAACGCAGGCTGAGCATGCAGATGGTCGACATGCAGCACTACCTGTACCGCACCGGTGGCAAGTATTGAATATTCTCCGTACCCCCGACGAGCGCTTCACCAGCCTGCCGGGCTGGGACTACGTGCCGAGATATCTCGACGATCTGCACGGCTTTGAAGGCCTCAGGATGCATTACGTCGACGAAGGGCCGCGCGACGCGCAGGCGACCTTCGTCTGCCTGCATGGAGAACCCACCTGGTCCTATCTCTACCGGAAGATGATCCCGGTGTTCCTCGAGGCCGGGCATCGCGTGATAGCGCCCGACTTTTTCGGGTTTGGGCGCTCGGACAAACCGTCCGAGGACGCGGCCTACACGTTCGCTTTCCACCGCGACGCGCTGAAGCGTTTCCTGGAGCGCTTCGACCTCTCGCGCGCCTGCCTCGTCGTCCAGGACTGGGGCGGACTGCTGGGGCTGACCGTGCCCATGGACTATCCGGAGCGGGTCACCCGCCTGCTGATCATGAATACCGGGCTGGGCACCGGGCGCTCGGCCGGTCCGGGCTTCGACGCGTGGCGGGCGTACAACGCCGCGAATCCGGACCTGGACGTGACGGCGCTGATGAAGCGCACGACGCCGGTGCTATCCGATGCCGAGGCGCAGGCGTATGCCGCACCGTTCCCTGACGCTCGCTACAAGGCCGGCGTCCGTCGCTTTCCGGAACTGGTGCCAACGCGGCCAGACATGCCGGGGGTCGAGACCGGGCTGCATGCGGCGGCATTCCTGGCGAACGACTGGCGTGGCGAAACATTCATGGCCATCGGCATGCAGGATCCCGTGCTGGGCGAACCCGTCATGCGCGCCCTGCAACGGCGTATTCGCAACTGCCCCGAACCGATGCTGGTCCAGGAGGCCGGGCATTTCGTGCAGGAATGGGGGGAGCCGATCGCGCGCGCCGCACTCACTCACTTCGGGCTGGAAGGGTCCACGGCATAGCGGCCGACGAGACGCTCCCGCGCTGCAGGATCGACATTGACCTGCCGCAGGTCGCCGCCATTGACCGCCATCAATCGCGGATCCATCACCCGGAAATATATTGCCGGAAAGTAGGACAGCAACAGCATGCCCATGTAGCCGCTCGGCAGTTGGGGCGCTTCGTCGAAGTGCCTGAGCGACTGGTAACGCCGCTCGGCGTGAGCGTGGTGATCGGAATGGCGCTGCAAGTGGAAAAGCAGGATGTTCGAGACGCTGTGGTTGCTGTTCCATGAGTGACGCGGCCGGCAGCGCTCGTAGCCGCCGTTTTCGCGGCGCTCCCTCAGCAAGCCGTAATGCTCGATATAGTTGACCCCGGTCAACTGGTACCACGCCCACAGGTTGTGCAGCAGCAGCCACGGCAGGGCGGCGAAGCCCAGCCAGATGACCAATCCACCCTGCAGCAGCAGCGTGATCGCATGTGACTGCAGGATTTCGTTTCGCGGCGACCACACCGACCGTCCGGATCGCGCAAGGCGAGCCGACTCGATTTGCCAGCTCCGGCGGATCGCTCCGGGAATCTCCCGCAGGGCGAAGCGGTAAACGCTTTCCCCCATTCGCGCGCTCGCGGAGTCCTCCGGCGTCGCGACTTGCACATGGTGGCCGAGGTTGTGCTCGACGCGAAAATGCCCGTAGCCGGATACCGCCAAAGCCAGCTGCGCGAGTACACGCTCGAGCGGGTCCCCCTTGTGACCGAGCTCGTGGCCGGTATTGATGGCCAGTGCGGACACGAACCCGAGCGAGAGCATGATGGGCAGGACTTCCCAGAAGCCTTGCGCGACGACCATCGCGTACCAGAGGCAAGCCACCAGAACGCCCACGTGGACCGGAACCGCCAGGTAGGTCAGCCAGCGATAGTATGGATCACGCTCCATCTGGATCGCGACCTCTTCGGGTGGGTTGTGCGTGTCGGTGCCGAAGAGCCAGTCGAGCAGCGGAACCAGACCGTAAATGACCACCAGCGGCGCCCACAGCAGCCCGCTCCAACCGACGGCTTCTGTCGCGGCAATCGCAAAGACCGGCAGCATGGGGATGAGGACCGACAGCACCCAGCGCGACCGCCAGCGATCGGCGTACTGCAAGACTTCGTTGCCCGATCCCGCGTAGGAATAAGTCTTCATTGGCGTTCCCCCCAAACGGCGCAGCTCGAAGCGCCGCGACCCCGGACCGTAATCATCTCGCCGATTGTGCATCAGGAGCAAGGCGTGCGGCGACTCGTTCTGGCTCTGGACCGACCACTTCGCCGCCACGGCGCATCAGGGGCGCCTCGAAAACCGGGGTAGCACCCGACCCCCAGCGCCTGCCCGTGACGATCCCTGATGACGAGCGCGGGCCAGTTTCAGGGCCGCTTGCCGTAATATCGCTCCGTGGCCGGGCGGGGGTAGGGCGTCGCATGCAACAGCAGCAGCAACCACGTGAGCGCGCGGAGTGGAACACCTGTCGCTCGGTCCGGGCACGAGACAGGCGCCGCCGGTGACGATCCGAGCCCGATTGCTGGGACTTACGGCGCTGGCGATGACCGCGTTCGCCGCCAATTCCATCCTCTGCCGGCTCGCCCTCAAGGCGACGCAGATCGACCCGGCGAGCTTCACACTCATCCGCCTGGCTTCCGGTTCGGCGGCGCTCTGGATCATCGTGCGGCTGCGCTCCGGCAATACCGCATCGGCGGGCAACTGGCGATCCGCATGGAGCCTGTTCGCCTACGCCGCCACGTTCTCCTACGCCTACCTCACCCTCGATGCCGGCACCGGCGCGTTGCTGCTGTTCGGCGCGGTGCAGGCGACGATGATCCTGGTTGGCCTGGCGCGAGGAGAACGCCTGACGGTTCTTCAGACCAGTGGTCTTATGCTCGCCCTCGGCGGCCTCGTCTCGCTGCTGCTGCCCGGCGCCACGGCGCCGCCGTGGATCGGGGCGATCCTGATGACTGCGGCTGGCGTTGCCTGGGGCGCCTATTCATTGCTGGGTCGAGGCAGCACGCGGCCGACAGCGACCACCGCCGGCAACTTCCTGCGGGGCGCATTGCTGGCGACGCTCCTGAGTGCCGTGACGCTGCCCTGGTTCAACTGGGATCCCGTGGGCGCCGTCTACGCGTCTCTTTCAGGCGCGATCGCCTCGGGTATGGGCTATGCGGTCTGGTACACGGCTTTGCCCGGGCTGAAGGCGACCCAGGCCGCCACTGTGCAATTGAGCGTGCCGGTCATTGCCGCCGCGGGCGGGGTGCTCCTGCTCGGCGAACACGTCACGCCTCGATTGCTGCTCTGCTCGATGGCCATCCTGGGAGGGATCGCACTGGTGCTGCGCGCCCGCCGGCCGGACGCGAAGACAGGGTGACCCCGAGGGATTTCCGGCGAGCCGGCAAGTCCGCTGGCGTCCCGGCAAGGCGGCCGGCCCCGCGCGCGACCTAGTTGGCGAAAAGCTGGCTGCCGATGTCGCGAAAGGCCTTGAACTCGAGCGCGTTGCCAGACGGGTCGAGAAAGAACATCGTGCCCTGTTCGCCCGGCTGGCCCTTGAATCGTATGTAGGGCTCGATCACGAATCCGTCAATCACCCGGGACACGCGATCCGCGAAAGCCTCCCACTGCGGGAAGGTCAGGACGACGCCACAGTGCGGCACCGGCACGCCGTGGCCATCCACCGGATTCTCGATGCGCGGCACCCGGCCTTCGCGACCAAGCGCGGCGTTCAGGTGCACCACGTACTGGTGGCCGAACATGTCGAAGTCGATCCATTGCTCGCAGCTCCGGCCTTCTCGAAAGCCCAGCTTGAGGCCGTAGAAATCCCGCGCTTCCGGGATGTCCCGGACCTGTACGGCGACGTGAAAGGGCGTCAGCACGGTATGCACCTCATTGAATGATCCTGGATTCACCGCGGCCGCGTGGATCCGACGCGGCCTGCCAGGCCTCGCCGTCGCGAAGCACGAGCTGGACGTCGCCGAGTTCCCAGGGATGCGGCTCCACGCGGTAGCCACGTTTGCGTGAGTGCGTCGATGGTCTGCCGCCGGCAGTGGTCGGTAAGGGCTGAAGGTCACCAGGTCCGGCGGCAACAACTGGTGATGGAAGCGGGCCGCCGCGACGGCTTCCGTCGCAGGCATGCCAAAGTCCAGGATATTGACGACGGTCTGGTAGACGGACGTGATGATGGTCGAGCCGCCGGGCGATCCGAGCACCATTTTCACGCGGCCGTCCTGCGAGAAGAATGGTCGGCGACATCGAAGAAAGCATGCGTTTGCCGGGCCGCACTTCGTTGGCAGCGGAACCGACGACGCCGTAGACGTTCGGCGTTCCCGGCTTGACGCTGAAGTCGTCCATCTCGTTGTTCAGCAGGAAACCCGCGCCTTCGACGACGACGCCGCTGCCGAATTCCGTGTTCAAGGTGTAGGTATTCGCGACCGCGTTGCCCCAGCGATCCACGATGGAAAAATGGATGGTGTCGTGGTGCTCGAGTCCCGGCGGCACGCCGTCGACCTGGCGAGATACTCTCCCGGTCGACGGCCGCGGCAGCGCCTCGCGATGTAGTCGTCGGCCAGCAGGCTTGCTGCCGGGACATCCACGAAGGCCGGGATCGCCGAGGTACTCGGCCCGATCCGCAAACACCCGTTTTTCCATTTCGGCGGTCAGGTGGACGTACTGCGGCGAGTTGATGTCCCAGGCCTTTGAATTCCGGGGCCAGGCGGTCTTTCATCTTGAGCAACTGGATGACGGCGATTCCACCCGAGCTTGGAGGCGGTGCCGCCAGGACTGAATAGTCTCGCCAGGGCGCAAGCAGAGGCTCGCGCCAGACAGCCTGGTAGCCGGTCAAGTCGGCGAGCGTGATCGAGCCGCCCATGCGGTGCATCTGGCCCGCAATCAGGCTCGCGGTCTCACCCGCATAGAAGCCCGAGGCGCCGCCGTCGCGGATGCGTTTCAGCGTCGCAGCGAGCTCGGGCTGGCGGAAGAGCGTGCCGGCGCGGAGCCCGCCGAAGTACTTCGCGAAATTGGTCGACTCGCCGAGCCGGGGCATTTCCTCCCGGGCAGCGGATTCCAGTTTTGCGGGTACCCGGAAACCGTGTTCGGCCAGGTCGATGGCCGGCGCCAGCAGGTCCTTCCATTCCAGGCGCCCCAGGCGCTGCTGCGCCTGCCACATGCCAGCCACCGTTCCGGGAACACCGGCCGCCAGGACTCCCGTCAGGCTCAGGCCTTCGACCACTTCGCCGTGCGAATCCAGGTACATGTCGCGGTCCGCAGCCGCCGGGGCGGTTTCACGATAGTCGATGAACGACGCTTTGCCATCGACCCACGTCAGCATGAAGCCGCCGCCGCCCAGGTTGCCGGCTTCCGGGTATGTGACTGCCAACGAGAAGGCGACCGCCACAGCCGCGTCGACGGCATTTCCGCCCTTCGCCAGCACGTCGCTGGCCACCTGGACGCTGAACGTATCCGGGACTGCGATGGCCGCCTGCGAGGAGCCGGGCGGAAGGGGTAAAGGCACACGATCGCCGCAGGCCGCGAGCACGGCGAGCGCGATTAACGCAAAGGCGCTTTTCACGAGAAACTTCATGGGTCGCGAATTTACACCTTGGCCCGTTTCCCGGGGAGTGGGAATCAGCGCAGCAGACGCGAGGCGAAGTAATCTTCCGGATCCCGGCTCGGCGGGCTATCCTGACCTTCCGCGCCGCAATCAGACAGTCACAGTCTATGCAGCAACGAATCGCCAACGTCATGCTGGTCGTGGACGACTATGACCGGGCCATCGCTTTTTTCACCGCGGCGTTGGGCTTCAGCGTGCTGGAGGATATCCCCATGGGCAACGGCAAGCGCTGGGTCCGGGTCGGGCCTGCCGGCGCGTCGGGAACGGGCCTCGTGCTCGGCAAGGCCAGCACGGTGGAGCAGCAGGCGGCGATCGGCAGCCAGGCGGGCGGACGGGTGTTCCTGTTCCTTGAGACGGAGGATTTCTGGCGGGACTACCGCAGGCTGGAGGCACACGGCGCCCGATTCACCGAAGAGCCTCGCCATGAGCCGTATGGGACGGTCGTTGTCTTCGAAGACCTCTACGGCAACAAGTGGGACTTGATTGGGCGGAGCGCGGAGGGCCGGCAGCCGTGAGGCGGTCGTAACCGGCTCGAGATGCGCAATTCAAGGCTGCCTTTCATCAAGATCTTCTGCATCGTCGGCGGTGCCGTTTCATGACCGGGCGTCCGCGGGTGCTCGTGACAGGTTCCTCCGGGCGGGTCGGCTCCGCCATCGCGGCGGCGCTGGCGACGGAACACGACGTCACGGGCCTCGACCTGTCGCCCGGCCCGCATACCACTCATCGCGGCAGCATCGAGGATGCCGGCCGGGTCGCGGCAGCGATGCGTGGCGCCGTCGCCGTCGTGCACACGGCGGCGCTTCACGCGCCCCACGTCGGCCGGCACAGCGATGCCGAGTTCCGGTCGGTCAATGTCGATGGGACGCGCGTGCTTCTGGACACCGCGGTGGAGCAGGGCGCCCGGCACTTCATCTACACGAGCTCGACGTCGATCTACGGCCATGCGCTGGAACCCGGGGACCAGGCGGTCTGGGTCACGGAGGAACTCGAGCCGCGGCCCCGTGACATCTACGACGAAACCAAGCTCCAGGCCGAGGCCCTGTGCCGTGAGGCCGCTTGCGGGACGATGTCGTGCCTGAGCTTGCGTATTTCGCGATGTTTCGCGGAGCCCGGGCATCTGCTGGCAACCTACCGCTTGTATCGCGGCGTCGACCTGCAGGACGTCGCCGAAGCGCACCGACTGGCGCTTAGCTATGCCGGGCCCGGGTTCGAGGTCTTCAACATCTCGGCGCAGAGCCCGTTCCTGCGAGCCGACTCCGGTTCGCTGCTCGCCACCGCACCCAGCGTCCTGCGCAGGCGCGTCCCCGGGATTGAAGCGGCCTACCGGCAGCGTGGATGGACCCTTCCCCAATCGATAGATCGGGTCTACGTGATTGACAAGGCAGTCGACAGGTTGGGTTATTGTCCACGATTCAACTTTGCCGAGTTGCTCGCCACACTGGCTTGAGCCTGTCGACGGTATTCGGGAACCTGCATGACCCAGGACCAGATCGTCATCCTCTTGATCCTGGCCTCGACGATGGCCCTGTTCATCTACGGACGTTGGCGCCACGACGTGGTCGCGCTGGCTTCGCTGCTGGCGTGCGTGCTGTTCGGGTTGGTGCCGGCCGTCGACGCGTTCGCCGGATTCGGACACCCGGCCGTCATCACCGTCGCCTGCGTCCTGGTACTGAGCTATGGCTTGCAGAGCACCGGCGTGGTCGATGCCCTGGCGCGCACGATCCTGCCGCGCAGTGCCGGCCCAATGCTGGCGATCGCCGCGCTCACGGGTTTTGGCGCAGCGCTGTCCGCGTTCATGAACAATGTCGGCGCCATGGCGCTGCTGATGCCGATCGCCATCCAGATGGCCGCAAGGCACGAGTTGCCCCCGGGCAAGGTCCTGATGCCGTTGTCGTTCGGAACGATCCTCGGCGGCATGACCACGTTGATCGGCACGCCGCCGAACCTGATCGTCTCAGGATTCCGGGCGCAGTCCGGAGCGGACAGTTTCGGCATGTTCGATTTCACGCCCGTTGGGCTCGCCGTGGCCGGCGCGGGTATCCTGTTCTGTGCGTTTCTCGGCTGGCGACTCGTGCCATCGCGCGAGAGAAAGGATCTTTCGGGATTTGACACCGGGACCTACCTGACGGAAGCCAGGGTGACCGGCGACGGCAAGGTCGCGGGCAGGACGCTTCACGAGGTTGAATTGGCCCTCGAAAAGGTGGATGCCCAGGTCATCGGCCTTGTGCTGAACGATGTCCGGGTATCCGCACCAGATCCGGCGCGCGTCCTCGAGAAAGACGACATCCTTGTCATCGAGGCGGAGCCGGAGGCACTCACCGGAGCGCTCTCGAGCCTCGGCCTGGAACTTGAAGAAGCCGTGCAGCCGGAGGAGCGTGACGAAGACGCGGGCACCGTCGAGGAGCAGCCGCCATCAGCCGACGACGCGAAGAATACGGCCGAGACGGCGGCGAGGGCCACCGTGCCGGAGAAGTCGTGCTGCAGGAATTCGCGGTAATGCCCACCTCTACGTTGATCGGGCGTTCGGCCACCGACATCCGCATGCGCGCCGCGTTCGGACTCAACCTGCTGGCCATCGCGCGCCAGGGGCGGCGCAGCATCAGGCGCCTCCGCTCCACCAAGGCCAAGGCGGGCGATGTGCTCCTGATGCAGGGTCCTCCCGATCGGCTGTCGGCGTTTGCCGCTGAACATGGTTGTGTGCCATTGGCGAGCCGGGAAATCAGCATTCCGGACAAGCGGCGGGTCGTGTTGGCGACGGCCATCATGGCCGCGGCTGTCGGCGGTGCAGCGTTTGGCCTCCTGCCTGCCGCCATCTCGTTCGCAGCCGGCGTTGTTGCGTTCATGGCGCTGGGGATCGTGCCGCTGCGGCGCGTCTACGAATCCATCGACTGGCCTGTGGTGATCCTGCTTGGAGCGCTCATCCCGGTGGCGGCAGCCATGGCATCGACTGGATCGGCTGACCTGCTGGCGCAGTCGTTGCTGAACCTCACCGCTGAGGGTCACCCGGCCATTGCGCTGGCGCTGGTGCTGATCATCGCGATGACGCTGTCGGACTTCATGAACAACGCAGCCACTGCAGCCGTGGTCTGCCCAATCGCGATCAGCGTCGCCGGGCAACTAGGCGTCAACCCGGATTCGTTCCTGATGGCTGTGGCGATCGGTGCGTCCTGCGCTTTCCTGACGCCCATCGGTCACCAGAACAACACGCTGATCCTCGGGCCGGGTGGGTTCCGTTTCGGCGACTACTGGCGGCTCGGGTTGCCACTGGAGGTCCTGGTGTTGGTTGTCAGCGTGCCCCTGCTGCAGATTGTCTGGCCGTTGTAAACCGGCAGGGATGTGAGCGAACATCCGGTCATGGCGCGGGATCACTGGAACCACGTTTACGACAGCAAGACACCGGAAGCCGTCAGCTGGTACCAGCCGCGCCCGGCGCTGTCGCTCGCGCTGATCGCCGCGTCTGGAGTCGGGAAAGATGCCGGCATCATCGACGTTGGTGCCGGTGCCTCGACGCTGGTTGATTGCCTGCTAGATGAAGGCTATTCGTCGCTGGCGGTACTCGACTGGTCGGGCATGGCGCTGGCACATGGCCGCGCGCGGCTAGGCGCTCGCGCGGCCGAAGTCCAGTGGTACGAGGCGGATGCCACTCGTTTCGAGCCATCACGGCGATATGGACTCTGGCACGATCGTGCCGTATTTCACTTCCTGACGGAGGAGTCCGACCGCAGGGCCTATGTCGCCACCCTGAAGCACACACTGGAGGCGGACGGACACGTCGTCATTGCGACCTTCGCGCCCGACGGGCCCGCGAAGTGCAGCGGCCTCGACGTCATGCGCCATGACGGGGCGTCGCTGCAGCGGGAACTCGGCGAAGAATTCGAGCTGCGAGAGACGCGCCGCGAGACACACCTGACGCCCCGGCAGTCGGAGCAGCGGTTCGTCTATGCGCGATTTCAACGGCACTCGAGCGCTGGATCCGGCCCATGAGCACATCATCCGGGTGGCACTACAGGGATCTGGGCGATGCACTGATGGCTCACCTCGAACTCGGTGAGATCGAGACTGCAACCCGGGTGGCGCTGGCGGAACAACCCGAGGCCAGGAACCTGGCTGTCTTCACGCGCCACAGTTCGGAGGGCCGGCTGCAGTGTGCCGTCACGGCCTATTTTTCGCCGGCAGCGTCATCGCTGGCACAGAGGTTCGGCGCGGTTGCCTGCAGCAGGCCCCAGCGCACCGAGCTGGCGCTGCTCTGCGGCGACGCCCGCGCCTGGCGCCTGCTCGCGGATGCGACTGATTGACCAGCCTGCCGGACACAGAAATCGCTTAACGTAACGAGACAGTAATGCGAATATCCGCGCCATGAGTAACCTGCCAAAAAATGCTGATCTGGGTGCCTGGCACCGGTATTTCGCGGTGGAGTGCAACAATCGGGCCTGGGCCCTTTCCCTCCAGTCGCGAACCCCTGCGCAGGATCGCGAGATGCTCAATGCCGCCCATGCGGCGGCGTATCACTGGGAGCATGCAGGGACCGAACTGAACCACGCCCTGGCCAACATGCTGCTGGCAGAGGTTCATGCACTGCTGGGGCACGGGGGGCCGGCCCTGTCCTATGCGGAGGATGTAAGGAATTTTTTCCTGAACCGCGAGTCGGCGGACTGGGAACTGGCGTTCACGCACGCCATCCATGCGCATGCGGCATGCGTAGCCGGCGACACGCACCAGCACGAGGCCGCCTACCTGAAAGCCCAGGCGGCGCTCGCCGCGATCGCTGATGCCGAGGATCGCGCGATCGTTCAACAGACTTTCGACCAGGTGCCGCCACCTGGCACCTGACAAATCTGCCTGCGGCGCCCGACCGGCGCTGTATTGGCTCGCAGCCCTGAGGAGGAAACATTGCCAGCAACCAGCAGTCGGCTCGCCTTGATTACGGGCACCAGTTCGGGAATCGGCGAGGCCCTGGCGCACGAACTGCTGCACCGTGGGTGGAACGTGGTAGGCGCGGCAAGACGCCCCGCGACCATTGAAAGCGAGCGGTACACCCACGTTGTCGTGGACCTGCAGGACCTTCGGCGGACGAGGGAAACGATCGACAGGAATGTCGGACCCAGGGTTACGGACCCGGGGGTAGGGCGCCTGGCATTGGTGAACAACGCGGCCCATATCGCCCTGCTGGGGCCGGTTGAGCAAATGGACCCCGGGCAGCTGCTGAGGGTCTATGCGGTCAACGTGGCCGCGCCAACCTGGCTCATGGGCTGGTTTTTGCGCCGCGGCAGGAAGGGGGTACCCCTGAGGATCGTCAACGTTTCGACGGGGGCCGCGGTTCGCCCCTTCCCGGGACTGGGCGCCTACGCGACATCCAAGGCGGCGCTCCGGATGGCTGGCATGGTGCTGGCGACCGAGATGGAAGCCGCCGATCCGGCCCCTGGACGCCGCCGAAATGCCACCATCCTCTCGTACGAACCCGGTGTCGTGGATACCGAAATGCAGGCCTCGGCCCGGAGCGCCTCGAGCCAGGTTCTGCCTGGCGTGGATGCCTTCAAGCAGTTCGCGGCGGAGGGGCGGCTGGTGCCGGCCTCGGAACCGGCCCGCGAGATCGCCGACTATCTCGACAGCGATGGCCATGCCATCTTCAGCGAGACGCGCTACGGGGCGCCGCCAGCGACCCAATGAACATCGATCCTGGCCGGTGTTTAGGGGAAATGCCGAAATCAACTTGAGGTATTTTCGCAGCAACCCGGACTGGCTTACCGTTGTCTCAATTGGCAGGCAAACGCCAGGAATTCAGTCCGCGTTCAGGCTGAAGGCTTATGCTATGACTGTTGTGATATGGACCTTTCCCACCTGGAGAATGACCCAATGAACAAGACTGCCCTGACGATTCTGGCCTCTGCATGCCTGGCCTTTGGTGCCGGCACGGCCGTGGCCGGCGGTGACGCCGCCGCTGGCCTGGCAAAATCCGAATCCTGCGCCGATTGCCATGGCGAAGACGGCAAGGGCGATGACTCGACCCCGGGTATTGCCGGCATGAAGGCCGCCGATTTCGAGAAGGCTATGCAGGAGTATGCCGCGGGCACCCGCAAGTCCCCGATGATGAACAAGCTTGCCAAGAAGCTCAGCGCCGAGGATATCGCCGATCTGGCGGCGCATTACGCGACGCTCAAGTAAAGCTCGCTAAGACCACCGATGCCGGGCCTGCTCCGCCACCCGCGAGGCGGCCCGGTGTTTGCTTGTCCGCCGACCTGACACTTTCGACGTGACCGTCCGACGGCACCCTACGCCCGATGCGCCGCTCAGGCAGTTATCGACACTGCTCAATAAAGTCGAATTAACATCAATATACGTCGTTATATTATTGAGAAATAAACTTAATATTGGTTTTCTACTCAGACTCTTGCGGAGCGGGGCTTGACCCCCTCGCGCCACGCAGCCTTTGCGCGACAAGGCCCGCAGCGTCCGGTTCCCGGGGCAGAGGCCCATCTTCACCGCGTCCATGGCAGAATTCCGAAGGGGAGGGTGCAAGGCCGCGTGTCGGCTGCCGCGAAGAAGATTCGTTGAGCGGGCTTTTCCCGCGGAGAGTGCATCGATGAATAACAAATTCTTCTGGGTGATCATGGCCTCGGCGTCCCTGGCGCTGTCGGCCGGAACGACGCTGGCTGCTGGTAGCGCCAGCGCCGGCAAGGGAAAGTCCGAGGATTGCGCGGACTGTCATGGGCCGGATGGCCGCGGCGATGGGGACACGATTCCGGCGATAGCGGGCATGCCCGTGGAGAAGTTCGTGAAGGCGATGGAGGACTTCGCGAACGGCACCCGCAACAAGAGCAAGATGATGACGAAACAGGGCAAGAAACTTAGTGCCCAGGATTTTGAAGACCTGGCTGCTTACTACGCCAAGCTCAAGCCATAGCCGTTTCCTGGCAGGCCGGCACCGGATCCCGCTCGGGGTCAAGCTTGCGTACAGCCTCTTCCTGTGTGTGCTCGTGCCGGTCTACTGGCACTACTACGGCCCAGCCAATTTTCTCTGGGGCTCCGATATTGCGCTGTTCTTCGTTCTGGCGTCGCTCTGGCTGGAGGCGCCCCTGCCCAACAGCATGATGGCGGTGGGCGTCCTGCCGTTCGAGATCATCTGGTGCATCGACCTCTTTACCGGCGCACGCTTATTGGGCGCGACCGACTATATGTTCGAACCGGACCGGGCACTGCTCCTGCGAGGCCTGTCGCTGTTCCACCTTGCGCTGCCCGTGCTGATCATCTTCCTGCTGCGGCGCCTCGGCTACGACCGACGTGCCCTGGTCGCGCAGACGCTGTTGACGTGGCTCATCCTGCCGCTGACCTATCTGGTCACGAACCCGGCCGATAACGTCAACCTGGTCTTTGGCCCCGGACAAGGTCCGCAGACACGGGTGGCGCCGTTGTTGTACCTGGCCCTGCTGATGATCGCGCTGCCGCTGATCGTCTACTGGCCGCTGCACATCCTGATGAGCCGACGACCTCAGAGGATGTGAGGGTGGGCCTCGTCGGCCGGAGGAACCGTATTTCGGCCCCGTGCGCGGGAAATGACACGATGGCTGGACCCTGCGCCAGGCCGATATGCTCTGGCCGTGGGCGGCGTACCCAGCCCGCAGATGGACCTGGCGGTCCCCAAGCGCCGCCGGCCCTCGATCAACCGACTGTCCAGGAGGCCGACCGTGCCAACCGAAGCCGCTACCCAGGCCATGAGCATTCTCCGCGATGGCAGCCAGTTCTCCTGGTACGTCATCCCGCTTCTGGCGCTGGTGCTCTATGTCTACGCTGTGGAGGTCGAACGCCGGAACTGGAACCTCGTGTTCGGTGGACTGGCCTTCTGGGGAATGGACTGGTTCAACGAGATCTGGAATGCGCTGGTCTTTCATTTCTCCAGCTATGCGCCGGTCTGGGGCGCGCCGGCGGATACGGCGTTCCTGATCTTGATCGGCCTCAACATCGAGATCTGCTTCATGTTTGCGATTGCCGGCATCGCTTTTGGCAAGCTGTTGCCAGCGGATGCCAGGATGAAGATCCTCGGCATTCCAAATCGCCTGTTCATCGCCAGCGCCGGTTCGATCTTCTGCGTCATCGTCGAGTACTTTCTGAATTCGATTGGCGCGCTGACCTGGGACTACAGCTGGTGGAACCGGGGGGCCCCCTGGCTGATTTTCCTGTTCGGCTACCTGACCTTCTTTGTCGTGTCGTTCTGGGTCCACGACATGAAGACCGTCAGGGCGAAGATTACGACCTTGGGCATCATCTACGGAGTCGATATCCTTGGACTCCTGATCTTTGGCGCCGCCCTCAACTGGATCTAACGTCGCGAGGCTGCTGTCGGCCTGATTGCAGATGGACATCAGAGTCAAATGAAGAAACCGAATCTGGATTTCTCCGGACAACACGTGCTTGTCACGGGAGCATCTCGCGGGGTCGGCCGTGCGATAGCGCGAGCCTTTGCCGAGCATGGGGCGGGAGTGATCGTCCACTACGGGAGCAATCGCTCGGCGGCCGAGGCGACCCTGGCCTCCCTGGGAGACGGTCCTCACCACTTGCTGGCCGCCGATCTTCGCAATCCAGCGGCGGTCCAGACGCTGGTCGCTGATGCGGTGAGGAAGGTCGGCAGAGTCGATGTTCTCGTAAACAACGCGGGGGTCTACGAGGATCATCCCGTTTCGACGGTCACGTACGAAGAGTGGCAGGCCTCATGGAGTCGGGTCCTGGGCACCAACCTCCTGGGTCCGGCGAATCTCTCGTATTGCATCGCGCAACACATGAGAGAGCACGGAGGCGGTCGAATCGTGAATGTCTCGTCTCGTGGCGCGTTTCGAGGTGAGCCGTCGGCCCCGGCATACGGGGCGAGCAAGGCGGGTTTGAACGCCCTGGGGCAGTCGCTGGCCAAGGCGCTCGGCAACGAGGGCATCTTTGTGTTCACCGTTGCGCCTGGATTCATCGAGACGGATATGGCGGCGGAGATGCTGGCCGGACCACGGGGCGACTTCCTGCGCGGGGAGAGTCCCCTCGGTCGGGTGGCAAAGCCCGAGGAGGTCGCGTGGACCGTGTTGTTCCTGGCGGCACCGGGGTCGGAGTTTCTGACGGGATGCATAGTGGACGTGAATGGCGCGTCGTATCTGCGCAGCTAGTCTCTCGCGACTATTTTTCTGACCAGTGATTGCAACCGACCGTTGGCCGGCAAGCGACATGACAGGATCGGTAGCAAATTGCCGAGGCCAAGGGGTTTGTGTCGGGAGCCGAAAGGTTGCGCTGATTCGATTACGCGGGCGGCTCCCATACAGACGCAGATACGCTGATAATCTAGCCTGATGAATTCCCCTGGCTGAACGCGAACCGTTCAAGGAGGAGGGATGTTGCGGCCACCCAGGTTCCTGGCCAGGCAATTGGCGCTTCCAAGCGGCCTGTTTGGGCGTCTCGTCATGGCGCGATTCCTGAATCGCCTTAACTCCCATCACAACGACATGGTCCTCAAGGACTTGGCGCTCGAGTCAAGCAGCCGCGTCCTGGAGGTCGGCTTCGGAGGAGCAGCCCTGCTGGAGGCCCTGTGCCGTTCGGTCCCCGAGGGATTTGTGTCAGGCCTGGAGGTGTCGGAGGACATGCTCGCGCGGGCGCAAGTCCACCTGAGTCAGTGGATTGAGTCGGGCCACCTCGACGTCCGCCTTGGCAGCATCGCATCGCTGCCGTATACCGACGAATGCTTCGATCGTGGTTGCTCGGTGCATACGACCTATTTCTGGCCCGACTTGGGGAAAGGCCTGGCGGAGTTCCACCGGGTGATTCGACCCGGTGGCCGGTTGGTGCTCGGCCTCCTCTCCGCCGACGACATCATTCGCGCCGGCCTCGACCGGCATGGTTTTTCGCTGCATTCGCTCGAGGAGCTGGAATCGGCGTTGATTGCGGCGCGCTTCAGCCCCGGACATTCTCGGTCGGCACGTGACCTGCGCGGTACGCTTTATACTGTGGTCGCGAAGCGGTGCTAGCCTGGGGCAAGCGCCAGGGTCTGCCCGAGCCACTGGAAGAGGACTACAAAATGCCGAACTCAATTTCCTGGAATCACCAGATGTCCGTCCGTGAGGGACGCCTCGGCGACGCACGCGAGTTGATGACCGAAATGGTGACGGGCACCCGGCAGGAGCCCGGGACTATCGGATACGAATGGTTCATGAGTGGAGACGGCAAGACCTGCCACATCAATGAACGCCATGCCGACTCCCAGGCGGTCATGGTTCATCTTGGCAACTTTGGCTCCAGGTACGCCGAGCGCTTTCTTGCATGCTTTGAGCCAACTTCCCTGTCGGTCTATGGCGAGCCCAGCGCAGAGGTGCGAGCTGGTCTCGATGGGTTCGGGGCGGCTTACCTTGGACGGCTGGGCGGCTTCACCCGTTGATCCGTTCGCTCGCGGGGACGCACACCGAGCGATCCCCGGAGCCCGAAAGGCTTCGTTCGTCCTGTACCTTGAGCCACTCGAGGTTATGCGAACAACGAGACGCCGGTAGTCTTCAGCAGCCAGCTCATCCAATTTCAATCTAGCCGTCGCAAATCCACTGCAGGTGAAGCATGGTCTCTTTTGTAGTTCGCGCCGCTGCGCTAATTTCCGTGAAGGCTGCGCGGCCATCACACATATGGAGTTCAACCCATCCTGGGTGCTTTTCTCCGTCGAGTATGCCGTGTTTGAGGGTACGCTTGACTGGACGCTGTCGCTCGGTACGGGAAACAGTGCAACCACCAAGGCAATGCCGTTCCTTACCGTGCTCCATGTGACCGATGGTCAGGTCATTGGGCATCGCGACTTTGCGGACTTCGCGCCCTTCCTGGCTGCCGTTCGACCTGCGAATGAAGACCGCTAGGGATTTGCCCACGCAATGGGAAGTTAGGCCCAGCCATGCTTGCGAAACCGATCCTAGAGTCAACCCTGACCTGTCCTGAATGCGGTAAAACGGCCGTCGAGAAGATGCCCACCGACGCGTGCGTCTTCTTCTACGAATGCCGCGGCTGCCGCACGGTCCTCACGCCGAAGGCGGGCGACTGTTGCGTCTTCTGTTCTTATGGGTCTGCCAAATGCCCGCCCATACAGGGTGAGACCCCATGCTGCGGCTCGGCCGATTCCGTATCGACCGCGTAGTGCCGCCCGCCAATTAACATGTCTCGCCACCGACAACTGAAGACCATGCCGACACTAGCGCTTCATCGATCCGGTTCCGTGAAGGCCAATCCGCGGATCGACTGATCAAGTTGATCCTTTGGTACCGACTGCGCGGACATTCTGAGGCCCCTCCACGTTGTTGGCGGGTGTTCGTCAATGGCAACACCACACCGATCATGCGATTCGCAGGCTACAGATGTCTCTGCATGTTCCTCCGAGTGCAAAGGAACTGGCACTGGAAAGGCAACGAAAACGCCATACTCACTCATGTGATTGGACACGACTACCGTATGTAGCCCAGGCAATACGGGGATACGCGTGTATCCGGGAGCGTCCCGAAATACAGCGCGGGCCTCTCCGTCAACAAAAACAACCCGACGAACCTTGCGATCCGCATCCTGATACTCCATCCCGGAACGGACGATCACAAGCAGTTCGCTGGTTTCGCTTGGAATGCTCTCGCCTGCCCGCAACTCGGGCACTTTGGGCTCTACAGGTATTTCCAGGCAGGCAGCAATGCTTGCTACGAAGATCGCAAGTCCGAGTCGAGACGGGGTGGCTCTGAGCCGCACGATTCAGGGCGCCGTAGAAATTTACGAAAGAATGTATGTCATCAGCGTGTTGCGTAACACAACACTAGATAGATACCGGCATAGCGGAAAGCGTAGATCCCGTACCCCGGACCCTTGGTCCTGCCGTCGTTCACTGACCGGCTGGAAAATCGCTGCAGCGCCAGGCAGGGATGGCATACCGGCCAGGTGAGTCGTCCGCTCCTGGCCGAAAGCAGACCCAACCGGACTGGAAAAACGTCATCCTGCCAATGGACCTCGCACCAGGTAGAGGCGACGCGCAAAACCGCGGAAAGGGGTGTCGGCGTATTACTTGTTACTGATTCGACAAGCCCAGCAGAAACCGTGCCGACGTCCCCTGCCCGGCTGCCCAGGTGGGGCAGGGGAGTTGCACCGACAGAGGCGGACGGCGGACCTAGCCCCGCATCGCGCCATCCTGGCGCCCCGAGGCCCGGCATCCGTGCCGGGGCTTCCTGAAGGGAACGTTAGCGGTAACCGGGGGCGCTGGAACCTCTCGGCCATCCATCCCCAATCAGGTCCAAGGACACCCGGCCGTCCCGGTGCAGGACAAACTGTCGTTCGCCAGCCTTGGACGGCGTGCGGGCGCCAGTCTTGTACAGATAAGCGGTGTGGGGACTGACGTGGCACCCGGCCTGAATCAGCTCGACGGGGAAGCCGTTGAACAAGGCCGGGGTCGGCCGTGTCCGTTGTCGTGGCATGCGCACCAGTCCCACTGGGGCCGGAAAACAAATCCAGCCAACGCCAGCGTCAACTACAGTTCGAAATGAAGTGAGGGTGTGTGCGTAACACGCTGGAATTGTTTATTTTCTGAACCACGACAACTGCACGTGCAGTATGACGCGCGCGGTGGCTCACTGGAGGATCCAGGGGATGGGTTAACTTGGGGGAAGAGCGCCCATATCGAGGCTTTACCCTGGGCATGAGCCAGGATTAGCCTAGTTCGCATAATGTATATTATGGTAAATGTTAGGTGTGGAGGGGCTGAAGGCCGCCAAACCACAGGGCAATTCTGGGACTCTTCTGTGCCCTCGTCCCGTCAGACTCTCAGGCAGGCTTAGCCTCGAGCTCCGCAACGAAATCGTAGGCATCCCCTCGGTAGATAGACCGCGTGAATTCGACAGCCCGGCCGTCCGCCAGGAAGGCCCGACGCTCCAGTTCCAGTCCGGGAGTCCGCGGCTCGACCCCCATGAGACCGGCGGCCTCCTCGTCGATGGCCACGGCACGAATCCGCTGCAAAGCTCGGATGGGCCGCGAGCCACGGGCCTCGAGCGCCGTATACAGCGAATCCTCGACCAGATTCGGATCCGAAAGGATGCTCTGGGGCACCACCGTGCGCTCCAATGCCAGCGCGCGATCGCCCCCATAGCGGAGGCGCCTGAGCCGGATCACTGCGGAACCCGGCGCGATCAGGAGCGCCATGGCTTCTTCCGGGGTCGCCTCGCCCTGGGATCTCTCCAGGAAAGCGACCCTGGGATTCAGTCCACGCTCACGCAGGTCCTCGGTGAAACCTGTCAGGCGTGAGAGTGACCGCACGATCCGGTCCCCGACGTAGGTTCCAGCGCCAGGTTTGGGGCGAACCAGCCCCTGGGACGCCAGGTCCGCCAGCGCCCGCCTGACCGTCACCCGGGATAACCCGGTCATCCGCGCCAAGGCGCGCTCCCCGGGCAGCAGGTCAATGCGGGATTTACCGCCGGCAATCACGCTCGCGAGGGCTTCCTGGAGCTGCTGATAGCGCGGGACGCGCTCGTCCTTGCCTGCCAGTTGCTTCTGAAGTGCGCGAGTCCACTGTTGGTCGTTCATGAAGTCTCCGGATACGGACAAGGCGTAAGCCCATCCGGCAACCATCCACTTGTGCGTGGAGATAATACCGGTATGATACCGGTATTATCAAGGTCTCAATACGAGTCACCCATGGCATCCCAGACAAAGCCGGTTCAGGACTTCGACCTGGTCATCATCGGCGCCACCGGCGACCTGGCCCGCCGCAAGCTGCTCCCGGCGCTGTTCCATCGATTTCGCTCGGGGCAGATCACCGCGGCATCGAGGATCATCGGCGGCGCGCGCGACGAACGCTCCACCGATTCGTACCGCGACATGGTGCGTGAGATGCTCGGCGCCGAGGCCGACGCGGACCCCGAAGCCGCAGCAGCCTTCTTGCAGCTGGTGCACTTCAATCGCATCGACGTCAAGGCAGCCGACACCTGGTCCGCGCTCGCGGCGAGGTTGAACGAGCGGCCAGATTCCATTCGGGTCTTCTACCTGGCCGTCCAGCCTTCCCTCTTCAGCGATGCCTGTCACCAGATGCGCATCGCCGGTCTGAATTGCGAGCGCTGCCGCGTCGTCGTCGAAAAGCCCCTGGGCCACGACCTGGCCTCGGCACGAGCCATCAACGAGGTGCTCGCCGAGACTTTCACCGAGCCGCAGACTTTTCGCATCGACCACTACCTGGGCAAGGAGACGGTCCAGAACCTGATCGCGCTGCGATTCGGCAACGCCTTGTTCGAGCCGCTGTGGAACGCGGCGCATGTCGACCACGTGCAGATCACCGTCGCCGAGCAAGCCGGCGTTGCCGACCGGCATCCCTACTACGACACTGCTGGCGCCATGCGCGACATGGTCCAGAACCACCTGCTGCAACTGCTGTGCTTCGTGGCCATGGAGCCGCCGCAGTCGATCCAGGCCGACGCCGTGCGGGACGAAAAGCTCAAGGTCCTGCGCTCACTGCAGCCCTTGTCGGGCGACGAAGCCAGGGCGGCCACCGTCCGCGGACAGTATCGGTCGGGGATCTGCGGATCCAATGCAGTGCCTGGCTACGCAGAGGAAACCGGCCTCGGTGGATCGGCGACGGAAACGTTCATTGCCTTGCGCGCCGGCATCGCCAACTGGCGCTGGGCTGGGGTTCCTTTCTACCTGCGTTCCGGCAAGCGGCTTGCGCAGCACGTTTCCGAGATCGTGATTGCCTTCCGGGCGGTGCCACACTCGCTTTTTGGAAGCCTCGGCGGAACGCTGGTCCCGAACAAGCTGATCATCCGCCTCCAGCCCGACGAAGGCGTCAGGCTGTCGCTGATGATCAAGGAGCCGGGCCCGGGCGGCCTGCGCTTGCGTGACGCTTCTCTGGACATGACGTTTGCGGAAACCTTCGGTGGCGGGCGCTATCCCGATGCCTACGAACGCCTGCTCATGGACGTCGTCCGGGGTAACCAGACCTTGTTCATGCGACGCGACGAAGTCGAGTCGGCCTGGTCATGGGTCGACCCGATCATTGCGTCATGGACCGACACGGGCGCCACACCACGCCCCTACCCTGCCGGATCGTGGGGTCCTTCGGCTTCAATCGCGCTCGTCGAGCGGGAAGGCCGGACCTGGCACGAGGATATGGACCTCAAATGAACTGCGAGTCGATTGAAGTCTTGATGCCAGCCCACGCAGCCCGCATGAAGCGTTTCGCCTCCCACGGCCAGGCCTCCGCGGCACTGGCTGCGGTGGTCGCAGCTGATCTCGAGAATGCGCTGGACGAACGCGGCGCTGCTTCACTGGCCGTCCCGGGAGGCACGACGCCCGGCGAGTTCATGTCCCTGCTGGCGCAACGCGACCTGGATTGGCCCTGGATAACGGTCACGCTCACAGATGAGCGCTGGGTAGACCCTGCCAATGAGCGCTCCAACGCCGGACTGGTCGCACGCACCTTGGGGCACAGCACGAGGCCGTACCAATGGTGGCCGATGTGGCGCGATGGCTTCACGCCAGAGCAGGCCGCCGTGCAGCTGGACGCGGCGCGCCGGTCCATTTCCTGGCCCCTGGATGTGGTGGTCCTGGGGATGGGCGAGGACGGCCACGTCGCCTCCCTCTTTCCCGGAGATGAGACCGGCTTCGACGGCACCGGCGAGCGCAGGTTTGTCGCGGTCCGTGGGCCGGCGGGCGAGCCGCGCGTGAGCCTCAACGCAGCTGCAATCACCGAAGCCAGGAGCGTTTACCTGCTGCTGAAAGGTGCGGCCAAGCAGGCTCGCCTTGCTGCCGCCGACAGCCGGCTGCCCGTATCCCGTGTCCTTGCAATGCGCGAGGGCCCAACCGTCGTTTTCGCGAGCGATTAGTCAGCAGGGAGAATCCGATCATGCCCATTCATCCGGTAATCGCCGAGGTGACCCAGCAGGTGGCCGATCGCAGCCGGGTTGCGCGGACTGAATACCTCGCACGCATGGCAGCCGCCCGCACGGCTGGCCCAGCGCGGCGCCACCTCTCCTGCTCCAATTTCGCCCATGTGTTTGCGGCGGCCGGCGCGGACAAGCCGGCGCTGCGTGCAGGCGGCGGCCCGAACATCGGCATCGTTACGGCCTACAACGACATGCTTTCGGCGCACCAGCCTTTCGAGGAATACCCGGAGATCATTCGAGCCGCCGCTCGCGAGGCCGGCGCGACCGCACAAGTCGCGGGCGGCGTGCCCGCCATGTGTGACGGTGTCACCCAGGGCCGGCCCGGCATGGAGTTGTCGCTATTCTCACGCGACGTCATCGCGCTGGCGACCGCAGTGGCCCTGTCTCATGACGGATTCGACGCCGCCTTGCTGCTAGGTGTGTGCGACAAGATCGTGCCTGGACTGTTCATCGGTGCGGCCAGCTTCGGACACCTGCCAATCTTGTTCGTGTCGGCCGGACCGATGCCAAGCGGGATAAGCAATCCGGAGAAGGCCAGGGTGCGGCAGGCTTATGCGGAGGGGCGGGTCAGCCAGGAGGACCTGCTCGAAGCCGAAGCCGGGTCCTACCACTCGCCGGGGACCTGCACCTTCTATGGAACGGCCAATTCGAACCAGTTGCTGTTGGAAGCGATGGGCCTGATGGTTCCCGGCGCCGCCTTCGTGAGCCCCGGAACACCCCTGCGCGAGGCGCTGACCCGTGCCGCCACCTGGCGCGTGGCGACACAGGGCGAAGGTGCCGAGTCGACTTCCCTGGCGCGGGTCATCGACGAGCGTTCGATCGTCAACGCCGTCGTGGTCCTGATGGCTACCGGCGGGTCCACCAACCACACACTGCATCTGGTGGCGATGGCGCGCGCCGTCGGGTTGACCTTGAACTGGGAGGACATGTCGCGCATTTCTTCCGTCACACCCCTGCTCGCCCGAATCTATCCGAACGGTTCGGCCGACGTGAATCACTTCGCGGCGGCCGGCGGGTTCGCCTTCCTGGCCCGCGAGTTGATGGCGGGCGGACTGCTGCACGCGGACGCGCGCACGGCCTGGGGCGAGTCGCTGGCGTCCCATGCCAGGACGCCCTCGCTGCAGCAGTCGCAGCTCGTCTGGCGTGATCCACCAGCCCTCAGCGGCAACACCGACGTCCTGCGTGGCCTCGACGCCCCGTTCAGTGCCGACGGAGGCATGAGGCTCCTGACCGGCAATCTGGGCCGGTCGGTCGTCAAGGTGTCGGCGGTCAAGCCCGAACATTGGCAAGTCGAGGCGCCGGCCCGCGTGTTCGAGACCCAGGCCCAGGTCGAGGAAGCCTTTCACAAGGGCGAACTCGATGCGGACATGGTGGCGGTCGTTCGCTTCCAGGGCCCGAAGGCCAATGGCATGCCGGAACTCCACAAGCTCACGCCGCTGCTGGCGTCCCTGCAGGATCGTGGGTACAAGGTCGCACTGGTCACCGACGGCCGAATGTCCGGCGCCTCGGGCAAGGTCCTGGCGGCCATTCACGTCACGCCGGAGGCACTGGACTGCGGTCCGCTGGCCAAGGTCGTCGACGGCGACATCATTCGCATTGACGCCGGGCGAGGTACGCTCGAGGCACTGATCCCCGGGAACCTGCTGGCGACCCGGGACCCGGCGGTTCGAGTTTCGAGTGATGCGCAATGGGGACTGGGGCGGGAGCTCTTCTCCCTGATGCGGCGCAGTGTCGGACCTGCCGAGCACGGCGCCTCCTTTCTTTTCGGAGAGTGACGATGACGCAAGTCGACACCCTGATGGCCATCGCGCCTGTCATACCGGTCGTAACCCTCCGTAGCGTCGATCACGCGGCGCCGCTGGCGCGCGCGCTCCTGGAGGGTGGAATCCGGATCGTCGAGGTGACACTGAGAACCCCAGCCGCACTGGGCTCGATCGAGCGCATGGCCCGCGATTTCCCCGATGTAACGGTGCTCGCCGGAACGGTCTGCAATGAGGTTCAGGCGCGCGATGCGATGCAGGCAGGGGCCGCAGGGCTGGTCTCGCCAGGCCTCACCTACTCGCTCGCTGTGGCGATCCAGAGCGCCCGGTCCCCATGGCTGCCCGGCATCGCCACTGCATCCGACATCATGCGCGGGATGGATCTCGGTCTCACCCGCTTCAAGCTCTTTCCGGCGACAACTGCCGGCGGGCCTGCGGCCCTGCGCGCCTTTGCCGGCCCGTTTCCCGAGCTGAGGTTCTGCCCGACGGGTGGCATCCACCTGGAAACCGCCCCCGACTACCTCGCGCTGGCCAACGTAGCCTGCGTTGGCGGGTCCTGGATTGCCACGGAGGCCCTCATGAAGGCGGGAGACTGGGACGGCATCCGCGAAAACGCCCGGCTCGCCGCGAAGCTCGAGCGTTCCCGAGCCTGAGGTCGCACTCGCCCCGCTTGCACACCGGCTTCTTCATCAGTTCCATGCGGAAACCGAGCCGCAATGACAACTCGTCGCTGCGAAGACCTGCTGTTACGTTCGAAAGTCCTTGACCCGCATCGCACTCCCGATACGCCCAGACACGGTCAGGAAGCCGGCTCCTGCGCCAGGTACTGGGCCGCCAGGTACTCGAGGTTGGCGCGTCCATTGACGTGCATGAATGGCGCCACCAGCATCAGCACCTGGTAAACGCCTGCGGCAATCGCCTCACTGCTGCGGTCCCGCCGCGGATAGCGCACCGTGTCGAACGACAGCCAGTAGAGCGTCACGACCGTGACGTTTCGTGCCAGCGCCTCGATCTCGACCGCCGTGGCCTCCAGTTGCCCGGATTCGGAGAGACCCAGGCAGATGCCGCGTGAAGCATCGACCGCACGCGTGAAGACCGTGCTGAGGCGATGGCCCGCGCGACGATCCCGGGCCATGATCCCGGACAGGTCGCGGAACAGGAACCGGTACTTCCAGATCGTCTCGAAGATGACGTGCAGGAGGAACCAGGCGTCCTCCACCTCCTGCGCGCGCCAGGTGTCCGGCGGCAGCAACTCGTCGATTTCAGTGACGAACTGCTCCAGCAAGGCACCAGTCAGCTGGTCTTTCTTGCGGAAGTGGTAATGCAGGTTGCCGGCGCTGATGCCGACCTCGGCCGCGATCAGCGTCGTGGAAACGTTGGCCTCGCCCAGGTCGTTGTACAGCCCGAGGGTCGAGTCCAGGATCCGCTGGCGCGTCTTTCGTGCAGGACGCGTACTGGGGGTTGCGGGCATAAAAAAGCGCCGGTGTACGTCGGAAACCCGATCGTACACCAGCGCCGAGGGGGGATCAGTCAGAGTCTGTTCTGTCTCCGGGTCAGGCGGCGCGACGCGTGCTGCGCTTGGCGGCCTTCTTGCGGGGCGTCCGGCGCTTGGCTGCGGCCTTCACCTTCACTTCCTTGGACAGGCGGTCGACCTTCCTCGACAGCTTCTGGACTTCGTTCGCGGTCGGCAGGCCGATGTCGTGGATGACCTTGTTCACGCCTTCCTGGAAGCGCTTCTCGACCTTGATGACACGCTCGTTGGCGACGTCAGAGAAGCCCTCGACCATCTCTTCGGTCCGGGCACGCGAGCGGCGGGTCAGCTGCTGGCTCTGCTTGACGGCCAGGCCGACCACCTTGCCCACTTCGTCGCGGGTCGTGGTCCAGGCGTTCATGTTCGCCTTCCAGATCGCCTGCGCCGACTTGCGCGTGGCCTTGCCGAAATCGCTCGTCTTGATCTCGTTGATCACAGTGTTGAAGTTTTCAATCATGGCGGTCTCCTGGTTGTTGCCGTGTTTCCGGGACCAGCCGCAAACGCTGCATTCCCGATCCATGATTGAAGTTTCGACTCTTTGTCTAGGGAGTGCACCCTAGTCTGGCGGGGGTAACCAGGCGCGTGGGAGAGCGACGCACAGGGCTTTCGCCCGGCGCCCCCTCTACCCTTTGCCGTCAGCCGGAGGAACCTCCGGGCTGCGGGGCTGCAAGCTTCCGACCCGCCAGTTCGCGCACCGCGTAGGCGCGACCCAACGCGACGCCGAGGACGGCAAGCACGACCATGATCACGGCGCTGAGGGCGCCAAATCCAGCCAGCAGAAAGCCCTTCGCCTGCAGGAACCCGTGTAACCAGCCGGCGACGGTGTCGCTTCCACGCTGGACGACCGTATCGATGAAATTCTTGGCCTTGTACTTGCTCTCGGGGTCGACCGCAGTGAACAGCACTTCCCGTGACGGCTTGGCAACCCCGAACTCGCCCGCGCGCCGCAGCACCTGGCTGATGGCGAGGGGCAGCAGGAAGGGTGCCAGAACCAGCCAGATGAAACTACCGAATGCGACCAGCGGCATGGTCACGAGCCCACCGGTCAGGGCGAAGCGCTTGATGATCCGGGAGGTCACCATTCCCTGCATCACGAAAGCCAGCAGGTTGACGCCCAGGTCCAGGCGGGCGAAGAACGCCGTGCGCAGTGCTGTGTCGGTATAGGCCGCCGAGGCGAGTCGCTGCAATTCGAAGTACATGAACGTGCCGGCCACAGCCCCGAGGCCAAGCATGGCCACGATGCCCATCAGGTACGGTGACCGCAGCACGAGCGTCACGCCGGCCAGCGCGCCACCGCCAATGGGCTCGACGCTCTCAGCGGCCGTGCCAGGCGCCTCGCCATGGCGTTCCACCGACCAGTGTCCGAGCGCGCGTATGCAGGGAATCGTCGCCAGCAGGAGCAGCATCGACAGCATGACCAACCCGGCCGTGCCCAGCCCGGCTGCCAGGGACTGGGTCAACAGCGGGCCAATGATGGCCCCCGCACTACCGCCCGCCGCAATCGGGCCGAACAGGCGCCTGGCTTCGTCGCCGCGAAAGACGTCCGCCATGAAGCTCCAGAAGACCGACACGACGAACATGTTGAAGACGCTGAGCCAGACGAAGAACGTGGCGGCTGTCCTTTGCGAACCCGGATCCGCGCTGAAGGCCAGGTAGAACAGGAACATGTTGAGGGCAAAGAAGCCGTAGGTGATCGGCAGCAGCAACCGCTTGCGGACGCGGGAAACGAGCGCACCGAACATGGGTGTGATGACCAACATGACGATGAACGTGTACGTGAACAGTTCCGGCAGTCGCCCCAGACCTGCGTTGGCGGCCATCGCATCGCGCACCGGTCGCAGCAGGTAGTAACTGCAGAGCAGGAGAAAGAAATAAGCGAATGCCAGGACGACGGCCCGTTCCTCGCCGTGACGAGCCCCCAGCAGCTTGCGCGCCATGCGGGCTACCGGCATGTCAAAGGCGCTCTACGCTGCCGGCCAGGTGCGGGCGCCCTTTGGAAGCATCCTGCAGGACGAAGGTCCACGCCTGCGCCGCGTGCCAGTGCCTGAGCCTGACCTCAGTCGGCAAGAATACCGGTAGCTTGAAATCGACCGGAATGCGGCAGGGGGCGCTGGTCAACTCGGGGCCCAGCGCCGCCAGTGAGCACGCCTTTGTCCACATTCCATGGGCAACGGCCTTGTCGAAGCCGAACCAACGCGCCGTGAAATCGGTCATATGAATGGGGTTCACGTCGCCGGAAATCCACGCATAGGCGCGTGCCTGGCGATGGCTTGCCGCAAATGGCACCTCGGCCACTGCCGCGTCTGCTGGGGGTTTCGGCACCCTGAGCGCGGCCCGCGCCGCCCTCGCCGTCTGTGCACCCCCCGCGATCTTTCGTGCGAGCACCGTGCAACGCTCCAGCCAGGCTGGCCCGTCCCGGTCCAGTAATTCCGTGTGCAGGTCGAATTCCTGACCGCGGTCGGTCTCGCGATGCCCCTCGATCCAGCAGCGAACCCCGTAGGTTTCCCACTCTGACAGCGGCCGCAGCCACGTGATCTCGTTGGCAATGTGAATCAGGCCCAGGAGGCGCAGCCCGAATGCCGGTTGCGCCATCAAGGCAACCTGCAATGAAATCGCCAGCACGTGCGGATAGGTGACCGGCAATTGCCCATCGCTCGGGAAGCCGCAGACCGCCCGGTATCTCGCCAGGTGTCGCGGGTCGATCCGGACCTCCGACACCTCGCCCTCGAGGCGTGGAATAGTGGTTCCAGCCGGCAATACGCGCTGGCGAGCCGCGAGGACGCCTCGCGCGTAGTTGCGAACCAGCGCGGGGGGCCGGGCAAATTTCAATCTGACGTCGCTTCGTCCCATGCTGGCTGGTCGACTCCCATGAGGGTCGCCGCGACCAGTCGGCGCCGTCGCTACTCGACGACCCGGTCTATGGTCAGCTTGATGCGGCCCGACGAGGCGGGATCATAGCGGACCTCGCCATACAGGTCGCCGGGTGACGCAATCGGTCTGCCGGTCAGCGACACGCGAGCCACCAGGGCAAGCGAGTCCACCTGCTTGAGGGACGTTCCCGGAATCATCGCGTTGGCGTCGGTGAGCGTGATATCCAGCGGCAGTTCGCTGCTGGAGCGGCGGACCGCAGCCAGCGGCGGGCCACCGGTGCCGCTTCGGGCGAGGACGAACAGCGTCGTGCCCGGGGGGACCTGTCCGGCCAGCGCTGGCGCGACTGCGATGTGCAGGTCGATACCCTCCCCCGTTGGCGCAGCCGCAGGGCTCGCCGCTGCGGCGGGTGCACTTACCGGTTGGGCAGGCGCTGCGGCCATAACGGGCGCCGCCTCCTGCGCCGGGCCGATGGTCGAATCAATCTCCGCGATCCGGGCCTCCACGATCTGCATGATCTCCGGCGGTCCACCGAGGGCACGAAGCGCCTGCCAGTGCGTACGCGCTGCCGCCAGATCCTGCCTGCGGAATTCAGTGAGGCCCGCATACCACAGCGCCTTCGGGTTACCGGGCGCCTCCCTGACGGCCTGCGCGAACAGCTTGCCAGCCTCGCCCTCGAAGTCAGCTTCGTTGACCAGGACCCTGGCCTCGGCATAGCCCAGCAGCGCATCCAGGTCAGATCCGCTTGTCAGCGTATAGGCCTGCTGGTACGCATCAAGCGCCTTGGGGAAGTCGTTCATGGCCACATAGGTCCGCCCGAGCATCTTCCAGCCTTCGGCGTCGCCCTTCTCGCGACTCAAGCGCTCTGCGAGCTGGCTCGCCATCTGGGCCAGCGGGGCAGCTTCGCCGTCTGCCTTCGCCTGAGCCTGCGCTTGCGCTTGCGCCTGTGGATCCCACGGCCAGTCGCTGAGGGAGAAGTACAGGACGAAAGCGAGCGCCGGCAACACCACCGCAATTGCGACCGCGGCGCCGGGTGAGGCGATGACGGGCTTGCCCTCTTCGTCCTGACGCGGACGGAACAGGGGCCACACGACGAGCACTACGGCCAGCGCCGCCAGCAGGGCGGCTAAAATGATGAAAACTGTCACAGGGTCCCCGTTTCGTTGTCGTTGTCGAGCGCGGCCGGATTCTCGCGAGCGGTTCGCGCCCGGCGGATCACCACGATCACCGCGGCGCCGAGCCCAAGGATGACCAGTAGCCCGGGTGCCGCCCAGAGCAGGTAGGTGCGCGGCTTGACGGGCGGGTTGTACAGGACGAAGTCGCCGTAACGCGCCGTCAGGAAGTCATTGATCTCTGTGTCCGTCTTGCCTTCCATCATCAACTCGCGGACCTCGCGCCGCAGGTCCTGGGCCAGCGAGGCGTTTGAATCCGCGATGGTCTGGTTCTGGCAGACCAGGCAGCGAAGTTCCCGCGTAAGCTTCTCGTAGCGTTCCTGCATTGCCGGGTCGCTGAAAGCGGGTTCCTCGTCGATCGCGAAGACATTGGCCGCCAGCGACAGCAGCAATGCAAGTGTGAGTGCGCGGATCATGACGGACCCCCGGCGCCATTGATGAGGGGCAGGAACTCGCGTTGCCAGACGTCCAGGTTCATCGGTCCAATGCGCTTGAACAGCACCGTTCCGTCGGCACTGACGAGGAATGTCTCGGGGGCGCCATACACACCCCAGTCGATGGCGGCCTGTCCTTCGGGGTCGAAGGCAACCGAGTCGTAGGGATTGCCGAGTTGCAGCAGCCAGCGCTGCGCCAGCGCCCGGTCGTCCCTCCAGTTTAGCCCCACGATCGGCACGATCTTCGTGCGGGCGATCGACAGCAGCACCTCGTGTTCCCGCCGACACTCGGGACACCAGGTGCCCCAGACATTGACCAGGTAAGGACGGCCCTGGTAATCCGCCGTGCTGACCGTGCGGGACGGATCCGCCAGCGTTTCCAGCGAGAAGGTCGGTGCCGGCTTGCCAATCAGCGGCGAGGGAATTTCCCGCGGATCGTTGTAAAGGCCGAAGAACAGGAAGGCCACTAGTGCCATGAACAGGCCGGCGGGCAGCAGGAACCAGAGGCTGCGCTTCATCGCGCACCCTCGCCGGCCAACCGGCCCGCCGCCTTCGGCTGCTCTGCACTCGCACGAATCCGGAAGCGCCGATCGGCCACGGAGACCAGTCCGCCGAAGGCCATGAAGACGGCGCCGATCCAGATGTAGCGGATCAGCGGCTTGTACTGCACCCGCATGCTCCACTTGCCCGCGCCGAGGTCCTCGCCGAGCGCAACGAACAGGTCGCGGGCCGGCGTCACCTGGATCCCGGCTTCGGTCATCGGATTGCCGCCCGAGGCGTAGAAGCGCTTCTGCGGATGCAGCGTCGCGAACTCCTTGCCGTCCCTGCTCAGCACGACCGTGCCCTGGGTGGCTTGGTAGTTCGGGCCGCGGACCTGCTGGGTCCCCTCAAAGCGGAATACATAGCCCGACAGCTCGGTCGAATCGCCCGCACCGAGGCTGATGTCCTTTTCTATGCGGTAGGACTCGACGCCCGTGATGCCCAGTGCAAACAAACCGACGCCAAAGTGGGCCAGGGTCATGCCCCAGAAGCCGGCCGGCATGCCGCGCAGCTTGCCGCGCCGCTTGATCGGTTCGAGCAGCGCAGCGCCCATGACCCAGAAGGCCACGGTAAAGCCCACCACGCCCATGGCGTGGACTTCCCCATACACGAACTTGCTGATCAGCAGGGCCGCGACCAGCGCCACGGCCATCATCACGCCCAGCTGGCGGCCGACCGGGCCGATCTGGCTGCGCTTCCAGCTCGAGTGCATGCCGACACCGAGCAGCAGCAGCAACGGCACCATCGGTATCAGGAAGGCAACGCTGAAGTACGGCGGCCCGACCGAGATCTTGCCAAGCTCCAACGCGTCCAGGAACAACGGGTAGAGCGTGCCGAGCAGGATCAGCCCCGTCGCCGCGATCAGCAACGCGTTGTTGAACAGCACGAAGGCTTCCCGCGACAACAGCTCGAAACCCGCGTCGGACTTCAGCAGCGGCGCACGCCAGGCGTACAGGGCCAGCGCCCCTCCGATGACCGCCACCAGGAAGCCGAGGATGAACAGGCCGCGGGCCGGATCGGTGGCAAATGCATGGACCGACACCAGCACGCCGGAGCGAACCAGGAAGGTGCCCAACAGGCTCAAGGAAAAGGCGCTCACCGCCAGCAGCAACGTCCAGCTCTTGAACAGGCCTCGTTTTTCGGTAACGGCCAGCGAGTGGATCAGTGCGGCGCCTATCAACCAAGGCATGAAGGACGCGTTTTCGACCGGATCCCAGAACCAGTAGCCGCCCCAGCCCAATTCGTAGTAGGCCCACCAGCTGCCGAGCGTGATGCCGATGGTCAGGCACAACCAGGCAGCCAGCGTCCAGGGACGCGCCCAGCGCGCCCAGGCGACATCGAGCCTGCCCTCGATGAGCGTGGCGCAGGCGAATGCGAACGCCACCGAGAAGCCGACATAGCCGAGGTAGAGCATCGGTGGATGGATGGCCAGCGCCACGTCCTGCAACAGCGGGTTCAGGTCGTTGCCGTCGGCCGCCGCGGGTACCAACCGCTCGAACGGGCTGGACGTGAACAGCATGAACAGCAGGAAGCCGACGCTGACCAGGCCGAGCACGCCGAGGACGCGGCTCTTGTATGGCAAGGGCATGCTGCGGCTGAAGGCGGCGACCGCGACCGACCAGGTCGCAAGCATCGTGCCCCACAGCAACAGCGAACCCTCATGGCCGCCCCAGGCCGCGGCGATCCGGTAGAACAGCGGCAGCAGCGAGTTTGACGTCATGGCCACGTAGCGGACCGAGAAGTCGAACTGGATGAAGGACCAGACCAGCGCCCCGAAAGACAGCAGCAGGAACACCCACTGCCCGGCAACCGCCGGCTGCGCCGCGCGCATCCAGGCGACATTGCCGCGGGACGCACCGGCCAGGCCGAAAAAGGCCTGGGCACCCGCCATCAACAGCGCCAGGACCAGCGCGAAATGACCGAGTTCTGGAATCACGACGCGCCCCCGCCCGCCTGCGGCGTGTGCAGGCTCTCCGCCACCTCCGGCGGCATGTAATTCTCGTCGTGCTTCGCCAGGACTTCGTCGGCCAGGAACACGCCGTTGTCGTCCAGCTTGCCGTGGGCGATGACCCCCTGTCCCTCGCGGAACAGGTCGGGCAGCAGCCCCGAGTACTTCACCGGTATGGACTCCGCGTTGTCCGTCACCACGAAGTTGATTTCGATGCTGCCCGGCACCCGTTGCAGGCTGCCGGTCGTCACCAGGCCGCCAAGCCGGAAGGCGCGGCCTCGCGGCGCCTCGCCGCCGCTGATCTGTGACGGGCTGTAGAAATACATGATGTTTTCCTGAAAGGCCTGCAGCGCGACGGCCGTGGCCGCGCCTACGCCAATGACGATGGCCGCGACGGCGATCATGCGCTTGCGACGGGGTGTCATGAGTGGGTCTCCTCCATCTGCAGGCGTCGCGCAGCGGCGCGACGCGCTTCGGCGTGCGCACTGCGCGCACTCCATATGTTGTAAACCAGGACGGACATCACCAGGCCGAACGCCGGCCAGACGAATGCGGCGTAGCCGCCCATGTTGAGAAAGTCAGCGAGGTTCATCGGGCGAGCTCCTCCTTGAGCCAGGTGGCGTTACGCTCGCGGCGGATCACTTCCGCACGCAACCGGACGAACAGGACGGCACCGAAATACAGCATGAATCCGAACAGCATCGCGAGCGCCGGCCACTTCATCTCGATGGACATGGCGCCGGGGTTGAACATCGTCGAGCCCTGGTGGAGGCTGTTCCACCAGACCACCGAGTAATGGATGATCGGCAGGTTGATGACACCGACCAGCGCCAGCACGGCCGCGGCACGGTCGGCACGCTGCGGGTCCTCGATCGACGACCGCAGGGCGATGAAACCAAGGTACAGGAACAGCAGGATCAGCTCGGAAGTCAGGCGCGCGTCCCACACCCACCAAGTTCCCCACATCGGCTTGCCCCACAGCGAACCGGTCGCCAGGGCGCAGAAAGTGAACCAGGCCCCGATCGGCGCCGACGCGGCAGCCACGGCGTGCGCCAGCTTCATCCGCCAGATGAGCCCGATGCCCGCCGCGATTGCCATGTTCGAGTAAACGAACATGGACATGATGGCGCTGGGCACGTGCACATAGAAGATCCGGAAGCCCTCGCCCTGCTGGTAGTCCATCGGCGCCATCACCAGGCCGCCGTAAAGGCCGAGCAGGATCAGGATCAGCGCCGGCCACGAGAACCATGGGATCACCTTGCCGGCGATCCTGTAAAAGTGCGGCGGCGACGCCAGCTTATGAAACCAGGTCCACATCTATCCCTACTCCATGCTCACTTTGAGGGCTGCCGAGGTGGCGAACGGTCCCAGCGTCAGGCTGAGAATGAACATCGCGGCCAGCAGCAGGAGCGGTCCGCGTGAACTGTCCCCCATGATCGCCATGTCCACCGCGCGCGCCCCGAAGATCAGCGCGGGCATCGTCAGCGGCAGGACCAGCAGCGACAGCAGCACGCTGCCGCGCCGCACGCCGAGCGTCAATCCGGCGCCGACCGCGCCCAGGAAGCTCAGGATACCGGTGCCGAGGAGCAGCGATATCATCACGGTCGGCTGGGCCGCAGCCGGCACGGCCAGCGAAGCGGCGACGAGCGGCGAGGCCACGACCAGGGGCAGGCCGCTGACCGTCCAGTGCGCCATGGCCTTGACCAGGGACAGCCACCACAGCGGCTGCCCCGACAGGACCAGCTGCTCGAGCGTGCCGTCCTCGTAGTCCGAACGGAACATGAACTCGAGTGCCAGCAGCGCAGACAGCAGCGCCGCCACCCAGACGATGCCCGCCGCGACTTCCCGCAGCTGGGCGGTGTCCGGGCTGAGAGCGAGCGGGAACAGCGTCGTGACCATCAGGAAGAAGACAACTGGCTGCGTCACCTGTTCCCAACGACGGAAGGCAAGTTTCAGGTCGCGCGCATACAGCAGCGCCCCGGCCCGCAGCAGACCCGTGGCTTGCATCAGTTGAGCTCCACGATCCGGGGGGTGGTTCCCGGGACGTTCAGGCCCTGGTGGGCCGCCAGGACCGCCATCCCGCCCGCCGCGACGTGATCGCCAATGAGCCCCGAAAACAGGGCCACGCCGGCGACGTCCAGGTTGGTAAACGGCTCGTCGAGGACCCACAGGCTGGCGCCCAGCAACATGATCCGGGACATCGCCAGCCGGCGCCGCTGGCCGGCCGAAAGAACGCGTGCCGGCAGGTCACGGCAGCGCAGGATGCCCAGATGATCCAGCGTGGCGTCGATCTCAGGCCCGTCGAGTTGGCGACGCACACCGATGCTGTAGTGCAGGTTTTCGAAGGACGTCAGGTCGCCCTTCAGCGCATTTTCATGCCCAAGATAGGCCATCTCGGCGTTGAACTCGTCCCGCTCGGAACGAATGGGACGGCCCCGCCAGCCGACGTAGCCCTCCTCCGCCGGTAACAGCCCCGCCAGGACCCTCAGCAGGGTCGTCTTGCCCGTACCATTCGGCCCGGCGACGTGCACGACCTCGCCTGCCAGCACGTCGATGCTGACATTACGAAGAACGTGCCGGTCACCGCGCCAGACGTGGATTCCACGGCCCGACAACCCGTGTGGATGAAGAGCTTCCAAACCCCCAGGCTCCCCTGCCTTTGGACGGGCGCGACTATACCAGACCGACGAACTCAGGTTCGTATGTACGGACCTACAGCCAGATCGTGGATTTCCGTGGTTGTGCCCGGCAAGCAGCGCTGATCTGACCGTCGAAATGGCCTGCCCCGGGCTGGGCCCGGTGGCGAGGCCGCGCCCAACCCCCTTGAGCGCCAGGGAATCAAAGGTACTGCCCTGCCGCCCCCCCGCCTCTCGCCCCGCGCTGGCCGCTCCATGCGGACCTTTTTCCGTGGATTCGCGCGCGAACGGACCCTGATCCGGCGGTCCGGTTGGACGGCACATGGGCAGGCGGCGCGGATTCCCGCCGTTCTCAGCCACCCGGCGTGCCGTCAACCTGTTTTCGCGGCTCGGTCTTTACGGATTGCCGTGGCTGGTGACCATGTTTGTCTCAGTCGAGCAACGTCTACGCGCAGGCCGGATCGCAGGCGTTCCCATTTCGCCGGCCATCCCGCTCGAGCGGAAAGCCGTAGCCTGGGAGCAACAAAAATGACTTTTCGAATTCCCGCCTCGAGGAGGCTCGTCCTGACGATCCTCCTGTCGACCCTGGGCCAAGCAGCGCTGCCGGCCAACGAAACGGCCTCGGAACCGTCTGTCGAGAACAGGAATCGCGAGGTGCCCTTCGTCGTGGCGATCCGTGGCGGAGTCAGCCTGGGCGCCTACGAGTCGGGCGTGAATTGGGCCTTGATGCAGTTCATGAGGCGGCATTGGGCAGCGGGGCAGTCCGGGAACGGAACGTACATTCAATTCAAAGCCGCGGCGGGCGCCTCGGCCGGATCGATCAACGCCGTGCTGTCCAGCATTGCCTGGTGCAAGGACGCTACCCGGGCTCGCGACGACGGCTCATACGTCGATACCGTCGACGACAACGTGCTACGCGACACCTGGCTGGGTATTGGATTCGAGGAACTCCTGCCAAAACAGACGCGTTCGTTGCTTCATTACCGCGACGACGACGGCGTGTTCACCCGCAACGCCTTCAAGGAAACGATCGCCGAAATGGAGGGGACCCTGAAGTCCGGCGGTTTTCGACCGGGATGCGAGGTCCCCGTAGCCATCATGGTCACCCGGGTGAAGCCCGTGGAGAAGCTGATCGCGGGAGTGGCGGTGCACAACCAGCGGTTTGTCCTGCCCATCACCCTGAGAGCCGACGAGACAGGACATGCAAGCCTGCTCAGTTGCCTGACCGACATCTCGGATCCCGGTTCCGGCAACATCATCTACATGCAGGGAACACCGACGGCAGACCCGGCCTGCCCGTTGTCGCATTCGACCAAGGACCTGGTCGACGCCATCGAGGCTTCCAGCGCATTCCCGATCGCCTTCGGGCGCAAGCGCCTCAACTACTGCATGCCAAAAACGGATGCCCGGAATGAGGTTCCGGAACCCCACGGCTCGTGCCCCGGCGGCTACGTCCCTTTGGCTGGGGATTTCATCGACGGCGGCTTGTTCGACAACCTCCCGCTCGGCGCCGCCAAGGCGCTGGCCGAGCCCCGGCGAAGCTCGCCAATCAGCCGCGCGGCGTGGGAGGCAACAGGCCGGCGCTTCAACTACATCTATCTGGACCCCACGATTCGCCGATCCTTGAAGCACCAGCCTGGACAGCTTTCTGAGCTTTCCGCCGAGCAAGAGTACTTGCGAGGCGCCACTGAACAGAAGCGGACCTTTGGCTTGCGCAGCCAGTTCTTCAGTTTCTTCGGCGGCGCCGTTCACTCCGGCCGTGACTACGAACTGTACAGCCTCCTCAGGCATGGAGACTGGACGAGCCAGGTGTCGGCCCTGGCCCAGGAGTTGGCCATAGCGGTGAGCGAGAGCCAGGCCCGCGGGGTGACCTACGCTACGGATCCATTTCCCGGTCCATACGCCGGAATGGACTGTCGGAATGTGCTCGCCGGTTTGAAGGAAACAGACGCGACTGCAGATCCTGGCAGGGTAATGCAGGCGATGTTCTGCATTGAAGGCCGCGTCCAGGAACTCGAGCGGCAGCACAACGGCATCGCCCTGGGCGACGGCGATTTGCTTTCCCCCGGTGAGATCACGGCACTCCGGAATGAGTGCCTGAGCTGGATTTCCAGTCTGGCTGCCTCGATCGATGCGCCCGACGTGGAGTGGTCTGCCGAGCGAGCCCGGTACGACAAGCTTGGTGACCGGCGGATCCTGATGTCCAGCCGCTTCTCCCCGGTCGTCGGCGAAATGATGGAAGCATTTGGCGGATTCGTGGATCGGGATTTCAGGGACTACGACTATTACGCCGGTGTGTACGACGCCGCCTGGTCCATGTCCAACTTCATATGCGAGGACCATCTCCGCAAGGCCGACTGCGTGGCGTCCAGTGTCCACAACGCCTACCAGTCTCTGGATATCCCCGCCCACGAACGGGCCCGAACCGTCTTCCTGTATCTAACGCGCCAGGAATTCGCGGCCGAACCTGGCTGGAACGAGCGCTTCGCCTGGGTCGATGTTGAAAACAGCGACCAACCGGACCGGAACATGCTGGCCATTGCCAACAGCCTCTTCGAAGGCCATGAAAGGACTGATTCCCTGTTCATTGCCGCTCCCGGCATGACCGCTTTCATTACCCGACTGATCGAGGAGCAGTACGATGAGAGCCAGTCGAGCGCCTTCCTGAAGCGGATCTTCAAGCTCAAGGACTCGGAAGAGCTCACCTGGTACTACCCGCTCAGCCTGAGATCGAGCAACCGGCTCTTGTACCTCGAGAAGCGTGAGGCAGAGGCAAAGGGAGACGGAGAGGTATACGTCGCCGGGCTCGCACTGGGAGCGTTCGCCCTGCACTCCTATATGCAGGAAGAAGAAGTAACCCTGAACGTCTCGACGGCTCCCGATTTTTCATGGCAGTCGTGGCTGCCGGATGAGGTCGCGGTCAATGCGCGCAGCGGCGGCCTGGACCTGTCGTGGTACCAGGGACTGAAGATCGGCAACAAAGGCTGGCGCTGGGACGTCAAGTTCACGCCTATCCAGCTCAATCACTCCAACGCGTCACGGGACGACAACGTCTGGTTCTCGCAGGCAGATTTTTTCCTGTCCCACAAGAAGCACGGGATGTTCAGCGCCATCGGGGCCGGACCGACCGCAAGCTGGACCTGGAAAAACTGGCCAGGCTCGAAGCAGCTGAACTTCGGTGCGGCGATCTACGTGGGGCTCGTCGAGGACAAGATCCGGCTGACTTTCGGCACGATGAACTTCGGCAACAACTTCGAGGGCGATACCTACTACTTCAACATTGGCGTTAACGACTTCCCCGGCCTCATCTACTGGGGCTTCCCGGACTGGCGAGGGTCGTGGCTGCCCGAGAAGGTGCAGTGGTGAAAGCGAACCTGTGGGCGGAGAGAAAGCAATTCTAGATATAACATTAGACTTACTTCATATCTTTATGTTTTTATTGGTGCCCCGGACAGGAGTCGAACCTGTATGACCGTTAGGTCAGCGGATTTTAAGTCCGCAGCGTCTACCAGTTCCGCCACCGGGGCCGGCCCGAAGTATGCCGATTCCCGAGAAATTTCGCCCCCTGCTGCAGCGGTGCCCGTTGGCCGGTTGTTGCCCGGCCACCGCCCTCGATGCTGCCCAACATCCGCTACGTCACCCCCGCCCTGCTCCCGCCCCAAAACGGCAACGGCCGGCTCAGGGCCGGCCGTCGTCTAGCGCTCTCCGGGACCTCTCAGCCGGCTGCCCAGTAGGCGGCAATGTCGGCTGCATCCGCATCCGAGATCGCGACCTTGGCCTTGTGCTTGGTCTTGCCAGCGACCACGTCCTTGATCATCTGCGTCAGCGCCCCGACATCCTCACCGGCAAAATCTGCGGCTTCATGGCAGTCGGCGCAGGCCTCGGCCTTGGCTTTCCCCGCAGCGGCGTCGCCCGCCTGGGCCGTGCCGATCGCGAGCATGGTTGCGGCGGCCGTCGCCGCCAGGAGCTTCAAGGATTTCATGCGGATTCCCTCCAACTGGAACAGTGACATCTCTAACGGCCGCACCCTGCGGCCTCGGTGCAATCTAGTCGCTTAGCCACCCTCCCCGCGTCCGGATTTTCATCGCTGCCATGGGGATTTCCGTAGGCCGGCCACGCATCTACACTGTCACCATGGCTGTTCGTGAAGTCCTGAAGATGGGGCACCCGCTGCTCCGGGAAGTGGCCGCACCGGTAACGCGGTTCGACACCGATGAATTGCACCGGCTCCTCGACGACATGGACGAGACCATGCGCTCGCTCAGCGGCGCCGGGTTGGCCGCACCGCAGATCGGCATCGGGCTGCGCGTCGTGATCTTCGAAGTCACTTCCAATCCGCGCTATCCCCACATCCAGCCCATTCCCTACACGGTGCTGGTCAACCCGGTGCTGACCCCACTGGGAGAGGACATGGACGAGGGATGGGAGGGCTGCCTGTCGGTGCCGGGCTTGCGCGGACTGGTACCTCGATTCCGGCGGCTGCGTTACCGGGGCCGCGACGCTCGCGGAAACCCTATCGATCGGGAGGTCGAGGGCTTCCACGCCCGGGTGGTCCAGCACGAGGTCGATCACCTCGACGGCATCCTCTATCCGCAGAGGATCCGCGACCTGCGCAACCTGGGCTTTGAAGACGCCCTGGCCGGGCAGATGACGCCCATGCCCGATTGAGGCGCCGATCGGCGGGGATAGTGGAGGCTAGGGTCGGAATCGAACCGGCGTACACGGCTTTGCAGGCCGCTGCATGACCACTCTGCCACCTAGCCAACGGGTGTTCTTATAGCAGAAACCCCGGGAGGGCGTCCCGGGGTTCACGCAAAAACTGGAGCGGGAAACGAGGCTCGAACTCGCGACCTCAACCTTGGCAAGGTTGCGCTCTACCAACTGAGCTATTCCCGCCCTGGACCCAATGGTCAGCCCGAGGATTTTAAGGACGGGCCAACGGCTGTCAAGCTCGATTCATGGTCCTGAGGTCGGGCCAGGCCAGCTTCAGGTAGGCAGCCATGGACCACAGCGTCAGCACCGCGGCCAGCACCGTCAGGACGAGGCCGATGTTGTAGATGGGCAGGAACAGGAGATCCTGGCGGAACAACATCATTGAAAGGCCGACGATCTGCACGATCGTCTTGAATTTCCCCAGTCCGGAGACGGCCACCTTGTGCCTCGAGCCTATCTCCGACATCCACTCCCGGAGCGCCGAAATCGCGATCTCCCGGCCGATGATCACCGCGGCCGTGAGCGTAATGAACCAGTGCGGGTCGCGGCTGACGATCAGCACCAGCGCCGTGGCGACGATCAGCTTGTCGGCCACCGGATCGAGGAATTCGCCCAGCGGCGACACCTGGCCCAGCCTCCTTGCCAGGTAACCGTCGAAAGAATCAGTGATGCCGGCCAGGGCGAACATCAGTCCGCAGGCCATGTCCGCCCAGGTGTATGGCAGGAAGAACAGCACCACGACCGCCGGGATCATAGCGATCCGTAGCGCCGTCAGCAGGTTCGGGATGGTGTAAGGATGCGTCATCTTGAGCCCGGGTGCAGGTGATCGTACACGTTCTCAGCGAGCACGCGGCTGATGCCCCGCACGGCCATCAGGTCCTCGACCCCCGCCCGGAGCACTCCCTGCAGCCCGCCGAAGTGCTTGAGCAGGCCCCGACGTCGTGCCGGGCCCAGCCCCGGAATCGTCTCGAGGATGGAAGATTGCCGCGACTTCGCGCGGCTGCGCCGGTGGCCAGTGATCGCAAAGCGATGTGCCTCGTCGCGAATACGCTGGATGAGGTGCAGGGCCCTGGAATCCGGCGGTAGTATAGAAGGCGCCTCATCGCCCAACAAGAACAGGCGCTCCTGTCCCGCCCGGCGGTCTGCACCCTTGGCCACGCCGACCACGGCTGCAGGTGCGATGTCCAGCTCCTCGAGTACAGCCGCTGCCTGTGCGAGCTGGCCCGGCCCTCCGTCGATCAGCAGCACGTCTGGCATCGGGCTTTCCCCGGCCTTGATCCGGCGAAACCTGCGGAGCACCGCTTGCCGCAAGGCCCCGTAGTCGTCGCCGGGCTCGACACCCTCGATGTTGAAGCGCCGGTATTCCTGCTTGACCGGGCCGTCCGGGCCGAAAACCACGCATGAAGCAACCGTCGCTTCGCCCTGGGTATGGCTGACGTCGAAGCACTCCAGCCGCAACGGGGTGCGCTCCAGGTGCAGGGCCTCTCGCAGCCCGTCGAGTTGCTCGCGAATGCTGGCACGGCTCGAGACCTTCATTTCGAGGGCATTGGCAGCGTTTTGCCGGCCCAGTTCGACCCAGCGGGCTTTCAGCCCCTTGCGGGCGTGCCGGATCACGACCCGCCTCCCCGTCCTCTCGGTAAGTGCCAACTCGAGGATTTCCGCGTCGGGCACGGGCACCGAGGTCAGGATCTGCGGCGGCGCTTCACGGGCGAGGTAATGCTGGCTAATGAAGGCGGAGAGCACTTCTTCGGGTTCGCTGACCAGCGCGCGCGGGAAGAAGTGAGTCGCCCCGAGGCTGCGGCCGCCCCGAATGAACGTCAGCGAGACACAGGTCTCAGGTCCACTGGTGGCGATCGCCAGCACGTCCGCATTTGTCTGCACGCCCTTGGTGGAGCTGACGAACTGTTGCGCCTGCAGCTTGGCCAGGGCCGCGAGCTGGTCGCGCAGCGCCGCGGCCTGCTCGAACTCCAGCGTTTCCGCCGCCCGCTCCATTTGCGCCGTCAGTCGCGAGGAGAGTTCGGCGCTCCTGCCCTCCAGGACCATCACCGCCGCCTCGACGTCGCCTGCGTACTCTTCCTGGCTGACGAGCCCAACACAAGGCGCCGTGCAGCGGCCGATCTGGTGCTCCAGGCAAGGTCGGCTGCGGCTCGCGAAATAACTGTCCTTGCAGCCACGGATCCGGAAAAGCTTGTGGAGCTGGTGCATGGTGGAGCGCACCGCCCGCGAGTCGGGGTAAGGCCCGAACAGCCGGCCGGCAACCTTGCGGGTGCCCCGGTAGAACGACAGCCGCGGGAACGCGTGGGCCGAGAGGTGCAGGTAAGGAAAACTCTTGTCGTCCCGCAGGATCACGTTGTAGCGCGGCCGGTGCTCCTTGATCAGGTTGTACTCGAGGAGCAGCGCCTCGGTCTCGGAACTGGCGACCGTGACCTCGATGCCTGCAATGCACTGCACCAGGGCCATGACCTTGGGGCTCACCTGGTCGGCGCGGAAATAGCTGGCGACCCGCGATCGCAGGCTCTTGGCCTTGCCGACGTAGATCACCCTGCCCTGGTCGTCGAGCATGCGATACACGCCCGGCCGCTGCGGGAGGCTGGCGACGAATGCCTTGGAATCGAAATCAGTCAATGAGGCCCCGGTGCTGCAATCAGCGCTGGGCCCATTCTCGTGCCAGGGACATGGCGTCGGCAAACATGGCGGGCGTCAGCCGCCGGGTCTGGGTGTTGTACCGGCTGCAATGGTAGGAGTCGACCAGCAGCCGTCCGCCAGGCAGCTCATGGGTCGCGGCATGAGCGAAGCGGGCCGCCGCAGCTCGCAAACCGTAGGCCCGCAGCACCGCGCCGTGGGCGACGGCACCCAACGCCAGCACCGCAGCCTTCTCCGGGAGTTTCTTCAGTTCCCAGCTGAGGTACGGGTTGCACTCGCGCACTTCGGCAGGCGTCGGCTTGTTCGCCGGTGGCAGGCAGCGAACCGCGTTGGTGATCCGGCAGTCCCGCAACTGCAGGCCGTCGTCCGCGGACACTGATTCCGGTCCGTCAGTGAAGCCCTGCTCGTGCAGCGTCCGGAAAAGCAGGATTCCCGCATGATCGCCGGTAAACGGCCGGCCGGTCCGGTTGGCACCGTGCATGCCGGGCGCGAGCCCGACGATCAACAGCCGGGCCCGGGGATCGCCAAAGGACGGCACCGGCCGTGCATAGTAGGCCGGCTGCCTGCCACGGACGTCGACCAGGAATGCGGCAAGACGCGGGCAGCGCTCGCATGCGGCATCGAAGGCGCGAACGCCATCCGGCACGATTTTGCGTTCTGGTGGCACTTGGGAAGTTGGCTGCTTAGTGCGAGGCCGACAGTTTAACGTAAGAGGTGCCAGGCACCGATTCGACGCGAATCGGTGCCTGGCACCTGCGAAGGTGTGGCGTTTACCGGCCAGGCGGCCGGTAAACGCCACGTGTCGATTTAATGATGCCCGTCGTCGTCGAACTGCGCTTCCTCGGTTGAGCCGTGCATCGCAGTCGTCGACGAATGCCCTTCCTGGATGACGTTCGCCACCGCGTCGAAGTAGCCGGTGCCGACTTCCTGCTGGTGGGACACGAAGGTGTAACCACGATCCCGGGCGGCGAACTCAGGCTCTTGCACCTTCTCGACGTATGCGGTCATGCCCTTCCTGACGTAACCGTGCGCGAGGTCGAACATGCTGAACCACATCGAATGGATGCCGGCCAGCGTAATGAACTGGTACTTGTAGCCCATTGCTCCCAGTTCCCGCTGGAACTTGGCGATCGTGGCGTCGTCGAGGTTCTTCTTCCAGTTGAACGACGGCGAACAGTTGTAAGCCAGCAGCTTGCCGGGATACTTGTCGCGGATCGCCTCGGCAAACTTACGCGCAAACTCCAGGTCCGGGGTGCCGGTCTCGCACCAGGCCATGTCCGCATAGGGGGCGTAGGCCAGCCCGCGGGAAATCGCCTGTTCGAGGCCGTTGCGGGTCTTGTAGAAGCCTTCGTAGGTCCGCTCGCCGGTCAGGAACGGCTTGTCGTTGTCGTCCACGTCGCTGGTCAGCAGGTCAGCCGCCTCGGCGTCCGTACGAGCCAGGATGACGGTGGGCACGCCCATGACGTCCGCAGCAAACCGCGCGGCGATCAGTTTCTGGACGGCTTCCCGGGTCGGCACCAGCACCTTGCCGCCCATGTGGCCGCACTTCTTGACGGACGCCAGCTGGTCCTCGAAATGCACGCCGCCGGCGCCAGCACGGATCATCGCCTTCATCAGCTCGAAGGCGTTGAGCACGCCGCCGAAGCCGGCTTCGGCGTCCGCCACGATCGGCGCGAAGTAATCCACGTAATCCTTGCTGCCGGGCTTGATGCCCCGCTGGCATTGGATCTCGTCGGCGCGAATGAAGGTGTTGTTGATCCTCTCCACCACCGCCGGCACCGAATCGACGGGATACAGCGACTGGTCCGGGTACATGGACCGGTAGCCATTGTTGTCCGCCGCCACCTGCCAGCCTGACAAGTAGACCGCCTTCATCCCGGCCTTGACCTGCTGCATCGCCTGGCCGCCCGTCAGCGCGCCGAGGCAGTTCACGTAGGGCTCCGTGGTGACGAGCTTCCACAGTTTTTCAGCGCCCACGCGCGCAAGGCTGTGCTCAATGTGCAGGCTGCCGCGCAGCCGCACCACGTCCTCGGCCGAGTACGGGCGCTTGATTCCATTCCAGCGCGGATTCGTCTCCCAATCCTGGCGCAGCTGTTCAGCGGTCATGGCGGTCATGTCGGGGATTCCTTTGGTCCTTGTACTTACAGGGTCGGGCTCTTAGAAAATCAGGCGATCTCACGGTAGGCGGTGAGGGTCAGGAACGTCTCGAAATCGTGCTTGGCCGTCAGCTCGTCCACCAGCCGTGCAGCGTGCTCGTAATGGCCGGCCCGGAACGCGGCCGCTCCGGCCTCTGCGCGGATCTTGTCGAGCTCCTCGCGGATCACCTGCCGCACCAGCTCGATCGTGACCGGGCGGCCGTCGGCCAGGCGCGACTTGTGGTGCACCCACTGCCAGAGCTGTGCCCGCGAGATCTCGGCCGTCGCCGCATCTTCCATCAGGTCGTGAATGGGTACGCACCCGTTTCCACCCAGCCAGGAAGCCATGTAGCGAATGCTGACGTCGACGTTGTTACGCAGGCCGCCTTCGGTGATCTCGCCCGCTGGAACCGCAAGCAGGTCCGCGGCAGTCACCGAAACGTCTTCGCGCATGCGGCTCAGGTTGTTGGGACCTGGCATCAACCTGTCGAAAACTTCCATCGCCACCGGCACCAGGCCCGGATGCGCGACCCACGTTCCGTCATGCCCGTCTCCGGCCTCGCGTTCCTTGTCGGCGCGAACCTTGGCGATGGCCGCGTCGTTGGCGGCGTCGTCGCCCTTGATCGGGATCTGCGCGGCCATGCCGCCCATCGCGAAAGCGCCGCGGCGGTGGCAGGTCTTGATCACGAGCAGCGAATAGGAACGCAGGAAATGGGTCGTCATCGCGACCTGCGCCCGGTCCGGAAGGACGAAGTCGGCGCGATGGCTGAATTTCTTGATGTAGCTGAAGATGTAGTCCCACCGCCCGCAGTTCAATCCGACGATATAGTCCTTCAGCTCCCAGAGGATCTCGTCCAGCTCGAACGCGGCCAGGATCGTCTCGATCAGCACGGTCACCTTGATGGTGCCGCGCGCGAGGCCGAGCTTGTCTTCCGCGAAGTTGAAGACACGGCTCCACAGTCGCGCCTCGAGATGACTCTCGAGCTTCGGCAGGTAGAAATAGGGCCCAGTGCCCCGATTCTTCAGCTCCGCGGCGTTGTGGAACAGGTACAGCCCGAAATCGACGAACGCACCCGGGACCGGCTGGCCGTCGAGCAGCCAGTGCTTCTCGTACAGGTGCCAGCCACGCGGGCGAACCAGCAGGACGGCCGTCTTGTCGTTGAGCGCGTATTGCTTGCCCTCGGGGCTCGTAAACCCGATCGTGCGCCGGACCGCGTCGTACAGGTTGACCTGACCCTCGATGACGTTCGGCCAGCTGGGACAGAGCGAATCCTCGCAGTCAGCCATGAAGACCTTCGCGCCCGAATTGAGCGCGTTGATCACCATCTTCCGGTCGGTCGGGCCGGTGATCTCGACCCGTCGGTCGAGCAGGTCGCGGGGGATGGGTGCAACCGTCCAGTCCGACTCGCGGATGGATCGCGTTTCGGGCAGGAAGTCCGGCAACGCTCCGGCATCGATCTCGGCCTGGCGCCGTTCGCGACGCGCCAGCAGTTCGGCGACCTCGGCGCCAAACTCCCGCGCGAGGCTGTTGACGAACTCCAGCGCCGGCCGCGACAGGACCGTGGCCCACGTGGGTTCGACCGGAGCGATTAACTGACAACCGCCCGGAACATCAAGCTCTATCTTAGGTTTCAAGTTGAACCCCTTGATTCACCATGCTTTCTAACGACTTTAATTCTATTCCTGAGGGCTGCGTCGGCGCATCGGGACTGCTGCCTACGGCAAATCTCTTTTGCGATGCAACAGAATAGGATTCATCGCACGAGACCGCAAGGCTTTGCCACCATACCGGCAACGTCCCGCTGGCTACGGACCAAGGCTTCCCGTGACCACCCTCATCTGTAACAAGCCCTATGGGGTGCTGACGAAGTTCACCGATGCGCAGCAGCGGCCGACGCTCGCTGGCCTCGTGCCACACGCCGACGTATACCCTGCCGGCCGGCTCGACGCAGACAGTGAAGGACTGCTCGTGCTGACCAGCGATGGCCGGCTGCAGTCGCGGATCTCAGATCCCCGCCACCACTGGCCCAAAACCTACTGGGCGCAGGTCGAGGGCGAAGTCTCCGAGGCTGCCCTGGAGCAACTACGAAGGGGCGTCACGCTGAAAGATGGTCGCACCCGCCCTGCCCGCGCGGATCGCATGCCGGAACCGGTTAGCCTCTGGCCGCGCGACCCGCCGGTACGATTCCGCAAGTCGATTCCCACCACCTGGATCGCCCTGACCCTCGCAGAGGGTCGCAATCGCCAGGTTCGGCGCATGACCGCCGCAGTCGGGAACCCGACCCTGCGCTTGATCCGGTATTCAGTGGGTCCCTGGACGATCGACGGCCTGGCGCCCGGCGAATGGCGCGAAGTCGATCCGCGCGCGGCCGCTGGCAAGCAATCCTGACTGCCTGGACTGATCGGGGAACCGTGAGCTTCAGCGTTCCCTCTCGCCGGCGATGATCATCGCCAGCTCGAGCGCCTGCTCATAGTTGAGCCGCGGGTCCACGGTCGAACGATAGGCTCGCCCCAGGTCCACGTCAGCCAGCCCACGGGCTCCGCCGGTGCACTCGGTGACGTCGTCCCCGGTCAGTTCGAAGTGAACGCCGCCGAGGATCGATCCGAGTGACTCGTGCACACGAAACGCCGACTGGACCTCGGACAGGATGTTGTCGAAACGACGGGTCTTGATGCCACTCGCGGTCGTCTCCGTGTTGCCGTGCATCGGGTCGCAGACCCACAACACGCTCTTGCCGGTGGCGCGCACCGCCTCGATCATCGCCGGCAAGCGACTTTCGATCTCACTGGCGCCGAAACGGTGAATGAAGGTCAGTCGCCCGGGCTCGTCGGTCGGGTTGAGGATATGGACGAGTCCGGCCAGCCAGTCGGCATCCATGGCCGCTCCCACCTTGACGGCGACTGGATTCGAGATGCCGCGGAAGTACTCGACGTGGGCACCCTCGATCTGGGCAGTCCGCAGCCCGATCCAGGGCATGTGGGTCGTCAGGTTGTACCAGCGATTCTGCCTGGGAATGAACCGTGTCTGCGCCTGCTCGTAGGGCAGCAGGAGCGCCTCGTGGCTGGCGAAGAAGCGTACCTGGTTCGCCTCGTGAATCCGCCCGCCGGAAAGCGCCTCGAAGAAGTCGAGCGAATCCGCAATCGAGTCGGCGATGCGCCGATAGGCTTCGCGCAACGGTGAGTGCTGCACGAAATCCAGGTCCCAGTATTCGGGGTGGTGCAGGTCGGCGAAGCCGCCGTCAACCAGTGCGCGCACGAAGTTCAGGGTCAGTGCAGCCCGCTCGTAGCCGCGCAGCATCAACTCCGGGTCCGGCTCGCGCTCCTCGCGCGTGAAGCCCGGCCGGTTCACCACGTCGCCGCGGTAGCTGGGCAACGCCACGTCGCCACGCGTCTCCATGTCGGTGGAACGCGGCTTCGCGTACTGCCCTGCGAAGCGACCGACCCGGATGACCGGCTTCTTCATTCCGTGCAGGAGCACCAGGCTCATCTGCAGGAGGATCTTCAGCTTCTTGGCGATCTGTTCGGACTGGCATTCGGCGAAGCTCTCTGCGCAGTCGCCACCCTGCAGCAGGAATCGCTCGCCCCGCTGCGCCTCGGCCAGCTGGCGCTTGAGCTGCTCCACCTCCCAGGAAACGACAATCGGCGGCAGCCGCGACAGTTCCACAAGAGCCCGCTCGAGCCTCACCGGATCCGTATACACGGGCATCTGGCGTGCCGGGCGGGACTGCCAGCTGGTCGGGCTCCAGGGGGGTGTCGAGACGGGTTTATCCATAGGTATCAGCATCGTACACACGCTTTCGCTGCGCCGCAAAAAAGCCTTGCGGTCAGGACTGTCCACACTGGTGTATACAGGGACAAGTTGGCACAATTTCGCCACTTAATTTCGGGCCTGGACCCGGCGCCAGCTGCGCCGTCGCCGGGCCCGTCATGTTTTTCAGGAGACGTTCCATGCATCGGGTATTGGTCCTTGGCGCCGGCAAGATTGGCGCGCTGATTGGTGGTTTGCTGGCCGAGTCGGGCGATTACGCGGTCGACCTGGTCGACGTACGGGAAGGCACGGCCGCCTCCGTCGCCAAGGCTCACGGGCTCAAGAACGTGACGCCCTACGAGTTTGACGCGGGCGATGCCGCCAGCCTGGCCGCGCACCTTGCCAAGCACCCGACCGACGCGATCGTGTCGTCGCTGCCCTACTACTGCAACCCGGCGGTCGCGCAGGCGGCACGGGACGTGGGCGCGCATTATTTCGACCTGACCGAGGACGTCGAGGTCACGCGCAAGGTCCGGGCCATCGCCGAAGGCGCAAAGACCGCCTTCGTACCCCAGTGCGGCCTCGCGCCCGGCTTCGTATCCATCGCGGCCAATGAACTGATCACGCATTTCGACGAACTTCGTTCCGTGAAACTGCGTGTCGGCGCGCTGCCACAGCATCCGAACAATGTCCTCAAGTACTCGTTGACCTGGTCGACCGAGGGCCTGATCAACGAATACGGCAACCCGTGCCTCGCCATCGCCGATGGTCGCCTGGTCGAGGCCGCGCCGCTCGAGGGCCTGGAGGAAATCGAGATCGATGGCACCTCCTACGAGGCCTTCAACACCTCAGGCGGCCTCGGCTCGCTGGGCGAGACCTACGGTGATCGCTGCAGCCAGATGAACTACAAGACGATGCGCTACCCGGGCCACTGCGAGCAGGTCCGCCTGCTGATGAACGACCTGAAGCTCAACCACGATCGCGGCACGCTCAAGCGGATCCTGGAAAACGCGGTGCCGCAGACGTTGCAGGACGTCGTCGTCATCTACGTCGCGGTCACGGGCCGCCAGGATGGCGAGCTCCGCGAAGAGAACTACGTGAACAAGGTATACCCGCAGGAGATCGCCGGGCGGCTCTGGTCGGCGATCCAGGTGACGACGGCCGCCGGCCTGACGGCGGTCCTGGACCTGGTGATGAGCAATCCCAGCAACTACAAGGGTTTTGTGCGCCAGGAGCAGTTCCGCCTGCCGCAGATCCTGACGAACCGCTTCGGCAACTGGTATGCGCGTGGCGGCGACAAGTCGGTCTCGGCCCGGGCAGTCGTCGAAGGCAGCGCCGGACACCAGCGTTCGCAGCTCGGAGATGCGGCATGAACGCGGGTGAGATCCTCGCCGGCCTGGGTCTCGAGCAGACGAGCCCCGGCACCTGGTGCGGCGACGGCGGCTGGCTCGCCGATGCCGATGCCCCATTGATCGAGTCGATCAATCCCTCGACCGGCGAGGTCATTGCGCGTGTCCGCGCCACGTCCGCCGCCGACTACGAACGCGTGATGGCAACGGCCGTCGCCGCCTTTCGCGAATGGCGGCTGATCCCGGCGCCGCGACGCGGCGAGGCGATCCGCCGGATAGGCAACGCGCTGCGCGCAAAAAAGGACCTGCTGGGCAGCCTGGTCACCCTCGAAATGGGCAAGATCAAGCCCGAAGGCGACGGCGAGGTGCAGGAGATGATCGACATCGCCGACTTCGCGGTCGGCCAGTCAAGGATGCTTTACGGCCTGACCATGCATTCGGAGCGGCCCGAGCATCGCATGTACGAGCAATGGCACCCGCTCGGCGTCGTGGGCATCATCTCGGCCTTCAATTTCCCGGTTGCCGTATGGGCCTGGAACGCATTTCTCGCCGCCATCTGCGGCGACGTCTGCGTCTGGAAGCCCTCGCCCAAGGCGCCGTTGACGGCCATCGCCGTGCAGCACATCTGCAACGAGGTGCTCGCGGAGATGCAGCTGCCACCGGTTTTCCAGCTGTTCATTACGGCTGACAACGAGCTCGCCGGGCATTTTGTCGACGACCGGCGGGTGGCGCTGGTCAGCTTCACCGGCTCGACGCCCGTCGGCCGCAGGGTGGCGGGGCGCGTGGCCGCGCGGCTCGGTAAGAGCCTGCTGGAACTTGGCGGCAATAACGCCATCATCGTCGACCAGTACGCCAACCTCGAGCTGGTCGTTCCCGCAGTCGTCTTCGGTGCCGTGGGGACCGCGGGCCAGCGCTGCACCACGACGCGACGCCTGCTGGTGCACGAATCGCGGTTCGAGGAACTGCAGCGTCGCCTCGCCGCGGCCTATGCCCAACTGAGGATCGGGGATCCGCTGGATCCGAAGACCCTGGTCGGACCCATGGTCGATGCCGCATCGGTTGAGCGCTACACGGCGACCCTCAAGGCCGCCATCGCACAGGGCGGACGGATCGTCTGTGGTGGCAAGGTGCTGCCGGGCCCCGGGTACTTCGTGCAGCCGACCATCGTCGAGGCCAGCAATGACCTGCCGGTCGTGCAGCACGAGACCTTCGCGCCGATCCTGTACATGATCCCTTTCGGTTCGCTCGACGAGGCCATTGCGCTGCACAACGACACCGCCTACGGCCTGTCGTCGGCGATCTTCACGGACCGCCTGCAGCATGCCGAGGCCTTCCTGTCGGCAGCCGGCAGCGATTGCGGCATCGCCAACGTCAATATCGGGACCTCCGGCGCGGAGATCGGCGGCGCCTTCGGTGGCGAGAAAGACACCGGCGGCGGCCGCGAGTCGGGATCGGATGCCTGGAAGGTCTACATGCGCCGGCAGACGAACACCATCAACTACTCGGCGGAACTGCCGCTGGCGCAGGGGATCAAGTTCACGGTGTGACTTGTGAGTCGTGAGTGGTGAGTCGTGAGTCGTGAGTCGTAAGAGGCGACTGCTCACTCTCCTGCAACTCACTATTCACGACTCACGACTCACTCTTTCTTTCTCTTTCTCCATCGACGCGTACAGCATCCGGATGTAGCGCTCGGCGTTGATGAATGACCAGCCCCAGGTCTTGTCGTAGTCGGCGTTCGGAGCGGCCGCCACGATTTCCTCGACGGTTTTGCCCGCGTCCTTCAAGGCGCGCACCCGTCCGGACGTCTCGACCAGCATCTTGCGGAAGGCCTCGAGTCCGGCGCGTCCCGACACTTTTCCATGGCCTGGAATGATTCGCGTGTTCTCGTCGGCCAGGTCGAGCATCGTATCCACCGCGGCCAGCGATCCCTCGATACTGCCGCCCGAATCAACGTCGATGAACGGATACAGTTCGTTGAAGTAAGTGTCGCCCGCGTGGATCACGTTCGCCACGCGAAAGTGGATCACTGCGTCACCGTCGGTATGCGCCCTCGCCACATGCACCGCGCGAACGTCGTCGCCGTTGAAATGCAGGGTCACGGTGTCGTTGAAGGTCACCAACGGCAACGCTGCGAGCGGGGCCGCCGGCTCGGCGCGCTTGATGAACTCCATCGCCTGCGGGACGCTCATCCGCGCGCGGACATTGTCCTGGGCGATGATGACTGCGCCCGCCTTCGCGTAGTTCTCGTTGCCGCCGGTGTGGTCGCCGTGCCAGTGCGTGTTCAGTACGAAGCGCACCGGCTCAGGGCTGAGCTTCGCAAGCGCAGCGTTGATACCGGGCGTGAGCGGCGCGTACTGGTCGTCAATGATGAAGACACCGTCTGCCCCGACCGACGCCCCGATGTTGCCACCGTTGCCGTACAGCACGTATACGCCCTTGGCGACCTCCTCGGTCCGGATCGTCGTATCCGGTTTCTGAAGCTGCGCCTGGGCCGGCGCAATCATCGTCGCCACCAGTGCGGCGGCGGCAGTCAATCTCCGCGTCACGGTTTCCCCCTTCGCCCCATTGGGGGCGCCGCATGCGCTTGTAGCAGACCTTCCTGTTATCATCAACATCTGGCATGGAGAGCCCAAGATGAAAGCCTTTCTGGCGACCGTGTGCGCGGTGCTGGGTCTCGTCACAGCGGGGTCCGCCGCCATGACCGAGGAGGCGCCGCCCCAGGACGGCGTCGCCGTGCTCGTCGAGATCCAGGATGCCATCGGCCCGGCGACCAAGGAGCACTTCCTCAGCGCCCTCGAGTTGGCCGAGGAACAGGGCGCCGAACTTGTCCTGCTCGTACTGGACACGCCGGGCGGCCTGGATGCCGCGATGCGCGACATCATCCAGGGCATCCTCAATTCCAGCGATCCCGGTCGTGACCTATGTGTCCCCCTCCGGCGCACGTGCCGCGAGTGCCGGGACCTACATCCTCTACGCCAGCCACGTCGCGGCGATGACGCCCGGCACGAACCTCGGCGCCGCCACACCGGTTTCGATCGGCGGCCCACCCGCGCAGGACGCACCCGCCGGCAAGGACGGCGCCAAGGACGGCGACAAGCCGCCACAGCCCGGCACCGCGATGGAGCGCAAGGCGGTCAACGACGCCGTTGCCTACATCCGGAGCCTCGCCGAACTTGCGCGGTCGCAACGTCGACTGGGCGGAAGCGGCGGTCCGCAGCGCCGCCAGCCTGCCGGCGCAGGAGGCCCTGCAGCAGGGCGTGATCGACGTGGTGGCGGAGGACATCCCCGACCTGCTGGCCCAGATCAACGGGCGTACGCTGAAGGCCGGCGGCAATGAGGTCACGCTGGACACCGCCGGCATGATCGTCGAGCGGTTCGAACCCGACTGGCGCATCGAGCTGCTGTCCGTGATCACCAATCCCCTGGTCGCCTACGGCCTGTTGATCATCGGCCTCTACGGGCTGATGTTCGAGGGCTACAACCCCGGGGCGATCCTGCCGGGCGTGATCGGCGCCATCTGCCTGCTGCTCGGTCTTTACGCGCTGCAGGTCCTGTCGGTCAACTACGCCGGCCTGGCCCTCGTGGGCCTCGGGCATCGCCATGATGATCGCGGAGGTGTTCGTGCCGAGCTTCGGCGCGCTCGGCATCGGCGGCCTGGCCGCCTTCGTGATCGGCTCGATCATCCTGATGGACAGCGACGCGCCGGGATTCCGTGTCAGCATGGGGCTCGTCGGCGGCATCGCCACGGTGGCGGGCATCGCCATGTTCGGCACGATGTGGCTGGCGGTGAAAGCGCGGCGCAAGCCGGTGACCACCGGCACGGAGCAGTTGACCGGGGCGATCGCCGAGGCCGCCGAGGCTTTCAGCGGCCGCGGCCGTGTCAGGATCTTCGGCGAGGAATGGGCCGCCGTGAGCGCACAACCGGTCGCGTCCGGGCAGCGCGTCAGGATCGACCGGGTCGATGGGCTGACGCTCTACGTCAGCCCGGAAGATTGAAACAAGGAGAACGGACCGTGTTCCAGATTCCATTGATCGTCATTGCCGTCTTCATCCTGGCGCTGCTCGTCAACGCCATCAAGATCCTCAAGGAGTATGAGCGCGGCGTCATCTTCACGCTGGGCCGCTTCACCGGCATCAAGGGGCCGGGTTGGTCATCGTCATTCCGGTGATCCAGCAGATGTCGCGGGTCGACCTGAGGACCATCGTGCTCGACGTCCCGAAGCAGGACGTGATCTCGCGCGACAACGTCTCGGTCAAGGTCAACGCGGTGGTCTACTTCCGCATCGTCGATCCCGCGAAGGCCATCATCCAGGTCGCGAATCCCTTCGAAGCGACCAGCCAGCTGGCGCAGACGACCTTGCGCTCGGTGCTCGGTCAGCACGAACTGGACGAGATGCTCTCGCAGCGGGAAAAGCTGAACAGCGACGTCCAGAAGATCCTCGACGACTCGACCGACATCTGGGGCATCAAGGTCTCGCACGTCGAGATCAAGCATGTGGACCTCGACGAGAGCATGATCCGCGCCATGGCGCAGCAGGCCGAGGCCGAGCGCAGCAGGCGGGCGAAAGTCATCCATGCGGAAGGCGAAAAGCAGGCGGCCGCCGCCCTGGTCGAGGCCGCGCGCGAGCTCGGCGCCGATCCGCGTGCCATCCAGCTGCGTTACCTGCAGACCCTGAGCGGTTTGTCGTCATCGGGGACGACCACGATCGTGTTCCCGCTGCCGATGGACCTGATCACTCCGCTGCTGCGGCGAGAATCAGGCGGGAGCAAGGAATCAAGCTGAAACGGCGGCACGGGCGCGGTCGAGCTGCTGGCTGAGGCGCTTTGGGGAGACGGGCAGCGAGGTTCGCAGGTCCTGGGCGAACAGCGAAACGCCGTATTCCTCGACCATCCAGCGCAGCAGGACGAGCTCCGCCGGCTGCCCTGCCTGCGCCGAGTTCGCCTGCCTTGCGACCGTCAGCGCCGACTCCCGCCACTGGCGGAGTTCGTACTGGCTGTCGGCGCCCGTGCCACGCGCGCCGCGCAGCCTGCCGATGCGGCGCTCCGCCGCTTTCAGGAAACGCGGCAAGGAATCGAACCAGGGGTCTGGCGCCGCGGCAACGAAGCCTCCCTCGGCCAGGGCCGCCACCTGCGCACGACAGTCCTCTATCAGGACCGGATCGGTGCCTTCGGGAAGCCCGTCCAGCGCCTTGATCGCCTCGCGTCGTTCGGCCAGTGCCCGCCGCGCCACGTCGCGAATTCGCATGGCTTCATCGTAGAGCTCCGCCCTGCCCCGCTCAGCCGCGTCCTCGAATGCCGCGCGGTCCCGCGGCACGGGTTCGCCGGAAGGCAGGCAACAACGCTCCACGGCCCGGTCGCAGATGGCATCCGCAAGGCCCCTGAGCGGGCCCACCGCCTGGTGCAGGAGAGCGAGCTCGGTATCCGCGGCCAGGGCCCGGCGTACATAGCGCAGCTGGGCATCCAGGCGCAGCGCCAGCAGGCGCACGATTCCCTGCCGGGTCAACGCGGTGGCACGATCGGCCGTGTCCAGGCAGGTCAGGGCCACGGAGTCGCCGTGGTCCTCGATGGCCGGGTGCAGGACGATGCGCACGCCCTGGCGAACCACCTCCAGCGTTTCCGGCAGCGCGTCGAAGTCCCAGGCTCGAAGCCCTTCCCGCACGAAGTCGCCGGCGTTCTGCTGCAGCGCCTTGCGCTGCACGGTCCGCAGCCGCCTCTTCAGTTCCTCGACATCGCGCCCGGCGGCGATCACGCGGCCGCCCGGGTCGACGACGCGTATGTTGAGCGAGAGATGTTCCGGCAGCCGGGCGCTGCGCAGCTCGGAAGCCGCGATGGGCACCCCGGCGCTGCGCGTGAGCCAGGCGGCTGCGACATCGAAAAACGAGGCGCCTTCCGGCTGCCCTGCCTGTTCCAGGCAACGCGCCGCGACATCCGGCGCCGGCACGAGGTGGCGGCGTAGCGCCTTGGGCAGTCCGCGAATTGACTCGGTGAGCATCTCATGACGCCAGCCCGGGACGCCCCACTCGATCTCGCCCGCCGACAGCTGCGGCAGGAAGGGCAGCGGCACCGTGACGGTTGCGCCGTCGTCGTCGGCGCCCGGTTCGAAGCGGTATTCGAGCGGCAGTTCGTGCCCGGCGATCCTGAGGGTGTCGGGAAGCTGTTCGGGGTCGATGTCCGGTGCGCCGGCCATCTTCACGTCAGCCATCGAGAACTCGAGCAAACCGGGATCACGCTCTTCGGCCGGCTTTCGCCAGCGTTCGAATGCCGTGGTGCTGTGAATCGCCTCGGGAATCCGGCCCAGGTAAAAGGCGGCGATCAACTCCTCGTCCACGAGGACTCCGCGGCGCCGAAGCTTCGTTTCCCCGGCCTCCAGCGCGGACCTGACTCGCGCGTTGCGCGCCAGGAAGCGTCCGCGCAAGCGGGACCGCCCATGGGTCAGGGCCTCGCGCACGAACATCTCGCGCGCCTGCGCCGGGGCAATGCTGCCGTAGTTGACCCGCCTGCCGGCGGCAATGGTCAGCCCGTACAGCGTCACCGTTTCGCGCGCCGCGACGTATCCCCGTTGCTCAACCCACTCCGGGTCGCCGTAGCTCCGGCGCACGAGGTGATGCGCCGCGGTCTCGATCCAGGCCGGCTCGATCGCCGCGACGGTTCGCGCATACACCCTTTGCGTCTCCGCCAGGGTCGCGGCCACGACCCACTTTGGGCGGCCTGGCCTTCAACGCGGAACCCGGCGAGATCACGAACCGCAGGCCCCTGGCGCCGAGGTAATCCCCCTTCTCGGTCTTCTCGCCGATATGCCCGAGCAACCCAGGAAGCAGCGAGCGGTGCACGGCTTCGGCGCTGGCCGGCTTGTTGCCGGGTCGCCAGTCGTTCTCGGCCACGACGTCCTGGAGTTGCGCCCGGAGGTCTTCCCATTCGCGCATGCGCGCCGCGGACAGGAAGTTGTCCCTGCACCACCGCCGGGCCTGCGAGGCCGAACGCTCGGCCCGCACCTCCAGCCAGGACCGCCACAGGTTCAACAGCGCCAGGAAATCCGAGCGCGGATCTGCAAAGGCGGAATGTTTTTCGTCGGCGGCGGCGCGGAACTCGGTCGGGCGCTCCCGCGGATCACGGATGCTGAGCACGGCCACCAGCGTCAGAACCTCGTCGAGTGCCCCGAAGCGACGCGCCTCCGCGAGCATGCGGCCAAGCTGCGGGTCGACGGGTATGCGCGCGATCTGCCGGCCGAGATCCGTGACCTGCCGCGCGTCGTCCACCGCCTCCAGTTCCTGCAACAGGCGGTAGCCGTCGTTGATCAGCCGGGTATCGGGCGGGTCCGGAAACGGGAACTCGTCCACCGCGCCCAGCCCCAGCACTTGCATCTGCAGAATCACGTTGGCCAGGTTGGTGCGCAGGATCTCGGGCGGCGTGAACGGCTCCCGGGCCTCGAAGTCCTGCTCGGAATACAGCCGGATACAGACGCCCGGCCCGACCCGGCCGCAGCGCCCCTGCCGCTGGTTGGCACTCGCCTGCGAAACCGGCTCGATAGGCAGCCGCAGGATCTTGCTCCTCGCGCTGTACCGCCCGATCCGCGCCAGCCCGGAATCCACGACCGCCCGGATGCGGGGTACCGTTATCGAGGTCTCGGCCACGTTGGTCGCGAGCACCACGCGGGGCTGCGGACCCGGCTTGAAGACGCGCTGCTGGTCGGACCAGGACAGCCTGGAAAAAAGCGGCAGCACTTCCAGTCGCGGCCCGAAGGCGCGCGACAGTGCCTCCGCCGCGTCGCGGATTTCACGCTCGCCGGGCAGGAACACCAGCGTGTCGCCCTGCTCGCCGCCGTCGGCGGCCAGTTCCCGGACCGCAGCCACGATGCCTGGGACGACGCCCGGGTCGAGATCGTCGTCCTCGTCCGCGCCCAGCGGCCGGTAACGTGTGTCGATCGGCCAGCCACGCCCGGAGACCTCGATCACCGGCGCGCCGTCGAAGAATTTCGAGAAGCTTTGCGGATCGATCGTCGCCGAGGTAATGACGACGCGGAGGTCGCGCCTGCGCGGCAGCAGCCGCTTCAGGTAACCGAGCAGGAAGTCGATGTTCAGGCTGCGCTCATGTGCCTCATCGATGATCAATGTGTCGTAACGCGACAGGTCGGGGTCGTTCTGTATCTCGGCCAGCAGGATCCCATCGGTCATCACCCGGATCAGGCCGCGGTCGGATGCTTGCTCGGCGAAGCGGACCTTGAAGCCCACCTGTGCGCCGAGTTCAACGCCGAGTTCCTCGGCCAGCCGCATGGCCACGCTGCGGGCGGCGATGCGGCGCGGCTGTGTATGGCCGATCAGCCCCGCCAGTCCCCTGCCGGCCTCGAGACAGGCCTTCGGCAATTGCGTCGTCTTGCCGGAACCTGTCTCGCCGCAGACGACGATGACCTGGTGCTCGACGATCGCCTGGCGGATCTCCTCGATGCGCTGGCTGACCGGCAGCTCTGGCGGATAGAAGACGGGCGGCACACTGGCCCTGCGTCGCTCGGCCCGTTGCCGCGCCTCGGTCAGTCGTTTGTCGAGCGTCGCCAGCTCGCGCCCCACGGGCTGGCGACGCGCCTGCCGTTCGGCGATGCGGTGCATCAGCTGCTCGAGCTGCCGGGCGTCGTGGCGCAGCAATCCCTCGAGCGCCTCGGCTCGCGGCTTCACAGGCACCGGCCCCTGCGCCATTCAGCGTCCCGGCAGCCGTACCCGCACGGCCGCGCCGCCCAAGTCGCTGTCCCCGATCTCGATGGTGCCCCCATACGCAGCGGCGAGTTCGCGCACGGCGGCGAGCCCGATTCCCTGGCCGGGCACCGATTCGTCTGCCCGCACGCCGCGCTCCAGCACACGCAGCCGATCGGCGGCCGCGATGCCGGGGCCGTCGTCGTCAACCTCCAGCAGCAGGCCGCTGCGCCGCCATTCAGGCCGCTCTTCGGCCCGTGCACGAAGCCCGACCTTGCCGCGGCAGTACTTGAACGCGTTGTCCAGCAGGTTTCCCGCCAGTTCCATCAGGTCGCCGGAATCGATGGGGTATGCCAGTCCGGCTTGCAGGTCCAGATTGCAGGTCACGCCCTTGTCCCGATAGACCTTGCCGAGTGCCGCCGTCAGGTCCGAAAGCGGGGCGTTGACCGCGATCGAAGCGACTGTCGAGCCGGCCCCGGCCAGCACGGCTTTGCGCAGCTGGTATTCGACAATCGACTGCATCCGGTCCAGCTGCGTGCCCGTGGCCTGCAGGTCGACGTGTCCTCCGTCGAGCAAGCTCTTCAGCGCCGCGATCGGGGTTTTCAAGCTGTGAGCGAGGTTGCCCAGGGTCGTCCTGTACCGGGACAGGCGGGCCTGCTCCCCCGCCAGCAGGCCGTTGAGGTTCTGCGCCACGCCTTCCAGCTCCCTGGGCCAGCCGGCCCCCAGGGCGTCACGACTGCCCGTTTCAACCTCCCGAATTTCCTGCTCGAGCCGCCGGAGTGGCCGGAGTCCCGCCCTCAGGCCCAGTGACAGACCGACGACAAGGGTAGTCATCAGCAACGTGGCGCCCGCCAGCAGCCAGGACCGGACGCGAGCGAGCTGGTTGAAGTAAGGCTCGAGGCTCTCGGCCGCGCTGAGCACGAACGTGGCCGGCCGCTGAAGTCCCGCTTCCCAGCTCACGCCCAGCGAGAAAGCCAGGACGCGAGTGCCGTCCGGCAGCGCTACCCGCTCGACGAGGCGCTCGCCGGCCGCAGGTCTCGCGTTGAGTAACAGTCCGGTGCCCACCGTCGATGGCGAGCGCCACGTCACCTCGCCCTCCTGGTTGCGGATCTCCGCGTACAGGCCCGACCCCGGCGTCGTCAGCCGTGCCTCAGCCAGGCTCGCGGGCGCAAGCGCTCCGGAACTCCCGAGCTCGGCGGTCGCGACCAGCGCGATTACCTGCGCATCCAGGACGTCGCGTCGCGCGTCCAGCGCGAGATCCCGATAAAGCGCGTCGAGCGCCAGTGCCGCCGCGCCGGTCAGCAGCACGCTTGCCGCGGCGAGCCCGAGGACCAGCCGGTTGACCAGCGAAGGGGCTGGCGTCGTCATCCCGTCCGGGTCTCCTGGCAGCTGCCGTTAGCCGCGCTCATTCACGCGCCATGCGATAGCCGCGGCCTCGCAGGGTCTCGATCGGCTGGAGCTGGCCATCGGGGTCCAGCTTGCGCCTGAGGCGGCCGACAAAGACCTCGATGACGTTGCTGTCCCGGTCGAAATCCTGCTCGTACAGCTTGTCGGTCAGTTCCGATTTGGACACGACCTGTCCGGCGTGAAGCATCAGGTATTCCAGCAGTCGGTACTCGAACGCCGTGAGCTCAACGGGTTTCCCCAGCGCACGAACCTGTTGGCTGCGCGGATCGAGTTCGATCGGGCCCGCCTGCAGAACGGGTTGCGACCAGCCGCCGGAGCGGCGCAACAGCGCCTGCAGCCTTGCCAGCAATTCCTCGAACTGAAAGGGCTTGGTGACGTAGTCGTCGGCGCCGGACTGCAGTGCCTCGACCTTCTCCTGCCAGCGATCGCGTGCCGTCAGGATGAGGATCGGAAAGGCCTTGCCGGCCTCGCGCCAGGCGCGAATGACTTCGAGCCCGGGGCGCCCGGGCAGTCCCAGGTCGACGACCGCCACGTCGATTGGATATTCGCGACCAGCGAACTCGCCCTCGATGCCATCCGCCGCGGCGTCAACGACGAAGCCGCTGTCCCGCAGTCGCTGCACCAGCGACTCGCGCAGGACGGGTTCGTCCTCGACCACCAGGACTCGCACGGCCGCCTACTCGACCTTGCCGGACGCGGCATCGACGCTGACGTCGAATACGCGGCCGTCGGCGCTCAACAGGCGAATCCGGTAGATGCGCCGGCCGTTATCCTGCTTCTCTTCTGCCCGGACGACCCGCGCGTCGAACCGGGCTTCCACCTTGGCCACCGCCTGGTCCAGCGTCAGGCCGTCCGCATAGGCTGCGGCATGACCCGACGGCGCGGGATGCACGTCACCTTGCGAGGACCACGCGGCCTGTGACAGCAGGGCGACGGCAACGACGGTGGCGAGACGAATCAGCATGACGGGGCGATTGTAGTGCAATCGTCCATGAACCGGCCCTGAATGGCTCATCCGGATGTCTCCTGTTGCTTGGCTTCTTCCCACCAGGCATCGAGCTGCTCGAGGCCAGCCTCGGGCCCGCTCTGGCCGGTCGCGCCGAGCCTCTGCTCGACATGCCGGAAACGACGCACGAATTTCTGGTTGCTGCGGCGCAAGGCCGCCTCCGGATCGACGCCGAGGTGGCGCGCGTAATTGACGAGCGCGAACAGCAGGTCGCCAAACTCGGCCTCCACGGCGGCCTGGTCCCGGGCGCCCGCCAGGGCTTCGTCGAGCTCTGCCAGCTCCTCGTCGAGCTTGCGCCGGGGACCGGTCGCATCCGGCCAGTCGAAACCAGCCCGGGATGCACGCCGCCCCAGCTTGGCGGCGCGAGTCAGCGCCGGCAGGGACAGCGGCACGTCGTCGAGTAATCCGACCGCCCCTTTCGTGGCTTTCTCCTGGGCCTTGAGGCGCTCCCAGACCTCGGTCTGGGCCGCGGCGGACTCGACCGGCTCGCCGCCGAAGACATGCGGGTGGCGCCGGACCAGCTTGTCGCAGATCGCCTGCACCACGTCGTCGAAATCAAACGCCCCCTGCTCACGCGCCATCTGGGCGTGGAAAACCACCTGCAGCAGCAGGTCGCCGAGTTCCTCGCGCAGGTCGCCCAGGTCGCCGCGCTCGATCGCGTCGGCCACCTCGTAGGCCTCCTCCAGCGTATACGGGGCAATGCTGCGGAAATCCTGCTCCAGGTCCCAGGGACAGCCGCCCTGCGGGTTGCGCAACGCCGCCATGATCTCGACCAGACGGGAAATGGACACGGATTCAGTCCTCGAGCAGCTGGCGCAGCGTCAGCAGCATGCCCGCTGTCGCGCCCCAGATATTGTGCTCCTGCCACGGCAGGTCGAAGGCTTCGAACTCTTCCTCGCCCACCTTGTACTTGCGCGACAAGTGAGTGCCAGGATCGAAGAGGTGCTGCAAGGGGGCCTCGAAGGTGCCGGCCACCTCGGTCGGGTCCAGCCGCAGCGTGAAGCCGGGCCTGACGAGGCCGACCACGGGCGTCACCTGGTAGCCACTTACAATGACGTGATCCGGCAGCCGGCCGAGGACGTCGATGAACTCGCGGCCGAGCCCGATTTCCTCCTCCGTCTCGCGCAGCGCGCCCGATTCCGCGTCAGCGTCGGAGGCTTCGAGCCTGCCGCCCGGAAACGATATCTGCCCCGCGTGATGTTCCAGGTCGGCGGACCGGTAAGTCAGCAGCACGTTGAGTCCGTCATCGCGGTCGACCAGCGGGATCAGTACCGCTGCAGGCCGCAGCTTCTCGGGAAAGCGATGCCGGAGCCGGGCGGTCATGACGCGGGGAAACGGTCCGATGCGCAGGTCGCCGGCATCGGGCCGAAAACCGCTCAGGCGCCGGAATACGAGCTCGCGAAACTCATCCGGTCCCAGGCGATGCAGTGCAATGTTTGCCACGCTGTCCAATCTTCGTCCTCTTCCATGAGACTGCCGATGGCCAACGACCGATCGTGTTCATGGTCCCGCCCGTTCGCGGCGGCCTGATCGTATCCGATCAGCCGATCGAGTGTGGTGACCGGCAGCGGATTCGGCGACAGGGCCTGGCGCCGCTTGCCGATGCCGGTCCTGCGGCCCTGCGGGTGCGCCGCAAACGGTGGGACGTGCGCCAGTTGCGGTAAGATTCCCCAGTTTACCACTGGACCTCACCCGGATGACCGACGCCCGACTGACAGCCTTGTCGCCCCTCGACGGGCGCTACGCGGAGCACACCCGCGATCTCGCCGGGATTTTCAGCGAAGCCGCGCTGGTTCGCTACCGCATCCGCGTGGAAGCACTGTGGCTGCTGCACCTGGCCAGCCGACCGGAGGTGCCGGAACTGGCGGCGCTGCCGACCCCGGCGCGGTCGGAGCTCGAGGCGCTGGCCGCTGGCGAGCCCGCCGACGGCGCGGCACGCGTCAAGGCCATCGAGGCGCGCACCAACCACGACGTCAAGGCGGTCGAGTATTTCGTGCGCGAGCGGCTGGAGGCCGCCGGCGCCACGGCCGGGCACCTGGAGTTCGTGCATTTCGCCTGCACTTCCGAAGACATCAACAATCTCTGTTATGCCCTGATGCTCAGCGACGCGCGCTCCAGGGTCGTACTACCACTGATGCGGCACGTGCTGGAGCGGCTGCGCGAGGTCGCGCACGCAACCGCCGACCTGCCCATGCTGTCCCGTACCCACGGCCAGCCTGCCAGCCCTACGACGCTTGGCAAGGAGATGGGAAACTTCGCCGCGCGACTCGCGCGGCTGGAGCGCGGATTCGAGACGGTCGTGGCGCTTGGCAAGATGAATGGCGCGGTCGGCAACTACAACGCCCACCTCGCCGCCTACCCCGAAGCCGACTGGCCGACGATCACCCGGCTGTTCGTGGAGTCCCTGGGGCTGGAGCAGAACCCGTACACGATCCAGATCGAACCGCACGACTGGATCGCCGAGTATTGCCACGCGCTGGCCCGGTACGAGACCGCGCTGATCGACCTGTGCCGGGACCTGTGGGGCTACGTCTCGCTAGGTTACTTCCGCCAGCGGGCGGTGGCCGGCGAAGTGGGCTCGTCCACGATGCCGCACAAGGTCAACCCGATCGATTTCGAGAATGCCGAGGGCAACGCGGGCGTCGCGAACGCCTTGCTCGGTTTCTTCGCGGAGAAGTTGCCCGTTTCGCGCTGGCAGCGCGACCTGACCGACTCGACCGTGCTCAGGAACCTCGGCGTGGCGCTGGGCCACGCGGTGCTGTCGCTCAAGTCGCTGCTCAAGGGGCTGGGCAAGCTCGATGCCGACCCCGCCCGCATGGCGGCCGATCTCGACGCGAACTGGGAGGTGCTGGCGGAAGCGATCCAGACCGTGATGCGGCGCCACGGGGTTCCGAATGCCTATGACAGGCTCAAGGACTTCACCCGCGGGCGCCGGGTCGGGCCGGCGGAGTTGCGCGAATTCGTCGCGACGCTCGGCCTGCCCCCCGCGGAGGCGGCACGGCTCGCCGAATTGACCCCGGCGGCCTACGTCGGCCTCGCCGCTGCCCTGGCCCGCCAGGCGTAATGGACCGGGCTGCGGGCCATGGACGAAACCGAGTTTTTCGTCACCACCTGGGACGCTGGCCGGCCCCGGCTGCAGCCGGTCCGGCGCCAGGTGTTCGTGATCGAGCAGAAAGTCCCCGAGGCAGAGGAATGGGATGACGACGACGAGGTCTGCGTGCATGTCCTCGCCATGCGGAACCGTGAACCAGTTGGCACTGGACGCATTTCCCCCGCGGGTAAGATTGGCAGGCTCGCGGTATTAAGTGAACTCCGCGGGCGGGGCATCGGCGACCGGATCTTGCTCATGTTGATCGAGCAGGCCCGGCACCGCGGCCTGGCCGAGGTGACCCTGAACGCCCAGGTGCATGCCGTGCCCTTCTACGAGGGACACGGCTTCAGGGCGCAGGGTGGCTTTTTGACGAGGCCGGCATTCCCCACAGGAGGATGCAAAAGGCCCTGGGGTAGCAGAATGCTCACACAGCCGCGCCAACTCGAGACCGCACCGAGGGCCATATTGTCGTCCCTGGACGAGGTCCGCGCGGCGTCGTTGCAGGTCGCGACGGTGGCAACCCGCCTGCTGGCCATGTACACGCAGGACCTCGAGCCACAGGTCTACGATCAGCCCAAGTTCATCGACGCAATCAAGCGACTGGTGCTGGCACGCGGCTACGCGAAGGTCCGGGTGCTGCTTGCCGATCCCGCCCGCGCGGTCTATGAAAGCTCACACTTCGTCGGCCTGGCGCGCCGGATCACCAGCTACATCGAGATTCGCCACGCACACCCGGAGTTCCGCAACACCCAGTCGGCGTTCCTGATCGCGGACGACCGCGCGCTGGTCTATCGCCTGCAGGCAAGTCGCTGGGACGGCATCGTCGAGATGAACGACCCGGCAGTTGCGCGCCGCTACCTGAATTTCTTCGACGAGGCCTGGACCGCCAGCGCCCCGCACGCCGAGACCCGCCAGCAGCATCTCTGACCCCTGGTCATCCAGTACCAGGCCCCTGCACGGCCGGCGGCTATAATCCGCCCATGGCTTTTCGACCCGACGTCACGGTGGCGGCAATCATCGAGCGCGACGGCCGTTTCCTCGTCGTCGAGGAGCGCGCCGCGCGCCGCATCGTCATCAACCAGCCGGCCGGCCACCTCGAGCGAGGCGAAAGCCTGGTCGAGGCAGTGGTGCGCGAGACCCTGGAGGAAACCGCCTATGCGCTGGTTCCCGAGGCCCTGACCGGGATCTACCTGTGGCGCCATCCGGCCGTGGACCGCACCTTCCTGAGGGTGGCCTTCACCGGCTCGGTGGCCGGCCCCGACGCGACGAGACGGCTCGATCGCGTCATCGTCCGCACCGCCTGGATGACCCGCGAGCAACTGGCCGCGCGTCCCAATGTGCTACGCAGCCCGCTGGTGTTGCGCTGCATCGACGACTATCTCGCCGGCACCCGCCATCCTTTGTCGCTGCTGTCCGCCATTGATATCGGCCAGGCGTCCGCGCGCCGGGACCGCCTGACTCATGGCTCCACCGGTCATCGTCGGAATGTCGGGCGGCGTCGACTCGGCGGTCGCAGCCCTGTTGCTCAGGGACGCCGGGCACGACGTCCAGGGACTGTTCATGTCCAACTGGGAGGAGGACGAGGACGGCTACTGCACCGCCGCCGGGACTTCCAGGACGCCCGCAGCGTCTGCGCCGAGATCGGGATCCCGCTGCACCGCGTGAGCTTCGCCAGCGAGTACCGGGACCGCGTGTTCGGCCATTTCCTTGCCGAGTATTCCGCGAGGCCGCACGCCCAATCCCGATGTCCTGTGCAACCGCGAAATCAAGTTCGGCGTCTGCTTCGACTACGCCCGGCGCCTCGGTGCGGGGCGGTTCGCCACCGGGCACTACGCGCGAACGGGGCTCGGCGCCGACGGCTCGACGACATTGCTGCGTGCCCGGGATCGCGCCAAGGACCAGAGCTACTTCCTGCATGCCGTGGGCCAGGCCCAGCTCGGACTTACGCTGTTCCCGCTGGGCGACTTGCAGAAGCCGGAAGTGCGCCGCATTGCCCGTGAGCGAGGGCTGCCGGTCTTCGACAAGCGGGACTCGACCGGCATCTGTTTCATCGGCGAGCGGCCGTTTGCGCCGCTTTCTCGAGACCTACCTGCCCGCCCAACCCGGCCGGATCGAGGATGCCCAGGGCGAGAGCCTGGGTGAGCACCGCGGCCTGATGTTCTACACGCTCGGTCAGCGAGCCGGCCTGGGCCTTGGCGGGCGCCGGGGTGCGGCCGAAGCGCCCTGGTACGTCGCCGCCAAGGACGTCGCCCGCAACGTGCTGGTTGCCGTGCAGGGGCACGATCACCCGCTGCTGATGAGCGCGGGACTTGCCACCGAGCTGGCGACCTGGATCTCCGGCAGGGCGCCGGCAACGGAGTTCGCCTGTACGGCGCAGTTTCGTTACCGGCAGCGGGACGTCCCATGCCACGTATCCGTCGGCGCCGCCGGGGGCACCGAGGTCGCCTTTGAATCCCCGCAAAGAGCCGTGACCCCCGGTCAGTATGCGGTCTTCTACCTGGGAGATGAGTGCCTCGGCGGGGCGGTGATTTCCGGCATCCGGGCTGTCTCGTAGCCCCTAAAGCACCGCGTTTCGGGCTATAATTTATCGGTTTTTCACCGCATCGACACGCGGCAGCAGCCGCGCTGCGCCCGCTAGCTGGAGGATTCCATGACGGACAGTTTCAAGGCCCGCTCGACACTGCAGGTCGGCTCGCGTTCCTACGACATCTATAGCCTGCCAGCGCTCAAGGGCCGGGACCTGACCCGCCTGCCCTTCTCGTTGAAGATCCTGCTGGAAAACCTCCTCCGCTTCGAAGACGGCGTGAACATTACCCGCAGCGACATCGAGGCCCTGCTCGACTGGGATCCGAAGTCCGCCCCGTCCCACGAGATTTCCTTCACGCCCGCCCGCGTCATCATGCAGGACTTCACCGGCGTGCCCTGTGTCGTCGACCTTGCCGCCATGCGCGAGGCGATCGCCAGGCTCGGCGGCAACCCGGAGCGCGTCAACCCGCTGGCGCCGGCCGAGCTGGTGATCGACCACTCCGTGCAGGTGGATGCCTATGGCAACGCCGACGCCCTGCGCCGGAACAACGAGATTGAATTCGAGCGCAACAGCGAGCGTTACGCCTTCCTGCGCTGGGGCCAGACTGCCTTCGACAACTTCAAGGTCGTTCCGCCCAACACCGGCATCGTTCACCAGGTCAACATCGAGCGGCTCGCCAGGGTCGTCTTCCACAACGAGAAACTCGGCACCGCTTACCCCGACACGCTGGTCGGCACCGACTCCCACACGACCATGGTCAACGGCCTCGGCGTACTCGGCTGGGGTGTGGGCGGCATCGAGGCCGAGGCGGCCATGCTCGGCCAGCCGGTGACCATGCTGATTCCACAGGTCATCGGCTTCCGACTGAAGGGCAAGCTGCCCGCGGGGACGACGGCAACCGACCTCGTTCTGACGGTCACCGAGATACTCCGCAAGCAAGGCGTGGTCGAGAAGTTCGTCGAGTTCTTCGGCGACGGCCTGGCCAACCTGCCGCTCGCGGATCGCGCCACACTGGCCAACATGGCGCCGGAGTTCGGCTCGACCTGCGGCATCTTCCCGATCGACGAGGAAACCATCCGCTACCTGGAGCTGACCGGCCGGCCGCGAGAACAGATCGAGCTGGTCGAGGCTTACGCCAGGCACCAGGGCCTGTGGCGCACGAACGGCCAGCCGGACGCGGAGTACAGCGACGTGCTCGAACTCGACATGGGCACGGTCGAGCCGTCCCTGGCGGGCCCGAAGCGCCCCCAGGACCGTGTCCCGATGCGCATGATGAAGGTGGCCTACGGCAAGGCCTACGAGAAGATGGCAGCGGAGCGCGAGCAGAAAAACCCGGAGGCCATGGGCCTCGCGCCCGCGGACATTGACGGCACGACGGTCAACGTCAAGGACGGTGCCGTGCTGATCGCGGCGATCACGAGCTGCACGAACACGTCGAACCCATCGGTGCTGGTGGCCGCAGGCCTGCTGGCACGCAAGGCGCGCGCCCGCGGCCTGAAGGCGAGGCCGTGGGTCAAGACCTCGCTGGCTCCGGGCTCCCGGGTCGTCACCGACTACCTCGACAAAGCGGGCCTGAGTGAGGACCTCGAGGCCGTGGGCTTCTATACGGTCGGATACGGCTGCACGACCTGCATCGGAAACTCCGGCCCGCTCCGGCCCGAGATTTCCGAAGCCGTCAAGGAAGGCGACTTGATCGCAACCTCGGTCCTGTCCGGCAACCGCAACTTTGAGGGCCGGGTCCACCCCGAGATCAAGATGAACTTCCTGGCCTCCCCGCCCCTGGTCGTCGCCTATGCACTGGCCGGCACGGCGAACATCGACCTGACGAGCGAACCGCTCGGCACCGGCAGCGACGGCCAGCCCGTCTTCCTGAATGACATCTGGCCGACGGCACTGGAAGTGCAGCAGACCATCGCCTCCAGCCTTGACTCGGCCATGTTCAAGAAGAGCTACGCAAGCGTATTCGCGGGCGATGCCAACTGGCAGGCGATCGCGACGCCCGCCGGCAAGATCTATGAGTGGGATCCAAAGTCCACCTACGTCAAGAATCCTCCCTACTTCGACGGCATGACCATGTCGCCGCCGCCGTCCACCGACATCGGCGGTGCACGCGCCCTTGCACTGCTTGGCGACTCGGTCACGACGGACCATATCTCGCCGGCCGGCAACATCGCGCGCTCCAGCCCGGCAGCCAGGCACCTGATGGAGCAAGGCGTCGAGCCAAAGGACTTCAATTCCTATGGCTCGCGCCGCGGCAACCACGAGGTGATGATGCGCGGCACCTTCGCGAACATCCGGCTGCGCAACCTCCTGGCGCCGGGTACCGAGGGAGGCGTGACCGTCCACGTGCCAAGCGGTGTGCAGACGTCCATCTACGACGCCGCCATGATCTACAAGTCGGAGGGTACGCCGCTGGTCGTGCTGGCCGGCAAGGAGTACGGCACGGGCTCGTCGCGCGACTGGGCCGCCAAGGGCACGATGCTGCTGGGCGTGAAGGCCGTGATCGCGGAAAGCTTCGAGCGCATTCACCGCTCAAACCTGATCGGCATGGGCGTGCTGCCCCTGCAGTTCCAGGACGGCCAGAACGCGCAGTCGCTGGGGCTGACCGGTCGCGAGACCTTCGACATCACCGACCTCGACGGCGGCGCCGCCAAGGTCGCCAAGGTCATGGCGCGCGGCGACGATGGAAAGACCAGCGGGTTCGCGGTGCGGGTACGCATCGACACACCGAAGGAACTCGAGTACTTCCGCCACGGCGGGATCCTTCAGTACGTGCTGCGCAGCCTCGCCGCCCCGTCCCAGGCCGCCTGAACAGCGACGCCCGCGGCCGTTCGCGGCCGCGGGCCATCGACGACCACTCCGACCCGATGCGGCGGTCTGGTATCGTGTCGCCGTGAACCCGATTTCCATTCCACCGGGGCTCGTCGACCGCCTGGCGTCGTCACGCAAAGCGGTGGCGCTGACCGGCGCCGGCGTGTCCGCCGAGAGCGGCGTTCCCACTTTCCGCGAAGCCCAGACCGGGCTGTGGTCCCGATTCCGGCCGGAGGAACTTGCAACGGTCGATGCCTTCGTGGCCGATCCGGAAAACGTCTGGGCGTGGTACGAGTGGCGGCGTGACCTCGTGGAACGGGCCCTCCCCAACGCCGGGCACCTGGCCCTGGTGGAACTGGAATCGATGCTCCCGGACCTTGTCGTCGTGACGCAGAACGTGGATGGACTGCACCACCGTGCAGGGAGCCGGAACCTGATCGAGTTTCACGGCAACCTCTTCGACAACCGCTGCGTGTCCTGCGGAGAGCCGGCGCAGGATGTGCCGCGGCCCTGCCCGTCGTCGCCGCGCTGCGCCGCTTGTGGCGGCCTCGTCCGGCCGGGTGTGGTCTGGTTCGGGGAGGCCATTCCGGCCCGATCGCTCGAGATGGCCGTTGCCGCGGCGGACGGCTGCGACCTGTTCATCTCCATAGGAACCTCCGCGCTGGTTTACCCTGCTGCGGGGCTCGCGGCGCGCGCGCGCGCCGCAGGCGCCATGCTCGTGGAGATCAACCCGGAGCCGACCGAGCTGGCGAAACAGGCCGATTTCTCGCTGCCCGCGCCCTCTGGCCAGGCGCTGCCGGCGCTGTGCCAGGCACTTTCCCAACGACGAACGCAAACGCCCTAGGCAGGATCCGTCACCATGGATAGTTTCCTCGCAATGCTCGACCGGTATCCCGCGGCCTCGCGCGCGATCAGCTACCAGGATGAACAGCTCACCTATGGCGAGCTCGTGCAGCGGGCGAGACGGGTGGCCGCTGCGCTCGCCGGCTGCACCGAAGCCGGCGACCGCATCGCCTTGCTGGAACTGAATTCGCCCGCCTTCCTCGAGGTCGTGCTGGGGGCGACCGAGGCTTCCTGCGTTCCGGTGCCGATCAACACCCGCCTCGCAGGCCCGGAGATCGCCTACATCATCAATAACGCGGAGGCCCGGATCCTGTTCGTCGGCGCCGATCATTATGCCGCCATAGAGTCCATCGCTGACCAGCTGCGCCAGGACCTTCTCATCATCGCGCTGCAGGGAGACCACCCGAACTGGATCGATTTCCGCACATGGTGCGATGCCGGGACGGCGGGCGGGACGCCACAGGCGCCGCGAGACGACGACGACCTGACACAGCTCTACACCAGCGGCACGACCGGTCATCCCAAGGGCGCCTTCCACTCGCTGCGCCAGTGGCATGAGTGGATCCGGACCTGCCGCGAATCGGGCTGGGGTCGGTACGACGCCGAAACCACGATGCTCGTCGTCATGCCGATGTTTCACATCGCCGCACTCGGGACCACGTTGCTGGCCCTGGTGCAGGGCGCCCGCGTGGTCGTGATGCGCCGCTTCGATCCAAGAGGAACGCTCGAAGCGATCGAGACCGAACGCGTCACCGATACGCTGCTGGCGCCGGCCGTTCTCCATGCCTTGCTGGCCCATCCCGACTTCGCGCGCCACGACCTGTCCAGCTTGACGTCGATCTGCTACGGCGCCGCTCCCATGCCGCCGTCCGTGCTCGAGCAGCTCCGCGCGCGCACCAACTGTGACCTCGTGCAGGTCTATGGCATGACCGAAAACCTGGGGCTGTCGACTTCCCTCGGACCGGCCGAGCACGATCCTGCGCTCGGCAAGCTGGCGTCCTGCGGGCGTCCCTACGCAGGCACCGCCCTGCGCGTCGTCGACGCCGAGGGCCGTGAACTTCCTCAGGGAGAGACTGGCGAAATCGTCGTGCGCGGCCCGACCACCTTCAAGGGATACTGGCGCGACCCGGAGGCAACCGCCACGGCGCTGCGCGATGGCTGGCTGCACACCGGCGATGCCGGCTACCTGGACGAAGACGGCTTTCTCTTCATCCTCGATCGGGTGAAGGACATGATCATCAGCGGCGGCGAGAACATCTATCCCGTCGAGGTGGAAAATGCGTTGTGCTCGCACCCGGGCGTGGCAGAAGCGGCGGTAATCGGCGTACCCGACGAGCGCTGGGGCGAGGCCGTCAAGGCCGTGGTCGTGCTGCGACCAGGCGCAACGCTGCAGGCGAAAGAGTTGATCGCCTTCGCGCGCGAGCGCATTGCCGGCTACAAGCTGCCTCGCTCCGTCGAATTCGTCTCTGCCCTGCCGCGTAACGCCACCGGAAAGCTGCTGCGCCGCGCACTGCGTGAGCCCTACTGGGCGGGACAGGCGCGGAGGATCCACTGATGACCGCCGCGGGCGACGACGCCTTTGCGCCCGCTCGCCTGGCCATATTCGATCTCGACGGCACGATCACGCGGCACGACACCCTGGTCCCTTACCTGAGCGGCTACGCGGCTCGAAACCCCGCGGGCCTGTGGCGACTGTGGCGCCTGCCCTTCAGCCTGGCGCGTTTCGCGCTCGGATTTTCCGATCGCGGACGCCTGAAGTCAGCGCTGATTCGCCAGGTGATGCGCGGAGCGCATCGCGAAGAGATCCAGGCCTGGAGCGAGGCGTTCTGCGACTCGCGGCTGTCCGCGCTGCTCATTCCGGGTGCGCTGGCCGTCATCGAGAAGCACCGCGCGGCCGGCGACCGGCTGGTGCTGCTGTCGGCCAGCGTGGACCTGTATGTGCCTGCCATCGGCCGGCGTCTCGGCTTCGACGAAACCCACTGCACCGGCGTTGCCTGGGAAGGCGAGACGCTCGACGGGCACCTGACGACCGAGAACCGCCGCGGCGAGGAAAAGCGTCGCGTCGTCCAGGCGCTGCGCGTCCGCTACCCGGGCGCCCGGCTGGCCGCCTACGGCAATGCGACGTCGGATTTCGAGCACCTCCTGGCGGTGGAAGAACCGCTGGTGGTCAACGCCAGCCCCGCGACGCAGCGGCGCGCCCGGGCCGCGGGACTGCCCTGCGCCGACTGGCGCTAGAACAGGTCCCAGCAGGATATCGCCCAGCCCAGCCAGGCCAGCGACACCATCAGCACCTGGCCAGGCAGCACGCGTGCAACGAATGCTGCTCGGCCCGATACCCAGGAAACCGCCACCTTCATGCCGGCATTGGCGGTAAACGCCAGCAAGGTGGCGATGACCGCCTGGTCGACCGTCAACTTGTCGGCTGCGGCCAGTGAAGCCGCCGACGCGCCCGCGGCCTGCGTGTCCGCGATCCCGGCGACGGCCACGCCCACCAGCGCACCCGCGGTCCCGAACAAGCGCTCCAGGAGCGCGGCGGCGAAGATCACCCCCGTGACGGTGGCCGTGAAGATCAGCGCATCGCGCGGACTGAACGGCCTGCCAAGTTGCATTTCCTCCGGAGGCGGCGTACGCACGGCGCGAAGCGTGAACAGCGCCCCGTAGCCCAGCGCACCGAGGCCCGCCAGCGCCATGGGCAGGCTCATCGCGACCATGACCGCGCGATTGGCGACCGCGAGCACGATCATCATGAAAATCGGCGTCGCCAGCGAGGACAATGCCGCGCCCGCAATGGCCGGTCGCAACAGACCCGGTTCGGCCAGCGCCCTGCTCCCCATCGCCCCGTGGGTCGCCGTGCTCGAGACGAAACCGCCGGCCAGTCCGGACAGTGGCAAGCCGACCGCGGCGCCGAAGGCTCGAAGCGCAACGTAGCCGGCCGCGTTGATGGTCATGACCAGGATCGCCAGCAGCCAGATCACCCGCGGGTTGAAGGCACCGAGGGGATCGACCGCGCGATCGGGCAACAGCGGGAGGACTACGAGTGCCGCCGCCGCGAGCAGCAGGCCATCGTGGACCTCCTGGGCATTGAGCTGGTCGAGGACGAATCGGTGCAGCCTGGTCCGCGCCGCCAGCATGATTGCGACCACCACCCCCAGCCCGGCGCCGGTGGCGGGATGCCGATACGCGAGGATCCCCAGCAGCGTGGTCACGACCAGCGCGATCTCCGTCGTCAGTCCGGGATCCTCGTTCGCGCCATGGTGATAGGCGACTGCCGCAAAGGCGGTCGCGGACAGGACCGTGACCGGGGTCAGCCACGGATTGTTCACCGCCGCGGCGATTGCTCCGGCGAGGGCAAACAAGGCAAAGGTCCGAATGCCGCCCGGCTTGCGATGGGGTCCAGTCCCCTTGCTGCGCTCACGCTCGAGGCCGATCAGCAGCCCGACGCCGAGCGCGGCCGCAAGGCCGGCGATATCGGGAGAGAGGCTATCCATGCTCCTTGAGGTTAGCACCAAGCCCGCGGGTTGCTGAGCGTGTCCTGTGCCTACAGGACGTGCCGCTGAGGCCCGCCTCGGGCTGGAATGGCTGGGCATCGCGGCATGGGAAGGTACGCATATGTTCTTGTTGCGAATGATTCTCATTCGTGTTTAGTATAGATCCACCAACAGAAACGGAGACGCTCACGTGAAAGCAAAGCTGTTGCCGGGATGGGTTGCGCTGATCGTACTCGGTGGACCCGCCGCCGCGGCGGAGCTGCCGGAATACACGCTCGTCATCGAATCCCATCGCTTCGTCCCGGCAGAGATGACCGTTCCGGCCGACCGGAAGATCCGCTTGTTTGTCGAGAACCGGGACCCTACTCCCGAGGAGTTCGAGAGCTACGACTTGCACCGCGAAAAGATCGTCCCTGGAAACGGCCGCATCACGATCTACGTCGGGCCGTTGAAGCCCGGCCGTTACGAATTCTTCGGTGAGTTCAACCCCGCGACGGCGCGCGGCTTCCTGGTCGTGGAGTAAGGCATGCTCGCCGCGTTCATCATCGTCCTTCGCGAGGTCTTCGAGGCTTCGCTCATCATTGGTCTCGCCCTGGCCGCCTCACGCGGCCTGGCTGGCAGTCGCCGAATCGTCGTACTGGGTATCGCCGCTGGCCTGGCTGGCTCGCTCGGGCTTGCAGCCGTTGCCGATCGAGTCAGCAACGCTCTCGAGGGGCTCGGTCCCGAGGTTTTCAACGCCAGTGTCCTGCTGCTGGCCGTCGCCATGCTGGCCTGGCACCACATCTGGATGCAGCGCCACGGCAAGCAATTGTCCCGGGACATCCGGGCCGTCAGTGCCGATGTCGGCGCTGGTGCCCGACCGCTCACGGCCCTGGCCGTGGTCGTCGCGCTGGCCGTTCTGCGCGAGGGAGCCGAGGTCGTCCTGTTCCTGCATGGCATGGCGGCGGGAGGCACCGGTGCGACGTCCATGCTGCTCGGCGGCGCGCTCGGCATCGCTGGCGGCGCGGCAATCGGCTCTCTGCTCTACCTCGGTCTTGTGAGGATTCCCGCCAGCCGGCTGTTCACTGTCACCGGCTGGCTGTTGTTGTGCATGGCCGCCGGGATGGCGGCCCAGGCAGCGTCGTACCTTGTCCAGGCCGGCCTGGTGCCGGCTCTGGCTGAACCCCTCTGGGACAGTTCAGGCTGGCTCCCACAGCATGGCCTCGTCGGACAGATCCTGCATGCGCTGGTGGGTTACGACGACCGGCCGAGCGGCATGCAGCTGGTGTTCTTCGCCGCCACCCTGATCGCCGTCCTCGCCGCCGCACGCAGCTTCAATGGTGCCGCGCGGCGGGTTCCCCGCGGCGCGGTCCCCGCAAGCCTGGTCGCCGCGTTTGCGGCCCTGCTGCTGGCGGCACCGCGCGCTGAGGCCGGACACAAGGTCTATTCGCCGGTCGTGGAACAGGGTGAGACGGCGATCGAATTTCGCGGCCACCGCGAATTCGACGGCGACCCGCAGATCGACGGGGCACAGGCATACAAGCTGGAACTGGAACATGCACCCACCTGGTTCTGGCTCACCGCACTGGGCGGCGAGTGGGAAAAAGAGCCGCGAGAAGGGCTCAAGGCAACCGAGGTGGCATGGGAAAACGTCTTCCAGCTGTTCGAGCAGGGACGCTATCCGGTCGACGTCGGGCTGCTGGTGGAATATGCCCACTCCCTGGAGGATGGCAGCGACGACAAGCTGGAACTCGGCGCGCTGCTGCAGAAGGAACTGGGGCGGAGCCAGTTCGTCCTGAACCTGGTAGCGGAACGTCCCCTGGCATCCGGCGCCGACACGGAACTTGAATACGCCATGCAGTACCGCTGGCGCGGCGACCAGCGATTCGAACCCGGTGTCGAGGTCTACGGCGAATTCGGCGATGTCGGAGAATTCGGCTCGCTTGGCGACCACGGCCACGAAGCCGGTCCCGCCGTGTTCGGCAAGCTGAAGCTGGGACGCGGCGCCATCCGCTACGAAGCGGCCTGGTTGTTTGGCCTGACAAGGGAAGCGCCGGCGCAAACCCTGCGCTTTCTCGTCGAATACGAGTTCTAGGGGGACTTGCGAGCCCGATGCATCCGGATTCGCCTGCCCGGCGAAATCTTTCCTGAGCTGGTACGGTCTACTGGGTAGGTAGATCGTGAACGCAGCGGAGGAATCATGTTCGTCAGGCGACCCAGTGACATCGCAGCCTCGGAGATCACGCCTGAGCCGGTCTATCAATCGCGGCGGGCCTTCCTGGCAGGCCTCACCGGCGCCGGCCTGCTGGCCGCCGCGCCCGAGGTCCTGGCGCAGGCGATGGTCAACGTCTCGGTCGTGGCGCCACCGTTACGCTATAAGCCCAACCCCCGTTTCTCCACGACCGAGGATCCGAACAGGTTCGAAGAGGTCACCGGCTACAATAATTTCTACGAGTTCGGCACCGACAAGTCCGATCCGGCGGCAAACGCCCGCAATTTCCGCACGCGCCCGTGGAACGTGGCCGTCGCGGGCGAAGCGGAGGTGACCGGCAACTTCACCCTGGAGGACATCCTCAAGCCGCATCCGCTGGAGGAAAGAATCTACAGGCTGCGTTGCGTGGAGGCCTGGTCCATGGTCATCCCCTGGGTCGGCTTCCCGCTCGGCGACCTGATCAAGCGCTTCAAGCCGACCTCGAAGGCCAAGTACGTGGAGTTCACCACGCTGCTGGACCCGAAACAGATGCCAGGGCAGCGTTATGCCGTGCTCGACTGGCCCTACCGCGAGGGACTGAGGATCGACGAGGCCATGAACCCGCTCGCCATCCTGGCGGTCGGGCTCTACGGCAAGGCGCTTCCCAACCAGAACGGCGCGCCACTGCGGCTCGTCGTACCCTGGAAATACGGCTTCAAGAGCATCAAGTCCATCGTCCGGATCCGCTTCACCGAGGACCGCCCGCGCACGAGCTGGGAGAAGTCGGCGCCGCGTGAGTACGGCTTCTACGCCAACGTGAACCCGGAGGTCGATCATCCGCGCTGGAGCCAGAAGCGCGAGCGGCGCATCGGCTCGGCGGCCTTCTGGGACCGGCAGCCGACCCGGATGTTCAACGGCTACGGCAAGGAAGTGGCGTCGCTGTACGCCGGCATGGACCTGGCGAGGTCGTTCTGAGCATGGCGCTGTCCCAGGCAAACCTGGCCCGATTCGTCCTGAAGCCGCTGGTCCTGCTGGGCTGCCTGGCGCCGCTGGCCTGGCTCGCAGCCGGTGTCGCCGGCGTCGGCGGCGTGTCGCTCGGCGCCAACCCGGTCGAGGAGATCCTCCACACGCTCGGCAAGTGGGGCCTGAACTTCCTGCTGATCACGCTTTGCGTGACCCCGCTGCGAGAGATGACCGGCTGGGTTCACTGGATGCGCTTTCGCCGGATGCTGGGCCTGACCGCGTTTTTCTACCTGCTCGGCCATTTCCTGTTCTACCTGTTCGTCGACCAGGGACTCGACTTCCAGATCCTCTACGAGGACATCGTCAAGCGGCCCTACATCACGGTCGGTTTCACGGCGCTTGCGCTGCTGTCGCCCCTGGCACTGACCTCGACGCGAGCCGCCATGCGCCGCCTGGGTCGTCGCTGGCAGAAACTTCACCGACTGGTATACGTCGCGACGCTTCTTGGCTGTGTCCACTATTACTGGCAGGTCAAGGCGGACGTGCGGGAGCCTTTGTTCTACTTCGCCGCCCTGGCTGCGCTACTCGGCTGGCGCTGGTGGAAGCGGCGTCAGCGCCTGGCGCGCGCCGCGACCAGGATGCCGGAGAGCACCAGTACGCCACCCAGGGCGGTCCGCGCGCCGATGGGCTCGTCGAGCAACCACCAGGCCAGTAGCGAGGCCAGCACAGGCTCGCCGGTCAGCGCGATGGAAACGAACGCCGCCTGAAGGTGCCTCAGCGACCAGTTGTAGCCGCCGTGTCCGACCAGTTGCGAGACGACGGCCATGGCCGCCAGCACCGCCCAGGTCTGCGGCGGGAACGAGTGCCACTGCGTGCCACTGATGAGCACCGCCGCCCACAGCACCACCGCCGCCGTGCCGTAGGCCACGGCCACATACGGCAGGTAGGCCAGCACTCGCTGCGCCTCCCGAGCCAGCAGCAGGTACCCCGCCATGGCCAGCGCCCCGCCCACTGCCAGCAGGTTGCCGATCAGCGAAGTCTTGTCCGCAAGCCCGCCGGAGGTGATCACCGCGGCGCCGGCCGTCGCCAGCACGACAGCCGCCCAGGTCCGCGAGGTCGGACGGTCCCGCCCGGAGATCCAGGACAGCAGCGCGACGAAGATCGGCGCCGTGTTGACCAGCAGGACGCTGTTCGCGACCGACGTGAACAGCAGCGAGGTCATCCAGCTGCCGAAATGCAGCGCCAGCAACCCGCCCGCAGCGGCAGCGAGCGCCATTGCGCGCGCTGAAGTACGCGGCCTGATCCCGCCGGAGACGAGGGCGGCTGGCAGGACGACGGCGGAAGCCAGCGTCATCCGCCAGAGGGCGATGGCGAGCGCGGGCGCGGCGGCCAGCCTGACGAAGATCGAGCCGAAGGAAACGCCCACGAGCGCGGCCGCCAGTACCGCGTAGGGAAGCCCCCTGCCTGACGGTCCGCGCATGCCCCGTATCAGCCCGTGCCCGACCTCGGCGGCGCGGACGTGCCGCGGCGCGGGTTTGCGGAAAGTCGTCGGTGCAGGCCGAGCAGCAGCCTCTCGGTGGTCTCCCAGTCGATGCAGGCGTCCGTCACCGAAACGCCGTAACGCAACTGGCCGAGGTCCGCCGGAATCGGCTGGTTGCCTGAGCCAAGGTGGCTCTCCAGCATCAGTCCGACGATGGACCGGTTGCCTTCCAGCACCTGGTTCACGCAGTTCTCGGCCACCAGGGGCTGCAGCTCGTGGTCCTTGTTGGAATTGCCATGACTGCAGTCCACGACGATGTTGACGGGCAGCCCTGCCTTGGCCAGGGCCTGCTCGCACAGGGCGACGCTGACGGAGTCGTAGTTGGGCCGCCCGCCCCCGCCCCGCAGCACGATGTGCGCGTAGGCGTTGCCTCGCGTGCGGAAGACCGCCGACTGCCCCTGCTGGGTGATGCCGAGAAAGTGGTGCGGGCTGCGCACCGACTGCAGTGCGTTGACCGCCACGCCCAGGGTCCCGTCGGTGCCGTTCTTGATGCCGATGGGCGTTGACAGTCCGGAGGCCATCTCGCGATGAGTCTGCGATTCCGTGGTCCGCGCGCCGATGGCGGTCCACGCGATGAGTTCCCCCAGGTACTGCGGCATGATCGGATCCAGCGCCTCGGTGGCTGCCGGGAGGCCCATCTCCGCCAGCTCGATCAGCAGTTGCCGCGCCAGCCGGATCCCCTTCTCGATATGGAAAGAGTCGTCCATGTCCGGATCGTTGACCAGGCCCTTCCAGCCGACGGTCGTGCGCGGCTTCTCGAAGTAGACGCGCATGACCAGGTACAGGGTCGACGAAACCTTCTCCGCCAGCGCCTTCAGTCGCCTTGCGTACTCGCGCGCCGCATCCAGGTCGTGGATCGAACAGGGGCCGACCACCACGAACAATCGCGGGTCGCGCCGATCGAGGACGTCGCGGATGACCGACCGCGCATTCAGGACGCATCGCTGGGCGTCCGGCGAAGCGGGAAGCTCGCGCTTGATCTCCTCCGGAGTCGGCAGCAACTCGCTCGAGGCGACGTTGACGTTATAGAGTTGCTCGGACATCGACTGGACACCGCAGTTTCAAGGGCGCGGCAGTATAGCAGGCGGGCTTTCAGCACCCAGGGAACTACGTGGAGCCTGGAAATATCGATTCAGGATCGCGCCCGCACCCTGCGCCGGCCGTCCTCAGCGAACGCTCAGCCAATCGCCCAGGGCGGGACGTGCCGCCAGCCGCGCGACAGCTCGCGGTCGAGGGCCTGCCAACCCGGCTCCAGCTGTTCCACCAGGCGCCAGAAACGTCGTGAGTGGTTCAGGTGCACCGTGTGCCCAAGCTCGTGCACGAACAGGTAGCGGACGACGTCCGCCGGCTGGAACATGAGGCAGGCGTTGATGCTGATCGTGCCTGATCGCGAGCAACTGCCCCAGCGCGTCCGCTGGCGGCGTACCTGCGCCCTGTTGAAGTTCATGCCATGGTCGCTGGCCACCGCGCCGAGCCACGGTACGAGGTGTGAATGCGCAGTGTGCAGCAGCCAGCGATGCAGGGCGTGCCGCACGAGCGGCAGGCGGCTCAGGTCGCCGCTGACGACGATGTCCTCGCCGCACTGCCCCACCCTTGGGGTGCCGTGCGTGTCGAGATAGCGAACCGAAAGGCGCTGGTCAATCGCCTGGAAAGATACGGCTTGCGGCAAGCTATCCGGGGGCTCGCTGACCAGGTGCTGCAGTTCCTGCACCTTGCGGTCGATCCAGCCGCGATGGTGGGTGACGAACTGCTGCACGGTGCGCGACCGCGTGCCGACCGGCACGACGATTTCAACCCGCCCACCCGGAAAAACCCTGACCGTCAGCCGTCGCGCGCGCGGCGACTCGCGGACACGCCAATCGGGCTGTGCCTGTTCGACGTCCAGGAGCGCCAGCTGACCCGCCGCGGCGCTCATCGCCTCAGAACGACGCGGCAAGCCGCGCTCCCTCGTCGATGGCACGCTTGGCATCGAGCTCGGCGGCGAGCTTCGCGCCGCCGATGACATGCGCCTTCCGGCCGCCGGCTTCCAGTTGGTCCACCAGTGAACGCAGCGAGTCCTGACCGGCGCAGATGACGACGTTGTCGACTTCGAGCAGGCGCGCTCCGTCCTGCGTCGTGATATGCAGGCCGGAATCATCGATGCGCTCGTAACTGGCACCGGCGATCATCTGCACACCGCGCCGCTTCAGCTCGGTCCTGTGGATCCACCCCGTCGTCTTCCCCAGACCCCGCCCGGGCGGCGTCGCCTTTCTCTGCAGCAGGAAAATCTTCCTTGCGGCCGGCCGCATCGCGCCATCGTCCGGCGCCAGGCCACCGCGCCGGTCAAGCGTCATGTCGACTCCCCAGTCGCGCATGAACCTTTCCGTAGGATCGCCGGCCGGGCTTTCCTCGCCGCCGTGGCCAAGGTACTCGGCGACGTCGAAGCCGATGCCACCCGCGCCGATCAAGGCGACCGATTCACCGACCGGGCTGCCGTGCAGCAGGACGTCCACGTAGGACAGCACTTTCGGATGCTCTATGCCGTCGATCGCCGGCAACCGCGGCGTCACGCCCGTGGCGATCACGATTTCGTCAAACGAGCCGGCGAGCAGCTCTTCGGCACCGACCCGCTCGCCGAGACGCAGCTGCACACCCTGGATCTCGATCTGCCGGCCGAAGTACCTGAGCGTCTCGTGGAACTCTTCCTTGCCCGGGACCCGCTTGGCCATGTTGAACTGGCCGCCGATCTCGCCCGACGCCTCGAACAGGGTGACCTCATGCCCACGGCCGGCGGCGATGGTCGCGCAGGCCAGGCCGGCCGGCCCCGCGCCGACCACCGCGACACGCCTGCTTCGCGGCGCTGGCGCATAGTTGAGTTCCGTCTCGTGGCTCGCGCGCGGGTTCACCAGGCAGGAGGCGACCTTCTGCTCGAAAACGTGGTCCAGGCAGGCCTGGTTGCAGGCTATGCAGGTATTGATCTCGTCGGCACGGTTTTCCGCCGCCTTCCTGACGAATTCGGGATCCGCCAGCAACGGCCGCGCCATCGACACCATGTCCGCGTCGCCCGCGGCAAGCACGGACTCGGCCACCGCCGGGTCGTTGATCCGGTTGCTGGTCACCAGCGGAACGGAAACTTCACCCTTGAGCTTGCTCGTCACCCAGGTGAAGGCGGCGCGCGGCACCATGGTGGCGATGGTCGGAATCCGCGCCTCATGCCAGCCGATGCCCGTGTTGATGATCGTGGCACCAGCCGCCTCGACCGCCTTCGCCAGGTGGACGATCTCCTCCCAGCTGCTGCCTCCCTCGACCAGGTCGAGCATGGACAGCCGGTAGATGATGATGAACTCGCGACCGACGGCCTTGCGGACGCGATGCAGGATCTCGAGCGGCAGCCTGATGCGGTTCTCATAGGAGCCGCCCCACTCATCGCTGCGACGGTTGGTTCGGGCCGCGATGAACTGGTTGATGAAGTAGCCTTCGGAGCCCATCACCTCGACACCGTCGTATCCCGCCTCCTGCGCGAGGCGCGCACAGCGCGCGAACGCAGAAATCTGCCGTGAGATGCCGAAGCGCGTCAGCGCACGCGGCGTGAACGGCGAAATCGGTGCCTTCATCCGGGACGGAGCGACCGAGAGCGGATGATAGGCATAGCGGCCGGTATGCAGGATCTGCATGCAGACCTTGCCGCCTTCCGCGTGTACTGCCCGGGTAATCAGGCGGTGACGCGCCACCTCACGGGAATTGGTCAGCTTGCCGGCGAAAGGCTTGGACCAGCCCGCGATGTTGGGCGCGATGCCACCGGTGACGATCAATCCGACGCCGCCGCGCGCCCGCTCGGCGAAGTAGGCGGCCAACCGCGGATAATCCTCGGCGCGATCCTCGAGCCCCGTGTGCATGGAGCCCATGAGGACACGGTTGGGCAGCGTCGTGAAGCCCAGGTCCAGCGGCGCGAGCAGGTGAGGATAGGGGTTGAGTTCCATCGGCGCGATGATACCAGCCGGCAGCGGCTCGTTCGATCACAGTTGCGGCGGCAATCACCGGGGTTGAACGGAATTCCTCCAGTCGCGGCGTCATCCCATTGACAACCCAGCTCGCCCAGTCCTCGCAGCCTTTCGCTCCGGGGTGGAACCTGTCGCGCGAGAAGGTGGCTCGCTGCAGCCGTGCCGGAAATACGACGACCCGCATGCCACGGAATCCCGTGAGCTGCACGGCCGCTTCCTGCAGGGCCTGGGCACGTTCCCCCAGCAGCTGGCGGAGCGGCCATGGCAAGGCGGGAAAGCTGCCGAGCGGCGGAACCCCGCCGAATACGACCGACGGGTGACGCGCGCTGCCGGCGAGCGCGTCGACGAGTGCGCGGAGCGTCTGCTTGAAGTCCGACGGCTTGACGCCCGCGATCGCGTCGTTGACGCCGAGCGACAGTACGACCAGCTCCGGCTCGAAGTCGACGGCGGCAGCAAGCAGCCCTTCGACGATCGACTTGCTGGTCGCGCCGGACTCGCCGAAGGCCCGATACTCCACCGCAACGGGTGCCCGTGAGGCGACCTGGGCGGCCACCTGGCCGACGAGCCCTTGGGCCTGTGACTCGACGCCGACGCCCGCAATGATCGAGTCGCCGAGGCCGGCCAGCCTGATCGTCCTGGAGCCGCTACCGACCCGCCCCGCCGGGTCGCTGGCCGGTGGCAGGCGCGTGGTGGCCAGACGCGCATACAGGCCCTCGGCAAGCAGCAGGGGCGCCCAGGGGAGCCAGCGCCGTTCCTCGCGAGAAAGCATGTCTAGAGTTCCCTGAGACCCTGGATCACGGGCATCCGGGCGGCCCGCAACCCGGGCAGCAGCCCGCCTACCAGACCCAGCAACAACGCGTAGGCAATTCCAGCCAACATCAGCGCAGGGGTGACGGTGAATGCGAAAGTGATCTGGCTGAAGCTCTGGAAGTTGAGGGTCGAGGCCCTGAAGCCGTTGAAGCTCGACATAGGCGAGCACAGCGCCCAGGACGCCGCCGAAAAGACCCAGCAGCATCGCCTCCACCAGTACCGACGCCACCACCGCAGCGGCCCCAAAGCCGAGCGCCCTGAGCGTGGCGATTTCGCGCGTGCGCGAGGCGACCGCCGCGTACATCGTGTTGAGCGCGGCGAAGACCGCCCCGACTCCCATCGCAACCGAGATCAGGATCCCGACGGTCTGCACGATGGCGATGAGCACGCGCGACTGGCCCGCCAGGAATTCCGTCTCCGTGCGCACGGTCATGTTGAACCGCGGGTCGCCGCCGAGATGCCGCGCCAGTCCCGCCATCTGCCGCGGTCCAGGCAGTCGGACGCGAACCGACTGGTAGGACGTGCCCCGGTTGTAGGCGCCTTGCAGCACCGATGCATCGGTCCAGATTTCGGATTCGCTGACGCTGCCGCCATCCTCGAAGATGCCCGTGACCCGCCAGGGCAAGCCGCCGAAGGACACCGTCCTGCCCACCTCGAGCCCGCCGAACTGCGCCGCCGCACCGCGTCCGACGATCACCTCGTTCATGCCGCGTTCGAACGCCCGCCCCTCGACCATCCGGAAGGCCCCGCGGATGCGAAACGCGTTCGGGCCGACGCCGCGGAAAGGGACGTTGGCCTGGGTGCCGGTGCTGCGCATCGGCACGTCCACGATGACGTAGAGTTCCGGCGAAGCCAGCGGCCCGTCGGGCCCCTGCGCGATCGACGGCGCATCCATCACGTACTTGACCGCATCCAGCGAGAGGCCGCTGGACAGCTCGTCCGCCGAGCCGCCGCGCAGCACGATCCCCACGTCCTCACGACCGGAAAGCGCCATCGCGGCCCGAAACCCCTCGGACATCGACAGCGCGGCTACCAGTACGGCCACGACGCCGCCGATGCCGACGACGGCGACGGCGGCCGTTCCCAGGCGCTGCGGGACGCTACGCAGGTTCATCGCCGTGATGGCCAGGACCTGGCGCCATGGATGACGTGTGCTCATGGTTCAGGTCGCCCGCAATGCCTGCACGATCGGCAGCCGTTGAGCGTTCCAGGCCGGCACGGCCCCGGCGAGCAGGCCGAGGGCAAGGATCATCCAGGTGGCGCTGAGCCAGGCGTCGGCCGGGACCTCCCACACCGGAAGGTACTGCCGCACCATCCCGCCCACCGCCTCGACCGTGACATAGGCGCCAACCATGCCGAGAAAGCCCCCGATCGCCGTCAGCAGGATCGATTCGGCGAGGATCAGGGCCGTGACCACCGGACCCGTGAAGCCCAGCGTCTTCAGGACGCCGATCTCGGGGGTGCGCTCGCGAACCGACTGCGCCATGGTGTTACCCGTGACCAGCAGCATCGTGAAGAATACGGCGCTGACTACGCCGGTCATGATGGCGCCGATGTTGCCGATCTGGTTGACGAAACTCTGCGCGAAAGCCTTCTCGGTGGCGGTCTTCGTCTCGTAGGGAGAATTCGCGAACTGGCCGTCTATGTCGCGTGCCACCCTGGCTGCCGCGGCCGGATCGGCAACCTGCACGATATACCAGCTGACCAGCCCCTTGCCGCGGCCGCGCGACTCCTCGAAATAATCGTAGTGCATGAGAATGTTGCGGGGATCGCCGCCGGCCTCGGGCACGTCGTAGAGCGCGCTGACGTTCAGTTCCCAGGTGTCCGAGCCATCCGCTTGTCGCCAGATATTCGACCTGAGCGGGATCGTGTCGCCGACCTTCCAGCCGAACTCGTCCGCGATGGGCCGACCGACGATGGCACCGCGACGGTCCGCCAGCCAGCGCTGCCGCCCTGCGGACGAAATGACGTACTCCGGATAGATGTCGAGGTAGACCTCGCCGTCCACCGGGAACGTCGGCAGCTGGTTGCGATCGTCCTGGTAGACGCCGCCGAACCAGGTCGCACTGCTGACTCGCGCGACACCGTCGACCTGACGGATCCGCGACCGGTAACTCTCCGGCAACGGCTGGATGAGGGATACCTTGTGGGTCACGAGCAACCGGTCGGCGCCGGCCAGCTCGGCCCCGGCGCTGAAGGCGCGGGTCATGGCGCCGAGGACCCCGAACATCAGGAAGGCGACCAGGATCGAGCCCAGCGTGAAGAAGGTCCGCAGCGGCCTCCGGCGCAGGTTGGCAAGCACCAGGGGGACATAGCCGATCATGGGCCCTGCTCGACCAATCGGCCCTTTTCCAGGTGCAGCGTCCGCTTGGCGCGCTCGGCGGCCCTCGGATCGTGGGTCACCATGATCACGGTCTTGCCCTGCTCGTTGAGGGCCTGCAGGAGATCCAGGATCTCGTCGCCGGACTTGCGGTCCAGGTCGCCTGTCGGCTCGTCGCAGAGCAACAGGACGGGATCGGTGACGATCGCCCGCGCGACGCCGACTCGCTGCTCCTGGCCGCCGGACAACTGGCCGGGGCGGTGCCTCGCACGATCGCCCAGGCCGACGAGCTGAAGCGCCGCGCGCGCCCGTCGCATGCGCTCCGCGCCGGGCAGGTCGGTCAGCAGCAACGGCAGCTCCACGTTTCGTTCGGCCGTCAGCACCGGCAGCAGGTTGTACATCTGGAAGATGAAGCCGACGTTGTCGGCCCGCCAATGCGCCAGGGCCGTGTCGGACAATTCACCGAGCTCCAGGCCCTGCACTTCCAGCGCGCCTGGACGTCGGCCGGTCGAGACCGCCGAGCAGGTTCAGCAGCGTCGACTTGCCCGAGCCGGACGGCCCCATCAGCGCCACGAAGTCGCCTTCGGGAATCTCCATCGACAGGCCCTCGAGGACATGGACAACCTCCGGGCCGCGGCGGAATTCCTTGAACAGCTCGCGGATCCGGACCAGCGTTCGGCTCAATGTCATGCTCCGCCGTCAAGCTTCGCTCCGGCCTCGGACTCGCCCGCCATCCGAAATCCCCGCAGGCGGACCGACGATGACCTCGTCGCCCACCGCCACGCCCTTCAGGACCTGGCGGTTCCCTTCCGACTCCTCGCCCACTTCGACGTTCGTCCTGACCGCGCGTCCGTCGATCACTCGCCAGACGTAGTTCGCGCCCTCTTCCCCGAGGATCGGCCCCTGACGGCAGGCTGGCAACCGCCGCGGGACCCGTCGCGGGCACGATCGTCGAAGAATCGCACCTTGACCCCCATGTCCGGCAGGATGCGGGGGTCCAGTTCGTCGATCCCGATCCGCACGCGCACAGTCGCCTTCTGCCGATCCGCCGTCGGAACGATCGCGATGACCCTGGCCGGGATTCGCCAATCGGGATAAGAATCGAGGATTGCCTCCGCTCGCTGCTCTGTCCTGAACACGGTTGATGTAGGCCTCGTTGACATCCACCTCGATTTCCCGCGATGCCATGTCGACGATGGTCGCGATTCCGGTGCGCGTATAACCGCCGCCCGCGGAAATCGGGGAAACCATCTCCCCGGGCTGTGCATCCTTCGAGATCACAACCCCGTCGAATGGCGCGCGCACGACGAGGTCGTCGAGGTCCTGGGCACGCAGGTTGACGTTACCCTGGGCAACCGCCACGTTTGCACGAGCGGTCTCGAGCCTGGCTGCGAGCGCGTTCGCATTGGCTTCGGCGCCGTCCAGCGCGCTGACGCTGACCAGGTTCTGCTCCCGGAGCAGGCGGAGCCGATCGCGATCGCGGATGGCTTCCGCCAGGCGCACCTCGACCTCCTTGAGGTCCAGTCGCGCGGCATCGAGTTGTCTCGACGCGACACTGAAGACGGCACGGACCGTTGCATCGTCCAGCCGCGCAAGGTCCTGGCCTTCCCTGACCTGGCTGCCTTCCTCGAAAGTGACCTCGATGACGCGTCCGGTGACCTTCGACGAGACGGTTGCAAGGCGTCGCGCGACGACATATCCCGAGGCGTTCAGCACCGCCGCCTGCCCGGGAGCCAGCGGCGCCGCCGCCGCAACGATGTCCACGTCCATGGGCCTGGAGCGACCCAGCAGCAGCCCGGCGAGAACCGCGACCACGACCGCGAGGCCGACCATCAACAGCCGGCGGCGCCGCTGGCCGGTTCTCGTCTGGTATCGCGAGGCCGGTGCCTGGCCGTCCTTGCGCAGGGTCTCCAGTGCTTCTTGGTCAAGCGACATCATTCACCTTCCGTGCCCTGGGCCCATCGCCCGTCCAGCTCATCTAGAATGCCTGTCATCCGTGGTGCCGCGCCGGCTGGTCACGGGAAACGCCCGCATTATCGCAGAGCCACCTGTCAGCATGCAGACAAGCCCCCTGATCGACATCGGCATCAACCTCGCCCACGACAGCTACGCCCACGACCGGGCCGAGGTCGTCGCCAGGGCCCTCGCCGCGGGAATCGGGAGAATGGTGATCACCGGCAGCAGCCTGGAGAGTGCCGGGCAGGCCATTGCCATCTGCCGCAGCTGGCCGGCGCTGATGCGCGCAACCGCCGGCATTCACCCGCACCATGCGCGGGAATTCCCGGACAGCGACCTGCCACGGCTGCGCCGGCTGCTGGAAGATCCGCTGGTTACCTCAGCCGGTGAGTGCGGTCTCGACTACTTCCGGGACTTCTCGCCGCGCGAGGATCAACGGCGCGTATTCGCCGGCCAGCTGGCCCTGGCGAAGGAACTCGGCAAGCCGGTCTTCCTGCACCAACGGGACGCGCACGAGGACTTCATGGCCATCCTGTCGGACTACCTGCCCGACCTGCCCCGGGCGGTCGTACATTGTTTCACCGGCAGCGGCGAGGAACTCGCCGCCTATCTGGAGCGGGACCTCTATGTCGGCATCACGGGTTGGATCTGCGACGAACGGCGAGGCGCCGCGGTCAAGGCCCTGGTGCCACGGATACCCCTCGATCGGCTGATGCTCGAGACCGATGGACCCTATCTGATTGCCTCGGAACATCCAGCCGAAGCCGAGCCATCGGCGTAATGAACCCATGTACTTACGGGCTGTATTTGATTCGGTATGTGAAGTTCGGACCGAGGAGCCCAATGAGATTGCGGCGACCACTACCGCTAATGCTCTATTTTTCTTCAACCTGCCGGGTCTCCAGGACGCTCGGAAGCCGCCAGCCTGAGAGCATCTAAATATATTTTGTAGTTTTGGAATAATTTATAAGTATCTATTTATATGAACAAAATTAATATCCCTATCGCCACGAAATCTATCGACAACTTGTGGAACAAGTCGATCGTCCCGCGACTCTCCGACTACATCCGGATCCCCAACAAGTCCCCCAGCTTCGACCGGGACTGGCAGGCACACGGGCACATGGATCGGGCCGCCAGGCTGCTGGCCGACTGGTGCACCGGGCAGCCCATCGAGGGCATGAAAGTGGAGATCGTGCAGCTGACCGGGGCGGACCCCCGTCCTGCTGTGCGAAGTGCCCGCCTACCCGCCGGCTGCGGACAGCGGCCGGCAGGACACCGAGGACGCCGTGCTGCTCTACGGCCACCTCGACAAGCAGCCCGAATTCACCGGCTGGGCCGACGGACTCTCGCCCTGGGAACCGGTCATTCGCGACGGCAAGCTGTACGGCCGCGGCGGAGCCGATGACGGCTACGCGGTGTTCGCGTCGCTGGCGGCCATCCGCGCGCTGCAGGAGCAGGGCGTACCGCACGCCCGGTGCGTCGTGCTCATCGAGGCCTGCGAGGAGAGCGGCAGCGTCGACCTGCCGCACTATGTGGAGGCACTTGGCAGCCGTCTCGGAACGCCAAGCCTCGTCGTCTGCCTGGATGCCGGCTGCGGGAACTACGAGCAGTTGTGGTGCACGACCTCGCTGCGAGGTGGGGTCATTGGCTCGCTGTCGGTCGACGTGCTGACCGAAGGCGTTCACTCCGGCCTCGGGACCGGCATCGCGCCGTCCGCCTTCCGCATTCTGCGGGAGCTGCTCAGCCGACTCGAGAACGAGGTGACCGGCGACCTGCTCATCGACGAAGCCTACTCGACCATTCCGAAGGAGCGCCTCGAACAGGCCGAGGCCGCAGCGGCCGCCCTGGGTGACCAGACGTTCAACGCGCTGCCTTTCCTCGACGGCGTGCAGCCGCTGTCGAATTCCCCGGTTGAACTGCTCCTCAACAACACCTGGCGGCCCTCGCTTGCGGTCACTGGCGCCGACGGGCTGCCGAGCGTTCAGGATGGCGGCAATGTCCTGCTGCCACGCGTGACGGTGAAACTGTCGATCAGGCTCGCGCCGACCGCAGACCCGGCGACTGCCACTGCGGCGATCAAGAAGACTCTGGAGGAGGACCCGCCCTACGGCGCACACGTATGCTTCGAGCCGAGCATGGGCGGCGCGGGCTGGGATGCGCCTGCGACGGCGCCGTGGCTCACGGAGGCGATGCAGCGTGCCTCCCGGGTTGTCTTCGGCCACGACGCGATCTACATGGGCACCGGCGGCGGCATACCGTTCATCGGCATGCTGGCCAGGCGCTTTCGCGCAGACGCAGTTCCTGATAACGGGCGTACTGGGGCCGAATTCGAACGCCCACGGACCCAACGAGTTCCTGCACCTCGACTATGCCCGCAAGCTGACGGTGTGCGTCGCCTCGGTACTCGCCGATCACCATCGGCGGCCAGCGACCTGACCGCGGTCAGCGGCGCGGCGACGACCGGACTCGGCGTAGCGATCTCCCGCAGCCGCGCCCACTCCTCCGCCCAGGAGCCGGCCGGGGACGGCTCGAGTGTCCGATCCGCCAGCGGAAACTCCTCGCCTAGCGAGTCGAGCATGACGACGCGTTTCGGGCGGCCTCTCGGAAAGCTGCCCCGCGCGGTGAAAACGATGCGGCCGTCGACCGGCACCTTGCCAGCGACCTGCCGGACCACGGCCAGCCGGTCGTAGAGCGGGCCCAGCGGATTCTGGAAGGTGGAGCGGACGGAACCGTTCATGACCGCCCATTCGTCCATCTGCTCGCCGCCAAAAATGACGCCGGGCACATCGCGCAGGTCGACGACCAGGAACCCCGAGGCCGTCAGCAGCAGGAAGTCGACATGGATCTGGCCGTCGTTGCCGTCGGGCAGCACGACGTCACGGATCATGTCGTAGCCAATCGCCGAGACAGCAAGCAGCCGATCGCGCCGCGCCTTCACGCGGCGCCAGTGCCTGTAGCCCAGGAACGCGCCGAACGAGCAGCGCCAGCGCCAGGACGCCGATCAGCACGAGATCCCTGGGCTCGAGTGTCATGTGTCTCCCGTGCCCTGGAGTACCGACTTCAACGCGTCCAGGTCGGGCGTGATCTGCTCGAAACTGCTCGGCAGTTCCAGCAGTTCTTCAAGCGCGGCCGGCACCTGGACCGGCCTCCCGACCAGGGGCTCGACGATCTCGTTGAACTTGGCCGGGTGCGCGGTGGCGACCAGCACCCAGTGACGCTCATTGCGCAATGGCGGCGGCAGGCTGGCATAGACCTCCGCAGCGACCGCGGTATGGGGGCACCAGGTTTCGCCAAGCCGTTGGGAATCGGCTGCGATACGGGCCCGGATGCCCTCGTCTGAAACGGTGTGCGCCGTGACCTGGCGGGCCAGTTCGCGCCAGTCGGGATGCAGGGACTCGAGTCTTTCCATGTTGCTCGGGTTGCCCACGTCCATCGCCGAGGCCAGGGTCGCGACGCTGGGCTGCGGTCGCCACTGCCCGGTCGCGAGGTAATGCGGAACCGTCAGGTTGGCGTTGTGCGCCAGCTCGATCGGGCCGATGGGCAGTCCCATCGCGCGCGCCCAGATGCAGGCGACCACGTTGCCCAGGTTCCCCGATGGCACCACGAAACCCGGCGCCCGCCCCTCCGCCCGCCAGATCGCCAGGCTGCTCGCGGCGTAATAGACGGTCTGCGGCAACAGCCGGCCGATGTTGATGCTGTTGGCCGACGACAGTTCGAATTGCTCGTTGAACCGCGTGTCTGCAAACGCCTCCTTCACGAGCCGCTGGCAGTCGTCGAAGTGCCCTTGACCGCGAAGCGAACGGACATTGTCGCCCCAGCAGGTCAACTGCTGCTGCTGCCGAGGCGATACCAGGCCCTTCGGGGAACAACACGACGACCCGCGCCCAGGAACGGCCATGAAACGCGGCGGCCACGGCCCCACCCGTATCGCCCGACGTCGCGACCAGTATCGTCACGGGGCGGCCGGCCGCATGCGACTGGCGCTCCAGGCAGGCGGCCAGGAACCGCGCACCGAAATCCTTGAAGGCCGCGGTCGGCCCGTGGAACAGTTCGAGGACCGAGACACGCTCCCGGGGGCCGACCAAGCCGCTTCAGCGGTGCAGGGAAGTTGAGGGCGTCGTTGACGATCCCGGTGAGCTTGTCGGCGAGCTGGTCGCCGGCGAAGCAAGGCGCCAGCAGACCGCTCCGCCACTGCCGCCAGGGTCCGCGCCATCGAAGTCAGCGGCCGGAAGACGCGGAAAGTGCTGCGGCACGATACAGGCCGCCGTCAGGCGCGATCCCGTGGCGGATCGCCTCGGAGAGCGTCGCGGTCAGCGCTCGGGATCGCGCGTACTGGCAAATAGCATCAACTGGCGACCACCCTGGCGCCTTCGGTGTCGATCGTGGAGATCCAGCTGTCGCTGCTCAGGTTGTGTTCGGCGAACGCCTCGACCATCGTCGTGCGAATCCCCTCGGCGTAGGGCTCCTCGCACCACGCAAAGACCGTCGGGCCAGCACCGGAGATCGAGCAGCCCAGCGCGCGGTTCGCCATCGCGGCCTGCTTGACCGCCTTGAAGCCCGGTATCAGCTGCGATCGCTGCGGCTCGATGATGACGTCCTCGAAGGCGTCACGGATCATCGCCAGGTCGTTGGTGTAGCAGCCGGAGAGGAAAGCCGGCGAGATTGGCCGTTTGCCAGACGACGTCGGACAGGTCGATGGACTTGCGGAGTATCCGCCTCGCCTCGCGGGTCGACAGGAACATGTGCGGGTGCACCAGGACGCATCTGACCGCCGGCGGCACGGGAATCTGCTTGATGCGCGGGTGATCGATGCCGACCGTCAGGACCAGGCCGCCGAACAGCGACGGTGCGATGTTGTCGACGTGCGACCGAGCCACTGGCGACGGCTTCGCCCTGCATCGCGAATTTCAGCAGGTCGAGCTTCGGCAGCGGCGTGTCCAGCAGTGCATTGGCGGCCACCACGGCCGCCACCGCGGAGGCGGCCGAGCCGCCCAGGCCGGAACCCAGCGGGATGCCCTTCTCGATCGTCATCTCGATCCCGAAAGGCAGCGACAGGGCACCTGCCATGGAGATCAGCGCCATCCCCGCGGTGTTCTTCTCGGGCTGCATCGGCAGGTTGGTCGAGGTGCCCGTGATCGCCGACGATGCGGATGCCGCGCTCCGGCGTGCGCCGCGCATGCACCCGGTCGCCGACCGCGTTGACGGTGTGTCCCAGGATGTCGAAGCCGATGCCGACGTTGCCGACGGTGGCCGGCGCAAATGCGGTGACGGTATCCTGGCTCATGGGCCACTCCTCAGAGTCTCGCGCCGAGATAGGCGGCGAGCCGCAGCAGGTCGCCGAACACGCCGCCGGCCGTGACCGCCGGGCCGGCGCCGGGACCTTGCACGATCAGCGGATTCTCGGAGTAGCGCGACGTGACGAAACGGACGATGTTGTCGGTCAGCGCCATGTTGGCAAACGCGTGCGCCGGCGGGCAGGCGCTCGACGCCGACGGTCGCGCGGCCGTCGGCTGTCAGGCGACCGACATAGCGCAGGACCTGTCCATCGGCGCTGGCTTCGTCGAGCATGCGCTGCATGTCGGCGTCGAACTGCGGCAAGCGCGTCCAGGTACTCCTCGATCGAGCAGGCGCTGCAACGCCTCCGGCACCAGGCTCTCCACGCTCGACGTCGGCGAGCTCCAGCGTCAGGCCCATCTCGCGACCGAGGATGATGAGCTTGCGCGCCACGTCCATGCCCGAGAGATCCTCGCGCGGATCGGGCTCGGTGTAGCCCTTGGACTTGGCTTCGCGGACGATCTGCGAGAACGGCACCGAGCCGTCGTAGATGTTGAACAGGTAGGCCAGCGTGCCCGAAAAGATCCCCTCGATGGCATGAATCTCGTCACCCGTCTCGCGCAGGTCCCGGAGCGTCATGACCACCGGCAGGCCCGCACCGACGTTGGCTTCGTAGAGGAAATGCGCGCCCGAGCGGCGGCCCGCCTCCCGCAGTTCGTGGTAGTACTTGAGCGGTCCGCTGTTGGCCTTCTTGTTGGGCGTGACGATATGAATGCCGGCGGCGAGCCACTGCGCGTAGTGCAGGCCTACGCCGCTGTCCGCGGTACAGTCGATGATGACCCGATGCGGCAGGTGCGCCAGCCGCCACGTGCTGCGTGAAGCGGACCAGGTCGGTCGGCTCCGCCTGCACGAGCGCGTCGCGCCAGTTCGCCAGGTCGATCTCCCGCTCGGCCAGCAGCATCTTTTTCGAGCCGGCGATGCCGCGCACGCGCAGGTCGACGTTGAAGTCGCGCTTCAACCGGGCCGCCTGGGACGCCAGCTGGTCGAGCAGGACCGAGCCCACCGTACCGGGGCCGATCAGGCCGATGGACAGCGTGTGCGGCGACAGATAGAAGCTGGAATGCACCGCGCGCAGGGCCTTCGTCGCGTCGCGGCCATCGATGACCGCGGAGATATTGCGCTCTGAAGCTCCCTGCGCGATGGCCCGGATGTTCACTGACGCCTTGCCGAGCGCGCCGAAGACCTTGGCGGACACGCCATGGGATCCGGCCATGCCGTCGCCGACAACCGCGATGATGGAACAGCTCCTGCTGACCTCGACGCTCTGGATCTGGCCCTCGCGCAGCTCGGTGGCAAAGGCACGACGCACGACCTGGTCGGCCAGCGTCGCCTGCGCCTCCGGGATCGCAAAGCAGATCGAGTGCTCGGAGCTGCCCTGCGATATCAGGATCACCGAGATGTCCTCGTCGCGAAGCGCGCCGAACAGGCGATGCGCGGTGCCCGGCACGCCGATCATGCCGGCGCCCTCGAGGTTCACCAGCGCCACGTTCTCGATGCTGGTGATGCCCTTGACGGCAAGCGCCGAGGACGGCCTGGCGCAGATGACCGTTCCGGTCTTCTCCGGAGCGTAGGAATTGCGGATCCAGATCGGGATTTCGCGCTCCACCGCCGGAGCCATCGTCTGCGGGTGGATGACCTTCGCGCCGAAATAGGCCAGCTCCATCGCCTCGTTGTAGGACAGCGAGTCGATGACCTTCGCATCGGGCACACGGCGGGGATCGGCCGACAGCACGCCGTCCACGTCGGTCCAGATGACGATTTCCTCCGCGTCCAGCAACGCCGCGAAGATGGAGGCGGAGAAGTCGCTGCCGTTGCGGCCGAGGGTCGTCTGCAGCCCCTGGCTGTCGGATGCAATGTACCCGGTGACCACGAGCGTGCCGTCCGCTCCGTCCCCGATCACCCGTTGGGCATTGGCCCGTGACGTTTCCCACTGCACGGCCGGCCCCAGCGGACCCCATTCGACCGTCAGGACCTCGCGCGCGTCGATCCAGCGCACGGCATGGCGACCGCGCCGGGCCTGCAGGAACGCGGCGAACAGGCGCGTCGACCAGATCTCGCCGAAGCCCGATATCAGGTCCCGGACGTTGTTTCCGGCCGCGCGGATCAGCGCGACGGTGTGCAGGACGCCGTCGATGTCCAGTAGGTCGCTCTCGAGTCCTCGCACGTAGTCCTGCGCAGCCGGCTGCTCGAGCAGGTCCTGCGCAAGCTCCGCGTGCCGGGCCTTGAGCGCGGCGATCCCCTCGGAACATGCCGCCTGATCCCGGCGCTCCGCCGCCGAGACCAGTCCCAGCAGCTGGTCCGTGACGCCCCGACAGGCGGACAGGACCACGGCCACTCCCGGGTGCGGGTCCGCCTCGATGATTCCGGCGACCCGCCGGAAGCAGGCTGCATCGGCCACGCTCGAGCCGCCAAATTTATGAATCCACCAACGTTGTTTTGGCATCGTCCCGAAATCCTGCTGCGCCGCGCTTGACCACCCCGGTCCGCGGGCATTCTAGCTGTTTATGTGCAGCGCAAAAAACCTTGGCAATCTATCCGTTGGGCTCGCTTGAAAGCAAGCGACACACGCGGCGCTCACCGGCCCCGCCGGGCCTGCCAGGTCCGAAGGAGTTTTGCTCCTCCCGGCAGCCTGACCAGCCGCAGCAGCCATCGGACCACCCTCTTGTCCCGACTGCGCAGCGCGTACGGCGCCAGCATCTCGTCAAAGAGGCCGGGCAGGGCCTCCTGCACCTCGACGGCGCGCGCGGTGAACTCAAAGCTGCCTTCACGGCAGGCAAGCCGCCAACGCCCCGGACTGTCGAGCCGTTCCAGCCGCGGGTCGTGAATCGTGGCCGGGAGCGGGTCGCCGGCATAGGCGGACAAGGTCCAGCACGGCGCAGCCGGCGCCTCGGCGGCTGGCAGGAGGACCCGTGCGCCGGCGCCCGTCCTGGCGCTGCGATAGGCCCCTTCTGCGTTAAATACAGCCATGTTTGCACTATATCAGGAGGGCAGGCCTGTACCGCGTTGCGGCATCATGGGCCTGTCACGACGGCCAATCCCACCCATTGCTGATGATTGAATGGATCTCACCCCGCGGCCTGCTCTTGCTGGTGGCCACGAACAGCGCCCCCGTCCTCGTCTCGTGGATTGCCGGCACGCGGGGCAACTGGCCCCTCGACTTCGGCGTTTCGCTGCCCGATGGCCGGCGCATCCTGGGTTCCCACAAGACCTGGCGAGGCGTCGCCGCCGCCGTACTGGCCGCGGGCTGCGTGGCCCTGCCTCTGGGCCTGCCTTTCCGCTTCGGAGCGGCCTTCGGCGCCGCGGCAATGCTGGGGGACGCCGTGTCGAGCTTCATCAAGCGCCGAATCGACTGCAAACCCGGGGCCTGGATCCCGGGGCTCGACCAGCTGCCCGAAGCTGCGCTGCCGCTCTTGCTGGGCTACAGTTTCCTTGAACTGGATGCCATGAGCTTCCTCGGTACCTTGCTGGTCTTCTCCGGCCTCGACCTGTTCGCCTCGCGCGTCCTTGGGTCGAGCCGCTCGCAGGAGCGCCCGCGCCGAGGCTGACCCCGAGTGACTGTCGAAGAGGCCTTGAATGCCACCGATGCGGCGTGACGATCCCCTGCTTGGTCTGCTGGCCTGCCCCGCCTGTGGTGCCCCCGGGCTCACCCCCGGCGACGAAAGCCTCTCGTGTGCGGCCTGCCAGGCCCGCTTCCCCTGCTGGACTCCCTGCCGTGGTTGTTTCCGGAAACCGGCGCAGCGCTGGCCGAATGGCGTGGCCGTCTGCACCTGTTGCTGGGGCACCTCGAGCGAGAGGCGCGGGCATGCCAACGGGACCTCGAGTCCGGAGCGCATCACGCGCTGACCCGCGAGCGGCTTCAAGTCCTGGCTGAAGGCTATCTGGACCAGGCCGCGCGGCTTCGCAAACTGCTCGCGCCACTGGACGTGCAATCGCGTATGGAGCGTCACGAAGTCCGCCTGGCACTCGGGACGGAACTGCCGCAGACGCAGGGCCTGACCACCTACTACCCCAACATCCACCGCGACTGGTGCTGGGGTGAGCAAGAAAACCGCGCCGCCTGCGAACTGGTTGCCGGACTGTGGCGGCCTGCCCATCCACCACGGCGCCTGCTCGTGCTCGGCGCAGGCGCCGGCCGCCTGGCCTACGACCTGCACCAGTCACAGGATGTCGAGATCACCGTAGCGCTCGACTTCAACCCGTTGCTCGCCACCATCGGTCGCCGCGTGAGCAGCGGCGAGACGGTGAGCCTGTACGAGTTCCCGATCGCGCCACGCTCGATAGCCGATCATGCGCGACTGCGTGTGCTCGCGGCGCCGGCGCCGGCGCGAGATGGCCTGTATTTCCTGCTGGCCGATGCGCTGGCCGCGCCGTTCAGGGCGGGTGTCTTCGATTCCGTCCTGACGCCCTGGCTGGTCGATATCGTGCCGGACGACCTGCAGTTGCTGATGCAGCGGATCAACAAGCTCCTGGCGCCCGGCGGGCACTGGCTGTTCCTCGGCTCGCTCGCCTGGGCGGACCGGCCGCCGTCGCAGTGCTACAGCCTGGAGGAATTGCTGGCGCTGGCGCCCGCGGCAGGCCTCGCGCCGGGAGAAGTGCGCGAGGAAGCGATGCCCTACATGGCATCGCCAGCGAGCCGGCACGCGCGGCGAGAGACGGTGATCGCCCTCGAGGGCCGAGAAAAGGCATGGCGTGACGACCCCGACGCGGCGCGCAACGCTGCCGGACTGGCTGCGGGATGTCGCCCTGCCTGTTCCCGCACTGCCTTCTTTCCGCGAGCAGTCGCTGTCCACGCGCGTCTATGCCTTCCTGATGGCGATGATCGATGGGCGGCGCAGCATCCGGGACATGGCGCAGCTCATGGAGGAGCAGAAGCTCATGCCCGCAGCCGATGCTGTCCCCGCCATCCAGAAATTCCTGGCGCGCATGTATGCTGATGCCGACCGGCGGGCGAATTTCTGATCGCCGAACCGGGCAGAAGAGCGATCGGCGAGGTGCGCATCACATGACCGGCCAGACAATCCTCCCCCAGGGCGAGTCGCTCCGCCGCGCCGTCCGCTGGCTCGGCGAACTCGGTCGTCATGATGCCGCCGCGATCGAAGAGGCAGCGCGGCGCTTCGACCTGACGCCGGCGGAGGAAGAGTTTCTTCTGGGGCAGTTTCGCGGGGCACCGACTGGTCCGGGCACTTCACAGATATCCAGTCCGGAAAAATCCTGATTCGCGACACGCCGGACAGGACTACCCTTTGCCTACCGTAAGGAATCCTCTGTGGCTAGGGTTACCAAACGGGACGCGCCGGTGGCGCGGTGGCTCTTCGGAGTCGCTGCTTCGTCGCGGACGCGGATGGTCCTCTCAAAGGGATCGGCCTGCCTCGCCGGTGGAGCGCTCGAGAGCACCGCCAAAATGAGGGAAGGCAAGGAGCCGCCAGGCCTCGACGTCGCGAGATGTCGGGGCCTCGCCATATCCGGGGCCGGCTGAGGGCTAGAGATCGCTCGCCGGAAGCCAGGCCGACCGGATGCGCGACGTTTCGCCTTCGACGTCGGTCCACGACAGCACGATCTTTCCTGGCTCACTACCAGCTGCGGAAATCCCGCCAGCCGCGACGCCGTGGTCTGCCCGACGATCCGGACCGTACCCCGCTCGCCACTGGGCTTGACCCGGCGAAGCGCGACGTCACCGCCGGTCTCACTCGAGCGCGAACCAGCTGACGGCCGCGTCGCCATCCGGCAAAAGCGCCAGGCCAACGCGGCCAAGCGCCGCCTCGGCGTCGATCTCGACCGGCGCCAGGAAAGTCTCTCCGCCATCGTGCGACCAGGACAATTAACGCGGGATTGATCTGCCGCCGCGGTAAACCAGGCGACGACAACCTCTGGTCCACGCGCGTCCACGGCCGGCCCGTTGACGGGGCATCCGTCGATGCGCCACCCGTCATCGGCGACGGGGACAGGCTCGGTCCAATGCCCTTCGACCGCCCTCGCCGCATAGATGTCGCGGATCTCGTCGCCAGTGCGGTCGCGATAGACGACGATCGGACCGCCGGCGCCGTACGCTACGTCGGTCTGGCAACAATCGCAGGTCAGCTCATCGATCACGGACTCGTCAGTGATTGAACCGTCGGCATGAACGGCCGCGGCGCGTAATGACATGCCTCCCGACCCGCCAGCGTGCGCCGCGTCCTCGGCCGCTGCCTCGCCGATCATGTTACGTCCATCGAGCCACACGACACCCGCGCCGTCCCGCCAGGGAAACAGGGTCGCGAATCCATGTTCGCTCGGCGTGCCGTCGCGGTGCGGCAAGAAAGGCGCCCCCCAGCTCTCGCCGCCATCGATCGACAGTGCCATGGCTACGTCATAGGCGTAACCGCCCGCTGGTTGCCGCACCAGCCAGTGGGCGGCCCAGAGACCCTCGGCGACGGGGACGACAGATGGAAAATCCGCCCAGTTGACGAACCAGTTGTCGCCGGTGGCCACCGTCCGCGGCGCAGACCACGCCTTGTCGGCCAGGGTCGAGTAGCGCAGCGCCTGCCCCTGCCCTGCCGGCTCCAGCCAACTCATCACGATCTCGCCTTCAGGACCGACCGCGAGGTGGGACTCGCCGCTGCCCTGGATCGCCGGCGTCTCCAGGGACCTCACCGTCGAGGCAGGCGCTTCCTGTCTTTGGCAGCCGGCGACCGCCAGGACCGTCATGACAGCCGTGCCAAATAGCGATCTACCCGGTTGCATCACTCGCCACCCCCTTGATACGCCGCAATCACCTCCGGCGGCGCCTGGACCAGCTCGATCAAGACACCCTCGCCGCCGATCGGGAACTGCTCGTTGCCCTTGGGGTGGACAAAGCAGATGTCGTGGCCCGTCGCACCCTGGCGAATCCCGCCCGGCGCGAACCGGAGCCCCTGCTCGGTGAGCCACTCGACGGCCGTCGGCAGGTCGTCGACCCAGAGGCCTACGTGGTTCAGCGGGGTAGCATGCACCGCGGGCCGCGCGCCCGGATCCAGCGGCTGCATCAGGTCGACCTCGACCTTGAACGGGCCGCTGCCGAGGCTGCAGATGTCCTCATCGACGTTCTCGCGTTCCGATCGGAAGTTGCCGATAACCTCCAGGCCGAACAGGCCGACCCAGAGCGCGCGCAGCCGCTCCTTGCTCTCGCCGCCGATTGCGACCTGCTGGAGGCCGAGGATCCGGAACGGTCTGCTTGCTGTGCCGCTCATTCGAACTCCATGATCACCTGATCCACGGCGAGGCTCTCGCCCTTGCTGGCCGAAACCTTCGAGACCACGCCGTCCTGCGTGGCGAAAAGGATATTCTCCATTTTCATCGCCTCGATCACCGCGAGCTTCTCGCCCGCGAGCACCTTCTGGCCGGGCTGCACAGTCACATCGACCAGCAGTCCGGGCATCGGTGACAACAGGAAGCGAGACATGTCCGGCGGCGGCTTGTGCGGCACCAGCGCGTAGAGTTCCGCGGCACGCGGCGACAGGACGCGCACCAGCACCGTGAGGCCGTTGTGCGCGATCCGGTAATCCAGGTTGATGCGCTCGAACTGCGCGCAGAACGGGACACCGTCACATTCGCCCTGTAGCGCGATATCCCGGAGCGAACCATCCAGCCGGATCGTATGCCTGCGTTCGCCGACGCTCACGCGCATCGCGCCGTCCTCGGCGCAGACGTGCACCGACCGGTCGATGCGAACACCGTCCTCGCCGTGCACGACGACCACCGAATGCTCGCGGATCGCCATTTCGTGACCCCGCAGCTGGCCGGTCAGACAGGTCTCCCGCTCCAGGATGCGCCGGTTGATTGCCGCGGCCAGCGCGATTACGAAATCCGGGTCGTCGTGCGGCAACTGCGCGGTCGAGAAGCCCTTCGGGTACTGCTCGGCGATGAAGCTGGTATTGAAATCGCCGGCGACGAACTTCGGGTTGGCCAGCAGCGACGCCTGGAACGGGATGTTGCTGGAGACGCCACGGATGACGAATGCGTTCAGCGCCTCGCGCATCCGCCTGATCGCGTCGTTCCGGTCGCTGCCGTGCACGATGAGCTTGGCGATCATCGAATCGTAGTACATGGGTATCTCGCCACCCTCGCGGACGCCCGTGTCGACACGGATACCGCCTCCCTGCGGCATCGGCTGGGCTGCTTCAAGCGTCTGCGCCGGTGGTCGGTATCTCACCAGCCGGCCGGTCGACGGCAGGAAGTTGCGAAACGGGTCCTCGGCGTTGATCCGGCATTCCATCGCCCAGCCACGACGCACCACGTCGGCCTGCTTGAAGCCGAGTTTCTCGCCCGCGGCGACCCGGATCATCTGCTCGACGAGATCCAGCCCGGTAATGCACTCTGTGACCGGGTGCTCGACCTGCAATCGTGTGTTCATCTCGAGGAAGTAGAATCCCTGGTCGGCGCCAACCACGAACTCGACGGTGCCCGCGCTCTGGTACTGCACGGCCTTTGCAAGCGCGACGGCCTGTTCACCCATGGCACGACGGGTCGCCTCGCTGACGAAAGGCGACGGTGCCTCCTCGATCACTTTCTGGTGACGGCGCTGGATCGAGCACTCGCGCTCCCACAGGTAGACGCAATTACCGTGAGCGTCGCCGAGCACCTGGATCTCGATGTGGCGCGGCTGTTCGATGAACTTCTCGATGAATACCCGGTCGTCGCCGAAGCTCGAGCGCGCCTCGTTGCGGCATGTCGTGAAGCCCTCGAAGGTCTCCTTGTCGTCGTAGGCGACCCGCAGACCCTTGCCGCCGCCGCCGGCGCTGGCCTTGATCATCACCGGGTAGCCGATATCGCGCGCGATCTTGACGGCCTGCTCGGCTGTCTCGATGACGTCGTTCCAGCCCGGGATCGTGTTCACCCTGGCCGCCAGGGCGAGCTTCTTGGAAGCGATCTTGTCGCCCATCGCCGCAATCGAGCCGTGCTTGGGCCCGATGAATACGATGCCCTCCTCCTCGACGCGGCGCGCGAACTCCTCATTTTCGGACAGGAACCCGTAGCCTGGGTGCACCGCCTGCGCGCCGGTCTGCTTGCAGGCGTCGATGATCTTGTCCATCACGAGGTAGGACTCGCGGCTCGGCGCGGGACCGATGAACACCGCTTCGTCGGCCAGTTCGACGTGGCGTGCGTCGCGGTCCGCTTCCGAGTACACCGCGACGGTCGCGATGCCCATGCGCCGCGCGGTCTTGATGACCCGGCAGGCAATCTCGCCGCGATTCGCAATCAGGATCTTGTCAAACATGCGTTGGCTCCATCGACTCCGCGACCAGGATCTTCGTGCAGGGCTGCCGCGTCATCACAGCGGGATGTTCCCGTGCTTGCGCCACGGGTTGTCGAGCTTCTTTTCACGCAACATCACCAGCGAACGGCAGATGCGCTTGCGCGTCTCGTGCGGCTGGATCACGTCGTCGATGTAGCCGCGTGCGCCGGCGATGAAGGGATTGGCAAATTTTTCCTTGTACTCCGCCTCACGGGCCAGGATTGCCGCCGGATCGGATTTCTGCTCGCGGAAGATGATCTCCACCGCGCCCTTCGGCGCCCATCACCGCGATCTCGGCGTTCGGCCAGGCGAAATTGACGTCGCCGCGCAGGTGCTTGGAGGACATGACGTCGTAGGCCCCGCCGTAGGCCTTGCGGGTGATCAGGGTGATCTTCGGGACCGTGGCCTCGGCGTAGGCGTACAGCAGCTTGGCGCCGTGCTTGATGATGCCGCCGTACTCCTGGCTGGTGCCGGGCATGAAGCCCGGCACGTCGACGAAGGTGATGACCGGGATGCTGAAGGCGTCGCAGAAGCGCACGAAGCGCGCGGCCTTGATGCTGCTCTTGATGTCCAGGCACCCGGCCAGCACCAGCGGCTGGTTGGCGACGAAGCCCACCGTCTGCCCGTCCATGCGGCCGAAGCCCGTGACGATGTTCCTGGCGTAGTCCGGCTGCAGTTCGAAGAACTCCCCGTCATCGACCGTCTTGAGGATCAACTCCTTCATGTCGTACGGCTTGTTGGGGTTGTCGGGCACCAGCGTGTCCAGCGACAGGTCGACCGCGGTCGGTCGGATCGTCGGTGTGGCGGACCGGCGGCTTCTCGCGGTTGTTGAGCGGCAGGAAGTTGAAGAAACGGCGCAGCATCAGCAGCGCGTCCACGTCGTTCTCGAACGCCAGGTCGGCCACGCCGCTGCGGCCGGTGTGCGTGCGGCGCCGCCCAGTTCCTCGGCGCTGACCTCCTCGTGGGTCACGGTCTTGACCACGTCCGGACCGGTGACGAACATGTAGCTGCTGTCCTTCACCATGAAGATGAAGTCGGTCATGGCCGGGGCTGTACACCGCGCCGCCTGCGCAGGGCCCCATGATCACGCTGATCTGCGGAACGACGCCCGAGGCCAGCACATTGCGCTGGAACACCTCGGCATAGCCGCCAAGCGACGCTACGCCTTCCTGGATGCGCGCACCGCCTGAATCGTTGAGTCCGATTACCGGGGCGCCTACCTTCATCGCCTGGTCCATGACCTTGCAGATCTTCTCGGCGTGGGCCTCGCTCAGGGCGCCGCCGAAGACCGTGAAATCCTGGCTGAAGACGAATACCAGCCGGCCGTTGATCATGCCGTAGCCGGTCACCACGCCGTCTCCGGGGATCTTGTTGTCGGGCATGCCGAAGTCGGCGCAGCGATGTTCGACGAACATGTCCCACTCCTCGAACGTGCCGTCGTCAAGGAGCAGCTCGATCCGCTCGCGCGCACTGAGCTTGCCCTTGGCGTGCTGCGCGGCAACGCGCTTCTCGCCACCGCCAAGCCGCGCCCTGGCGCGCCGGGCCTCGAGTTCCGCGATGACGTCGTGCATCTCTCTCTCCTCAGTGTTCAAACAGGTCCAGCAGCGCACGCGCTGCGGCCGATGGCGCCACCCGCGCCTCGCTCACGTCGCGAATCGTCGCGGGCAGAACCGCCCGGACAGCCGGATGGGCATGGAAATCCGCGAGCAGGCGAGCGCGGACCTTGTCCCACATCCATGCCAGGGCCTGCTGTCGACGGCGCTCGTCGAACGCGCCGCTGGCGCGGCGTTCGCCGGCGAGGCGCTCGACTTCGGTCCAGAACGCAGCGATACCGTCGCCTTTCAGCGCGCTGAGCTGCTGCACCGGCGGCAGGCCGTCGCCGCGCCCATGCTGCGCGAACACCCGCAGGGCGCTGATGATGGTCGCGCGCGCACGGGTCGCGGCGTCCGCGTCGAGGTCGGCCTTGTTGATGACGACCATGTCCGCGAGCTCCATGACGCCGCGCTTGATCGCCTGCAGGTCGTCGCCGGCGTTTGGCAGCTGCATCAGCACGAACAGGTCGGTCATGCCGGCAACCGTGATCTCGCTCTGGCCGACGCCGACGGTTTCCACGATCACTATGTCGAAACCCGCGGCCTCGCACACCAGCATGGCCTCGCGGGTCTTCTCGGCCACGCCGCCGAGCGTACCGCTCGCCGGGCTGGGCCGGATGAAGGCCGCGTCGCACACGGACAGGCGTTCCATGCGGGTCTTGTCGCCGAGGATCGAGCCGCCGGACAGGCTGGAGGAGGGATCGATCGCGAGGACCGCAACGCGGTGGCCTTGCTCGATCAAATGCAGCCCGAGGGCCTCTATGAAGGTCGACTTGCCGACACCGGGAACTCCGGAAATTCCCAGACGCCGGGCGCGCCCGGTATCAGGAAGCAACGCGTTCAGGAGTGCATCGGCGCGCGACCGGTCGTCGCGCCGTGTCGATTCGAGTAGCGTAATCGCCTTGGCAATTGCCCGCCGCTCTCCTCGGCGCACGCCGTCAGCCATCGTCAGGTCGGCTGGGGAGAGACTCACGGGCGCGGCTTGAGATGAGCCTTGATCTGCTCGAGCACGTCCTTTGCGCTCGCCGGGATCGGCGTTCCCGGACCGTAGATCCCCTTGACGCCTGCAGCCTGCAGGAACTCGTAGTCCTGCTGCGGGACCACGCCGCCGACGAACACGATGATGTCGTCGCCGCCCTGCGCCTTGAGGCTTTCGATGATCGCCGGCACCAGCGTCTTGTGACCAGCCGCCAGCGTCGACACGCCGACCGCGTGCACGTCGTTCTCGATCGCCTGCCGGGCACATTCCTCGGCCGTCTGGAACAGCGGGCCGATGTCCACGTCAAAGCCGAGATCCGCGAAGGCGGTCGCCACCACCTTGGCGCCGCGGTCATGGCCGTCCTGGCCGAGCTTGGCGATCATCACCCGCGGCCGCCGGCCGTGTTCGTCCGCAAAGGCGGCGATCTCAGCCTTGAGCTGGTCCCACCCCTCGGCGCTGTCGTAGGCGGCTGCGTACACCCCGGTCACCTTCTGTGTGTCGGCCCGATGCCGCCCGAACACCCGCTCCAGCGCGTCGCTGACTTCGCCCACCGTGGCACGCAGGCGGATCGCGTGGATGCTCAGGTCCAACAGGTTGCCGTTTCCGGACTGGGCGCATTGTACCAGCGCCTCGAGGGCTGCCTGTACCGCCTTGCGGTCGCGGCCCGCGCGCACCTCAGCCAGTCGCCGGACCTGGTTCTCGCGGACCGCATGGTTGTCGACCTCGAGGATCTCCATCGGCTCGGCATTCGACGGCTTGTACTTGTTGACGCCGACGATCACGTCGGCACCCGAGTCGATGCGCGCCTGCTTCTCGGCGGCGCTCGCCTCGATCTTCAGCTTGGCCCAGCCGGAGGAGACCGCACGGGTCATGCCGCCCATGGCGTCCACTTCCTCGATGATTGCCCAGGCCTTGTCGGCCATCTGCTGGGTCAGCGCTTCCATCATGTAGCTGCCGGCCCACGGGTCGATCACGTTGGTGATGTGGGTCTCTTCCTGGATGATGAGCTGCGTATTGCGCGCAATGCGGGAGCTGAATTCGGTCGGCAACGCGATCGCCTCGTCGAGCGCATTGGTGTGCAGGCTCTGCGTGCCGCCGAATACGGCGGCCATGGCCTCGATCGTCGTACGCACCACGTTGTTGTACGGGTCCTGCTCAGTGAGGCTCCAGCCGGATGTCTGGCAATGCGTGCGCAGCATCAGGCTCTTGTCCTTCTGCGCACCGAAGCCCTTCATGATCCGGTGCCACAGCAGGCGCGCCGCGCGCATCTTGGCGATCTCGAGATAGAAGTTCATGCCGATCGCCCAGAAGAAGGACAGGCGCCCGGCAAATCCGTCGACGTCGAGCCCACGCGCCACGGCCGCCTTCACGTACTCCTTGCCGTCGGCCAGCGTGAGCGCCAGTTCGAGTGCCTGGTTCGCACCCGCCTCCTGCATGTGGTAGCCGGAAATGCTGATCGAGTTGAACCGCGGCATGTTCCTCGCGGTGTAATCGATGATGTCCCCCACGATCCGCATGCTCGGCTCGGGCGGATAGATGTAGGTGTTGCGGACCATGAACTCCTTGAGGATGTCGTTCTGGATGGTCCCGGAAAGCTTCTCCTGCGACACGCCCTGCTCTTCCGCTGCGACGATGTAACCGGCCAGCACCGGCAGCACGGCACCGTTCATGGTCATCGAGACGCTCACCTTGTCGAGCGGAATGGCGTCGAAGAGGATCTTCATGTCCTCGACGCTGTCGATCGCCACGCCCGCCTTGCCGACGTCGCCGACGACCCGCGGATGGTCGCTGTCGTAGCCACGGTGAGTCGCGAGGTCGAAGGCCACGCTCACGCCCTGCCCGCCGGCGGCCAGCGCCCGGCGGTAGAAGGCGTTGCTCTCCTCCGCCGTCGAGAAGCCGGCGTACTGGCGGATCGTCCAGGGACGGGTGGCATACATCGTGGCCTGCGGGCCGCGCAGGTAAGGCGGGAAGCCGGGAAGGGTATCGGCATCGGGCAAGCGGGCGGTGTCAGCGGCCGTGTACAGCGGCTTGACGACCAGCCCCTCGGGTGTGTGCCAATGCAGCGCCTCGACATCGCCACCGGGCGCTGACTTCGCGGCGGCCTTGCGCCAGGCCTCGAGACTGGCGGAGTTCGGCAGGCTGTCGTCTCGGCTCATGTTCTGGCCTCCCCCGGGGCGATCGTGGCCGCGTCGCATCATTGTTTCCGCCCGGCTTTCCGAGGCCGGCGGGAATGCGCAGCTATTGCTTTTATAGTATACGAATCAACGCCGTCCTCAGCGGATTCGCCGCCTGACCGGCTTAATTCGAATCCTAGAGAGGTATCTACTCTAATCTATTGTAATTATTACTCTATTATAGATCGAGATATCCTGAGACTCAGCAATCAAGATCCACTCACCGCACGAACCGCTGGGACAATCCCGATCGCTCGCACCGTAACCCAATCCCTTGGGACGGGGCGCGCAAGTGCCACACCGCGATTGCCAGATCAGAGGCTGGCGGACACGGCTTGCCGCAGGCATCCTGAGCCTACCCGAAGGCCAGGGAAGGCGATATGACCAAGCACGATTTCGAAAACCGCTGGCACCCGCAGCAGCTCGAGTACGTGGACGCACAGATCGCAACCCGGCATCGATTGCGTGGCGTGTGCAAGGCATTGATCTTGTCGATGCTGCTGGCTGCATCCGCAGGAGCGGCGCACCCGGGCCGTCCGCTGCCCTACAGGCTGCCTGAATGAGTGAGGACCTGGAACGAGACCCCGGGGCGGTCCGTCCCGACGGGTCGGCGTGGAAGCTCTCTCCACTTCCGGGCGTGGATGGTGGGCCGTGCAAGGATCGAACTTGCGACCAACCGGTTAAAAGCCGGATGCTCTACCGCTGAGCTAACGGCCCGTGCGTGACGGGAAGGCCGAATGAGAAGCCACCTGGCATCGGCCGGACGGGAATGATAGCGCAGATGGAGGCGGCTGGCCTCCAGGAAACCCAGCGTGGGTCAGCGTGGGGCGTAACGGGTCGGGTCCGATACCCGCGCAGCCTCGAAGCCCGCCTGTCGCAGGCGACAAGCATCGCAGCGACCGCAGGCCCTGCCCTGCGCATCGGGCTGGTAGCAGGAAACCGTCGCGGAGTAGTCGACTCCGAGTTCCACGCCTTGCCTGATGATGTCGGCCTTGCTCAGCCTGATCAACGGTGCGTGAATTCGGAATCGCTCGCCCTCGACGCCGGCCTTGGTCGCGACGTTGGCCAGTTGTTCGAAAGCCTGGATGAATTCGGGCCTGCAATCCGGATACCCGGAGTAGTCGACGGCATTGACACCAATGAAGATGTCGCGCGCCCCGATCACTTCGGCCCAGCCGAGGGCCAGTGACAGGAACACGGTGTTGCGCGCCGGAACGTAGGTCACCGGGATGCCGTAGGTCGCTTGCTCCGGCACGGCGATCGCGGCGTCGGTCAATGCCGACCCGCCAATGTTGCCCCAGTCGATGGTCATGACCCGGTGCTCGACAACGCCGGCGGCCGCTGCGATATGGTGGGCCGCGTCAAGTTCGACACGGTGGCGCTGGCCGTAATCGAAGCTGACCGCATGGCAGGCGAAACGCTGCCGGGTCGCGATGGCCAGCACGGTTGCCGAGTCGAGTCCGCCGGAAACCAGCACCACGGCCGGTCGGTTACCGTCATGCAACCTGGAGACGGCAGTCATTTGCCTGGCACCGCGCCCCACAGGACCTTGTGCAGTTGCAGCTGGAACCGGACTTGCAGCCGATCGGCCAGGATCCAGTCAGCGAGCTCCGCGGGGGCCAACTGGTCCGCGCTGGGCGAGAACAGCACCTGGCACTTCCCGGGCAGCGTCCAGCAAGCGAGCCTTGCCCGTGCCCACTCATAATCCGCCCGGTCACAGATCACGAACTTCAACTGGTCGCGACTTGTCAGTGCCTCGAGGTTTTCGTAACGGTTGCGTGACTCCTCGCCCGAACCCGGCGTCTTGACGTCGACGACCCGGGACACCCGCGGATCCACGGCGCCGATTTCCAGCGCGCCGCTCGTCTCCAGGGACACGTCGAGTCCTGCGTCACAGAGCCTTTCGAGCAACTTCAGGCAATTCCTCTGCGCCAGCGGCTCGCCACCGGTGACACAGACTCGCGAGGCGCCTGAAGCGCGGGCTTCCTCGACGACGGCGTCAACGGCGCGCCATGTACCACCATGAAACGCGTATTCAGTGTCGCAATAGCGGCAACGCAGCGGGCAGCCCGTCAAGCGGATGAAGAAGGTCGGCCAACCAGACGCGTCGGCTTCCCCCTGGAGGGAATAGAAAGTCTCGGTGACCTTGAGACGCTCGGCTGGGTCGATGATGTCCCCTTGCGTCTCCGCGGCGCTGGCGCTCATGCAGGGCTCAATGGCCTTCCGCCGCCATCCGGGCCAGTCGCTCGGCTGCATCGCGGGCGGCCGGAGTGTCGGGGAACTGGTCGGTCACCTTGACCAGCGTGGCACGTGCCTGCGAAAAACGCTTCACTTCGTAGTGGCAGTAGCCGGTCTTGAGCAGCGCGTCCGGCGCCTTGCGCGCCTGGGGATAGTCACTCAGCACCTTGCCGAAGGCCTTCAGGGCAGACTCGTAGTCGCGCTCGACATACGACACTTCACCGAGCCAGTACTGGGCGTTCGACGCCAGTTCGTGGGTCGGATAGGACGCCAGGAAACCTTCGAACCCGGCCTTGGCCTGGTCGTACTTGCCGGACTTGAGCAAGTCGAAGGCTGCCTGGTACTGGGCGGCCGGATCGGATCCGGCCGCAGTGGCGGTTGCAGCCAGCCTGGCTGCGCCCTCCTCGACCGCCTGCAGTCGCTTGTCCAGGTCGAGGTATTGCGCCCGCTGCTGCTCCTTGGCGCCGTTCAGCGAGAACTGCAGCTCTTCCACGCTGCCGCGCAGGGCCCGAACCTCGGCCTGCAGGGCATCGAGCTGGCGCGCGAGTTCGATCAGTCCCTGGTTGTCGGCCAGGCGCTCGAGCTGCGCGACCCGTTGCTCGAGCTCGGCACGGCTCGACTGGGCCTGCGCCAGGCCGGGAAGCACGACCAGGAGCGAAACCACGATCCCGGCGATCCATGCCGCCCGCACAGGCTCCATGCTAGCCTCAGCCCGCGTCGACAATCTCGACCCGGCGGTTCTGCTCGTAGGCAGACTCGTCGGCGCCTTCGGCGGCCGGACGCTCCTCGCCGAAGCTGACCGTCATGACCTGCGCATCACCGGCGCCCTGCAGCAACAACGCACGTCGCACGGCCTGGGCCCGACGCTCGCCGAGCGCGACGTTGTATTCGCGCGAGCCGCGCTCGTCGGTATGGCCCTCGAGACGGACCCGCAGGCCGGACCCGGCGGCGAGGCGTCGCGCCAGCGCCGTGATCGTCTCGGCGTACTGGGGCCTGATCTCACTGCTGTCGTAGTCGAAGTAGATGATCCGGTCCGCATCGGTCATGCCGGCGGTGGCGCCGGAGCCGGTCGCCTCGGCACCCGGCAGCGGTCTTGCCTCGCCGACACCCGCACCGCCGGCCTCCCCGGTTGTCGCCCCGTCGGTCTGGCCGGGCACGGTCGAACCGGCGCCGGCTTCGGGCACGGTAGTCGGCTTCTTCGGGCAGCCCGCGAGCAATAGCGCGCTGGCGAGGACGGCAACAATCGGAAGAACACGCATCGTGACGGCTCCTGGGAAGAATCTTGACGGCAAAGTTCGCGTCGAACCCTAGTTTACGACCAGAACGAGGTTCGTGTGGTTCCCTATTGCAGGTAGGGCGACCATGCCGGCTCGCGGATGTCGCCCTCCCCGCCGGCCAGGCGCTGCTGCACCCGACCATCGATCGACACTGTCGCCAGCACGCCGCGCCGGCCGTCGCGTGTCGCATAGATCAGGATCGCCCCATTGGGCGCAATACTCGGCGATTCGTCCTGCCGGCCGCTGGTCAGCACGCGCGAGCCGCGGCGCTCCAGGTCCAGGGTCGCTATCCGGTAGGCCTTCTGGTCGAGCGTCACCATGACCAGGCTCTTGCCGTCCGGCGCGACCCGGGGCCGCGCATTGTAGTTGCCCTCGAAGGTCACGCGCTGGGCGGAACCGCCGGTCGTGGCCACCCGGTAGACCTGCGGGCTGCCACCACGGTCCGAGGTGAAGTAGACCTGGGTGCCGTCGGGCGAGAAGGCCGGTTCCGTGTCGATCGCGGGCGACTCCGTCAGCCGGGTCAGTTGCTGACTGGCTAGCGTCAGGAGGTACACGTCCACGTTGCCGTCCCGGCGCGACAGTGCCAGCGCCAATCGACGTCCGTCGGGGGAGAATGCCGGCGCCCCGTTGATGCCCGAGCGTGCCGAGACGCGAGCGCGCTGGCCCGTCGCCAGCTGCTGCACGAATACCGACGACGTGCCGCCCTCGAAGGACACATACGCCAGGCTCGCCCCGTCGGGCGACCAGGCGGGCGACATGATCGGCTGCCCGGACTGCAGGACGACGCGCGGGTTGGCGCCGTCCGAATCGGCGACGATCAGGCGAAAACGCCTGCCCTGGACCGGCCCGTCGACGGCGACATAGGCGATTCGCGTGGCGAAGGCGCCGCGCATGCCGAGAATCTTCTCGAAGATCGAGTCCGAGGCGCGATGACTCGCCAGCTTCAGCGAATCCCGGCCTGAAGGAATCGCCTGGCCCAGCAGGCGTTGCCCGGTCAGCGTGTTGATCAACTCGTATTGCAGCTCGAAACGCCCGTCCGCCAGGGCGACCAGCTTGCCCACGACGACATAGTCGACCTTCAACAGGCGCCAGTTCGCCGCATCGACCTCCGCCGCGGTGTGCGGAAACTCGAGCATATCGGCACGCGCCAGCGGTGCGAAACGCCCGCTGCGTGCCAGGTCGGAATCGATGGTGGCCGCGACGTCCCAGGGCGCCGCACCCGCGGCGGCCCAGTCAAAAGGCACGATCGCCAGCTGGATCGGGTCGGCGACACCCTTGGTGATCTGCACGGTGAGCTGCGCGGCCGCCGGGGCTGAAGCCAGCAGCCACGACAGGATTCCGGCGTACCCGAAGGCTCGAAAGATCTTCATTTCAGCTCAGTCCTCCGGGACGAATTCGTATGACCAGGTTGCGCTCGAACAGGCTCGGGTCGGCCGGCGCCGGCAAGGGCGAGGATCTCAGCACGGCACTGATGATGGATTGTTTCACGGTCTCGTCACCGTTGCAGGTTCCCAGCGATGCACCAACCACCTCGCCACCGGGGATCTGCGTCACCTTGACGACGCACTTGAGTCCGGCTTTGGCCGAGGCGGGACGGATCCAGTTGCGCTGGATTCGCGCCTCGATCAGGGCGACGTACTGCGCCAGTGCGCCGCTCGACACCGCCGCGGCACGGCGTTCCTCATCGGCCAACCGGGCCCGCAATTCCGATTCGCGCTGGGCCCGGTCCCGGGCGTCGGCATCCGCCTTGCGCTTGGCTGCCGCATCCGCCTCGGCCTTCTTCTTCGCGGCGGCCTGTTCCGTCTTGAGCCTGGCGGTCGCCTCCGCGTCGGACTTGCGTTTGGCCGCCGCATCCGCCTGGGCCTTGCTCCTGGCCGCTGCCGCCGCCTCGGCCTTCTTCTTATCGGCAGCCACCACTTCGGCCTGGCGACGGGCATCGGCCTCCGCCTGCCGCTGCGACTCCATGGTTGCCTGCTCGACCTGTTCGCGGTGCTGGGCCTCGCGGGCCGCCACCTCGGCTTCGAGCCTTTGCTTCTCGAGCCTGGCCCGCCGTTCCCGTTCGCGGCGCTGCTCGCCGACCCTGCGCTCCAGCGCGAGCGCCTCGATCACCGACGCGTCGACGATGACGGCCTCGATCGGCACCGGTTGGACGGCCTCGGGCTTCGTGAAGCTGGCGCCAAGGCCCAGCAAGGCCAGCACTCCGACGTGCAGCACCGCGGACCATGCATAAGGACGCGCCGCCCTCAAGCTCATCGCCGTCGCTCGAGTTCCTCGAGCGCGCGAACGGCCTTGGGATCCGTCAGGAAGCCGATCTTCCTGGCGCCGGCCTTCTGCAGGATCACCATGCCCTGCACCACCCGACCGTAGGGCACGCGCTCGTCGGCCTTGACCAGCACCGGGGTCTCGGCGTCGCGCCCGAGGACGACCTGTACCCGTTGCAGCACTGTTGCCTCGTCTACCGGCTGGTCCTCGTTGCCACCAACGTTGACGTAGTAGCGGCCCTCGCGGTCGACCGACAGGACCAGGGGCTCACGATTGCGCAGGTCTTCGGCGTCGATCGGGCTCGCATCGGCATCGGGCAGGTCGACCTGGATGCCCTGGGTCAGCAGCGGTGCCGTGACCATGAAGATGATCAACAGCACCAGCATGACGTCGATATAGGGGACGACGTTGATCTCCCCCATCAGCCGGCGCTTCTTGATCCCGGCGGCCATCTCAGTCGGCTCCCGGTCCGGAATGACGCTCGAGCAGGGCCGTGAATTCCTCCATGAAGGTGTCGTAGCGCAGCTCGAGGCGGGTCACCCGGTCGGCAAAGCGATTGTAGGCAACCACGGCCGGAATGGCCGCGAACAGGCCCATGGCGGTGGCGATCAGCGCCTCGGAGATACCCGGCGCTACCATTGCGAGCGTCGCCTGCTGGACATTCCCCAGGCCGTGGAACGCACTCATGATTCCCCAGACGGTGCCGAAGAGGCCGACGTACGGGCTGGTCGAGCCGATCGTCGCCAGCGTCGCCAGGCTTTCCTCCAGCCGGTCGATCTCCTTCAGCTGCTCGACCCGCATCGCGCGCCGGATCCGCTCCATGGACTGGCCCGGCGCAAGGCCGAGCTGGCTCCGCACCCGGGAAAATTCGCTGAATCCTGCCTCGAAAATGCTCTCCATGCCGGTGGTCGCGTCGCCGCGCGACTCGATGCTCTTGAACAGCTTGCCGAGATCGACACCCGACCAGAACCAGGCCTCGAAGCGGTCCGCCTCCTGCCGCGCCTGGCCGATCAGCGTGCGCTTGCGGAAGATGATCGCCCAGGACAGCACCGACGCGCCGATCAGCAGCAGCACGACCAACTGCACCACCAGGCTGGCCTGCAGGATCAGGTCGATGACGGACAGTTCGTTATTCACGCTGCAGTTCCTTCATTAGCCGCTCAGGCAAGGCCCGCGGCCGCAGTGAATCCGAGTCCAGGCAGGCCGCGCGGATGAAGGCTGAGACCAGCAATTCACCGTCCTGGCCGCGAACCTCCTGTCGGAAGGAGACCGATGCCCCCCTGAAGCCCTCCACCGTCGCGCTCACGTCCAGCAGGTCGTCGTAGCGAGCCGGCTTGCGATAGCGCACCTGTGCTTCGACCACGGCAAACTGGATCCGTTCGCTCCGCCAGAGGCCTGCCTGGTCGACGCCCAGGGCACGCAGCCACTCGCTGCGGGCGCGTTCCATGAACTTGAGGTAGTTGGCGTAATAGACGACTCCGCCGCCGTCCGTGTCTTCCCAGTAGACCCGCACCGGCAAGTGGAATGACTGCACCGTCGCCATGGCGCCTACTCGCGAAACAGCGGCATCGAGCCGGACTGCGGGTCGGTCGCCGGCGCTTCCAGGCCGAAATGCAGGTAGGCGGCGCGCGTCGCGACCCGCCCCCGGGCGGTGCGCATCAGGAAACCCTGCTGTATCAGGAACGGCTCGATGACATCCTCGAGCGTGCCGCGCTCCTCGCCGATGGCCGCGGCCAGGCTTTCGATGCCGACCGGCCCGCCGCCGAACTTCTCGATGATCGTCAGCAGCATGCGGCGATCGAGCACGTCGAAGCCCTCGCGGTCGACCTCCAGCATGTTGAGGGCGGCTTCCGCCACGGATGCGGTGATGCGGCCGTCGGCCCGCACCTCCGCATAGTCGCGAACCCGGCGCAGAAGGCGGTTGGCGATGCGCGGGGTGCCGCGGGCACGCTCGGCGATGCGCGCCGGGCCGGACTCGTCCGCGCTCAGTCCCAGGATGCGCGCGGCGCGGTGCACGATCCCGGTCAGCTCCTCCACCGAGTAGAACTCCAGGCGCTGGACGATGCCGAAGCGGTCGCGCAACGGCGAAGTCAGCAATCCCGCCCGCGTGGTCGCGCCGACCAGCGTGAAGGGCGGCAGGTCCAGCTTGATCGAGCGCGCGGCCGGGCCTTCGCCGATCATGATGTCGAGCTGGTAGTCCTCCATGGCCGGGTAGAGGATCTCCTCCACTACCGGGCTCAGGCGGTGGATCTCGTCCACGAACAGGACATCGTTGGCCTGCAGGTTGGTCAGCATCGCGGCAAGGTCGCCGGGACGCTCCAGCACCGGCCCGGAAGTCTGGCGCAGGTTCACGCCGAGCTCGTTCGCGATGATGTTGGCAAGCGTGGTCTTGCCGAGGCCCGGCGGCCCGAAGATGAGCACGTGATCCAGGGCGTCGCCGCGACGGCGCGCGGCTTCGATGAATATCTCCATCTGCGCCTTGACTGCGCGCTGCCCGACGTATTCCTTCAGGTACTTCGGCCTGACGGCGCGGTCGATGACCTCGTCCTCACGCGAGGCCGCGGTATTGACCACTCGATCCTGTTCGAGCATTCCGTAGCCCCGCTATTTGCCTGCCGCGAGCTTGAGCGCCTCGCGGATGATGTCTTCGGTCGCGGCGCCGTCGGTCTTGACGCTCTTGAGCAGCCGCGTTACTTCCGCCGGCCGGTATCCCAGCGCGACCATGGCCGCGTAGGCCTCGGCCGTCGCCCCGCCGCCGCCTGCCACGGCGCCGCCGGCTCCCGGCAGCGCCACGCCATCGCCGAGCGCACGAATCCGGTCGCGCATCTCGATCAGCAGGCGTTCCGCGGTCTTGCGCCCGATACCGGGCACGCGCACCAGCGACTCAACGTCCTGCGACTCGACACAGAGCAGGAACGCCTCGACGCTCATGCCCGACAGCAGCGCGAGACCAATCTTTGGTCCGACTCCGGAGACACGCAGCAGGTCGCGGAACAGCCGCCGCTCGGCTTCGGTGGCGAAACCATACAGCAGGTGCGCGTCCTCGCGGACTACCAGGTGGGTGTGAAGCCTCACTTCCGAGCCCAAGGCAGGCAGCGAATAGAACGTGGACATCGGCGCCTCGAGCTCGTAGCCGACGCCGCCGACGTCGACGACCAGCGCCGGGGGGTGCTTCTGCACCAGCTGGCCGCGCAGGAAGCCGATCATCGAGCACCTCCTGGCCGGCCCAGCGCGCGGTGATGCGCGTGGCACAGGGCGATGGCCAGCGCGTCCGCAGCGTCCGCCCCGAGCTTGCCCTCGACACTCAACAGCGCCTTGACCATGTGCTGGACCTGGGTCTTCTCGGCGGCGCCGGTGCCGGTGATCGCCAGCTTGACCTCGCGCGGCGTGTATTCGTGGACACTGGCGCCACCCACCGTGGCGCCACACAGGGCAGCCCCCCGGGCCTGTCCCAGCTTCAGCGCGCTATCCGGGTTGACGTGCATGAAGATCCGCTCGATGGCGACCTCGCCCGGCGCATAGGCCTCGATGAGCTCGCCGACGTGAGTGAAGATGAGCCGCAGCCGTGCCACGAGTTCACCCTTTCCCGCGCGAATGCTGCCGCTGGAAACGTAGCGTGTGCCGGCGACCGAAACGTCCACCACCCCGAAGCCAGTGACCACGGACCCCGGATCAAGCCCGAGGATGCGGACCGGCGTCGTGGCAACGGACACGTTCCCCGGCAGCGCGCCGGCCTGCAGGCGCAGGCCCCGTGAGCGCCGGCTGCGCGTCGCCCGCATCAAGACTCGAAACCGTGCACGTGATCAATGCCCCCTGGTGCCCGAAACCGCCAAAATGGCGGTCCGCGGCAGACTGGACACCCGGCGATTTCCGGCCTGCGCCAGGCTGTCCGCTCAAAGCAGGTATGATACCGGCAAACGCCGGGCACCGGCACGCGCCCCGCGATGAAAACCACCAGCCCAGCAAGCAGCTCCAGTTCACGACTGATCGCCACCGCCCTGGCCGCCGCGGAGGAGCTGTCGACGCCGGATTCCGCAATTGCGCCCGCGCTGCAGCGAGCCACCGCGGTGGCCGAACTGCTGGCGTCGCTGGACGCTGACGAGGACACCGTCGTCGGGGCCCTGATCGCCCCCCTGGTCCTGGCCGGGACGCTGACCGCTGAGGCCGCGGCGCAACGATTCGGCAAGGCACCGGCACGCTTCGCCGCCGAACTCGGCTCGCTCGGCAGCTTCCGGACCACTGACCGCTGGACACCCGACCGCAAGCTGTCGGCTGGCCAGGCCGAGGTCCTGCGCAAGATGCTGCTGGCGGTCATCACGGACCCGCGGCTGGTACTGGTCCGGCTCGCCGAGCAGCTTCATGACCTGCGCGAAGCACGCGACCTGCCCGAGGATGCGCAGCAGCGCCTGGCCCGCGAGACCCGCGAGGTGTACGCGCCGCTGTCCAGCAGGCTCGGTATCTGGCAGCTCAAGTGGGAACTGGAGGACCTGGCCTTTCGCTACCTCGAGCCGGACGGCTACATGCTCGTCGCCCGGAAGCTGAACGAACGGCGCGCGGACCGCGAGCGCTACATCACGGCGATCATCGCGGAGCTCGACGGCATGCTCACGGAGGCCGGCGTCACGGCCGAGATCACCGGCCGGCCCAAGCATATCTACAGCATCTGGAGGAAGATGCAGCGCAAGGACCTCGGCTTCGAGCAGGTGTTCGACGTCCGTGCGGTGCGCATCCTGACCGACAGCGTGGCCGACTGCTATGCGGCGCTGGGGCTGGTGCACGGCCGCTGGCCCTACATTCCCGGCGAGTTCGACGACTACATCGCCACGCCCAAGGACAACGACTACCGCTCGCTGCACACGGCCGTCATCGGTCCCGGCAAGGTTCCCGTCGAAGTGCAGATCCGTACGCGCGAGATGCACGAGCATGCCGAGCTCGGGGTCGCGGCACACTGGCGCTACAAGGAAGGCGGCGGGCGCGACGCGGCCTACGATCGCAAGATCCAGTGGCTGCGCGAGTTGCTCGCCCCCACCGCTGACGGCGAGGCCGATCCGGATTTTCTCGATCGCGTACGCGCAGACCTGTTCGAGGACCGCGTCTACGTGCTGACCCCGAAGGGCGACATCGTGGACCTGCCCAGCGGGGCCACGCCGCTCGACTATGCCTACCAGGTGCACACGGAGCTTGGGCATCGCTGCCGCGGCGCCCGGGTCAACGGCAGGATGGTGACGATCGACTACAAGCTGTCCAACGGCGAAGTCGTCGAGATCATCGCCGGCAAGCAGGCGCAACCCAGTCGGGACTGGTTGATCGACCAGCTCGGTTACCTGGCATCGCCGCGCAGCCGCGCCAAGGTGCGTGCCTGGTTCAAGCGGCAGGACGAGGGCAGGAACCGCCAGGAAGGCCGCGAGCTTTTTGAACGCGAGATCGCCCGCCTCGGCCTGCAGAACGCCGTCGCCATGCCAGAGTTGCTGGCCGAGCTAGGGCAGTCCAGCGCCGAGGCGCTGTACCTCGGGCTGGGGGCCGGCGACCTGACAGTTGCCCAGGTCAGCGGCGCGATACACCGGCGGCTCAAGGCCAATGCGCCGCTGTCGACTGTGACCAGGGTACCAGCCGCGAGGCGCCGCAAGCCGTCCACAGGGCTCGACATCGAGGGTGTCGGTGACCTGGCCTCCACCTTCGCGCGTTGCTGCAACCCGGTGCCACCCGAGCCCATCGCCGGCTACATTACCGTCGGTCGCGGCGTGACGATCCACCGCGAGGGTTGTCCCAGCCTCGAGCGCATGCGCCGCCGCCAGCCGGAACGGGTCCTGACCGTGACCTGGGGAGCCGCCGGCGAGCGGGGCTTCGAGGTGGACATCGTCATCCACGCCTACGACCGCCACGGCCTGGTGCGCGATGTCGGCGCCGTGCTGACCGAGGAAAAGACTTGGAATTCTCCGCATGACGACCACGACCCATGCGGCCACCAATACCGCAGATATCCACTTGGCGATCACGATTCAGCGGGCTGGAGGAACTGTCCCGCCTGCTGACCCGGCTGAAGTCGATCCGCAACGTCGTCAGCGCGCGCCGCCGGACCGGGCCGTAGGCGTGCCCCGCGCTGCCTGTGCGGTTAACATGGAGCGGTGCCGGCAACGGCGACCAGGGAGAGTATTCGTGACGCCCAGTGTTTCGGCATCCGGCCTCCTGCCGGCGGCACTCGCGGCAGCACTTCTGTCGCTCGCGGCCATCGCGCCAGCCTTGGGCCAGGAGGCGACGACCGTGGAGGAGGCCCTGACGGCCGCCAAGACGCCCGAAGCCGTTCCGGCCGACCAGATCCCTGCAAGGGCGTCCAGCGCCCGGGTCACGCTTGATTCGATCCGTTCGCGCCTGCCTGAATCGGGTACCGACGCGGCCGACGTTCTGCAGGGGATGAGCACCACCATCGACATGCTGCACAAGCAACCTGACATGTCGAGGCTCGATCACCTACCGGAGTTTCGCATCGCGGAGCTCCAAAGCCAGGTGCGGTTCTACCGGCGTCAGCTGGAAAAGCTGGAATCACGCGACGTCGCCCGCGCGACCCGGCTTTCAGCGGATGCAGCGGAACTGAGCCGCCTGCGCGGCGTGTGGGGCGCGACACTGGCCAAGGCTGAGCAGGATCGATTGTCTTACCCCCTGGTGGACGAGGCGCGCGGCATCCTCAACCGCATCGATGAAACGGAACTCCTGCTGGCGAAGCCCCTTGACGAGGCGCTGGCCGGGCGCGAGCGGGCCAGCCGGTACGAGAATCGTCTCGAGACGCTGGCGAGCACCCTGCAGGAGGCCGGTGAGCGTGCCAAGACCCGCCGCTGGTCGCGCGACGTCGAGCCGATCTGGTCGGCTGGCGCCCTGAAAGTCTCTCCGAAACACGACTGGGCCTCGGTCCGGGCGCGCATCGACGACCAGGTCCAGTTCAGCCGCAACTATTTCACGGCGCGGCGCGGCGCGATCGAGGTTCTCGGCCTGATCGCCGTGCTCGCCTTGGTTGCGGTGGTGTGGCTGCGGCGCAAGGGTGAGTGGATCACGGCCGGTGGCGAGCAGTTGATGGATGTCAGCCGGGTACTGAAGCGTCCGTTCTCGTCCGTCCTGCTGAGCGTGCTGGTCGCGGCCCTGATGTTGTCCGATCTCGCGCCGCCGATCGTCCAGGAGACACTCGCTGTTGCCACCATGCTGGTGATACTGAGGCTGATGCCCGGGCGCCTGGTCGCCGGCAACTTGTTCCTGCTGGTCGGGCTGGCCGTCCTGTTCCTGCTTGACCGCGCCCGGGCGATGATGCCGTTCGACTCGCTCGCTTTTCGGGCGGACCAGTTGCTGGTGGCCTTCGGGATGGCGGCCGGATATGCCCAGGTGCTGATGCTGCGGCGGCGCGGCCTTGTGCCAGCCAAGTCGTGGTTGTCCTTGCTCGACCGGGTTGCGCCCGTCGCACTGTTGCTGCTAGCCGCCGCTGTCGTCTCCAACCTCGTTGGCAACATTTCCCTGGCCGACCTGCTGGTGCACGGCACGCTGACTTCGACCTACGTGTCCGCCATCCTCTTTGCCGCGGCGTTCATCATCGACGACTCCATCTGGATGATCGTGCGCAGCCGGACCGGCCAGTACCTGCGCATGGTAACGCTGCGCGGGCAGGAGATCGCACAGACCTCCCAGCGCCTCGTGCGGGTGGCCGCACTGTTGCTGTGGGGCTACATCACACTCACCGTCTTCCAGTTGTGGACTCCAGTCGCGATCCGGATGCACAAATTGCTGGCGGCTTCGTGGAGCTTCGGTGAGCTGAGCTTCACGCTTGGCGGCGTGGCGACGTTCATCGCTGGCGTGCTGATTGCGGTGTATTCCTCGCGCATGGTTCGCTTTCTGCTCAACGAGGAAGTCCTGACCCGAATATCCTGGCCCACGGGTGCCAAGAGCACGACTGCGACGCTCGCCTACTATGGCGTGCTGTTCGCCGGGCTCCTGCTGGCACTCAGTGCGGCAGGCATCCAGACCAGCCAGTTCACAATCGTCTTCGGCGCCCTCGGCGTCGGCATCGGCTTCGGCCTGCAAAACGTGGTGAACAACTTCGTGTCCGGGCTGATCCTGATGTTCGAGCGTCCCATCCAGCCGGGCGACATCATCGATATCGACACACTGCAGGGCACGGTCATAGAGATCGGGCTGCGGGCCACCCGCGTCCGGACCTGGGAAGGCGCCGAGGTCGTGGTTCCAAACGGCACGCTCTTGTCCGGCAACCTCATCAACTGGACGCTCTCGGACAGCACCCGCCGCGTCGAGGTCCCGGTGGGCGTCGCCTACGGAACCAACGTGCGGCGCGTGCTCGAGGTCCTGATGCGCGTGGCCACGGAACAGAAGGACGCCATGACCGACCCGGCCCCGGCCGTGCTCTTCCTTGGCTTTGGCGACAGTTCTCTCAACTTCACCGTACGCTTCTGGACACGGGATGCGGCGACGGCCGTTGTGGCCAGGAGCGAAGCCAGCCGTCGCAATTTCCGAGGCGCTGCAGGCCGAGGACATCGAGGTCCCGTTCCCGCAGCGTGACCTGCACATTCGCAGCGTCGACCCAGCGGCGGCGCAGGCGCTGAAGTAGAGAAGAGGTGCCTGGCACCGAGCAAGCTGGTGCCAGGCACCCTATCAGGTGGTGGTTTTCACCGCTCGCGCGGTGAAAGCCACCGTCATCTGATCATCTTATTCAGGCAGTCGATCGCGCGCTTGTCGGCGGCCAGCGCCGCCTCGTGCAGCGCCTCGGACAAGGTCGGATGCGCGTGGATCGTGCGCTGCAGATCCTCGCTGCTGGCCGAATACTCCATGGCGAGCACGGCCTCGGCGATCAGCTCGCCGGCCATTGGGCCGACGACGTGCACGCCCAGGATCTCGTCGTCGTCCACTGCGGCCACCAGCTTGCAGAATCCTGCCGGCGCTTCCATGGCGCGGGCCCTGCCGCTTGCCGCGAACGGGAAACTGCCAACCTTATAGGCGCGTCCGCTCGCCTTCACCTGTTCCTCGGTCAGGCCGACCCAGGCGATCTCCGGAGCCGTGTAGATGACCGAAGGAATCACCTTGTAGTTGACCTCGGCATACAGGCCGGCGATGGCGTCGGCTGCGGCAACGCCCTCCTCCTTGCCCTTGTGCGCCAGCATCGGCCCGCGCACACAGTCGCCAACCGCGAAGACCCCGGCCGCGGCGGTCCTGCAGTGGTCGTCCACCTTGATGAAGCCCCGCTCGTCGATTTCCACCCCGGTGCCCTCCGCCAGCAGGTCCTGGGTGAATGGACGTCGTCCGATCGCGACCACCAGCTTGTCGACAGCAAGCGACTGCTCGCCCTTGGCGTCCGTGAAGCTGACCGCGACCTCGCCCTTGGCAAGCTTGGCGCCCGTTACCTTGGCGCCCAGACGAATGTCGAGCCCCAGTTTCTTGAAGTGTCGAAGCGCTTCTCGCGAGACTTGTGCGTCCGCCATCGGCAGGAAGTCCGGCAGGGCCTCGAGTACCACGACCTCGGCGCCGAGCCGCCGCCAGACGCTGCCGAGTTCGAGGCCGATGACGCCGGCGCCGATCACGCCAAGGCGCTTCGGCACCGCGTCGAACTCGAGCGCGCCCCAGGAATCGACGATGTGCTGGCCGTCAAAAGGCGCACTCTTCAGTTCCATGGGCTGCGAGCCCGAGGCCAGGATCACGTGTTTCGCCTGCAGCGTCCGCTTGCTGCCGTCGTGCGCGGTGAACTCGACCTTGAGGCCCGGCAGCAGCCTGCCATGCCCCTGCAGCGGCGTCACGCCGGCGGACTTGAACAGCGCGAGGATTCCCTGGGTGCTCTGCTTGACGATGCCGGCCTTGCGCTTCTGCATGGCGGCAACGTCGAATTTCACCTCGCCAAGCTGGATGCCGTGGGCCTTGAACTCGTGCTGGGCGCGATGCACCAGCTCGGAGGACTCCAGCAGCGCCTTGGACGGAATACAGCCTGCGTTCAGGCAGGTGCCGCCGAAGGTATGGCTCCCGTCGTAGTTCTTCCATTCATCGATGCAGGCCACGGAAAGCTTGTTCTGGGCTGCGCGAATAGCCGCGGGATAACCCGCCGGACCACCGCCGATCACCACCACGTCAAAATTGTCTGACATCACTGATACCCCATTAGACCTGCAGCAGGAGCCGCGCCGGATCTTCGATCGCGTCCTTGACCGCGACCAGGAACTGCACAGCCTCGCGACCGTCGATGATGCGGTGATCGTAAGTCATCGCCAGGTACATCATGGGCCTGACCACGACCTGCCCGCCCACGACCATCGGCCGCGGCTGGATCTTGTGCATGCCGAGGATCGCGCTCTGCGGCGCGTTCACGATCGGCGTGGACATCAACGAGCCGAATACACCGCCGTTCGTGATCGAGAAGGTGCCGCCGGTCAGCTCCTCGAGCGTGATCGTGCCCTCGCGCGCACGATTGGCGTAGCCCGTCACGGCCTTTTCGATGTCCGCGAAACTCATGGCATCCGCGTCGCGGAGAATCGGCACCACCAGACCGCGGTCCGTCGATACCGCGACGCCGACGTCAAAGTACTCGTGATAGACGATGTCGCTGCCATCAACCGAGGCGTTGACGACCGGAAAGCGCTTGAGGGCCTCGACGCATGCCTTGACGAAGAACGACATGAACCCGAGTCGCACGCCGTGCTTCTTCTCGAAGGCGTCCTTATAGCGTCCACGCAGGTCGTTGAGCGCCTGCATGTCCACCTCGTTGAAAGTGGTCAGCAGCGCCTGGGTCGCCTGCGCCTCCACCAGTCGCTGCGCGATGCGGGTCCGCAACCGTGTCATCGGCACGCGCTGCTCGGTCCGGCCACCCGGCGCCGCGGGTGCCGCGGGCGCCGCCACCTTGGCCGGTGGTGGCAGTGGCGTTGGCGCCGGCTCCGGTTTCCCGCTCAGATGCTGAACCACGTCGCCCTTGGTGATGCGTCCATCGCGTCCCGAGCCCGCGATACTCGTCGCGTTGAGCTGGTTTTCCTCGACCAGGCGCTTCGCGGCCGGCGAGAGCTTTGCGGCCGCCCCGGCGTCGGCAGCCTCCGGCTTGCCCTCGGTGCCGCCGCCCTTTTCCACTGGGGCGGCAGCTCCCGCTGCGGCGGCAGCGCCCTCGGCAATCACCGCCAGCAGCTCGCCGCTGGTCACCGTCGCGCCGGTCTCGACCTTCAGCCCCTGGACGACCCCGTCGACCGGCGACGGAACTTCCAGGACCACCTTGTCGGTCTCGAGGTCGGCCAGGTTCTCGTCGCGACGGACGGTGTCGCCGGGCTGCTTGTGCCAGGCCACGAGCGTGGCGTCGGACACTGACTCCGGCAGTTGGGGAACGCGGACTTCAACGGTCATGAGCTTTTCCTGACGGGCTGTAGGGTCAATCTGTGGGTATCGCGATGCGTGGTTTCCGTGGTCGCGGCACGCAGCGCCGCCTCGACGAGATCACGCTGCTGTTCGACGTGCAGCTGGTAAATGCCGGTGGCGGGCGCCGCGGCGCCGGGCCGACCCGCGTACAGAAGCTCGTGCGATCGCCCGAGCCTCTCGTGCAGGCGGTGACGGATCTGGTACCACGCCCCCTGGTTCTGCGGTTCTTCCTGGCACCAGACGACCTCACGAGCGTTCGGGTAGCGCTCGATGACCGCCTCGTACTCATCGATCGGAAACGGGTAGAGCTGTTCCAGGCGCACCAGCACGACGTCGTCGAGTTGCTCCGCCCGTCGCTGCTCAAGCAGGTCGTAGTACACCTTGCCGCTGCACAGGACGATGCGTCGGACCTTCGCCGGGTCGATGGCGTCCACCTCGTCGATCAGGGTGTGGAAGCGACCGCCGGTCAGGTCATCGAGGGTCGAAGTCGCCAGCTTGTGGCGCAGCAGGCTCTTTGGCGTCATCACGATGAGCGGCTTGCGCAGCCCGCGCAGCATCTGTCGCCGCAGCATGTGGAACATCTGGGCGGGTGTCGACGGCACGCAGACCTGGTTGTTCATCTCGGCGGACATCTGCAGGAAGCGCTCGAGCCGCGCGGAACTGTGTTCCGGCCCCTGCCCCTCGTAACCGTGCGGCAGTAACAGCGTCAGGCCCGACACCCGGTTCCACTTCGCCTCGCAGGAAGTGATGAACTGGTCGATGATGACCTGCGCGCCGTTGGCGAAGTCGCCGAACTGGCCCTCCCAGATGATCAGCGAATCCGGGTCGGTGGTCGAGTAGCCAAACTCGAACCCCATCACGGCTTCCTCGGAAAGCACCGAGTCGATGACCCGGAAATTGGGCTGGCCTTCGAAGAGACCAGCGAGCGCCACGTGCCGGCGCCCCGTACCCTGGTCGTGCAGGACCGCATGACGATGGAAAAAAGTACCGCGGCCCGCATCCTGCCCGGTCAGGCGCACCTTGAAACCGTCCTTGAGCACCGCCGCATACGCCAGCGTCTCGGCCGCGCCCCAGTCCAGCGGTATCTCGCCCGCGTACATGCGCCTGCGATCGTCGATGATCCGCGCGACGCGCGGGTGGAGGGTAAAACCCTCCGGCACCGAGGTGAGCTTGCGCCCGAAGTCCTGCAACGACTCAAGCGACAGCGCGGTGTTGATCGGCTCGGACCAGCTCGCCTCCATGTGGCGGCTCCAGTCCACGGTGAACTTGTTGCCGGTGGTGCCCACGAACGCGCGCGCCTGCGGCTTGCCCTCGTCCAGCCCGTCCCGGTACTTCCGCACCATCGCGGCGGCATCGTCCTCGCCGAGGACCCCTTCCGCAGCCAGCGCCCGGGCATAAATCTGCCGCGCGGTCGCATGCTTGCGGATCACCTGGTACATCATCGGCTGCGTGGCGGCCGGCTCGTCGGCCTCGTTGTGGCCGTGACGGCGGTAGCAGACCAGGTCGATCACCACGTCCTTGTGGAAATGCATCCGGTATTCGAGCGCCAGCCGGGCCACGAAGACGACCGCTTCGGGATCGTCCGCGTTCACGTGCAGGATCGGCGCCTCGACCATCTTCGCCACGTCGCTGCAGTAGAGCGTGGAGCGCGCGTCATGCGGATCGCTGGTCGTGAAGCCGACCTGGTTGTTAATAATCACATGCAGCGTCCCGCCCGTGGAGAAGCCGCGTGCCTGCGACAGCTGCATCGTCTCCATGACCACGCCCTGGCCGGCGAAGGCCGCATCGCCATGGATCAGGACCGGCACCACGCTGTCGCCGACCGAATCGCCGCGCCGGTCCTGGCGGGCGCGCACCGAACCCTCGACCACGGGATTGACGACCTCGAGGTGCGACGGGTTGAAGGCGAGCGCCACGTGGACGTCGCCGCCCGGCGTCCTGAGATCGGCGGAGAAGCCCTTGTGGTATTTGACGTCGCCGGAGCCCGTCAGTTTCGAGGTGTCGTAGCCGCCCTCGAACTCGGAGAACAGGTCGGCGGGCGACTTGCCCAGCACGTTGACCAGCACGTTTAGCCGGCCGCGATGCGCCATGCCGATGACGATTTCCTCAACCTGGCTGGCCCCGCACTGCTGCACGAGGTCATCAAGTAAAGGTATGAGCGCATCGCCTCCCTCCAGCGAAAAGCGCTTCTGGCCGACATACTTGGTGTGCAGGTAGCGCTCGAGACCCTCCGCGGCAGTCAGCTGCCACAGCAGGTTGCGCTTCTCGTCTTCCGAAAACCGATGGCGCAGGCGCCCGGTCTGGAAGCGGTCCTGCAGCCAGAGCCGCTCCTCGGTCTCGGACACATGCGCGAACTCCGCGCCTACGGTGCCGCAATAGATCGTCCGGAGGTCGGCGATGATGTCCCGCAGCTTGCCACGCTTCTTGACGGCCTCGACCCGGCCCCCGGTGTAGAAGACGGTATCGAGGTCGGCCTCGGACAGGCCGAAGTAGCCCAGCTCGAGGACCTGCGGCATCGGCCGTCGCATCATGCCGAGGGGGTCGATATTGGCGATCAGGTGACCGCGGTTCGCGTAGACCTGGACCAGGCGCGACACGGCGCCCTGTTTCCGGGAGCCCTCCCCATCCGCCGCCCGCGTTGTGGGGACATGTGGCGCCGCCGCACGCGACAGGATGCCTTCCTTGACCGGGCCGTGCGCCACCTCGGTACCGGAATCCGCGCGGACGCGCGAAAAATAGTCGCGCCAGACCTGGGCCACGGACTGCGGGTCACCCAGGAACTGTTCGTAGAGCGCCTCGACGTAGGGCGCGTTGGCGCCGAAGAGAGGGCTCGAGTCGTACAACTCGCTCAAGGGACGGCTCATGCCAGTACGTGCGCTCCAGTGTGCTGACGGTGGACGGCGCCCGGTCAGCGGGCCAGGCGCCCGCAACCGTGACGTGAACCATTAATGATACCGGATCCCATCCACCGCCTGAAAATGGATTCAGGGACTTGCGGCCGCCGCAAGGACCTTTTGGGGTCGGAAACTGGCCGGGGCATCCGGACCGGGCATCCCCTGTCCGTCCGGCCCATTGCTGCCCCACCATCGAGGTGAAGACGCCCGCATGCTGCCTGCGCGAGCGGTCAGCCGGGCCTCCGCCACCGTAGGTACCCGCATTTCGCTCGCAGGTCACATGCCGTTAAAGTCACGCCCATGGATCGAATCAGCGAATTCCTCAGCCAGACCATCGGCATCGAACCCTGGGTCGCATCCCTGGTGGCAATCGCACTGGTCACCGTCGCCGCCAACCAGGTTGCCCAGGTGTTGCTGCGCCAGGCAATCCGCGCCAGCGCCAAGACCCATACGGCATGGGACGACGCCCTGCTGCGTGCCGCCGGCCGACCCGTGCTGGCAGCGATGTGGGTCATCGGCTTGGGATTCATGGCACGCGTGGTCGAGCGCGAAGTCCAGGGGTCCTTCATCGACGCGGTACTGGCAACGCGCGACGTGGCGCTGATCGCCTGCGCAGCGTGGTTCATGCTGCGCTTTATCGGCCGGGTCGGCCAGAATGTCGTCGACCTGCGCCGCGCGCGCGGCGAGGACTTCGACGTCACCACCGTCGACGCGCTCGGCAAGCTGGCCCGACTGGTGATCCTGGTGCTGGCCGCGCTGATGGCCGCGCAGACCCTCGGTTTCCAGGTCACCGGGCTACTGGCCGTGGGCGGCGTGGGCGGCATCGCGATCGGTTTCGCCGCCAAGGACCTGCTGGCCAATTTCTTCGGCGGCCTGACCATCTACCTGGATCGCCCTTTCGGCGTGGGCGAGTGGATCCGTTCGCCCGACAAGAGCATCGAAGGAACCGTCGAGTACATCAGCTGGCGCCATACCCGCATCCGCGCCTTCAACAAGAACCCGATCTACGTGCCGAATTCGGTATTCACGACCATCGTGGTCGAGAACCCCTCCCGCATGAGCCACCGCCGCATCAAGGAAACCATCGGCCTGCGCTACGATGATTTCTCGACGGTCGCGGCTATCGTGGCCGATATCAAGGCAATGCTGCAGGAACACCCTGATATCGACCAGACCCAGACGCTGATCGTGAATTTCAACCAGTTCGGTCCTTCTTCGCTCGATCTGATGGTCTACACATTCACCAGGACAGTCGTCTGGGTCGAATACCACCAGGTGAAGCAGGACGTGCTCCTGAAGATAGGCGAGATCATCGCGCGCCACGGCGCGGAAATAGCGTTCCCCACCCAGACGCTGCACATGCATGGCGAGACGCCGGCCGACGCGTAGAAATTGTGATGGTGCCCCGGATAGGAGTCGAACCTATGACCTGCCGCTTAGGAGGCGGCCGCTCTATCCACTGAGCTACCGGGGCCCGGCGCGAATGGTACCGCAAGCGCCCGCAAGTCTGGAGCGCCGGTCGTTCGGGGTAGTCAACACCGACCCGGGCGTCCGCGCCCGGATCGGTGAATCGCCCGCTTTCAGACCTTGTCTGCGGCTTCCGTGACCGCCGTGTCGACGGCCTCGGCGGCAGAATTCACGGCTGCGGCCGTGCTGGAAACGGCCTTGTCGGCCATGCGTTCGACCTGGGTCGTGGCCTTGCGGACGCCGGCCGCGGCCTTGCGAATAGCGGTTTTCGCCTTGCGCTTGACGCTCGTCACCGTCTTCCTGGTCGTCTTGGAGCCCTTGGTTACCGCCGACTTGGCCTTGACGGCAGCCTGCTTGGCCGCTTTCTTGACCGTCTTGCCCGCCTTTTCGGTTTCGGCCTTCGACTTCTTGCGCAGGTCGGCCGCGTGCGCGCGTGCGTAGGTCTGAATGTCCTTGAAGCGCCCGCCGGCGTCACGCTTGGCATACAGCTTCTTGCCGCTGGCGCTGCGATGGGTTGTCCTGCGTGCCTTCTTCGCCGCTGTCTTCCTGACCGCCTTCTTGGCTACCTTCCTGGTACCCACCTTCTTCGCCGCCGTCTTCCTGGCCGGCTTCCTGGCTACCTTTCTGGTACCCGCCTTCTTGGCTACTTTCCTGGTACCCACCTTCTTCGCCGCCGTCTTCCTGGCTACCTTCTTCCTGGCCGCCTTTTTCGCGACCTTCTTCTTCGCTGCCATGATGTGTCCCTCGCAGACCTCTGCTTTCGGCGCGCCGGACGTGACGCGCCGTTCAACGCTACGGCGCGATCCTGCCGCAAGTCAATGTCAAAACGCGCAATCGGGGGACCCGAGAAGAGCGAAGGCCAGGGCGAACCCCGGCCTTCGGATCAATCTGGTGGAGCGGATGGGGATCGAACCCACGACCTTCGCATTGCGAACGCGACGCTCTCCCAGCTGAGCTACCGCCCCATGAAGAGCGCGGATTGTAAAGACGCCACGACGGGTGGGCAAGCAATCCTTGGGCGACAGCGCGGGACGTGGTGGGAGGACCGCCTTATGATGTCGGGACGGACTGGCCCCGAACTGCACTGGATCTGGCATGAAGCTGACGCTGCGTGACGCCCGCCTGGACGACCTCGATTTCATCATACGAGGCAACACCGAGATGGCGCGGGAAACCGAAGATGTCGGGCTCGACCCGGCACTGGTCCGGCCCGGCACGCTGGCGGTGCTTCAGGACCGCTCACTCGGACGCTATTTCATCGCCGAACGGGACGGGCGTCCCGTTGGCCAGATGATGCTGACCTTGGAATGGAGCGACTGGCGGAACGGGGTGTTCTGGTGGATCCAGTCGGTGTTCGTGGAGCCGGACTGCCGGGCGCAGGGCGTATTCTCGAGCCTGTACCGGCACGTTTCCGAGCTCGCCGCCGCCAGCCCGGAAGTGTGCGGTCTGCGCCTGTACGTGGATCGAGCCAATGCCCGGGCACGCGACATTTACGCCCACCTGGGGCTGCACTCGACCAATTACGACGTCATGGAAGCGGTGTTCCGGGGTCCAGCCTCGCACGGCAAGACCTGATCGCCGGCAACGCAAGGGAGAAAGGAATGCTCAAGAAGGGAGACAAAGCGCCGGGGTTCACCCTACCCGACCAGCACGGAAAGCCCCGCAATCTGGCCCAACTGCTGGGCGGCGAGGCCCTGATCCTCTATTTCTATCCAGCGGACTTCACGCCGGGCTGTACACGCGAAGCCTGCGACCTGCGGGACCTGCATACACAGATCCTCGGCGCCGGCCTGCGCGTCGTCGGGATCAGCCCGCAGTCCGCCGACAGCCACCGCAAGTTCAGCGAGCAGTATTCGCTGCCTTTCACACTGCTGTCGGACGAAGGCAAGACCGCAATTCAGTCCTACGGCGTGGACGGGCCGCTGGGCATCGGCGTCCGGCGGGCCACCTTCCTGATCGACGCGAAACAGAAGGTGCTCGACGCGGTCCTGGCCGACCTGCGGATCGGGCGGCATCGGGAATTCGTGGAGGCCGCCATTGCCGCAAGGGGCGGCAAGGCCTGAGACGGCCTTCGGGCTGGTTCACCGCTCAGGGTAAGCGGAGCACGCTGACCGTCGCCGGGCTGAATCTCGGCCGAGTGATCACGTATACCGTGGCAAAGTCGGTCTCTCCCATGGCCGGGACCTTGCGTCCGGACAACGCCTCGACGAGGCCCGGCACGGTGTTGCTGTGCCCGATGATCATCACCCGCCCGCCGCGGAATTCGGCCAGTGCCCGCTTCACCACGGTGGCCGGGTCCGCGGCCGACACCACGATGACCGGGATGCCTAGCGCCGTCGCCAGGGGTCTGGCAGTTTCCTGGCTGCGCCGGTACTCCGATACCAGGATGCCGTCCAGGCCGAGTTCGCCGGTCGCGCCGAAGACCTCGCGCAGCCGCTCGGCCCGCAGTTCCCCGGCCAGGGACAGCGAGGGATCCTTGCCGTCTCCCACCGATGCTTCAGCATGCCTGAGCACGAAAACCGTTGTCGTCGAGGCGGACAGGACACCCCAGACCAGCAGCGCGAACGCAACGAAAGCGCCCAACGCGGTCAGCCACACGGGCGTCAGGAACGGCCTGCGGCGCAGCTTCGCGTATTCTTTGTGCATGGTTTCGGTCATGGCGTCTTGCATCCAATGATAGCCGCAGGCGGCTCCCACGTCCGCACCGGGTTGGCCGGGCATCCTCGCCTGCGAGGCCTGTGGACGATCGTCCTGGCGGCGGGCGGTGCGCGCCGTTTCGGCGGCAACAAGCTGCTTCTGCGAGCGGGCCGGGAGCCGCTGGTGGCGCGCGCCGCCCGTCACGGGATCCTGGTTTCGGGATCCCGTTGCGTCGTGGTGCTCGGATCCAATGCGTCCTTGCTGGCGATGGAACTGGCCGGCATGCCCGTGCGCATCGTCGTCAACCGGCGCTGGCGCGAGGGCATGGCCGGGTCCCTGCAGGCGGGAATCGCTGCGCTGCCCACATCAGCCCAGGCGGCTCTGGTGACGCTGGCCGACCAATACGCCGTCGGCCCGGACGACCTCGCAAAGCTGGCGGGACAGTGGATCCGCAAACCGCGGGCGGCCGCGGCCGCCAGGATAGATGGCGGTCCCGGCGCACCCGCCGTGCTGCCGCGAAGCTATTTCTGGCGGGTGATGTCCCTGCAGGGTGATCGCGGCGCGCGCAGCCTGTTGCGGGGACCGGGCGCGGAGGTGGCAACCGTGGAGATGCCGACGGCGGCCTTCGACCTGGACAACCGCCAGGACCTGCAGCGCTTCCAGGGTTTCCGGCACCGAATCCACCGGGCCAACGCTCCGGCGGTCGGCCAGGGCCCGCGCAGCGGTTGATATTGGTCAACCCCTGCCGCGGCGCCGTCGAACCCTGCGTCGGGTTGGCGGTGGCCTGCGCAAAGACCGGGCAACCCCCGAATCAGGCCTCGGCCAGCGCGGGCTCCAGCTCGGGCCGCTTGATGTCGTGCCCCGGGATCGCTTCGAGCACCGTGGCGCGGGCGGGCACCTGGCTCATCACATGCTCCGCCAGGGCGGTGATGGTCAACGAAGGGTTCACACCGGGGTTGGCCGGCATGATCGAGCCGTCGCAGACCAGCAGGTTCTGGTAGCCGAAAGCGCGGCCGCAAGGGTCCACGACGCCTGAGTCCGCATCCTTGCCAATGACCGCACCGCCGAGGATGTGCGCCGTGGAGGGGACGTTCGCCCAGGCCTCGAGCAGGATGGACTGGGCATAGCCGCCCGTCCTGCGGGCCGCCCACTCGGCCGCCTTGTTGCCCTCCTCGATGAAGGTCGGGTTGGGCTTTTCGGGGTCCTGGCGAGTTGACAATGACACGCCGCCGAACAGGCCCCGCTTCGCCTCGAAGGACATCGCGTTGTCGAGGCTCTGCATGACCAGCAGGAGCAGGCTGCGCCGCGACCAGCCAACTGGCCACAGGGACCTGGCGAACGTGACCGGATGGCGCAGCACATTGCCCAGCCAGCGCAAGGGTCGTGTGACACGGGTGCCCTTCCCGGTCAGCAGCGTGCTCAGCAGCGACATCGAGTCGCCGTGACGCCCGTAGGTTACGAACTCAATATGTGTGTCGGGCGTGGGATGGATGCTTGCGCCGATCGCCACGTCGTTCCATGGGCGACCCGCGCCCTTCGGCATGGTCACGGCCAGCAAAGACTCGCTGTTGGTACGCACCAGTTTCCCGAGGCGGCCGCTGAGGCGCGGCAGCGAGCCATTCAGCTTGCACTGTGCCAGCAGGCGGTTGGTACCCAGCGCGCCGGCCGAAACCACCACACCGCGCGCAACGATCGTCTGCCGTTGGCGGCGGAACCACGCACCGGGGCGTTCCGTCGTGATCGCATAGCCGTCACTGCCATCGCCGGCGCCCAGCGGCCGTATATCGACCACGATCCTCTCAGGCATCACCTGAACGCCGCGTCTTTCCGCAAACCACAGGTAGTTCTTGAGCAGCGTATTCTTGGCCCCCTCGCGGCAGCCCACCATGCAGGCTCCACAGAAGGTACAGCCGCGGCGCTCGGGACCTTCCCCGCCGAAGTACGGATCAGGCGTGTCCACGCCCGGCTTGCCGAAATACACGCCGACCGGCGTGCGCCGAAACGTGTCGGCAACCCCGAGGGCCTCGCCCATTTCCGCGAGCAGTTTCTGCCCGTCGCTCTCCCGCGGCACGACGTTGACGCCGAGCATGCGCTCGGCCGTGTCGTAGTGCGGCTTCAGGACGGAGGGCCAGTCGGCCAACCCGGTCCACTGGGGGTTGGAGAAGAACTCCGGCTTCGCGCGGTAGAGCGTGTTCGCGTAGACCACGCTGCCGCCGCCTACGGCGGCGCCGCTGGCGACGAAGATGTCCTTGAACGGCGTCAGCCGCAGGATTCCTTTCAAACCCAGGGCCGGCGCCCAGAGGAAACGGCTGGCATCCCAGGTCGATTTCGCGAAGTCCTCGTCGCGAAAACGGCGCCCCGCCTCCAGCACCGCAACCTTGTAACCCTTTTCGGCAAGGCGCAGCGCCGACACGCTGCCACCAAATCCCGAGCCGATGATCACCCAGTCATAGTCCGCCTGGTCGCTCAATGAAGACCTCTTCAAATGACCCTGATGTCGTATCCAGACCGCCGCTATCCGCCGATCAGCGGCATGGCCCTGTCGATGATGCGCCGGCAGTCTACCCCGCGAGGCAGTGTGCCGTATTGGTGGTGTCCCACAGTCTCCAGACGGGAGCGGCAGAACGCATCGGCCACAAAGGCGGGCGCATGACGCACCAGCAACGCCGCCTGGAACGCGAGCGTCATCCGGTCGACCAGCGAGCGGGCCCGGAATTCCAGGTCAGTCGGGTCACCGAATTCCTCGCGCAGCGCGCCGATGTGGCGATCCAGCACCGGGTTCCCGCCCAGCGCGTCGCCGACTTCCGCGAAGAAGGCGTCGATCACGGCCGGCGTCTTGCGCATCGCGCGCAGCGCATCCAGGCACTGCACGTTGCCGCTGCCCTCCCAGATCGCATTGACTGGCGACTCGCGAAACAATCGAGGCATCGGCGAGTCTTCCATCACGCCGCTGCCACCGATGCACTCCATTGCCTCGTAGGCGTGCTGCGGCGTCCGCTTGCAGATCCAGTACTTGCCGAGTCCGGTGCAAAGCCGCGCGAGCAGGTCCTCGTGCTCGGTGCTGCGGTGGTCCATGGCGCGCCCGATGCGCAGGGTCATGGCGAGCGCCGCCTCCGCCTCCAGCGCCAGGTCCGCCAGCACATTCTGCATCAAGGGCTGGTCCACGAGTAACTGGCCGAAAGCACTGCGCTGGCTGCAATGGTGCAACGACTGGGAAGCCGCCATGCGCATGCCGGCGCTTGAGCCGATCATGCAATCGAAGCGGGTCATCGCGACCATTTCCATGATCGTGCGGACGCCCTTGCCTGCGGCGCCCACTCGCCACGCCAGCGCGCCGCGCAGCTCCGCCTCGCAGGAGGCATTCGACTGGTTGCCCATCTTGCGTTTCAGTCGCTGGATCTGCATGGCGTTGAGCGTCCCGTCCGGACGCCAGCGCGGCATCAGGAAACAGGTCAGCCCTTCGGGCAGCTGCGCCAGCACCATGAAGGCGTCGCACATCGGCGCCGAGACGAAGAACTTGTGGCCCACGAGTTCATAGGCCTGCGCGCCGGACTCCACGCCGACCGGGATCGCACGCGTGGTGTTGGCTCGCACGTCGGAACCGCCCTGCTTCTCGGTCATCGCCATGCCCGTGGTGATGCCGCGCTTGTCGCTTGCCGGGACGTTGCGCGAATCGTAGTGCCGCGCCGTGATCCGGGGCTCCCAGATCGCGGCCAGCGCAGGCTCCGTCCTGAGCGACGGCACCACGGCGGAGGTCATGGTGATCGGGCAGCCATGACCCGCCTCGACCTGCGACTGCATGTAGAACTTCGCTGCACGGGCGACCTGCGCGCCGGGACCCGGGTCTGTCCAGTGCGATGAATGCAGGCCTGCCTCGATGGCGACCGTCATCAGCTGGTGATAGCTGGGATGGAACCGCACGAGGTCCACCCGATGACCGAAGCGGTCATGGGTATCGAACTCGGGCGCATGGCGATTCGCGAGTTCACCCAGCTCGAGGTAGTCGGCGGATCCGGCACGGGCGCCGAACGAGCGCAGCGATACCTCGGCCCAGCTCGCGCCTTCGCGCAACACCGCCTCGCGTAACGCGAGGTCCGAATCGAACAGGTTGTAGTCCACCAGTGCGGTCGGCTGGTTGATGACCTCGTGGGTCGCCGCACAGCAGTCCCCCGCGCCGCTCGAGGTGGTTTCCGCCGCTGCGGACTCGTCCTGCTGTGGCTTGCTGATGACCTTGGTTTGCTTGGACATGGGGCTGCTCATAGGTCTCCAATTCACGAGCGTCCGGTACCGGCCGACCCACCCGCGTCCGATACCTTCTGCACAGGGACCGGCAGGCCCGGTGGCAGCAGGAACAGTGCCACGTCCCGCCGCACTATTCCACATGAGAATGAGTCTTTAAAATACTGATTGATAAGTATTTTCATCATTCAATCAGAAGTATCGACAGGAGTTCGTCACGGCGCCTTACGTAACGCGCCCTGCAGGCGCAGCAAGCGAACAGAGCCAATCGACTTTCTGATCGAGCTGGGAATCCCCTGCCGGGTGTATGAAGGGCGAAAGCCCAAGGCGGGGCGACAGGCTTAGCGCTTGCCCATTCACTTTCGAGCAGGTCGCTGACACCGATGCGACGGGGAAGCCTGCGCGGCGCGGAATCGGGTAAGCCGGTTCACCGACCGTTGCCCGTAACCCAAGGATGGGTTGCCAGCGGAGGCCGGTGAGAGCAATCCATCGCTCTCTCTTGTTTGGGCCACCCCGAATAGTGAGACAACAATGAAACGCATCCTGCCAATGTCAATCTCCGCCTCAATCCTGAGCGGATGCGGCGCGCAAGAACGGGCGTTCGTGGCAGGCGCAAGTCGTGACGTTGTCCGCAGTTTCGATTCACCACCACGCCATCTTCTCGGTTCACCGCATGTTGCAGTGGTGATCCAGAATCACGCTTGCTACGGATCCCAAGTACCATCGCGTCGGCGGTAAAAACCGTTGCCACAATCGTGGAGACGCGTTGGTAAGCCAGGTGTGGCTTTGTATTCACCAGCCCCTTGCCGGGGACCGCCAACCCTCAAGCCCGGCAGCACCAACCGCTCCACTTCATCTTTTTCTCTCTCGCCGATGCGTCAGTCGTCCTGCGCGACCGTCGCGAGAAACGCGTGCCTTTCGAGTGTCGCAACGGCTACATCGACTGGCCGACGCTCGCGACCTGAAGGTTGCGGCTGGCGTTTCGCGCTGCGCATCCAGTGTAAAGCGCTTCGCCAGGACAGAAGGACGGTGTTCCTGGACAACGACCGTACAGAAAAGAAACACGATATGAGCAATGAATCCATCGCGCCTGCTTCGGCACCCAACCGTGGTTGGGCTGTCACCTTCACCGGCATGGGCATCAACCTCGCCCTCGGCGTGCTCTATTCATGGAGCGTGGTGAGCAAGAAGATCCCCGAAGCCTGGAATTGGTCGGAAGCCGACAAGGCATGGCCCTATGCAGTGGCCTGCCTGGTGTTTTCGCTGGTCATGGTGCCGGCTGGCCGCATGCAGGACCGGATCGGCCCGCGGTTCGTGGCGGCGGTCGGTGGCGTGATGGTGGGGCTGGGCATGATCCTGGCCAGCCTTTCTACCTCGCCCTTGGGCTACGTCCTGGGGTTCGGGCTGCTGGCGGGCGCAGGCATCGGTTTTGGCTACGCTTCGGCGACGCCAGCGGCGGTGAAGTGGTTCCCGCCGGCCCGGACGGGAATGATTGCCGGCATCGTCGTAGCCGGCTTCGGGCTGGCCAGCGTCTATGTTGCACCGCTGGCGGAATACCTGATCAATGGCTACGGCGTGCCGGTGACGATGCTATCGCTCGGCATCGGGTTCCTGGTCGTGGTCGTCGGGTTGTCCCGATTCCTGACACCTCCGCCGAAAGGCTACGTCGCAGCGGGAACGCCGCCGATGGCGCCGGGTGAAACGGCCGACGGAGCTGACTTCACGCCTGGCGAAGTCCTCAGGAGTTGGCAGTTTTACGCGCTTTGGTTCATGTATGTCTGCGGCGCCGGGGCCGGGCTGATGATCATCTCCAAGCTGGCAAAGATGGTCGACGTTCAGGCAGGCCTGAAACTGGGCTTCCTCCTGGTGGCGGTTCTGGCATTGGGCAACGGCGCGGGTCGCGTCATTGCCGGGACGCTGTCAGACCGTATCGGGCGCCCGAGGATGCTGTTCCTTTGTTTTGTCACGCAGGCGCTCCTGGTCATGCTGCTGTCGCAGGCCAGGACCGGCAGCGTGCTGGGAACCATGGCGGCGCTGGTCGTACTGTCGGCGCTGATCGGCGCGAACTACGGAGCCAACCTTGCGCTGTTTCCTTCAATCACCAAGGACTACTACGGCCTGAAGAATTTCGGCGTCAACTATGGATTGGTATTCACGGCATGGGGCATGGGAGGGTTCATGCTCTCGCTGCTGGCGGGATGGGTCTGTGACGGCAAGATCGTCGAGGCCTGGAAGGGCAGCTTCGACTTTGCCTACTACTGTTCAGCCGGACTCCTCATGGCGGCAGCAGCAGTGACGTTCCTCCTCAGGCCACCTGAGAGGAAGAAGACGCCGCGGCGTGCGAGTGCTGAACCCCAGTTCCTCGCTAGCCAGGGCATGGGTCACTCCCGGTTCGTTCGCCCTTCATGACGCCTGTCGCATGAAGTCCGCGCCATACCGCTTCCGTCTTGCCATGCCCCCCCCCTGCGCATTATTGCGCCGGGTTTGATGGTCGAGAAAACCGGGGTCAGACCACACCTGCGCCAAGAACGACTGGGAGCCGTCGCGATTCTTGGGCACGTCGATGGTGGCCTTTGCTAACGCCTCCATCCGGTCAACCCGGTTCGAGAGCCACCCCACACTCGTGGTGCTGGCCGTCTCTGGGCCTCATCGGTGCTGGCGCACATTCGGGCCCTCCTTATCTACACGCACAGACTGCGCGTCGCCACAAATCAGTCGTCCAGCTAGCCGTCACCGCAACTTGACTTTATATTCGTTTGAGATATCACGTCTAAGTTCCCGTTAATGTTAGGCGTTTACGCCCTGCGGGCGCATCCCTCGCTGACGCTCGGGACCAGGGCCGCAATGCGGCCCTGTCCTTCGGCACGCCATCGCGTGCCTCGTCGAACCCAGGGGGTTCGTCCACGTATCCTCACCGGTCGATCAAAAAAGGGGCCACAAGGGCCCCTTTTCTTCATCGACTGGCGGAGAGGGTGGGATTCGAACCCACGAACCCCGTGAAGGGTCTCCGGTTTTCAAGACCGGTGCATTCAACCGCTCTGCCACCTCTCCGGGTTGCGCGGTCGCGCCGCGATTGTCCTTGCCGGCGAACGGTATCGCAAGGCGCCCGGGAACCCCGGGCCCCTCCCGCGGTCTATTGATGGCCGCGAATTCTTTTTCACGTTAAAATGTTCGCTGATCGTTACAACCTATACTTGGCCCCCTTCGCAGTACCGGGAGACCTCCTGACATGGATCGCATCAATGGCCCTAGTGGCGCCCAACCCATTTCGATCGGCGCGCCGGCTTCGGCGCTGGCCGCCAACAAGGTCCTGAAGAACACCTACCTTTTGCTGTCCGCCACCCTGGCATTCAGCGCCCTGACGGCGGGTGCCGCGATGGCGCTCAACCTGCCGCATCCCGGGTTGATCATCACGCTGGTTGGCTACTTCGGCCTGCTGTTCGCCGTCAACAAGACCGCGGACCGCGCGCTCGGCATCCTGTTCGTGTTCGCCCTGACAGGCTTCATGGGTTACACCCTGGGGCCGATCATCAGCGCCTACCTGAAGTTCCTGCCAAACGGCCATGACGTGGTCGTCAATGCCTTCGGCATCACGGCCATCACCTTCGTCGGCCTGTCGGCCTACGCCATCAAGAGCGGTCGCAACTTTTCGTTCCTCGGCGGCTTCCTGTTTGCGGGCATCCTGGCAGCCTTCCTGCTGGGCCTCGCCGCCGTGTTCTTCCACGTCCCCGCCCTCTCCCTGGCGGTGTCGGCGATGTTCGTCATGCTGATGGCCGGGCTCATCCTCTGGCAGACAGGCGAGATCGTGAATGGCGGCGAGACCAACTACATCCTCGCCACCGTCACGCTGTACGTGAGCATCTTCAACCTGTTCACCAGCCTGCTGCAGCTGCTCGGCTTCGCCAGCGACGACTGATCTCATCGGAGGTGCCAGGCACGTGCCTGGCACCTCTTCTATCCGCGCCAATCGCGGTAAGCTCTGGCGATGAGCAGCGGCAACCCATCCAGGCGAGCAAGCGGTAGCCTCGCCGCCGTCCTGCTCACCCTCACCAGTCTCGGCCTGCTCGCCTGCACCCGAACCGTCACGGACGATGCGGCCCCGACGTTCGACGAAGCAGCCGAGTTGCAGTCGGCAATTCCCGAATCGACGGCTCCCCGGCCGGAACTCAGCGATGTTGGCATGGCGCTCTACGAGTCTTTGGCAGCGCCGTGGACCGGGGACCGGGACGGCATGGTTGCACGGCGCATGATTCGGGTCTTGATCGTGCCCACGCGCACTGAATACTGGATCTACAAAGGCCGTCCGGTCGGAATCGAATACGAGCGCGTGCGGGCCTTCGAGGCCTGGCTCAACAAACGTCACAAAACCGATCATCGGCACCTGCACGTTCGGTTCGTCTTCATCCCGACACGTCGCGACGATCTGGTACCGGCACTGCTGGAGGGCCGCGGCGACATCGCCGTCGGCATGCTCACCTCGACAGCCGATAGACTGCAGACAGTCGACTTCGCCGGGCCCTTCCTCCGGGACGTCAGCGAGTTGCCGGTCACGCGGGAAACAACTCCCGCACTCGAATCGGCCGATGACCTCACCGGCGCCGAAGTCGTCGTCCGCCGCTCATCCAGCTACTGGAGCCACCTGTCGGCGCTCAATGAGCGGCTCCTCGCCTTGGGCAAGCGCCCCATCGTTCTTACGGCCGCCTCCGAGTCGCTGACCGACGATGACCTGCTCGAAATGGTGAGTGCCGGCCTGATCGACGCGACGGTCGTGGACGACTACGCGGCGCGCCTGTGGAGCGGCGTCTTCTCCAACCTGCGTGTTCACGAGTCCGCGCCCGTTAACACCGGCGGTGGGCTGGGCTGGCTGATCCGCCAGCAGTCCCCGGAACTCGCTGCCGACATCGGTGAATTTGCACGCACTCACGGCCAGGGGACGCTGTTCGGAAACAGCGTGATGAACAAGTACATCCAGGACGGGAAATTCCTTGAGGCCTCGCTGGCCGACGCGGGCCTGGAGCGCTTCCGGGACACGTTCGAAATCTTTCACAAGTACGCCGACCAGTACTCCCTCGACCCTCTCCTGCTGATCGCACAGGGCTACCAGGAATCGCGACTCAAGCAGAACACCCGCAGTCACCGAGGGGCCATCGGCGTCATGCAACTGATGCCGGCAACCGGCAAGGCCATGGGCGTTGGCGACATCTCCAAGCTGGAACCGAACATCCATGCCGGCGCCAAGTACGTCCGCAGCCTGACGGATCACTATTTCACGGATCCGGGAATCAGCGAGCTCGACCGGACCCTGCTCGCCTTTGCCGCCTACAACGCGGGGCCCTCCAGAATACGCCGCATGAGGTCGCTGGCCGAACGCCGCGGGCTCGACCCGAACATATGGTTCAACAACGTGGAACTGATGGCGGCCGAGCAGATCGGGCGGGAAACGGTCGGCTACGTCGCGAACATCTACAAGTACTACGTGGCCTATTCGCTGGCGCTGCATGCGACCGAGCAACGCGAAGAGGTTCGCCAGCACGCTGTGACCTGACAGGTGCCAGGCACTTACCTGTCCCCGCCGCGGGGACAGGTAATGCCTGGCACCTCTTACGTCAATTGTTCGATGCCGCCCATGTACGGCCGCAGCACGTCCGGCACGATCACCGAGCCGTCGGCCTGCTGGTAGTTCTCCAGCACCGCGACCAGCGCGCGGCCGACGGCCACGCCGGACCCGTTCAGCGTGTGCACCAGCTCCGGCTTGCCGGTTTCCGGGTTGCGCCAGCGCGCCTGCATGCGCCGCGCCTGGAAGCTCGCAGTTGCTGCAGGAGGAAATCTCGCGGTACTTGCCCCTGCCCCGGCAGCCAGACCTCCAGGTCGTAGGTCTTGGCGCTGCCGAAGCCGATATCGCCGGCGCACAGCGCCATGACGCGGTACGGCAGCCCGAGCCGCTCGCAGCACCGTGCGGCGTTGGCCGGTCAGTTCCTCCAGCGCCGCATAGGAATCCTCGGGCCGGACGATGTGCACCAGCTCGACCTTGTCGAACTGGTGCTGCCGGATCATGCCGCGCGTGTCCTTGCCGTAGGAGCCCGCCTCGGAACGGAAGCACGGCGTGTGCGCCGTCGAACCGCAGCGGCAGGTCCTCGGCATCGATGATCTGCTCGCGCACGAGGTTGGTCAGCGGCACCTCCGCCGTCGGGATCAGGTACAGGTCCTGCAGGCTCTCCTCTTCCTTCAGGTCCTCGCGCCCCTTCAGCGCGAACAGGTCGGCCTCGAACTTCGGCAGCTGGCCGGTACCCGTCAGCGTCTGGCGCGTGCACCAGGTAGGGCACGTAGGCCTCCGTGTAGCCGTGCTCGCTGCGTGTGCAGGTCGAGCATGAATTGCGCCAGCGCGCGGTGCAGCCGCGCCACGGCGCCGCGCATCACCGCGAAGCGGGCGCCCGGAGATCCGCGTCGCCGACTCGAAGTCGAGCCCACCGAGTTTCTCGCCGAGCGCGATGTGGTCCAGCGGCGTGAAGTCCAGCTGCCGCGGCTCTCCCCAGCGGCGGAGCTCGACGTTGCGCCGATTCGTCCCTGCCCTCGGGCACCGACTCGTGCAGCAGGTTGGGGATGCCGAGCAGCAGCGCGTCGAGCGTGGCCTGCTCGGCCGCCAGCGCCTCGTCGGCCCGCTTGAGTTCGTCGCCGAGGGACTCGACTTCCGCCAGCAGCGGCGCGATGTCCTGCCCCTGCGCCTTGGCCCGGCCGATCGACTTCGAGCGCGTGTTGCGTTCGTTGCGCAGCCGGTCGACCTCGACCTGCAAGCGCCTTGCGGCGCTCCTCCAGCGCGACGAAGGCCTGCTTGTCGAAGGCGAAGCCGCGCCGGGCCAGGTTGGCCACCACCGAGTCGAGATCGCTGCGCAGCAGCCTTGTATCCAGCACTGTCTATCTCCGGCCGTATCTGATCATGCAATCCACTGCCTGCCGACGCTCATGCCCGGCCCAGGCACCCGTCAGGCACAGCAGCACGCTTGCCAGTACGTAGGCCCCGGCCCGGCCGTAGCCGTGCTGTTCCACCAGCAGCAGCGTCTCCAGCGAGAAACTCGAAAAAGTGGTGAAGCCGCCGAGCATGCCGACGATGACGAAGGCGCGCAGCAGTTCGCCCTGCTCGCCCTTCGCGGCCAGCAGCACCCAGAACAGGCCAATCATCGTGCTGCCCAGGACGTTCACGCCGAGCGTCCCCCACGGGAACGTGCGCGCCAGCCAGACATGAATGACGGCGCCCGCCAGGTAGCGGAGTACGCCGCCGAGCGCGCTGCCGAGCGCAATTGCGATGAGGGTCTGCACCACTGGAGCCCCTGGGAATCGTCCGCGCGACGATCATCGTGCGCGAATCAGCCCTTCCTGTCCTTGTCGCGGCCCCTGTGCCGCTCCAGCGCTTCGCCGATCTTGATCTCGAGCCCGCGCGGAACGGGATGATAATAGATCCGGGGCTCGAAGGCGTCCGGGAAGTAGGTCTGGCCGGGAGAATGCGCGTCGGGCTCGTCGTGGGCGTAGCGATAGCCGGCGCCGTAGCCGAGGTCCTTCATCAGCCGCGTCGGCGCGTTGCGCAGGTGCAGCGGCACCTCGAGCGTGCCGTGGGCGCGCACGTCCTCCATCGCCGCGCCGTAGGCCTTGTAGACGGCGTTGCTCTTGGCCGCGCAGGCCAGGAAGACCACCGCCTGCGCGAACGCCAGCTCGCCCTCCGGGCTGCCCAGCCGGTCATAGGTTTGCCAGGCCTCCAGCGCCAGCGTCAAGGCCGCGCGGATCGGCGTTGCCGATGTCCTCGACCGCCATGCGCAGGATCCGCCGCGCCAGGTAGGCCGGATCACAGCCGCCGTCGAGCATGCGGCAGAGCCAGTAGAGCGCAGCGTCGGGGTCGCTGCCGCGCACCGACTTGTGCAGCGCCGAGATCTGGTCGTAGAACTGCTCGCCGCGCTTGTCGAATCGTCGCTGGCCGCCGGCGACGACGTCTAGTGAGGCCGCCAGCGTGATGACCGGCCCGTCCTCGTGCGGCACGGCCAGTTCGGCCGCGATCTCGAGCAGGTTGAGCGCGCGCCGCGCGTCGCCGTCGGCGGCCTCGGCAAACATCTTCAGCACGCCCTCCTCCGCACGCAGGTCCTCCCCGCCAAGGCCGCGCACGGGATCGCGCAGCGCCCGCTCGAGCAACCCCAGCAGGTCCTCGGGCGCGATGGGCTTCAGGACATAGACGCGCGCCCGCGACAGCAGCGCGGCGTTGACCTCGAACGACGGGTTTTCCGTGGTCGCCCCGACAAAGACAATCGTGCCGTCCTCGACGATAGGGCAGGAAGGTGTCCTGCTGCGACTTGTTGAAACGATGCACCTCGTCGAGGAACAGCACGGTGGGCCTGCCCGTCGACGCGCGCGACTGGCGCGCCGCCTCGACGATCTGGCGGATGTCCTTGACGCCGGCCAGCACGGCCGACAGCGATTCGAAACGCGCGTCGCAGGAGCGGGCCACGAGCCGGGCCAGGGTCGTCTTCCCGGTGCCGGGCGGGCCCCAGAGGATCATCGAGTGCGGCGTGCCCGTCGCGATCAACCTCGACAGTGCGCGGCCCTCGCCCAGCAGGTGCGGCTGGCCGACGAGTCTCGTCCAGCGTCGCCGGACGCATGCGGTCCGCCAGCGGGCGCCAGGCGTCCGGGGCGGGCTCGAGTGGCAGGGGATCCTGGGGTGAACTCACCGCGGTAGTGTAATCGCCCGCGGCGTTGTCCTGCGCCTACGACCCGACGCCGAGCAACCGCTCGAGGCGCCCGGCCCAGCCGCCGAGGCCCAGGTAGGCCAGCGCCAGGGCGAATGCAATGCCGCGCAGTTGGCGACGAGGTCGAGTCCGTCCGCCTCGCGGGTGACGGTCAGAAGCCCCTGCGCGGCTTCCATGGCCGCGCCGAGGGCGAAGGCAGCCAGTGCGGCCCAGGCATACCGGCGCCGCATCACGAGGCCCGCCAGCCACAGCGTCAGTGCGAAGTAGGCGCCGACGTGCTCGAACTTGTCATCTATTCGCCACCGTCGCCACCACCGGTCCCGGCAGCAGGCTGCCGATGACGATTCCGCCCGCGATCAGCAGCGCACCGGCCAGCCAGAGCCTGCGATAGACCAGCGGTAACACGATCAGCGGGGCGCCGCGGTGCCGACCACATCGACTCCCGGCGGTGGTACGAACGTAAACGAGTCAGGAGGCAACTCGGGGTTGCGCTCGACGGCCAGGAAATCGATACGGGTCGTCTGCCCCAGCCGGTCCACGAGATCCATGCGCGCCAGCTCACTACCGCGAAATCCCAGCCGGATCCGGCGGAAATCCGTTTCTTCGAGCTTTGGCGCCAGTTCCACCCAGTCGAGGCCGTCCGCCTGCCCGCCGTCCGAGGCGATGAACGACTCATCGACGCCGCCCCGGCCGGACAACAGCATGGCCGGCGTCGTGGACAAGGAGTCGCCCAGGCTGCGAACCGTCACCTGCTCCAGGTCGGCGTCATAAAGCCAGACCGTCTTGCCGTCGCTGACCAGGAGTTGCTCGGATGGATGGCGGTACTGCCAGCGGAAGCGGCCGGGTTTCTCCAGCAGGAGTGTCCCGTCCGCCTGCTCGCGGACCGCGCCGGCGGCATCGAGGACCTCCTGGCGGAAGTCGGCGCGCAGGGTCGAGAGTCGCTCGACGTAGCGTTCCACACGCTGGATGTCCCGCGCCTCGGCCCACGCCGTACCTGCCGTGGGCAGCAGGCCGACGCTGGCGACCAGGAGAAACAGTCCGCGCAGCAATGAACGATTCACGAGGGATGTCAGTCCTCCGGCGGCGGCGCCACGAGCACTTCGCGGCTGCCGTTCGACTGCAGCGGCCCGACGAGGCCCGCCGCTTCCATGGTCTCGACCAGACGCGCCGCGCGGTTGTAGCCGATCTTGAGCCGTCGCTGGACGCCCGATACCGAGGCCTTGCGGGTCTCGGTGACGATTCGCACGGCCTCGTCGTACAGCGGGTCCTGCTCTGCATCGATGCCGCCGCCCTCGCCGTTTTCCCCGCCGTCGCCCGACAGGCCGGGCACGAGACCCTGCGGGCCCGACAGCACTTCATCCACGTAGTCGGGCTCCACACTCGAGCGCAGCGACTGGACGACCCGATGGACTTCCTGGTCCGAGACGAATGCGCCGTGCACCCGATTCGGCAGTGCCGTTCCCGGCGGCATGTACAGCATGTCGCCGTGGCCGAGCAGCGACTCGGCGCCGCTCTGGTCCAGTATCGTGCGCGAATCCACCTTGGCCGAGACCTGGAAGGCGATGCGGGTCGGAATGTTGGCTTTGATCAGGCCCGTGATCACGTCGACCGACGGGCGCTGCGTGGCAAGGATCAGGTGGATCCCCGACGCACGCGCCTTCTGCGCCAGCCGGGTGATCAACTCCTCGACCTTCTTGCCGACGATCATCATCAGGTCGGCCAGTTCATCGACAACGACGACGATGAACGGCACCGGCTGCAGCTTCGGGATCTCGCCCTGGTACTTGCCGGACTTGAAGAGACCCTCGATCAGCGGGTCCACGAGCGGCTTGCCGGCCGCCTCGGCGTCGCGAATCTTGCGGTTCATGCTGGCCAGGTTGCGCACCCCGAGCGCCGCCATCAGCTGGTAGCGCCGCTCCATCTCGGCCACGCACCAGCGCAGCGCGTTGGCCGCCTGCTTCATGTCCGTCACGACCGGCGCCAGCAGGTGCGGAATGCCCTCGTAGACCGACAACTCGAGCATCTTCGGATCGACCATGATCAGGCGGACCTGCTCGGCCGTGCTCTTGTAGAGCAGCGACAGCACCATCGCGTTGATGGCAACCGACTTGCCGGAGCCGGTGGTGCCGGCGATCAGCAGGTGCGGCATCCGGGCCAGGTCGACGACCACCGGCGCACCGCCGATGTCCTTGCCCAGCGCCAGCGCCAGTGCCGAGCCCATGTCGTCGTAGGCCTTGGACTTGATGATTTCACCCAGCGTGACCAGCTCACGCTTCTCGTTCGGGATCTCGAGTCCGACGACCGACTTGCCGGGAATGACCTCGACCACGCGCACGCTGATGGCGGACAGGGCGCGAGCCAGGTCCTTGGCCAGAGCGCTGATCTGGCTGACCTTGACGCCCGGCGCCGGCTTCAGCTCGAAACGGGTCACGACCGGACCCGGCTGGACCGCGACCACCTCGACGTCCACGCCGAAGTCCTTGAGCTTGATCTCGACCAGGCGCGACATCGCCTCGAGTCGCTTCCGGCGAATAGCTCGACTCGCGCGGCCCGGCATCGTCGAGCAACTTCAGCTCCGGCAGATCCTTGGACGCCGGCCTGGCGAACATGGAAACCTGGCGCTCCTTCTCCACCCGCTCGCTCTTCTCCGGCATGGGCGGCGCCGGCGCCTCGATCTTCGGCGGCGTGCGGGCGGCCGACTTGCGCTTGCTTTCACGAACGACCGCCTCGCGCAGCTGGCGCGACTCACGGCCGGCGGCCTGGTCGCGGGCCGAGCTGATCCTCGACCGTACGAAAGCGAAGGCACGCAGGATCCAGTGGCCGATGAAGTCCATGACGGCCAGCCACGAGACGCCGGTGAAAAGCTGTACGCCGGCGAACCAGAAGGCGAGCAGGATCAGGGTCGCGCCCAGGAAGGAAGCGGCCCCGGCGAGGCTCTCGCCGACGAGGCTGCCAAGCACACCGCCCGCGGTCGACTGCAGCGGACCGGCATCGAAATGCAACGTGGCGAGCCCGCAGCTCGTCATCAGGGCCAGGACCAGGCCGATGGCCCGCAGCGCCACCGTGCTGCGAACTGCGGCGGCACCGCCGTCGTGCTTGAACGCCAGCCACCCGCCATAACCGATGGCAACTGCAAAGAGGTAGGCGGGAAGCCCGAAAAGCATGAACAGGATGTCCGCCGTCCACGCGCCGAGCGGGCCGATCAGGTTGCCGACCTGCCCCGGCTCGCCGGTGTAGCTGAAGCTGGCATCCGACGGATCGAAGCTCGCCAGCGCCAGCAGCAGCACCAGCGCCGCTGCGGCCAGCACCCAGAATGCAGCCTCGCGCAGGCCACGCACCATGGCCGGCTCGAGCTTGCCCTCCTCCGACTCCTGCAGGCGCGCCGCTGTTGCCAACCTAGTAACCCTTGATATTAGGAATAGGACGTAAGACCTTGATCATACGAGACTTCAGATCTGGTGCCGCAAGAAGTGACCAGCGTTCCGGCGACCCGCCCCAGCCAATTCAACGCCCAAGGCTTTATTCGCGGGGCCGCGTCACCTAGGATTGCGCGTCTTGCGGGGCCCGAGGCCCGCCCCAGGAAAACCGCGGAGACTATACATGAGCACCCCCCGGCACACGCGCCTCGCCATCCTCGGTTCCGGTCCCGCCGGTTATACCGCCGCCGTCTACGCCGCGCGCGCCAACCGCGAGCCGCTGCTGATCACCGGTCTCGAGCCGGGCGGCCAGCTGATGACCACCACCGAGGTGGACAACTGGCCGGGCGACGTCGAAGGCCTGCTCGGACCGGACCTGATGGACCGCATGCGTCGTCACGCCGAGCGCTTCGGTGTCGAAATGGTGCCCGACCACATCGAGTCGGTGGACCTCGCACAGCGACCGTTCAGGCTCCGGGGCGATTCCGCCGAGTACACCTGCGACGCACTGGTCATCGCGACCGGCGCCTCCGCACGCTATCTTGGACTCGACTCCGAGACGAAGTTCCGCGGCCGCGGCGTGTCGGCCTGCGCCACCTGCGACGGATTCTTCTACCGCGAGCAGCCCGTCGTAGTCGTCGGCGGCGGCAACACCGCGGTCGAGGAGGCTCTCTACCTGGCCAACCTCGCCTCCCACGTCACGCTGATTCACCGGCGCGACAAGCTGCGCTCCGAGAAAATCCTGCAGGACCGTCTCTTCGAACTGGAGAAATCCGGCAAGGTGACCCTGATGTGGAATCACGTGGTCGAGGAAGTCCTCGGCGACGAATCGGGCGTCACCGGCGTGCGGGTGCGCGACGTTACAACCGGATCCGCCAGCGAGGTCGCAGTGCCCGGCGTGTTCATCGCGGTGGGACACTCGCCCAATACGCAGCTGTTCCAGGGGCAGCTGGACATGAATGGCGGCTACATCGTCGTGAAATCCGGCATCTCGGGCGATGCAACGGCGGCCAGCGTGCCCGGGGTCTTTGCCGCGGGCGACGTGGCAGACCACGTTTACCGTCAGGCCGTCACGTCCGCCGGCACTGGCTGCATGGCAGCGCTCGATGCCGACCGCTACCTGGAGCGACTCGACGTCCAGGGCTGAGCCGGCCGGTGCCGAACGTCCGCATCCTGGAATCGATCGAGGACACAAGCGCAGCCGACTGGAACGCGCTCGATCTCGGCGGCCGACCCTTCCTGCGTCGCGAGTTCCTTGCAGCCTGCGAGCGCAGCGGCTCAGCGGCGCCGGCCACTGGCTGGACGCCGCGGCACCTGGTGGCGGAATCGGCCGGCAGGTTGGTCGGCGCCATGCCGCTCTACCTCAAGTCGCATTCCTGGGGAGAATTCGTCTTCGACTTCGCCTGGGCGCGCGCCTACGAGCAGCACGGCCTCGACTACTACCCGAAGCTGGTCTCAGCCGTCCCGTTTACGCCGGCGACCGGCCCGAGGCTGCTCGTTCACCCCGCCGCCGACGCGGCGCAGGTCCGCGGGGCATTGCTGGAGGCTGCGCGGCAGCTCGCCCGCGACATCGGCGCCAGCGGCGTCCACGCCCTGTTCGTCGGCGAGGAAGAACACGACTGGCTGTCGGGCCAGGGCTTCCTGGCCAGGCTCGACTGCCAGTTTCACTGGCACAACCGCCAATACGGCTCATTCGAGGATTTCCTTGGCACTTTCACCGCGGAAAAGCGCAAGAAGGCCCGGCGGGAACGGCGCCGCGTGCAGGAGGCCGGCATCCGCTTCGTGGAGCTGCATGGCGACGAGCTCGCGGGCGACGTCCTGGAGGCCGTCTATGCGCTCCACGCGAGGACCTTCGCGGAGCGTGGCAATCCTCCTTACTTCTCGCTGGACTTCTTTCGCGAGATTGCCAGGACCATGCCGGACGCATTGATGGTCAAGCTGGCGACGCTGGGGCGTGAACCCGTCGCCTGCGCCATCTTCCTGCGCGGGGCCGACACCTTGTACGGGCGCTATTGGGGCGCCGCAGGCGACTTCCACAGCCTGCACTTCGAGGCCTGCTACTACCAGGGGATCGACTACTGCATCCGCGAAGGACTCACGTCCTTCGAGCCGGGCACGCAGGGCGAGCATAAGGTCGCGCGCGGGTTCTCGCCGACCCCTGTCTGGTCCATGCACGAGGTCCTGCATCCGGCATTCCAGGCCGCCATCGGCGAGTACCTTGGGCGGGAACGTGCCCATGTCGAGGCCTACATGGAGGCAATACGTGCGCACGTGCCCTTCCGGCGCGCCGAACCTCAGGCTAACCTCCACCCCGATGTCGGGAGTGATCTTCCTCGGTGAGACGGATCCGCCTGAGGCGTTGCCGCCGACCCGGCTCGCCCTGAGGGAACCCAACGGCCTGCTGGCGGTCGGCGGCGCGCTGACGCCGGAATGGCTGCTGCACGCCTATCGGCGCGGCGTCTTTCCCTGGTATTCCGAGGGCCAGCCGATCCTGTGGTGGACGCCCGATCCGCGCGCCGTGCTGTTCCCGGCGGAATTTCACCGCTCGCGCAGCCTCGAGAAGTCGATTCGCAATCGCGGCTTCGAGGTTCGACTGGACACCGCATTCGAGGGGGTCCTTGCCGGCTGCGCAGCGCCCCGGCAGAGCGAGCACGGCACCTGGATCACGCCGGCCATGCACCGCTCCTACGCCGAGCTGCACGATCGCGGCGTGGCGCACTCCTTCGAGGTCTGGCTGCAGGGCGAACTCGTCGGTGGCCTCTATGGCGTGGCAATCGGCCGGGTTTTCTTCGGCGAATCGATGTTTTCCCGCGTCCGCGACGCCTCGAAGGTCGCGCTGGATCGCCTGGTCACGGAGTGCCTCGGACGCGGCATCGCACTGATCGATTGCCAGATGGCGACCGATCACCTCAGCTCCCTGGGCAGCCGGTCCATACCGCGGGCCACGTTCGAAAAACTGCTGGACGAACTGTGCCCGGAATCCGCGGATCTGTGGCGCGGATGAGACACCGAATTGCGCTGGAGTCCTGCGTACGGCACAATCCGCGCGCCATTTGCGACAGCTGCGAGGCTGGATGTCCAAGGAAGATGCAATTCAGATGGAGGGAGAAGTCGTCGAGACTCTTCCCAACACGACGTTTCGGGTGAAGCTCAAGAACGGTCACATCGTCACGGCCCACATCTCGGGAAAGATGCGCAAGCACTACATCCGCATCCTCACGGGAGACGCGGTCACGGTGGAGCTGACGCCCTACGACCTGAGCAAGGGCCGCATCGTCTACCGCGCTCGCTGAGCTTTCCGATACCCTGACGCAGGACCCCCGCGACGCGGGGGTTGCTCGTTTTTGAGAACGACCGTAGCGCGTCACGCGGCCCGGAGGTGCCAGGCACCGCGTCCAACGGGGATCACACGACAAGCGTTGTACCGACGGTGCCAGGCACCGTCCTGCGACTCACGACTCACAACTCACTATCCGCTATCCGCTATCCGCTATCCGCCCCTGCTCACCGGATCAATTCCGGCTCGCGCGCTGCCCTGCAAATCAGTTCGAGCTTGCCGTCGTCGGCGGCCAGTGTCACGCGCACGTTGCCGCCGCCGGCGAGCCGGCCGAACAGGAGTTCCTCCGCCAACGGCCGCTTGATGTGCTCCTGGATCACACGAGCCATGGGCCGGGCCCCCATCTTCGGGTCGTAGCCCTTCTTCGCGATCCACGCGCGGGCATCGTCGTCCACCGTCAACGCGACGCCCTTGCTCTCCAGTTGCGCCTCGACCTCGACCAGCAGCTTGTCCACGACCCGCTCGATCGTGCGCGGATCCAGCGACTGGAACTGGATGACGGCGTCGAGCCGATTGCGAAACTCCGGCGAGAACATCCGCCGAATGGCTTCCATGCCGTCGGTCGTGTTGTCCTGTGGGGCGAAACCGATGCCGGAGCGGCTCATCTCGAAGGCGCCCGCGTTGGTAGTCATGATGATGATGACGTGCCGGAAATCCGCCTTGCGGCCGTTGTTGTCCGTCAGCGTTCCGTGGTCCATGACCTGCAGCAGCAGGTTGAACACGTCCGGGTGCGCCTTCTCGATCTCGTCGAGCAGCAGGACACAATGGGGGTTCTTGGTGATCGCCTCGGTCAGGAGCCCGCCCTGGTCGAACCCGACGTAGCCGGGCGGCGCGCCGATCAGGCGCGACACGGTGTGGCGTTCCATGTATTCGGACATGTCGAAGCGCACGAACTCGACGCCCAGCGCGATCGCAAGCTGACGGGTCACCTCGGTCTTGCCCACGCCGGTAGGCCCTGAAAACAGGAATGAGCCCACGGGACGAAGCTCCGCACCCAGCCCTGCGCGCGACATCTTGATGGCGGCGCAAAGTGCCTCGATCGCCGGATCCTGGCCGTAGATCACCAGCTTCAGGTTACGGTCGAGGTTCTTCAGGACCTCGCGGTCCGAGACCGATACGCTCGTCGTCGGAATCCGCGCCATGCGGGCCACCACGGCCTCGACCTGCCCGACCCCGACCTCGCCCTGGCGTTCGCCTGCCGGCTTGAGGCGCGTCGCGGCGCCGGCCTCGTCCACCACGTCGATGGCCTTGTCCGGCAGGTGCCGATCGCCGATGTGGCGCGCCGCCAGTTCGGCCGCGGCGACCAGCGCATCGTCCGTGTAGGTGACACCGTGGTGCTTCTCGAACCGTTCGCGCAGCCCCCGAAGTATCTCGATGGTCTCGGCCACGGTGGGTTCCACGATGTCGATTTTCTGGAAGCGCCGCGCCAGTGCGTGGTCCTTCTCGAAGATGCCGCGGTATTCCTGGTAGGTCGTCGACCCGATGCAGCGCAGCTCGCCGCTCGCCAGGACCGGCTTGATCAGGTTGGAGGCGTCCATGACGCCGCCCGACGCGGCACCGGCGCCGATGACGGTGTGGATCTCATCGATGAACATGATCGCCCCAGGCTGCTTGCGCAGTTCCGAGACGACGGCCTTCAGGCGCTTCTCGAAGTCGCCGCGGTATTTCGTACCCGCTATCAGGGAACCCATGTCGAGCGAGTAGATCGTGCTGTCGGCCAGCACGTCCGGCACCTTGCCCTCGATGATCAGGCGGGCGAGCCCCTCGGCGATTGCCGTCTTGCCCACACCGGCCTCGCCGACATACAGCGGGTTGTTCTTGCGACGCCGGCAGAGGATCTCGATCGTCCGTTCAACTTCCAGCTGGCGGCCGATGAGCGGATCGATCTTGCCTTCCACCGCCATCTGGTTGAGGTTCGTACAGTACTTGTCGAGCGCGCTGCCGCCGGCCTCGGGTTCCTTCTCCGCCTCGGCAGCCTCTTCCTTGACCGGCTCCTGCCCTTCACCGCCGTGGCCGAGCCCGTGCGAGACGAAGTTGACGACGTCGAGGCGTGAGATGTCCTGGAGCGACAGCAGGTAGGCGGCATGGGACTGCTTCTCGCTGAAGATGGCGACCAGCACGTTGGCCACGCCCACGTCCTTCTTGCCGCTCGACTGGACGTGGAACACGGCCCGCTGCAGGACCCGCTGGAACCCCAGTGTCGGCTGCACTTCCCGCTCGTCGTCATCCGGCAGTCGCGGCGTCGTCTCAGCGATGAATTTCTCGAGGTCCCGCTCCAGTGCCGCGAGATCGCCGCCGCAGGACTTGAGGATCTCCCGCACGGTAGGCGTGCCGAGCACGGCCAGCAGCAGGTGCTCGACCGTCATGTATTCGTGGCGCAAATCGCGCGCACGCTGGAAGGCCTCGTTCAGGCAGAATTCGAGTTCACTGGACAGCACTCAGGCCTCCTCCATCGTGCACAGCAGCGGGTGCTGGTGTTGGCGCGCATAACCGGTGACCTGCGCGACCTTGGTCTCCGCAATCTCGAAAGTGAACACCCCGCAGACGCCCTTTCCACGCGTATGCACCTCGAGCATCACCCTCGTCGCCCGGGTCCGGTCGAGCCCGAAGATCCCCTGCAGGACGTCGACCACGAACTCCATCGGCGTGTAATCGTCGTTGATCAGCACGACCTGGTACAGGGGCGGCTTCTTGAGGCGCGGGGACGCTTCCTCGACCACCAGCCCCTGGCCGGGTCGTTCCTGCCCATTGTCCTTTTCCGAGCTCACCGGCCACCCTGCCTCAGACGCGTTGCCACGGTCGTTCCACCCATCCTTTATAGGGGCAGCCCCGCCTCCGTACAAGGTTGACGGCGGGTTTCGTTCGTGCTGCGGTTCGGTCCCGAGGTGCCGCCCAGACTGGCGGGCCCGCGACCGCCCCGGGGCGCCGGACCAGGGCGCCCACGACCTCGGTTTTGCGCCTTGTAGCGGCGGCGCCCTAACCCGTATCATGCAACGCGATTGTGTTTGAAGAAATTCAGGCAGATAGACGGCCCATACATAATGCAGTTCCTGTCCAAGCTCGGTTCGTTGCAGGCGGGGTCCAGCCAGAATTGGCCGGCCCGGCTCAATGCCGTAGCGCCGACCCTGCTGGCAGTGGTGCTGGTCGTCGCCATCGCCGCCCAGCTCGCGCTGCTGGTGCTCAAGTTCCTGGCCCCACCAGCCGAGGCGCCGGGCGTGGTGGCGGCGCAGGGCGCGACCGCCGGACCCAATCTCGCGGGCATCGTCAACGCCCACCTCTTCGGCACCGCCCTGCAGGCCGGCGTTGACGCCGCCTCGGCACCCGACGACCAACCTGCGGCTGGTCCTGGCCGGCACGCTGGCGGGCACCGATCCGGGGCAGGGTTGGGCCATCATCGGCGATACGCCGCAGACGGCGCGGGTCTACGCGACCGGCACCACGCTCCCGGGTGGTGCGCAACTCAAGGAAGTCTACGCCGACCGAGCGATCCTCGAGCGCGACGGCAGACTCGAATCGCTGCAGCTGCCGCGACTGGCGGGTGGCGCGCGGCCTGCCCATTGCCTACACCCAGGCTGGCTCCCGAGCAGTCGCTGGCCGATTCGGTTCGCTCCCTCGTCCAGAAGGACCCGGGTGCGCATCTCCGAGCTCATCCGGCCACAGCCGGTCTTTGCGGGCGGCCAGCAGAAGGGCTACCGGATCTATCCCGGTCGCAACCGTGGCGCAATTCGCAAGCCTCGGGCTGATGCCCGGCGACCTGGTTACCGCCGTCAACGGCGCGCCGCTCGACGATCCCAACAGCGGCCTCGCGACCCTGCGAGGCATCAGCGCGGGCGGGTCGGTGACCCTGACCATCGAGCGCAACGGCAGCGAACAGCAGCTTACAGTCGACATGGCGGCGGCAATGGCCGCACTGCCCTCCGCAAACGACTCCCAACCCCAGGCGACCCCGACGAGTAGCAACGGGCTGCCTAGAGGATGAACCGATGAATGTTCGACGTATTTCGATCCTGGTGCTGACCGCCCTGCTCATGGTCACCGGCAGCGCCTACGCGCAACAGGGTGCCATGATCACGCCGAACTACAAGGATGCGGACCTCGGCCAGGTCATCGAGGCGGTCAGCCAGGTGACCGGCAAGAATTTCATCGTCGATCCGCGGGTTCGGGCCCAGGTCACGATGCTGTCCTCGACGCCCATGAGCCCGGCCGCCTTCTACGAGGCGTTCCTGGCGATACTGCAGGTTCACGGCTTCGTCGCGGTGCCGTCCGGCAAGGTGATCAAGATCCTGCCCGACGCCAACGCCAGGCAGCTGCCGGCCAACGACCTGCCCGACCTCGGTCAGTTCCACCTCCGACGAGATCGTCACCCAGGTCATCCAGGTCAGGAATGTCTCGGCCGCGCAGCTGGTGCCGATCCTGCGGCCGCTGATTCCCCAGTACGGCCACCTGGCCGCCTACCCGTCGTCCAACATGCTGATCATCGCGGACCGCGCGGCCAACGTGAACCGCATGGCGCGGATCATCGAGCGCATCGACCAGGCCGGCGACTGCCGACATCGAGGTGATCCGGCTCGAGCACGCCTCCTCGGCAGACATCGTCCGCGTGCTCAACTCGCTTACCGCGGCGCAGGGCGCCGAGGGCGGCGGGCGGTGCCAAGATCGTGGCCGACGACCGCACCAACAGCGTGCTGCTGTCGGGCGAGGCCTCGCAGCGGCTGCGCATGCGCGCGCTGATCGCCCACCTCGACACGCCGCTGGAGTCCGGCGGCGACACGCAGGTTCGCTACCTGCGCTACGCGGACGCCGAGAAGATCGCTGCCAAGCTCAAGGAACAGGCGCAGGGGACCGCCGCGGCAGTGGCCGGCGGCGGGCAGGCCTGCCGCGGCCACGGCAGGCGACCGTTCCATCATGATCTGGGCCGAGCCGGAGACGAATGCGCTGATCATCACGGCACCACCGAAGGTCATGCGCATCGCTGATGCAGGTCATCGACCGGCTCGACATCCGGCGGGCGCAGGTGATCATCGAGGCAATGCTGGTCGAGGTCTCGACGGACGCGAGTCGCGACCTGGGCGTCAACTGGGTCGTTGACGGCTCCAGCGACAATTTCCTGGTCGGCCTGTTCAACCAGGCCATCGGCGGCGTCAGCCTGTCCGACATCGCCGCTGGCTACGACCAGATCACGAATCCGCCGTCCGATGGCGGCACTGGTGCGGCCGGCATCGCGGCACCCGGCGGCTTCACGCTCGGCGCTGGCCGCAGGCAGGACACCGGCACCAACTTCGCCGCCATCCTGCGTGCCCTGGCGAGCAACGGCGACACCAACGTCGTGTCCATGCCGTCGGTGATCACGCTCGACAACGAGGAAGCGCAGATCAAGGTGGCCCAGGAAGTGCCGTTCGTCACCGGTTCGTATACGAACGCCGGCCAGACCGCCGGCACGGTCAATCCGTTCCAGACCATCCAGCGCGAGGAAGTCGGCAACATCCTGAAGATCACGCCGCAGATCACTGACGAGGACACGATCCTGCTGAAGATCGAGCAGGAAGCCTCCGGTATCGCCGCCGCGGCGTCGCAGGTCTCGAGCAACGACCTCGTCACCAACAAGCGCACCATTTCGACCCGCGTGCTGGTCGACGACGGCGGCATGCTCGTGCTCGGCGGCCTGATCGAGGACCGGCTGACGGAAAGCGAGTCGAAGGTCCCGCTGCTCGGCAGCATCCCGCTGCATCGGCGAACTGTTCCGCACCCGCAGCGTGCAGAAGACCAAGACCAACCTGATGGTGTTCATCCGGCCGCGGATCATCCGCAACGCCGAGCAGGCCGCCATCGAGACCAACACGAAGTACAACTACATCCGCGACCTGCAGCTCGGCCGCAATGACGGCAAGGTCCAGCTGATGCCGAACGACCAGGCAGCCCACGCTGCCCGAGCTGGAGACGTCAACGCTGGCGACGCCGGAATCGGCGCCAACAGAGCCACCTGCGGTGAAGCCCGGGACTGAACCGGTCACGCCGGTGCCAGGGCTCGATGCCGCGACCGAACAGAAGGCCGGAGACTGAACGGATGAGCGCGGTCATGGATGGCGGTCGCAGCAGCCTTAAGACCCGGCTGCCGTTCGCCTTCGCCAAGCGCCACGGTGTGCTGGTGCGGGCGGTGATCGATGGCAAGGCCCACGTCGTCTATCGCGACGGCGCCTCCCCCTCAGCCGTCGCCGAGCTCAAGCGCTTCGTCGGCATGCCGATCGTGATCGAGCGCGCCACACCAGCGGCGTTCGAGGAGATGCTCGGCAAGGCCTACGAGGGTGGCGGCGGCGAGGCCGGCTCCATCGTCGAGGGTATCGAGGGTGAGACCGACCTCGCCGGGCTCGCCGAGGGGCTGCCGGAACCCTCCGACCTGATGGAGAGCGAGGACGACGCGCCGGTCATTCGCCTGATCAACGCGGTGCTGACGCAGGCGATCAAGGAAAGCGCCTCCGACATCCACGTCGAGCCTTTCGAGAACCGCCTGGTGGTCCGCTTCCGCGTGGACGGCGTGCTGCGCGAGGTGCTGCAGACCAAGCGCGCCGTCGCGCCGCTGCTGGTGTCGCGCATCAAGGTCATGTCGCGGCTCGACATCGCCGAGAAGCGCCTGCCTCAGGACGGCCGCATCAGCCTGCGGATCGCCGGCCGCGCGGTCGACGTGCGCGTCTCGACGATGCCCTCGGGCCATGGCGAGCGGGTGGTCATGCGACTGCTGGACAAGCAGGCCGGACGGCTGGACCTGGCCTCGCTGGGCATGGAGCCGCGCGTGCAGGCCATGCTGGACGAACTGATCCACAAGCCGCACGGCATCATCCTGGTCACCGGCCCGACCGGCTCCGGCAAGACGACCACCCTGTACGCGGCGCTCGAGCGGATCAACGACCACTCGCGCAACATCATGACGGTCGAGGACCCGATCGAGTACTACATCGACGGCATCGGCCAGACGCAGGTCAACACCAAGGTCGAGATGACCTTCGCCCGCGGGCTGCGCGCCATCCTGCGCCAGGACCCCGACGTGGTGATGGTCGGCGAGATCCGCGACACCGAGACGGCCCACATCGCGGTGCAGGCGTCGCTGACCGGCCACCTGGTGCTGTCCACGGTGCACACCAACACGGCGGTCGGCACGGTCACCCGCCTGCGCGACATGGGTATCGAGCCCTTCCTGCTGTCGTCGACGCTGATCGGCGTCGTGGCCCAGCGCCTGGTGCGCAAGCTCGATCCCGATACCCGCGTGCCCTACGAGGCCGGCGAGTACGAGCGGCGGCTGCTGAACGTCCCGGACGGCGCGCCGTCGCCGACCCTCTATCGGCCGTCCCAGGACGTCTCCAGCGGCTATCGCGGCCGTACCGGCATCTATGAGCTGGTCATTCTCGACGACACCATCCGCTCGATGATCCACGACGGCGCCGGCGAGATGGAGATGGAACGACACGCGCGCACGATGACGCCCGGCATCCGCGAGGACGGCCGGCAGAAGGTGCTGGCGGGCGTCACGTCGCTCGAAGAGTTGCTGCGCGTCACGCGCGAGGACTGATGGCCGCCTACGAATACACCGCGCTCGACCCCTCGGGCCGCGAGCGCAGCGGCGTCATGGAGGGCGACGCGGCCCGCCAGATTCGCGCCATGCTGCGCGAGCAGGGCCTGCTGCCCATCTCGGTCAGCGAGGTCATCGACACGCAGCCGACCCGGTTCGGCCGGCTGTCGATGGCCCGGCGGGTCAACGCCACGGACCTCGCGCTGCTCACGCGGCAGCTGGCGACCCTGGTGCGCTCCGGCCTGCCGCTCGAGGAAGCGCTGCTCGCGGTCTCCCAGCAGAGCGAGAAGGCGCGGGTCCGCAGCGTGCTGGCCGGCGTCAGGGCACGCGTGGTCGAGGGTCGGACGCTGGCCGAGGGCCTGGGTGCCTTCCCGGGCGTGTTTCCGGAAATCTATCGCGCGACCGTATCGGCCGGCGAACAGTCCGGGTCATCTCGACGCGGTGCTGGAACGCCTGGCCGACTACACCGAGAACCGGCAGGTCCTGCAGCAGCGCATTCGCAATGCGATGGTCTATCCGGTGCTGCTCACCGTCGTCTGCCTCGGGATCGTGTCGCTGCTGCTCGGCTACGTGGTCCCCGAGGTGGTCCGCGTCTTCGAGGCGGGTGACCGCGCCCTGCCCATACTGACGCAGATACTCATCGCCCTGTCCGACTTCATTCGCGGCTGGTGGTGGGCGATCATCGCGGCCACGGTAGCTGGCGCCTATGTCTTCCGTAGCTGGCTGCGGCAGCCGGCCGCCCGCCGGCAGTTCGACAATCTCAAGCTGCGCATCCCGCTGGTGGGCCGCATCACCCGTGGCAACAACGCCGCCCGCTTCTCCCGGACCTTCGCCATCCTGACCGCCAGCGCGGTACCGGTGCTCGAGGCCATGCGCATTTCCGGCGAGGTGGTCAGCAACGTGCCGATGCGCGAGGCGGTCACCGACGCCGCGGTACGGGTCCGCGAGGGCGCACCGATTGCGCGCTCGCTGGCGAAGAGCAAGCTTTTCCCCCCGATGCTGATCCACCTGATCTCCAGCGGCGAGACCAGCGGCGCGCTCGAGTCGATGCTGGAGCGGGCTGCCGACAACCAGGAACGCGAACTGGACGGCGTCGTGAACACCGCCGTGGGCATCCTCGGGCCCCTGATGATCCTGCTGATGGGCGGCTTCGTCTTCGTCATCGTCCTGGCGCTCCTGCTGCCGATCTTCGAGCTCAATCAGCTGGTTCGTTAGCTCCCCTCTTGCGATTAGGCCCAAGGGGCCTTATAAGGTCGCCGCAACGGACTGTTGAAGGCGTTAATCGCCGGTTGCTTGCGCGCGGGTAATGGCTGCATGAGCGAAAAGCCGGAAGAAAGCTTCGATGACGACGAGGACGAGGATGTCGCCGACGGCGGCGAGGGCCTCGACCTCGACGAACTCATTCGCGATCTCGACTCGACCAAGAAGCGACGCGGCGCCCGCGTCAGCACGACCGATCCGGCCTGGCGCAAGCTGGAGCGCTATCTCGAGGAGAAGCGCACCTCGGAGCAGATGTCGGACTTCGACGACTACGACATCGGCGACGAGGGCGTGGCGGCGAGACCGAAGCGACGGAAGTGAGCGGTGTCAGGCTCCGTGGCGCGACAGCTGTTCGGTAGCTCGCCATCAGGAGCGGTGCCTGATACCTCCGGGCCGCGTGACGCCCTAAGACGGCTTGGTGCGGCCGGGCGCGGGGCCGGGAATCCCCCGCTCGCTCGGCAGAAGGAAACTCGCTCGCCGGGGGACCCGGCTGCTTCCCGCTCCACTGCTCACGGCTCGCTTTCTCGAAGAGGTGCCAGGCACCCTACGGGAGCCAGGCACCGTCCCCGCCATCCCTCTTAGCCAGCTCACCGCTCACTGCTCACCTTCTTCCGACTCACCACTCACGACTCACGACTCACTAGCGAAAATCCCTCGACCTCGCCGTCAGCTCCCCCAGCAGCGCCGAGCGATCCTCCAGCCGGCGCGCGATGACGTGCAGGACGTCGCCTTCGCGCTGCACCTCGCCGCTTACGCCCAGCAGTCGCGATCCCAGCAGGACCCGTCGCTGGCGATCGCCCAGCGACTTCCAGACGATCAGGTTCGCCTGGCCGGTCTCGTCTTCCACGGTCACGAAGGTCACCCCCGAAGCGGAGCCGGGTCGCTGTCGCGTGACCACGATCCCGCCGGTGCGCACCCGCTCCCCGTTCGGCCTCTCCCACAACGCCGCCGCGCTCAGCCAGCCGTCGGCGGCCAGCCGCGGGCGCAGCAGCGCCAGGGGGTGGCGACCCAGGGTGAGGCCCAGGGCCCGGTAATCGGCGACGATGTCTTCGCCTTCGCGCGGAGCGCGCAGCAGCGGCAAGCCCTCCGGGATGCGCAAGGTGGGCAACAGGGGCAGCGGCCGCTCGACCCCGGTCACCCGCCAGGCAGCGCGATGCCGGTTTCCGGCAAGGCCCGCTAGCGCCCCGGCCGCCGACAGCGCTTCGAGATCGCTGCGCTCCAGCGCGGCGCGCTCGGCCAGTTGCTGTACCGAATCGAAGGCGCCCCCCGCGCGGGCCTCGACCAGGCGCCTTGCGCCATCACGCGACAGGCCCCGCACCAGCCCGAGACCCAGCCGCAGGGCCGGTTCGCCCTCCTGCCCCGTTTCCAGCGCCGCATCCCAGTCGCTCGCCGCAACGTCCACCGGGCGGACTTCAACGCCATGCGCCCGGGCATCGCGCACGAGCTGCGCCGGCGCGTAGAAGCCCATCGGCTGGCTGTTGAGCAGTGCGCAGCAAAAGGCGGCCGGCTCGTGTCGCTTCAGCCAGGCGGAGACGTAGACCAGCAGTGCGAAGCTGGCCGCGTGCGACTCCGGGAAGCCGTACTCGCCGAAGCCGAGGATCTGCTGGAACACCTGGCGGGCGAAGCCCTCCTCGTAGCCGCGCTCGCGCATCCCCTCGACGAGGCGCTGCTCGAACGGCCCCAGCGACCCCTTGCGCCGCCAGGCCGCCATGGCGCGGCGCAGGCGGTCGGCCTCCCCGGGCGTGAACCCGGCCGCCACGATGGCGAGCTGCATCACCTGCTCCTGGAAGATCGGCACGCCCAGCGTGCGCTCGAGCACGCGCCGCACGCCCGGGCCGGGGTAGACCACCGGTTCCGCACCGGCGCGCCGGCGCAGGTAGGGGTGCACCATCTGCCCCTGGATGGGGCCCGGCCGGACGATCGCGACCTCGATGACCAGGTCGTAGTAGTTGCGCGGCCTCAGCCGCGGCAGCATCGCCATCTGGGCGCGAGACTCGATCTGGAACACGCCGACCGTGTCGGCCTGGCAGATCATGTCGTAGACGTCCGGATCCTCGGATGGAATGTCCTCGATCCGGAGCGCCTTGCCGCGAAACGCCGACACCAGGTCGAGCGCGCGACGGATCGCCGCCAGCATCCCGAGCCCGAGCACGTCCACTTTCAGCAGCCCGAGCTCGTCCAGGTCGTCCTTGTCCCACTCGATGACCGTGCGATCCGGCATGGCGGCGTTCTCGATCGGCACCAGTTCCTCGAGCGGCCCGCGCGAGATGACGAAGCCGCCGGTGTGCTGCGACAGGTGCCGCGGAAAGCCCATCAGTTCCCGCGTCAGGCCCAGCAGCCTGGCCATCAGCGGGTTGGCCGGGTCGAAGCCCGCGTCGCGCACCCGCGATTCGTCCACCTCACGGCCGTCCCACCACTGCATGGCACGGGCGAGGCGATCCACCTGCAGCGGGTCGAGGCCGAGCGCCTTGCCGACGTCGCGCACCGCGCTGCGCGGCCGGTAGGTGATCACGGTGGCGGTCAGCGCGGCGCGGTGCCGGCCGTATCGCGAATAGAGGTACTGGATCACCTCCTCACGCCGCTCGTGCTCGAAATCCACGTCGATGTCCGGCGGTTCGTTGCGCTCCCGCGAGATGAAGCGCTCGAACAGCAGCGACATGCGCGAGGGATCGACCTCGGTGATGCCGAGCGCGTAGCACACCGCCGAGTTGGCCGCCGAGCCGCGCCCCTGGCAGAGGATGCCCCGCCCGCGCGCGAAGGCGACCAGGTCGTGCACGGTGAGGAAATAGGGCTCGTAGCCCAGTTCCGCGATCAACCCGAGTTCATGCTCGATGAGCGTGCGCACCGGCTCCGGCGCCCCTTCCGGCCAGCGGCGGCGCACGCCCTGCTCGGTGAGGCCGCGCAGGTGCCCGGCCGGCGTCGAGCCTGGTGGGATGATTTCCTCGGGATACTCGTACCTGAGTTCGTCGAGCGAGAAACGGCAACGCGAGGCGATGGACAGCGTCGCGTCGAGCAGCTCGCGCGGATAGACCCGCCTTAGCGTGGCGAGGGCGCGCAGGTGGCGCTCGCCATTGGCAGCGAGCGCGAAGCCGGCATCCTTGAGCGCGACCCGGTGGCGGATGGCGGTCAGCGTGTCCTGTAGTGCACGGCGGCGGCGCACGTGCATGTGTACGTTTCCACTGGCGACGGCCGGCAGCCGAAGACTGTCCGCCAGCGACATGAGCCGGGCCAGGCGTCCGCAATCATCGCCGCCGGCGGGAAGTTCAACCCCAAGCCACAGCCGCCCTTCGAAGCGCTCCCTGAGCCAGGCGCCGGCGGCCGAATCGGGTTCGGCACCGGGCAGCCACAACAGCAGGCAACCCTCGGGGGCGGCCTCGAGCTCGGCCCGACCGAGCGCGTAGCCGCCCTTGGGGGCCGCCCGCCTGCCCCGGGTAATCAGCCTGCAGAGCGCTGCGTAGCCGGCCCGGGAGGTCGCCAGGCAGACGACGCGCAGGCCGTCCGCAAGGGCGAGTTCGCTCCCCAGGATCAGCGGCAGGCCGTGTTCCTTTGCCGCGACGTGGGCGCGCACGGCGCCGGCCATCGAGCATTCATCAGTGAGGGCAAGCGCCGCATAACCGAGTTCCACGGCACGCGCGACGAGTTCCTCCGGATGCGAGGCGCCGCGCAGGAAGGTGAAGTTGCTCAGGCAGTGCAGTTCGGCATAGGACATCAGCCGAACACGCCGTGCAGCCACCAGCCGCCCTCACGTGTGCGCTCACGATAGACCCACAGGCGCACCCCGCTTCGAGCGGCCGCGACGTAGTAGTCGCGGCGAACGTCGCGGCCGTCCCACCAGCCGGTCTCGATACGCTCCGGCCCGCTAGCCAGGCCGAGCGGGCTGCCGTCGTGCCACGGCGCCCCACCACGATCCTGCAGGCGTTGCGGGTCGGCCAGCATCCACAGCGGGCGCGGTGCCAACGGCGCCTCCACCGCCAGGCGCGCCGCCGCATCACCGCGTGGCCGGACCACCCGCGCCCGGGTCCCGCTGCGCTCGCTCGGGGGAAACTCGCTCGCTACGGGGACCGCGGCCGCGCTACCCGGCCAGGCCAGCGTCGGCTCGGCAACGCGCCAGGCGAGCTCGGGGCGGTGCTCCGGCACCCGGCAGACGCTGAACACCGCGTCGCCACCAAGCCGCGCACGCAGGCGCTCCAGCAGCCGCGCAGCGGCTTCCGGGTCGACATCCCGTCCCGTCTCGACCGCCAGGGTCCCAGGACGCAGGTCGAGCGGTGTGATGGCCGAGGAGCGCATGCGCAGCGACAGCACGGGCGCCGGCAGTGGCAGACGGGACAGCCGCTCCCGTAACAGGACCAGCAGGTGACGACCGTCACCGCCCGGTCGCGCCAGGCCGAGCCTGAGTCGCGTGACCGGCATGCCGCGATGCCTGAACTCGATCGCCAGGCCGCGGATCCCCGCGGCACGGCTGCGCAGGAAAGCCTGCAGGCGCTCGAGAAGACGTTCGAGCGCGATCTCGATGAGCCTGGCTGACGCGCTCTCCATCGGCAGCTCGAGGTTGTCGTCAAAGCGTTCCGGCAGCACCGCACGGCGCCGCGGCTGCGGCCGGCGCCCGAAGCCCTCGTCGAGTTCGTCGAGCAACGCCGGACCGAAGCGCCGTGCGAACCCGTCGCGGGGCAGTCGCACGAGGTCGGCGATCGTGCGCGTCCCCAGCGTGACCAGCGTCTGCGTCACGGCTGGCGGCCAATCGAGACAGGCAAGCGGCAGGCGCGAGGCGAGCGCGGGCAGCTCGTCCAACGATTCCACCCCGATATCGCGGCCCGCACGCGCCAGCCACAATGCCGCCCGCGGGGTCGGCGCAAGCGTCACGACGGCCTGCAAGCCGAAGTCCTCCAGTTCCCGCGCGGCACGGCCGCGCAGGGCCCTTGCTCCGCCGAACAGGCCGAGGCTGCCTCGCACCTCGGCCAGCAGCGCTTGTGGCGGCTCGAGGCTCACCAGCGGCGTGAACTGGGTTCCCCAGCGCGCCAGGCGTTGCAGCATCGCGGCCTCCGCGGCCGGTTGCCGCTCGAGCAGTTCCAGATCCGGCCAGAGCGCCAGCGCGGCATTGAGTCCCTGTCCCGGCGCGACACCGCGACGCGCCGCAGCGTCGCTGACCGCGGCAAGGCGTTGCTTCGAACCCGTCCCTTCCACGACGCAGATCTCGCGATCGAGCTCCGTCTCGCCGGTGACGAGCGCCTCGAGCGGCAGGCGCGGCAGGAACACGCAAAGCCACAGCTCGCGCGCCTGCCTCCGTGCCGCGCCTTCCGGCCCGGGCGGCACGAGTGCCAGGCCCGCATGAGCCACCGACGGGGCTGCGAGGGAGTCGAAGAGGTCGGGGGTCGGGGAAGACATTGGCAGGACGGTGATCAGTGATTAGTGACTAGCGGATAGCGGATAGCGGATAGCGGATGGCCGGAATGGGTAAGCGGTGAGCAGTAGACGGTGCCTGGCTCCGCGCAGCGGTGCCTGGCACCTCCGGGCCGCGTGACGCTCTACAACGGTTTCGTGCAGCGGGCTGTCGTGCCGGTTCGCCAGGAACGGACGGGGCCGGGAAATCCCCCGCTCGCTCGGAAGAACGAAACTCGCTCGCCGGGGGACCCGGCCCCTTCCGCTCCACCGTTCACTGCTCGCTCTCTCCGACTCACGACTCACGACTCACCACTCACGACTCACGACTCACGACCCCATCCACCCTGCCCGGCGTGCCGCCGCGGCTTTTCAGGACCAGCACGTCGAGTGAGCGGCCGCGCGGTTCGAGCAGCAACCGCAGCGAGGCAGGCGAAGGTTCGCCGGCGCGGCGCAGCGGCCTGAAGAGGATGCCGAGGCTGCCGCCCTCCTCGGCCGCAAGCTTCAACCGCCGCAGTGAGTTGCTGTCCGCCGCATCCGCCCAGCCGAGCGCCGCGGCGCAGGCGCCTGAGCGCAAGGCCTGCTCCATCGCCCAGAGTGCCGGGTCCGGCGCTGCGACCAGGCTGCGTCCCCCGCGAGGCCGGTCCCACGCCCCGTCCACGCGGTTGCACGATGAGCATGCGGGCCGGATCCAGCCCTGCGCCGGCCAACGCCGGCGCATAGGGCAAGTGGGGCGGTTCTATCCAGGCGATCCAGCGGCGGGGTCCGGGAACCCCGTTGCCCAGTTCCCGCAAGGCGGGTACCAACAGGTTGAGTTCGCCGACGCCATGGGCCGGCAAGAGCAGTTCGATCAGCGTATCGAGTGGCCAGCCACCCCCGGGCAGCCGTTCATCCAGCCGGCGGAAGCCGGTAGGCAGGGTCTTCGGCGCGCCCTCGGCACTGCTCGCGCGCCACACCGATGGATGGTGAAGAAGCTCGTCGAGCCCCGCTGAGGTCATGTCGTGAATCCTGGCGCGTCACGATCACTGAATCGTGTCCACCGTCCTGCCACGACGGAGCACGCCGACCACGACGCCCTCGATCACCAGCGACTGCTCGCGGAGGTCGACGCGGATCGGCTCGAAGTCCGGATTCTCCGGCAGCAGCCAGACCACCGTACCTTCCTGCCGGTAACGCTTGACCGTCACCTCGTCTTCCAGGCGTGCCACGACGATCTGGCGGTTGCGCACGTCGGGCGAGCGATGCACCGCCACCAGGTCTCCGTCCATGATGCCGACGTTACGCATGCTCATGCCGCTGACGCGCAGCAGGTAGTGCGGCCTTGGGCTGAACAGGTCGGGATCGATCTGGTAGCGGGCTTCGACATGCTCCTCGGCCAGGATCGGGCGCCCCGCGGCGACGCGCCCGATGAGCGGCAGGCCCATCTGTTCACGCAGCACGTCCTTGAGGACGATGCCGCGGGACGCGCCGGGCATGAGGTCGATGGCGCCCTTGCGCTGCAACGCGCGCAGGTGTTCCTCGGCCGAATTGGCCGAGCGGAACCCGAGCGCGCCGGCGATCTCGGCACGCGTCGGCGGCATGCCGTTCTCGCTGATGCACTGCTCGATGAACCGCAGGATCTGACGCTGGCGCGGGGTAAGGTCCGACATGGCGACACCTGTATGGATAAACAGTTACTGTGTGTTTATACAGCTGGGCCCGGGGGAAGGCAAGGGGGAACGGCGAATAGCGGATAGCGGATAGCGGATGGCGGATAGCCGGAGAGTGAGTCGTGAGTCGTGAATAGTGAGTTGTAAGAGAGCGAGCAGTGAACGGTGGAGCGGGAAGGGGCCGGGTCCCCCGGCGAGCGAGTTGCGTTCTTCCGAGCGAGCGGGGGATGCCCGGCCCCGCCCGCTCCTGGCGAACCGGCGCGACAGCCGGCCGCACGAAACCGTTGTGGAGCGTCACGCGGCCCGGAGGTGCCAGGCACCGCTACGCGGAGCCAGGCACCGTCTACTGCTCACCGCTTACCAATTCCGGCCATCCGCTATCCGCTATCCGCTATCCGCCATCCACCATCCGCTCCCATAATCCCCTATGCCCCGCTCCCCCTCCCCCGACATCCTCATCATCGGCGCCGGCCACAACGGCCTGACCTGCGCCTGCTACCTCGCCCGGGCCGGGCTCCGGGTCACCGTGCTCGAACGGCGCCACGTGGTCGGCGGGGCCGCCGTGACCGAGGAATTCCATCCCGGTTTCAGGAACTCGCTCGCCAGCTACACGGTGAGCCTCCTGCACCCCCAGGTCATCCGCGACCTGCGCCTGGCAGAGCACGGGCTCAGGATCCTCGAACGGCCGATGCTCAACTTCTCGCCGAGGCCGGACGGCAGCCACCTCTGCATCGGCAACACGCTGGCCGAGACCCAGGCATCGCTGGCGCGGCATTCGGCCCGCGACGCCGAGCGCCTGCCCGCCTACGCGGCCATGCTCGAGAAGGTCGTGGCGGTGCTGCGCGAAATCGTCCTGCTGACGCCGCCCAATGCCGGCGGCGGCATCGCGGAGCTGCCGAAGCTGTTGAAGCTGTCCCGCACCTGGCTCGGCATGAACATCGAGCAACAACGCGACGTCCACGAACTCTTCACCCGCAGCGCCGGCGAGCTGCTCGACGCTTGGTTCGAATCCGATGCGATCAAGGGCGTCTACGGCTTCGATGCCATCGTCGGCAATTTCGCCAGCCCCTACACGCCGGGCAGCGCCTATGTACTGCTGCACCACTGTTTCGGCGAGGTCAACGGGCGCAAGGGCGTCTGGGGCCACGCCGTCGGCGGCATGGGCGCCATCACCCAGGCCATGGCCGCAGAAGCGACGCGGCTCGGAGTCGACATCCACCGCGAGGCCGGCGTCGAGCGGTTACTGGTGGAGCGCGGCCGGGTGGCCGGCGTGCGGCTGGAGTCCGGCGAGGAGTTGCATGCCCGCGCGGTGGCGGCGGCCATCAACCCCAAGCTGCTTTATCTGTCCATGATCGATCCGGGCGACCTCGATCCCGCGATCCGGGAGCGCATGCGGCGCTGGCGCTGCGCGTCGGCGAGCTTCCGCATGAACGTGGCGCTGAGCGAGTTGCCGCGATTCGACTGCCTGCCCGGGACCGGACCCCACCTCTCCGCCGGCATCCTCGTGGCACCGTCGCTCGGTTACCTCGAGCGCGCCTACCTCGATGCCCGCGCCGACGGGCATGGCCCGCGAACCGGTCGTCGAACTGCTCGTGCCCAGCACGCTGGACGACTCGCTCGCCCCGCCCGGCCGGCATGTCGGCAGCCTCTTCTGCCAGCATTTCGCCCCGGAACTGCCGGATGGCCGCTCCTGGGACGAGGCGGAGGACGAGGCGGCCGCGCTCATCATCGACACGGTCGACCGCTATGCGCCGAACTTCCGCTCGAGCATCCTGGCCCGCTCGGTGCTGTCGCCGCTGGGCATGGAGCGTAAGCTCGGTCTCCTGGGAGGCGATATCTCCCACGGTGCGCTCGGGCTCGACCAGCTTTTTTTCGCGCGCCCCATGCTCGGGCTGGCCGACTACCGGGGGCCATTGAAGGGGCTTTACATGTGCGGCGCGGGGTCGCACCCGGGTGGAGGCGTGACCGGGCTGCCGGGCCGAAACGCGGCCCGGGAGATCGCTCGGGACCTCGGCCGGCGCGGCAGCTGATCGACTGTCGCCAAGCAGCGACAACCCGCAATTTGCTTCCGAAGAAGGCCTGATTAAGTTACAATCTGTGTTGTTTGCCGCGTGGCCGGGAAGGAACACCGGCTCCGGTGCGTCCGCTTTAGCGGGTTGTAACGTTCCATTTTGCCTCAAGGGGAAATAAAGTCATGTCGAATATCCTGAAGGTGGGCGTCGCCGCCGCTGTTCTCGCGCTGGGTGTCACCGGTTGCACCGACCTCAAGCCGCTGCAGGCTGAGGTCGATTCGCTGAAGTCGCAGGTCGCCGCGCTCAAGGGCGACGTCGACGCTGCCAAGGCCGCTGCCGATGGCGCCAGCCGCTCGGCCGCCTCCGCCGCGCAGACGGCGACGGCTGCGCAGAACACCGCGAACCAGGCCCTCTCGGCGGCGCAGGCCAGCCAACAGTGCTGCGATGCGACCAACGAGAAGATCGATCGCATGTTCCAGAAGTCGATGTCCAAGTAATCGACCCGGACTCGATCCGAAAGGAAGCCCCGCAGCGGCAACGCTGCGGGGCTTTTTTTGCGCCGGCTCGAGGCCTGGATCAGTTAGCGAGCAACGGCTGCCGGCCGCGCAGCCGTCACGGGCGTCGGGATGCCGCGCGACTCGTTGAACGCGCGTTGCACGGCTGACCAGTCGACCGGCACCAGCGTCTGTCGGGTGGCTTCCACCACCAGCCGCGTCAGGTCGGTCAGCGTCGGTGGCTCCACCACGTCTTCCTTCAGCGCCGGATGCACTTCCACCCAGAGACGCCCTTCCTGCCAGCCAAGCTTGAACGGCTCGTTGACGATGGTGACCTTGGTGTTGACGGGCACCATGCCGAACAGCTGCTCGATGTCTTCGGGATAAAGCCGCATGCAGCCGTGCGTCACCTGCATGCCGACGCCGGCGGGCCGGTTGGTGCCATGGATCAGATAGGCGCCACCGGGAATACCGAGGCGCATGGCGAATAGGCCGAGCGGATTGTTCGGGACCCGCCGGGACGACCGCCGGCAGGATGTCGCCCTTGCGCGCATGCTCGTCGCGAACCGACTGGGGCGGGTACCAGTTCGGGTTCTTCATCTTCTGCACGATTTTCGTCGCGCCGAGCGGCGTGTGCCAATCCATCTTGCCGATGCTGACCGGGTAGCTCCAGACCTCCGGCGGCTCGCCTTTCTTCGCCGGCGGAAAATAGTACAGACGGTGCTCCGGCAGGTTGATGACGATGCCTTCGCGCGCCGCCATGGGCAGGACGCGATGCTTGGCCAGTTCAATCTGTACACCCGCACCCGGCAGCCACGGATCTACGCCCGGGTTCGCGTTGAGGATTTCCTCGTAGCCGAGTCCATGCTCGCGCGCGATGTCGATCAGGGTATCTTCATGCCGCGCCAGCGTGGACTGCTGATCGCCGACCAGGTCGCCCGACTCCGGCGTCAACAGGTATTGGTCCGCGTGCGCCGAAACCGTGCCCAGCACCAGCACGGCACAGGCACCCAACGCAAGGTCACGCAGCCAGGTTCCAGCTTTCCGACTCACGACTCACGACTCACGACTCACCAATATCCGCTATCCGCTATCCGCTATCCGCTATCCGCTATCCGCTATCCAGCTATCCGACCTAAGACCACCGCGACCGGTCCGCGGTTCCTCAGAACCGGACCAGCGCGGAACCCCAGGTGAAGCCACCGCCGAAGGTCTCCATCAACAGCAGGTGGCCGCGGTGGATGCGGCCGTCGCGGACCGCCGTGTCGAGCGCGAGCGGAATCGAGGCGGCCGAGGTATTGCCGTGCTCCTGGACGGTGACGATCACCTTCTCCATCGGCATGTCGAGCTTGTCGGCCGCCGACTGGATGATGCGCAGGTTGGCCTGGTGCGGCACGAGCCAGTCGATCTGGTGCTTGTCGATGCCGTTCTTGGCCAGCGTCTCGTCCACCAGCCTCGACAGCGTGCGCACCGCGACCTTGAACACGTCGTTGCCGTGCATCGTGATGCGCCCGGGCGCGCCGCCGGTCAGCTTGTCGAAGCCCGTCGGATACGCCGTAGGGGTAGTACAGCAGGTCCTTGTAGCGACCGTCCGAGTGCAGGTGGGTATTGATGATGCCCGCCTCGACCGACGGCGTCAGCACCACGGCGCCGGCGCCGTCGCCGAACAGCACGCAGGTGCCGCGGTCCGTCCAGTCGACGATCCGGCGTCAGGCACTCGACGCCGACCACCAGCGCGCACTTGGCCTCGCCGAGGCGCACGAACTTGTCGGCCACCGACAGGGCGTAGATGAAGCCGCTGCAGGCGGTCTCCAGCGAGAACGCCGGACAGCCATGGATGCCCAGCCGCTCCTGGAGCAACGTGCCGGTATTCGGAAAGATGCGGTCCGGCGTGGTCGTGCCGACGACGATGAAGTCGACATCCTCCACCGTGAGGCCGGCCGAGCGCAGCGCGCGTCGGGCCGCGTGCTCGGCGAGCGACGAACTGGTCTCGTCTGGGTCCGCGCGATGTGACGCCGTTCGATGCCGGTGCGCGTGCGGATCCACTCGTCCGTGGTGTCGACCATCTTCTCGAGGTCGGCGTTGGTCAGGACCTTTTCCGGCAGGTAACTGCCGGTGCCGGCAATGCGCGAGTACATCATGCCAGCCCTCCCCCTCGATCCGCTCCGTGCACACCGCCACAGGTCCTGCGGTGTGTACTGAATGCGGCAGGCCTCGCGATGAGGCAGGCGCCGGCCTCGCGGCCGGCGCGCGTCGTCGTCAGGCCTCGGTGTCCTCGACCGGCGTCTCGATCACCTTCTTGCCGCGATAGTAACCGTCGCGGCTGATGCGATGACGCGCGTGCGTCTCGCCGGTGGTCGGATCCTTGGACAGCGCGGGCTTCGCCAGCTTGTCATGCGCGCGGCGCATGCCACGGGTGGACGGCGTGCGTCGGCTTTTCTGAACGGGCATCTGAGTTCTCCAATCCTAATGCTTCAACAGATCCTGCAGCTGCGCGAACGGCTGGTGCGTCTCCGCCACCGGCTCGTCGTGCGTATCGGTCACGGCTTGCCGCGCAGTTTCGGCACACCGGGTCCCGCCACCGTGCATCGCAACGATCGGCAGGGACAGCAGCAATTCATCCTCCGCGAGCGCGCAGAGATCGACGCGGCCCTCTTCGACAGGCACGGCCTCGTAGCCCTCCGGCGCCAGCGCAGCATCCGCGTCGCTCGCCACGAAGGCCAGCCTGGCCGATGAGTCGAGCGCCTGCTCGAAGGCCTCCAGGCAACGCTGGCATTCCAGCGTCACGACGGCCTGCACCGCCAGCTCGCAACCCACCACGCCGTCGGCGATCGGCGCAAACGTGAAACTGCGCCCTCGCCTCGCCGCTCGGGGCCGCCAGAACATCCGACAGCCTCGACAATTCGCCCAGCTTATAACGCCGCTCGATGCTGGCGCCTTCGGCAGCCAGCCGCTTGACGTCCACTCGTATCCGGTCTGGGCGCTGGCATGGGCGCGGTATGATAGTGACCGCAAGGCCTCGTGTCAAAGCGCTTCGGAGCGCAAATCCTTGTTTTTTATGGTGCTATACGGATGCAAGAACGGCTGATCCTGGCTTCGACCTCGCGCTACCGGGCCGAACTGCTCGGGCGGCTCGGCCGGCCGTTCGCAGACCGAGGCGCCCGGGATCGACGAGGACCCCCTGCCGGGGGAAAATCCGCGCGACCAGGTGGTACGGCTCGCACGGGCAAAGGCCGCCGCCGTCGCCGCGCGCCACCCGCAGGCCTGGGTTCTCGGTTCGGACCAGCTGGCCTCGCGGGACGGCGAGGTCCTGGGCAAGCCGCTCGAGCAGCGAGCGATGCGAAGCGCAGCTGCTGGCCTCGAGCGGCCGGCGGGTCAACTTCCTGACGGCCGTCTGCCTGCTGCGCGCCACCGATGGACGCCGGCTCGAGCACGTGGACACGACCGCTGGTGCAGTTTCGCGCGCTCTCCGCCGACGAGGTCGGTCGCTACGTGCAGCGGGAGCAGCCGCTCGACTGCGCCGGCGGCTTCAAGTGCGAAGGCCTCGGCATCGCGCTGTTCGAGCGGATCGAGTCGGTCGACCCGACCGCGCTGATCGGGCTGCCGCTGATCTGGGTGGCACAGGCATTGCGGGAAGTGGGGCTGGATCCGTTGGGGGAGTGAACTGGCTGTAGCTGCGACGAGTGGCGGAGCGTAGTCGCTGAGTCGGACGAAGGCGCCTGACGACTCCGTGCAGCATAGTTTCTCAGCTGGTGCGGCGCTGTCGGGCCGATCCGCCCCGCTCGCTCGGAAGAACGACAGTCGCTCGCCGGGGGCCTCCCCGGCCGCCTTCCCTGCGCGGCCCGGAGCGCCGGGCACCGCTCGGGATGGGGCGAGCTACCGGTCACTGTCCCGCCGGAGCCGACACCGCGCTATCCGCTATCCGCTATCCGCTCACGGCTCACTACTCACGCTCACTCTTCTTCCCCATCCTCTCCACCACCGCCTGCAGGTCCGCCGGCAGGGGCGCGACGATCCGGCACTTCCTGCCCGTGTCCGGCCAGGTGAATGCGATGGAATGCGCATGCAGGAACATCCGTCGCAGGCCCAGTTCGCGCATGAGCGCGTTGAATTCGCGATCGCCGTACTTGTCGTCACCGGCGATCGGGTGGCCGGCGAAGGCCGCGTGGACCCGGATCTGGTGCGTGCGCCCGGTGTGGATCTCGACTTCGACAAGGGTCGCACGTGCGCCGAAGCCTCGCGAAGGCTTGAAGGTGCTGGCGGCGTCCTTGCCCGCCACGTCCACCTTGACCATGCGCTCCCCACCCTGCCGGATGTTGGTCTTGAGGGGCGCGTCGATGCGCTTCTTGCCGAGCGACCAGCGGCCCTTCAGCAGGGCCAGGTAGGTCTTCTCGACGGCGCCGTCGCGCAACAGGGCGTGCAGGATGCGCAGGGAGCCCCGATCCTTGGACACGACCAGTACGCCGCTGGTGTCCCGATCCAGCCGATGGACGAGTTCGAGTTCGCTGTCGGGACGGTCCGCCCGCAGCACCTCGATCGCGCCGAACGACAGCCCGGAGCCGCCGTGGACGGCGAGCCCCGACGGCTTGTCGAGGACCAGGATCCGCTCGTCCTCATGGATGACAGCCGCCCGAACCTCCGCTCGCAGGGCGTCTGGAACCCGTCCAGGGTGTCACAGGCGCCGCCATGCGCACCGGCGGGAGTCGCACTTCATCGCCGTCCTCGAGCCGCTGCTCGGCCTTGGCGCGGCGGCCGTTGATGCGCACCTCGCCCCGCCGGAGCAGGCGGTAGACGTGGCTGCGCGGCACGCCCTTGAGCTCCCGGAGCAGGAAATTGTCGATTCTTTGCCCACTTTCCCCGGCTCCCACGGTGACGTGGCGGACGGCGGCGGTGGCTGCTTCAGGCAGGGCCATAAAGATTCCCTAAGGTATTGATTTTCTAGATGCTAGGCTGCTAGTGTTACCGCCCGTCAGCAGGCTGGCGCCCTTCCCTCGAATCGTGGCGCGGCTACCGACGATTGCGCGGCCCCCCGTGAGCACACCCCGCTAAACCGGCCGGTGTCCTATCCGGGCAGGGGCCGCATGTTAGTTGGTCCTGGTCAACCAGGCCATCGTACGGCCGAAAGCTTGGATGCGTGCCCAACAAGGCACGGTCCGTGGAAGAGCAGAGAATCCCCAGGCATGTCCCCCTCGCCGAGGCATGAAGATGGAGTCCGGCAGCGCGCCGCAGGGCGCGCCGTCTCCATGTCTGCATGGACGGCCCTGCCAGGTGACGAACGAACTCCCCACGCCACCCTCAAGACGCAACCCACGCTTTCCGGCCCCCAGACCCTCGGATGGGGCACATGAAAAGAATGTTAGTCAACGCAACTCAGCAGGAAGAGTTGCGCGTCGCACTGGTTGACGGCCAGAAGCTCTACGACCTATCGATCGAACTTCCGTCCCGCGAACAGAAAAAGGCCAACGTCTACAAGGGCCGCATCACCCGCGTCGAGCCTAGCCTCGAGGCGGCCTTCGTCGATTACGGCTCGCAGCGGCAGGGCTTCCTGCCACTGAAGGAAGTCGCTCGCGAATACTTCCGCTACCAGCCCGCCCCCGGGGCCCGGTTCAACATCAAGGACGTGCTCCAGGAAGGCCAGGAACTCATCGTCCAGGTGGAGAAGGAAGAGCGCGGCAACAAGGGCGCCGCCCTGACCACCTTCATCAGCCTCGCCGGCCGCTTCCTGGTGCTGATGCCGAACAATCCGCGCGCCGGCGGCGTGTCGCGCCGGATCGAGGGCGAGGACCGCGACGCGACCCGCGACGCGCTCGAACAGCTGCACATCCCCGACGGCATGGGCAGCATCGTGCGCACGGCCGGGGTCGGCCGCTCGCCTGAGGAACTGCAGTGGGACCTGGACAACCTGCGCGCCAACTGGGACGCGATCATCGACGCCGCCGGCCGCCGCGCCGCGCCGTTCCTGATCTATCAGGAAAGCGACGCCGTCACGCGCTCGCTGCGCGACTACATGTCCGACGACATCGGCGAGGTGCTGATCGACGAGCCCGGCGCTCACCAGCGGGCGCTCGAGTACGTCCAGCGCTTCCTGACGCCCGACGCCCAGCGGGCCATCAAGCTCTATACCGACGACGTGCCGCTGTTCACGCGCTACCAGATCGAGAGCCAGATCGAGTCGGCCTACTCGCACACCGTGCACCTGCCCTCCGGCGGCAGCATCGTGATCGACTACACCGAGGCCCTGGTCTCGATCGACATCAACTCGGCGCGCGCCACCCGCGGCGCCGACATCGAGACCACGGCCTGCAACACCAACCTCGAGGCTGCGGACGAAATCGCACGGCAGCTCCGGCTGCGTGACCTCGGCGGGCTGATCGTCATCGATTTCATCGACATGGAGTCGAAGAAGAACCAGCAGGCGGTCGAGGACCGCATGCGCGATGCCGTGCGCATGGACAAGGCCCGTATCCAGATCGGGCGGATCTCGCGCTTCGGCCTGCTGGAAATGTCCCGGCAGCGGCTGCGGCCGTCGCTCGGCGAGGCAACGCATACCGTGTGCCCGCGATGCAGCGGCATGGGCACGATCCGCAGCGTCGAATCCATGGCGCTGGCCGTGCTGCGACTGATCGGCGAGGAGGCCCGCAAGGACCGCACCGCTCGCGTCGTCGCGCAGTTGCCGGTCGACGTCGCGACGTTCCTGATCAACGAGAAGCGCGAGTGGTTGAACGAAGTCGAGTCGCGGGGCAACGTCGACATCATCCTGGTGCCGAACCCGAATATCGAGACGCCCAACTACTCGATCAAGCGAGTCCGCGACGACGAGATCAACCTGCCCGAGAATGCCGGCATCAGCTACCAGATGGCCGAGCAGGCACCGCTCGAGATCGACTTCAAGACCGCCGCTGAAAAGAAGCCGCCGGCGCCGGGTCCTGCCGTGCAGACCATCGTGCCGACCGCGCCGGCACCGGTCACGCCGCCCCCCCAGGCCGTGGCGAAGGCCGAGCCGTCGGGGCCCGGATTGTTTGCACGCCTGTTCGCCTGGCTTGGCGCCGGCAAGGCCAAGCCCGAGCCGGAACCCGAACCGAAGCCCGCGGCACCGCGACGGGGCCGTGACCGTGGCGAGCGTGGCGACGGCGGACGACGCCGTGGCCGCGGCGATCGTCGCCCCGACAGGTCCGAGCGCAGCCCGCGCACAGAGCGCCCCGAGCGCCAGGCGGAGGGTGAGCAGCGCGAGCGTGGCGACAGGCCATCCCGCGGAGGACGCGGAGAACGCAGCGAGCGCGGCCGCTCGCGCGACAGGAATCGCGATGGCGATCGCAGCCGTAGCCGCAACCGACCGGAGGGTCAGGCCGGGCAGCCGACCGATCGGCCCGCGCCGGAGCGCGACGTGAACGAGGCGGAACGCGGGCCCGTCGCCGCGGCGGCCGTAGCGGCGACCGGGATGACAACGACAGCCGAGGGAGTCCCGCAGGAGGCACCCGGCGACGGAGAGGTGCGCGCAGATGGCGAGCGCAAGCGTCGTCGCAGGCGCCGGCGCGGGGGGCGTGGAGGGTCGCGCGGCGGTTCCGAACAGGGTGCGACGGAGACGGCCGCCACGGCGGGTGCCGTGTCCGATACGCCGCAGGGCCAGGATGAAACCCCCGCGGATGTGACCGACGCCCGGGAAGAGAACATCGTTTCGAGCACCGCCGAGACCCAGCCCCTGCCGATCCTGTCCGAGGCTGCGGCCCTGCCCATGGCCTACGAACCGCCGGGACTGCCCACCGTTGTCGAGCCGGAGGCCACCGGTGAACCGGCCAGCGCCGTCAGTGACCGCGTCGAGGCCGTGGCGCCTCATCGCGAGCCGGAAACGATCGCGCAGCCGCAGGCTGAGCCGGAAGCCGGTACGCCCGAAATTGCTGCGGAGCCCCCACGAGTCGAGCCGGCCCTGACACCCGATCGGGCAGTCGAGCCGCCGGCCGTTGAGCCAGAGGCCGAGCGGACGGTGAAGGCCGCTGATTCGACGGCGGTCCCATCACAAACGGCTGTAGACGCACCCGCAACCGGTCTCGCCGAGACGTCGAAGTCGGTGACCGAAGAGACCGAGCCCGCTGAAGCAAATGCGCCGGCGACACCGGGAGAGGCCCAGGCGGCCCCGCCGCCACGCCCGAAATACACGGTCTGGTCGTCGGGTCCCAGTAACGACAGCGCCCACTTCGGCCCGAAGGACGACTGAAATGAGGCGGCCGATGCCCTTGGGCATCGGCCGCCGATGACCGGCTAAGGTGCCTGGCACCGTTTCGGTGCCAGGCACCTCTTCACCTCATCTGCCGCAGCGCCGCCAGTAGCCCCCGCGCGGCCTCCTCGACCAGGTCGAGCACCTGTTCGAAGCCGGCCTCACCGCCATAGTACGGATCGGGGACCTCTCGAATCCCGGCCTCCGGTGCGTAATCGAGGAACAAGCCGATGCGCTCACGGTGGCCCGCGGGCGCAAGTCGTTCGAGGTGCGCGACGTTGTCCTCGTCCATCGCCAGCACCAGGTCGAACCGCAGGAAGTCCTCGCGTGTCACGACCCGTGCCCGAAGGTCCTGCATGGCGATACCGCGCCTGTGCGCTGCCTCGATGGCGCGGCTGTCCGGCGGCTCGCCCGTGTGGTAGGCGTGAGTGCCGGCCGAGTCGATCCGGATGTCGAGTCCCTGGCCCTCACGGAGCACGACGTCCCGAAACACGGCCTCCGCCGTCGGCGAGCGACAGATGTTACCCGTGCAGACGAACAGGATCTGGTGTGCCACGCTCGTGCCTCGTGCCGCCGGTCGTGCCTGAATATTACCGCGCCTCAAGCCATGCACTGAAGCGCTTCATCGCCTCGGCGGTCTCTGCGCGGGACACGGCAAAGGAAATGCGAATCGTCTTGTGCCCGTCCACCGGATCGAAGTCGAGTCCGGTATTGAACGCCACGCCGGTATCGGCCAGCAGTTGCTTGCAGAAGCCCAGCGAATCGTCCGTCAGGTGACCAACGTCGGCGTAGACGTAGAAGGCGCCATCGGCCGGCGCAAGGTCGGTGATGCCCAGTCGGCGCAATTCATTCATGACCAGTTCGCGATTCGAGGCATAGGCCTCCAGATGGCGCGACAGTTCGTCCTTGGCATCCATGGCCGCCAGCGCCGCATGCTGTGACAGGGCCGACGGCGTCAGGAAGATATTCCCCGAGTAACTGTTCATCCGCTCGACCAGGTGTTCCGGCGCCACCATCCAGCCCAGCCGCCAGCCCGTCATGCACCAGAATTTCGAGAAGCTGTTGATGACAATCGCCGACGAGTCGATCTCGAGCGCAGACACTGCAGTCGGCCCGTAGCTGATGCCGTGGTAGATCTCGTCGGAGATCAGCGCGATCGAGCGGCGCCGACAGACGTCGACCAGTGCCGTCAGTTCGTCCCGATCGAGCATGGTGCCGGTCGGATTGGCGGGACTCGCGACGATCAGTGCTGCGGGGGCAGGATCGAGCGTCTCGATCATGGCCGCCGTCGGCTGGAAGCGGGTCTTGGCTCCGCAGGGCAGTTCGACGGGCTGCATACCGAGCGCGTTCAGGACGTTGCGATAGGCGGGATAGCCGGGCCGTCCCATGGCGACACGGTCCCCCGCCTCCAGCAGGACGGTAAACGCGAGGAGCAACGCGCCCGAGGCGCCGGGTGTCAGGACAACGCGCGCGGGAGCGACCTCGACGCCGTACCAGTCCTGGTAATGCCGCGCGATACGCTCCCTGAGCGCGCCGCTTTCCCAGTAACCGAGTTTTTCCGAGCGCATGGCGTGCTCGGCGGCTGCCAGCGCCGCGCGCGGCGCGCCAGCCGACGGCTGACCGACTTCCATGTGGATGACGTCGACGCCGCGGCGAGCAAGTTCGTGCGCCAGCCGGTTTATTGCAACGGCGTGGAACGGTTCGACCGGAGCGCGGGGCTTTCTCACGAGCGTCCACCCAGCAGGGAACGCACGCGCTCGAGATCCTCCGCCGTGTCCACGCCAGGCCCCGGCGGCTCGAGGGCTTCGCCGACCGCAATTGCCATGCCCAGGTGAAGCGCCCGCAACTGCTCCAGCTTCTCGGCCAGCTCCAGCGGCGCTGGCGGCGCTGCGGCCAGGCGCTTGAGCGCACCCACGCGGTAGGCATACAGCCCGAGGTGTCGCCAGGCGCCGGAGAAATCCGTCTGGGTCGCAACCCCGCCGCCGGCGCCGTCGCGATGCCAGGGGATGGGCGCGCGGCTGAAATAAAGCGCCCTGCCGTCCGCGCGTCGCACGACCTTCACCACGGCCGGATCCAGGAATTCCTCGAGAGTTTGTATGGGCGTGCCCAGGGTCGCGATGTCGGCGCCGGGATCGGTGCCCAGCAAGGCCGCAGCCTGCCGGACCAGTGCCGGTGGCAGCAAGGGTTCATCTCCCTGCACGTTGACCACCACCTCCGTGTCGCGCCAACCGCGGCGCGCGGCCACCTCGGCGAGGCGATCCGTCCCGGAGAGGTGCGAGGTCGAAGTCATCTGCACCTCGGCGCCGAAAGCCGCGCAGGCCTGCTCGATCCGCACATCGTCCGTCGCAATGATCACCTCGGCGGCGCCGGATGCCACGACGCGCTGGTGGACATGCTGGATCATCGGCCGGCCGCCGATATCCACCAGCGGCTTGCCCGGCAACCGGGTAGAGGCGTAGCGCGCCGGAATCACCGCGCGGAACATGGCTTCAGCGCGCCAGCAAGGGGTCGTCCGACGACAGCTGCCGCGCCTCCTCCTCGAGCATGACGGGCACTTCCTCGCGAATCGGGTATGCGAGCCGGTCGGCCCTGCAGATCAGCTCGCGCGTATCGCGCGAATGCACGAGCGGTCCCTTGCAGACCGGGCAGGCGAGTATGTCGAGCAGCTTGGTATCCAATGAAAACTCCTAGGCTCGCGGGGCGCGGCGCCGACAGGCATCTTCGACGACCGCCAGCAGCCGCTCGGCATCGGCCGGGCTGAAGGCGGCGCCGACCTCGAGATACCAATGCGCGGGGCCGGCGATCCCTGCGCATTTTACGGCATCTTTCTCCGTCATGAGCACGGGCAGGTCATCGCCGAAGCCCAGCTGGGCCTCGGTGGGCACGGCATGGTCCGGCAGTGAACGCGCATCGACGTCGATACCAAGACCGCGGAGCAGCCCGAAAAACCGCTCCGGGTGCCCGATGGCGGCGATCGCATGCGCCCGCTGTCCGCCGAAAGCCTCGACGGGCAGGCAGTCGCCGGAGACGACGTTGACGAATCGTATCGGCTCCATGCGCATGCGCAGGCCGCCCGGGTACTCGAAATCCTCACCGTTGATCACCACCGCACCGGCCTCCGCAAGCCGCGTGGGCGCCTCCCGAAGGGGTCCCGCGGGCAGGCGACGCGCGTTGCCGAGCCCGCGCCGGCCGTCCACGACGATGATTTCTGTGTCGCGCTCGAGCGCGTAGTGCTGCAGGCCGTCGTCGGAGAGGATCACGTCGCAGTCGCCCTCGAGCAGCCGCACGGCCGCCGGCCGGTCGGAACCGACAGCCACCGACACGCCGCTCCTGCGCGAGATCAGCGCCGGCTCGTCGCCGGTTTCCGCGACCGGGTCCGACGGCAGGATCCGGCGCGTGCCGGGGCTGCTGCGCCCGTAGCCACGACTGACGACGCCAACCCGCCGGCCGCGCAGCCGCAACTGTTCGGCCAGCCAGATGATCAGCGGCGTCTTGCCGGTGCCGCCGACCGTGACGTTGCCCACGACGATGACGGGCCGCGGCGAACGGTAACGCGACAGGACACCGGCAGCGTACAGCCAACGGCGCAGGCCGGCGACGGCCGCGAACAGCCAGGCTGCCGGCAGCAGCCACGCCCGCGCGGCGTGTGCCCCCGTACCATGTCTGGAGCAGCCAGTCGTGCATGCGGCTCCCGCTGTAGATCAGACGTTGAATTGCATGCGGTGCAGCGCGGCATACATGCCGTCGCGCTGCAGCAGGTCCGCGTGGCTGCCGCTCTCGACGAGGCGGCCGTCGTCCAGCACGAGGATCCGGTCCGCTTTCTCGATGGTCGACAGGCGGTGCGCGATGACCAGGGTCGTCCGGTCCTTGAGCAGCTCCAGCAAGGCCTGCTGGATGACCCGCTCCGACTCGCTGTCCAGCGCCGAGGTCGCCTCGTCGAGGATCAGCACCGGCGCGTCCTTGAGCAGGGCCCGTGCGATCGCCACGCGCTGCCGCTGGCCGCCCGACAGCAGCGCGCCGCGTTCGCCCACGCGCGTGTCGAGCCCCTGGGGCAGTTCCTGCGCGAACTCCATCACGTGCGCCGCCCGCGCCGCATTCTCGACCTGCGCCGGCGTTGCCGCCGGCGCGCTGAAGGCGATGTTGTTGCGGATGCTGTCGTCCACCAGGATGACGTCCTGGCTGACCAGGCTCAACTGGGCGCGCAGGTCGCGCAGGCCATAGTCGCGCAGGTCCACCCCGTCGAGCAGGACCTGGCCGCGGGTACAGTCGTAGAAGCGCGGCAGCATGCTGACCAGCGTGGACTTGCCGCTGCCCGAGCGGCCCGACGATGGCGATCGTCTCGCCGGGTCGTGCCAGGAAGCTGATGCCCTTGAGCACCTCGCCCTTCTCGGCCGCGTACAGGAACGAGACGTCGCGGAACTCGACCTCGCCCCGGGCGCGCTCGATCGCGACCGGGCCGCCCTCGCCCTCGCTCGGCGAATCGAGGATCTCGAACACGCTCTCGCCCGCCGCGATCCCCTGCTGCAAGGGCCCGACGATGCCCACCAGGCGCCTCAGCGGCGCGGTGATCAGCAGCAGCGCCGTCAGGAAGGAGGTGAACTCACCGATGGAGATGCCCTTGACCAGGACCTGCCGGATCGCCACGTACATCACCGCGGCAAGACCCAGCGCGGCGATCATCTGCACGACCGGATTCGACACCGCCTTGACCGTGATCAGCTTCATGTAGCTGGCGCGGTTGTGCTCGTTGACTTCCTCGAACAGCTCGATCTCCTGTGGCTGGGCGTTGAACACCTTGATCATGCGGTGCCCTTCCAGCGCCTCCTTGGCCACGCGGGTCACGTCGCCCATCGAGCTCTGGATCCGCTGGCTGTAGCGGCGGAACAGCTTGCTGGTCACGCGCATGAGGCCGACGATCAACGGCGCCACCGCCAGCGCGAACAGCGTCAGGCGCCAGTTCATGTAGAACAGCCAGCCGAGCAGTCCCATGATCGTCAGCGTGTCGCGGATCAACGACGTGATCGCGGTCGTCGCGGCCTCGGCGACCAGCTCGATGTTGTAGGTAAGCCTCGACAACAGCTGGGCGACGCCGGCGGTTTCGAAGAAGGCAACCGGCAGGTGCAGGTACTGCGCGAACACCTGGCCGCGCAGGCTCTTGATGACCTGGCGGCCCACCCACCCCGGGGCAAAGACCGACAGGTAGTCGCCGATGCCGCGGGCCGCGAACAGCACGATGATCCCCGCAGGGACCAGCACCAGCACCTTTTCGTTGCGCTCGACGAAGGCGCCATCCAGGAATTGCTTGACCAGCCAGGCGAGCCCGGTGTCCACCGCCGCGAACAGCGCCATACCCAGGACGCCGAGCAGGAACATCGCCCAATGCGGCTTCGCGTAGGCCAGCAGCCGCAGGTAGATCTTCAGCCCCCCGGCGGTGATCGGCGGCAGCGACGGGTCCTGCTTACGTCTGCTCACTGATTGTCGCTATGTTGACGCGCGTGAAGCCGAGTCGCGCCACCACGTCCATGGCGGTGACGACCACCTGGTGCGTCGCGCGCCCGTCCGCGCGAATGGTGACGGGCGTGGCGCGGCCGCCGCCGGCGACTTTGCGCAAGGCCGCCGTCAGCGTTTCGCTCGAATTGTTGACCAGCGCCTGCTCGTTGACGCGGTAGCTGCCCTGCGCGGTGATCGTGATGACGATCGGGTCCTGGATCGCCGTCACCGGCTCATCGCTGGCGGTCGGCAGCTCGACCCGCAGCCGCCCTTCTTCCACGAAGGTGGTCGACACCATGAAGAAGATGACCAGCAACAGGACGACGTCGATCAGCGACGTCAGGTTCAGCTCGGGGTCCTCGCGGCGGCGGGGACTGAGGTTCATGGCTCGCGCGCGGCCGTCGAGCCGGTCTTGGCATCGAGCCGATCGAATGCCTGCACCAGCTTGATGGCCTCCTTCTCCATCTCGATTACCAGCGCGTCGACCCGGCCGCGCAGGTAGCGATACCCGATCAGCGCCGGGATGGCGACGATCAGGCCGGCCTCGGTGGTGATCAGCGCCTCGCCGATGCCGCCGGACAGCACCCGCGCGTCGCCGACCCCCTGGGTCGTGATGGCGTCGAAGGCCGAGATCATGCCGGTCACGGTGCCGAGCAAGCCCAGCAACGGCGAGATCGCGGCGATCGTTCCCAGCGTGTTGAGGAAGCGCTCGAGCTCGTGGACCACGTGGCGGCCTGCGTCCTCGATGACTTCCTTCATGATCTCGCGACCCTGGTCGCGGCCGGCCAGACCGGCTGCCAGGATGCGGCCAAGCGGGGAGTTGTGCTCCAGCGCCGCCAGGTGCCGGTCAGTCAGGGTGCGCGTCTCGACGAGCTTCCAGACCTTGTCGGTCAGCTCGCGGGGTATGACGCGCTTGTCCTGCAGCGTCCACAGTCGTTCGAGAATAATCGCCGCTGCCCCGACGGAACAGAGGATTATCGGCCACATGACCGGGCCGCCAGCCTTGATGATCTCCCACATGCGGCCAGCATGATACCGTGCCGGGCTGCTGCGGGCATCATTGACGGTGCCACCAGCGCGGTCGCTCAAGCCGCCAGGGACGCGCGGGCCCGACGCCGGCGCCGGGCGCAATCTCGACGCTGATCGCCCCGCCCTCGGCTGTGGTCAGCACGCGGGCGCCGGCCTGCTGCCAGCGCTCGACGATTTCGGGCCGGGGAAAGCCCCAGCGGTTGCCGTATCCGGACGACACCAGCGCCAGGCGTGCGCCAATGGCGGCGACCAGCGCCGCCGAGGACGAGGTGGCGCTGCCATGGTGCGGCACCAGCACGATCTCCGCCGCGAGCGGCCGCTCGAGCATGGCCGCTTCGGCGCGCGACTCGGGATCCGCCAGCAACAGCGCCGCCCCGCCCGCGCCATCGATGCGCAACGCACAGGAGCCGTCATTCCCGCGAAAGCGATGCTCCGGCGACGGGTGGATGACGGTGAAGCGGACGCCGTCCCAGTTCCAGGCGTCCCCCGCCCTGCAGCGGCTGGCGCCGACCGACTCCGCCATCTCAATCCCGCCGCGCAGCGCCGACACCGTGAAGGCACGTCGCAGTTCTGCGAGGCCGCCGGCGTGATCCGCATCGTCATGACTGACCATGAGCAGGTCGATGCGTCGGATTCCCAGCGAGCGCAGGAACGGCACCAGCGTCACGCGTGCCGCCGCAGCGCCGCCGCGCCAACTCGGGCCGGTATCGAAAACCAGGACGTGAGAGGCCGTGCGGACGACCACTGCCAGGCCGTGCCCGACGTCGAGTACCGTCAGTTCATAGGCCCCTGGAACCGGCACCGGTGGCGGGCGCAGGAGCAGCGTCGCCAGCAGCACGCCGGCGACGAGCTTGATATGGCGCCCCGGCACGACGATCGTGGCCAGCGCCGCAACCAGGCTGGAGGCCAGCAGCCACGCGGGCGCGGCGGGCGGGCTGAACACCGCCCAGGGGCTGTCCGCCACCGCCAGCAGCGCCGGCCAGCAGCCATCGAGCGCCGTGCCGAGCGAGGCCCACACCCAGTCGGCGACTCCCGGCGCAAGCGGCAACAGTGCGGTTCCGGCCAGGGTCGCCGGCAGGATGGCGAAGGAGAACAGCGGGATCGCCAGTGCGTTGACGGCCGGCCCCAGCACCGGCACCGCCCCGAACGATGCGACGAGCACGGGCGTGAGCACGACCGTCACCGCCGCCTGGGCCCTGGCAAAGCTTCCGAGCGCGCTCCAGAGACCGCCACGCAGGTCCGACAGGGCCAGCAACGCCGCGACGGCCGCGAAGGACAGCCAGAAGCCGGCCGAGGTCACCGCCAGCGGGTCGGCTGCCACCAGCAGCATAGCCGCCAGGCCGAGGATGTCGGCCGTGGCGGCATTGCGCCGCGCCCAGCGCAAGCCGACCGCGATGCCGACCATGGCCACCGTCCTGACCGTCGGCAGCGAGGCACCCGCCAGCAGCCCGTAACCGACGGTCATGCCCAGCACCGTCAGCGCCTGGCAGGCCGGCCAGGCCGCCGAGAGGCGCGCGCCGGCCAATGCACGGTAGGACCATCGCAGGAGCAGCAGCGAGGTCAGGGCAAACGCGGTGACGTGCATCCCGGAGATCGCGATGAGGTGAGCCGTGCCCGTCGCGATGAAGGCGTCGCTCAACTCGGGCTCGATGCTGCCGCGTAACCCCACAGCCAGCCCCTGCAGCACGCCGGTCGAGCCTGTCTGCGCGGCCGCCTCCGCGATGCGCCCGGCGATCCAGGCGCGCGCGGCGTCTATCGTCGCGTCGAAGCCACCCGCCGCCAGCCGCGTCGGCACCGGAGACCCTGATACGTAGCCGGTTGCGCCATAGCCCTTGCGCAGCAGGTCCAGTTCGCGGTCGAAGGCGCCCGGATTGGCCAGCCCGCTGCGGCAGCGCAGGCGAACACCCAGGCGCCAGGTCTCGCCCGGACGCGGCACGGATGCGGGCTCGTACCAGGACAGGCGCAGCCGCGACGGCACGCCCATGGCCCGGGTGTCGGCAGCCGTGGTCAGGTCGAAGTCGACGCGTCCGGGGCGGACCTCCGCCGGCAAGCTGACATGCCCCGTGACCTCGACCTGCTCGCGGTCGCGCCGGCACGACCAGTCGTCAGTCAGTGCGAGATGCGCGTGAATCGACGCGAGCAGGAAGCCGGCCACCAGCCAGCCGACGGCGCGTTGGCCGACGGCCAGTGCGCCGGCCCCCGCGGAGGCGATGCCTGCCAGCACCGCCCAGGACGGCAACTCTGCCAGGCCGAAGACCAGCCCGGCACCGGCGACGAAGGCAATGGCGGCAACGAGCATCGGCGGCAGCCGTCAGCGGGACTGCCCTGAACACTAGCCCCGGCCGGGCCGGCCGCGTGCTTCCTCAGGCGGTGTGTTCGACCAGTTTTCCGCCGCTGAGGGTGACGATGCGGTCCATGCGCGCCGCGAGCCGCTCGTCGTGGGTCACGATCACCAGGCTGGTGCCGAATTCCCTGTTCAGTTCGAGCATCAGCTCGAAGACCTGCGCGGCGTTTGCGCCGTCGAGGTTGCCGGTTGGCTCGTCGGCCAGGACGATCCGCGGCGAGGCCACCAATGCACGTGCCACCGCGGCCCGCTGCCTCTCGCCCCCGGACAGTTCGGCCGGCCGGTGTTCGAGCCTCGCGCCCAACCCGACCCGCTCGAGTATTTCGCGCGCGCGTGCATAGGCCGTCTTCGCGGGCTCACGGCGCACCAGCAGCGGCATGGCGACGTTTTCGAGCGCGCTGAATTCGGGCAGCAGGTGGTGAAACTGGTAGACGAAGCCGACCGCCCGGTTGCGCAGGCGGCCGCGGGCCGTCTCGTCCAGCGACACCAGCGCCTGGCCGTCGATCCAAACCGATCCGGCCGTGGGGTCGTCCAGGCCGCCGAGCAGCTGCAGCAGCGTGGTCTTGCCGGAACCGGACGCGCCGATGATCGCGACCCGTTCGCCGGCGGCCACGGAGAACTCGACCCCGTCGAGCACGGTGAGTGTCACGGGTCCCTGGCGGAACTCCTTGCGCAGCTTGCTGCAGGCGAGCACGGCCGGTTGTGGCATCTGGGATTCCTCAGACTTCATGGCGCAGCGCATCCGCAGGCGCCGTTCGCGCGGCGCGCCAGGCGGGATAGACGGTCGACAGCACGCCAAGCGCCAGCGCGGTGATGGAGATGGTGACGACGTCGCGCAGCTGGATGTCCGCGGGCAGGTCGCCGATGAAATAGACCCGGGCATCGACCAGCGTCACGCCCAGCAGCCCCTCGAGGCCGTGCACGATGCCGGTCAGGTTCAGCGCCAGCGTCGATGCCGAGTGCCACGCCGATCGCGGTGCCGATCACGCCGATCGCCGTGCCCTGGGTCATGAAGATGTTCAGGATCTCGCGCGGGCTGGAGCCGAGCGTGCGCAGGATCGCGATGTCGCCCTGCTTCGCCTTCACCACCATGACCAGTGTCGAGACGATGTTGAAGGCCGCGACGCCGACCACCAGCAGCAGGACCACGAACATGATCGACCGGGTCACCTGGATCGAGCGGAAGAAATTGGCGTGCCGTCGCGTCCAGTCGCTGATGTAGAAACCGCCGCCAAGCTCGACCGCGATCCCGCGGATGAGGCGCGGCGCCGCGTAGGGATCCTCCAGTGCGTAGCGCAGGCCGGTCACGCTCTCACCGAGCCGGAACAGTTTCTGGGCGTCCTCGAGGTTGATGAGCGCCAGGCCCCGGTCGAACTCGTACATCCCCGCGTCGAACACGCCGGCAACGGTGAAGCGCCGCATGCGCGGCACCACGCCCATGGGCGTCACGTTGCCCTGGGCGATGACCAGCAGCACCCGGTCGCCAGGCACCGCGCCCAGTTCCTCGGCCAGCGCGCGACCCAGCACGATGCGGTAGGCGCCCGGTTCCAGGTCGTCCAGGGAGCCGCCGACGACCAGCCGGCCCAGTGACGATACCTGGCCCTCCACCTGTGGCGCGACGCCGCGCAGCTCGACGCCCGCCGAACGCGGCCCGTTCACCAGCATGGCGCGACCCTCGACGAAGGGCGCCACCGCCGTGACGCCCTCGGAGCCGGCCGTGCTCGCCGCATAGCCTTGCCAGTCGACCAACCGGCCGTCCAGCCCCTCGAGCGTGGCGTGCCCGGTCACGTCCAGGATGCGCTCCCGGAGCTCCCGCTCGAAGCCGTTCATCACCGACAGCACCACCAGCAGGACCGCGACGCCCACGGCAATGCCCGCCATGGAGATGGCCGAGATGAAGCCGATGAAGCGATCGTCGCGGCCGAGCCGCAGGTAGCGCGAGCCGATCCACCAGGTGTACGGAAGCCGGCCGCGCTCACTCATAGCGGAGCGCCTCGGCAGGCTGGGTGCCGGCCGCCCGCAGCGCCGGATAGAACGTCGCAACAGCGGTCAGCAGCAAGGCCACGGCCGCCACCAGCCCGACGTCGATCATGTGCACTTCGGAAGGAATGGCGGTGATGTAGTAGACGTCGGCATCGAAGATCTGGAAGCGGAACAGACCCTCGATGAACGGCACGATGACATCGACGTTGAAGGCCAGCGCCAGCCCCAGCGCGATCCCGGCGCCGGTGCCCAGCCAGCCGATGACCGTGCCCTGGGTCATGAAGATCGCGACGACCGCGCCGCGCGACAGGCCCAGCGTGCGCAGGATCGCGATGTCAGTGCGCTTGTCGCTGACCACCATGACCAGGCTGGCGACGATGTTGAACGCCGCGACGGCGACGATCAGCATCAGGATCGCGGTCATCATCGTCTTCTCGAGGCGGATCGCGTGGAAATAGGCCGCATGATCCTCGGTCCAGTCGCGCACCCTCAGGCTGCCCCCCATCCGCGCCGCCAGGTCGCGCGCCAGTGTCGGCGCCGCCAGGGCGTCGTCGAACTTGATGCGCACGCCGGCCGGCGCCGCCGAGCCCGCCAGCGATTCCAGGTCGGCCAGCGGCACCAGCGCCAGCGTGGCGTCGTGATCCGCCAGGCCAATCTCGAAGATCCCTGAAACCGTGAAGGCGCCTATCTCCGGGACGAGGTTGCCGTCGCTGTCCGCGCGCGGCAGTAGCACCGTGACCGTATCGCCCGGCTGCGCGCCGAGCTCGGCTGCCAGCACGCGTCCGAGGATCATGTGCCGAGAGCCGGCCGCGAGGTCGGCAAGCGAGCCCACCAGCATCGCCTGGCCCAGTTCGCCGACCCCGGCCTCGGCATCGGCCTCGATGCCGCGCACGGTGGCGCCGGAGAGCTTCTCACCGGTCGACAAGAGCCCCTGCAACTCGACGTAGGGCGCCGCGCCGACCACGTGCGGCTCGGCTTGCGCCTGCGCCGCCAGCGCGACCAGGCGCGCCTCGCCGGCGCCGGGCTCCGACAGGGTCGCGTGCGCCGACAGCGCCAGCAGGCGATCGCGCAACTCGCCCTCGAAGCCGTTCATCACCGACAGGATCGTGATCAGGGCCGCAACCCCGAGGCACACCCCGGCGAGCGATACCCAGGTGATGAAGGACACGAAGAAGGACCGGCGGCGCGAGCGAACGTAGCGCAGGCCGATGCCAAGCGGAAGCGGGGTCAGCATGGGAGCCTATTGAACCATACCGGGGCCACAGGTTCTCAGAATCGCGAAGCCGATCAAGTATTTATCCTGTGATCCTCGACACTTTCCGGGCCGATGCTACACTTCGGCGAGGAGGACATGACATGAAACTGGCCCACCTCTTGATTCCCGCGATGGCGCTCGGTGCGATGATCGCCTCGGCGCAGAACCTCGACATGGCTACGGGCGACCCGTCTGCCACCGTGCCTGAACACCCGGCGCGCGGTTCGAGCATGTCCACTGTCGAAGCACGTTTCGGCGCACCCGCCAGCAGGCACGCGGCCGTCGGCGATCCGCCGATCACCCGTTGGGACTACGCGCAGTTTTCCGTGTTCTTCGAGCACGACAAGGTCCTGCACGCGGTGATCGTCCGCCAGGCACCCGCCGCCGACTGAGACCCGGGGAGGGTCCGCGCCCGGCGCCAGTGGGGCGTTTCCGGGTTGCCATCCGCCGTCGGGCGAGTATCCTGCGCGCTCCTGTGAACCTGGACGGGGCGACCCGGCCCAGGCCGCTCATCTGTGCCTGACCGGACCATGACCAGTAACCGCCTGCTCGAGGCGCCCATCCCCGTCCCCGGCGCTCCCGCCCACTGGGGCGAACTCTACGGCTCGTCCCTGGCCCTCGCGGTCGCCGAACTGGCGGCCGGCGCGCCGGGACCGGTGCTGTTGGTCGCGGGCAGCAGCCGCGACGCCGTCCGGCTGCACACGGAGGTGGCCTTCTACGCCGCCCGGGACGTGCCCGTTCGCAGCCTGCCGGGCCACGAGACGCTGCCCTACGACCCCTTCTCGCCCCACCCGGACATCGTTTCCGAGCGACTCGAGACCCTGGCCGCCCTGCCCGGGCTGACCCGGGGCGTGATCGTGGTGGCTGCCGAGGCGCTGCTGCAGAGGCTGCCGCCCCGCAGTTATGTGGACGCGCACAGCTTCGTCATCCGCCGTGGCGAACGGATCGACCTGGCCGCGTTCCGGGCGCGCCTCGCCGCGGCCGGCTACGCCAACGTGGGCCAGGTCATGGCGCACGGCGAGTTCGCCATCCGCGGCTCGATCATCGATCTCTTCCCGATGGGCTGCGACGCGCCCTACCGGCTCGACCTGTTCGACGACGAGATCGAAAGCATCCGGCTGTTCGATCCGGAGTCGCAGCGTTCCGGCGATCCGCTGGAAGAGGTTCGCCTGCTGCCGGCCCGGGAATTTCCAACCACACCGGAGGCGGTCAAGGGATTCCGTCAGCGCTGGCGCGCCCGCTTCGAGGGAGACCCGATGCGCTCCCCCGTCTACCGGTTTGTCAGCGAAGGCATTGCGCCGGCCGGCATCGAGTACTGGCTGCCGCTGTTCTTCGACGGCCTCGAGAGCGTTTTCGACTACCTGCCCCGCGACTCGATCGTGGTCGACGCCGCCGGCCTCGACGTCGCCACCGCGGCCCTGCAGGTATCCATCGAGGAACGCTACGAACAGCGCCGCCATGACATCGAGAGACCGCTGCTGCCGCCTGTCGACTTGTACCTCGATCCGGCCCAGGTCCGCGCCGCGGTGGACCGCCGGCGTCGCGTCCTGGCCACGGCCGTCAAGGTCGAACCGACCGGCGCCCCCGTTGGCTTCTGCAACTTCGGCACCGATCGGCCGCCCTCCCTGAAGCTCGACGCCCGGGCGGAGGATCCGTCCGCGACCCTGAAGGAATTCCTCGGCCGCTTCGAAGGCCAGGTCCTGATTGCCGTCGACTCGGCGGGCCGCCGCGAGGTGCTGCTCGACCTGCTTCGCGAGCGGGACGTCCTGCCGCGCGAGGTTGCCGGCTGGCAGGCGTTCCTGGCCAGCGACGCCGGCCTCGCCGTCACGGTCGCGCCCGACGTCGGTGGACTGGTACTGCCGGGCCCGCGGGTCGCGGTGCTCGCGGAAGAACAGCTGTTCGGCCCGCGCGCGCGGCAGGAGCGGCGTCGGCGCCGCGCAGACCGCGATCCGAGCGCCATCCTGCAGGAACTGACCGACCTGGCGCCGGGCGCGCCGGTCGTGCACGAGGAGTACGGCGTCGGCCGCTATCGCGGTCTCAGGGTCATGGACGTCGACGGTCATCCCGGCGAATTCCTGGTGCTCGAGTACGCCGGCGGCGACAAGCTCTACGTGCCGGTCCATTCGCTCGACCGAATCAGCCGCTATACCGGATCCTCGCCGGAGACCGCGCCGCTGCACCGGCTCGGCAGCGAGCAGTGGGCCAAGGTGCGACGCCGGGCCGCGCAGCGGATCCGGGACGTCGCCGTGGAGTTGCTCGACCTCTACTCGCGACGCGCGGCACGCGAGGGCATGGCGACCGAGATCCGCGAGGCCGAATACCGCGCCTTCGAGGCCGCCTTTCCCTTCGAGGAGACCCTCGACCAGTCGGAGGCCATCCGCCAGGTGCTCGACGACATGCGCTCGGGCAAGCCGATGGACCGCGTGATCTGCGGCGACGTGGGCTTCGGCAAGACCGAGGTCGCCCTGCGCGCGGCGTTCGCCGCCGTGCAGGCGGAACGCCAGGTCGCGGTGCTGGTGCCGACGACGCTGCTGGCCCAGCAGCATGCCCAGAACTTCTCGGATCGCTTCGCGGACTGGCCGGTGCGCGTCGAGAGCCTCTCGCGGTTTCGCAATGCGGCCGGCCAGAAGCAGGTGATCGAAGGGCTCAAGACGGGCGTCGTGGACATCGTCATCGGCACCCAGCGGCTGCTGCAGCGTGATGTCGCGTTCAAGAACCTCGGGCTCGTCATCGTCGACGAGGAGCACCGCTTCGGCGTACGCGACAAGGAACGCCTCAAGCAACTGCGCGCCAACGTCGACATGCTGACGCTGACCGCCACGCCGATCCCGCGGACCCTGAACATGGCCCTCGGCGGCTTGCGCGACCTGTCCCTGATCACGACCCCGCCGGCCGAACGGGTCGCGATCGAGACGTTCGTCTGCGAATGGAGCGACGCGCTGATCCGCGAGGCCCTGCTGCGCGAGATACGCCGCGGCGGCCAGGTGTACTTCGTCCACAACCACATCGACACGATCGAGCGGACCGCCGCCCGCGTCGCCGGGCTGGTTCCCGAAGCGGTGGTCCGCGTCGGCCACGGCCAGCTGCGCGAGCGCGACCTCGAGCAGCTGATGCTGGACTTCTACCACCAGCGGTTCAACGTCCTGGTCTGCACCACGATCATCGAGTCGGGCATCGACGTGCCGACCGCCAATACCATTGTCATCGACCGCGCCGACCGCTTCGGCCTGGCGCAGCTGCACCAGCTGCGCGGCCGCGTCGGCCGCTCGCACCACCGCGCCTTTGCCTACCTGCTGGCTCCGCCGAAGGCCGCGCTGACCGCGGACGCAGCCAAGCGGCTCGAGGCGATCGAGTCACTGGAGGACCTCGGCGCCGGCTTCACGCTGGCCACCCACGACCTCGAGATCCGCGGCGCCGGCGAGTTGCTCGGCGAGGAACAGAGTGGCCAGATCCAGGAGATCGGCTTCAGCCTGTACATGGAACTGCTCGAGCGAGCGGTCAAGTCGCTGCAGTCGGGCCGCGAGCCGGATCTGGAGCAACCCCTGCATGCGCGGGACGGAGATCAACCTGCAGCTGCCGGCCCTGCTGCCGGACGACTACGTCGGCGACGTCCACCTGCGCCTCAGGCTGTACAAGCGGATCGCCAGCGCCCCGGACGCGACCGCGCTATCGGACCTGCAGGCCGAGATGATCGACCGCTTCGGTCCGCTGCCCGCGCCAGCGCAGGTGCTGTTCGCGGATCGCCGGCCTGAAGCTGCGCGCAGCACCGCTGGGCATCCAGCGCCTGGAAGTTGCTGCGAGCGGCGGATTGGTCCAGTTCTCGGAGGATCACACCGTCGATCCGGCGCGGGTAATCACGCTGGTGCAAATGCAGCCGCAGCGCTATCGCATGGACGGTTCGCACCGCCTGCGCTTCACGATCGACTCGAGCGATGAGTCCCAGCGCCCGCGCACGGCGGAAACCGTGCTGGCCGCGCTGGGCGCAGCCTGACCGGACGGCTCACTGGGCGGCCTGCAGCTCCCGGACGACCGCCGTGTCGCCCTCCGCCTGTGCCTCGGCGAGGGCCTCGCGGGCCGACGCCAGCAGTTCCTGCGCATTCATCGCGGCTGGTGGGGGTCCGCCGACGGCGCCGATCGAGAGCGTGACGAAGCGCCGGTAGCGGGAGCGCGGGTGGTGGATGCGCAGGTCGGCGACGCGCGCGCAGACGGTCCTGGCGTGCGCCTGCATCTGGGCGCTGTCCATCGACGTGGCCAGCGCCGCAAAGGCGCCGTCGTCGTATCGCGCCAGGACGTCGCTGGCGCGCCGGAAGCAGGTGCCCAGCACGTGGGAAACGCGCTTCAGCAGCGCATCGCCCGCGGCCCGGTCGAAGGCGTCGCTGTAGCGCTCGAGGTCGTCCACGACGACCAGGAACAGCGTCAGGCCGACCGCCTCGCGCCTGGCGACGGCCAGCTGGTGCGTCAGCAATTCCTCGAAGGCTTCGCGGTTCCTGAAGCCGGTCAACGGATCCTGCCTGGGCACGAGCCTGGGCGCCATCGCCTGGAAGCGCCCGGTGCCGCCCTCATCGGTCGAACCCCTGGCCTCGGCCTCGCGATGCAAGGACGCCCAGTGCGTCACGTCGCCGCGGGCGTCGCGCACCGGCACGAGATGCACCTCGACCCAGAAGGGCTCGCCGTTCTTGCGGTAGTTCTGCACGAGCGCGCGCGTCTCGACGCCAGCCTCGATCGCGTCGCGCAGGCGCCGCACCCCCGCCTGGCCCGGGGTCTCCCCTTGCAGGACGCGCAGGTTCCGGCCAATGAGCTCGCTGGCCGAGTAGCCGGTCATCCGTTCCAGCGCCGGGTTGACGTAGACCGCCGGCATGTCCGGCTGGCGCGCGTCGGCCAGCGCCGCGCCGTCGGGCAGCGCCTCGATCAGCATCCGCCAGGCGTCCACGGGGTGCTCGCCGCTCATGCGTCCAGCCTCAGCTCAGGCACGTCGAGGCAGTGCGCGGCGGCGGCGGCGCCGTCCCGCCAACGCGGCTGCGACTGCAGCTCCGCGAGGCCGGCCGACCCGCGCCCGTGCAGCCTGACGAGCCGCACCTGTCGCAGCGGGTCCGGCTCGTCGCGCAAGCCCCTCCAGCAGCGTCTCGACCGCCTTGCGCTCGTTACAGACCGGCAGCATGTCGCAGCCGGCGGCCAGCGCGAGACCGGCCCGCTCTATGATCGATCCGAATGCTGCCGCCCCTTTCATGTTCAGGTCATCCGTGAATACTGCCCCGCGAAACCCGAGTCTGCCCCGCAATTCGCCTTCGATCCAGTGCCGCGACAGGCTGGCCGGCAGCCGGTCGACCTCCGGGAACACGACGTGCGCCGCCATGACCGACAGCAGGCCGTTGGCGATGAGGCGCCGGTAGGGCATCAAGTCGGCGTCGAGGTCGGCGAGTTCGCGCCTGTCCACGGGCAGCGCGACGTGCGAATCGGCGGTCACGGCGCCGTGTCCGGGGAAGTGCTTGGCCGTGCCCGCCATGCCCGCCTCACGCATGCCCATCAGGTAGGCCACCGACAGCTCGGAGACGCGTTCCGCGCGGGCATGGAAGGCGCGATCGCCGATGACTTCGCTGACGCCGTAGTCGAGATCCACGCAGGGCGCAAAGGACAGGTCCACGCCGCAGGCGCGCAACTCGGCCGCCATCAGCCAGCCGAGCTGGCGCGCCAGCCCGACCCCGGCGCCGGGATCCGCGGCGTGCCTGCGGCCGATGGCGCGCAGCGCGCGGCAGCCGGGTGAACCCGTCGCGGAACCGCTGCACGCGCCCGCCCTCGTGGTCCACACCGACCAGCAGACGCGGCGTGCGCAGGGCATGGATGTCGGCCGTGAGCCGGGCCAGCTGGGCCGGACTCTCGTAATTGCGGGAAAACAGGATCACGCCGCCCACCAACGGGTGTTCCAGCAGGTCGCGCTCGTCCGGCTCGATGGCGACGCCCTTGAGGTCGATCATGAGCGGACCCAGCGTCACCGCCGACTCCCCCGCTTGCCCGGCCCGGCCCTCACGAGGCGTCCTCGAATACCGCGATGGATTCCACATGCGCAGTATGCGGGAACATGTCCATCACGCCAGCCGCGGCCAGCCGGAATCCGTGCTGGTTGACCAGGATCCCCGCGTCGCGTGCCAGGCTGGCCGGATGGCAGGACACGTAGACGATGCGGGCCGGCCGCATGCGCCCGATGAGCGGCAGCACGCCGGCCGCGCCGGCACGTGGTGGATCCAGCAGGACGCGTTCGAAGACGCCTCGGGCCCAGGGAAGCTCGCCCGGATCGCCGGTGAGGTCGGCGACGTGGAATTCAGCGTTGGCGATGCCGTTGGCGGCGGCGTTGGCGCGCGCCCTGGCGACCAGACCCGCCTCGCCCTCGACGCCGATCACCTGACCGGCGCGCCGGGCGACCGGCAGCGTGAAATTGCCGAGCCCGCAGAAGAGGTCCAGCACGCGGTCGCTGGCGGCGGGCTGCAGCAGCTCCAGTGCCAGCGAGACCGCCTGGGCATTGATCGCAGCGTTCACCTGGATGAAATCGGTCGGCTGAAAGGTGATCTCGACGTCGAATTCCGGCAGCCGGTAGCTGAGCGGCGTAGCCGGCGGGTCCAGGGGTACGACGCTGTCGAGCCCGCCGGGCTGCAGGTAGAACTCGACGCCCCGCGAAAGCGCGAAGGCGCGCAGCCGCTGCCTGTCCTCGGCCGTCGGCTCGTCCAGCACCCGGGCTACCAGCGCGGTCGCCCGTTCACCGATCGAGACCTCGAACTGCGGCAGCCGGTCGCGAATGCTCAGCGTCCCGACCAGTTCCGCCAGTTCGCCGACGAGAGGCCCGACCGGGTCGGCCAGCACCGGGCAGGCCCGCACGTCCGCGATATAGGGTTTCGAGCGCTCCCTGAAGCCGACCAGCACGCGCTCCTTCTTGATGACGTACTTGGCGCCCAGCCGGGCCCGGCGCCGGTACCCCCAGGACGGCCCACGCAGCGGCTCGAGCCAACGCGCCGGGCTCGACCTGGCCGACCCGCGCGAACTGCTCCGCGACGTGGGCCTGCTTGGCCTCGATCTGGCGCGTCTCGTCGAGATGCTGCAGGGCGCAGCCGCCGCAGACCCCGAAATGCGCGCAGCCAGGCTGCACCCGGTCCGGCGAGGGCTCCAGCACTTCCAGCAGCGTCGCCTCGTCATAGCGGCGGTGCTTGCGGCCCCGCGCCGCCATCACGATCTCGCCAGGCAGCGCGCCGTCCACGAACACCGTCTTGCCGTCGACGCGGGCGACGCCGCGGCCGTCGTGCGTAAGCGACACGATCTGCATCCGGACGGGCTCGCCGGGCGTCCTCAAGTGACGTCCCAGGCCGCCGAGAACTGCTGCCAGTGCGTTTCGCTGCGCTCCTCGAGCCACTCCCAGACGCGCGCGATCTCCTGCTCGTAGTCATCCGGCGCCAGTCGGCCGCGAATCAGCTCGAAACGCAGGTAAACGAGGTAGGTGTTCATGACGTCGGTCTCGCAGTAGGCGCGGATCTCCGCGAGGCGGCCTTCGCTGTACGCGCCCCAGACCTTGTCGCCGCTCATGCCGAGCTTGCCCGGCAGGCCGAGCAGCGCCGCGACGTTCTCAAGGCTCGCGCGTCCGCGGCCCTGGTAGCCGGACAACACGTCCATCACGTCGATATGGCGCCAGTGGAAACGACCGAGGTAGTTGTTGAAGCGAAAGCTCTGGTCGATGTCGCCGGTGTCCCAGTAGCGACGCGACACGACGCCGTGCTTCAAGGACCGGTAGTGCAGCACTGGCAGGTCGAAACCACTGCCGTTCCAGGACACCAGCGTCGGCTGGGTCTTCTCCAGGCCGGCGAAGAAGCGCGTCACCAGCTCATCCTCGGGCGATTCGATGCCGCCGAGGCTCCACAGGTGGAACTGGTCGCCGGAACGCAGCGCGGCGGAGATCGCAATGATGTGGTGCTGCTCGAAGGGCAGGAAGTCGGAACCGGTCACCTCCCGCCTCGCCGCGAACATCGCCTCGGCGACTACCGCGTCGTCCGCGTCCTCGAGCCCCAGCAGGCGGCGCCCCAGGTCGACGTCCGGGATCGTCTCGATGTCGAAGACCAGGCAGTTCAGGCTCATGGGATTTCCTTGCGCATCAGCACCGCCACGGCGACGACGAGTCCCGCCTCGTCGGTCAGGCTGACATGCCCCTCGCCGGCCCCGAGCGCGTCGGCCACCTGCCTGCCGCGCGGGGAGAAGACCACCTCCGGCCGGCCCCAGGCGTTCTGCAGGAAGCCGACGTCGCGGATCCAGATGCCGTGGGCGAATCCCGTGCCCAGCGCCTTGACGATCGCTTCCTTGGCCGCGAAGCGCATGGCCAGGAACCGGACGGGCCGCTTGTGGCCCTCGAAGACCGCGAGTTCCTCCGGCATCAGCAGCCGCTCGACGAAGCGGCGGCCGAATCGCTCGTGGACACTGGCAATGCGGTCCACGCGCAGGATGTCGGTGCCGATGCCGAAGATCATGCGGCGCGCGCTTCCCGCATCAGGCGCTTCATCTCGGCCACGGCGGCACCGAGCCCGGTGAAGACCGCGCGGGCGACGATGGCGTGGCCGATGTTCAGCTCGACCAGCTGCGGCAGCGCCGCGACCGGCTGGACGTTGTGGTAGTCGAGGCCGTGTCCGGCATTCACGACCAGGCCCGCCGCGCTTGCCTGCCGCGCGGCCTGGGCCAGCCGGTGCAGGGCTTCGGCGCGCAGCGGGCCCGACGCTTCCGCATAGGCGCCCGTATGCAGCTCGATGGCCGGGGCGCCGCTGCGCGTCGCCGCATCGATCTGCGACTCGTCGGGGTCGATGAACAGCGATACCCGGATCCCCGACAGCGGCCAGCCGGGCGCAGGCTTCGCGGATACGCGGGACCTGGCTGGCGACGTCCAGCCCGCCCTCGGTGGTGACTTCCTGCCGCCGCTCCGGCACCAGGCAGACGTCGGCCGGCGGATCCTGCAGGCGATCGCGAGCATCTCGTCAGTGACCGCCATTTCCAGGTTCATGCGTGTCTGCAGTGCATCGCGCATCGCCAGGACGTCGCGGTCCTGGATGTGGCGCCGGTCCTCGCGCAGGTGCAGCGTGATGCTGTCCGCCCCGGCCTGCTCGGCGAGCAGCGCCGCGTGCAGCGGGTCGGGACTCGAGCCGCCCCGTGCCTGCCGCAGCGTGGCCACGTGATCGATGTTCACCCCCAGCGCGATCGAAAACAGGGTCACTTGTCCGTCTCCAGCCGGCGCAACGCCAGCATCACGTCGCGGCTCCTGAGGTCCCTGCCCTCGAGACAATGCTCGAGGGCGGCGCGCAGCAGCCGCTTCGCCGCGCGCAACGACTCGGGAGAGTCGAACCTGCCTGCGGCGAAGTCCAGCAACTCGCCGCCCAGATAGGCATCCACGCCCGCGGACGCGTCGCGCACGACCCGCACGCCGACCCCCGGATGGAAATGATAGTACCGATCGGCCGCCAGCGGTTCCCCGGAGCCGGAGTCCCGGCTGGCGTCGATGCCGTAGCCGAGCTGTTCGAGCAACTGCCGCTCGAAATGGCGCAGCGCCGCCTGCTCCGGCTCGCCGTCGCGCAGCGCGCCGAGCGTCAGCGCATACAGGTCGAAGACCTCGACCATGGACTCGCCACGCGGGGTCAGCTTCAGCAGCAGTTCGTTAAGGTAAAAACCCGACATCAGGCGCGCCGCGGCCAGCGGCCTGACCTCGCCGGCGAACTCGGCGCCGGTCAGGTTCCCGCCATCGGTGCCGCCCGACCATGACAGCAGCAGCGGCACGAAGGGCTGCAGGACCGGCCGGTAGGGGGACTTGGCCCGCCGCACGCCGCGCGCGAACAGCGAAATGCGCCCGTGCTCGCGCGTCAGCAGCTCGAGGATGCGACTGGAGTCGCTGTAGTCGTGGTGGTGCAGCAGGAACGCCGGCTGCAACGCCCCCCGGCGCGAGCCGGTCATGACGGGTCGTAGCCGAACTGCCGGAGTGCGGCCTCGTTGTCCGCCCAGTTCTCGCGCACCTTGACCCAGAGTTCCAGGTGGATGCGCCGCTCGAGCATGTCGTTGATGTCCAGGCGGGCCGCCTGGCCGACTTCCTTGAGCCGCTGGCCGCCCTCGCCGATGACGATCTTGCGCTGGCCTTCCCGCTCGACCCAGATGACCGCACCGATCAACAGCCGGTTGTCCTCTTCTTCCCAGCGCTCGATCTCGACCGAGATGCCGTAGGGCAGTTCCTCCTGGAGGACGCGCGTCAGCTTCTCGCGGACGATCTCCGCGGCGAGGAAGCGCACGCTGCGATCGGTCACCTGGTCCTCGGCGTAAATCGCCTCGCCCTCCGGGAGCAACGGTGCGATGACGTCCCTGAGGCGATCCACGTTGTCGCCCTTCAGCGCCGACAGCGGCACCACGGCGTCGAAGGCATGCAGGGCGGACAGGCGCTCCAGCGTAGGCAGCAGTTTCTCGCGCGGCTTGACCTTGTCGCACTTGTTGACGACCAGCACCACGGGCTTCGCCGGACTGGCGCACCCGTTCGAGCGCCGTCTCGTCCTCCTGCGTCCAGCGCGTCGCGTCGACGACCAGCAGCAGCAGGTCGGCCTCGGCGAGCGAGCCGAGCGCGGCCCGGTTCATCGCGCGATTCAGCCCGCGGTGCAGACGGGCATGCAGGCCCGGCGTGTCGAGGAAAACCGCCTGGAAGCCCGGCCCGCCCAGGATGCCGACGATTCGGTGCCGCGTCGTCTGGGGCTTGCGGGACGTGATGCTGACCTTCTGGCCGACCAGCGCGTTGAGCAGCGTGGACTTGCCGACGTTGGGGCGGCCGATGAGGGCGACGTAGCCGCAGCGGTGCGTCGCCTCACTCATGCCCGTGATCCCGTCATGAGGTCCAGCAAGCGGCTGGCGGCCTCCTGCTCGGCCCGACGGCGGCTGGTCCCGGTCGCGTCGGTCGCGAGCCCGAGCGATTCGACCTCGCAGCGGACCGTGAAGCGCTGGTCGTGCGGATCACCGCTGACCTCGGTCACCTCGTAACGCGGCAGGTCGATGCCGCGCGCCTGCAGTTTTTCCTGCAGCCGGGTCTTGGGGTCCTTGAGTTCGGACGCCGCCGGCAGGTCGGCCAGCCGCGATCCGAGCAGGCGTTCGATGGCCGAGCGGGCCGCCGCCAGGCCGAGCTCGAGGTAGATGGCGCCGATGACCGCCTCGAGCGCGTCGGCCAGGATGGAGGCGCGGCGGAAACCGCCCGACTTGAGTTCGCCCTCGCCGAGCCTGAGGTGCTCGCCCAGCCCGGCGTCCAGCGCGATGGCGCCGAGCGTCTCGCCGCTGACCAGGGCCGCGCGGTAGCGCGACAGTTCGCCCTCGGCCGCGCCGTCGAACTCGCGATAAAGCATCTCGGCGACGACGAAGGACAGCACGGCGTCGCCCAGGAACTCGAGGCGCTCGTAGTTGCGTGACCCGAGGCTGCGATGGGTCAGCGCCTCCTCGAGCAGTGCGCCAGCCTCCACGCGACAGCCGGTGTTGCGCTCGACCCAGGCGACGGCCGCGGTAACTGTATTCGAGTCGCGGCGTGCCGACGGCCGCGGCATCAACGACTCTCAATCTCGACCGTCTTGTCGAACGCAACCAGGAAGTAGATGTTCGCCACGAAGGGCGCCGTGTCCTCGTAGGACGCGGTGACCACGAAGTTTGCGCCATCTTTCTTGATGACCACGTCCTGGTAGTTGAATACGCTCTCGTTCGACCATTTCGATGTCGAAATGTTTCTCGATCGCCTTGCGGATCATGAAATCCGTGGTTCCCGGGTTCGAGTCGAACTCGTCGCGCACCTTTTCGAGCGTGCCCGCCACCTTCATGTAGTTCAGGTACAGCGGCACCACGCGCATGGCGGCGTAGACCCACGAGCCGACCACCACGATCAGCACCAGCAAACCGAGAAACGTCATTCCTGACTGCTTGCTTCGCATCCCGACCCCTCCTTAATGAATCCGCGTACCCATCCGGTCCCAGAGCATGAACGATCCATGGCTCGGATTGAACGACAACCAGATCGCCACCGCCCTGCCGATCACGTTATCGGCAGGGACGAAACCAACTTCAGGAAAACGGCTGTCCCGGCTGTTGTTGCGGTTGTCACCCATCATGAAATAATGCCCCGTCGGCACCACCCATTCGCCCTGGGTACTGGGCCTGGACGGGTCGAACATCAGCAGGTGCTGATGCTTCCCCAGGCGCTCCTCGCCCACGACCGTGAACGGATACTGCTCTTCCTTCGGGCCCCTGTAAAAGTCGCCAGGCTGCACTGCCACGGGTTGCCCGTTGACGTAGACCTGCGCCGCCGCCACCCGGATGGTGTCGCCGGGCAGCCCGACCAGCCGCTTGATGAAGACCACCGAGGGGTCCGTCGGCTTGCGAAACACGATCACGTCACCTCGCTGGGGCTCGCCGATATCCACGAACCTCCAGTTCAGCACAGGCAGGCGCAGCCCGTATTCCCACTTGTTCACGAAAATGAAATCCCCCTGGACGAGGGTCGGCATCATCGAATCGGAAGGAATCCGGAACGGCTCGTACAGGAACGAGCGCAGCACCAGGACCAGCAGGATGACCGGGAAGAACGACCGGGCGTAATCGACGACCACCGGCTCCTTGGCAGACCCGCCGCGGGCCGCCCGGCGCGCGGCAAAATACCAATGGTCGGCCGCCCAGGTGACGCCCGAAACGAACGCCAGCACCACCAGTACGAGGGAAAAATCAACGATCATCGATGCTCCTGTCGGGCCCGGCGCGCAGCGAGGTCCTACTTCCTGTCCATCTGCAGCACCGCCAGGAAGGCTTCCTGCGGGATCTCGACGGTGCCGAGCTGCTTCATCCGCTTCTTGCCTGCCTTCTGCTTCTCCAGCAGCTTGCGCTTGCGGGAAACGTCGCCACCATAGCACTTGGCCAGCACGTTCTTGCGCAGGGCCTTGACCGAGGCCCGCGCGATGACCTGGTTGCCGATTGCCGCCTGGATGGCGACCTCGAACATCTGCCGCGGAATCAGTTCCTGCATCTTGTCCACCAGGTCCCGGCCGCGCTGGTAGGCCGTGTCCCGGTGCACGATGATCGACAGCGCGTCGACACGGTCGCCGTTGATCAGCATGTCGAGACGGACCAGCGGCGCCGCCTGGAAGTGGCTGAAATCGTAGTCGAAGGAAGCGTAGCCGCGACTGGCCGACTTCAGGCGGTCGAAGAAGTCCAGCACCACCTCCGCCAGCGGCAGCTCGTACTGCAGCGACATCTGCGTGCCGAGCTGCAGCATCTTCTTCTGCACGCCGCGCTTGTCCTGGCAGAGCTTGAGCACGCCGCCGACATGCTCTGGCGGCACGAGGATATTGGCGACGATGACCGGCTCGCGCAGTTCCAGGATGCTGTTCGCCGGCGGCAGGCGCGACGGGTTGTCGACATAGATGACGCTGCCGTCCGTCTGCGCGACCTCGTAGATCACGGTCGGCGCGCTGGTGACCAGGTCCATGTCGTATTCGCGCTCGAGCCGTTCCTGGACGATTTCCATGTGCAGCAGGCCGAGGAATCCGCAGCGGAAACCGAAGCCGAGCGCCACTGACACCTCGGGCTCGAAGCTCAGCGCGGAGTCGTTGAGGCGCAGCTTCTGCAGCGCATCGCGGAAGGACTCGTAGTCGTCCGTGCTGACCGGAAAAAGCCCCGCGAAAACCCGCGGCTTGACCGACTTGAAACCGGGCAGCGGCTGCGCGCAGCGCCGCGCCTCGTGGGTGATCGTGTCGCCGACCGGCGCGCCGCCGATTTCCTTGATGCCGGCGCTGACCCAGCCGACCTCGCCGGCCGAGAGCTGCTCGCCGTCGGTGCGCTTCGGAGTGAAGTGCCCCAGCCGGTCCGCCTCCCAGGCCCGTCCGGTCGACATCACGCGGATCTTGTCGCCGCGCTTCAGCACGCCATTGACGATGCGCACCAGGGACACGACGCCGACGTAGTTGTCGAACCACGAGTCGACGATCAGCGCCTGCAGGGGCTCCGCCGGATCGCCCTGCGGCGGCGGAATCCGCTGCACCAGGCACTCCAGCAGATCCGGCACGTTCTGGCCGGTCTTGGCGCTCACGCGCACCGCATCGGTCGCCTGGATGCCGATGATGTCCTCGACCTCGCGGATGACCCGGTCCGGGTCCGCCGAGGGCAGGTCGATCTTGTTGATGACCGGCACGACCTCGAGGCCCTGCTCTATCGCCGTGTAGCAGTTGGCCACGCTCTGGGCCTCGACGCCCTGCGCGGCATCGACGACCAGCAGCGCGCCCTCGCAGGCCGCCAGCGAGCGCGAGACCTCGTAGGAGAAATCCACGTGCCCCGGGGTGTCGATGAAGTTGAGCTGGTAGGTGACGCCGTCCCGCGCGCGGTAATTCAGCGTGACCGACTGCGCCTTGATGGTGATGCCGCGCTCGCGCTCGAGATCCATGGAATCGAGCACCTGCTCCTGCATTTCGCGGTTCTCCAGCCCCCCGCAGATCTGGATGAGTCGATCGGCGAGCGTCGACTTGCCATGGTCGACGTGCGCAATGATCGAGAAATTGCGGATGTGCTGCATTGAGGTGTGGTGCCGGAAACGGTTCGGGAAAGGAGGCAGGGCGTAAAAGCGTTCAATTATAGCATCCGGTGCAGGCCGACCGGCTCAGCACGTCAGCAGTTCGTCGACCAGGTCCGCATCGAAGCGCCCCCGGCAGACCGGCTGGCCATCGACGAGCAGCACCGGGATCATCAGCCCGAAACGTGCCTGGACGGCAGGGTCGTCGTCGACATCCCTCACCTCGACCGAATACGGGCGATCGACCAGCCACGCCGCCAGTTCCTCGGCCATCTCGTCGCAGAGCGCGCAGCCCGCGCGGGAATACAGCACCAGCCGCGGCGGTTCGCGCCCGGTCGTCATTCCTGGCGCACGATGCTGCTGACGATGGCCTTCAAGGTCTGCGGCGGCACCTCGCCCACGGCCGTGACCTGCTGCCCCTCGACCACGGCCGAGAACGTGGAGGCGGCGCCCGCCCGGCCCGTCCCCTCGGTGGGCTGCTGGCCGGCGGCCGGTGCGTGAATGAACACCGACACCGACGCCAGTCCGTCGGACAGCACCAGCTGGCTGACCGGCGATGGCACCCCGGCGATGTCCCGGACCGAACTGGCGGACATCCGAAACCCCGGGGGCGGCTGGCGGATGGCCCAGGCTGCGACCTCGTCGGTCGAGTGGGCCGCCTGCCTGACCCAGTGGAACTGCGATTTGTCGACGCCCGGCTGCAGGCTCGATTCCGGGATGTTGTTGCGAAGCTCGAGCCGCGTGAATCGCAGGCGCTCCACGACCGCGCCCGACGGGTCGAGCAGCTCGGTGCGCACCGGCATGCCGGTGGCCTCGTCGATCCACAAGCGGTGGCCGAAGCGATAGCCGTCGCGTGGCCGGACGGTGACGACGGCCGCCGGCCGGCCGTTCAGCTCGGGCGTCCGGGTCTCGAGGCGGACTTCATACCACTGCTCCAGCTCGGCGCCATAGCGCGGCAGCACGCCGAGCAGGCCATCGCGCTCCGGCCGGCGCTCGATCACCGCAAGCCGCTTGTCGGGCAGGTAGGCGGTGACCTCGTCGCCGTCACGCACCAGCTCGCGGCCGGGGCCCGACAGGGAGACGAGCCGCTCGCTGACGCGGCCATCGCGGACGCAATGCACGATGTGCATCCGCTCCGCGTAGCCGCGGCCTTCCAGGTCGAATTCGCCGACGTAGCTCGCCGTATCGAGCGTCCTCGACATGCGCTCCAGCCATGCCGGCCCGTCGTCCGCGATCCCGACCGCCGGCGCCCCGGCCAGGCAGGCCGCCAGGACGATGGCCGGGCCGCGGCGAATCATTAGTTGCCGCCCTCGACCGGGGTCGGCGCGTCGGCAGCCGGGGCCTCGTCAGTCATCGCGCCCGTGACCAGGCTGCTGCGAGACAGCGGCGACGTGTACTCGCTGTGCGCGACGAGGTAGGAGGCCAGCTGGGCCGGTGACAGGACCACCGCCGCCTCGGGCGGCGCCTGTGGCGTCGTATAGGTCTGGGCCGGCTCGTCGGCGGTGGCAACCACCGGCACGACCTGCGCATTCGCCAGCATGCCGCCCTCGCCGGGTGCAACGGCCGGGCCCGCGCCCGTCGATGCGACGATGACCGTTCCCGCCTCTTCGCCGAGCCACTGCGGCAACAGGACGATGGTCGCCATCGCGACGCTGGCAGCCAGCGCCAGGCCGGCGGCAGGCCGGACCCAGCGCGGTGGCCCAACTGGCCGGCGGGCCCCATCCAGCGACGGCTCCCGCGCGATCGCGGCACTGACCCGCGCCGCGACATGCCGCGCCGCCGGCACGTCGCCGTCGGTGCGCAGCACCGCGCCGATCAGCGAATAGCGCGACAACGAGCCTTTCAGGTCGTCATCCCGCTCCAGCCTCTTCAGCAGCAGCGTGGTCTCGGCTTCCGGCAGCTCGCCATCGAGAAAAGCGGAAAGTTGTTCCTTGAGCGTGTCGGTCATGCGTTTTCTCCGTCTCGCCCGAGGCCGCCCTCGAACACCCCCTTGAGGTGGCGGTCGATCGCCTCGCGTGCGCGAAATATCCTCGAGCGCACCGTCCCCACCGGGCATTCCATGGTGCGCGCAATCTCTTCGTAGCTGAGTCCCTCGAGCTCCCTCAGGACAATCGCCGTCCTGAGGTCGTCCGGAAGGCCATCGATTGCCCGGTTGACGGTGGTGCGGATCTCTTCGGTCAGCAGCAACCGCTCGGGCGTGTCCGTGTCCTTGAGCCGCGCCTGGAAGTCGGCACCCGCTGCGTCCTGGGCGTCGAGGTCGAAGCTCATCGGCCGACGCCCGGCGGACACCAGGGCGTTCTTGGCAGTGTTGATGGCGATGCGATACAGCCAGGTGTAGAACGCGCTGTCGCCCCGAAACGCCGGCAGCGCCCGGTAGGCCTTGATGAAGGCGTCCTGCACCACGTCCTCGGCCTCGGAAGGATCGCGCACGTAGCGCTGTACCAGCTTCAACACCTTGTGCTGATACTTCAGCACGAGCGCGTCGAAGGCCGCCTTGTCGCCCTGCTGGACGCGACGGACCAAGGAGAGATCGCCGGTGTCGGTCCCTGTGGGCAAATTGATCAGTAAGGCGCCTGCCGTATCCACGCCCGAGTAGACCGCCCGGGTCGGGAATAGTTCGCGAATCGTCGCGGCGAAGCGCCCCGAACTGCCTCCTGTCGTGGCAAACGCGTGGATTCTATCAACTGGGCCCGGGTTCACCGTGCCTGATGCAGCGCAAAGCAACCTTGAGCCTGCGGAAATCCCCTGCGGGAACTGCGTATCCGGGCAACCACCAGTCGTAATGCCGGTTCCCGGCGGCGAGACGACACACGACCAGCCCGGCGAAGACCCGCGTGGCGCCGTCCACCTCGATGGCGACGTCCCGTCCGTCGGACAGCAAGGCCGACCAGGCGCCATCCAGGCACGCGAGCGCCCGGACGGCGCAGCGCCTGCCGGGCAGCGCGGCAAGCGTGGCAGGCAGCGTCACCAGGCAGGCCGCCGACAGGGCTACGGCCAGCAGGGGTGTGCACCCGGCAGCCCAGGGCGCCAGGGCCGCACCCAGGTGCAGGACCCCGGCAAGTCGGCCCAGCCCAACGCAGGGGGCAGGCTCAACCCGGACGTTCCAGGAGCTCATCGACCAGCGCCGCGACCGCGGCGTCCACGGGGCGTTCGCGCTCGAACAGCCAGGCCACGAGTTCCGGGTCCTGTGCCTCGAGCAGGCGGTGAAAGGCCTCGCGGCGCTCGGCCCCGGCAGCGGCGTAATGCCGGTCGAGCCAGCGTTCGAGCAGGAAATCCAGCTCCTTCATCCCCCGCCGGCATTGCCAGCGCAGCCTGCCGAGGGATGGCGCGGGGGCGATCACACGGGCCTCAATACTGCCGCTCGGCCATCGTCTTCTTGATCTGGGCAATGGCGCGCGCGGGGTTGAGGTCCTTCGGACAGGCCTCGGTGCAGTTCATGATGGTGTGGCAGCGATACAGGCGGAACGGATCCTCGAGCTCGTCGAGGCGCTCGCCGGTGGCCTCGTCGCGCGTATCGACGATCCAGCGATACGCGGCGAGCAGCGCGGCCGGACCGAGGTATCGGTCACTGTTCCACCAGTAGCTCGGGCAGCTGGTCGAGCAGCAGGCGCAAAGGATGCACGCGCTGGGGCGGTCGATCTTCTCCTGGTCCTCCGCCGACTGCAGCCGCTCCCGGTCCGGTGGCGCAGGCGTCCGGGTCTGCAGCCAGGGCTTTACCGAGGCGTACTGCGCGTAGAAGTTCGTCAGGTCGGGGACGAGGTCCTTCACGACCGGCAGGTGCGGCAGCGGGAAGATCCGCACCTCCCCGTTGACGTCCTCGATGGCCGTCGTGCAGGCCAGCGTATTCACGCCGTCGATGTTCATGGCGCAGGACCCGCAGATCCCCTCGCGGCAGGAGCGCCGGAAGGTCAGCGAGGAATCGACCTCGTTCTTGATCTTGATCAGCGCGTCGAGAACCATCGGCCCACAGCGGCCGAGGTCGACCTGGAAGCTGTCCACGCGCGGCTTTTCACCGCTGTCCGGATCCCAGCGATAGATGCGGAAGGTCCTGACGTCCTTGGCGCCCGCCGCCGCCTTGTGCTTGCGACCGGGGACGTCCTTGAAGCGCGAATTGGCGGGTAATCGGAATTCGGCCATGAGTTAGTCCAGAAAAGAGCGGTGAATCGTAAGTCGTGAGTCGTGAGTCGTGAGTCGTGAAACGTCAGAAAGAAACGGATGGCGGATGGCGTGGCGCATGCGTGGCGGCCTCAGTAGACGCGGGCCTTGGGCGGAACGCGCTCAACCTCGTCGGTCAGCGTGTTGAGCTGCACCGGCCGGTAGTCGATGCAGACCTTGCCGTCGGTACCGACCCAGGCCAGCGTGTGTTTCAGCCAGTTGACGTCGTCGCGGTCCGGGAAGTCCTCGCGGGCGTGGGCGCCCCGGCTCTCCTGGCGATTCGCGGCCGAGTTGATCGTCGCGGCCGCCTGCAACAGCAGGTTCTCGAGTTCGAGCGTCTCGATCAGGTCGGTGTTGAACACCAGCGAGCGGTCGGCGACGCCGAGGTCCGGCAACGCGTCGAACACCCGGCCGAGCAGTTCGCAGCCCTCGCTCAGCGTCTCGCCGGTGCGGAACACGGCGGCATGGTTCTGCATGGTCCGCTGCATCTCCAGGCGGACCTCTGCGGTCGGCCGCGGCCCCTCGGCATGGCGATAGCGATCCAGCCGGCTGATGGCCAGCTCGCCCGCGTCCTTCGGCAGCGGACGGTGGGTGGCTCCGCGGGTGACCACGCTGGCGCAGCGCCGCGCCGCGGCCCGTCCGAAGACGACGATGTCGAGCAGCGAGTTGGACCCCAGGCGGTTGGCCCCGTGCACCGAGACGCAGGCCGCTTCGCCGATCGCCATCAGGCCCGGCACGACGGCGCTGGGATCGTCGCCCCTGCGCGTGACCACCTCGCCGTGGACGTTGCAGGGAATGCCGCCCATGTTGTAGTGCACGGTGGGCAGGACCGGGATCGGCTGCCGGGTCACGTCGACGCCGGAGAATATCCGCGCCGTCTCCGCGATCCCGGGCAGGCGCTTGTGGATGACATCGGCGCCGAGGTGCTCCAGGTGCAGGTGGATGTGATCGCGCTCCGGACCGACGCCGCGCCCCTCGCGGATCTCGATCGTCATCGAGCGGCTGACCACGTCGCGGGACGCGAGGTCCTTGGCATTCGGCGCATAGCGTTCCATGAAGCGCTCGCCGGTGGAGTTCCTGAGGACGCCACCCTCGCCCCGCACGCCCTCGGTGATCAGGCAGCCGGCACCGTAGATGCCGGTCGGGTGGAACTGCACGAATTCCATGTCCTGCAATGGCAACCCGGCGCGCAGCACCATGCCGCCGCCGTCGCCCGTGCAGGTGTGCGCGGACGTGCACGAAAAATAGGCGCGACCGTAGCCGCCCGTCGCGATGATGGTCATGTGGGAGCGGAAGCGGTGCAGGGTACCGCTGGCCATGTCGAGCGCCACCACGCCGCGGCATTCGCCGTTCTCCATGATCAGGTCGATGGCGAAGTACTCGATGAAGAAGTTCGCGTTGTGCTTCAGCGACTGCTGGTAGAGCGTGTGCAGCATGGCGTGCCCGGTACGGTCGGCCGCAGCGCAGGTGCGCTGCGCGATGCCCTTGCCGTAATGCGTCGTCATGCCGCCGAAGGGGCGCTGATAGATCCGGCCGTCCTCGGTGCGGGAGAACGGCACGCCGAAGTGCTCGAGCTCGATCACCGCGCTCGGCGCTTCCTTGCACATGAACTCGATCGCGTCCTGGTCGCCGAGCCAGTCGGAGCCCTTGATGGTGTCGTAGAAGTGAAAGCGCCAGTCGTCCTCGCCCATGTTGCCCAGCGCGGCGCTGATGCCGCCCTGCGCCGCCACGGTGTGGCTGCGCGTCGGAAACACCTTGGACAGGCAGGCCGTGGACAGCCCCGCCTCCGCCAGGCCCATGGTGGCGCGCAGGCCCGAGCCGCCGGCGCCGATGACGATGACGTCGTAACTATGGTCGACGAACTGGTAGGCGGTCATGCCTTGCCTCCAAGCGCCAGCTTGAGCACAGCGAACAGCGCGGCCGCGCCGGCCAGGACGTGGACGAAACGCAGGAGCACCAGGACCAGCACGCGCGCGCCCTTGCCTCGCACATAGTCCTCCACCACGACCTGCACGCCCAGCAGCGAGTGCCAGACGGTCGCGAAGACGAACAGCATCATGAGCACCGCGTTGAAGGGCTTGCCCAGCCAGGCCGCGACGCTGGCACGGCCGAGGTCGGGCAGCGTCAGCACCGCGAACACGAACCAGATGCCGAGAACCGCGAGCGCCGCGGAGGTTGTCCGCAAGTGCCACCAGTGGTGGACGCCTTCGCGGGCGGAACCGTGGCCGAGCACGTAGCCGAGCGGGGAACGCAGGCTCATGCGCCACCTCCCAGGTGCCGCCAGGCCAGCGCCAGCGTGAACAGCGACGCCAGCGAGGCCAGCACGACCACCAGGCGCGCGCTGCGCCGGGCCGTCCGCTTCTCGAAGCCGTAGCCGGCATCCCAGACGAGGTGCCTGAGCCCCGCGAACAGGTGAAACCAGAATGCGAGGATCCAGCCCACGATTGCGAGCTTGACCAGCGGACTGCCAAACAGCTTGGCGGCCGTGGCATACGCGCCGTCGCCGCTGGCGGCAGCCACCAGCCAGTAAGCCAGCAGCAGCATCCCGATCGACTGGAAGACGCCGGAGATCCGGTGCGATATCGACAGCACCATCGTGTACATGGGCCGGTACACCTGGAGGTGCGGCGATAGCGGTCTCGACTGTGGCGACATCAAGGTCTCCCCACGAGCAATGCGGCACCGTCCTGCCGGACCCGGAGGATCCGCGCGGCGGCGACGGCCCATTCAATCAGAAATCGATGCAGCGGCCGGCCTTCTCCCAATCGCCGAAGCGCGTGGGTTCCGGCCCCGAAGGCCCCCCAACTTCCACGGCCTGGCCGCCTGCGGCTGGCCCGGAGGCCTGCGGCGGCACCGGCTCGGGCTTCGGCGCCTGCGGTTCGCTGCGAGACAAGTCGTTTTGCATTGCAGTGATTTTGCCAGATCGGTCGGCCCAAGCCCAAGGCATTTCTGCCGCGAATGACCTGATGCGCGCCTATCCGGACTCGCCGGGCGGGCCCCGGCCCTGCGCCCGGAATGCCGGAAAATGCCGGCCTTTCGAGCTAATATCCACCGCATGCATCCGATCGAGACTCATACCCTGACCAGCCTCGGTGTCATCCGCGTCGAAGGCCCCGACGCCGCCAGCTTCCTGCAGGCGCAGGTGACGGCGGACCTCCGCGGGCTGGCCCCGGGTACCTCCACGTTGGCGGCATGGTGTTCGCCCCAGGGCCGGGTGATCGCGCTGCTGCGAATCGGGCCCTTCGCCGACGGCTACCTGGCCGTCCTGCCGCGCGAACTGTGCGGGTCCGTGCACGAACGCCTGCGGCGGTTCGTGCTTCGTTCCAGGGTTGCGATCATCGATGCCTCGGCCGACCTCACGGTCGTCGGGATCAGCGGCCGCGAGCCCGGTGCGCTCGACGCCCTGCCACCTCACGGCGAGCTCGCGGTCCTGCGCCTGCCGGCGTCGAGGGAACTGCTGATCGGGACCGCCGAACCCTTGGGCGCTGCGACCGCGGGCCTGGATCCTGCCGGCGACGACGCATGGGAGGCGCGGTGCATCGCCGAGGGCGAGCCCGAGGTGTACTCCTCGACATCGGAGTCCTGGGTTCCGCAGATGCTCAATCTTGACCTGCTCGGCGCCGTCAGCTTCCGCAAGGGCTGCTATCCCGGGCAGGAAATCGTGGCCCGGACCCAGAACCTCGGGCGGATCAAGCGCCGCATGTTCCGGTATCACGTGGCCGGCCCCTCGCTGCCCGAAGCGGGTGCCGCGCTCTTCCAGGGCAAGTCCAAGGTCGGCGAAGTGGTTCGCTCGGTCCGGCGAGCCACCACCGCGCAACTGCTGGCCGTCGTGAGCCTCGACGCGGCCGGCACCGGCCTGACCGACGAGACGGGCGAGGTCACCTGTTCGCCGGAGCCGCTTCCCTACGCGGTGCCCGAGGCGGGGGAAGCGGATAGCGGATAGCGGATAGCGGATAGCGGATAGAAGGATAGTCGGAGGCGGGCGGGGCCGGGTCCCCCGGCGAGCGAGTTTCGTTCTTCCGAGCGAGCGGGGGATGCCCGGCCCCGTCCGCGTCATGGATTAGCAGGTGCCAGGCACCGCTCCCCCGAGTGAGCGAGTGCTTGCCTTTCCGAGCGAACGAGGGCGAACTGCCCCGGCAGGCGACCGCGCAGTGGCAGCAAAAGGCTGTGGTGGCTTTACGACTCACGACTCACGACTCACCACTCACGATTCACAAATCCACCAGCTCCACGTCCGTCGCTGCGATCGGCTCGCCCGAAAAGAGGCTGCCTACCCTGGCGAAGCGCTCCGGGCCGTCGGTCGCCAGCAACCTGATCGAGCCGATGCCGGTCTCGCGCGCGAGGCCAAGCGCCGCGAGGCGCGCCGCCGTCGCCGCGGCCGTCGTCTCGGCAGAGTCGACGATGGTGACTCCAGGGCCGGCCACGCGCCGGATGGGCGCGGTCAGCGCCGGAAAGTGCGTGCAGCCCAGCAGCAGCGTGTCAGGCGCGTCGGCGCCTGTGAACAACCCCTCGAGGTAGCGCCGCGCGATCGCCTCGGCGATCGGCCCGTCCGTCCAGCCCTCCTCGGCCAGCGACACGAACAACGGGCAGGCCCGTTGGGTGACTTTCACGCCGGGCGCGATCCGGGCAATCGCTCGAAGATAGGCGCCGCCTCGCACGGTCCCTTCAGTGGCAATGACCGCGACATGATCGCGTCGCGATGCGCGCACCGCCGCTTCGGCGCCCGGTTCAACGACCCCGATGACCGGCATCGGCGCGAAGCGCGCGGCAAGCGCCGGGATCGCGACCGAAGAGGCCGTGTTGCACGCAATGACGAGGCACTTGGCACCGCGTGCGACCAGCGCGCCGGCAGCCTGCATGGCGTAGCGCGACACGGTGTCGGCGCTCTTGGTGCCATAGGGCAGCCGCGCAGTGTCTCCCAGGTAGACGAAATCCTCTGCCGGCAGTGCCGCGCGCAGCGCGCGCAGCACGGTAAGCCCGCCGACGCCGGAGTCAAAGACGGCGATCGGGAGGGATGAAAGCGGATAGCGGTCAGCGGATGGCGGATGGCCGGAAGTGGGACGGGAGGTCATTGGTGGTGAGGCGTGAGTCGTTACCGTTAGAGGCGTGAGTCTTACGTGAGGAGTGAAACGAGAGTGCGCCAATGAGTTGCATAGTCAGCATGCACCGCTCACCGCAACTGCTATCTGCTCATCCGCTACTGCACTGCTATCCGCTACCGCTCGCTATCCGCCCGCCTCCGGCCTCATGTGCGGGAACAGCAGCACGTCGCGGATGCTCGGCGAGTCGGTCAGCAGCATCACCAGCCGGTCGACGCCCACGCCCAGCCCCGCGGTCGGCGGCAGGCCGTACTCCAGCGCCCGCACGTAGTCCGCGTCGAAGAACATCGCTTCCTCGTCGCCGCCTTCCTTGCGCTCCACCTGTTCGCGGAAACGCTCGGCCTGGTCCTCGGCGTCGTTGAGCTCCGAGAAACCATTGGCCAGCTCGCGCCCACCGACGAAGAACTCGAAGCGATCGGTGACGAAAGGATCCAGGTCGTTGCGGCGGGCCAGCGGCGAGACTTCGGCCGGATAGGCGTAGACGAAGGTCGGCTGCTCGAGCGTGTGTTCGCAGGTCTTCTCGAAGATCTCGATCTGCAGCTTGCCGGCGCCGTCGTGCTTGCCAGGCTTGATGTCGAGCCGCTCGGCCACCTCCCGCAGGTAGGCGACGTCGCGCAGGCGCGCCCGGTCCAGGTCCGGGTTGTGCTCGAGGATCGACTCCTCGATGCTCACCCGGCGGAAGCTGCCGCCCAGGTCGAACAGCTTGCCCTGGTAGCTGACCTGTCGCGTGCCCAGCACGGTGTCCGCCAGGCCCTGCAGCATGCGCTCGACCATGATCATCAGGTCGCGGAAGTCCGCGTAGGCCTGGTACAGCTCGAGCATGGTGAACTCGGGGTTGTGCTGGGTCGACAGGCCCTCGTTGCGGAAGTTGCGGTTGATCTCGTAGACCCGCTCGAAGCCGCCGACGACCAGGCGCTTCAGGTACAGCTCGGGGGCGATGCGCAGGTACATGCTGCAGGTCGAGCGCGTTGTGGTGGGTCACGAACGGCCGGGCCGCGGCGCCGCCGGGGATCGGCTGCATCATCGGCGTCTCGACCTCCATGAAGCCGCGGGCGTCGAGGAAGGCGCGGAGGTAGCGGATCACCTGGGTGCGCGTCCTGAACGTCCTGCGGCTCTCGTCGCTGACGATCAGGTCCACGTAGCGCTGGCGGTAGCGGGTCTCGGTGTCCGACAGCCCGTGCCACTTGTCCGGCAACGGCCGCAGCGACTTCGTCAGGAGCCGGGCCGACTCCGCCTTGATCGACAGCTCGCCGGTTCGGGTGCGCATCAGCGTGCCCTCGGCGGCGATGATGTCGCCGACGTCCCAGCCCTTGAAAGCCTCGTAGGCATCGCCGAGCGCGCTGGCCTGCAGGTAGAGCTGGACCTGGCCGGTCGCGTCCTGCAGCTTCGCGAAGGACGCCTTGCCCATGACCCGCTTGAACATCATCCGCCCGGCGACGTGCACCCGCACCGGCTGGGCCTCCAGCGATTCGTTGCTGTGGCCGTCGAAGGTCGCGTGCAGGTCGCCGGCCAGCGCGTCGCGCCGGAAGTCGTTCGGGAACGGATTGCCCTCTTCGCGCAGGCGCGCCAGCTTGGCGCGGCGCTCGGCGATCAGCTGGTTTTCGTCCGCTTCAGGAGCCGTGTGTTCAGTCATCTGGTCAGAGTCCCTGCTTGAGGCTGGCTTCCAGGAACTGGTCCAGGTCGCCGTCTAGCACTGCCTGTGTGTTGCCCACTTCGACGCCCGTGCGCAGATCCTTGATGCGCGACTGGTCGAGGACGTAGGAGCGGATCTGGTGGCCCCAGCCGACGTCGGTCTTCTGGTCCTCCAGCACCTTCGCCGCCGCGTTGCGCTTGTTGACCTCGAGTTCGTAGAGCTTGGCCTTCAGCATCTTCATGGCGGTCGAGCGGTTCTTGTGCTGGCTGCGCTCGCCCTGGCAGGCGACCACGATGCCTGACGGAACGTGCCGGATGCGCACGGCGGAGTCGGTCTTGTTGACGTGCTGCCCGCCCGCACCGCTCGCGCGATAGGTGTCCGTCTCCAGGTCCGCCGGGTTGACCTCGATGTTGATGTCGTCGTCCACCTCGGGCGAGACGAACACGGAGGCGAAGGACGTGTGCCGCCGGTTGCCCGAATCGAAGGGCGACTTGCGGACCAGCCGGTGCACGCCCGTCTCGGTCCTCAGCCAGCCGTAGGCGAACGAGCCGTCGATCTTCAGGGTCGCGCCCTTGATGCCGGCCACCTCGCCGCGACTCTCGTCGACGACCTCGACCTTGAAGCCCTGGGCGTCCGCCCAGCGCAGGTACATGCGCATGAGCATGTCGGCCCAGTCCTGCGCCTCGGTGCCGCCGGCGCCGGCCTGGATGTCGACGAAGGCATTGTGCGAGTCCATCTCGCCCGGGAACATGCGGCTGAACTCGAGCCTGGCGACGCGCTTTTCGATCGCGGCGGCATCGCGCTCCAGCTCCGCAAAGCCATTCGCGTCCTCTTCCGCCTCGACGAGGTCGAGCAGCTCGGCGGAGTCCGCCACCCCCTTGCCTATCGTATCGAGCTCGGCCACCACGTCTTCGAGGCGCGAGCGTTCGCGGCCGAACTCCTGGGCGCGCTCCGGCGTGTCCCAGATCTTCGAGTCCTCCAGTTCGCGGTTTATTTCCTCGAGCCGCTCGCGTTTGTTGTCGTACTCAAAGGTACCCCCTCAGCGCGTTGAGGCGCTGCTCGAGATCCTTGAGGCTGCGGCGTAAGGGCGCGAATTCCATGATGTGCTCAGGGTACTGGATGGAACTGCGAATTTTAGCAGATCAGGCGCCGGCCAGCGCTTCCACGATCTCGGCCTTGAGTTCAGCCTTCAGCGACCCGCCGAAGTCGCTGGTGTCGAGCCGATAGGCCATGCGCACGCGGCAGCCCTTCGGCACCGGTGGCGCCGCCGGATCCGTGAAGTAGCCGAAGGCGATGCCCTCGATCGGCTGCGACACCGGGGCGGGTCGCGCCCAGAACTTGAGGTGCCGCTGCCCCACCACCCGCGACTCGACGATTTCGAACTCGCCGTCGAACAGCGGCTCCGGGAAACCCTGCCCCCAGGGCCCGCCGTCGCGCAGTGCGACCGCCGTGTCGAGCGTCAGCTCGCCAGCCGCCAGTTCACCGTCGCTTTCCAGCACGCCGCGCATCTGCTCCGGCGACAGCCAGCGACCGACCTCCTCGCTGAAGGCGTCGGCGAAACGCCGGAAGTGCCCGCGTTTCAGCGTCAGGCCCGCCGCCATGGCATGCCCGCCGAAGCGGTCGATCAGGCCCGGATGCTGGGCATCGATCGCCTCGAGCACGTCGCGGACGTGCACGCCCTCGACCGAGCGCAGCGATCCGCGCAGCTCCCCGCCGTCGGCCGGCGCGAACGCCGCGCACCGGTCGGTGGACGCGATCCTTGACGCTCGACGCCACCAGCCCGACGACACCCGGATGCCAGGCCTCGTCGAACAGCGACACACCTGCTGGCAGGCTGCCCTCCTCGATGCGGATCTTGCGCAGGATCCCGACCGCCTCGCCGCGCATCTTCGCCTCGATTTCGCGGCGTTCCAGGTTCAGCTGGTCCAGCTGGGCCGCGAGCCTGAGCGCCTCGCCCGGGTCGTCGCTCAGCAGGCAGCGGATGCCGACGGTCATGTCGTCGATGCGCCCCGCCGCGTTGAGGCGCGGCGCCAACGAGAAGCCCGAGGTCGCGCGCCGAGAGCGTACCCAGCCTGCGTCCGGCAACCTCGGCCAGGGCCCGCAGACCCGCGACGCCGCGCTGGGCGCGGATCCTCCTGAGGCCTTCGTCCACCAGGATGCGGTTGTTGCGGTCCAGCCGCACGACGTCGGCGACCGTCCCGAGCGCCACCAGGTCCAGCAGGTCGGCGACCGGCGGCAGCCGCTCGCCTCGCTCCGACTCGAGACGCCGGGTCAGCGCCGCCATCAGGTAGAAGGCAACGCCCACGCCTGCCAGGGCCTTGCTCGGGAACGTCGCGTCGGCCAGGTTCGGGTTGATCATCGCCGCGCAGCGGGGCAGATCGGGCCCCGGCAGGTGATGGTCCGTCACCAGCACGTCGATGCCACGCGCGCGCGCCGCGTCGACGCCGCCATGCGCGGCGACGCCGTTGTCGACCGTGATGATCAGCGCCGGCGGGTCGCGCGGTCCATCTCCTCCACGAGTCCGGCCGTCAGGCCGTAGCCGTGGCGCATGCGGTCCGGCACCCGGAAATCGACGTCGCCAAAGCCAAGGCGACGGAGCTGCCGCACGATCAGCGCCGTGCTGGTCGCCCCGTCGGCGTCGTAGTCGCCGACGACGAGGATCCGCGCGCCACGGCCACAGCTAGCCGTGCAGCAGCTCGACGCCCGCGTCGATGCCATCGAGCGTGGAGACCGGCAACAGGTTGCGCAACCCCAGCTCGAGTTCATTCGCGCCGTCAATGCCGCGCGCGGCGTACACGCGCCTGAGCACCGGGTGCAGCGAGTCCGGCAAGGAGCAGGAGGCCGGCACCTGACGCCTGACGATCTCGTGCCGTTTCATCGCAGGGCCTCGTGCCAATCGCGCCTTCGCCGCCAGAATCGCAGGCGGTCGTATCGTCCGACGGTCGCGACCGTGCCGTCGAGGAACAGCCGGGCCTCGGAAATCGCGCCGGACGCCAGCGCGGATTCGAGTGGCGCGAACCAGCGTTCCTCGACTCGCGCCAACGCGGCCGCAGGGTCGCGCTCAAGCGCGCCGAGCCGATCGACACGATCGCGGATGGCGTTGCCGCCGTACGCCAGGCGTCCAGCGAAACCGGCGTCGGCGCGCACACCGCCCCGGCGGCGTGCCAGAGATGGCGCAGGAACGGGTCATCCGTCGACAGGCCAGGTAATGAGGCGATCGGTGGTCAGCGAGTCGCCGCCGAGGCCCCAGAGCCACAGGCCGTTCACCGGCGGATCGCCCCGCCGCAGGCGCGACTCGTTGAGCGGGTGGGTGTGCAGCCACATCTGGATCTCCGTCATCAGGCGACGCAGCCTTGCGCCGCCGGGACCCGATGGCAGCCAGGCGCCGGCGTCGCGCCCGGCCAGCGGCTGGGGATCGTGCGTCGTCGCATCCAGCCGCTCCGTCAAGGCGAGCAAGGCCACCTCGCCGTCGAAACCCAACGACAGCCCTTCCTCGGCAAACTCCCGGTTAAACCCGTCGACCAGTAGCCGCCACTCGGTGTCCGTCAAGGCGGCAGTCCTGCGGGATCCAGGTGCACGTGCTCGAGGCCGGCCAGCAGGTGCACCGGCGTCACGATCGCCCAGTTGCCGCCGCGGCCCGCGAGGGTGCTGGCCAGCGGCAGCCGCTCGGGCACGGTCATGCCGGCCGTCTGCAGCACCCAGTGGCGCCATCCGGGCGAGGCGCGCGGGCTCACGATCGCCGCGGGCCAGCAGCCGATTGAACCGCTCGAGGCGCGGCGCCGAGTCGGCTTCCACCGGCAGGGCGAAGTCGGTGATGGCGAGGGCGAGCTGCGTCATGGGTCGCTCATGATAGCGGCCACTGCCGGTCCTGGCCGGTATAGTTGGCAGGCCATGAAATTCACGCTGGAAAACTCCGCGACCCCTAATGCCGTCACCGGGCGCGCGCCCGGTGAAGTCCGCATCGGCAGGCAAACGTATCGGACGAGCCTGGTCGTCAGCGCCGGTGTCCTCATCGAGGACTGGCCGGTGCGCGACTCTGCCGCCCTGAACGAAGAAGCCCTCGAGGCCATGCTCGACCTGGCGCCGGAAATCATCCTGCTGGGCACCGGCGAGCGCCAGGTTTTCCCCGACCCGCGCATTTACGCCGCCGTCGCGGCCCGGGGGGTCGGCATCGAGGTCATGGACAACGGGGCGGCGTGTCGCACCTACAACGTCCTGCTCGCCGAAGGCCGCAACGTCGCGCTCGCACTCATCCTCTGACGGCGCCTGACGCTGCCTGGTGCCTGGACTCCGCGAGAGCGGTGGCCCGCCGAACCCGGTGCCTGGCTCCGCGAAGCGGTGCCTGACACCTCTGCGAGCCGCGCTGAGCACGGGCTGTCGGGCATGTCCCCCTTTCGCTCCGAAAGCCGACAGTCGCTGCAGGGGGAACCCCGCCCTTGCCGCGCGCCGGCCCGCTACTCGCGCCGCGTGACAATGCAGATCACCTGTATTGCGCAGCGAGCACCACGCCTCGGCGCGGTCGCAGGGAGGGCCGGGGTTCCCCCAGCGAGCGACTTGCGGCTTTCGGAGCGAGCAGGGGGAAGCCCGACCGGCGACCGCACGGAGCGTACGCCGGCAGCAGCAAGAGGTTCAGGCGAGCCTGCGCGTCGTTTGTAGCGCGTCACACGGCCAGGAGGTGTCAGGCACCGAAGACGGTGCCAGACATCGACGGGTGCCAGACACCGGCAGGCTTCAGCGGCGTGGCAGCTGCGACAGCGGGTCGATGGGCGTTCCTTCGATACGGATCTCGAAATACAGCATCGGCTGCTGCCCCGTCCCCAGTCCCATGGTGGCGATGCGCTGACCCGCCCGCACCGCCTCGCCCTCCTGCACCAGCACCGACGCGTTGTGGCCGTAGGCGGTCAACCAGCCGCTCGCGTGTGTCACGACGATCACCTCGCCGTAGCCCAGCAAGCCGCTGCCGGTGTAGACCACCTTGCCGTCCGCGGCGGCCAGGACCGGCTGGCCCAGCGTGCCGTCGATCCTCAGGCCGACACCGCCGGATGGCTGGCGCACCGGGCCGACCACGCGCCCGCTCTCGACGGGCCAGGTCCACGGCGGCGCGGGCGGCAGGACCGCGGGCGGCGGCCGGATCGCCGGCGTTTTTTTCGCGCTGGAACCGGATGATTTCGCGACCGAACCGCCCGGCGGTGGCCGCAGGCGGAGCCGCTGGCCGACGTCGATGCGGTAATCGCGGCCGATGCCGTTCCAGCGTGCCACGTCCTTGTAGTCCAGGCCGTAACGCCAGCCAATCGAGTACAGGGTGTCGCCGGAACGAACGACGTAGTATTCCGGCGGCTGCCGCTTGCGCGGCTCCCCACCACAGGCCGCAGCCAGGACGGCGACCGCCAGCAGCAACCAGGCAAGCCTTGGGAATCCTGTGCGTTCTCCGGGGCGGGCGCCGTGCATCGACCTGCGCGCGGCGGCCTAGGAGACGCCGCCGACGAGCGGGACGAAGCTGACGAAACCGAGCCGCTCGCGTATGTACTGGTCGCCGCGCTTCGTCAGGCGCAGCAATTCCTGCTGTCCTTCCGGACCGATAGGCGCCACCAGCCGGCCGCCGTCCTTCAGTTGCTTCAGCAGCATCATGGGCACCGCATGCGGAGCGGCCGCAACCAGGATGGCATCGAAGGGTGCCAGGCTCTTCCACCCCTCGGCGCCGTCCGCGTGCTTGAAGCGCACGTTCTTCAGGCCGAGCTTCTTGACCCGCTGCTTGGCCTTGTCGAGCAAAGGTGCAATACGCTCGATGCTGTAGAGCTTGCCCACCAGCGGGGCGAGCACGGCGGTCTGGTAGCCGCAGCCGGTGCCGATCTCGAGGACCTTCTCCGGCGTGCCGCCCACGGTCACGGCCTCGGTCATGCGCGCGACCACATAGGGCTGCGAGATCGTCTGGCCAAAGCCGATGGGCAGCGCGGTGTCCTCGTAGGCCCGGCTGGCGATCGCCTCATCCATGAACAGGTGACGCGGCACGTTGCGAATCCGGTCCAGCACCCGCGGGTCGCGGATCCCCTGCTCCATCAGCCGCTGGATCAGCCGTTCGCGGGTCCGGGCCGAGGTCATGCCGATGCCGGAATGTCCGCTGCCGCTGTCCTGCATCACTTGGCGGGCTCCCTGAGCCAGGTCCTGAGGCCCTCGATTGCGCCGTGCCGGGTCAGGTCGACCTGCAACGGTGTCACGGACACGTAGCCGTTGGCGATGGCGTGGAAATCCGTGCCGGGCCCGGCGTCCTGCCCCGGCCCGGCCATGCCGACCCAGTAGATCGGACGGCCACGCGGATCCTCGGCCTTCACCACGGCCTCGGCGCGATGCCGATAGCCGAGGCGCGTCGCCTGGAAGCCCTTGAGCTGTTCGTAAGGAATATCGGGCACGTTCACATTGAGAATCGTCGATTGGTGCAAGGGCTCGGACAGCAACCGATCGACCAGCTCCCGTGCCACGCGCGCGGCCGTGTCGAAATGCTTGCCATAGCCACGTTCCGGCACCAGCGAAACGGCCATCGTCGGCAACCCGAGGAACCGACCCTCGACCGCGGCCGCCACCGTGCCCGAATAGAGCACGTCGTCGCCGAGGTTGGCGCCATCGTTGACCCCGGAAACGACCATGTCGAATTCTTCGTCGAACAGCCCGGTGATGGCCAGGTGCACGCAGTCCGTGGGTGTGCCGTTGACCACGTACCAGACGTCGTCTTCCGCGCGCTGCACGCGCAACGGGACGTCGAGCGTCAGCGAGTTGCTCGCGCCGCTGCGATTGCGGTCCGGCGCGACCACGGTAAGCGGTGCCACGCCCGACAGCGCGTCTTTGAGGCTACGCAGGCCCGGCGCCCGGTACCCGTCGTCATTGGATATGAGGATCTTCACGGCCGGTCTTCGGATTCAATGCCCGGGTCGTGTGGCGGGCGACGGGGCAATATACTCGAATCCGACACCGCCTGGCGCGACGAAGAGCTGTCGAAGGAGGTGCCAGGCACGCGCCTGTCCCCTCCGGGGACAGGCGCGTGCCTGGCACCTCCAACGAAAATTCCGGCATTGCAATGAACGAACACGACGACAACGAACTTTTCCGCCAGGCCGTCGCCGGCGCCAAGCCGCTGGAGCAGGACCGGAAGGAACCCGGAACGGCCCCGGCCGAGCGCGCGCGCGGCCTTCCGCCGGGCAGACGAACGGGCCGTGCTGGGCGAGGCGCTCGTTCACCAGCCCGCGGACCTTGACGTCGAGAGCGGCGACGAAATCGTCTTTCGCAGGCCGGGCGTGCCCGACCAGCTGCTGCGCGACCTGCGACGTGGCCGCTTTGCGATCGAGGACGAACTGGACCTGCACGGCCTGATCGCGGCCGAGGCCCGCCACGCCGTCAGGGACTTCCTGGCCGACGCGGTCACAAGGCAACGCAGCTGCGTGCGCATCGTGCACGGCAAGGGCCGCGGCTCGGGCCCGCGCGGGCCGGTGCTCAAGAAGTCGGTCAACCTCTGGCTGCGCAAGCACGATTCGGTCGTCGCCTTCTGTTCGGCGCGCGCCGCCCACGGCGGCACCGGCGCCATCTACGTGCTCCTGAAGCGCTGAGCGGGGCTCGCCGCGGCCCCGGTCGCGAGCGATCTAGTCCTCGCCGCCCGGCAGACCCGAGGCGTCGAACGCCACGGCTTCGCGCAGGACTGCGGTGGCGAACGCGCCACGGGAAAGCGCGAAGGAGACATTCAACACGTCGCCCTCGATCGACCAATCGAGATCGCCGACGAGCAACCTCAGCGGGCGGCGCGAGGCCTCGACGCCCGCCTCGCGCAGCGCGGAGACCACAGTGTCCAGCGGCGCGAGCGCGGCGGCCTCGACCGAGGCGGCCTCGCCGACGGGCTGCAGGCCGCCGCCACCGGGCAGCGGTCCCGACGGGTGCACGTCCTGGGCCTCGCAGCGCGCCGCCAGCGCGTCGTCCAGCACCTCCGCCAGGAAGACGCTGCCAGAACCCGCCAGGTTGACGACCTCGCCACCCAGCAATCGGTTCCAACTGCCCTGGCCGACCCTTGCAGCCAGGACGGTGTTGAAGGCGAGTGAACGCGCCGCCGAGAGCAGGAAGCCGCGCGCGTCCCGGTCGCGCGGCAGCTGCCCCGATTCCAGCCATGACTGGACGCGCGAGAGGTTGGCGCCGTTGAACCCGAAACGCTGAGGGCCGAAATAATTCGGCACGCCGTCCGCGGCCAGCCGCGCCAGGCGCGACGGCAGGGTCTCGACGTCGCCGGCGAGGCCGCGTACCACGATACGAAAGCGGTTGCCGGCCAGCGCGCCGCGCTTGAGCTTGCGCGAGTGGGGATGCGCTTCCAGGACCCGGAACCCTTCCCCTTCGCAGGCCCGCCACGCGTCCAGCGGGTGGCCGGCGGGCACCGAAAACCACTGGCGGGCCACGGCGCGACGATCCTTGAGCCCGGCAAGACCGACGTCGGACGAGCGGACCCCGGCGAAGCGGGCGAGCGCGCGTGCCACGTACAAGGTATTCGCATCGGTCTTTTCGACACTGAGCAGGATGTGCGCGGCCCCTCCGTCCGGCGCGAAGCCAAGCTGCTCCTCGACGACGAAATCCGCAGGCGACGCCCGCAACTGGCCGCGTACGCCAGGGGGACCCAGCGCGTGTGGCGGGTCGATGGCCGCCGCCAGCCAGGCCGGCGGGATCGCCGGGGGCGCTTGCTGGTCGGCGCTCACGCTGCGCCAATCGGGCTTAGCAGCACGCTCGCCTGGGCGGCAATGCCCTCGGCCCGCCCGACAAAGCCCAGACCTTCGGTGGTCGTCGCCTTGACGCTGACCGCGCCGGGCTCCACGCCGAGGTCCGTGGCAATGTTGATGCGCATCGCCTCCCGGTACGGCCCGATGCGCGGCGCCTGGGCGAGCACCGTGATGTCGCAATTCACCAGCCGGTAACCGCTGCGGGCGACGAGCTCGGCCACCCGCCGCAGCAGCCCGCGGCTGTCGGCGTTGTGCCAGGCGGGATCGGTGTCGGGAAAGTGCTGGCCGATGTCGCCTGCCGCGATGGCGCCCAGCAGGGCATCCGCCAGGGCGTGCAGTACGACGTCGCCGTCGGAATGGGCGACCAGCCCCGCCGTGTGCGCGATGCGCACACCGCCCAGCATGACGTGATCGCCCGGGCCGAAGGCGTGAACGTCGAAACCGCTGCCTATCCTCACCGTCCTGGATCTCCTCTCATCGCCAGCACCCGGGCCGCAAACTCCAGGTCCGCAGGGTGCGTGATCTTGATGTTGAGCGGTGAGCCCTCGACGAGCAAGGGTTTGAAACCCAGCCGCTCGATGGCGGTCGCCTCGTCAGAGGGAATCTCACCTGCATCGAGGGCCTGCGCAAGCGCCGAGGTGAGCTGGCCGCGGCGGAACATCTGCGGCGTCTGCGCGCGCCACAGGCGCTCCCGCGGCACGGTCCGCTCGACACGTCCCGCGTCGTCCTCGAGTTTGAGCGTGTCGGCCACCGGCAGGGCCAGCAAGCCGCCGACGGCGTCGCCACGACAGCGGTCGACCAGTCGCGACAGCTCGGCTTCTGCCAGGCAGGGCCGCGCCGCGTCGTGGACCAGCACCCAGTCGTCTTCTGTCGCCGTGGTCAGGGCCCGCAGCCCGGCGAGCACCGAATGGCAGCGTTCGCGGCCGCCGACCGCAGTGGTCACCCGGTCGCGCAGCGCAGCGGGTAGCTTCGGCCAGTCCGGGTCGTCGGCCGACAGCACCACGACGCCGCCGGCGATCGACGCATGCGACAACAGCAACTCGAGCGCGTGTTCGATGACGCGGCGACCGGCGAGATTCAGGTACTGCTTGGGGACGGGCCCGCCGAGGCGTCGCGACGCGCCGGCTGCCGGCACGACGAACCAGATGCGCGGGCCCACGTCGGTTACCGCTTGACGGCGGCTTCGGTGGCGACCGGCTCGAGCGGTATGCGAACCGGGGGAAGGTCTGCCACGTCCACGACCTGATAGAAGGTCTCGCCCGTGCCGATCATGCCGAGATCGTGACGAGCCCGTTCCTCGAGTGCGGTAAGCCCCTTCTTGAGGTCCTGGACCTCGGCCTTGAGCTGGCCGTTGCGCTGGCGGAGGCCCTCGTTCTCGCCTTCCTGCAAGGCGACAGCCGTCTTCAGCTGCCAGACCTCACGGTAGCCGTCGTCGGCTATCCAGAGGCGGAACTGCAAGAACCCCAAGGCAGCGATCAGAAAACCGGCGAGGACCCTCATGGGGAAGAGAGAATATCACCTTATGTCAGATAGTTGGCAATAGTTTTGGAGGTTGTTTGGAGGGTGAGAGAGGTGCCAGGCACGTACCTGACCCCGCGGCGGCGCCGCGGGGTCAGGTACGTGCCTGGCACCTCTCTAGATCTTCACCGGAAAGGCGGACTTCCCCGCATACACGGCGCGCTGGCCCAGTTCCGCCTCGATGCGCAGCAACTGGTTGTACTTGGCGATGCGGTCGGAACGCGACAGCGACCCGGTCTTGATCTGCGTGGCCGCGGTCGCCGACAGTGATATCGGCGATCGTCGAATCCTCGGTTTCGCCTGAACGGTGCGATACCACGGATGAGTACCCCGCCTGGCTGGCCATGTCGATGGCGGCCAGCGTCTCGCGTCAGCGTGCCGATCTGGTTCGGCTTGATCAGGATCGAGTTGGCGACCTTCTTCTGGATGCCCTCGGCCAGGATGGCGGTGTTGGTCACGAACAGGTCGTCGCCAACCACCTGCACGCGGGAGCCAAGCTTGGCGGTGAGCGTCACCCAGCCGTCCCAGTCGCCCTCGGCCATGCCGTCCTCGATCGTGACGACGGGATAACGGAACACCAGCTCCGCGAGGTAGTCGGCGAACTCGGCGCTGTCGAAACTCCGGCCTTCGGACTCCAGCACATAGCGCCCGTCCTTGTGGAACTCGCTGCTGGCAACGTCGAGCCCGAGGTAGATGTCCTGCCCGGCCTGGTAGCCGGCGACCTCGATCGCCTCGAGGATCGTCGCGAGCGCCGCCTCGTTGGACGGCAGGTTCGGGGCGAAGCCGCCCTCGTCGCCGACCGCCGTGTTCAGGCCGCGTTCGTGCAGCAGCTTCTTCAGCGTGTGGAAGACCTCGGCGCCGTAACGCAGCGCCTCCGAGAAACTCGGCGCGCCCACCGGCAGGATCATGAACTCCTGGATGTCGAGGCTGTTGTCGGCGTGCGCCCCGCCATTGATGATGTTCATCATCGGCACCGGCATGCCCGTCGCGGCCTCGCCGCCAAGGTGCCGGTAGAGCCCGACGCCCATTTCGTTCGCGGTCGCGTGCGCCGCCGCGAGCGACACCGCCAGGATGGCGTTGGCGCCGAGGCGGGACTTGTTCGGCGTGCCGTCCAGCGAGCACATCTTCCGGTCGAGCCCGACCTGGTCGGCGCCGTCGTGACCGAGCAGCGCGTCGCGCAACTCCTTGTTGACGTGGCCGACCGCCTTGCGCACCCCCTTGCCGAGGTAGCGCGCCTTGTCGCCGTCGCGCAGTTCGACGGCCTCGCGCGTGCCGGTGGAGGCGCCGGACGGCACTGCGGCACGGCCCATCGCCCCCGACTCGAGCATGACGTCGGCCTCGACGGTGGGGTTGCCGCGTGAATCGATGATCTCGCGGCCACGGATGTCGACGATCGTGCTCACAGGGAATCCTCCTCGAACGGCGCCGATTTCACGACGCGGTCGATTTCCAGCAGCATTTCCAGCAGCGACCTCATGCGCTGCAGCGGCCAGGCGTTCGGGCCGTCGGAGAGCGCCTCCTCCGGCTTCGGATGCGTTTCCATGAACAGCCCCGAGACGCCGGCGGCCACCGCGGCGCGCGCCAGCACGGGGATGAACTCGCGCTGGCCGCCCGACGCCGAGCCCTTGCCGCCGGGCAGCTGCACCGAATGGGTCGCGTCAAAGACCACCGGCACGCCGAAGCCGCGCATGACGGCCAGCGAACGCATGTCGGACACCAGGTTGTTGTAGCCGAAGCTGAAGCCCCGCTCGCAGGCCATCACCTGCTCGTTGCCGGTGGACTTCGCCTTGTCGATGACGTTGCCCATCTCCCAGGGGCTCAGGAACTGCCCCTTCTTGATGTTGACGGGCTTGCCCTGCGAACAGGCCTTGACGATGAAATTCGTCTGCCGGCAGAGGAACGCCGGCGTCTGCAGCACGTCGACGACCGCAGCGACTTCGTCGAAGGGCGTGTCCTCGTGCACGTCGGTGAGCACGGGAACGCCGAGCTGGCGCCTGACCTCGGAGAGGATCCTCAGCCCCTCCTCGATCCCGGGTCCGCGATAGGAGCCACGCGAGGAACGATTGGCCTTGTCGTAGGAAGCCTTGAAGATGAACGGCACGCCGAGACCCGCGGTCAGGTCGCGCAGCTGCCCGGCGATGTCGAGCGTCAGCGCCTCGCTCTCCACCACGCAGGGCCCGGCAATCAGGAACAGCGGCCGGTCAGGGCCGACCTTGAAGCCGCAGAGCTTCATGCGCTGGCGGCCTTGGGCAGCTTGCCCGCCGCGTGCTGGCGCGCCGCGCGGACGAAGCCGGTGAACAGGGGATGTCCGTCGCGCGGGTTGGAGGTGAACTCCGGATGGAACTGCACCGCGATGAACCACGGATGCGCGGGCAGCTCGACCACCTCGACCAGGTCGTCGGCCGAGAGTCCCGAGAAGACCATCCCGGCCTGCTCCATCTTCTGCATGTAGTTGTTGTTGAATTCGTAGCGATGTCGATGGCGCTCGGAGATGACGTCCTTGCCGTAGATCTCGTGCGCCTGCGTACCCGGCTTGAGGCGCGCATCCTGCGCGCCGAGGCGCATGGTGCCGCCGAGGTCCGACTTCTCGTCGCGGACTTCCTTGATGCCGGTGCGATCCTGCCATTCGGTGATCAGCGCGATGACCGGGTCCGGCGACTTCGGGCTGAATTCGGTCGAATGCGCGCTTTCCAGTCCCATCACGTCGCGGGCGAACTCGATCACCGCCACCTGCATGCCGAGGCAGATGCCCAGGTAGGGGATGCCGCGCTCGCGGGCGTAGCGGACCGCCTTGATCTTGCCCTCGATGCCGCGCTCGCCGAAGCCGCCGGGCACCAGGATCGCGTCCATTTCGGCCAGGCAGCCGGTGCCGGTCTTCTCGATGTCCACCGACTCGATGTGGTGGACCTTGACCCGGCAGCGGGTCTTCAGGCCTGCGTGCTGCAGGGCCTCGTTCAGGGACATGTAGGAATCGCGGATCTGCACGTACTTGCCGACCATGGCGATGTTGACCGTCGCCTCATAGGCCTCGCGCGCGGCGACGACCTCCTCCCACTGGGACAGGTCGGCCGGCGGCGCGTCGATCCTGAACTTGTCGCAGACGATGTCGTCGAGCTTCTGCTCGTGCAGCAGCATCGGGATCTTGTAGATGTCGTCGGAGTCCACCGCGGAGATGACCGCGCGCTCCTCGACGTTGGTGAACAGCGCGATCTTGCGCCGCTGCTCGTCCGGCAGCGGGTCCTTGCAGCGGCACAGCAGGATGTCCGGCTGGATGCCGATGCCGCGGAGTTCCTTGACCGAGTGCTGGGTCGGCTTGGTCTTGATCTCACCCGAACCGCCGACGATCGGCACCAGCGTCAGGTGCAGGTAGACCACGTTGTTGCGGCCGAGCTCGACACCCATCTGGCGAATGGCCTCCAGGAACGGCAGCGACTCGATGTCGCCGACCGTGCCGCCGATCTCGACCATGCAGACGTCGGCGTCGCCCGCGCCGAGCTTCACGCTGCGGCGGATCTCGTCGGTGATGTGCGGGATGACCTGCACGGTGGCGCCGAGGTAGTCGCCCCGACGCTCCTTGGCGATGACCCGCTCGTAGATGCGCCCCGTCGTGTAGTTGCTGTGGCGGCCGGTGGTCGTGCGGATGAAGCGCTCGTAATGACCCAGGTCGAGGTCGGTCTCGGTGCCGTCGGCGGTGACGAACACCTCGCCGTGCTGGAACGGGCTCATGGTGCCCGGATCGACGTTGATATACGGGTCGAGCTTGACCATCGAGACCTTGAGGCCGCGGGCCTCGAGGATGGCGCCCAGGGAAGCCGCAGCGATGCCCTTGCCGAGCGAGGACACCACGCCACCGGTCACGAATACAAAACGGGTCATCGGCTACTCCCGCCGCCAGTTGGGAACAAGAAAGGCCTCGAGCTTTGCGGCGCCGTGGCCGGTCGGATCTCAAGGCCTGTCGCGACGGGAGGTCAGTCTAGACGAGCGGCGCGCGACGCACCATCTGAATTGTGAAGTGCGTCACAAAGACCTTGTCATAACCTCATGATCTGGCAGCGGAAGTTGCCGCTCGTCGGCGGCAGCGCAACGCTCGTCAGGAGGCCGTTTCGCCGCGTTGCTGCGCGACTATAGTTCGGGCCATGAAAACGCGAATGAGCGGCTTCACGCTGCTGGAATTGATGGTGGTGGTGGTCATTGCCGGGATCCTGCTTGCGATCGGCGTGCCCGCCATGGGCAACTTCATCCGCAACTCGCGGATGACCGCGGCCGCGAACGACTTGATGGGGACCCTGCACTATGCGCGGTCCGAGGCGATCAAGCGCCGCGCCCCGGTGACCAGTCTGCACCAGCGCCAACCCCCTGGACGCCGACCCGGACTGCGCAGCGTCGCCGCTGCTGACCGGCTGGGTCGTATTCGTGGACAACAATCAGAATGGCGAACGGGATGACACTTCGTTCGACGACATCGATGGCGACGGACACCAGGACGTCGACGAGGATCTGAATGGCGACGGAGTCCTCGATCCGGGCGAGGACGTCGACGGGGACGGGGATCTCGACGTCGCGGAGCCGACCATTCCCGCCGAACTGATCCTTGCGCAGCACGCTCCGCTGCCAGGCACATTACGGCCCGTGGCTCTGGCCCCGAGGTACGGTCACCTACCTGAACTCCGGCTTTGCGCTCAGCACGGCCGTGACCCAGCTTGTGTTTTGCGACGAGCGGGGAAATGTCGCCTCGGCCGGCGAACTTTCGGCCGCGCGCGGCATCTCCATCGCGCCGAGCGGACGGGCGAGTGTCATTCGCGACAGGTCGGAAATCCAGAACATGATCGACGGCGGTCGGAACAGCGGTTGGCGGGTGTACTACATCATGACGAATTCTTACAGGCATGGTCGCGGCGAATTTCGGCATCTGGGCAGCGCGGCTTCACTTTGGTCGAGGCGCTGGTCTCGCTGGTCGTGCTTTCAATTGGCCTGCTGGGCATTGCAGCCCTGTACCTCGACAGCCTGCGCGCCGGTCGCACGGCCATATACAGGACGCAGGCCGTGAACCTGGCTGCCGACCTGGCCGATCGCGTCCGCGCAAATCGCGGTGCCGGCGTGGCCTATGTCGCTGCCTTCGCGGACGCACCGACCGCAGTGGCGAACCTGCGACACCACCGCCGGGCTGCCTGCCTGCCGACTTGGCTGCAACGGACCTCACCCGCTGGAAGGCGACCATCGCCCAGCAGCTTACCGGGCGGCGAAGGCGAGGTCGATGTTACCGCTCCGGCCGTTGCTGGCGATCCCGCGACCTATGTGGTGACCATCCGCTGGGTGGAGGTGGGCCAGGACATCCCGGCACAGTTCCAGCTGAGGCTCGAGACATGATCGACCTCTTCACGCGCACATGGCCGGAGACAGGCCAGCGCCGTCAGGCCGGCCTCACGCTGATCGAGCTGATGGTCGCCATGGCCATCGGCATCTTCCTGATGGCCGGCGCCATCACGGTCTTTGGCAAGACGCGCGACCTGTACCGCACCAACGACGCCGCGGCGCGACTGCAGGAAACGGCGCGCTACGCCATGAGCACGATCGAGGCCGACCTGCGCATGGCCAACTACTGGGGCCTGAACAGCCGACCGGACCTGATCTCCAATGCCGCGGCACCGGGCGAGACGCTGCCCGGTCCGTTGACCGCCTACCAGGCAGGGATCGACGCCTGCGGTGACAACTGGGCGATCGATCTCAATGCGTATGTCGACGGCAACGACAACGGTTACGACCTCGACTGCGATGCATTCGGAAGCGGGGCCGTGAACGCCGGCGACGTGCTGGTCATTCGCCGCGCCTCGGTCGAGGCCATCGCAGCCGCGTCACTGGCTGCCTCAGATGGTCAGCTGAAGGTCCAGACCAGTCGCGTGCAGGGCGCGCTCTTCGGCGACGACGTGTTGCCGGGCGGTTATTTGCCACCGTTGTCGGAAACGCGGTCGCTGGTTGTACACGGCTACTACGTCTCGCAGGACTCGGATGCGCGCGCAGGCACGCCATCGCTGCGCCGCCAGCGACTCGACTTCGACGCCGCGGCCAACGCGCCGGTGATCGTCGACGAGGAGATCACTGCCGGCATCGAGGACCTGCAGTTCGCGATTGGCTACGACAGCAATGGCGACCAGGACGCGGACTATTTCGTCAACCCGCAAACGGTGGTCGGGGCGGCCGACCTGCCGGTCGCGGTACGGGTCTGGCTGCTGACTCGAGCCGAGCAGCCAGACTTCGGGTTCACCGACGACCGGGCCTACCAGTACGCGAATCGGGGCTCGTTCACGCCAGGGGACAGGTTCCGCCGCATCCTCGTGTCGAAGACCATTGCATTGAGGAACACGCGCCGATGAGAACGATACACCTTGACACACCGCCGGGCGCACGCCAGCAAGGCGCTGCACTCGTCATAGGGTTGATCCTGCTGTTGGTTCTGACCGTCCTGGCGGTTTCGGGTGTCGTCACCTCGACGCTCGAACTGCGCATGGTCTCGAACCAGCAGCAGCAGGAACGATCGTTCCAGGCAGCGGACACGGGCGTCGAGCGGGCGATGTCCAGCGCATCGTTCTCGACCACGGGTGTCGTCACGCTCGGCCGGACTCCGGTGGATCCCGCTGCCACCGACAGCGACGAATTCGAATACAGGTTGCAGTTCGACTCCGAGTCGTCCATGCCGACCGTACCGACCGGCTACAGCCTGGGTTCCGGATTCCAGGCCTATCACTTCGTCGTGGACGCCTCGGGCTACTCGACCGGTGGCGCGGAGTCGGACCACACACAGGGTTTCTATATCGTCGGGCCGGGCGGTGGTGGCGGCTTCTAGCCGCTAGCGCCCCGGACCCTTTCTGGAGATTTGCGTCATGCTGAACTTGGACCAGGCTTTCTACGCGATCCGCGGTGCGGCAACGGCGACCGTAGCGGCTGCGATCGCAGTCGTCGGCGGACTCAACTCGCCGCTCGCCCGCGCGACGGATATCGAGGTCTACTTCACGCAGGTCGGCGAAAACACGGCGGCGCCCAACGTGCTGTTCATACTGGATACGTCGCAGTCCATGTACGGCGTCGAGAATTCTGCCCCGCCGGATCCCTACGACCCTGACCAGGACTTACTCAACCGGCGCCTGTGATACGAGCGCGTACTACTGGAGCAGTGTCGGTGGCACCACGCCCGACTGCTCGACTGCGGCGGCGATCAGTGCCGCCAATTTCCAGTGCCCGGCCTGGAAGGCAGCGGTTGACGCAACGGGCTTCGTCACCGGTCTCCCTGGCAGCAACCCGCCGAACAAGGTGGCGCAGTACACCGGCAGCAGGTGGGTCGAGCTCGGCAACTTCGACCGGCTGACAATCTGCCAGAATGATACCCCCTACCCGACCCTGCCCAGGGCCATCAACTGGAGCCCGATCAAGACCGGTAGTTTCACGTTCTACGATGGCAACTACATCAACTACCTGGCCACGGCGGGTGGCAGCTCCAAGTACCGTATCGATGTCGTCCGCGAGGTCGTTGCCAAGCTCGCGACCAACACTAACGGCGTGAAGATGGGCATGATGCGCTACGGTTACGACGGCTCGCAGGTGTTCAGGCAGAACACGGCAACCGTCTGTGAAGTCGACCCGAATCCCGATGAGTCGAGCCGTTCAGGCAACGGCGCGCCGATCGTCTTCCCTGTGACGAGTGTGAGCGGAACGCCGCGTTCCCGGATTCCATGGCGCTACAGTGCGCGAGCAGATCCGGTACCAGCTGGGCGTGGACGACCAGATGCAGAACCAGGGCTGGATCATCAATCCCAGTGTCGCCCCGGCCGATCAACCCTTCCAGGTCGCGGTGGGCGGCGGCAACACCTGCCCGATCGCCCTGTTCAACCCGGGCGGGCGCTCGCCGATCGGCGGCGCCATGTTCGAGTCCTACCTCTACTACAGCGGGCAGCAATGGTCCCAGAAGTACGGGCGACAGGCCGACCTGGGCTCGACTTTCAGCTACCCGAGCGTATGGCAGTCCCGTGCAGCCGTCGGCTGCACTAACGCCAATTGCGCGACGGAGACCTACACCAGCCCGATCACCGACGGCTGTTCGAAGAACTACATCATCCTGCTGTCGGACGGCACGACCGAGCAGGACAATGACATCGACGGCCCGGTCCGGCGGCTGCCCAATTTCCAGCAAGTGACCGGTTCCAGAGACTGCGACGACGACCCGTATCTGGATGCGCTTGGCACGCCGCCTCCCTCGCAGTGCGTGGACGACATGGCCGAGTACATGTTCGAGACGGACATGCGTCCCAGCATCGCGGGCATCCAGAATGTGATCACCTACACGGTCGGCTTCAAGCTGGGCCAGAACGATCCTGTCGGAACAGCCGCCCGCAGCCTGCTGCGCGAAACCGCTCAGCGTGGTGGTGGCCAGTTCTATGAAGCGCAGGATGCGCAGAGCCTCGAGGAAATCCTGACGGAGGTATTGCGCCAGGTGCTGAACGAAAATGCGTCGTTCACGTCACCTGCGGTGGCGGTCAACGCCTTCAACCGCACGCAGAACCTCAACGAGTTGTACATGTCGTTGTTCCGCCCGGCGCTGAAGTACCGCTGGTATGGAAACGTAAAGAAGTACCGCATCGAGCAGGATGGCGACATCGTCGATATATTCGGCAACCCGGCAGTAAATCCGGCCACCGGTTTCTTCCGGGACACCGCCAGGAGCCTGTGGTCAGACGACGTGGACGGCGCGGATATCACGGCCGGCGGCGCCGCGGAGCAAATCAACTACGTGACGCGCAATGTCTATTCCAACCTCGCGGGCACGAGCAACATCGACCTGACAAACTCGGCCAACGCGCTGCGTGCGGTGAAGTCGATTTCAAATGTCGCGACAGCGCAGGCCCTGCTGGGCATCGATCCGGCGACCGACACGGTCAGCGTCAACGACCTGGTCGACTGGGCGTACGGCAAGGACGTCGGCGACGTTGATGGTGACACCATTGCAGACGAATCCCGCCAGGATATGGGTGATCCCCTGCACGGCAAGCCTGGTGTCGTCATCTACGGTATCACCGGCAGTACCGATGCCGAGCGCCTGAATGACGCCGCTGTGTACGTCACGACCAACGATGGATTCCTCCATGCCTTCGACCCGGTCACCGGCCAGGAACTCTGGTCTTTCATCCCCGAGAACCTTCTCTCGCGGATGCGCAACCTCTTCTACAGCACGACGACAGCGGCTTCCACGCAGCCACAGGACCGGGTCTATGGCCTCGACGGCACACTACGCGTCGTTCGCGTGGACAACAACCGCAACGGCATTATCGAAACGGCGGACCAGGACGGCATGCGCGACCGGGTCTACCTGTTCGTCGGGCAACGTCGGGGCGGCACCTGGTATTACGGCATCGACGTAAGCACCAAGGTGTCGCCAAGGCTGATGTGGGCGGTCGACCTGTCGTCCTACGGCGCTGGCCAGTCCTGGGCTACGCCGCAGCCGGCCCGGGTCAAGATCGGCCCGACCGACACGACCGGAACGGAAGTCCTGTTCGTGGGAGGCGGCTATTCGACGGCGCAAGACGGCTTGCCCTATTCCACTGACAGCGTCGGCAACCGGATCTTCATGCTCAACGCCGCGACTGGCGCCCTGCTCTGGCGTGCCGGGCCGACGACTGACACCGGGGCGAATCTCAAGTTCCCGAATGCCGCCGGGCAGAACATCCCCATGAACAATGCGTTTGCGGCGGATCTGCGTGTCGTGGACCTGACCGGCGACAGCTTTGCAGACCGGATCTACGCTGCTGACCTTGGCGGCCGGATCTGGCGCTTCGATATCTTTAACGGCAAAACCGTGGCCGGCTCGGAGGGCAGTCGCCTGATAGAAGGTGGCGTGCTGGCCGACCTCGGTAACGCCGCCGATCCCGCCTCGGAGCCGAACAATACGATCCGGTTCTTCAATTCACCGGATGCGGCGCTGGCCACGCTCTCTGGCAGGACGTTCATCAACCTGGCCATCGGCTCCGGGCATCGTGAGCTTCCTGTGACGGACTCCGCGACCCAAAACTGGTTCTTCAGCATTCGCGACTACAACCTCTTCCCGCAGTTGCTGAGCAGCCAGTACCAGGCAAGCTGCCCGAATCCGCCAACCGGCCTCTGCCACCAGACGCTGACGGAGGGCGAACTGGCCGATCTGACGACGACCGTGGGGACAGCGGCGACCGCGGCGGTACCGCTGGGCAGTCCGGGCTGGAAGTTCGAACTGGAAGTGACCGGCGAGAAGAATCTTGGTGATTCGCTGACCTTCCAGGGCGATATCTTCTTCACGACTTACGCGCCGACCCAGACGGGCGCGACGGAAGACAATTGCGCAGTGCTGTTCGGCACCAACCGGGTGTATGTCGTCAACGTCCTTGATGCGCGGCCGCCACCCTATAACCGCGACGGCGAGCTGGGCGAGTCACCGGGCGATCGCAGTCAGGGTCTGGCAGTTTCAGGCACGATAGCGCCTTCGCCGATCATCGTGTTCCCGCCGCCGGACAGCCCGACGGACTGTGTCGGACGCGACTGCCGCCCAAGCCCCGTGGCTTATTGCGGCCTGGAGTTGTGTGGCGGGGGATTCAACAACAGGCCCGTGCGAACTTTCTGGCGCCAACGGGGCATAAACTGATCGCGCAGGGGCCGGCCACTTTGCCGGCCCCTGGTGCGCAGGAGCACAGCTGACATGAAGTCTCACCAGCATGGCATCACCCTGATCGAATTGATCATCGTGACGGTGATCATCGGCATACTCGCGGCGATCGCCGTGCCGAGCTATAGGCAGTACGTCATCCGCTCGCAACGGACCGACGCGACCGAAGCGCTGCTCAGGCTGGCGACCGCGCAGGAAAAGTTCTACCTGCAGAATAATCGCTACGCCCTCGAATCCGAGCGGGCCACCGCACCACCGGACGGGCTGGGGATAGACGGGACGGAGCATGGATGGTACGCATTGTCGGTCACGGCGCCGGCCAATCTCGCTGCGGCGGCGGATGGTTTCACGGTTCGCGCGACCACGGTCAGTCCAGGCCCGCAAGCCAGCGACACCAAGTGCGTCGTCTTCCAGGTGACAGACCGCGGCGTCAAGACTGCGCAGAAGTCGGGCGGTACCGACAACACCACAGAGTGCTGGCGCTAGGCGCCGACCGGCGACACCCGGCCGGGTTCAAAGCAGCGAGGGTGCGTCCAGCCAGATAAGGCTGACCTGGGGTTCGCCGCCACTTGTGACGACCGCCCCGGCATTCCACAGGTTCGCAATCGCCAGCAACTCGCCGCCGCGACGCAGCAGCGGCAGGCGGTCACGAATCCACGGCACGATTGCCGCGCCCTGGAAGAGGTTCTTGAGCGCATGCGCTTCGTTGCGCCCGGCGAGCTGGATCGCCTCTCCGACAGCCCGAAACGACACGACCAGTGGTACCTCCAGCCATCCTGTCAGGGCGGCCGACTCGACAACTGATTCCAGCCTCACGCGCCCGAGACCGCAGGGCAATTCGACCGTTTCGCCCACCCTGATCGGGTGTTCCCAACCCTCGGGCGGCAGCGGCCCAAGCGGCTGCATCGCGTACAACCGCCCCCGGTAGCGGCGCACCTCGCCCGTCGGCCAGGTGACGACCGGTTGGGCATCGTCCCGGGCCGGCACGACATCGCGAAGGATCGCCTCCAGGCGCGCGGTCGACGGCACGCCAAGGCCTTGCTGCACGATCCACCAGCGCAACAGGTTGAACTGCCTATCGCGCGGCAGGGTGACCAGGCCCGCCGTCTCCAACCGGCCCTCAGCGTCCTGCAATGACGCACCATCCGCCTCTGCAAGCGCCTCGAGAAGCCCCTGTGCCGCCGCGAAATGGCCCGCACTCCGACCAACCGTCCGCGCCAGCGCCGGCCATCGCGTGCGAATCGCCGGTAGCACCTCGTGGCGAAGGAAGCTTCGGTCGTAGCGGGGCTCCCGGTTCATCGGGTCCTCGACCCAGTTGAGCCCAGAGGCGGCCGCGTATTCCTCGAGTTGTCTTCGTTCGACTTTCAGCAGGGGCCGCAGGTGAAAACCTGGGCCGAGCCCCGTCTGGGCAGGCATGGCAGCAAGACCCGCGACGCCGGCACCGCGAAACAACTGCAGCAGCACCGTTTCCAGTTGGTCGTCGGCGTGATGTGCGGTCAGCAGGCACTCGCTCGGCTCCAGTGCTACAGCCATCGCCTGATAACGGGCACGCCGCGCCTCGGCTTCGACGCTCGCCCCTTTGGGTATTTCAAGCTGCAACTCCAGCACGCTTAGCGCCACGCCCAGGCTGTCGCACTGCGCCTGGCAGTGGGCCGTCCAGTCCTTCGATTGCTCCTGCAGGCCATGGTCCACGTGGAGGGCGCGCAGCCTCAGACGGGTCTCTGCGGAGACGAGCGCACGCGCCGCGTGCAGCAGCGCGACCGAATCGACGCCACCCGACAGGGCGACGCAGAGGGTTGCGTCAGGGTAACCGGGAATCAGCTCGGCGAGCGAGGCTGCGAGCGCTTCCGGAGTGAAGGGGGGGGCCACTGGCAAAACAATCAGGAGGTGCCAGGCACGTCAGGAGGTGCCAGGCACGTGCCTGGCACCTCTGCGTCACGCCTCACCGTAGACCCCGAAGCCACGGAGCCTGGCGCGGCGCTTTTCCAGCAGCTCGCCCGGCGGCAGGGCGCAAACCTCCTCCAGGTGGCGAATCAGCGCGGTCTTGAGCGACTCGGCAATCGCCTGCGGATCGCGATGCGCACCGCCGAGCGGCTCGCGCAGCACCTCGTCCACCAGCCGCAGCCGCCGCAGCCTGTCCGCTGTAATACCCATCGCCTGCGCCGCCAGCTCGCGCTTCTCGGCGCTCTTCCACAGGATGGACGCGCAGCCTTCCGGAGAGATGACCGAATAGATGCTGTACTGGAGCATGAGCAGGCGATCGCAGACGCCGATCGCCAGCGCACCGCCGGACCCGCCCTCCCCGATCACGCAGCTGACGACGGGCACCGTCAGCCCAGACATCTCGAACAGGTTGCGCGCGATGGCTTCGGACTGGTTACGTTCCTCGGAACCGATACCGGGGTAGGCACCCGGCGTGTCGATCAGCGTGACGATGGGCAGCTGGAAGCGCTCCGCGGTCTTCATCAGCCTGAGCGCCTTGCGATAGCCCTCGGGCTTGGGCATGCCGTAGTTGCGGCGCACCCGCTCCTTCGTGTCGCGCCCCTTCTGCTGGCCGATGAGCATGATCGGCCTGCCCGCCAGGCGCGCCGGCCCGGCGACGATGGCGGTGTCGTCGGCGTACATCCTATCGCCGTGCAGCTCCGTGAATTCCGTGAACAGCAACGGGATGTAGTCGAGGGTGTATGGCCTGCCCGGGTGACGTCCGAGCTGCGTCACCTGCCAGGGCGTCAGGCTCGCGAAGATGCTGGTGGTCAGCGCCCGGCTCTTGGCC
>CAVOGM010000006.1:0-369884 GCA_963695465.1 uncultured Gammaproteobacteria bacterium
TCGGGTTGGCCGAGCCGGCCAGCCGCCCCTCGGCGCGCCAGTCACCGGTACGGGTGGCATCGGCTGCCGCGGCACGAACCCGCGCCAGCGCTGCCGCAAGATGGGCGGGCAACTGGGCCGCAGCCTCGGGGTTCGCGGAGATGTCGCGGGAGACTTCGCCCCAGGACACCGGCCAGCTGGTCAGCGGCGCCTTGACGATGCCGGCATCCGACAAGCAGCTGCAGGTCGTGACGCAGGCGGGCATCGCCGGGCAGGCCCAGGGGTCGGCCGAGGCGACGTGAGGCGGAACGAGAAGGCCCGACAAGAGCAGCAAAAAGAGAGACCTGCACCTGTCACGGATCACGATTGAGCCTCACCTCAAGGCGCGGCACCTGGCGGGTCTGTCCAGCCCATCCGTGGCAGCGCGAAGCCGCGATTGTAGTTTGACAGATTGTCGCCAAGCAATCCTTTTCGATCAGGTACTTAGCGCGACCGGCCCCCTGAACCGAAGGTTTTCTCGAAGCCGACGAACCCCGACACGTCGACGACGCTCGAGGTGGCGGCACCGGGTTCCTGGTAGGCCCCCGACAGCCGGATCCGGAGCGTTCCCCAGCTGAGGGCACGCGAGACACCCGCCACGAGTTCGTACTGGTCGAGCGGTGTGGGCGAAATGGTGTGCCGGTCGTCCGGCGCACCGCCGCGGTTGATCTGGGCGTAGCGCGAGATCAGCTTCCATCGACCAGCCGCCGGGCGTGGTCCAGGCGGCGCCGAGCGTCCACAGCAAGCCGTCGCTGTCCATGACATGACCGATTACCCGACCGCGGTAACGATAGCCCTCTTCGTAGAACAGGTCTGGTTGTAGGCACAGTTGTAGACCTTGTCAGGATTCGACGACGAGCACAGCTGGTGTCCGCGTACTCGAGGTAGACGCGGACCGGCACGTCCCCGACCGTCACGATGCCGTCGGCGCCGTAGAGCTTGAGCAGCTTCACGGGAAAGAAGTTCGCCTCGTCCTCGCCCGTCAACTGCGCATAGATTGCGTACGGCGCGCTCCCGATCGGCGACGACCAGCGGGCCTCGACGCTACCCATCTGGTTGCCGGGTTCGTCTTCTGGATCGCGACGTCGCGGCCGGCGTTGTCGTAGCCGAACAGCAGGTCCCAGAGCGACGACCAGCTGCAGGGCCGCCCGTCGCCGCAGAACTGCGCCGTCCTGGAAAACGCGAGCTCGAGCCCGTTGATTGGCCGCGCGGCCACCCGGATACCCAGGAACAGCGCGTTGTCGATGTCGGCCCGTTCGCGCTCCAGGGCGCCGAGGAAGAAGGTCGCCCGCCACGGGCCGATCCAGCTGAGCCATTTCGTCTCGAAGGGCGTGGACCGGACCCGGTCGAGCGCGATGCCGGGCAGCGGTCGTGCGTTGTTCGACCAGATCAGGCTGCCGTCCCAGCCCGGCCCCCACCAGCGATCCAGCCATCCCGCCGAGACGACCCAGTTGCCGGCCTGGCCGGCGAGGTAACTGCCATCCGGCCGCACGGACTGGTCGTCCTGGGCATCGCCGTGCAGCGACAGGTCGAGCCGCGCGGACCAGCGCTCGCCGCCTGTCTCCCCGCTGATGCCAACGACGCCATCCGAGCGGGGCTCGGCGGTAAAGCCGCGCAGGACGCCGACGTCGCCCGCCGAGGCGTACAGCCGGGACCGGGATTCCATCCCGCAATACGAACGCAGCCGGGCCAGGGCCTCGATGACGGCACCTCGCTGCTCGCCCGCCGCCTCGGCCGGCAGCGCGTCACAGACATCGGATCGCGGAATCGGCCAGCCGGAAATCGGCAGGTTCAGCGTTCCCGCATCGACCAGCGTCGTCAGGTCGCTGCGCAGCTGCATGTCGCCGGCATCGAGCCAGCCGGAGGCCAGCGCGTTCGAAGCGGCCAGGACGCACGCAGCGGTCACCAGGAAGCGGGCAGCCACAGAAGCCATGTGCCCTCCTCCGTGTGGTTGGGGCGACGCCAAGTCTAACGAGTCAGCGGGATCAGTGGTGCTCAGCGATCCATTCGAGCAGGTCGATGAGCTCCGCTGGCGCAGCCTCGGCAGCCTGCGGATCCCGCACCGCCGGCAACACGCTGCCACACAGCTTCTTGCCCAGCTCCACGCCCCACTGGTCGAAGGGGTTGATGCCCCAGAGCGCGGCCTGCACGAACACCTTGTGCTCGTACAGCGCCACCAGCATGCCGAGCGTCCGCGGGTCGAGCTCACGGAAAGCCAGCAGCGTCAGCGGCCGGCTGCCGGGATGAATCTTGTGCGGCAGCAGCTCGGCGATGCGGCCCGCGTCCAGGCCCTTGGCTTCGAGTTCGGCCCGCACCTCGTCCTCGCCGTAGCCGGCCATCAGCGCCTGCGCCTGCGCCAGGCAGTTGGCGATGGCGAGTTCGCGTGATTCCTCGTAGCCCGGCTCGGGCTTGACGGGCAGCAGGAAATCCATGCTGATGCCGCCGGAGCCCTGGTGGAGCAGCTGGAAGAACGAGTGCTGCGCGTTGGAGCCGGGCTCGCCGAAGATCGCCGGGCCCGTCGCCCGATCCACGGGCTGGCCGTCGCGCGTGACGCCCTTGCCCAGGCTTTCCATTTCCAGCTGCTGCAGGTAAGTGGGGAAGCGTGCCAGGCGCTGGGTGTAGGGCAACACGGCGTGACTGGCGTTGCCGAGCCCGTTGCGGTTCCACACGGCCAGCAGGCCGAGCAGCACCGGCAGGTTGTCGTGCCAGGCTGCCGCGCGGAAATGCTCGTCCATCGCATGCCCGCCGCCGAGGAAGGCCTCGAAATGCTTCGTGCCGACGGCCAGCTCGAGCGACAGGCCGATCGCCGACCACATGGAATAACGCCCGCCGACCCAGTCCCACATGGCGAAGCGCGCATCGGCGCCGACGCCGAACGCATCCATCGCCGCGGCGTTGGTGGACACCGCGGCGAAGTGCTTAGGCACCGCGCCTTCCCCCAGCTTGCCCGCCAGCCAGCGCCGCGCCAGGCGCGCGTTGGCCAGCGTCTCCTGCGTGGTGAAGGTCTTGGAACAGATGATGACCAGCGTCCGCGCGGGATCGAGCGCGTTCGACGAGATCCGCGAACTGCACGCCGTCCACGTTGGAGACGAAGTGGCAGCGGACGTGGCCCGTGTGGAACGGCCTGAGCGCCTCGACGGCCATCGCCGGGCCGAGGTCGCTGCCGCCGATGCCGATGTTCACGACGTCGGTGAAGCGCTGGCCGGTCGAACCCTTGCGCCGGCCTTCGTGAATGTCGCGCACGAAGGCGGCGCACTTCGCGCGCTCGTCCAGCACCTCGGCATGCAGGGGCTCCAGCGCGGCTGGCACCGTGGCGCCGGCCGGCACGCGCAGCAGCGTGTGCAGCGCGGCGCGGCCTTCGGTGTTGTTGACGAGGGCGCCGCCCAACAGCGCGTCGACCTGCCCGCGCAGGTCGACGGCCTCGGCCAGGGCGATCAGCGCGTCGAGCGCCGCACCGTCCAGGCGCTGGCGGCTGAAGTCCAGCAGCAGGCCGTCGAACTCGCGGGAGAGATGCTCGAAGCGCGCCGGGTCGGCAGCGAACAGGTCGTCGACCGGCAACTGGCGACAGGCGCTGCGCGTGGTCGTCAGCATGAGCCCTGCCGATCGCAGCACCGGTCGGATCAGATGATCAGGCTCATTCGTGTTCCTCTGTATTCAGGTCGGTAGGACACGGAAGCGACTCTGCGAAGTGCCGCATCGCGAAGCCGTCGATCGAGCGTCACGATCTCGACGGCACCATGCGACCCCCTCGGCTACCACCATCGCCGCCGCCAGCTGGAACGCGTCGGCCGCGCGCAACTCAGTGCACCCGCACGGCTCGCTCCGCCAGTCCACGCAGCTGGTCGCTCGGGGCTACCTCCTGCCAGCCTTCCGCAAGGATCTCCAGCCGCCGGCGTGACTGCGCAAACCGGGCGGCGTCGAGGACACCATCGCGGACGCGGCGTGCCATGGCCGAGACGACCTCAACCGGCGTCCCCCACCACACCATCATCAAGCCGCGTGGCTCGATCAGCGTCATCAGGGTCCCGGTAGTCGACTCGGCCAGAATGAGCGGCACGATCGAGGAACTGTCCCAGAACCTCATCGGCCCTCCTCGCGCTCCTCCAACAGGGCTTCGACAACCTTGGCGTCGAAGCCCAGCATCGATCGGCTGGATCATGTTCATTGTCAGCGGACGCTTGGCGGGCTTCACCAGCCCAGCTGCGACCAGACGCTGATAGCGCGCGTCTTCATCCACGGCGGGGTCCACGCGTTCGAGCTTGGCCACAGGCTTGTCCCGATCCATGACCAGCACAGTCTCGCCCGCCTGGACCTTCTTCAGGTAGGCGCTTAACTGGTCTTTTAGCTGGGAAATACTGACGCGTTCCATTATGGCTATTATAGCCATGAGGTGGAGGCTAGTCTAGCCATGAGAGGAACGTGAGCGGATAGCGGATAGCGGATGGCGGATAGGATGAGTCAGAAGGCAGATGGCGGGCGCCGGGCATTCTCCGCTTGCTGTTCGCTCGTCCACAGCCCAGTTCCCCAGCGCTCGCCGCGTTCGTGAGCCTCGCCTTCCTTCTTACTATCCGCTATCCGCTATCCGCCATCCGCTACCCCAGGTTCGTCACCCTCGGATCCGCCGGGCCGCCCTCGCCGTAGTAGTCCAGGTACCACTCGACGAAGCGCTTCACGCCCACCTCGACCGGCGTGTCGGGCCGGTAGCCGACGTCGCGCACGAGGTCCTCGGCGTCCGCCCAGGTATCGGGCACGTCGCCCACCTGCAGCGGCAGCAGGTTCATGTCGGCCTTGCGGCCCAGGCACTGCTCCAGCAACTCGATGTAGCGGCGCAGCTCCACGGCGCGGTTGTTGCCGATGTTGTAGATCCGGTACGGCGCGCGTGCTGGTCGCCGGGTCGGGCGCATCGCTGTCCCACTGCTCGTTGGGCTGCGCCACGTGGTCGAGCGAGGCCACGACGCCGCCGACGATGTCGTCCACGTAGGTGAAGTCGCGCTTGTGGTTGCCGTAGTTGAAGACGTCGATCGGCTTGCCGGCCAGGATGTTGCTGGTGAACAGGAACAGCGCCATGTCCGGCCGGCCCCAGGGGCCGTAGACGGTGAAGAAGCGCAGGCCGGTGACCGGCAGCCGATAGAGATAGGCGTAGGTGTGCGCCATCATCTCGTTGGCCTTCTTGGTCGCCGCGTAGAACGACAGCGGGTGCTCGGCGTGCTGGTGCACCGAGAACGGCATCTTCGTGTTGGCGCCGTAGACCGAGCTGGTCGAGGCGAACACCAGGTGCTCGGCCTTGTTGTGCCGGCAACCCTCCAGGACGTGCAGCGTGCCGATCAGGTTGCTGTCGGCATACGCATGCGGGTTCTCGATGGAATAGCGCACGCCCGCCTGCGCGGCCAGGTGCACCACGCGCTGGAAGCCCGACTTCGCGAACAGCGCGTCCATGCCGGGACGGTCGGCAAGGTCCAGCTTCGCGAACGAGAAACTGGTCGTAGTCCCGCAGGATCTTGAGCCGCGCTTCCTTCAGCGTCGGGTCGTAGTAGTCGTTCAGGTTATCGAGCCCGACGACCTCGTCGCCGCGGTCGAGCAGGCGGCGGGCGGTGTGGAAGCCGATGAAGCCGGCGGCACCGGTGACGAGAATTTTCATAGCGGATGGCGGATAGCGGATAGCGGATGGACGGAAAGAACTCAAACACGGCAGATATCCTTTCAGGAACCGATATCAAGCGAGACCACAATCATACAGTGAAGGAGGCCCAAATCATCGACGGGACCCGACAGATCAGAAGCCACAAGGACCTGATCGTCTGGCAGAAGGCCATTCTGCTGGTCGAAGACGTCTATCGAGATAACCGCGGAATTTCCGAGCGACAGAGAGGTTCGGCCTGACATCCCAGATGCGCCGTTCGGCCGTTTCCGTGGCCAGCAATATCTGCGGAGGGATCCGCCCGACAGTACAGGCAGGGAGTTTCTTCAGTTCCTGCTACATCGCCCGCGGATCGCTTGCGAACTGGAGACCCAAGCTCGAGATTGCCTGCCGCTTGGGACTCTTGACCCGCCCTACTCCCCTGGACCCGAACTGAGCGAAGTCGGTCGGATGCTCAGCGCCCTGATCAAGCGCCTCCGCCCCTCTAACTATCCGCCATCCGCTCCTGACTCTCACTATCCGCCATCCGCTATCCGCTATCCGCTTCTTCACAGCCTCCCATCCACCTCCCCCTTCGGGAACACGTACTTGATGTCATAGACCACGTGGTTGCGCCGGCCGAACTTGCGGATGGCGTCGATGCCCAGTTCCTTGAACTCGTTGTGGGCGACGGCGGCGACGATGGCATCGTACTGGCCGCGCTTGGGCGTGCGGATCGGGGTGATGCCGTATTCGTGGCGCGCCTCGGCGCGGTTGACCCAGGGGTCGCAGACATCCACCTTGGCGCCGTAGGTCTGCAACTCGCGGACCACGTCAGCGACCTTGGAATTGCGCAGGTCCGGGCAGTTTTCCTTGAAGGTCAGGCCCAGCACCAGGATGCGCGAGCCCATGGCATGGATGCGCTTCAGGTTCATCAGCCGGACGACCTCGGTGGCGACGTAGCCGCCCATGTTGTCGTTGATGCGCCGGCCGGCCAGGATCATCTCCGGGTGGTAGCCGACTTCCTGCGCCTTGTGGGTCAGGTAGTACGGATCCACGCCGATGCAGTGCCCGCCGACCAGGCCGGGCCGGAACGGCAGGAAGTTCCACTTGGTGCCGGCGGCCTCGAGCACTTCCTCGGTGTCGATGCCCAGCCGGTTGAAGATCATCGCCAGTTCGTTGATCAGCGCGATGTTGACGTCGCGCTGGGTGTTCTCGATGACCTTGGCCGCCTCGGCCACGCGGATGCTCGACGCCTTGTGGGTGCCGGCGGTCATGATCGACGCCGTAGAGCTCGTCCACGAACTCGGCCACCTCCGGCGTGGAGCCGGAGGTGACCTTCATGATGGTCGTCAGCCGGTGCTGCTTGTCGCCCGGATTGATGCGCTCCGGGCTGTAGCCGACGAAGAAGTCCTGGTTGAACGTCAGCCCGGACTCGCGCTCCAGGATCGGCACGCAGACTTCCTCGGTGCAGCCGGGATAGACGGTCGACTCGTAGATCACGACGTCGCCCGGCTTGATGCACCTTGCCGACGGTCTCGCTGGCGCGCAGCAGCGGGGTCAGGTCGGGCCGCTTGTGGTCATCGATCGGCGTCGGCACGGTGACGATGAACACCTTGCAGCGCTTCAGGTCGGCGAGGTCGTCCGTATAGGTGAGCCGCGTCAGCGGCCTTCAGCTCCGCACGACTGGACCTCGAGGGTGCTGTCCCGACCCACGCGCAGTTCGTCGATGCGGGCCGACTTGATGTCGAAACCCACGGTCTCGTATTGCTTGCCGAACTCGACCGCCAGCGGCAGGCCGACATAGCCGAGGCCGACGACGCCGATACGGCATTTACGCAGGTTGAAAGCGTGCTTATTGCGGCTCACAGGGCATCTCCATCGAAAGATTCTGTCAATTCTGGGTCAGCCGGGGCTCGCCGGGATGCGAACCGCTTCGCATCCCCGACGCTCGGCCGGCTACTACAGGAAATAGATGACTCCGAACACCGCCGCGGTGGTCATTGTGATCAGGTACGGCACTGCCATCCACACCATCTTGAAGTACGACAGGCGGATCAGCGGCGCCAGCGCCGAGGTCAGCAGGAACAGGAACGCGGCCTGGCCGTTCGGGGTGGCGATGCTCGGGATGTTGGTGCCGGTGTTGATCGCCACCGCCAGCATGTCGAAGGCCTCGCGGGTGATCTCGCCCGAGTCGAAGGCCACCTTGATCTCGCTGATCCAGATGGACGCCACGAACACGTTGTCGCTGATGGCGGACAGCAGGCCCGAGGCGGCGAACAGCGCAATCGCCTCGGAGCGACCCTCGAGCGCGAGCACCCGCTGCAGGATCGGGTCGAACAGGTGCTGGTGATGGATCTCGCCGACGATGACGAAGAACACGACCAGCAGCGCGGTGAACGGCAGCGCCGCCTCGAAGGCCTTGCCGATGCGGCCTTCATCGACCACGCCGGTGAACGCCGTGGCCAGCACGATGATCATCAGGCCGATGATGCCGACTTCCGCCCAGTGGAAGGCCAGCGCGACCAGCAGCAGCCCGGCGCAGATTGCCTGCACGATCATCACCTGGCGGTGCGAGGCGGTCATCTTGGCCGACTCCTGCTCCTCGTACTCGTGCAGGATGCGCCGGACGTTGTCGGGCAGGTGAGCGCCGTAGCTGAACCAGCGGAGCTTCTCGACCACGACGCAGGTCAGCAGTCCCGCGATCACGGTGGGAATCGTCACCGGCGCCATCTCCACGGCGAACTGCACGAACTGCCAGCCCGCGACCTGCCCGATCAGCAGGTTCTGCGGTTCGCCCACCAGCGTGCAGACGCCGCCAATGGTCGTGCCGACCGCGCCGTGCATCATCAGGTTGCGCAGGAAGGCCCGGAACTCGTCGAGTTCGCTGCGGTGGTCGTCCAGCACGCCGTCGTCGCTGGACTCGTCGTGGCCGTCGTGGTGGGACAGCTTGCCGGAGGCGACCCGGTGGTAGACGCCGTAGAAGCCGCCGGTCACGGTGATCATCACCGCCAGCACGGTCAGCGCGTCGAGGAACGCGGACAGCACGGCGCCGGCCGAGACGAACATGAACGACAGCGCGGTCTTCGACTCCACGCCGACCAGCAGCTTGGTGAAGGCGAAGACCAGCATCTCGCGCAGGAAGTAGATGCCCGCGACCATGAACATCAGCAGCAGGATCACCGGCAGGCCGGCCTGCACCTCGTGGTAGATCTCGTGCGGCGTCACCAGGCCCAGGACCACGGCCTCGATGGCCAGCAGTCCGCCCGGCTGCAGCGGATAGCACTTCAGCGCCAGCATCAGCGTGAAGATGAACTCGAACAGCAGCACCCAGCCGGTGATCACCGGGCCGGCCGTGTACAGCAGGATCGGGTTGACGACCAGGAAGACGATGATCGTCAGCTTGTACCAGTCCGGCGAATGGCCGAGAAAGTTGTACATGAAAGCGGCAGATACGGTCTTGGGCACAGCGGCCTCCGGTTAGCGGGCCAGTTCGCGAAACAGCACGTGGCCGCCAGCCGCCTTGGCGACGGCGTCGAGCGCGCGTTCGTGCGCAGCCAGCTCAGCCTGGCTGGCGCGGGGCACCGGAATATGCAGCGCGCCACGATCGACGCGCACTACGGTCGCATGACCGTTTGCGTCGACTGCGTCGGCCTCCAGCGTCAACGCGCCCTGCCCGCCCGTCATCGTCAGGTAGACGTCGGACAGGATCTTGGCGTCGAGCAGGGCACCGTGGAACTCGCGGTGCGAATTGTCGATGCTGTAGCGCTTGCACAGCGCGTCGAGGCTGTTGCGCTGGCCCGGGTGCAGCTGGCGCGCCAACGCCAGGGTATCCAGCACCTGGCAGATCTCGCCGATCGCCTCGTCGCGCTTCACGCGCGCGAGTTCCGAGTCCAGGAAACCGACGTCGAAGGCGGCGTTGTGGATGATCAGCTCGGCTTCCCGGACGAACTCGAGAAATTCCTCCATCACCTCGCCGAATCGCGGCTGGTTGGAGAGGAATTCGTTGGTGATGCCGTGCACGGCCAGCGCGCCCGGCTCGACCTCGCGGTCGGGGCACAGGTACTTGTGGAATGTCCGGCCGGTCGGCCGCCGGTCACGCAGCTCGATGCAGCCGATTTCGATGACCCGATGGCCCTGGCTGACTTCGAGGCCGGTGGTTTCCGTGTCGAGGACGATTTGACGCATGGGGCGGGATTGTAGCGGATAGCGGATGAGCGGATGAGCGGATAGCGGATAGCGGATAGCGGATAGTGAGAAATCTGGCGAATCAAATAGTTCGGGCCATTCCTGCCGTCATCCAGAAACAGACGAAGTCGAAATCCGCCTCTTTCCGGCCATCCGCTATCCGCTATCCGCTCATTCTGAATCCCCTCATCTGCCAGCTCATCAATCCCCTGATTCGCCAGCGCATCCGCCCGCTCGTTCTCCGGGTGCCCGGAGTGCCCCTTGACCCAGTGCCATTCGATCTCGTGCTTCTGCGCCAGGGCATCGAGCTGCTGCCACAGGTCCTGGTTCTTGACCGGCTTGCGGTTGGCCGTCTTCCAGCCGCGCGCATGCCACTGCTCCAGCCACTCCGTAATGCCCTGCCGCACGTACTGCGAATCCGTGTACAGCGCAATGCGGCACGGCCGCTTCAGCGCCTCCAGCGCGCGGATCGCGGCGGTCATTTCCATGCGGTTGTTGGTGGTGGCCGCCTCGCCGCCGTGCAGTTCCTTCTCGTAGGCGCCCGCGCGAAGCACGACGCCCCAGCCGCCGGGCCCGGGATTGCCGCGGCAGGCGCCGTCCGTGAAGATCTCGACCTCGGTCACGTGCCGACCCGCGTGGTGGGCTCGGCCAGGCCGGCGAGCACGGCCGGACGGGCGCGAAACCGCGGGCGCAGCGGCGTCATCGCATAGACCCGCTTCTTCGCCTGCAGCAGGTAGGCGCCGGACAGCCGCGGCCAGACCGCTCGCCCGGCCCGCTCGGCCCAGAGACTGACGCGCCCTTTCTGCGCCCGCGCGAGCGGCAGCGTGTACAGGTAGCGTCTCGGCGGGTCCACGTCGAAGCTCAGCAGCTTCAGCCAGTCGGCCAGGCGGCGCTCCGGCAGGAACCGTTCAAGCCCCGGCGGAAACCCACTCCCGGACAGGCGATGGCGCGCCGCCCAGCTGCCCAGCGGCTCGAAACCCAGGATCAGCAGGCTGCCTTCCGCGGTCAGCACGCGCTCGACCTCCCTCAGCACCTGGTGGGGGTCGGCGGCGAACTCCAGCGTGTGCGGCAGGATCAGCGCATCGATGCTGTCGGACTGGATCGGCAGGTTGGCCGGGTCAGAGCGGATCGCACCCGCCACGTCGGCCCCCGCCGACAGCCACGCGCGGCGCTGCGTGCGTGCCAGGTCCAGGAACACGCGAGCCGGGCCCCAGGCGCCCACCTGCAGGCACTGCACCCCGAAAACGCATTCCAGCGCCTCGGCCATGGCGGCACGCTCCTGGTCGAGCAAAGCCCGACCCGGTGGGCCTGCGAGCCATTCGGCCAGAGTCGAACCGTCCTCCTGCATGCGCGCCAGCATAACCTGTCGGGCGGGTTCCCGGTTCTGGGACGCCGGGGGTGGCATTTGGGGGCCCGGAAGGTTGTAATACGCGCCATCTGAATGTCCGGCCTCCGGGGAACCGACCAGACCCTCATGCTGACTGTTACCCCCGTACGCGCATTCACCGACAACTACCTCTGGCTGGTACAGGGGCCCGACGACCCGTCGCGCGCTGCGGTCGTGGATCCGGGCGACGCGAAGGCCATCTTGGCCGCCCTCGCCACAACGGGCCAGACGCTCGAGGCCATCCTCGTGACCCATCACCACCCCGACCACGTGGGCGGGGTCGCCGAACTGGTGGAGCGCACCGGCGCACGCGTCTTCGCGCCGGCCCGCGAGCGGGCGCCGGCGGCGAGCACGCCGCTGGCCGGCGGCGCCGAGGTGAGGCTGGCCGAGCTGGGCCTGCGGTTCCGGGTGCTCGACGTGCCGGGCCACACCGCCGGGCACATCGCCTACTACGGTCACGGTGCCGTTTTCTGTGGCGACACCCTGTTCAGCGGGGGTTGCGGCCGGCTGTTCGAGGGCACGCCCGAGCAGATGCTGGCGTCGCTGGATGCCCTGGCCGCGCTGCCGGACGACACGCGCGTCTTCTGCGCGCACGAGTACACGCTGGCCAACCTCCGGTTTGCCATGACGGTCGAGCCCGACAATGCGGACCTGGCCGCGTGGCAGGACGAAGCGGTAGCGTTGCGCGAGCAGGACATTCCCACCGTGCCGACGACCATCGGCCGCGAGAAGCGGATCAACCCGTTCCTGCGCAGCCGCTCCGCGGGCGTGAAGCGCTCGGCCGAGGCCCACGCCGGCGCCGCGCTGGCCTCGCCGGTCGCCGTGTTCGCGGAGATCCGCCGCTGGAAGGACGGTTTCCGGTGAGGCGCTGGATGCACGGCCGGGAGATCAGGCTGGCGGTGCTGGCCTTCGCGGGGCTGCTGGCGGCCTGCGCGCAGACGCCGACGGAGCCCTCCTCGTCCCTGCCGGACAAGGTCATCCGCAACGTGCCGTCTTCCCGGAGCGCGCATCCGCCGGCCGCCCCGACCGCCCCGCTCTACGAGCTGCCGCAGGACGACGCGATGCCGCCGATGCCGGTCGTGTACGCGGACGTCCTGGACCGCATCCGCGCCGGCTCGCGGCTGCCCGAGATCGACCACCCGTGGGTGCGGGCCGAGCTCGACTTCTACGTGCGCAACGCGGATTACATGGAGCGCGTGCTGGCGCGCGGCCAGCGCTACCTGCACTTCATCGCCAGCGAGGTCGAGGCCCGCGGCCTGCCGATGGAACTGGCGCTGCTGCCCATCGTCGAGAGCGCGTTCAATCCCTTTGCCTACTCGCGCAGCAACGCCTCCGGCCTGTGGCAGTTCATCCCGGTCACCGGCAAGCGCTTCGAGCTGAAGCAGGACTGGTGGCAGGACCAGCGACGCGACGTGGTCGAGTCCACCCGCGCGGCGCTTGACTACCTGACCTACCTGAACCAGAAATTCGACGGCGACTGGTTGCTCGCGGTGGCCGCCTACAACTCGGGCGGCGGCACCGTCAGCCGGGCCGTGCTGCGCAACCAGCGGCTCGGCCGCAGCACCGACTTCTTCTCCCTGGACCTGCCGCGCGAGACCCGCGCCTACGTGCCGAAGCTGCTGGCGTTGAGCCAGATGCTGCGCCACGCCGAGGCCTACGGCCTGCTGCTGCCAGTCGTCCCCGACGTGCCGTACTTCCAGGTCATCGACACCGGCGGCCCGGTCGACCTGCGGCTCGCCGCCAACCTCGCCGGCGTGGACGTCGAGGAGCTGCACGCGCTGAATGCCGGCTGGAACCAGTGGGTGACCGGGCCCGACGGCCCGCATCGCCTGCTGGTGCCAGCTGTCGTGGCCGACCAGTTCGTGCCGCGCCTGGAGGCGCTGCAACAGCCCGAACGCGCCGGCCTGACCCAGCGCAGCGTGGCCAACGGCGACACCCTGCAGGGCCTGGCGAGCCAGTATCGCGTGCCGGCATCCTTCCTGCAGAGCGTGAATGGCATGAACGGATCGCAGCTGACCGCCGGCAGTGCGCTCTACGTCCCCGGCGGCAACGTCGCGCCGCTGCGCGGGGGCCTGGTGCGCTCGGCGACGTCCCTGCACACGGTCCGCTCCGGCGACACGCTGTGGGGCATTTCGCGTCGCTATGGCATGAGCGTCAACGAACTGGCCCGGGCCAACGGCATCAGCACCAAGAGCACGCTCCGGCCCGGCCAGAAGCTGGCCGTTCGTCCGCAGGACTTCCGCTCCGGCGCCGCGCCGCAGGTCGCGAGCAGCGGCGAGCCCCGCCAGATCGATTACAAGGTGCGCAAGGGCGACACGCTTTCGAGCATCGCGCGGCGCTTCGCCGTGTCGGTCAGCGACCTGCAGGCCTGGAACGAGCTGCAGGGCAGCACGAGCATCCGCGCCGGCCAGCGCCTGACGATTCACGTTGACGGCAGCCGCGACTACGGCGGCTGACAGACACTACAAGGAACGAACCATGGGATTCCTCGCCGGCAAGAAGGCGTTGATCGTCGGCCTCGCCACCGAACGCTCCATCGCCTGGGGCATCGCCCAGTCGATGAAACGCGAAGGGGCCGAACTGGCCTTCACCTACCAGAACGAGCGGATCAAGGATCGCGTGATCGAACTCGCCACCAAGCTCGGCTCCGACATCGTCATGCCGATGGACGTCGCCATCGACGACGAGATCGACGCGGCCTTCGCCGGCCTGCGCTCGGCCTGGGACGGCCTGGACATCATCGTCCACGCGGTCGCCTACGCGCCGCGCGAGGCGCTGACCGGCGGCTTCGTGGAAGCCACGACGCGCGAGAACTTCCGCATGGCGCACGACGTGTCGAGCTACAGCCTGACGGCGCTGGCCCGGGCGGGTGCGCCCATGATGGAAGGCCGCGCCGGCGCGCTGCTGACGCTGTCCTACCTCGGCGCCGTACGCTCGGTGCCACACTACAACGTGATGGGACTCGCCAAGGCGAGCCTGGAGGCGAACGTGCGCTTCCTGGCCTCCGACCTGGGCCCGAAGGGCATCCGCGTCAACGCCATTTCCGCCGGGCCGATCAAGACCCTGGCAGCGGCGGGCATCCCGGGCTTCCGCAAGATGCTGCACCACGTGGCCAACGCCACGCCGCTGCAAGCGCAACGTCACCACCGAGGAAGTCGGCGACGCCGCCGCGTTCCTCTGCTCCGACCTCGCCTCAGGGATTACCGGCGAGGTGCTGTACGTGGATGCCGGGTACAGCCACGTGGGGATGGCGTTTGAGGAGTGAGCGGTGAGTAGTGAGTAGTGAGCTGTAAGACAATAGGCGTCTGCCTGCTTTACGACTCACCAGCTACGACTCACGACTCACGGAGGTGCCTGGCACAACCTGACCCCGTCCGGCGTCAGCGTCGCTGCCAGGCGCCTCTCGTCAGTGCTGCCCCAGGATGTTCTTCTCGCCTTCCAGGCGCGCGACGATGATCGCGGCGGTCGCGTCACCCGCGACGTTCACCGCCGTGCGCGCCATGTCGAGCACGCGATCGAACACGAACAGCACGCCGATGGCCTCGGGCGGCAGCCCGACGGCGGTGAGGATGACCGCGATCGCCACCAGCGAGGCCGCCGGGATACCGGCCACGCCGATTGACGTCACCAGCGCCAGCAGCACTACGGTGAACTGCGTGAACAGGCTCATGTCCACGCCATAGGCCTGCGCGATGAAGATCACCGCGGCGCACTCGTACAGCGCGGTGCCGTTCATGTTGATGGTCGCGCCCAGCGGTATCACGAAGCTGGAGATCTTGTTGGACACGCCGGCGCGGTTCTCCGCGCAGTCGAGCGTGACCGGCACCGTGGCCGACGACGACGCGGTCGAGAACGCCGTCAGCAGCGCAGGGCCCATCGCCGAAAACAGCGGCCAGGGCCTGAGCCCGGTGCTCAGGCGGATGAACAACGGCAGCGTCACGAACAGGTGAATCCCCAGGCAGACCAGCACGCAGGCCGCGAAGATGGCCAACGGCCCCGCCGCCGCCAGGCCGGCCTTGGCCACGACCTTGGCGACCAGGCCGAAGACGCCGATCGGCGCCAGGGTCATGATCCACTCGGTCATCTTGGTCATGACCTCGAACACGCCCTTCCAGAAGCTGACCAGCATCTGCCCGTGGACCGGCCCGATGCGAGTGATGAAAAAGCCGAACAGCAGGCTGAAGAAGATGATCGACAGGATGCCGCCATTGTTGCTGGCGGCTGCGAACACGTTCTCCGGGACCATGCGGATGAAGATCTCGACGATGTCGCCGGCGTCGCGGTCGCCGATCAGCGCAGTGACCGACTCGCGGTCGGCATCCAGCGCCATCATGTGACCGGCCGGCTGGCCGTCGGCGATGCCCGGCTTGACGATGTTGATGACCGACAGGCCGAGCACGATGGCCACCAGGCTGGTGGCGGCGTAGAAGAACAGGGTCCGGCCGCCGAGCCGGCCGAGTGATTCGCTCGAGCCGATGCCGGCCACGCCGACGATCATCGACGAGGCGATCAGCGGAACGATCAGCATCTTGAGCGCGTTGAGGAACATGCGCCCGAGGAAGTCGAACACGCTGTAGAAGGTGACGCCGAACACGCCACTGTGCTCGCCGGCGAGCAGCCCGGCGATCACTGCGACCGCGATGGCGATCAGGATCTGCCAATGCAGCGCCAGGCGCTCGGACTTCGCCTTGGTCATCGTCTCCCCCTCGGCCGCCGTCGCGCCGGCGCCCGGATGTGCAGCTCTACTCGAACAACTGCGGATTCACATTGACTTCGGCTTTCGACCGAAGCGCCGTCACGTAGACGCTGGCGTCCTGCACGCTGGCCTGGTCGCGCGCGTTGCGCATGCTCTGCGCCCGCTCCGCCGGCGACAGCGACGCCGGCGAGCCCGGCTTGACGTAGGTGACCGTCCAGACGGCCGTGTCGCCACTGGCCAGTGTCGTCGTCCCGTAGAGCGGCTTGCCGGCGGGCTGGCCGGCCTTGAACGCTGCGGCCGTGATCTCCGCCGGCACGGCGGCTTCGCCGCGACGCACGAAGCGCAGCGTCGCGCTTGTCGGATCGGTCGCCTCGGCGGGGATCCACGGTTTGGCAGTCGCGGCCCACGAACCGCCGCCACGCAGTTCCTCGGTCAGGGCGGCGGCGCGCGCCGCAGTGGCCTGCCGCGCCGACTCCGCAGCGAGCGCCGCGGTGACATCAGCGCGCACTTCATCCAGCGGCTTCTCGCGCGGCGGCTCGTGGGCGACCACCTTGATGGCCACGACGCGGCCCGGCGCCAACTCGACGCTGCGCAACTGCGAACCGCTCAGCACGTCAGGCTCGAACACCGCGTTGACCAGCGCCGCGGAATTGCCCAGCGCCCCGCCGCCGGCGCGGGTGAACCCGTCCTGGGTCCTGATCTCCAGCGCGAGCGCCTCGGCGACCCGCTGCAGGTCCCCGCCCGCCTCGAAGGCATCGGTGTCCAGCTGCTCCTGCAGGTCGCCGAAGAGTCGCTCGGACTCGAAGCACGACGGTATTCAGGTTCGATCTCGCCCCGCACCTCCTCGAACGAACGCAGCTTCGCCAGGCTTCCACGCCGTCGAGCTTGATCACGTGCCAGCCGAACTCGGTCCTGACAGGTGCCGTGATCTCGCCGGGCTTCATGGACCACACGGCATCGGCAAACGGCACGACGAAGTTGCCGCGCTCCGGCCCAGCCGAGGTCGCCGCCCTGCTGGGCCGAGCCCGGATCCTGCGACAGTTCCGCGGCCAGCTTCGGCAAAGTCCTCGCCCGCCGTGGCGCGGTCGTAGGCGGCCTTGGCCTTGGCCTCGTCCGCGGCGTCGTCGCCGGAAGAGGTGATCAGGATGTGGCTCGCGCGGCGACGTTCGATGCTCGTGTAGCGGTCGATACTGTCCTCGTAGAACGCCTGCAGCGCCTCTTCCGTCACCGTGATGTCGGCGGACAGGTCCGCGAGGCTGAGTTCCACATATTGCAGGTTGGCGCTTTCCTCGGTCTGGTAGTTCGCCTTGTTGCGTTCGTAGTAGTCAGCGATCGCAGCCTCGTCGGGACTGGCCTCGTCCATGAAGCGCGCGGCCGGCACCACGAACCAGGCGATCTCACGCGTTTCGTTGACCAGCGCCTCGCGGCGCGTGTACTCCTGGGGCAGCACGATGGCGGAGGCATAGATGCCGCGGTCGAGCTGGCGCGCCGCGACGAATTGCTTCTGCTGCGCCTCGAACACCGCCGGCTCGAGGTTCGCCGACCTCAGCGCCGCGTAATAGGCGTCCTTCGAAAACTTGCCATCGACCTGGAAGGCGGGAATTTCCTTCAGCGTCTCCAGGACATCAGCATTGCTGGCACGGAAGCGCTGCTCGTCGGTGCGCTGCCGGATCAGCTCCTGGCGGATCGTCGCCCTCCAGAACGTTCTGCCGGATCCTCTCGCGCAACTCGGTCGGCACCTCGGCGGCGCCGAACGCGGCCTGGTAGCGGGTGATCTCTTCCTGGTAGGTCTGGCGGATGTCCGTCGTGTTGACGTCCTGGCCGTTGACCTCGATGCCCTGGGACGCGGTCAGTCCGCCGACGCTGACGAATTCAACGCCCCAGAAGACGAAGACCACTGCGAGTGCGCCAAGAATGATCATGGCGAACACGCCCTTCAGATTGTCATGAATGGCCTGAAGCATGTTCCGTTAACCCGATTCCTGATGGCCCCGCCGCGCCGGGGCCCGTGCCCGGACGCACCGCTGAGGGCGGTGATATAAAGCGCGATAGGGTACCACGCGGGGCGGTGAAACTGCGGTACGGAGGAAGAGGTGCCAGGCACCTACCTGTCCCCGTATGGGGACAGGTAGGTGCCTGGCACCTTTTGGATCGCCTCGTATGGGCACAGGTAGGTGCCTGGCACCGCCTCGGTGTGGAGTTTTGCGCTTTCCGAAATCGGTAAACTGTCCCCGGATTCTTGCGGAGCCCGACCTTGCCCGGCCAATGGCATTTCTGGATAGACCGCGGCGGCACGTTCACCGACGTGGTGGCACGCTCCCCCGACGGCGCCCTGACGACCCGCAAGCTGCTGTCAGAGTGCCCGGGGCGCTACAGGGACCCCGGCCTGCAGGCGATCCGCGAGATCCTGGCCCTGCCCGCCGGCGCGCCGGTGCCGGCCGAGAAGGTCGCCTCCATCCGGATCGGCACCACCGTGGCCACCAACGCCCTGCTCGAGCGCAAGGGCACCCGGACCGTGCTGGTGACGACCCGCGGGTTCGGCGACGCCCTGCGCATCGGCTACCAGAACCGCCCGCGGCTGTTCGACCGGCAGATCGTGCTGCCGGAACTGCTGTACGAACGGGTCATCGAGGCGGACGAACGTATCGGCGCCAACGGCGAGGTCGTCGAGCCGCTCGACCTGGCAGCGGCCGGCCAGCGGCTGCGGGAAGCCCACGCCGCCGGTATCCGTTCCTGCGCGATCTGCCTGCTGCACGGCTACCGCTACCCGGCCCACGAGCTTGCGCTGGCCGCGATGGCGCGCCGCGCCGGCTTCGAGCAGGTATCGGTCAGCCACGAGGTCAGCCCGCTGATGAAACTGGTGGGCCGCGGCGACACGACCGTCGTCGACGCCTACCTGTCGCCGATCCTGCGGCGCTACGTGGACGGCATCGACAGCGAACTGGGCGCCGCCGGGGAATCCATTCGGCTGATGTTCATGCAGTCGTCCGGCGGGCTGGCCGATGCGCGGTCCTTCGCCGGCAAGGACGCCATCCTCTCCGGTCCGGCCGGTGGCGTCGTCGGCATGGTCGAAACGGCCCGCCGCGCCGGCTTCGACCGCCTGATCGGCTTCGACATGGGCGGCACGTCCACGGACGTGTCCCATTACGCCGGCAATTTCGAGCGCAGCTTCGACACCCTGGTCGCCGGCGTGAGGATGCGCGCGCCGATGATGCGGATCCACACGGTCGCGGCCGGCGGCGGGTCGATCCTGCGCCATGATGGCTCGCGCATGCGCGTCGGCCCGGACTCCGCCGGTGCGGACCCGGGCCCGGCCTGCTACCGCCGCGGCGGGCCGTTGACGGTCACCGACGCGAACGTGCTGGTGGGCAAGATTCGCCCCGAATTCTTTCCGTCGCTGTTCGGCCCCGGCGGCGATGAGCCGCTGGACACGCAGCGCGTGCAGGCGATGTTTGCAGAACTCGCCGGCCGCTGCGGGATGGAGCCCGTCGACATGGCGGACGGCTTCCTGCGCATCGCCGTGGACAACATGGCCCGCGCCATCAAGAAGATCTCGGTGGAACGCGGCCACGACGTGTCGCGCTACACGCTGGTGTGCTTCGGCGGCGCCGGCGGCCAGCATGCCTGCCGCGTCGCCGATGCCCTGGACATGCGCCGGGTGTTCATCCACCCGCTGGCCAGCGTCCTGTCCGCCTACGGCATCGGGCTCGCCGACGTGCGGGTCACGCGCCAGCGGGCCGTCGAGGCGCTATTGGCCGCAGAAGACCTCGACACGCTGCGGCATGGACTCGACGAACTGGCCGCCGCCGCGGAAGCCGCGGTGGCGGACCAGGGGGTCCCGCCGGGCCGGATCCTCAGCGAGCGCCGCCTGTTCATCAAGTACGCCGGCACCGACACGCCGCTGGAACTCGACTTCGACAGCCACGAGCGGCTGGTGGCCACGTTCGAGCAGCGCCACGAGCGGGAATTCGGCTACCTCAGCCCCGAAACGCCCCTGGTCGTGGAAAGCCTGCTGGCGGAGGCCATCGGCGTCACGGACACGCCGCCGGAGTCGGTGCCGGCCGTGATGGCGCCGCAGGCGGGGGCCCGCGACAGCGCGCGCGGCCGGTTCTTCACCGACGGTGGCTGGCACGACTGCGCCATCGTCCACTGGCGCGACCTGGCCGCCGGCGAGGGCCTGGACGGGCCGGCCATCGTCATCGAGCCGAACTCCACGGTCGTCATCGAGCCGGGCTGGCGCGGCACGCTCGGCACCGCGCGCGAACTCGTGCTGGAACGCCGGATCCCGCTGGATCGCCGCCATGCGATCGGCACCGATGCCGACCCCGTGCTGCTGGAGATCTTCAACAACCTGTTCATGTCCATCGCCGAGCAGATGGGCGTCACGCTGGAAAAGACGGCCTCCACCATCAACATCAGGGAACGGCTCGATTTTTCCTGTGCGCTGTTCGACGCCGGTGGTGGCCTGGTCGCCAACGCCCCGCACATGCCCGTGCACCTCGGCTCCATGTCGACCAGCGTGCGCACGGTGATCGAGCGCAACCCGGACCTGCGCGCCGGCGACGTCTACGTGCTGAACGATCCCTACCACGGCGGCACGCACCTGCCCGACATCACGGTGGTGACACCGGTGCACGTGGGCGATCACCCCGAGCCGCTGTTCTACGTCGCCGCACGCGGGCATCACGCCGACGTCGGCGGCAAGTCGCCGGGGTCGATGCCGGCCGACTCGCGGACCGTGGAGGAAGAAGGCGTGCTGATCGACAACTTCCGCCTGGTGCGCGGCGGCAAGTTCGACGAAGCCGGCCTGCGGGCCCTGCTGGGCCGGGGCCGATACCCCGCCCGCAACCCGGACCAGAACGTGGCCGACCTGAAGGCGCAGGTCGCCGCCTGCCGCCGCGGCATGCGCGAGATCGAACGCATGACGACGGACTTCGGGCTCGAGGTCGTCCAGGCCTACATGCGCCACGTGCAGGACAACGCCGAGGAAAGCGTGCGGCGGCTGATCGACGCGCTGCACGACAGCGAGTTCGCCTGCGAGACCGATGGCGGATGCCGCGTGGCGGTGAAGATCCGCGTCGACCGGCCGGGGCGCAGCGCGACGGTGGACTTCACCGGCACCAGCCCCCAGCAGCCGTCCAACTTCAACGCCCCGTCGGCGGTGACGCGCGCGGCCGTGCTGTACGTCCTGCGCTGCATGGTGGACGAGGAAATCCCGATGAACGAGGGCTGCCTGCGGCCCGTGACGCTGGTGATCCCGGAGCGTTCGATGCTGTCGCCCGAGCCGCCCGCGGCGACCGTGGCCGGCAACGTCGAGACCAGCCAGATCATCACCGACGCGCTGTTCGGCGCGCTGGGCGCCCTGGCCGCCGCGCAGGGCACCATGAACAACGTCACCTTCGGCAACGAGCGGTTCCAGTACTACGAGACGATCTGCGGCGGCGCAGGCGCCGGGCCGGGATTCGACGGCGCCTCGGCGGTGCACACCCACATGACCAACTCGCGCATGACCGACCCGGAGGTGCTGGAGTGGCGCTTCCCGGTGCGGCTGGAGGAATTCTCGATCCGGCGCGGGACTGGCGGCGGCGGGCAGTGGCACGGCGGGGACGGCGTGGTGCGCCGCCTGCGCTTCCTGGAGCAGGCCCGGGCCTCCATCCTGAGCGACCGGCGAAGGATCCAACCTCACGGACTGGCCGGCGGCGAGGCCGGCACCTGCGGCAGGAATGCAGTCGAGCGTGCCGGCGGCCGCATCGAGCCGCTGGAGGGCTGCGATTCACGGGAGATGCAGCCCGGCGACGTGCTGGTGATGGAGACGCCGGGTGGCGGGGGGTATGGGAAAGCGGATGGCGGATAGCGGATAGCGGATAGGAAGGAAGGTGAGTCGTGAGTGGTGAGTGGTGAGTCGCAAGACAGTGGTTTGCGGATGGGGGATGGTCGGAAAGTCGGCGGTGGACGGTGTGCAGCCGGCGGTGCCAGGCTCCGCCGGCGCGACATATGTCCGGTAGCTCGCCATCAGGGGCGGTGCCTGGCACCTCCCTGCCCGTCTTGGCACCGGCCCCCCGATGCCTTATAGTTCCGCGCCTCCCAGGGGCCGGATGTTCGGCAAGCGGGTGCTTAGCTCAGCTGGGAGAGCGTCGCCTTTACACGGCGAAGGTCGCAGGTTCGAAACCTGCAGCACCCACCAGTCATGGAGCGGTAGTTCAGTTGGTTAGAATACCGGCCTGTCACGCCGGGGGTCGCGGGTTCGAGTCCCGTCCGCTCCGCCAACTTTTCTGAGTCATCAGATAGCAAAAGGCCCGGTTCTACCGGGCCTTTTGCATTATTGCGCCAGACAGGCGACTAACGGATCGCCGCAGCGGTGATCTGGACGCCTTGAGCGGAACCGCACTCCGGCCCTTCTTCCAACTCACGACTCACTTGCCCCAGAGGTGCCAGGCACCCTGCGGGAGCCAGGCACCGTCGCTCCTCTTCCGACTCACAACTCACCACTCACGACTCACTTTCTTCCTATCCGCTATCCGCCATCCGCTATCCGCTCTCTCCTCAATGCGCCTGCAGCGGCTTGCCAGCGCGCTTGGCGCTGCGGCGCCTGGCCTTGGCCACCTCCGGCGAGGCCTTGGCCGTCGTCCCGGCAAGCGGGCGCGGCGGCCGGATCAGCGCCAGGTCCAGCACCTCGTCGATCCACTTCACCGGGCGGATGTCGAGCTTGCCCTTGATGTTCTCGGGAATCTCCACGAGGTCCTTCTCGTTCTCGCTCGGGATCAGCACCATGTTGATGCCGCCGCGATGCGCCGCCAGCAGCTTCTCCTTCAGCCCGCCGATCGGCAGCACCTCGCCGCGCAGGGTGATTTCGCCCGTCATCGCGACGTCGGCGCGCACCGGAATCTTGGTCAGGGCCGAGACCAGCGACGTGCACATGCCGATGCCCGCGCTCGGCCCGTCCTTGGGCGTCGCCCCCTCGGGTACGTGCACGTGCACGTCCATCTTCTGGTGGAAATCCGCCTCGAGGCCGAGCAGTTCCGCCCGGCTGCGCACGACCGTCATGGCCGCCTGGATGGACTCCTGCATCACCTCGCCGAGATGGCCGGTGTACTGCAGCTTGCCCTTGCCCGGCACGACCGCGGATTCGATGGTCAGCAGTTCGCCGCCGACCTCCGTCCAGGCCAGCCCGGTCACCTGCCCCACCCGGTCCGATTCCTCCGCCTTGCCGTAGCGGAAGCGCCTGACGCCGAGGAACTTGTCGATGTTCTTCGGGGTGACCGAGACCGTCTTGGTCGCCGGCTCGAGCAGCAGCTGCTTGACCGCCTTGCGGCAGATCCGGGCCGTCTCGCGCTCGAGGTTGCGCACCCCCGACTCGCGCGTGTAGTAGCGGACGATGTCGGTGATCGCGGGATCCGAAACCTTGATCTCAGCGGGCTTCAGGCCGTTCTGCTTGATCTGCTTCGGCAGCAGGTAGCGCCGCGCGATGTTGAGCTTCTCGTCCTCGGTGTAGCCGGGCAGCCGGATGACTTCCATGCGGTCCAGCAGCGGCGCCGGGATGTTCAGCGTGTTGGCCGTGCAGACGAACATCACCTCGGACAGGTCAAAATCGAGCTCGAGGTAGTGGTCGGCGAAGCTGTGATTCTGTTCGGGATCGAGCACCTCGAGCAGCGCCGAGGACGGGTCGCCGCGGAAGTCCATGGACATCTTGTCCACTTCGTCCAGCAGGAACAACGGGTTACGCACGCCGGTACGGGCCATGTTCTGCAGGATCTTGCCCGGCAGCGAGCCGATGTAGGTCCGGCGGTGGCCGCGGATCTCGGCCTCGTCGCGCACGCCGCCGAGCGACATGCGGACGAACTTGCGGTTTGTGGACCTGGCGATCGACTGCCCCAGCGAGGTCTTGCCCACGCCGGGCGGCCCGACCAGGCAGAGGATCGGACCCTTCAGGTTCTTGACCCGCTGCTGCACCGCCAGGTACTCGACGATGCGTTCCTTGACCTTGTCGAGGCCGTAGTGGTCCTCGTCCAGGACCTTCTGCGCCTGGGCGATGTCCAGGTGCACCTTGGTACGCTTCTTCCAGGGCACCTTGACCAGCCAGTCGACGTAATTGCGGACGACCGTGGCCTCGGCCGACATCGGCGACATCAGCTTCAGCTTGTTGAGCTCCGCGGTGGCCTTGGCCTTCGCCTCCTTGGGCATGCCGGCCTTGGCGATGCGCCTTTCCAGCTCGCCGATCTCGTTCGGCGCCTCGTCGCTCTCGCCGAGCTCCTTCTGGATCGCCTTCATCTGCTCGTTGAGGTAGTACTCGCGCTGGCTCTTCTCCATCTGCGACTTCACGCGGCTGCGGATCTTTTTCTCGATCTGCAGCACTTCCATCTCGCCTTCGATGAGCGTGAGCATGTGCTCGAGCCGCTGGCGCACGTCCTGCACCTCCAGCACCTTCTGCTTGTCGGCCAGCTTCAGCGCCATGTGCGCGGCGACCGTGTCGGCCAGCCGCCCGGGCTGTTCGATGCCGGCCAGCGAGGTGAGGATCTCGGGCGGGACTTTCTTGTTGAGCTTGACGTACTGCTCGAACTGGGAGACCACGCTGCGCGTCAGCACGTCGATCTCGCGCTCGTCATAGGTCTCGATGTCGGGCATCGCGACGATCTCGGCGGAGAAATAGTCCCCCGCCTCCATGTTCTCCACGATGGCCCGGTCGACGCCCTCGACCAGCACCTTGACGGTGCCATCGGGCAGCTTGAGCAGCTGCAGGATGGTCGCGACGGTGCCGACGACGTACAGGTCCTTCGGCTTCGGGTCGTTGACGTCCGCCTGCTTCTGGGCGACCAGCAGGATCTGCTTGTCGCGGTTCATCGCCTCGTCGAGGGCGACGATCGACTTCTCCCGCCCCACGAAGAGCGGAATCACCATGTGCGGGTAAACGACCACGTCGCGGAGCGGCAGCACCGGGATCCGCGCGACGGTTTCGGGAGTGATCTTTTCGGGAACTTTGTCGGTCACTGGTATTTCCTCGTGCCGGCGGCTCGGGAAAGCCTGCCGCCTGGGTGCGCCATTGCAGAATACGACATGGGGGCGGGACGACCCAATGCAATGGGCCGAAAATGGGGGCTGTCCCCGTTTTTTCCGGTGCCCGGTTTTCGCGCAGGAAGCGGTGCCAGGCACTTACCTGTCCCATAAAAAGGGAGAGGTGCCAGGCACTTACCTGTCCCCATAAGAAAGAGAGGTGCCAGGCACCTACCGGTCCCCGTCTGGGGACAGGTGGGTGCCTGGCACCTCTCAATACTTATTTAGTGGGTCGCGCGGCGGGCTTCCGGCTCGGCGACCTGCTCCTCGGCGCTCTGGTAGACGATGTACGGCTTGCTGTCGCCGACGATCACGGTCTCGTCCAGTACAACCTTCTGCACATTCTTCATGGACGGCAGGTCGTACATGATGTCCAGCAGGACGTTCTCGAGGATGGTTCTCAGTCCGCGGGCGCCGGTCTTGCGCTGCATGGCCTTCTTGGCGATGGCCAGCAGCCCGTCTTCCCTGAACTCCAGCTCGACGCCCTCCATCTCGAACAGGCGGCCGTACTGCTTGGTCAGCGCGTTACGCGGCTGGGTCAGGATGGTGATCAGGGCGCTCTCGTCGAGCTCCTCGAGGGTCGCGACCACCGGCAGGCGGCCGACGAACTCGGGTATGAGACCGAACTTGATCAGGTCCTCGGGCTCCACGTCCTTGAACAGGTCGGCGCCCTGCGGCCGCTCGCTCGGGCTCTTGACCTCGGCCGCGAAGCCGATGCCGCCGCGCGCGCTGCGCCGCTCGATGATCTTCTCCAGCCCGGCGAAGGCCCCGCCGACGATGAACAGGATGTTGCTCGTGTCCACCTGCAGGAATTCCTGCTGCGGGTGCTTGCGGCCGCCCTGGGGCGGCACCGAGGCGACCGTGCCCTCGATCAGCTTCAGCAGCGCCTGCTGCACGCCCTCGCCCGACACGTCGCGGGTGATCGAGGGGTTGTCCGACTTGCGCGAGATCTTGTCGATCTCGTCGATGTAGACGATGCCCGTCTGGGCCTTCTCCACGTCGTAGTCGCACTTCTGCAGCAGCTTCTGGATGATGTTCTCGACGTCCTCGCCGACGTAGCCCGCCTCGGTGAGCGTGGTCGCGTCCGCGATGGTGAACGGCACGTTAAGCAGCCGCGCGAGGGTCTCGGCCAGCAGCGTCTTGCCGCAGCCGGTCGGGCCGATCAACAGGATGTTGCTCTTGGCGATCTCGATCTCACTGCCCGTCGACTTCTCGCCGGGCAGGGACTGCAGCCGCTTGTAGTGGTTGTAGACGGCGACGGAAAGGATCTTCTTCGCCCGCTCCTGGCCGATGACGTACTCGTCGAGGACCTTCTTGATCTCCTGAGGCCGGGGCAGCTTGTCGCGCGAGCGCTCCTGCTTCTCCTCGAGCTCCTCGCGGATGATGTCGTTGCACAGCTCGACGCACTCGTCGCAGACGAATACGGAGGGCCCCGCAATCAGCTTGCGGACCTCGTGCTGGCTCTTGCCGCAGAAGGAGCAGTACAGGAGCTTGCCTTCGTCGTGCTTGCCGCGGGTGTCGTCAACCATTCCTTGCCGTCCTCGGAGCTGCCGGCCAACCGCCAGCAGAACCCTTATAGCATGATGCCTGGCTGCCTGAAAATCCCTTTACAGACCGATACTTGTGAGCCAATTCTCGTCCCGGTACCGTCACTTGGCCGGGGTAACCAATGGCAGCTGGCCGCGCCGGTCCAGGACCTCGTCCACCAGCCCGTAGGCCTTGGCCTGCTCGCCGCTCATGAAATTGTCGCGATCCGTGTCCACCTTGATCTTGTCGATCGGCTGCCCCGTGTGCTGCGACAGGATCTTGTTCAGCCGGTCGCGTGCGTCGAGGATCTCCTTGGTGTGGATCTCGATATCGGTGGCCTGGCCCTGGAACCCGCCCAGCGGCTGGTGGATCATGACCCGCGAATTGGGCAGCGCGTAACGCTTGCCCTTGGCGCCCGCGCCGAGCAGCACCGCGCCCATGCTGGCCGCCTGGCCGACGCAGATCGTGCCGATATCCGGCTTGATGAACTGCATGGTGTCGTAGATAGCGAGCCCCGCCGACACCGACCCGCCGGGCGAGTTGATGTACAGGTGGATGTCCTTCTCCGGGTTCTCCGACTCCAGGAACAGCAGCTGCGCCACCACGAGGTTGGCCATGTAGTCCTCGACGGGACCGACGATGAACACCACGCGCTCCTTCAGCAGGCGCGAGTAGATGTCGTAGGCACGTTCGCCGCGAGCGGTCTGCTCCACGACCATTGGGACCAGATTCAGCGCCTTGGTTTCCATGTTTCGATCCACCGCCTTCAGTCTCAGTCTTCTGACGCCTCGGCAGCGCCGAAGTTCATGATGTCCTTGAACGCAGCCAGCTGCTCGGTGACGTTGGCCTTGGCGACGACGTGGTCGACGACCTGGTCCTCGAGCACCATCATCTGCAGCTGGCGCATTGCGCCCTCGTTCTCGACGTACTGCTTGCGCGCCGTCTCCGAGTCGTCGAAGCCCGAGACCATCTCGTCGAGGCGCTCCTGGACCTTGGCCGCATCCACCTGGATCGCGGTGGTCCGGATGACCTCGTTGAGCAGCAGGCCCAGCGACACGCGACGTCGCGCATTGGCCTCGAACGGCTGCCGCGGCGGCAGCTGGCGCGCGTCGCGGGCGCCCATGCGCCGCAGGGCCTCGATCTGCATGTCGCGGATTTCCTGCTCGACCAGCACCGACGGCAGGTCGATCGGATTGGCGGCCAGCAGCTTGTCCATGACCTGGCCCTTGAGCCGGCTGCGGATCGCCTGCGCCAGCTCGCGCTCCATGTTGTCGCGCACCTCGGCGCGCAGCGCCTCGACGCCGCCCTCGTCGACGCCGAAGGCCTTGCAGAACTCGTCGTTGACCTCGGGCAGCCTGGTTTCCTCGACGGACTTGACGGTCACCTCGAACTGCGCGGTCTTGCCTGCCAGGTTCTTGGCCGGGTATTCCTCCGGGAACGCCACGTCGATCGTGCGGACCTCGCCCGCCGTCGCGCCGCGCAGGCCTTCCTCGAAGTCCTTGAGCATGCGCCCGGCGCCGAGCTCGAACTGGTGGCCCTCGGCCTTGCCGCCTTCAAACGACTCGGCTTCGAGCTTGCCCTCGAAATCGATGGTCAGGCGATCGCCGTCGGCGGCAGCGCGGTCCACGGCCACGAATTCGGGGCGCTGCTTGCGCAGGCTCTCGAGCATGGCGTCGACGTCGGCATCGGCCACGGCGGCCTTGGGGCGGATCAGCTCCATGCCCTCCACGCCCGTGAGCTCGATCCTGGGATAGATCTCGAAGGTCGCGGAGTACTTGAGGTCGTCGCCCTTCGCGGCCGGCAAAGGTTCGATACGCGGCCCGCCGGCCGGCACCAGCTTCTCCTGCTGCAGCGCCTCGGAGAAGGTCTCGCGGATGAGGTCGCCGACGACCTCCTCGCGAACCTGCGCGCCGTAATGCTTGCGCACCACGTGGATCGGCGCCTTGCCCGGACGAAAGCCCTTGATCCGCGCCGTGCGGCTGACGTTGAACAGCCGCTTGTCCACCTGCTGCTCGACGCGGCTGGCGGGTACGGAGACCTGCATCCGGCGCTCGAGCCCCTTGAGCGCCTCTACTGACACCATCATCTCTTCTTGAACCTCTGGACGATCGTTATACGACTGCAGCCACTCCGGCGCGTCCGGCCGGGCCGGATGGTGCGAAAGGAGAGACTCGAACTCTCACGGGTTACCCCACTGGAACCTAAATCCAGCGCGTCTACCAATTCCGCCACTTTCGCACGCCGGAACCGAAGACCCGCGGTGTACGCGGCCGCTGGTCAAGCGGATAAGTATAGCGGATGGAGCCGTGGGCCGGGAACGGCAGGGGAGCGGTGAGCGGATAGCGGATAGTGGGGAGTGGGCGGATGGCCGGCAGGGCGCTGTGAGTCGTGAGTGGTGAGTGGTGAGTCGTCGGACAGGGTCCCACGCGGGGGCCGGCCGGGAGGGCTCAGTGGCGGCCTGGGGGGCGTTCCGGCTCGTCGCGCTGGCGGCGGCGGGCGCGCAGGGCCAGCAGGTAGGCGATCACGCTGGGCAACACGAAGGCCGCCATCACCGCCAGGCTGATCAGGTCCCGCTGCCCCTTCAGCCCCCCGTAGGTGGTGATATAGATGAGCACAATGGTGACCGCCGCCGCGGCGATCGCCCCCACCTTCAGCGCGCCCAGCGCCTTTTCCGCCGGGGTCGCGTTCTCGTCGGAACTCGCCGAGGGCAGGTTGTAGGTGGGATCCTTGATGGGCGCCGGTCGCTTCATGGAGCGAGTCTGCCACAGGTGGCGCTCGCGGCTGAAATACAAGAAAAAACGCCCCGGGGGCGATACCCCGGGGCGCTGGTTCTGGTGGGCCATGTAGGACTTGAACCTACAACCAACGGATTAAGAGTCCGCTGCTCTACCAATTGAGCTAATGGCCCATTTTTCAAGACTGGGGCGAGCGATGGGACTCGAACCCACGACGACCGGAATCACAATCCGGGGCTCTACCAACTGAGCTACGCCCGCCATAAAAAAACCGCCCCCGGTAGCCACCTCGGACTGGCGCGCCCGGCAGGACTCGAACCTGCAACCGCCGGCTTAGAAGGCCGGTGCTCTATCCGGTTGAGCTACGGGCGCACGTGGATCGCCCGCGGCGCCGCCGGTTCCGTGGTCGGGGCAGAGGGATTCGAACCCCCGACCCTCTGCTCCCAAAGCAGATGCGCTACCAGACTGCGCCATGCCCCGCCAGTGGACTGCCGGATGCACCCATGCCAGCACAAGCCTGCACGGGGCCGCAGAGTTTACGGGCGGCGCTTCGGGGCGTCAATTTTACCCAACCGGCGTCCGGCGCGCCCTCGCCCGCTGGTTCGACGGGCCCAGCCGCGGAGCCGGGTATGCCCACGCCAATGGGTTAACATCTGCACGCAAGAACTCGCGAAAACCAACGCTGGAAAACCTCCGCAATGGCTGGAGCTCAACAAGCCGGTTCACGCAGGCAGGCCAGGGGCCGGCCCCGTGGACGCGCGGTGGATCCGGCGGCCCTGGCAGAACTGGAGGGGCTGCTGGCGGGGCGTACCCGCAGCCGTGATCAGCTGATCGAGCACCTGCACGTCCTGCAGGACCGCTTTGGCCACCTGTCGGCCCGCCACCTGCGGGCCCTGGCGGCGTGGATGCGCCTGCCCATGGCGGCCGTTTACGAGACCGCCAGTTTCTATTCCCATTTCGATTTCGTGGACGACGACGAGACGCCGCCTGCTCCGCTCACGATCCGGGTGTGCGACTCCCTGTCCTGCCAACTCGCCGGCGCCGCCGCACTGGAGGCCGCGCTCGCGGCGGGCACTGACCCGGGCAAGGTCCGGGTCGTCCGAGCCCCCTGCATGGGGCACTGCGAGCAGGCACCCGTTGTCGAGGTCGGTCTTCGTCATGTCGGACGCGCCACTGCTGGACGAGTCCAGACGGTCTTAGCAGCCGGCCAGTTCGAACCCGAGCCGATCGACTGGCCCAGGCTGGAGGCCTATCGCGCCGAGGGTGGCTACCAGCTGCTCAAGGACCTGCGCGACGGGGTCGTGGCCGTCGACGATCTAGGCGCGTCGCTCGAGACCGCGGGCCTGCGGGGCCTCGGCGGCGCCGGCTTCCCGACGCATCGCAAGTGGCAGTTCGTGCTCGCGGAACCCGGGCCGCGCTACGTGGTGATCAATGCGGATGAAGGCGAACCCGGCACCTTCAAGGACCGTCATTACATGGAACGCTCGCCGCACCAGTTCCTCGAAGGCGCGCTGGTCAGCGCCGAGGCGGTCGAGGCGGCGGCGGTCTACATCTACCTCCGCGACGAATACCCGGGATTGCGTTCGGTGCTGGCCGATGCCATTGCCGAGGTCGAGGCGGCCGGCCTGGCCGCGGCGGGCTTCATCATCCTGCGGCGCGGCGCCGGCGCCTACATCTGTGGAGAGGAATCGGCGCTGATCGAGTCGCTGGAGGGCAAGCCGGGCAAGCCGCGCCACCGCCCTCCCTATGTGGCCCAGCGCGGCCTGTTCGACAGGCCGACGCTGGTCAATAACGTCGAGACCGTTTACTGGATCCCCGAGATCCACCGCCGCGGCGGCGACTGGTTCGCCCGGCAGGGCCGGCGCGGCCGCAAGGGGCTGCGCAGCTTCTCGGTCTCGGGACGGGTGAAGCACCCAGGCGTGCACCTGGCACCGGCCGGCATCACGCTGGCCGAACTGATCGACGAGTACTGCGGCGGCATGGCCGAGGGCCACGAACTGCTGGCCTACCTGCCCGGCGGCGCGTCGGGCGGCATCCTGCCGGCATCGAAGGCCGACATCGCGCTGGATTTCGACACCCTGCAGGCCCACGGCTGCTTCATCGGTTCCGCCGCCATTATCGTGTTGTCCACCCAGGACGACCTGCGCGCCGCGGCGACCAACCTGATGGCCTTTTTCGCCGACGAGTCCTGCGGCCAGTGCACGCCCTGTCGCGTCGGCACCGAGAAGATGCTCGCCCTGCTCAAGCGCGACGAATGGGACGAGGCGCAGCTCAGGCGCTTGTCGCAGGTGATGATCGACGCGTCCATCTGCGGCCTCGGCCAGGCGGCGCCGAACCCGGTGCTCGGCATGCTCAAGCACTTTCGCGATCGACTGGAGCGTGAGGGCATTCGCATCATCGCCGAGGAGCCGGCGCGATGAGCGTGGAATCACACGGCGTAAGCTTCGAACTGACGCTCGACGGTCGAACCGTCACCGCGCACGCGGGGGAGACGCTGTGGCAGGTGGCGAAACGCTCCGGCGAGCGCATCCCCCACCTGTGCCTGAAGGATGCCCCGGGCTATCGCGCCGACGGCAACTGCCGTGCCTGCATGGTGGAGATCGAAGGCGAGCGGACACTGGCCGCCAGCTGCGTGCGCGAGGCGGTGCCGGGCATGGTCGTGAAAAGCGCCAGCTCGACCCGCGCCCGCGTCGCGCGCGAAGGCGTGATGGAACTGCTGCTCGCCGACCAGCCGGGTCGAGCCCGCGCGCCGGATCGCTCCAGCCATTTCTGGGCGACGATCGAGCAACTCGGCCTCGACGCGCCGGCCCCGGGCCAGGCCCTGCCTGCGCGTGCGCCGCGCCCGCTGCAGCGGGACGACTCGCATACCGCCATGCACGTGGACCTGGACGCCTGCATCCAGTGCACGCTGTGCGTGCGCGCCTGCCGCGAAGTGCAGGTCAATGACGTCATCGGGCTGGCCCATCGCGGCGCCGCATCCAGGATCGTGTTCGATTTCGACGACCCCATGGGCGAGAGCACCTGCGTCGCCTGCGGCGAGTGCGTGCAGGCCTGCCCGACCGGTGCGCTGATGCCGGCGAGCCTCGTCGACGCGGCGGGCCGTGGCGATTCGGCCGTCGCCGAACGCAAGATCGATTCCGTGTGCCCCTACTGTGGCGTCGGCTGCCAGCTGACCTACCACGTCAAGGGCGGGCGCATCGTCAACGTCGAGGGACGCAACGGTCCGTCGAATGAAGGTCGCCTGTGCGTCAAGGGACGCTTCGGCTTCGACTATCTGGAGCATCCGGCACGACTCCACAAGCCGCTGATCCGGCGCGAAGGCGTCGCCAAGGGTATCGACCCGGGGTTCGACGCGGCGCGGCCGCTGACGCACTTCCGCGAAGCCAGCTGGGAGGAAGCGCTGGACCTCGCCGCCGGTGGCCTGAAGTCGCTGCACGACGAGCAGGGTCCCGCGGCGCTGGCCGGCTTCGGCAGCGCGAAGTGCTCGAACGAGGAGGCCTGGCTGTTCCAGAAGCTGGTGCGCACCGGTTTCGGCTCGAACAACGTGGACCACTGCACGCGCCTGTGCCACGCCAGCTCGGTGGCCGCGCTCATGGAATGCATCGGCTCCGGCTCGGTGACCGCGTCGTTCATGCAGGTGGCACAGGCCGACGTCGCGATCCTGACCGGCTGCAACCCGGCCGTGAACCATCCCGTCGCGGCGACCTACTTCAAGCAGGCCGCCAAGCGTGGCACGAAGCTGATCGTGCTCGACCCGCGCGGCCAGGTGCTGGGCGACTACGCGCATCGCATGCTGCGATTCACGCCGGGCTCCGATGTGGCGCTGCTCAACGCGATGCTCAACGTCATCGTCAGCGAACGGCTCTTCGACCAGGATTACGTTGCCGCCCACACCGAAGGCTTCGAGGGGCTGAGTGCGCACGTGCTGCCGCTGACGCCCGAGGCGATGTCGCCGCTGTGTGGCGTCGCGCCGGACGAGATCCGCGACATCGCCCGCACCTACGCCACGGCCGAACGCGCCATGATCTTCTGGGGCATGGGCATCTCCCAGCACGTGCACGGCACCGACAACGCCCGCTGCCTGATCTCGCTGGCGCTCGCCACGGGCCAGGTCGGCCGCCCGGGAACCGGCCTGCACCCCTTGCGCGGCCAGAACAACGTCCAGGGTGCCTCGGATGCAGGTTTGATACCCATGGTGTTCCCCAATTACCACGCGGTTGGCGACGCGCAGTACCGCGCCGCGTTCGAGGAGCTGTGGAACTCGCCGCTGGATGCCAGGCCGGGCCTGACGGTCGTGGAAATCATGGACGCGATTCATGCCGGCACGATCCGCGGCATGTACATCCTGGGCGAGAATCCCGCGATGTCCGACCCGAACCTGGACCACGCCCGGGCGGCACTGGCCAGACTCGAGCACCTGGTCGTGCAGGACCTGTTCGTGACCGAGACCGCGCAGTTCGCGGACGTCATCCTGCCGGCGTCCGGCTGGGCCGAGAAGGACGGCACCGTCACCAACACCAATCGCCAGGTGCAGATGGGACGCGCAGCGCTGCCGCTGCCGGGCGAGGCCCGCCCGGACTGGTGGATCATCCAGGAGATCGCCCGGCGCTTCGGTCTCAGCTGGAACTACGGTCACCCGCGCGACGTGTTTGCCGAAATGCAGCGCGGCATGGAATCCCTCGACCACATCGACTGGGACCGGGTCGAGCGCGAGGGCTCGGTCACCTATCCCAGCCCCGCCAGAGACGCGCCCGGGTTGGACGTCGTGTTCGGCGAGGGCTTCCCGACCGCCACTGGACGCGGGAAGTTCACACCCACCCTGCCGCTGCCCCCGGATGAGCCGGTCGATGACGAGTTTCCGACGGTGCTGATCACCGGCCGGCAACTGGAGCACTGGCATACCGGATCCATGACCCGCCGCACCCGTGTCCTCGACCAGCTGGAGCCGGCCGCCGCAGTCTCGATGGCGCCCGCGGAACTGTCGCGGCTCGGTATCGAGGCGGGTGATGCGGTCACCGTGACCACGCGCCGCGGCCGCATCACGCTCGCGACGCGCGTGGATCCGCTGATGCGCGAGGGCATGGTCTTCGTGCCCTTCTGCTACGCCGAGGCACCGGCCAACCGCCTGACCAACCCGGCGCTCGACCCCTTCGGCAAGATCCCAGAATTCAAGTACGCGGCCTGCCGCGTCGCACCCGAATGCGCTGGGGGGATGGTGTAGCATCGCCGGCCTGAACGAAGCAGCGGAGGATCCATGGCCATGATTCTGGACGGCAAGGCGCTGGCCGCGGAACTGCGCGCCGACATCACAGCCAGGGTCTCGGCACTGCGCGAGGCGGGCCGGCGCGCGCCGGGCCTGGCGGTTGTGCTGCTGGGCGACGACCCGGCCAGCCGGGTCTACGTCGGCTCCAAGGTCAAGCAGACCGAGGCGGCCGGCATGCACTCCGTGGCGCACATCCTGCCCGAGAGCACGACCGAATCCGAACTGCTCGCAGCTGGTCGCGCAGCTCAACGCCGACCCCGCCGTGGACGGCATCCTCGTCCAGCTGCCGCTGCCAAAAGGCATCGACAGCTTTCGCGTCATCGAGGCCATCGACCCCGCCAAGGACGTCGACGGCTTCCATCCGGTGAACGTCGGCCGGCTGTCCATCGGCCTGCCGGCGCTCGTGCCGTGCACGCCGCGCGGCTGCGTGATGCTGGCGAAGCGCGCGCGTGCCGACCTGACGGGCCTGCACGCCGTGATCGTCGGCCGCTCCAACATCGTCGGCAAGCCGATGGCGCAATTGCTGCTCGCCGAGAACTGCACGGTCACGATCGCCCATTCCCGCACGCGCGACCTGCCGGCCCTCTGCCGCGAGGCCGACATCCTCATCGCCGCGATCGGCAGGCCGCTTGCGCTGGGCAAGGAACACGTCAAGCCGGGCGCCATCGTGATCGACGTGGGCATCAACCGCGTGCCGAAGGCGGACGGCGGTTCCAGGCTGGTCGGCGACGTGGACTACGACGCGGTGGTCGACGTGGCCGGCGCGATCACACCGGTACCCGGCGGCGTCGGGCCGATGACCATCGCCTGCCTGCTCGACAACACGGTCACGGCCTACCAGCGCCACGGCGGCTGACGCCGCCTGGCGGGAGCGATCCCGGGGCCTAGAACAGGCCCTCGGTCAGGCCGGATGCGTCGATGTGGATGCGCTCGGCCGCCGGCGATTTCGGCAGCCCGGGCATGGTCATGATGTCGCCGCAGATCACCACGATGAACCCCGCTCCCGCGGCAAGGCGCACCTCGCGGATGGGTACGACGTGCCCGCTCGGCGCCCCGCGCAGGTCGGGGTCGGTCGAGAACGAGTACTGCGTCTTGGCGATGCACACCGGGAAGTGACCGAAGCCGCTGGCCTGCAGCTCGCGGAAGCGATCGCGGATCTTCTTGTCCGCAATGATGTCGGAGGCGCCGTAGATCTCCGTGGCGACGGTGCGCACCTTGTCCCACAGCGGCAGGTTGTCCGGGTACAGGACGCGAAAGCCGTCGCTCGTCGCGACGCCGCGGCCGGTCGGCGATTTCGGCCACCGCAGCGGCCAGCTCCACGGTTCCGGCCGAACCCTCGGCCCAGTGCCTGCAGACGATAGCCTCGACGCCGAGGGTCTCGCGACAGGCCTGCCGAACGAGATCGTGCTCGGCGTCGGTGTCCGTGGGGAAGGCGTTGATCGCGACGATCGCCGGCACGCCGAACTTGCCGATGTTGCTGACGTGCCGTTGCAGGTTGGCCAAGCCACGCTTCACCGCGCCGAGGTCCTCCTGGTCGAGCTGGTCGCGCGCCACGCCGCCATGCATCTTCAGCGCGCGCATGGTCGCCACGACCACGGCGGCCGCCGGCGCGAGCCCGGCCTTGCGGCACTTGATGTCGAAGAATTTCTCGGCGCCGAGGTCGGCGCCGAAACCCGCCTCGGTGACCACGTAGTCGGCCAGCTTCAGGGCCGTCTGCGTCGCCGAAACGGAATTACAGCCGTGGGCAATGTTGGCAAACGGACCGCCATGGACGAAGGCCGGGGTGCCTTCCAGGGTCTGGACGAGGTTGGGCAGCAGCGCGTCCCGGAGCAGCACGGTCATTGCGCCCGGCGCCTTCAGGTCGGCAGCGCGCACCGGGGTCTTGTCGCGCCGGTAGCCGATGATGATCTGCCCGAGCCGCTCTTCCAGATCCTTGAGATCGCGCGCGAGGCAGAACACCGCCATCACCTCGGAGGCGACGGTGATGTCGAAACCGTCCTCGCGCGGGTAGCCGTTGGCCGCCCCGCCGAGCGAGTTGATGATCGAGCGCAGCGCGCGGTCGTTCATGTCCATCGCACGGCGCCAGGTGATGCGCCGCCGGTCGAGACCGAGTTCATTGCCCCAGTGGACGTGGTTGTCGATCATCGCCGCCAGCAGGTTGTGCGCCGAGGTGATGGCGTGGAAGTCGCCGGTGAAATGCAGGTTGATGCGCTCCATCGGCACGACCTGCGCATAACCGCCACCGGCGGCACCGCCCTTCATGCCGAAGCAGGGGCCCAGCGACGGCTCGCGCAGGCAGATGGCCGTGCGCTTGCCGAGGCGGCTGAGCGCGTCGCCCAGGCCGACCGACGTCGTCGTCTTGCCCTCGCCGGCCGGCGTCGGGCTGATGGCGGTGACCAGGATGAGCTTGCCGTCGGGCCGCCCTTCCAGTCCCGCCACGAAGTCCGCGGAGACCTTGGCCATTTCCCAGCCGTAGGGAATCAATGACTCCGCCGGAATGCCCAGCTTCGCCCCGATCTCGGTAATGGGCGCGAGGCGGACCCCGCGGGCAATTTCGATGTCGGTCTTCATGAGGTCAACCTCAATTGGGTTGTTTGAGTGATCAGTCAGCGGATAGCGGATAGCGGATAGCGGATAGTGCGTGAGTCGTGAGTCGTGAGTAGTGAGTCGTAAACACGCTGCAGCATTCTTACAACTCACAACTCACAACTCACAACTCACAATCTACCGCCACTCTCTTAACTATCCGCTATCCGCTATCCGCTATCCGCTTATTTCCTTCTCCACTTCGTCCCCCCCGCCCCGTCCTCGAGGATCACGCCCTGCGCGGTCAGCTCGTCGCGGATCCGGTCCGACTCGGCCCAGTTCTTTGCACGCCGCGCGGCAACCCGCGCCTCGACGAGCGAAGAGATCTGCTCATCGCTCAACCCGTCGGCTGCCGCCTCCCCGGCGGTCACCTCCGAGCGCATGGACAGCCATGCGGCCGGCTCGTAGGCCAGGATACCGAGCACACTCGCCAGCGCCTTGAGTTCGCCGGCCAGCAGCGCCGCGGTGGTCGCGTCGCCGGCGGCCTTCGCCGAGTTCAGCTCACGCGCCAGTGACTGCAGGACGGATACCCCTTCCGGCGTGTTGAAGTCGTCGTCCATCGCCTCGCGAAACTTCTCGCTCCACTGCGTCGTCGGCGCCGGATCGGCTGCAGCGACGTCGCGCAGCGCGATGTACAGCCTCGACAGTGCCGCGTCCGCCTGCTGCAGGTTCTCCTCCGTGTAATTGACCGGCCCGCGGTAGTGGCTGGCCAGCACGAACGCGCGCATGACCTCGGGGCGCAGCTTCGGCAGCACGTCGCGGACGGTGAAGAAGTTACCCAGCGACTTGGACATCTTCTCGTCGTCCACGCGGACGTGGCCGTTGTGCATCCAGAGGTTGACGAACGGCGCGTCGCAGGCGGCGCAGGATTGCGCAATCTCGTTCTCGTGGTGCGGGAACTTCAGGTCGATGCCGCCACCGTGGATGTCGAAGTGCGGGCCGAGCAGGCTGGTGGACATGGCCGAGCATTCGATGTGCCAGCCAGGCCGTCCCGCGCCCCAGGGCGAGTCCCACTGCGGCTCGCCGGGCTTGGCGGCCTTCCACAGGGCGAAATCCAGGGGATCTCGCTTGTGCTCGCCGATCTCGACCCTGGCACCGGCGCGCAGGTCGGCGGTCTTCTTGCCCGAGAGCCTGCCATAGGCCTCGAATTTCGACACCGAATACAGCACGTCGCCGTCGGCGACATACGCATAGCCCTTCTCGATCAGCGCCTCGATCATCGTGATGATCTCGGGGATGTAGCCGGTCGCGCGCGGTTCGAGGTCGGGCCTTTCAATGCCGAGCGCGTCGCAGTCCTCGTTCATCGCCGCGATGAAGCGCGCGGTCAGCGCCTCGACGGGCTCGCCGTTTTCCGCAGCCCGCTTGATGATGTTGTCGTCGATGTCCGTGATGTTGCGAACGAAGGTCACGTCGTAGCCGCGCCAGCGCAGGTACCGACGCACGACGTCGAACACGATGAGCATGCGGGCATGGCCGACGTGGCAGTAGTCGTAGACGGTCATGCCGCAGCAGTACATGCGCACCTTGCCGGGCTCGATCTCGTGGAACTCTTCCTTCCGCCCCGTCAGCGAATTGTGGATCCGTAGCATCAATCGTCTTCCTAGGTTGAACTGGCCAGGGCACGAAGCCGGCTTCGAAGGGTGGCATCCGGCAGCGCCGCCAGCAGCGGCGCCAGTTCCGGGCCGTCGCGACGCCCGGTCAGCGCGATCCGTAGCGGCATGTAGAGTTCCGCGCCCTTGCGACCGGTGCGCGCCTTGAGTTCGCGAGCCAGCGCCTTCAGGTCCGTGCCGGTGGTGTCCAGCGCTTCCAGTGCCGCCGCGAAAAATCCGGGGCCGGCCTGCCTGAGCACCTGCGCGAGGTCGTCGTCGGGCGGCGGCAGCGCGCCGAAGAGCACCTCCACCCAGGGGAGCGCGTCGGCGGGGAACACGACGTTGTGACTGACCGTGGAGCCGAGCAGCCGTCGCTCCACCGGCCCGAGCGTCGGCGGCAGCGCCGGTGCGAGCCAGTCCTCGAGCGCCTGCGGGTCCAGGCGCTTGACCGCCTCGCGCTGCCAGTGCTGCAGCTGGACCTCGTCGAAATGCGCGGGCGCGCGCCCGACCTTGTCCAGCGCGAAAGCAGCGGGCTGCTCGCCCGGGTCCACCCAGTCGTCGGGGGCCCCCGCATGCCCGAGGCGCAGCAGGTAGTTGGTCACGGCGCCCGGCAGGAACCCGGCGTCGCGCAGGTCGCCGACGCTCACGCTGCCGCGGCGCTTGGACAGCGGCGCGCCGTCGGAACCCAGCAGCATCGGCAAGTGCCCGTAGGCCGGCCTGGCGAGCCCGAGCGCCTCCAGCAGCAGCAGCTGCCGCGGCGTGTTGGTCAGGTGGTCTTCGCCGCGCAGGACGTGGCTGACGCCCATCAGTGAGTCGTCCAGCGCGTTGCAGAAGAAGAACATGGGGACGCCGTCGGCGCGACGAATGACGAAATCCCCGATGTCGTCGCTGGAAAACTCCTGCGGGCCGCGCACCAGGTCGTCGAAGGCCACACGTAAGCCTATAGGCACCCGAAAACGCAGCGTCGGACGGCGGCCGGCCGTCTCCAGCCGCGCCCGGTCGGCGGCGCCCAGGTCACGGCAGGTCCCGGTGTAACGCGGCGGCAGCCCCGCGGCCAGCTGGGTCCGGCGCGAAACCTCGAGCTCCGTCGGCGAGCAGTAGCACGGATAGGTCGAACCGGCCTCAGCCAGCCTCGCGTAGTGCTCCTCATACAGGGCGCCCCGCTCCGACTGCCGGTACGGGCCGAAGGCATCCTCGATCCCGGGTCCGCCATCCCAGTCGAGCCCCAGCCAGCGCAGGTCTTCCAGCTGCGAGGCCAGGTGCGCCTCGCTGCCCCGCTCGGAATCCGTGTCCTCGACCCGCAGCACGAAGCGACCCCCATGGCCGCGGGCCAGCAGGTAACTGAACAGCGCGGTCCTGGCGTTGCCCAGATGCATGCGCCCGGTCGGGCTGGGCGCGAAGCGGGTGGTGAGGGTGTTCGACATCAGCGGCACAGTTTACGGGATTGGGAGCGGCCGCTCACGCAGCGGCATCGGTTAAGATTGGATCGCAACTCGGCGGCCGGGATGGATATGACAATGACGGGCATGATTCACCGGTGCCAGGCACCGCAGCGGTGCCTGGCACCTCTTTTGGCACCTCTTTGCGGCTTGTTGATCCTGGCACTGCCCCTTGCCGCCTCCGCCCAGGAGTCTCCCTCGCTCGAGCCACGGGTCCGGATCCAGACCACGTTGGGCGAATTCGTCATCGAGGTCGATACGCTGCGCGCACCGCTGACATCAGCAAACTTCCTGAACTATGTGCGCGAGGGCTTCTACGACCAGACGATCATCCACCGGGTCGTCCCCAATTTCGTCGTCCAGGGCGGCGGCTTTGGCGCCGACCTGAGCGCCAAGACCGGGCACGGCCCGATCCCGAATGAGTCCGGCAACGGTCTCTACAACAGCCGGGGAACGGTCGGCATGGCGCGCGGCGACAGTCCGCATTCCGCCACCTCCCAGTTCTACGTCAACCTGAACGACAACGCCGGCCTGAACCCGTTGCCCAGCCGCTGGGGTTACGCGGTGTTTGGCAAGGTCGTCGAGGGCATGGACGCCGTCGACCAGATTGCCCACGTGGTAACCGGGCAGCGCGGGCCTTTCGGCGGCGACGCACCGCTCAAGGACATCCTGATCACCCGTGCCCAGGTCATCGGCGAGACCCCACCGGCGCCCCCCCTGCCGCGCCGCCGCCGGCCAACGGTGACGAACCAGGCGAATCAGGCGAAACAGCTCCCGGCAGCGACACGCCGGGCGAAGCCCAGGACGAGTCGCCCGCTGGGGGTGCCGAAGTCGAGGGCCAGCAGGCCACGCCGGCGGGCGAATCCCGGCCGTGACACGGCTGTTCGCCTCCGACCTGCACCTCGACGCGGCGCGCCCGGAGATCACCGGCCAGTTCCTGGGCCTGCTGACCGGCGCCGCGCGCGATGCGCAGTCGCTGTACCTGCTTGGCGACCTGTTCGAGGTCTGGCTCGGTGACGACGAGCCCGGCGCGCTGGGCGAACAGGTCATCGCCGCCCTGGCCGCGCTGTCGGCCGACGGCGTGAGCCTCTTCGTCATGCAGGGCAACCGCGATTTCCTGCTCGGCGAACGTTTCTGCGAGCGCGCGGGCGCGAGCCTCATGACGGACCCGACGCTCGTGACCATTGGCGACGAGCGGGTACTGGTCACCCATGGGGACGCCCTGTGCACCGGCGACACGGCCTATCAGCGACTGCGTTCGCTGGTGCGCGACCCCGACGTCCAGCGCGCTTTCCAGGCACTGCCCATCGACCGGCGCCGTGCGCTGGCCGAACAGGCCCGCGCGGGCAGCCGGGCGCACCTGGCCGAGGCGGACGAGTACATCACCGACGTCAGCCAGGACGCGGTGGAACGCGCCCTGCAGGCCGCGGGCGTGAACACCCTGTTGCACGGACATACCCACCGCCCCGCCGTGCACCGCTTTCGTGCCGGCGGCCAGGACTGCACGCGGATCGTGCTAGGCGACTGGCATCGCGAGGGCAGCGTGCTGAGGTGGGATGAGGCGGGCTATGAACTGCTGAGGATGCCGAGGGAGTGAACTGTTAGCGGATGGTCAGAAGCGGTCGGGGCTGGGAGTCCCCCGCTCGCTCGGAAGAACGAAACTCGCTCGCCGGGGGACCCAGCCCCTTCCCGCCTCACGCCGCGCCATTCCTGCCATCCGCTATCCGCTATCCGCTATCCGCCGACTTCCCCGCTATCCGCTATCCGCTCATCCGCTTCCGCCGGTGGGCCGGAATGAAACCTGAACTGCCTATCCGGCGCGGTCGCCAGTTCCGCCTCGGCGCAGGCGAGCGCCTCCAGGCTCGCGTCCAGGTCGAGACCGCATCGGCTCGCATGCGTGCGCGCCAACGCCAGGTAGAGGCCGAAGTGCCGCGCCTCTGATTCGCGCAGTCCCGTGTAGAAGCCGGCCAGCGGCTCGTCCAGCCTGGGCGCCAGGCCGGCAAAGCGCTCGCAGGACCGGGCTTCGATCAGGGCGCCGCAGAGCAGCAGGTCCAGCCGGCGCTGGGGCTCGGAGGACGCGACGGCGCGGCGCAGGCCTTCCGCATAGCGCGAAGGCTTCAGGCGCCGATACGGCAGCCCCGCGGACTCGAGGTGCTTCTGGACCTGCTCGAAGTGCCTGAGTTCTTCGCGCGCCAGCCTCGACAGCTGCCGCGTCAGGGCGAAATCGTCGGCGTAGGAGAACATGAGCGCCAGTGCGGTCGAGGCGGCTTTCTTCTCGCAGTTGGCGTGATCGAGCAGCAGTTCGTGCAGGTGATCCGACGCGGCGCCAAACCATGCCGTCGGCGTCGGCGCCAACAGGAGTTCCTCGGGTGATTGCGCGGCGGCGCCGCGCCAGCGGCCGTCAGAATCCCATTGCTGCCCGTTCCGCCTCATCCCGTTCCGCTTCCTTGACCGCGTCGACCAGCATCTCGGCCGAAGAATACCGGCACGCAGGGTCCTTGGCGATGCAGTTGTGCAGGATGGACTCGAAACGCTTCAGTTCGGGCCACAGCTCGGGCAGCGGCGAATTGGCATGCTTGTAGATGACCTGCATCGGGGTGCCCGCGACGTAGGGCTTACGCCGCATCAGCATCTCGTAGAAGATGATGCCGAGGCTGTACAGGTCGCTGCGCTCGTCCGTTTCCCGGCCATGACCCTGTTCCGGGCTCATGTAGTAGGGAGTGCCGAAGATCGTGCCGCTGCCGGTGATCGAAGCGTTGAGCTCGATCTGCTTGGACATGCCGAAGTCGATCAGGACGACCGATTCGTTGTCGCGCAGCATGACGTTGCCTGGCTTCAGGTCGCGGTGCTGCACGCCCGCCGCATGCAGCACCTGCAGCGCCTCGGCCATCTGGCGCATGAGCGATGCCGCCACGCGGGGTTCGATTCCCTGCTTGATGCGCGTCCGCAGGTCGCCCTTGGGGAAGTACTCCATGGCGATATAGGCATAGTCGTCGCCGGCGCCGAATTCGAAGATGCGCACCACGTTGGGGTGGCGAATGCGGGAGGCAATCTCGTACTCGAGCAGGAAGCGATCGAAGGTCTCGGCGTTCTTGCCATCCACCTCCGGCGCCTGCCGCAGCACTTTCAGCACGACCTGAGACTTCGACTTCAGGCTCTCTGCCAGGTAGACCATCGAGACCGGGCTCTCGGCCAGCTTGCGGACGAAACGGTAGCCGCGGATGGTCAGGTCGCCGAACCGGCAGGCGCGGTCGACTTCGTCGGTTCCGGCCAGCGGCTCGGCCCGCCGGCCGCTGCCCTGCACCGTGCGCAGCAGCTCGACCAGGCGATGGTGGTCGACCTTCTGCTTGGACAGGCAGGCATGGGCGCCCGCCGCCCTTGCTTCCGCCTCGGATTCGTCGGACGGATCGGAAAGCAGGTAGACAATGGGCGGGAAATTAGCGCGGCGACGCAGGTCCTTCAACCACTCGAGGCCCGTGCCGGCCCCGGGCTGGTCGTCGAGAAGGACCACGTCGTAACCCGACCCCTGGAAATCGGGCGGCAGCCGGCCCTTGGTCGACGGGTCGTACTCGGCGATCGCCGCCGACTCGAAGCCGACCTCGACATGCTGCGCGAGCAGCCGCCGGTAGACCTCCTCATCATCGATGATCAGGACACGCAGAGCCATACCCGCATTTTACATACTGGGGACCGGTTACAGACTGTGACCTGGGTCGCGCCGCAGCGCCAGCAGCAGGTCGCCAACGTTGGTGCCCGTGGCGCCAGTGTGAACCAGGTCACCACTCGCCTCGAGGAAGCGGCCGCTGTCGGCCCCTCGAAGGCAGGTGTCGGGATCGAGCCCCGCGTCCCGCCCGCGGTCGATCGTCTGGCCATCCACGACCGCGCCGGCATCTGCGGAATTGCCGTCAGATCCATCCGTGCCCGCCGCAAGCAGCGTGAGATCGTCGCGGCCATCGATCAGGCTTCGCGGCCGCCAGCGCAAGATGCTGGTTGCGTCCGCCCCGGCCCGGTGACGGGGGCAGCCGCACCGTGGTCTCGCCGCCCCAGGCGATGAGCCCCGGGCCGGCGGCGCTCAAGTCGCCGCAAATGAGGCCGGCGGCGGCGACGGCATCGCCCTCCAGCCGCTCGCTGCGAACACGGCAGGCGACGCCGGCGGCCAGGGCCGCCTGTCGTATCGCCGCCAGCGCGTCGTCGAGGCAGCCGACGCAGGTGACAGGCGCGCTCGTCTGGACCGGCGGGCTCGCTCCGGACCCGGCCATGAGATCGCACACCCAGCCTGGCAGCTCTGCCTCGTCGCGCGGCTCGCCGGCAGCGGCCAGGAGCCCCGACCCAACCAGCGCGGCGTCGTCGCCGGGGACGTCCGAGATGAAAAAGCCCTCGACGGCGCAGTGCCCGAACGCCGCCATCAGCCTGCCGTCCTTGATCCTGGAGAGCCGGCGCCGCACCGCATTGACGCGCTCGATCGGCAGACCCGATGCGAGCGCCCATTTCGACACCCGCTGCAGGTCGGCCAGCGAAACCGTCTCCGGCAGCACCTCCACCAGGCTCGACGCGCCGCCGGAGACGAGCAGCAGGACCGCCTGCCCGCGGCCGGCCTGCGCCGCCAGCTTAAGCGCCGCGGTGCCCGCGGCCAGGCTGCCCTCGTCCGGCACGGGGTGGCCGCCCGTCAGGCAAGTAATGCCTTCATGCTGCGCGAGTTCCTCCCCGAAGTAGCCTGCGCGCGAGACGACCAGCGCCCGGGTAACGCGTGGGCCGAGCACGTCGAGCGCACCGAGCGTCATGGCCGCGGCGGCCTTGCCGACCGCCAGTAGCCACACGTCGACGAGATCGTCGCGGCCGGCCAGCGCCCGGCGCATGCGCCGACGTCCGTCCACCGCGGCCAGCCCGGCGGCGAAGAGTTCGAGGAGGAAGTCGCGGGGGTCCCGCACGGTCGCCGCCGCTCAGACGGCGCGGACTACGCGGGTCGCCTGGGGATCGTCGCGTCGGCGCGCCTTGACGTCGTCGGCGCGCTCCTTGACCAGCCGGCCGAGATAGTCGGCGGTGACGTCCCCGGTGGTGTACTGGCCGGAGAAGCAGGACGTGTCGAACTCCTGGATGCGGGCATCGTCATGCCGGCAGGCGGACACCAGGTCGCCCAGGTCCTGGTAGATCAGCCAGTCGGCACCGATCAGGCGCGCCACCTCGTCCTCCGAGCGGCCTGCGGCGACCAGCTCCGAGGCGACCGGCATGTCGATGCCGTAGACGTTGGGGTAGCGCACCGGCGGTGCTGCCGAAGCGAAATACACCTTGATGGCACCCGCTTCGCGGGCCATCTCGATGATCTGCGCCGACGTCGTGCCACGCACGATCGAGTCGTCCACCAGCATGCACGTTGCGGCCGCGGAACTCGAGGTCGATGGCGTTGAGCTTGCCGCGCACGGATTTCTCGCGCATTTCCTGGCCGGGCATGATGAAGGTGCGACCGATGTAGCGGTTCTTGACGAAGCCTTCGCGGTAGCGCACGCCGAGCGCGGCTGCCAGCTGCATGGCGCTGGTGCGGCTGGTGTCGGGAATCGGGATGACCACGTCAATGTCATGGTCCGGCCGCAGCCGCCGCAATTTCTCGGCCAGCTTCTCGCCCATGCGCATTCGCGCCTTGTGCACCGAGATGTTGTCGATGATCGAGTCCGGTCGCGCGAAATAGACGTACTCGAAGATGCAGGGCGTGTGGCGCAGGCAGGGCGCGCACTGGTGGCTGAACAGGCGTCCCTGCTTGTCCACGTAGACTGCCTCGCCGGGGTTCACGTCCCTGCACCAGTCGAAAGCCCAGCATGTCGAGCGCCACACTCTCGGAGGCGAGCATCCACTCCAGGCCGCGAGGCGTCTCGCGCCGGCCGAGCACGAGCGGCCGGATGCCGTTCGGGTCGCGGAAGCCCGACGATGCCGTGCCCGACGATCAGCGAGACCACCGCAAAGCCGCCCTGGCAACGACGGAACAGCGCCTCCAGCGCACCGAAGATGTCCTGTGGCGAGAGCCGGCTGCCGCTGCATTTCTGCAGCTCGCTGGCGAAGACGTTGAGCAGCACCTCGGAGTCGGAACTGGTGTTGAGGTGCCGCCGATCGCCGTGGACGATGTCTTCGGACAGCGTCGTCGACATTGGTGAGGTTGCCGTTGTGGCCGAGGCCGATGCCGAACGGCGAGTTGACGTAGAACGGCTGCGCCTCGTCCGCCCGGTCGCAGCCCGCCGTCGGATAGCGGACATGCCCGATGCCGACGTTGCCCGCCAGCTGGAGCATGTGCCGCTGGTGGAAGACGTCGCGCACCAGGCCCACGTCCTTGCGGACGCACAGCTCGCCGTCGCGCTCGGTCATGATGCCGGCGGCGTCCTGGCCGCGGTGCTGGAGCACCGTCAAGGCATCGTAGATCCGCTGGTTAACCGGGGACTGGCCAACGATGCCGACGATGCCGCACATGGGCCTACCCGCGGATCATGCCGGAGACCTCGTCGAGCAGCGGCTCGACGGCGGGCTCGGCGTAACGCTCCAGCCAGCTCGCCGCATGTTCCGCGTAGGGCATCAGTCGCGAGGACTTCCACCACTTCTCGCCGTCCAGGTCGAGCCCCTGCGCGACGATCACGAAAATGCCGATCGCCACCAGCGCCCGCACGGCGCCAAAGAGCGCACCGAGCAGCCTGTCGGTCGCCGCCAGGTTCGACGAACGATGCAGCAGGTAGGCGACCAGGGCGCCGAGGGCCGAGCCGAGGAACAGGATCGCCACGAACAGCAGCACGCGGGCCAGCCATTCGCGCAGGCCGGGAGCGCCCAGGGCGCCGCCGAGGTAGGGATAGAGCAGGTACGCGTAACGCCACGCCAGCCACATTCCGGCCAGCCAGACGAGCAGCGAGATCGCCTCCCTGACGAAACCCCGGACGACGCCGAGCGTCAGCGATACCAGGAGGATTCCGATGAAAAGGTAGTCGGCACCGTTCATGCGGGGCGAGCTCCAGGTAATAGACGCCGCGATTCTACCCCAAGCATGGCCCGCGGCGCGGCAAAGCTGTCCGCAGCGCAGACGTGACCGGCAGCGACGGCCTCACGGATGCGCCACCACCGTCGGCTTGAAGCCCTCGCCCTGCAGTCTCGCCGCCAGCGCGACGGCCCGTTCCCGTTGCGTCTCCGGGCCGACGCGGACCCGGTACAGGACCTTGCCGCCCGAGCGGTACTCGAGGATGAAAGCCGCGTACCCGCGAGTCTTCAGGTCGGAGACCATCTTCCAGGGCGGAATCCTGGTTGGACAGCGCCGCCAGCTGGACGGCCCAGCCGGCACCCGGCGCGCGCGGACTCCGGGCCAGTGGCCGGCGGCGCATCCGGCGGCGCGCCAGCCGGCACGGCTGCGGCGGACGGTGCGTCAGCGTCGGCCGGGAGAGGCTGTCGCGACGGCTTCGGTTGCCGGAGGCGTCGCAGTCGGTCCGGTCCGCGGGCCCCGAGAGACCCTGAGCGGACGCCTCGGGCAGGCCGGAGGGGGCCGGTGGCACGAGATCCCGATCGGCCGGCGACGGCTCAACGGGCTCGCTCAGCGGTCGCGACCGCCCCATGTCGATTTCCACGCTGCGGATCGGGCCCTCGCCCGCGGCATCGGGCGGAGGCGGCTCGCGCGGGCCCGACAGCAGGGCAGGCACGACCAGCACCACCAGCAGGACCAGCACCGCGGCGCCGATCAGGCGCTCCTTGACCGCAGTTTCCATCAGCTGTCGCCAGGCATCCGAAGTGCCGCCATTCTAGCCTGCCTCGGCGGACAGGCCGAGCCATTCGAGCGCCGGGCCGACCGTGTGAAACGACCCGAAGACCACCACCCTGTCGCCCGGACGCGCCATCTCGCGCGCCCTGGCGCAGCCGGCCGCTACATCCGGCTCACTGAGGACCGCGACGCCGACCACGGGTTCGATCCTGGCCGCCAGGGCGCCGGCGTCCAGGGCGCGGGGGCCGTCGACCCCGACGGCGATCCAGGCGTCGACGGCCGGACGCATCGCAGCGGCGACCGCCGCTGTGTCCTTGTCCGCCAGCATGCCGCAGACGGCAATCGTGCGCCCCGTGTGCGGAAGCAACGAGAGGCCCTTCGCCAGGGTCCTGGCCGCGTCCGCGTTGTGCGCAACATCCAGTACCCACTCGGGACTGCCGGCAACGACCTGGAAACGACCAGCCAGGGCCGCCCGGGCGAGGCCCGCGCGCACGGCATCGTCCGGCACCAGCAGCCGCGGTTCCGCCGCCTCGAGCACCGCCAGCGCCGTCGCCGCATTGGCCAGCTGCGCGGCGCCGGCCAGGCCCGGCAGCGGGAGCTCGCGCCTGCGGGAGCCCGTCCCGACGTAGTCCCAGCCGTCGGGGCGCTCGACGAAGTCGAAGTCCACGCCGAGACGCCTCAATCGTGCCCCGATCGCCGTGGCAGCCTGGGCCACGGACCAGGGCATATTCCGCGCGCCGAAGATCGCCGGCCGTCCCGGCCTGAATATGCCGGCTTTCTCACGGCCGATCTGCTCGAGCGTCGGGCCGAGCCAGTCGCAGTGATCGAGCCCGATGGAGACCACCGCCGCGACGTCCGCATCCACGGCATTGACGGCATCGAGCCGGCCGCCGAGCCCGACCTCGAGCACGGCCACCTCGACGCCCGCCGCTTCCAGCAGCACGAAAGCGGCCAGCGCGTTCCACTCGAAGAACGTCAGGCTGGTGTCGCCGCGGACGGCGTCGATGCGCTCGAACGCGCGCGTGATCTCCTCGTCGCCGGCGCTGCGGCCGTCAATGCGGATGCGCTCGTTGTAGCGGATCAGGTGGGGCGACGTGAAGGTCCCGACGCTGTAGCCGCCGGCGCGCAGGATGGCATCCAGGTAGGCGACGACCGAGCCCTTGCCATTGGTGCCGCCGACCGTCAGGACGCTGTTCGCGGGACGCTCGATGCCCAGCCGTCCGAGCACGTCGCCGACGCGCTCCAGGCCCAGGTCAATGGATTTGGGATGCAGCGACTGCTGCCAGTCGAGCCACTGCTGCAGCGTGTCGAACCGCAAGCTCGGCTTCACTGGTCGGCCAGCGGCACCTTCATCAGCAGGCGCAGCAGGCTGGCAATCCGGTCGCGCAGGTCGCGGCGGTCGACGATCAGGTCGATCGCGCCGTGCTCGAGCAGGAACTCGCTGCGCTGAAAGCCCTCGGGCAGCGTTTCGCGCACCGTCTGCTCGATCACTCGCGGGCCGGCAAAGCCGATGAGCGCCTTGGGCTCCGCGATGTTGATGTCACCCAGCATGGCAAGGCTGGCGGAGACGCCGCCGGTCGTGGGATCGGTCAGCACGGAAATGAACGGCAGCCGCTCGCGCGCCAGCCCGGCCAGGGCGGCACTGGTCTTGGCCATCTGCAGCAGCGACAGCAGGCCCTCCTGCATGCGGGCGCCGCCGCTGGAGGTGAAGCAGACCAGGGGCACGCGGTTACGGATGCAGTGGTCGACGCCACGAACGAAGCGTTCGCCGACCACGGAACCCATCGAGCCGCCGAGGAACAGGAACTCGAAGGCGACCGCGACCACGGTCCATGCCGTGGAGCTTTCCCGCCATGACGACCAGCGCATCGACTTCCGAGGTGGCCTTCTGCGCTGCCGCGATGCGGTCGCGATAGCGCTTGCTGTCGCGGAACTTCAACGGATCCTGGGGAGTGACCTCGACGGCCAGCTCAAGCGCCGAATCGGGATCGAGAAAGCGGTTCAGCCGGTCGCGCGCGCCGATGCGCATGTGGTGCGAGCACTTGGGACAGACCTGCAGGTTGCGCTCGACCTCGGGCCGGTACAGCACCGAATCGCAGGTCGGGCACTTCATCCAGAGCCCCTCGGGCACGGATCGCGTGCGGCGCTCCGTCTTGATGCGCGAAGGAATGATTTTCTCGAACCAGGTCATCGCGGGCGCTCTAAATGACGCTCAGGCGCCCGCGATCATAGCCCATGGGCCGGCCGAGGGGACCGGAAGACGGAATTCCTCCGGATAGTCGATACGCAGGAAGTACAGGCCGCCGGCCGGCGCGGTGATGCCGGCCAGGCGCCGGTCACGGCCGGCCAGCACGTCGCCGAGCCAGGCTGCCGGCCGGTCGCCGGTGCCGATGGCGATCAGGGATCCGGCGATGTTGCGCACCATGTGATGCAGGAAGGCATTGGCCTTGACCTCGATGAACACGGTGTCGTCGTGGCGGCCGACCTCGATCGCTTGCGAGCCTGCGTATCGCCGTCGGCGACTGGCATTCGGCGGCGCGAAAGGCCGAAAAGTCGTGTTCGCCGACCAGACACTGGGCCGCAGCGTGCATGGCGCTGGCGTCGAGCGGCCGATGGATCCAGCAGACGCGCCGCCGCAGCAGCGCGGGACGCACGGCTCGATTCAGGATCACGTAACGGTAGGTCCGCGCCAGCGCCGAGTAGCGGGCGTGGAACCCGGCCGACACCGGCGCGGCCCAGGTGACGGCGACGTCGGCCGGCAGCAGCCGGTTGGCGCCCAGCGCCCAACTCCGCATCGTCCGCCGCGAGCGGGTATCGAAGTGGGCGACCTGCCCCAGGGCGTGGACACCGGCGTCCGTCCGGCCGCCGCAGTTGACCGTGACGGGATGATCTGCGACCGAGCCGAGCGCGCGCTCCAGTTCCGCCTGGACGGACGCGGCCTCGGGCTGACGCTGCCAGCCGGCGTAGCGGCCACCGTCGTACTCGACGCCGACGGCGATCCGCTGCGTCATGCCCGCAGTGTCCATGGCAAGGAACCGGTCGGCGCCGGCCACCTGGCCGGACGCGGCCGGTCAGGCTCCGGGCAGGGAGTCCAGCAAGCGCTGGGCTTCCTGCTTCTGCGAACTGCTGCCTTCCTTGAGCACTTCCTCGAGGATGCTGCGCGCCCCGTCCGGGTCGCCCATGTCGACGTAGGCACGCGCCAGGTCGAGCTTGGTGCCGACCTCGCTCATGGTCACGGGCTCGAGTTCCGACACCTGCGGCAGCTCTTCCAGCGAGATCTGCTCGGTCGCCGTGAAGTCGCTGCCGCGATCGGCCATCGAAGCGCCGACGTCGAGGTCGATGCGCTGGGTTTCTCTACATCGCCTGTCTCGCCCGCCGACGCCACCTCGGGCGAGATGTCGGACAGGTCGAAATCCATTGCCTCAGCGTCGACCGCTGGCAGCATCTGCGTCGATTCGTCGGCCGGCGCGATCCGCGTAACGTCGTCCTCCGGCGCGATGTCGGACAGCGCGTCGAGGTCGCCGAGGTCGATGCCGAGGTCGTCCATCGGCATCTCGGCGGTCGTGTCGGCTGGCAACGGTCTGCAGGCGCGTGGCCTCGATGGTCGGCGACTCGCCGGCCGGCACCTCGAGGGTCGGCATCTCCGCCGTGGCCATCTCGGCGGTCCGGTCAGAGAGTCCGGCATCTCGGCCGTCGGCGCCTGACCCGGGTCCGCGGAATCCAGGTCGAAATCGAGCACCTCGGTCTCGCCCGTGACCGCGCTGCTGTCGGATGCGTCGAGCGCCTCGCCAAGGTCGAGGTCGATCGCCTTCGTCGCCCTCAGGCGGGGCAAGCAGTTCCAGGTCGACGAGGCTGGCGCCGCCCTCGAGGTTCAGGTCGACGCCGCCACTCGAGGTCTCACCCGCAAACAGCGGGTCCTCGGGCGCCAGCTGGCGGCCCATGATGACCACGCGGTCCCAATCGGCCGCATCGCCATCGCTGCGGGACTTCGCCAGTTCCCCGGCGGCTTCCAGGAAGCGGTCCTTGTTGCCCGAGACGAAGAAGATCTCGAGCAGCTTCATCTTCAGGTCGCGTCGGCTCGGGCTCGCCGTCCAGCGCCAGCTTGACGATGTCCGCGGCCTGGTCGTACAGGCCGTAGGCCATGTGGAAGTCGGCCTCGGCCAGCGGGTCGCCCTGGTCGAGTTCGACCGGCGCCTCGGCACTGAACGTGTCGGCGAACGATGCCGGCCGTTCGAGATCGTCGCGCCTGATCGGCGGCAGCGTCGCGGTCCGGAAGTCTTCCTCTTCCTGCTGCCTCGGTCGTCGGTTTCCAGTCCTGCGCCTGCCGCGAGCGTGCGCAGGCGCTGTGTTTCGGACGGGATCGGCGCCGACGGCGGCGGTTCAAAGGTCCGCAGCGCCTCGTCGAGGTCTTCCTCCCGACGGCGGCGCGCATAACCGAAAGCCAGCCCGCCGCCGAGCAGCAGGACTGCCGCGCCCAGCACGTAGGTCCAGTTGTCGGTCAGCTTGTCGACGAAGCTCGGTTCCGCCTGGACAGGCGCCGCGGGCTCCTCGACGGCCGGCTTCTCCGGCGGCTTGCGCCACCGGCGTCTCGGTCGCCGGCGCAGCGGCTTCCTGACCCTCGGGGGCGGCTGGTGTGGCAGTTTCGGCGGCCGGCTCGGCGGCTGGCGCGGCCGCGGCCATGGCGGCGGCGGCTTCCTTCTCGGACAGCCGCTGCTGCAACTGCGCGAGTTCCGCGTTCTTCAGTTCGAGCAGCCGTCTGCGACTCCTCGATTTCACGGCTGAGGTCGCCGATCCGCGATTCCACGTCGGCAGCTTCCGAGGCCGGCGCACCGCCGTCGGCGGTCACCTCGGGCGTCACCAGCCGCAGACGCGCGGACTCCTGCACGAGCCTCCCCGCCCTGCCAGGCGGCGGTCTGGCGGCCAATCTCACTGGAGGCTTCGGAGGCGCTGACGTCGGCCAGCGACTCCGGACCCGGTACACGCAGGATCGCCCCGGCGCGCAGCACGTTGATGTTGCCGCCGAACGCTTCCGGGTTGTCCCGGAACATGGCGATCATCATGCGGTTGGTGCCGGAACGGCTGCCGTCACTGAACTGCGCCGCGACACGATAGAGCGTATCGCCGCGGCGCACGTCATAGGTCGTCGCGGCCCCGCCAGAGGGCGCCGGGGCGGGTCTCGCCTCGGGTGCCGGGCTCGGCCGCGCAGGCGCCGACGGTGCGGCGGCGGCCGGGGTGCGCGACACGCGCGGCGCGGCGACCGGCGGTCGGCGCAACGGCCTCCTCGGGCGCGAAGACCGGGGGGTCCAGCAGGACGGTGTATTCGCGCAGCAGCCTGCCGCGCGGCCAGTTGACTTCGACCAGGAAGGTGACGAATGGCTCGCTGATCGGCGCCGCCGAGTTCACCAGCAGCACGTTGCGGCCATCGCGACCCCGCCCGACCTGGAACTGAACCGAATCCAGGAAGCCGGCGCGGTCGATGCCGTAGCGCTGGAACAGCTCGCGTGAAGCGAGTTGCGCGCTCAGGGAACCGAGTTCCTCGGCGGTCGGCGCGACCAGGTCGATTTCGGCCGACAGCGGCTCGTTCAGCGCCGAATTCAGGCGAATGTCGCCCAACCCAAGCGGAAAGGCGGCCTGTGGGGCAAGCAAGAGCGCCGAGATTGCGGCGCGAAGTTTCCAGCTCATCGTCACTCCCAAAAGGCCGTCTCCAGCTCTCAAGCATCGACTCGAACTGGCTAAACGGGTGTGAAATCAATCACAAGTCGCTGATCGAGCGGACTATAGCCTACCCGCATCTATTTACCAAAATCTGGCAGGCCGTCACGGTCTGGGTCATTTCGGGGTCCCTACCGGCCGGGCCTCGCCACCGACCACGGCGGCAAGCCCCGCAGGCCGGCTGCCGCCAGCGCCGCGGCAGCCAGCGCGGCCAGCGCGCCCGGCCATGAACGCGGCCTCGGGCGACACTTCACGCCATAACCAACCGCTGGCCAGTGCGCCGACCATGCCGCCGAGACCGAAGCCGAGGCTGCCGTGCAGGGCCTGTCCGCGTGCGGCGGCATCGCGCGGAAACAGGACCTGGGCGATGGAAACCGAGCACAGGTGGAACAGCCCGAAGCTCGCCAGGTGCAGGGTCTGGGCCGCGAAGACCACGGCGCCGGTATCGGCCCAGAGCGCCAGCGCCAGCCAGCGCAGCGCCGCGGCGCCGAGCGCGAACACGGTCAGGGACCTGAGCGAAAACCGGGCCAGCAGCCGGCGCGCCAGCAGGAAGACGCCGATCTCGGCGATCACCGCCCAGCGCCCAGAGCAACCCGATCGCGGTCCCGCCGTAGCCGAGCCGCTGCAGATAGAGCGTGAAGAAGTTGTAGTAGGCACCGTGGCTCGCGACCATCAGGAACGCCACCACCAGGAACACCTGGACGCGCCGATCGGCGAGCGCCGGGCGCGAGCTCGAGCGCGGCCGGCCCGTCGGCCTGCCAGCGCCGGGTTCGAGCCCGCGGAGGGTGAGCCAGGTGATGCCGATCACCGCTGCCAGCGCCAGCGGCAGCATCTCGATGCCGGCCAGGTCGAGCCCCCATCCCGCCGTCGCGGCGAACGACGATGAAACCGATCGATCCCCACAGCCTCAGCAGGCCGTAACGCCCGGAATCGGCCTGCAGCCGCTCGAGCACGTGCGCGTCGTAGACGGACATGACGCCGTTCCACATGGCGCTGTAGACAGCCAGCAGCAGCAGGATCGCCCACAGCGAATGCAGCCAGTAGAACGCCAGCGCGCAGGCCAGTGTCGCCAGCGACGCGATCCTGAGCAGCTGCAAGCGGCGCCCGGTAACGTCGGCCCAGTGGGCGTAGACCGGCGGGCCAACGACGCGCAGGGCGGCGAAGACGCCCATCGCCAGGCCGATTTCAAGGCCATCGAAGCCGCGCTTCGCGAGAAACAGCGGCCAATAGGGAACGAAGAGCCCGACGGTGGCGAAATACCAGAAATAGCCGCCGGCCAGGTAGCGCGCCTCGCGGCCCAAGTCAGCGGGTTCGGGTGATGTCGGGCGTGGTCGGGACGACGTCGCCGCACTGCGCCCGGTGCCTCAGGTAGTGGTCCATGAGCACGATCAACAGCATGGCCTCGACAATCGGCACGGCGCGCAGTCCCACGCAGGGATCGTGCCGGCCGGTCGTGACGACTTCGACAGGATTACCGTCGACGTCGATCGTCCAGCCCGGCACCTGGATACTCGAGGTGGGCTTGAGCGCGACGTGCACGACGAGGTCCTGGCCCGAGGTGATGCCTCCCAGCGTGCCGCCGGCGTGATTCGAGCGGAAGCCGTCCGGCGTCAGTTCGTCACGGTGCTCGCTGCCCAGTTGCCCGGCGACCGCGACGCCGTCGCCGATCTCCACGGCCTTGGCCGCGTTGATGCCCATCATGGCGTGGGCCAGGTCGGCGTCGATCCGATCGAACATCGGCTCGCCCAGGCCGGGCGGCACGCCGCGGGCCACCGCCGTCACCCTGGCGCCGACCGAGTCGCCCTGCTTGCGCAGCGACCAGATGTAGTCCTCGAGTTCCTGCACACGGGCGGGGTCGGGGCAGAAGAAAGGATTTTCGTAGGCGAACGACGGCTCGACGGGATCGAGCTCGATCGGTCCCATGCGCGACAGCCATCCGCTGACGGTGACGCCGAGGCGCTCACGCAGGTACTTGCGGGCGATCGCCCCGGCCGCGACCGTGGCCACGGTGATGCGCGCCGAACTCCTGCCGCCGCCGCGATAGTCCCGGAAGCCGTACTTCTGCTGGTGCGTGTAATCTGCATGGCCCGGCCGGAACCGGTCCTTGATCTTGTCGTAGTCACGCGAACGCTGGTCGGTGTTTGCGACCATCAGGCCGATCGACGCGCCGGTCGTGCGGCCCTCGAACACACCGGAGAGGATCGTCACGGCATCGGGCTCGCGACGCTGGCTCGTGAACTGGGAGGTGCCGGTGCGTCGCAGTTCCATGTCGGCCTGGATGTCCTTCGCCGCGATTTCGAGGCCCGGCGGACAGCCGTCGACGACCGCGCCCAGCGCGGGGCCGTGGCTCTCGCCAAAAGTGGTCACCGCAAAAAGCCTGCCTATCGTGTTACCGGACATGACCTGTTCCCCGTTGCGGCGCCCGTGAGAAATCGCTCCGGTGACGCTTCACCTGCGCGGCGTTGAGCAGAAACACCCCGCCCCCGCCGCGCTCGAAGTCGAGCCACGTGAACGGCACCCGGGGCCAGGCCTCGCGGACGCGCTGCTCCGAGTTGCCGACCTCGACGACCAGGACGCCCCGCGGCCGCAGGTGATCCGCCGCCCGCTCGAGAATCCTTTCGACAACATCGAGTCCGCGCGGACCTGCCACCAGGCCGAGCGCGGGCTCCCGTCGGTATTCGCTCGGTAGCGCTCGCATTTCGGCCTCCGAGACATAGGGCGGATTGCTGACGATGATATCGTACCGGCGGGCACCGATGCCCTCGTAAACGTCGGACAGTACGGGCCGCACCCGCTTCTCCAGCCCGTGCGCGCGGATATTCCGGCCGGCGACCTCGAGCGCGGCCGGCGACACGTCCGCGGCATCCACCCTGGCGTCGACGAAGGCGTGGGCGCAGGCGATCGCGATACAACCCGAGCCGGTGCCGATATCGAGCACGTTGCGCACGGACCCCGGGTCGATCCAGGGTGCGAAGCCACACTCGCACAGTTCCGCCAGCGGTGACCGCGGGACCAGGACGTCGGGCGTCACTTCGATCTCATGGCCGGCAAACCACGTGCGGCCCGTCAGGTAGGCCGACGGCACCCGCTCGCTGATCCGCCGGGCGACGAGCTCGGCGGCACGGCGTGCGGCGGCCGGCTCCACGGCCCGGCCATAGGCCAGCGGCGCCTCGTCGTGGGGGATGCCCAGTGCATGAAAGACCAGCGCCCCGGCCTCGTCCAGCGGGTTGTCCGTGCCGTGGCCGTAATGCAGGGATGCGCCCGCGAGGCGACGCTCAGCCCAGGTCACGAGTTCGCCGACGGTCCTGGCCCTCACAGCAGGTGCCGCCCGGCGTCGTTTCGATGTCGAAGTGCCTGGCATGCGCGCAATTCTAGCCGCTCGGCCGTGATTTCGAGCGGGTTCGAAGGCCTGTGCTGTGCGGGGTGTGGGATAATGACCGGAAAGTGCGCAAACGAGGGTAAGCGTCGGATGGTGAATTGTGAGTCGTAAGTCGTGAGTTGGAAGAGCCAGAAAGCCCCTTCGTAATTCACGATCTTCGTCCGGCCGCCCGGTCTACGCCTCTTGCCACTCACGACTCACCACTCACGACTCACCACTCACAACTCACGACTCACGACTCACGACTGACAACTCACAACACTTATGTCGTCCTCCCTGAAAATCGCGATCCTGGCGCTGGTGGCCGTCGTGGCAGCGCTCGCCGGCATGTGGCTGGCCCGCCTGCAGGCACCGCCAGTGGAGCCGGAATCCCAGGCGCTGGCGCTGGAGCACGCAACCGTGTTTCCTGCCGCGCGCCCGTTGCCCGCCTTCGAACTCCTGGACCAGCAATCCCGCGCCTTCGGTCCCGAGCAGCTCACCGGCCGCTGGAGCCTGGTGTTCTTCGGCTTCACGAATTGCCCGGACGTCTGCCCGGCGACCCTGGCCACCCTCACCGCGGCGCGCCGCGAGCTGGCGAGCCTGCCCGCGGCCCAGCAGCCCGACGTCGTGCTGGTCTCGGTCGATCCGGGCCGCGACACGCCTGGGCGCCTGGCGGAGTACCTGGCCTTCTTCGACCCCTCCTTCACCGGGGTGACCGGCGATGCGGCGCAAATCGCCCGGCTCACCGAGGCGCTCGGCGTCGCGGTCATCATCGGAGAGGCCGATGCGCAGGGACGCTACACCGTCGATCACAGCACCACGGTCTTCCTGGTCAATCCGGCAGGCGCGGTGTCGGCCATCTTCGGCGCGCCGCACACGCCGGACGGTATCGCCCACGACTATCGACTGATCCTCCATCGCATCGGAGGTAGCGAGGCGTGAGCGAGCGCGCAGCACCCATCGGCGATCGGCTGTTTGTCGGCATGCAGCACCTGCTGCCGCAGCATGCGCTGTCGCGCATGATGCATGCGCTGGCCCGCAGCCGGTTCCGGCCGCTGAAGAACGGGATCATCCGCTTCTTCCTTCGGCTGTACGCGATCAACCTCGCCGAGGCGGTCGAATCCGATGCGCTGGCCTACGAATCCTTCAACGCCTTCTTCACGCGCGCGTTGAAGCCGGACGCGCGCGCCGTGGACCGCGCACCCGAAGCGGTCGTGTCCCCGGTCGACGGGTCTGTCAGCCAGGCCGGGCGAATCGAAGGGGACATGCTGCTGCAGGCCAAGGGCATCCATTACTCGACCTCGGAACTGCTCGGTGGCGACGACGACCTCGCCCGGCAATTCGACGGCGGCAGCTTCGCCACTGTGTACCTGGCGCCGTTCAACTATCACCGCATCCACATGCCGCTGGCCGGGACTCTGCTGAGTGCCCGGCACGTGCCGGGCGACCTGTTCAGCGTCAATGCGGTCACGGCGACCAGCGTCCCGAGGCTGTTCGCCCGCAATGAGCGAGTGGCCTGCGTCTTCGACACGCTCGCCGGCCCCGTGGCCGTCGTGCTGGTCGGCGCGCTGTTCGTCGGCAGCATCAGCCTGTCTTGGACCGGGGAGCTTCCGCCCGGTCGCGGGCGCCGGCCGCGGGAACTGCCGGCCCACGATCCGCTGGTCGCGCTGGAGAAGGCGGCCGAACTCGGGCAGTTCAACATGGGATCGACCGTCATCCTGCTGTTCCCGGCAGGGCGGGCGGCCCTGCGCCCGGACCTCCTGCCCGGCACGTCGGTTCGCATGGGCGAACGGATCGCGACGCTGACGCCATGATCGCGACAGCGTGGCGGCCCTCGGCCACCCTGGAGGTACTGCGCCAGCGCGCGGCGATGCTCGCGAGGATCCGTGCCTACTTCGCAGAGCAGCGCGTCGTGGAGGTCGACACGCCGCTGCTGTCGCACGCCGCGGTCACGGACGTTCACCTCGACTCCGTTCCCGCCGACGTCGCGGGCGCCGGGCGGATGTACCTGCAGACGTCACCCGAATATCCCGATGAAGCGCCTGCTGGCCGCCGGCCTCGGCGACTGCTTCCAGGTCTGCCACGTGTTTCGCGACGGCGAGCGCGGGACGCTGCACAACCCCGAGTTCGCCATGATCGAGTGGTACCGGCTCGGCTTCGACGCGCCGCGGCTGATGGACGACGTCGAGGCGATGCTGGCGCGGGCCACCGCGGGCCTGAGGAGCTTCGCGCGGGCCGAGCGGATCACCTACCGGCAGGCGGTCCTGCAACCACACGGGCGCCGATCCGATGACGGCCACCGAGCGCGAACTCCTCGCGGCGCTCGCAGGCCATGCCGTGGACGTGCCGGCGAGTGCCGCCCACGACCGCGACGCCCTGCTCGACCTGCTGGTCTCGACCGCGGTCGGCCCGCAACTGGGCCGGGCCGCACCGGCATTCCTGTACGACTATCCCGCCTCGCAGGCGGCGCTTGCGCGCATCCGGCCCGGCGAATTCCCGGTGGCAGAGCGTTTCGAGCTTTACGTGGACGGCATCGAACTCGCCAACGGCTTCCACGAACTGGCCGACCCGCGCGAGCAGCGCAGCCGCTTCGAGGCGGACCTGGCCGGGCGCGCCCGGCGCGGACAACCGTCGAGGCCGATGGACGAGCGCTTCCTGGCCTGCCTCGATCACGGCATGCCGGAGTGCGCCGGCGTCGCGCTCGGGTTCGACCGGCTGGTCATGACCGCGCTGTCGCTCGGGTCGATAGACGAGGCCATGGCGTTTCCGCTTGAACGCGCATGAGGCAGCCCGCATGAGCATTACGCCCCAACCGACCTCCGGCGCCGGCAAGCCGGAAACCTATGCGGCCATCGTCGCGCAACTCGGCGGACTGCTTGCAGGTGAGCGCGATCCCTGGGCGAATTCGGCCAATGCCGCCGCGCTGCTGTTCGCTTCCCTGCCCGACCTGAACTGGGCGGGCTTCTACTTCCTGCGGGGCGGCGAACTCATCGTCGGGCCGTTCCAGGGCAAGCCGGCCTGCGTCCGCATCGCACTGGGCCGCGGCGTCTGTGGCACGGCGGCCGCCGGGCGACGCACGCTTCTCGTTCCCGACGTGCACGCCTTTGTGGATCACATCGCCTGCGATGCCGCGTCGAACTCGGAGGTGGTGGTGCCCATCGTCGCCGCGGACCGACTGGTCGGCGTGCTCGACCTGGACAGCCCTGCACTGGCTCGCTTCGACGAGGCCGATGCCACCGGGCTGGAACGGGTTGCCGACATGATCGCCGCGGGCTGCGACTGGCGGCTTGCGGGCATCGACAACTTCTAGGCGTCCTCGGCTCGCCGAGGTGCCTGGCACCGTCTTCGGTGCTTGGCACCTCCAGGCCGCGCGATGTTGCACACCTTCAGGAGCGCCAGCCTCTCAAGACAACAGTCGGCCCGCTGGCTGCGGCCGGGGCATTCCCCCTTACGCTCCGAAATCCGACAGTCGCTTCAGGGGGAACCCCGCCCTTGCCGCGGGCCGACCAGGAGGTGCCAGGCACCGACGACGCGAGCGAACCGCACCACCCGCTGCGCGGGCGTCGAGGGGCGGTCCCCGTGGCGAGCGAGTTTCTGCCTTTCCGAGCGAGCGAGGGCGAACCGCCCCGACAGATGCCCGCGCAGCTGCCGGTGCGGCCGAGGGAGGGCCGGCCTCCTTAAGGAGCGACTTTTGCCGTAGGCGGAGCGAGCCAAGGACGGACTGGCCCGACAGGCGACCGCGCCGTGAAGTTGGCGTTACGGCATGCGGTGAGAGGTGCCAGGCACCGCTCTGGATGTCGAGCCGTCGGACAAATGCAGTGCCAGCGGTGCCAGACACCGCTGGCGGTGTCGTTACTTCGCGCGGGCGATGTACTCGCCGCTGCGGGTGTCGACGCGGATGACTTCGCCTTCGTTGAGGAACAACGGGACCTTGACGACGGCCCCGGTCTCAAGCTTCGCGATCTTGGTGCCGCCGGTGACCGTGTCGCCCTTCATGCCGGGATCGGTCTCGACGATCTTCAGCTCGACGTGCGCCGGCGGGGTGACCGTCAGCGGCTGGCCGTTCCAGAGGGTCACGATGCAGGTCAGGCCGTCCTGGAGCCACTGGGCGGCATCGCCCACGGCCGCCCTGCTGGCAGTGTGCTGCTCGAAGGACTCCGGCTGCATGAAGTGAAAGAAGTCGCCCTCCGTGTACAGGTACTGCATGTCGACGTCGACGACATCGGCCCCCTCGACCGTATCGCCGGACTTGAAGGTGCGCTCGATCGTGCGCCCGGTCTTCAGGTTACGGATGCGGACACGGCTGAATGCCTGGCCCTTGCCCGGCTTCACGAACTCGTTCTCGACGATCACATAGGGGTCGGAATCGATGAGGATCTTGAGACCCGACTTGAATTCGTTGGTGTTGTAGGTGGACATTGCTTCCGTCTTGCTTGCCCGCGCGTGGGTGGGCCGTGGGTGCTGAAAATAGCCGCCTATCATAGCCGCAAGCGGGTTACCCGGCCAGCCCGGGCAGCGGCCGAGCGCCCCCTGTCGGGCGCCGGCCGGACCCGGGCCGAAGGCCGGCTGGCCTCCCCGGAGGGCGTTCCAAGACCCCCGTCGCGTAATAGCGTGCTGCGCCGATGGTAGACTCGCGCGAGATCCAGCCCGGTCCGACCCATGGGAGGCAGACTTGAACCAGCCAGCGGCGGTGCCGATGATCGTCATGACACGGCACCAGGACCATGTCGAGACGATCAACAAGACACTGCGCAATGCGGGGCATCCGGTCCACCTGAGCTGGCTGCCGGAAGGCGGCGACCTGGGTGACGCGCTCACGCAGCTCGCCCCGGACATGTTGCTGATCTTCGCGGACGAGGGCCTCATCGACCTCAAGGTCGCGATGGAATTCCGCGGCCGCTTCGCACCGGACGTGCCCGTCGTGATCGTCCACGAGACACTGGATGAGCAGTCCATCGCCCGGGCGCTGGAGCTGGGCGCCGAGGATGCGGTGACGCTGGCCAACCTTGACCGCTTCAGGCTGGTCATCGACCGCGAGCTCAAGGCGCTGAAGGTCCAGCGCTCGCTGAAGGCGACCGTCACCGTGGCAGGCGAATACCAGCACCAGCTCAACGACCTGATGCAGGGCTCGGCCGACGCCATCGCCCAGGTGCAGGAAGGCATCATCGTCGACGCCAATCCAGCCTGGCTGGAGCTGTTCGGGCAGGACTCGGTGGAGGCCCTGGTCGGCACGCCGCTGATGGACGAGTTCGAGCAGGAATCCCACGCGGCGCTGAAGGGCGCCGTGGTCGCCTGCATGCAGGACAAGTGGCCCGGTCATCCGTTGCGCGTATCTGCCGAATTATCGGATGGCACGTCCCTGCCGCTCGACCTGGTGCTGTCGCGTGGCGAACTCGACGGCGAGCCTTGCGTCCGGGTCATGGTCACCGCCGGCAGTCGCGACCGCCGTGAGCTGGAAGCTCGGCTGGCCGACGCCGTGCAGCACGATCCCGGCACCGGGTTCCTGCATCGGGGATTTTTCATCGAGGAGTTACGGAAGCGCTTGGCGATCCCGCTGAGGGGCGGTGTCAGGCACCTCGTCTATGTCGAGCCCGACAAGCAGGAAAGCATCCTGTCCGAACTGGGGGCCCTGACCGGGGAGGAATTCCTGGCCGAGTTCGCCAAGCGGCTACGCGAGCTGTTGCAGCCTGGTGACCTTGCCGGCCGTTTCGCCGGCAACGGCTTCATGATCCTGGTGCAGCGCGGCAACTCCGGCGACGTGCAGGCCTGGGCCGAGCACGTCGTCAAGCGGGTCGCGACGCAGGTGTTCCAGGTCGGAGACCGATCCCTGTCCACGACCTGCACGGTCGGACTGGCGATCGTTCCGCCGACGGTGCTCGATCCGGAGGAACCGGCGGCTGACGCCTTCCGTGCCAACCGGCGCGGTCGTGAGCTTGGTGGCAATCGCCTGCATGCGCTGGAACACACGGACACGCTGCTCAAGCTGCAGGATTCCGACAAGATGTGGGTCCGCCGCATCAAGGCGGCGCTCATGGAGAACCGGTTCCGGTTGATGCAGCAACCCATCGCCAACCTGATGGGTGGCGACGAACCGGAGATGTTTGACGTCGTCGTCCGCATGCTGGACGAACAGGGCGACGAGGTGCTGCCATCCGAATTCATCAAGGTCGCCGAGCGCAACGACCTGACCAAGAACATCGACCGCTGGGTCATCGGCGCATCCATGTCCTTCTGCGCCTCCCGCAACCCGGCAGGGTTGTTCGTGCGCCTGTCGCGAGCCACGCTGGCCGACGCCTCCCTGCCCGAGTGGCTGCTGAACCAGCTCAAGGCGTCCAAGATCGAGCCGTCGCGGATCATTTTCCAGATCCATGAAGAGGCAGCCGGACAGCAACTGCGGGAAGCCGGGCTGCTCAGGGACAAGCTCTCGGCGATGGGCTTCCGCCTTGCGGTGGAGGGTTTCGGCGGCGGCCGCGACACCGAGGCCTTGATGAAGCACCTGAAGCCCGATTTCGTGAAGATCCACGGCTCCCTGATGCAGGGCCTGTCCACTGCCCAGGAGAAGCAGCAGCAGGTCAAGGAACTGGTCGAACTCGCCCGCAGTCACAAGTCGGCGACGATCGCGGAGCGTGTCGAGGACGCGAACACGATGGCCGTGCTGTGGCAGCTCGGCGTCGAGTACATCCAGGGCTTTTTCGTGAATGCACCGGAGGCGGTGGTGTTGGGATAGCGGATAGCGGATAGCGGATAGCGGATGGTCAGAAAATTGTGAGTCGTTATTGGTGAGCAGTGAGTCGTAAGAAGGCAGAAGCGGCTTTACGATTCACGACTCACGATGAACTGCCCGCTATCCGCTATCCGCTATCCGCTATCCGCTATTCGGCCTCTACCCGGTCCACCTTGCGCCACCCCCGCGGCAGCACGGCGCCTCGCTGGCCACGCTCGCCACGATAGTTCTCCAGGTCCTTCCACGACAGGGTCATGCGGCGGTCACCGCAGTGGACCGCGAGCTTGCCGCCCTCACCCACGACCGCCACGGCGACCATGAGCTCGGCAAGGCTCTTGGCTTTTTTGCCCGGCACGCCGAAAAGCAGGTTACCCCGCCCCTTTTCCATCTCCGGCACGTCGGTGACGGGGAAGGCGAGCAGCCGGCCCTCGGTGTTGACCGCACAGACCAGCGCATTGCCGCTCTCCGGCACCGGGCTTGCCGGCAGTATCCGCGCGTTCTGCGGCAGGTTGAACACCGCCTTGCCGGCCCGGTTGCGCGCATACAGGCTCTCGAGCCTGGCAACGAACCCCTGGCCCGCGTCGCAGGCAAGCAACCAGCGGTCCGCCGGCTCGCCGAGCATGACGGCTGGGAAGCTCGCGCCGTCCGGCGGGTCGATTCGTCCTGAGAGGGGTTCGCCCTGGCCCCGCGCACCCGGGAGTCCGTGTGCCGGCAGGCTGTATGTCCGCCCCGTCGAGTCCATGAACACCACCTGCTGGGTGCTCCGGCCACGGGCTGCGGCCTCGAACCCGTCGCCCGTCTTGTAGGACAGCTGCTGCGGATCGATCTCGTGGCCCTTGGCTGCGCGCACCCAGCCCGCCTTCGACAGCACGACGGTCACCGGCTCGCTCGCAACCAGTTCGGTCTCGTCGATGGCCTGCGCGGCCGCGCGCTCCACGATCCGCGTGCGCCGATCGTCGCCGAAGGCCTCCACGTCCCGCTCGAGCTCGTCCCTCACCAGCTTGCGGAGCCGGGCCTTGCTCGCCAGTATCTTCTCCAGCGAGTCGCGCTCGGCGGACAGTTCACCTTGCTCGCCGCGGATCTTCATCTCCTCGAGCTTCGCAAGGTGGCGAAGCTTGGTCTCGAGGATGGCTTCCGCCTGGATCTCGGACAGCTCGAAGCGCTTCATGAGGACCGGCTTGGGCTCGTCCTCGGTGCGCACGATGCGGATGACCTCGTCGAGGTTCAGGTAGGCGACCAGCAGTCCGTCGAGCACGTGCAGCCGCGCGCTCACCTTGCCGAGGCGCCACTCGAGCCGGCGGCGCACCGTCACCTGCCTGAACTGCAGCCATTCGGCCAGCAGCGCCTTCAACGACATGACGCGCGGCCGGCCGTCGAGGCCGATGACGTTCATGTTCACGCGGTAGCTGCGCTCGAGGTCGGTCGTCGCGAACAGGTGGGTCATCAGCTGCTCGACGTCCACGCGGTTGGACCGGGGCGTGATGACCAGCCGGTTCGGCTGTTCGTGGTCGCTTTCGTCGCGCAGGTCCTCGACCATGGGCAGCTTCTTCGCGCGCATCTGCGCAGCGATCTGCTCCAGCACCTTGGATCCGGAGACCTGGTAGGGCAGCGCCGTGACGACGATCTCGCCGTCCTCGACTTCATAGACGGCGCGGGCGCGGAAGGAGCCGTTGCCGGTCTCGTAGATCTGCCGCAGGTCGGCCTTGGGCGTGACGATCTCCGCGCCCATCGGGAAGTCGGGGCCCTTGACGTGCTGACACAGGTCGCCCACCGACGCATCCGGGTCGTCGAGCAGGTGGATGCAGGCCGCGGCCACCTCGCGAAGGTTGTGCGGGGGGACGTCGGTGGCCATGCCGACCGCGATCCCCGAGGCGCCATTCAGCAGCACGTTGGGCAGGCGCGCCGGCAGCAGCACCGGCTCGTCCATGGTGCCGTCGAAGTTCGGCGTCCAGTCGACGGTCCCCTGGCCGAGCTCGGTCAGCAGCACCTGCGAGTACGCCCGCAGTCTCGCTTCCGTGTAGCGCATCGCGGCGAACGACTTGGGATCGTCCGTCGAGCCCCAGTTGCCCTGCCCGTCCACGATCGGGTAGCGATAGGAGAAATCCTGCGCCATGTGGACCATCGCCTCGTAGCAGGCAGAGTCGCCGTGAGGGTGGTACTTGCCGATCACGTCGCCGACGGTGCGCGCGGACTTCTTGTGCTTCGACGCCGCCGACAGCCCGAGTTCGCTCATCGCGTAGATGATGCGCCGCTGGACGGGCTTGAGCCCGTCGGCCAGCTGCGGCAGCGCGCGGTCGAGGATGACGTACATCGAGTAGTCGAGGTAAGCCTTCTCGGTGAACGCCTTCAGCGGGCGCCGCTCGATGCCTTCGAAGTTCAGTTCCTGTTCCTGCATGGTGCGTTCCTGTTTGGGAAGCGGATAGCGGATAGCGGATAGTAGGAGGATCAGCGGTGAGCGGTGGCCCGTGAGTGGTGAGTCGTAAAGCCGCTGCAGGCTTCTTACAACTCACTACTCACTACTCACTAGCTCACTAGCTCACGGCTCACAACATTCTGACTATCCGCCATCCGCTATCCGCTCTCTTCACACTTCCGCCAGATTCCCCTTCGATTCCAGCCAATCCCGGCGATCTGCGGCGCGCTTCTTCGCCAGCAGCATGTCGAGCATCTTGTCGGTGTCGTCCTTGGCCTCGATGGTCAGCTGCACGAGGCGTCGCGTCTCCGGGGCCATCGTGGTCTCGCGCAACTGGATCGGGCTCATCTCGCCCAGGCCCTTGAAGCGCGTCACCGTCGGCTTGCCCCGCATGCCCTCCGCGGCAATGCGGTCGAGGATGCCCTGGCGATCATGCTCGCCGAGCGCGTAGAAGACCTGCTTGCCCAGGTCGATGCGAAACAGCGGCGGCATCGCCACGTAGACGTGGCCGGCCGCTACCAGCGGCCGGAAGTGCCGCAGGAACAGGGCGCAAAGCAGCGTGGCGATGTGCGCGCCATCCGAGTCCGCGTCGGCGAGGATGCAGACCTTGTGGTAGCGCAGCGCCGACAGGTCGGCCGAGCCCGGGTCGACGCCGAGCGCGGTGGCGATGTCGCTGACTTCCTGCGATTGCAGGACCCCGGCCGAATCAACCTCCCAGGTGTTGAGGATCTTGCCCCGCAGCGGCATGACCGCCTGGAACTCGCGCTCACGGGCCTGCTTCGCGGAGCCGCCTGCGGAATCGCCTTCGACCAGGAAAAGCTCGCAGCGCGACGGCTCCTGCAGCCGGCAGTCGGCCAGCTTGCCCGGCAACGCCGGGCCACTGACGATGCGCTTGCGCGAGACTTTCTGGGCAGCGCGAACCCGATCCTGGGCATTGCCGATCGCAAACTGCGCGATCGCCTCACCCGCTTCCGGATGCTGGTTCAGCCACAGCGCGAAGGCGTCCTTGACCACGCCGGAGACGAAGGCGGCCGACTCGCGCGAGGACAGCTTCTCCTTCATCTGCCCCGCGAACTGCGGGTCCTGCATCTTGACCGACAGCACGAAGCTCACCGAGTGCCAGACGTCTTCCGGCGCCAGCTTCAGGCCGCGGGGCAACAGGTTGCGGAACTCGCAGAACTCACGAATGGCTTCGGTTACGCCGGAGCGCAGCCCGTTGACGTGGGTACCGCCTTCCGGCGTAGGAATAAGGTTGACGTAGCTCTCGGCGACCTGCGCTTCCGCATCCGGGGCCCAGCACAGCGCCCATTCCGCAACCTCCGTACCGCCCTTCAGGCTGCCCGCAAAGGGCTCCGGGGGCAGCGTCGCGACCTTGCCCAGTTCCTCGGCGAGGTACTCGGACAGGTTGCCGGTGTAGAACCACTCCTGTTCCTCGCCGGTCGCCTCGACGGCCAGGCGCATGCGCAGCCCCGGGCAGAGCACCGCCTTGGCGCGGAGCATGTGCTTGAGGCGCGGCAGGGAGAAAGCCACTGAGTCGAAGAACTTCGGGTCCGGCCAGAAACGCACCGTGGTGCCGCTGACGCCCCGCCTGGCGCTGCCGACGACTTCCAGCTTGGAGACGGTGCGGCCGTCCTTGAAGGAGATGTTGTATTCCTTGCCGTCGCGCCGGACCCAGCAATCGAGATTCTTCGACAGCGCGTTGACCACCGACACGCCGACGCCGTGCAGGCCGCCTGCATACTGGTAGGTCTTGTCGTTGAACTTGCCGCCCGCGTGCAGGCGCGTGAGGATCAGCTCCACGCCCGGCAGTTTCTCCTTGGGGTGCAGGTCGACGGGCATGCCGCGGCCGTCGTCCTCGACCGACAGCGAACCGTCCTTGTGCAGCGTCACCGCGATCAACTTGCAATGGCCGACCAGGGCCTCGTCGACGCTGTTGTCGACCACCTCGTGGGCGAGGTGATTCGGATTGCGGGTGTCGCTGTACATGCCCGGGCGGCGGCGCACGGGTTCCAGTCCGGAGAGAACTTCGATGTCTGACGCGGTGTAGGTCTGGGTCATCAGTTCGGGAATGCCTGGCTGTTTGCCCCGATGGGCGCGCGCCCTGCGCGCCCCTGAGGGCGCGCGCATTCTACCAGCCCGCCGCGGCCGGGCGTGGTGTCAGGCGCCGCTGGCGTGGTGTCTGGCACCGCTGGCGTGGTGTCTGGCACCGCTGGCATGGCATCTGTGCATGGCGCGACCTGACGAGCGGTGCCTGACACCTCCGGCCCGCGCGACGTTGCGTAAAGCCAGGAGCGCGGCCGCCTGTCGGGGTAGTTCGCCCTCGCTCGCTCGGAAAGGCAGAAACTCGCTCGCTACGGGGACTACCCCTCCACGGCCGCGCAGCCGCGCCGGCACGCGGCAAGGGCGGGGTTCCCCCTGCAGCGACTTTCGGCTTTCGGAGCGAAAGGGGGAATGCCCCGCCCGCAGCCGGCGTGCCGGCCATGGCAGTCATCTTGGGTAAAGGGAGGTTTCAGGAACCGGCTGTCAGGTGGTGGCAGTTTCCGGTGGCAGTTTCCGGTGCCAGGCACCCTGCGGGTGCCAGGCACCGACGGCACTGTGGGTGCCAGGCACCGACGGCACTGTGGGTGCCAGGCACCGTCAGTCGAGTTCGCGGGCCAGGGCCTGGATCGACGCCGGCGGGAGGTTCGTCGAATGCGTGTAGGCAGGATGGTCGATGCCGGCCGTCGACCTGCGTGCCCGACTTCACCGCCGAGCACATGGCCGGGGTCAGCTCGAAGCGCAGGAAGTGCACCGAGGAGGTCTTTTCCGCGTTCTCCCGCTCGAGATCCTCGTCGGCGATGGCGTAGACCCGGTCGAAGTCCGCCACCTGCACCAACAGCGCCGCTCGACGCCCATCAGCCGGGCGAGCGCCACGCTTGCGCTCGTCCGCGTCCGGGTACTCGATCATGAAGGTGGCCTTCCAGTTGCTGCCGTCCGGAATCAGCGGGTTGTAGGCGTCCAGCTCCTCCTGGATGCCTTCGGGCTCGAAGATGCGCTCGACGCGCAGCATCTCCTGGACCTGGTACTGCATGGTCAGGCGATCCTCGAATAGCAGGGTCGCGTTCGGGCCGACCTCGAGCCTGGCGGTGCTTCTTGTGCTCCATCACCCGGGCGCGGAAATCGCCGCGCTGGCGGGCGTACTCCTCGAGGCTGAACAGGTCGGCCTTCAGCGGGCCGCGCAGCCGGATCTCGGACTTGCTGGTCAGTTCATGTGTTCCTCAGATTCCGTAGGCCTTACGCAGCAGGCTGATGGGATGCTCCGGGCTCCTTGCCCTGTCGACAGCCCGTTCGCGATCTGATGACCGGCCATCGCGCAGTCGCTGGTGATAGTGATCGCCCGGCCTGCTTGCACCTTGCTGGACCACCGGCCGCCCGATCTTCACGGAGATCTCGTGGATACTCGCTTCTTCACGGCATAGGTGCCGTCGTGGCCGGAGCAGCGCTCGATCACCTCGACCGTGGTATCCGGAACCAGCTGCAGCACGTCCCGGGTCTTCAGGCCGATGTTCTGCACCCGCTGGTGACAGGGCACGTGGTAGGCCACCTTGCCCAGCGGCTTCTTGAAATCGGTCTTCAGCTTGCCGTCCTTGTGCCGCAGCATCAGGTATTCGAAGGGATCGAAGATCCGCGCCTGCGACCTTGCCACGACCTGCTCGTCGTCGGGAAACATCAGCGGCAGTTCCTGCTTGAACATCAGCACGCAGGACGGCACCGGCGCCACGATGTCCCAGCCCTCGTCCACCAGCCTGGCCAGCACGCGGGATGTTGGCTTCCTTGGCCTTGGCCACCGACTCCAGGTCGCCCAGCTCCAGCTTGGGCATGCCGCAGCATTGCTCCTGGGCGCGAGTGGTCACCGGGATGCCGTTGTGCTCGAACACCGCCACCAGATCCTCGCCCATCTGCGGCACGTTGCGGTTGCCGTAGCAGGTCGCGAACAGCGACCACGCTTGCCCCTGGTGTCCCGGTCGGCACGGCGTCCAGCGCCGGCTTGTCGCGGCGCGCCTCGCGCTGCGGAAGGACTTCGACTGTGGTAGTCGGGCAGCGGCGCCTCGGCGTGCACCCCCAGGGTCTTGTCCAGCAGCTTGCGGCCAAGCGCGCTGCGGTTGATCGCATTGACGACCTCGGCCACCACCGGAATGCCGGCCAGCGTGCCCACCGGGTCGGTGACGGTCAGCAGCGGTCGCGGAACTGCGCTGCCCCTTCGCTGAACTGCACCGCCTTGGCGCGCAGCATCAGGTGCGGGAAATCCAGGTTCCACTCGTGCGGCGGCACGTACGGACACTTCGACAGGTAGCACATGTCGCACAGGTAGCAGTGATCGACGACCTCCCAGTAGTCGCTCTTGGCCACGCCGTCCACTTCCCCGGTGTCGGACTCGTCGACCAGGTCGAACAGGGTCGGGAAGGAGTTACACAGGCTGACGCAGCGCCGGCAGCCGTGACAGATGTCGAAGACCCGCTCCAGTTCCTTGAAGAGCGATTCCTCGTTCCAGAAATCAGCGTTCTTCCAGTCCAGCGGATGGCGGGTCGGGGCCTCGAGGCTGCCTTCGCGCGTGGCCGCCGGACATCTGCTCACTCACTGCCTGTCTGCGGCCCGTGGCGTCGCGCGCGACCTGCCGAGGCGCAACGGGGCGGGCAGATGCCCGCCCCGCGGCGTTCCAATCCCGGACAGCGATGGATCAGCCGAGCTGGTCGAGGGCCTTCTGGAAGCGGTTGGCGTGCGAGCGCTCGGCCTTGGCCAGGGTCTCGAACCAGTCGGCGATCTCGTCGAAGCCCTCGTCGCGGGCGGTCTTGGCCATGCCCGGGTACATGTCGGTGTACTCGTGGGTCTCGCCGGCGATCGCCGCCTTCAGGTTGTCGGAGGTCTCGCCGATCGGCAGGCCCGTGGCCGGGTCGCCGACCTGCTTCCAGGTACTCCAGGTGGCCGTGCGCGTGGCCGGTCTCGCCTTCCGCCGTGGAGCGGAATACGGCGGCGACGTCGTTGTAGCCTTCGACGTCGGCCTTCGGCGCGAAATACAGGTAGCGACGGTTCGCCTGCGATTCGCCTGCGAACGCGTCCTTGAGATTGTGCTCGGTCTTGCTGCCCTTGAGGTTCACGTTTCTACTCCTCCTGATCGGCGTAAACGAAAAAATGAGCTTTGTTTTCTCGATGTTGTCCCGTTTTTAGACACGGTCTAACATTGCGCTGGAATGTTCGTACGTAATGGGCCGGCAAGTCAACCCGGGCCCGGGATCCTGCTCGCGCCCTGCCGGGCGGCCATGACGGAATCCTCCGTTGACCCTGCTCGAGCCGGCGGTGTACCTTAGCCGACTCACCGGCCACCACGCATCGCGACAAACACGTGACCAAGAAGACCCGAAGCATCGATTTCGAGGCCGCCCTGACAGAGCTCGAAGGCATCGTCGAGCGCCTCGAGCACGGCGACCTGCCGCTCGAGGAGTCGCTCAAGCAGTTCGAGCGCGGGGTTGAGCTGACCCGCACCTGCCAGACCGCGCTCCGACAGGCCGAACAGAAGGTCCAGGTCCTGAGCGCCAAGCCTGGCGCAGACGCCGTGCTCGAGGATTTCGAGCCCGACGAGCAGGACTGAGGCCCGGCCGTTGACCGCCCGACGAGCGCGATCCGCGATCGCTCGAGGCCTGCCAGTCGCGCGTCGAACTGGCCCTCGAACGCTACCTGCCCGCAGCCACCGAGACGCCCGCGCGGCTGCACGAGGCGATGCGCTACGCGACGCTCGGCGGCGGCAAGCGGATCCGCCCGGTGCTGTGCTACCTGACCGGCGAGGCGGTCGGCGCCCGCGCCGAGGAACTCGACGCCCCGGCCGCGGCCGTCGAGCTGATCCACGCCTACTCGCTGATCCACGACGACCTGCCGGCCATGGACGACGACGACCTGCGTCGCGGCCGCCCGACCACCCACCGCGCCTTCGACGAGGCCACCGCGATCCTGGCCGGCGACGCGCTGCAGGTGCTGGCCTTCGAGATCCTGGCCACGGACGACGCGTTGACCGCCGATCGCCGCAGCCTGGCGATGATCCTGCGCATGCTCGCCGTGGCCAGCGGCACCGCGGGCATGGCGGGCGGCCAGGCCCTCGACCTGGCGGCCGTCGGCCGCCGGCTCGACCTCGACGAGGTCGAGGACGATGCACCGTCGCAAGACCGGCGCGCTGATCGAGGCCAGCGTGATGATGGCGCGCAGCCGCGCGACCCCGGACTGCCGGCAGCGCGGCGCCGGCGCTCGGACGCTACGGCAGGGCCCTCGGCCTCGCCTTCCAGATCGTCGACGACCTGCTCGACGTGGTCGGCGACGCGGCGACTGGTCGGCAAGCCGGTGCGGGCGGATGCGGCGGCGGACAAGCCGACCTACCCCGGCCATCGGCCGGCGTGGCCGCTGCCCAGTCGCGGGCCCTCGAACTGCGCGACGAGGCCCTGGCGGCCCTCGACCGCGTTCGGCTCCGAGGCCGACGGCCTGCGCGCAGCTCGCCCGGTATATCGTGGAACGCCGGCACTGATCGCGGGTTAGACTTTCACCATGACCGATGCCAGCCGATATCCGCTGCTTGCGACGATCGATTCCCCGGCGGAGCTGCGCGCGCTGCCGCAGTCGGAGCTGCCCGCGGTCAGCGCCGAACTCCGCGACTTCCTCGTGCATAGCGTCAGCCAGCGCGGCGGGCACTTCGCGGCCGGCCTGGGCACCGTCGAACTGACCGTGGCGCTGCACTACGTCTTCAACACGCCGCACGACCGGCTCGTCTGGGACGTCGGCCACCAGGCCTACCCGCACAAGGTCCTGACCGGCCGACGCGATGAGCTCGAGCACGATCAAGCACAAGGGCGGACTGGCGCCGTTCCCGGCCCGCCAGGAAAGCGTCTACGACACCTTCGGGGTCGGCCATTCCAGCACGTCGATCAGCGCGGCCCTGGGCATGGCCATCGCCAACCGGCTCGAGGGCGGCGATCGCCGCGTGGCGGCCATCATCGGCGACGGCGCGCATGAGCGCGGGGCTCGCCTGGGAGGCGCTGAACCACGCCGGCAGCCTGGACGTGGACCTGCTGGTCGATCCTGAACGACAACGACATGTCCATCTCGGAGAATGTCGGCGCGCTGTCCAATTACCTGGCGCGCCTGCTGTCGGGCAAGATGTACGAGCACCTTCGCGAGAACTCGCAAGAAGGTGCTGCGGCGCATGCCCGCCGCCGCCTGGGAGCTGGCGCGCCGCTCGGAAGTCCATGCCAAGGGCATGGTGCTGCCGGGCACCCTGTTCGAGGAGATGGGCTTCAACTACATCGGGCCGGTGGACGGCCATGACGTCGACCGCGCTGGCCGCGACACTCGACAACATGCGCGACCGCAAGGGACCGCAGCTGCTGCACGTGGTGACCCAGAAGGGCAAGGGCTATGCGCCCGCCGAGGCCGATCCGATCAAGTGGCACGGGCCGGGGCCGTTCGATCCCGCCAGCGGCCAGCTGCGCAAGGAGACGTCCTCCGGACCGAGCTACTCGCAGGTCTTCGGGCAGTGGCTGTGCGACATGGCGGAGCGCGACCAGCGCATCGTCGGCATCACCCCGGCCATGCGCGAGGGCTCCGGCCTGGTGGAGTTCGAGCGCCGCTTCCCGGAGCGCTACTTCGACGTCGCCATCGCCGAGCAGCACGCCGTCACGCTCGCCGCAGGGCTCGCCTGCGAGGGCATGAGGCCGGTGGTGGCGATCTACTCGACCTTCCTGCAGCGCGGCTACGACCAGCTGATTCACGACGTGGCGCTGCAGGGGCTGCCGGTCGTGTTCGCGATCGACCGCGGCGGCCTGGTCGGCAGCGACGGCGCGACCCATCAGGGCGCCTTCGACCTGTCCTTCCTGCGCTGCATTCCCGGGCTGGTGATCATGGCGCCGGCGGACGAGAACGAGTGCCGGCAGATGCTCTACACGGCGGCGACCCTCGACCGGCCGGCGGCGGTCCGGTACCCGCGCGGCCAGGGACCGGGCGTGCCGATCGAAACCGGCCATGACCGCCCTGCCCGTCGGCAGGCCCAGCTGCGGCGCCAGGGACGCAGCGGCCTGGCGCTGCTCGCCTTCGGCGCCATGGTGCCCCCGCCGAGGCGCTGGCCGCGGAACTCGACGCCACCGTGGTCAACATGCGGTTCGTGAAGCCCCTGGACTCGGCCTGCGTCCTCGACATCGCGCGCCGCCACACGGCGATCGTCACGATCGAGGACAACGCGGTCGCCGGCGGCGCCGGCGACGCCGTCCTGCAGTGCCTGCAGCAGCATTCCGTGACGATCCCGAGCCTGGCGCTGGGCATCCCGGATCGCTTCATCGAGCATGGCTCGCGCCAGGAAAACCTCGCCGACGCCGGGCTGGACCTGGCGAGCCTGAGGACGGCAGTCCATCGGTTCTGGGCACGCCAGGGACTGCCGCGCGCGGTGCCAGCCGGGGCCTGAGGCGACCGGCGAATCGGGATTGGAAGGATCTTCTGGTATAAATACGCCCGCATCCGTTCATTGCCGGCCCGCGAAATCGACCCAGGGCCCGTCGTGCCGAAGCGCGACCCAGTTTCCAGGACAACCATGACATCCGCGATTGCCAACAAGCCGGTCAGCATGACCATCGAAGACGTGCAGGGCAGGTCTGACACCCGCCGCATCCCGATCAACAAGGTCGGCATCAAGGACGTCTTTCACCCGGTGCGCATCCAGGACCGTTCAGGCGGCGAGCAGCACACCGTCGCCAGCTTCAACATGTACGTGTACCTGCCCCACGACTTCAAGGGCACGCACATGTCGCAGGTTCGTGGAGATCCTGCACCGGCACGAGCGCGAGATCTCGGTCGAGTCCTTCCGCATGATGCTGACCGAGATGACCGAGCACCTCGACTCGGAAGCCGGTCACGTCGAGATGTCCTTCCCCTACTTCGTCATGAAGAAGGCGCCGGTCTCGGGCGTCGAGAGCCTGATGGACTACCGCGCCTGCCTGGTGGGCGAGCACAAGGCCGGCCGGACGGAGATGTGGCTGAAGGTGACGGTTCCGGTCACGAGCCTCTGCCCCTGTTCCAAGGGCATCAGCGACTACGGCGCGCACAACCAGCGTTCGCACGTGACCATCACTGCGAAGCTGAACAGTCACGTCTGGATCGAGGAGCTGATCGACATCGCCGAGAAGGAAGCTTCCTGCGAGCTGTACGGCATCCTCAAGCGCCCGGACGAGAAGTACGTGACGGAGCGCGCCTACGACAACCCGAAATTCGTCGAGGACCTGGTGCGCGACATCGCAGTCCGGCTCAACAAGGACGAGCGGATCGACGCCTATACCATCGAGGCGGAGAATTTCGAGTCAATCCACAACCACTCGGCGTATGCGCTGGTGGAGTTTGAGAAGAAAGCGGATGGGGACTAGCGGATAGCGGATAGCGGATGGCGGAAGTCAAGATGCGCAGCGACGGGGGACGCGCGGTTTGTGAGTTGTGAGTCGTGAGTTGCAAGAAGGACAGCGCCCTCTTCCGACTCACTGACTCACGACTCACATTCTGCCTATCCGCTATCCGCTATCCGCTATCCGCTCTCTCATCATCCCGCCACTGCCGCCCCGGCGTCGCCGCCCTGCAGGCGGCCGATCAGCGTCTTCAGGAAGACCCTGTTGAATCGCAGCTGGCAGGCCGGCGAGGCCTGCTCGAGGAGCGTCGAGCTGACCTGCAGGATCGTCACGTCGCTGTCGGCCGAGATGGTCGCCTGGCGCTTGGCGCCACGCACGTAGCTGGTCTCGCCGAAGCAGCCGCCCGCCTCCAGTCGACCGATTCCCCTGCCGTTGCGGCCGACGCTGCACTGCCCGGCGACGATCACGTAGAAGCGGTCGTCTATCGCGCCTTCCTTGACGATTTCCTCGCCCGGTCCGTAGTGATGCCAGCTGCCCGCGCGCAGCACCTCCCAGATTTCCGCCGCGGCGAACTCGTGGAAGAACCGCAGCTTGCGCAACAGCGCGAAGTGCTCCTGGCGGTCGATCTTGTCGGTCTGGTTACGCAGCTGCGAGTGCAGCCTGGCCAGCGCGCCGGCGAACTCCAGGCCGTTCTTGAATCGTGATGCCGCGTCCTTTTGCAGCGCCCGGCTGACGACTTCCTCGAGCTCGACGGGCACGTCGCGTCGCAGGGTGTGCAGCGGCGCGGCCGCCGCCAGGACGATCTGGTGCAGCAGCTTGGCCAGCGTGCCCGCGCGGAACGGCCTGAACCCGGTGAGCAGCTCGTACATCACCGCGCCGAGCGAGTACAGGTCCGACTGCCCGGTGATGTCCAGCGACTGGACCTGCTCGGGCGACATGTAGCTCGGGCTGCCGGCGATGCCCTCGATGCGCGAGATGTCGGCGTCGGTGAGGATCGCGATGCCGAAGTCGATGACCCGCACGTCGCTGTCGGTCGTCAGCATCAGGTTGCTGGGCTTGATGTCCCGGTGGATCACGCCGCGCGAGTGCGCGTAGTGCAGGGCCTTGGCGCACTTGAACATGATGCCGACTACGTCGTCGATGGGCAGCAGGTTGTCCGGGCGGGTATAGGCGGACAGCGTCCGGGCGCCGTGCACGAATTCGGTGACGATGTAGTAGAGGCCGTCTTCCTCGCCCGCATCGTAGATCGGCATGATGTTCGGGTGCTGCAGCATGCCCACCATGTGGGCCTCCGACAGGAACATCTTGCGCGCCACGCGGGCGCGCTCCGGGTCGTCGACCACGGACTGGTAGACCTTGATGGCGACGTCGCGTCCGTAATAGGGGTCGTGCGACAGGTAGACGGTGCCGGTCGATCCGTGGCCGACCTCGCGAATGATCTCGTACTTGCCCAGCCGGTCGGGAGCGATCGACGCCGACGAGGCGCTCGGCCGATGCAGGATGGGAAGCGTTGCGTTCAAGACCAGCGGCCCTCTACTTGCGGGCCGCGGCCATTTTCCGCTGCCGCCCGGGGATCGAGGGCAAGGATATTCAGTTAAATGGCAGTACCTCCGTGAACTGGTTCCCGCTTCCTCCGGACCTGCCGGCAACTCACCGGAAGTGGTCGAATCCGTGAACCACGTCTCGTTCGGCCGCCGCACCGTCGACCGCCACGCCAGCGCCCGCGACCACGACACCGATGCGCGTGATGTCCACGCCGGCGGCCCGCTCCAGTGACGCCGCGTCCACGTCCGGCGGCAGCGTGAACAGCAGCTCGTAGTCGTCGCCGCCGGCGAGCGTGAAGCGCCGCGCGGTCTCGGGATCCACGGCACCCCGCATCGCTGGCGATCGCGGCAGGAGCGTGGAGTCCAGCTGCGCCACCGACACCGCTGGCCTCGCAGAGCTTGCCCAGGTCGCCCACCAGGCCGTCGGACACGTCGATGCAGGCGCTCGCACGGCCGCGCAACACGAGGCCGAGGCCGATTCGCGGCTCGGGTCGCAGGAAGCTCCGCTTCAACGGCTCCTCGACCCCGGGCGGCGCATCGAGCTTGCCCTGCAGCACGGCCAGCCCGGCAGCGGCATCGCCGGGCGTCCCGCTGACCCAGATCCCGTCCCCGGGCCGCGCACCGGCGCGCCGCAGGGCCTGGCCCGGTGGCACGAAGCCGGCAATCGCCACGGTCGCGGTCAGCGGCCCGGCCGTCGTGTCGCCCCCGACCAGTGCGGTGCCATGCCGGCGGGCCAGTTCGTGCAGCCCCGAGGCGAACTCACGCAGCCATTCGTCCTCGGACGCAGGCAGCGTCAGGGTCAGCAGCGCCCAGGCAGGCTCGGCGCCCATGGCGGCGATGTCGCTGAGGTTGACCGCCAGGACGCGATGGCCGATGTCGGCAGGCGGCATGCCGGCCGGGAAATGCACGCCCTCGACGATCGTGTCGGCGGCGAGGGCCAGTTCGAGTCCCGGCGGCGGGCGGACCAGGGCCGCGTCGTCGCCGACCCCGAGGATCACGTCGTCGCGGTGGGCCCCGAGGCGGCTCAGGTAGCGATCTATGAGTTCGAATTCACCGATGGGCATGGCGGCCACCGCCGTTCAGCGGCGGGGTCAGGCGGCGCCGCGCTCGGGCGCCCGGTGAACGCGCGATGCACGGTCCAGCACCGCGTTGACGAACTTGTGGCCGTCCGTGGCGCCGAAGCGCTTGGCCAGCTCGACCGACTCGTTGATGACCACGCGATAAGGCACGTCGGGACGCTGCATCAGCTCCCACAGCCCCATGAACAGGATCGCGTGCTCGACCGGGTCGAGCTGCGCCGGCGTAATTTCGGCGTGCCGCGCCATTTCCACGTCGAGCGCTTCCCGCCCGTCCGCGATCTGCATGAGCGCCTCGCGAAAATACTCGGCGTCCACCTGGCCGAACTCCGGCTGCGCGGCGAACTGCTGGTACACGTCCTGCCAGGGCTGCGAAGCCAGTTGCCACTGGTAGAGGGCCTGCACCAATTGGCGCCGCGCCGCGCTTCGCGCCCGCGTCGCATGGCGGCTGGAGGGAGACACTCAGGTCTCCAGGCGCCGCAGCAGGTTGACCAGTTCGATGGCGCTGGCCGCGGCGTCCGCGCCCTTGTTGCCGGCCTTGCCGCCCGCACGATCCACCGCCTGTTCGGTGTTCTCGGTGGTCAGCACGCCGAAGGCGACCGGGATGCCCGTGTCGCTGGCGACCCGGGCGAGGCCCGATGCGCACTCACCCGCGACATAGTCGAAATGCGAGGTCTCGCCCCGGATCACGGCGCCCAGCGCCACGATCGCGTCGTAGCGCCTGCTCACGGCCAGCTTGCGGGCCACCACCGGCATGTCGAAGGCACCGGGCACGCGGACGATGTCTATCTGCTTCTCCGACACCCCGTGCCGACGCAGCAGGTCCAGCGCGCCCTGCACCAGCCGGTCCACGACGAACTCGTTGAAGCGCGAGGCGAGGATCGCGAACCGCAGGTCACGGGCCTGCAGGTCGCCTTCGATGACGCGGGGAAGTTCCATTTGCGTAGTATATCAAGAGGTGCCAGGCACATCCCTGTCCCCTCAGGGACATGTCGCCGGATCAGGTGAGGCAGTCTGCCCGCGGCGGGGACAGGGGGTCTGACCCCTCCGTCAATCGACGTATTCGGTGATCTCCAGGCCGAACGCCGAGATGCCGAACATCTGCTTGGGCGCCGACAGGACGCGCATGCGGTGCACCCCGAGATCCTGCAGGATCTGGGCGCCGATGCCGTAGGTCCTGAGCACCGTTCCGCCCGGCTGGGGCGCCGGATGCGCCGCCTCGGCGCCGTGCTCCAGGGCGCTCACCGAATGCATGATGTCCCGGGCCGACTCCTCCTGGCGCAGGATGATCACGATCCCGCTCGGCTCCTCCGAGAGCCGCTCCATGACGCCGCGCAGCGTCCAGCCCGCGTTGTCCATCTTCACGCCGATGACGTCGCGGAGCGTGTCCTTCAGGTGCACGCGCACCAGCGGCGGCAAGGGGCTCGCCAGGTCGCCGCGGATCAGCGCGACGTGCACCGTCCGGTGCACGTGGTCCTCGTACCAGCACATGCGGAACGGGCCGAACTCCGTGTCCACGACCTGGTCCGAGACGCGCTCGACCGAACGCTCGTTGTGCAGCCGATAGCGGATCAGGTCCGCGATCGTGCCGATCTTCAGTCCGTGCGCCCGGGCGAAGACCTCCAGGTCCGGCCGGCGCGCCATGGTGCCGTCCTCGTTGAGGATCTCGACGATCACCGCCGCGGGCTCGCAGCCCGCGAGCCGCGCGAGGTCGCAACCGGCCTCGGTATGCCCGGCCCGTGTCAGCACGCCGCCCGGTTGCGCCATCAGCGGGAAGATGTGCCCCGGCTGGCGCAGGTCCTCGGGGCGGGCGTCCCGGGCGACGGCGGCCCGCACGGTCTGCGCGCGATCGTAGGCTGAGATGCCGGTCGTGACCCCTTCGGCCGCCTCGATGCTGACCGTGAAGTTGGTCAGGTGCCCGAGGTCGGTCTCGCTGACCATCAGCGGCAGGCGCAGCTGGCGGCACCGTTCCCGGGTCAGGGTCATGCAGATCAGGCCCCGCCCGTAGCGGGCCATGAAGTTGATGTCATCCGGCCTGACATGCTCGGCGGCCATGATCAGGTCGCCCTCGTTTTCGCGGGCCTCGTCGTCCATGACGATGACCATGCGTCCCGCGCGCAGGTCTTCGAGCAGTTCCTCAATCGTGTTCAAGTCGGTCATCTGTGGACAGTCCCGTCGGGTGGCGCTGCCGACCCTGCCGGGTCACGCCGAAGGGCGTAACTCTACGGTGTTTGCCCCTCCTCGCGCCACGTGGCTTGACGTCATTCGACCGCGGTGACGGCCGCCCGGCGGCCCGGGTACCTGGTGGATCAGCCCGCCGCCGACGTGAGTCGCTCGACGTAGCGGGCGATGATGTCCACCTCGAGGTTGACCATGCTGTCCGGGGCCAGTTCGCCCAGCGTGGTGACTTCGCGCGTGTGCGGGATCAGGTTGACGCCGAAGCGGCGACCTTCGACCTCGTTGATCGTCAGGCTCACGCCGTCGATCGTGGCCGAGCCTTTCGACGCAATGTAACGGGCCAGTGCGGCCGGCACTTCGAAGCTTACGCGCCAGGACCTTGCATCCTCGGCGATGTCGACGACGCGCGCCGTGCCGTCGACATGGCCGGTGACATAGTGGCCACCCAGCGCCTGCCCGGCGCGCAGCGCGGGTTCCAGGTTCACGCGGGAGCCGGCCCGCAGCGCGCCGAGCGTCGTCTTGTCGAGCGTCTCGCGGGACACGTCGGCGGCGAAGGCGCCGGCCTCCAGCCGCGTGACGGTCAGGCAGGCGCCGCTGACTGCAATGCTGTCGCCGATCGCCGCCGCCGACAGGTCGAGCGCGCCCGCGTCGACCACGAGTTCCACGTCGCCGCCCTTCGGGTGCAACGCGCGGACGCTGCCCATGGCCTGGACGATACCGGTGAACATGCTCAGCTACCTCCCGCGCCCGCCGGCCGCAACGTCAGCTTCAGGTCCGGGCCGATCCTGCGCATCGCCGTGATCTCGAACCCGGGTCTGTCCGACATGCGCCGCCAGCGGCCCCAGGGCCATCAGCGGCCGGGCCCCGTCCCCGAGCAGGGTCGGCGCCAGGTAGATCGACGAGTTCGTCGATCAGGCCGGCCGACAGCAGCCCGCCGGCCAGCGTCGCGCCGCATTCGACGTGCAGTTCGTTGACCTCGAGCTCCGCCAGCCTGGACATGACCGCATGCAGGTCGAGCCCCTTGTCGCCACGCGCAATCGTCTCGACGCGCGCCCCGGCGGCCGCGAGCCGCCCGGCCCGGACCGCGTCCTCGGAGGCCGTCATCACCACGGTCTCGCCCGGCGGCGCGAGGATCCGGGCGTCCGGCGGGATATCGAGCCCCTCGTCCAGCACCACGCGCAGCGGCTGGCGGGTGGCGCCGGGCAGCCGCACGTTCAGGCGCGGGTCGTCCTGCAGCACCGTGCCCGATCCGGTCAGGATCGCCGAGGAGCGCGCCCGCAGCCGCTGCACGTCCGCGCGCGCGGTCTCGCTGGTGATCCAGCGGCTCTCGCCGTCCGCGAGCGCCGTTCGTCCGTCCAGGCTGGCCGCGAGCTTGAGCCTGACCCAGGGCCGGCCCCGCTCCATGCGCGACAGGAACCCGATGTTGAGGGCGCGCGCCGCCTGCTCCAGCACGCCGCACTGGTCACCTCGATGCCGGCCGCCGCCAGCCTGGCCTCGCCGCCGCCGTTCACGCGCGGATTGGGATCGCCCACGGCATAGACGACCCGGGCGACGCCGGCGGCGACCAGCGCGTCGGCGCAGGGCGGCGTGCGGCCATGGTGGCTGCAGGGCTCGAGCGTCACGTAGGCCGTCGCGCCACGCGCCCGCTCCCCGGCCGCGGCCAGCGCAGCGACTTCGGCATGCGGGCTGCCGGCGCGCTGGTGATAGCCGTCGCCGACCACGTCCTCGCCCTGGGCGATGACGCAGCCCACCCGGGGGTTCGGATCCGTCGTCTGCAGTCCGCGCGCGGCGAGCTTCAGCGCGCGCGCCATGTGCCGCGCATCCAGTTCGGTCGGGTCATTTCCTGGCCTTGCCCTGGCCGGCGCCGGGCAGCAGCGGCAGCTGGCCCGCGGACGGGTCCCGTCGCCGCGAGACGTCGAGCTCCTCGAGCTGGTCACGAAACTCGTCGACGTCCTGGAAACGATGGTAGACGGATGCAAAACGCACGTAGGCCACCTCGTCGAGCTGCCTGAGCTCTTCCATGACCAGTTCGCCGATCTTGCGCGAGTCCACTTCGCGCTCCCCGAAATTCCGCAGCCGGTGACTGATCCGTTCGACCGACGCCTCCAGCGCGTCGAGTCCCACCGGGCGCTTTTCCAGCGCCTTCAGCATGCCGGAGCGCAGCTTCGTCGTGTCGAAGGGCTCGCGGGTCTGGTCGCCCTTGACCACCTGCGGCATGACCAGCTCGGCGGTCTCGAAGGTGGTGAAGCGCTCGCCGCAGGCCAGGCATTCGCGCCGCCTGCGGATCTGCCGCCCCTCTCCCGCCAGCCGGGAGTCGGTTACCTTGGTCTCCTCGTTGCCGCAGAACGGGCAGTGCATGACCGGTCCGGGAGCAGGCGCCCGGCCTCAGCCGTAGACCGGGAAATGGCGGCAGAGGTCCATCACCGCATCGCGCACCCGCGCCACGACCGCTTCGTCGCCCATGCCGTCGAGCACGTCGGCGATCAGCCCGCCGACCTGGCGGCTCTCGTCCTCGCGGAAACCGCGCGTCGTGATCGCCGGCGTACCGATGCGCAGGCCGCTGGTCACGAACGGCGGCCGCGGGTCGTTCGGCACCGCGTTCTTGTTGACGGTGATGTTGGCCCGGCCGAGCGCCGCGTCGGCATCCTTGCCGGTGTACTCGCGGCCGACCAGGTCCACCAGGAAGAGGTGGTTCTCGGTGCCGCCGGAGACGATGCGGTAACCGCGCGACTGCAGGGTCGCGGCCATCGCCTTCGCGTTGGACACGACCTGCTGCTGGTACTGCTTGAACTCGGGCTGCATGGCTTCCAGGAACGACACGGCCTTGGCCGCGATGACGTGCATCAGCGGCCCGCCCTGGATGCCCGGGAAGATCAGCGAGTTGAACTTCTTGTGCAGGTCCACATGCGGTCGCGCCAGGATCAGGCCGCCGCGCGGCCCGCGCAGGGTCTTGTGCGTGGTGGTGGTCACGACGTCGGCAAACGGCACGGGACTGGGGTAGACGCCGGCGGCGACCAGGCCCGCGACGTGCGCCATGTCGACCATGAAGTAGGCGCCGACCGCGTCGGCGATCCGCCGGAACCTGGCCCAGTCGATGATGCCCGAATACGCCGAGAAGCCGGCGATGATCAGACTCGGCCGGTGCTCGCGGGCAAGCGCCTCGACCTGGGCGTAGTCGATCTCGCCCGTGGCCGGGTCCAGGCCGTACTGGACCGCGTTGAAAATCTTGCCCGAGAAATTCACCTTGGCGCCGTGGGTCAGGTGGCCGCCGTGGTCCAGGCTCATGCCGAGCAGCGTCTCGCCCGGCTTCAGCAGCGCGAGGTAGACCGCCGCGTTCGCCTGCGAACCGGAATGTGGCTGGACGTTGGCGTAGGCCGCGCCGAACAGCTCCTTGGCGCGGTCGATCGCCAGCTGCTCGGCGATGTCCACGAATTCGCAGCCGCCGTAGTAGCGCTTGCCCGGGTAGCCCTCGGCGTACTTGTTGGTGAGCACGGAGCCCTGGGCCTCGAGCACGCGCGGACTCGCGTAGTTCTCGGAAGCGATCAGCTCGAGATGGTGCTCCTGCCGCTGGCGCTCCGCCTCGATGGCGTCGCTCAATTCAGGGTCGAATCCGGCAATGGTCATGTCAGGACCGAACATCGGCAAGGCTCCAGGGGGATCGTGGCGGGTGAACCTGTGATTTTACCCTGCCCGGCGGTGCCAGGCACACACCTGGCACCAACTTGGTGCCAGGTGTGTGCCTGGCACCTCTTTTACTTGGCCTGCACGAACTCGCGCAGGACCCGGGTCCAGGCCCGGGCCAGGTTGTGCCGGTCATAGCCGCCGCCGCCGACGCCCAGTATCCGTCCCTTGGCATGGCGCTCGGCGATGTCCACGAGGCGGCGGGCGGCGTGGGCATGCGCCTCCTCGGTCAGGCGCAGGTGCGCAAGCGGGTCGCCCTCGATGCTGTCCGCACCGCACTGGAAGATGATGAACTCCGGCTGGTGCTCCTCGAGATGGGCCTCGACCCGCTTCCAGGCCTCGAAGAACTCGTCGTCGCCCGCGCCGGGCATGAGCGGAATGTTCAGCTTCACGCCGCGCGCCAGCACCGCTGCCCGTCTCGGTCGCCGCGCCCGTTCCCGGGTACAGGAAACGGCCATCCTCGTGGATGTCGGCAAAGACCAGCGCAGGGTCGTCCTCGAAGGAGTAGTAGACGCCGTCGCCGTGGTGCACGTCGATGTCGACATAGGCGACCCGCTTCAGCCCGTACTGCCGCTTCAGCACCTCGGCCACGACGCCGCAGTCGTTGAAGACGCAGAAGCCGGCCGCATGGCTGCGCGAGGCGTGGTGCAGGCCGGCGATCGGCACGAACGCGCGGCGTGCCTGTCCGCTCATCAGCGCCTCGGTGGCGACCAGCGTCGCCCCGACCACGCTGCTGGCCGCCTCGAACACGCCCTTCCAGGCGGGCGTATCGCCGGCGTCGAGATAGCCCTGGCCGGTGGCCGACCGCTCCCGCACCAGGGCGATGTACGCCGGCGTGTGGAACGATTCGAGTTCTTCCTGCGTCGCCAGTCGCGGCGACAGCGACGTGACCTGGTCGACGAGCCCCTCGGCCCGCGCCTCGCGCATGAAGGCTTCGTGGCGGTCCGGGCCGAAGGGATGGCCCTCGCCGAAGCCGTAACGGGCGATCTCGTCGCCATGGACCAGCGCGGTCCTGGAGGGCGGGCCGGAATTCACGCAGAGAGTCTCCACAGGCTTCTTACGAGCGTATCACAGCGCCCCTGGCCGCACGGTGGCGCCGCAGCAGCCGTTGACCGATAATCCGCGACCTTCATTCCGGACCCCAGCCTGCGAAACCATGGCTCAATTCATCTACACCATGAACCGGGTGGGCAAGATCGTGCCCCCCAAGCGCCACATCCTGCGCGACATCTCGCTGTCGTTCTTCCCGGGCGCCAAGATCGGCGTGCTCGGGCTGAACGGATCGGGCAAGTCCACGCTGCTGCGGATCATGGCCGGGACTCGACACCGAGATCGAGGGCGAGGCCCGCCCGCAGCCGGGCATCAAGATCGGCTACCTGCCGCAGGAACCGCAACTGGATCCCGACAAGGACGTCCGCGCCATCGTCGAGGAATCGGTCCGGCCGGTTAAGGACGCCCTCGCCCGGCTCGATGAGATCTATGCCGCCTACGCCGAGGACGGCGCCGACTTCGACAAGCTGGCTACCGAGCAGGGCGAGCTCGAGTCGTTCCTTGCCACGGTCGACGGACACAACCTGGAACGGCAACTCGACATCGCGGCGGACGCCCTGCGCCTGCCCGCCATGGGACGCGCGCGTCGAGCACCTCTCCGGCGGCGAGAAACGGCGGGTCGCGCTCTGCCGGCTGCTGCTGTCCAAGCCCGACATGCTGCTGCTCGACGAGCCGACCAACCACCTGGACGCCGAGTCGGTCGCCTGGCTGGAGAAGTTCCTCGAGCAGTATCCGGGAACGGTCATCTGCGTGACCCACGACCGCTACTTCCTGGACAACGTCGCCGGCTGGATCCTGGAACTCGACCGCGGCCACGGCATCCCCTGGCAGGGCAACTACTCGTCCTGGCTCGAACAGAAGGAGCGCCGTCTCGCGCAGGAAGAGAAGCAGCAGGAAGGGCTGCGCCGGACGCTCGAGCGCGAGCTGGAATGGGTGCGCGCCAATCCGAAGGCCCGGCAGGCGAAGAGCAAGGCCCGCCTCCGGCAGTTCGAGGAGCTGTCGTCGGCCGAGTTCCAGGAACGCAACGAGACCAACGAGATCTACATCCCGCCGGGTCCGCGGCTTGGGGATTCCGTCGTCGAGGTCAACGGGCTGCGCAAGGGCTTCGGCGAGCGGTTGCTGATCGACAACCTGTCCTTCAGCCTGCCGCGCGGCGGCATCGTCGGCATCATCGGCCCGAACGGCGCCGGCAAGACCACCTTGTTCCGGATGATGATGGGGGTCGAGAAACCCGACGCGGGCGAGATCCGCATCGGGCCGACCGTGCAGATCGCGGCGGTCGACCAGTCGCGCGACTCCCTCAATCCCGACAACACGGTCTGGAAGGAAATCTCCGGCGGACTGGACATAATCAAGGTCGGCAACTACGAGACCGCCTCGCGCGGCTACGTGGGGCGCTTCAACTTCCGCGGCGCGCAGCAGCAGCAGCACATCGGCGACCTGTCCGGCGGCGAGCGCAACCGCGTCCACCTCGCCAAGCTGCTCAAGAGCGGCGGCAACCTGCTGCTGCTCGACGAGCCGACCAACGATCTCGACGTCGAGACGCTGCGCGCGCTGGAGGAAGCCCTGTTGAACTTCCCGGGCTGCGCGGTCGTGATTTCGCACGATCGCTGGTTCCTGGACCGCATCGCCACCCACATCCTGGCCTTCGAGGGCAACAGCGAAGTGGTCTGGTTCGAGGGCAACTACCAGGAGTACGTGAGTGACTACAGGCGCCGCAAGGGCGACGAGGCCGACCAGCCGCATCGGCTGCGGTACAAGCCGCTGCATTGAGCGGTGCCTGGCACCGAATGGTGCCTGGCACCGCGAACTACCGCATCAACACCTACCGCTAACCCCTTGATCGCGCTAGACTGGAAGCGGATAAGAAGAGTCCGGGGCTGTCATGGCGGTGATCATCGATTCCAGTGGGCGACTGATCCACGATCAGGATCGCGGACTGGCGTTGCTGTGCCCGCATTGCGGCGTCCTGGCGCACATCACCCCGATATCGGTTCCCGACTTCAACCAGGTCCAGCTGCACAAGCCGAGCCACGTCGGCATCGTCTATCGCTGCGAAGCCTGCAACGCACCCATCTTCCTGAAGTTCCCGGTCAAGCTGTATGCGGGCAGCCGCATCGAGTTGAGCCCGAGCTTCGTCGAGCTCGAGCGGCCGCGTGAGAAGTTCAGCCTGACCCACTTGCCGGAGTACACGGAACTCCTGTTCAAGGAGGCCATGGCGTGCTTCTCGACCGGCTGCTTCGTCGCCTTCGCGGCAATGTGTCGCCGCACCGCCCAATCCGTGTTTACGGACCTGGGTGAGAACAGCAAGCTGTCGCTGTACGACCAGCTCAATGAAGTCCGCCGGATGGCGGAGATCGAGGACCGGACCTTTTCCGTGGTCAAGCAGGTGATATTCGGCAACGACAACGACCCGCAACCGAACCTGCCGACGCTCGACAACTACCAGGCGGGCGTCCTGCTCGAAGTGATGAAGGACCTGCTCTACCAGGCCTACGTCCGGCGCGGCCGCCTGCAGCAGGCCATGATGGTGCGGCGCTACTTCGCCGAGGAATCGGGCAAGAAGGTGACGCCGCTGGAGAAGGCCCGCTCCTGACCCCGCGTGCCGGCTGCCGAGGCGTCAGCCCAGCCAGCGCCTCGCGTTGCCGAACATCCGCATCCAGCCGCTGTATTCGCCCGCGTCCCGCGGTCGCCAGGAATTCTGCACGCTGCGAAACACCCGTTCCGGATGCGGCATGGTCATGGTCACGCGCCCGTCCGTCGTGGTCAGGCCCGCCAGCCCGCCGGGCGAACCGTTCGGGTTGGCCGGGTAGCGCGTCGCGACCCGGCCATGGTTGTCGACGAAGCGGATGACGGCGAGCCCGGCGGCACGCGCAACGCCGTCGGCCGAAGCGAACTCGGCGCGTCCTTCGCCGTGCGACACGGCGATCGGCAGGCGCGAGCCTGCCATGCCCTCGAAGAACAGCGAGGGTGACTCGCAGACCTCGACCAGCGAGAGGCGCGCCTCGAACTGCTCCGAACGGTTGCGGACGAAGCGCGGCCACGCCCCGGCGCCCGGGATCAGCTCCTTGAGCGCGGACAGCATCTGGCAGCCGTTGCAGACGCCCAGCGTGAACGAGTCCGGGCGCTGGAACCAGGCTGCGAACGCGTCGCGCGCCCGCGGATTGAACAGGATGGACTTGGCCCAGCCCTCGCCGGCGCCGAGCACGTCGCCGTAGCTGAAGCCGCCGCAGGCCACCAGTCCCGCGAAGCCGTCCAGCGTGACGCGGCCCTCCAGCAGGTCGGTCATGTGCACGTCCACGGCGGCGAAGCCCGCGCGATCCAGCGCCGCCGCCATCTCGAGCTGGCTGTTGACGCCCTGCTCGCGCAGCACCGCGACCCGCGGGCGCAGCGCCGGTGGCGACGAACGGCGCGGCGACGTCCTCCTCGGGATCGAAGGACAGCTGCCACGAAAGCCCGGGGTCGGAAGCATCGAGCCGTGCCGCCTGTTCCTCGTCGGCGCAGTCGGGGTTGTCGCGCAGCCGCTGCAGGCGCCAGGTCGTTTCCGACCACGCGGCGCGGAGCTCGTCGAGGTCCGCATCGATGCAGGTGCGGCCATTGGCCGCTGACCCGGAAACGGCGCGCGTCGCTGCGCGGCCGATGCGATGCACGCAGCCGTCGAGACCATGCCGGCGAACACGGACTCGCGCGTGCGCGATCCGCTCGTCCGCCACCTGGACCAGCGCCCCGAGTTCCTCGCTGAACAGCGCCTGCACCGCCGAGGCCGTCTCGCCGAGGTCCAGCTCGACGCCGGCGCCCGCGGCAAACGCCATCTCGAGCGCCGTGACGGCGAGGCCGCCGTCGGAGCGGTCGTGGTAGGCCAGCAGGCAGCCGTCATCGGCCAGTTCCCGTATCGCCGCGAAGAAGCCCTTGAGCCGCGCGGGATCGTCGAGGTCCGGCGGCGTCGTCGCCGAGGCGCCCGTACACCTGCGCGAGGCAGGATCCGCCGAGACGATTGCGGCCCGCGCCGAGGTCGATCAGCAGCAGGCCGCCGCCGACGTCGCCGCGCAGTTCCGGCGTCAGGCTGCGCCGGACGTCGCCGACCGGCGCGAAGGCCGAGACGATCAGCGACACGGGCGCGACGACCGCCCGCTCCTGCCGCCCTTCGCGCCAGGCGGAGCGCATCGACAGCGAGTCCTTGCCGACCGGGATCGCGATGCCGAGCGCCGGGCAGAGTTCCTCGCCCACGGCGCGCACGGTGTCGAACAGCGCCGCGTCCTCGCCGGGCTGGCCGCAGGCTGCCATCCAGTTGGCGGACAGCCGCACGTCGGCCAGCCGGCGGACGTCGGCGGCCGCGATGTTGGTGATGGCCTCGCCGATCGCCATGCGGCCCGACGCCGGACCGTCGAGCAGCGCCAGCGGCGCGCGCTCGCCCATGGCCATCGCCTCGCCCGCATGGCCCTTGAATCCGGCCAGGGTGACCGCGGCGTCCGCGACGGGAACCTGCCAGGGGCCGACCATCTGGTCGCGGCTGACCAGCCCGCCCACGGTGCGGTCGCCGATGGTGACCAGGAAGGTCTTGTCGGCGACGGTCGGCAGCCGGAGCAGGCGCCCCAGCGCCTCCGCCGGGTCGATCCCGGTCGGCGTCGAACCCGTCGCCGGGCCGGGCTACGCGCGACACGTCGCGGGTCATGCGCGGCGGCTTGCCCAGCAGCACGTCGATGGGGATGTCGACCGGATCGTTGCCGTGCAGGGGATCGTGCACCCGCAGGATGCCGTCGTCGGTCGTGTGGCCGATGACCGCGTAGGGGCAGCGCTCGCGGCGGCACAGCGCCTCGAAGGCCGCGATCCGCGCCGGCGCGATGGCCAGCACGTAGCGCTCCTGCGCCTCGTTGCACCAGATTTCCAGCGGCGACATGCCCGGCTCGTCGTTCGGCACGGCGCGCAGGTCGATCCGGCCGCCGCGATGGCTGTGCGCCACCGCCTCCGGCACCGCGTTCGACAGCCCGCCGGCGCCGACGTCGTGGATCAGCAGGATCGGGTTGTCGGATCGCCGATCGCGGCACAGCGGTCGATGACCTCCTGGGCGCGGCGCTGCATCTCCGGGTTGCCGCGCTGCACCGAGGCGAAATCGAGGTCGGCCGAGCTGGCGCCGCTGCCGACCGACGAGGCCGCGCCGCCGCCGAGGCCGATCAGCATGGCCGGGCCGCCGAGCACGACGACGCAGGCCCCGGCCGGGACATCGCCCTTCTCCACGTGCTCGCGCCTGAGGGAGCCGAGACCGCCGGCGATCATGATCGGCTTGTGGTAGCCGCGGATCGTCCCGCCCGGATCCGTCGCGAGCTGCTGCTCGAAGCTGCGGAAATAGCCCAGGATGTTGGGACGGCCGAACTCGTTGTTGAAGGCGGCGGCGCCGATCGGCGCCTCCAGCATGATCTCGAGCGCGGAGGCGATCCGCGGCGGGCGGCCGTAATCGACTTCCCACGGCTGCTCGGCACCGGGAATGCGCAGGTTCGAGACCGAGTAGCCGACCAGCCCCGCCTTCGGTTTGCCGCCGCAACCGGTCGCACCCTCGTCGCGGATCTCGCCGCCGGAGCCGGTGGCGGCGCCGGGATACGGCGAGATCGCCGTCGGGTGGTTGTGCGTCTCCACCTTCATCAGGATGTCGAGCGGCTCCTCGACGTAGTGGTACTCGCCGCTGCCGGGGTCCGGGAAGAAGCGGACCCCCACGGGACCCTCGATCACGGCGGCGTTGTCCTTGTAGGCCGACAGCACGCCCTGCGGGCTGCAGGCGTGCGTGTTGCGGATCATCGCGAACAGCGACTTGGGCTGGGCGACGCCGTCGACGATCCAGTCGGCGTTGAAGATCTTGTGGCGGCAGTGCTCGCTGTTCGCCTGCGCGAACATCATGATCTCGACGTCGGTCGGATCGCGGCCCAGGCGGGCGTAGGCGTCGAGCAGGTAGTCGATTTCGTCCGCCGACAGCGCGAGGCCCATGTCGACGTTGGCGCACTCCAGCGCGGCGCGGCCGTCGGTCGCGAGCGGGATGTGCCCGAGCGGTCGGGGATCGTGGCTGGCAAACAGCCGCGATGCGTCCGCACTCGACAGCATCGGCGCTTCGGTCATCCGGTCGTAGAGCGGTGCGGCCAGCGCGAGCAATTCCGCGTCCGTCAGTTCACCGTCCATGTCGAGGTGGTAGGCGATGCCGCGCTCGATGCGACGGATCCGGGCGAGTCCGCAGACATGGGCGATGTCCGTCGCCTTGGACGACCAGGGCGAGATCGTCCCGGGACGCGGCACGACCAGGACCTGCCTGCCAGCCGCCGTGCCGGCTTCGAGTTGCGGCCCGTAGGTCAGCAGGCGCTCGAGCGTGTCGTGCTGGCCCGGCTCGAGGGGCGCCGACAGTTCCACCACGTGAAGGAAGCGCGCGGAGAGACCCCTCACCCGCGCGTCGCGGGCCTGCAGCGTGGCCACGAGCTTGTCGAGCCGGAATCGGGAGAGCGCGGCCGCGCCGGTGAATTCGAGGATCATTGCGTCAGCAGCCGCCTCGCCGCGTCAACGCGGCGCTCAGCGCTTGGCGCCGGGGTCGCCGCCCGCCGGAAAGATCGGCACCGGAAACTGCGCGACATTGCTGCCCTCGTAGGCGCTGATCTTGCTGACGCCCTGCTTGCGGACCTGGTCGATCCGCAGGATGGAGTGCAGCGGCAGGTAGGTGCGCTTGACCCCCTCGAACTCGGACTTGATCTTCTCCTCGGCCGGGTCGACCACCACCGTGCTGCGTTCGCCGAAAACCAGCTCCTCGACCTCGATGAAGCCGAAAAGCTCCCCGTGGCCGACACTGACGGGCGTAGATTTCGTAAATCTTGCCCTGGTTGACGAACAGGACCTTGAAAATGTGACTTGAGGCCATTTAGGTGCCGGGGGGCGACGGATAAGGTGAAGGTATTATTATAGGCGCCTTGAGGGGCCCGCGGGCCCCGATGACCGGGCAGTGATCTGGATGTGGCGGTGAAATGGCCGTCACCCTGCCGCCGAACGGAATGCGGCGACCGAAATGGGGAAGCAGGACCATGGCGCTCAGGCTGAGCATCGTGCGCGGCGATGTCGAGGACAGCGGCAATCGCAACCGGTGGACCTTCGGTGTCAACGGAGGCCGGATCGGCCGTGCGCCCGACAACGACTGGGTGCTGGTCGATCCCGAGCGCTTCCTGTCCTCCCACCACGCCGAGGTCGAACACCGCACCGGCGAGTGGTGGATCGCCGATACCAGCACCAACGGCACCTTCATCAACGGCAGCCCCCGGCCGCTGGGCCGCGGCGGCCGGCACCGCATCGCCGACGGCGACCGGATCCGCGTCGGCTCGCTCGAGCTGGTCGCCGAAATTTCCGGGGGCAACGACTTCCTGCCCGACGAAGACTTCGACCTGTCCGAGACCGCGCTCGACAGTTCGTTCGAGGTGAAGTCGCTGCTGTCCAACGAATCGAGATCCGGCAAGCTGCAGGCGGCCGACGCCTATGGCCAGCCGCTGCCAGGCCGGGCCAAAGCCGCTGCGCCGACCGCCGACCGGCCCAGGAGTATTCCAAAAAAGGCGCCGGCTGCGACGCCGCCGCCGAAGCCGCAACCCGCCGCCCAGGCCCCGATGCCGGGGGCGGCCGAGCGCGATATCTGGCCCGGCCTCGTCGCCTTCTGCGAGGGTGCCGGCATCGATCCGCTTTCGCTGCCGGCCGCCCAGCGCAAGGACCTGTTGCGGGAAGCAGGCCAGGCCATGCGCGAGATGATGCTCGGCCTGATGGAGCTGGCGCGTGCGCGCGCCGAGTTCACGCGCGAAGTCGGCATCAGCAGCGCAGGTCGCCAGCGGGACGCCACCAGCCCGCTGATGCAGGTTCGCGCGGTCGAGGAGGCGCTGACGCAACTCCTGGCGAGGCGCCGGCGGCAACCGGGCGGTCGACGAGGTGCGAGGACAGTTCGCCAAGACCCGTCATCACCAGCAGTCCATGCTGGTCGCGCTGCGCGAGGCGCTGACGGCGACGCTCGGCAACCTCGACCCGGAGGAAATGGAGCAGCAGTTCGGCGGCGCCTCGCGCGGGCCGCCCAGCAGCGAGTCCCAGGCGCGCTACTGGAAGCTGTACCGCGACACGTTCCGCTCGCTGGCCGCCCCGGGCGACTCCGGCCTGCCGACCGTGTTCCAGGAAGAATTCGCGCGCGCCTACCAGGCGCTGGCAGCCGTCGGGCTGCGAGCCACGGGTAAGATCGGCGAATCGAACTGAAAAAAAGGGCCCCACAAGGGGGCCCTTTTCCATTCAGTGGCGGAGAGGGTGGGATTGTGCGCCCTGCGGGCGCATCCCTCGCTCCCGCTCGGGACCAGGGCCACCATGCGGCCCTGTCCTTCGGCGCGCCAAGCGCGCCTCGTCGAACCCCAGCAGGTTCGTCCACACACCCCACCCCTGCTGAACGAAAAAGGGCCCCACAAGGGGGCCCTTTTCCATTCAGTGGCGGAGAGGGTGGGATTCGAACCCACGTGGGGCGTAATGCCCCCAACCGATTTCGAGTCGGTGCCGTTGTGACCGCTTCGGTACCTCTCCAGTAAACCTTCGTCAGTTTCGCATGCCCGCCCTGCCCGGTCACCGGGTGGGATTGCTCGGGCCCCGCGTCGCCGCGCCTGGCGGTCCCTTGCTGCAACTGTGACCGCTTCGGCACATCCGGAGCATCGGTGCCTGACGTGTCGCACCCGGGCCTGTTCGGGCGCGGTATTCTACACAAATGCGTTTCCAACTGGCGCAGCTTCGAGCCCAGCTGAACGAAGTCCGGCGCCCCCTGTGGGCCGCCGGCGTGCTGGCGGCCGGGTTGCTCGTGGGAACCTGCTCCCGGCCGCCGAGCGTCCTCGAGCAGGTTCGTGGCTCGGGCGTGCTCAAGGTGGTGACCCGCAACAGCCCGACCGCGTACTACCTCGGGGTCCAGGGCCCCGAAGGGCCCGAATACGAGCTGGCCACCGGCTTTGCCCGCTGGCTCGGCGTCGAGGCGTCGTTCCGGGTGGCGCCCTCGGGCGCCGAGACGATTGCCGAGATCCTGCAGAACCGCGCCCACCTCGCCGCCGCGGGCATCGTCGCCACCGGGGAGCGGCGCTCGCGCGTGGCCTTCGGGCCCGCCTACCAGCAGATCAAGCAGCACGTCGTGTACCGCAAGCAGGAACGCCCCCCGAAGACGGCTGCCGACCTGGCCGGCAAGCGGATCGAGGTGATCGCGGGGTCGACCCACGCCCACGCCCTGCAGGCCCTGGTGGCGGAGGTTCCCGGGCTGACGTTCGCCGAGGTTCCCGCTGTGGACCAGCTCGACCTCTTCGCGCGGGTCTCTAGCGGCGGCATCGACTACACGGTCGCGGACTCGACCGAGTTCTCGATCGGCCGGCACTTCCACCCAGACCTGCGCACGGGATTCGAACTGGCCGAATCGGAGCAGGTCGCCTGGGCCTTCAGCCAGCGTGACGACTCGCTCGCGCCCTTGGTGCGCCAGTACTTCGAGACCGTGGAGCAGGACGGCACCCTGGCCTCGATCCTCGAGCGCTATTACGCGGCCGCCGATCGCTTCGACTACCTCGACTCGCTGAATTTCGTGCGCCTGGTCCAGGAGCGGTTGCCGGGCCTGCGCCCCTATTTCGAGGAGGCGTCCCGCGAGACGGGCTTCGACTGGCGGCTGCTGGCCGCCATCGCCTACCAGGAATCGAAGTACGATCCCAGGGCCACCTCGCCCACCGGTGTACGCGGCGTGATGATGCTGACCGAGGATACCGCGGCGCGCGTCGGCATCACGGACCGCCTCGACCCCCGATCGAGCATCCTCGGCGGCGCACGCTACCTCGTCGAGGTTCGGGGCAAGGTTCCCGAGCGAATCCGCGAGCCGGACCGGACCTGGCTGGCACTGGCGGCCTACAACGTCGGCTTCGCGCACCTCGAGGACGCGCGCATCCTCACCCAGCGCCAGGGTGGCGACCCGGATTCCTGGAACGACGTCCGCAGGCGCCTGCCGCTGCTGGCGCAGGAGCGCTGGTACACGCAGCTGCGCCACGGTTACGCGCGCGGCTGGGAGCCCGTGCGGTTCGTGGACAACATCAACAACTACCGCGACGTGCTGGTCTGGCTGACCGGCGATCCGGCGAACCAGCTGCGGCTGGTCAGCGCCCGGCCGCCGGTCGTTACCCCGGACTGATCCCGACCGCCTGGCTGGCGCCAGGCCTCAGCGACGCGATTCGAAGAAGCGCTTGAGCAGGGCGCCGCACTCGTCGGCCAGCACGCCGCCGAAGCAGTCCACCTGGTGGTTCATGGCGCGCGCGGTGACCAGGTTGAAGGCGCTGCCGGCCGCGCCCTGGCGCGGATCCCAGGCGCCGAACACCAGCCGCGCGACACGCGAATGCACGAGCGCGGCCGCGCACATCGGGCAGGGCTCGAGCGTTACGTAGAGGGTCGTGCCGCCGAGACGGTAATCGCCCAGCGCGGTAGCGGCGGCTCGCAGCGCCAGGATCTCCGCGTGCGCCGTCGGGTCCTTGAGGGTGATCGGCTGGTTGAAACCCTCGCCGATCACCTGTTCGCCCTGCACGACCAGCGCGCCGACCGGCACCTCGCCCCGGGCCTCGGCCTGGGCCGCCAGTTCCAGCGCACGGCGCATGAATTCGCTGTCGCTTTTCACGCCGGGCTGCCGGGGCACATGAGTCCGCTGGTTCGCAAGCCTGTGCAGGAGGCGTTTGGTGCTATCTCTGGCATGGCGCCCGTCGCGGCCCTCATTGCATGAGGTGCTCGGCCAGCGCGCGGAAGGCCGGCAGCGTGGTCGGATCGAGGTGGGCGTTGGCCGCCAGCGGGTAGGAGGCGAAGCGCGCGATCACCATTTCCACCTTCGGGTCGATGTAGATCGCCTGGCCATGGATCCCGCGCGCCTCGAAGACGCCGTGGTCGTCATGGCTGACCCACCACATGTCCCGATAGCTCCAGCCTGGCAACGTGGCGTAACCGGCCTTAGCGAAATCAGCCTGGCTGGCGCCCTTGCGGATATCGTCGACCACGGCCCTGGGCACGATCTGCTGGCCGTTGAAGCGGCCGTCACGGCGCATCATCTCGCCGAATCGCGCCATGTCGCGCAGGGTCGGATTGAAGCCACCGCCCGCGAACTCGGTGCCCACGCTGTCGACCAGCAGGTAGGCGTCCTGCTCGGCGCCGAGCTTCTGCCAGATGCGCTCGGAGAGCACGTCGCCCACCGACTGGCCGGTCGCCCGTCGGATCAGCCACCCCGCCACGTCGGAATTGACGGTCTTGTAGGCGAAGGCCTCGCCGTGTTCGCCTTCCTTCTGCAGCGTCTGCAGGAAGCCGTAGAACGACGTCGGGCCGGCATAGCCCGGCGGGCGCGGGAACACGCCGCCTGCGCGCACGTGCTGCCAGATCTCCGCCGCCGGGTCGGCATAGTTTTCCGAGTACTTGACGCCCACCGTCATGTCCAGCACCTGGCGAACCGTGGCATCGCCGTAGGCCGTGTCCTTGAGTTCCGGGATATACCGGCTGACCAACGCACTCTCGTCGAGCCTGCCTTCCGCCACCAGCATCGCCCCTAGCGTCCCGAACAAGGACTTGGTGACCGACATCGCCATGTGCGGGTTGTGGTCGTTCATGACGCCGAGGTAGCGCTCGTAGACGATACGCCCCTGGTGCAGCACGACGATGGCGTCGGTGTAGTTCGCGGCCAGCGACTGCTCCCAGGTCATGGAGTCGCTGCCTCCCGTCGGCGTGAAGGTGACGCCGTCGATGTCCTCGCGCAGCGCGCGCGGCAGTTCGGAGACCTTGCCGTCGCCCCGCCAGACGTTGGTACTGGGCATCAGCTGCCGGAAGTTGGCGAACGACCAGCGCATCTGCGGAAAACGGTACATCGACAGGTCTTCGAAGCGCACCAGCCTGTCCGCCGCGGGCGGCGAGCCGAGCATCCAGCCCAGGGCAACCGGGTCGCTGTCGGCCGCATCGGCAAAGCGCGGCGGCTCCTCGGCCAGCGCAGCGCTCGCGGCCACGGCGGCCAGTACCCCGACCAGGAAGGGTTTCATTCCCATTCGATCGTCGCCGGCGGCTTGCCGCTGATGTCGTAGACCACGCGCGAGATGCCCTTGACCTCGTTGACGATGCGCCGCGAACAGACGTCCAGCAGCTCGTACGGCAGCTGCGCCCACTTCGCGGTCATGAAGTCCACGGTCTCGACGGCGCGCAGCGCGATGACCGGCTCGTGCCGGCGGCCGTCGCCGGTCACGCCGACGCTCTTGACCGGCAGGAACACGGCGAAGGCCTGGCTGGTCCTGTCGTACCAGCCAGCCCGGCGCAGTTCCTCGATGAAGATGTGATCCGCCAGGCGCAAGGTGTCGGCCGCGGCGCGGGTCACCTCGCCGAGGATGCGCACCCCCAGGCCCGGGCCCGGGAAGGGATGGCGTTGGACCATCTCGGCGGGCAGGCCAAGCTCGACGCCGATGCGTCGCACTTCGTCCTTGAACAGCTCGCGCAGCGGCTCGATCAGCCTGAGCTTCATGTGCGCCGGCAACCCGCCCACGTTGTGATGGCTCTTGATGACGTGCGCCTTGCCCGTCTTGCTGCCGGCCGACTCGATCACGTCGGGATAGATCGTTCCCTGGGCCAGGAACTGCACGTCCTGCAGCTTGCCGGCCTCCTCGTCGAAGACCTCGATGAACAGCCGGCCGATGACCTTCCGCTTGGCTTCCGGGTCGGCGACGCCCTGGAGTTCGCGGAAATAGCGCTCGGCGGCATTCACGCGTATGACCTTCACGCCGAGGTTCTTCGCGAACACGCGCATGACCTCGTCGCCTTCCTGGTGGCGCAGCAGGCCGTGGTCCACGAACACACAGGTGAGCTGGTCGCCGATCGCCTTGTGCAGCAGCGCCGCCACCACCGAGGAGTCGACGCCGCCCGACAGCCCGAGCAGCACCCTGCCCGGGCCCACCTCCGCGCGCACGCGGGCGATGGCGTCCTCGATGATGTTGCCGGCGGTCCAGCTGGCCTCGCAGCCGCAGATCCCGCGGACGAAACGCTCGTAGATGCGCACGCCCTGCCGGGTGTGGGTGACCTCCGGGTGGAACTGCAGGCCGTAGAAGCCGCGCGACTCGTCGGCCATGCCCGCGATCGGCACGTCGCCGGTGGACGCGATGAGCTTGAAGCCCTCGGGCACCGCCGCCACCCGGTCTCCGTGGCTCATCCATACGTCGAGCAGGCCGTAGCCGTCGGCGTTCACCCGGTCTTCGATGTCGCGCAGCAGCGCGGAGTGTCCGCGCGCCCGACCTCGGCGTAGCCGAATTCGTGCACGTCGCCCGGCTCGACCCGGCCGGCGAGCTGCACCGCCATGGTCTGCATGCCATAGCAGATGCCGAGCACCGGCACGCCGGCCTCGAACACCGCCGCGGGCGCCGTGGGCGCCCCGGCGGCGGTGACCGACTCCGGTCCACCGGAGAGGATGATTCCCCTGGCGGCGAAGCGGCGGATGTCGTCGTCGCCGACATCCCAGGGATGGATCTCGCAATAGACACCGATCTCGCGCACGCGGCGCGCGATCAGCTGGGTGTACTGCGAGCCGAAATCGAGGATCAGTATCCGGTGGGCATGGATGTCGGCGGCGGGTCCCTGCATGTCTCCCCCCGTCAGCTCACCCGGTAGTTGGGCGCTTCCTTGGTGATCCTCACGTCGTGCACGTGGCTCTCGCGCACGCCGGCCCCGGTGATGCGCACGAACTGCGGACGCGTCCGCATCTGCTCGATGCTGGCGCTGCCGGTGTAGCCCATGGCGGCCCGCAGGCCGCCGGCCAGCTGGTGCACGATGGCGACCAGGCTGCCCTTGTAGGGCACGCGGCCTTCCACGCCCTCGGGGACCAGCTTCTCGAGCTCCTCGACCGCGTCCTGGAAATAGCGGTCGCTGGAACCGTGCCGCTGCGCCATCGCGCCGAGCGAGCCCATGCCGCGATACGACTTGTAGGACGCGCCCTGGTACAGCTCGACCTCTCCCGGGGATTCCTCGGTGCCGGCGAACATGCCGCCGATCATCACGCTGTGCGCGCCTGCGGCGATCGCCTTGGCGACGTCGCCCGAATAGCGCACGCCGCCGTCGGCGATCAGCGGCACGCCGCTTTCGGCGAGGCCGGCGGCCACGGTCGCGACCGCGGAAATCTGCGGCACGCCCACGCCCGCCACGATCCGCGTGGTGCAGATCGAGCCGGGGCCGATGCCGACCTTGACGCCGTCGACGCCGGCGGACACCAGCGCCTGCGCGGCTTCGGCGGTGACGATGTTGCCGCCGATGACCTCGACGTCCGGGTAGTCGCGCTTGATGCGCTCGACGGTCATCAGCACGCCGCGCGAATGACCATGCGAGGTGTCGACGACGATGACGTCGACCCCGGCCTCGACCAGCGCGGCCACGCGCTCCGCGGTGTCGGCGCCCGTGCCGACGGCGGCACCGACGCGCAGCGCGCCGTGGCCGTCCTTGCAGGCGCGCGGGTAGTCCTTGGCTTTCTGGATGTCCTTGACGGTGATCATGCCGCGCAGGATGCCGTTCGCGTCGACCACCGGGACCTTCTCGATCCGGTGCTTGTGCAGCTTGAGCAGCACCTCCTCCCGTGTCGCGTTCTCGCCCACCGTGACCAGCCTGTCGAGCGGCGTCATGACGCTCGACACCGGCAGGTCGAGCTGTTCCTCGAAGCGGATGTCGCGATGGGTGATGATGCCGACGACCTTGTTGCCTTCCGCCGTGACCGGCAGGCCGGAGATTCCCCTGGCCCGCGTGAGTTCGATGACCTGGCGGATGGTGGCGTCCGGCCGGACCGTGATGGGGTCCTTGATGACGCCGCTCTCGTATTTCTTCACGCGGCCGACCTCGCGGGCCTGGCTGGCCGTCGGCATGTTCTTGTGAATGATGCCGATGCCGCCCTCCTGCGCGAGGACGATGGCCAGCCGCGCTTCCGTGACCGTGTCCATCGCGGCGGACACGAGGGGCAGGTTGAGCCGGATGCGGCGCGTCAGCTGCGTGGACAGGTCGACGTCGCGCGGCAGCACCTCCGAATAGGCAGGTACGAGCAGGACGTCGTCGAAGGTGAGCGCTTCCTGGACGATGCGCATGGGTCTCCCCGGGGCGGTCCGAATGAAGCGCTGCATTGTACGATGCCGGGAGCGCGCCGTGGTGAGGATTCGATTACGCCGGCCCTGCGGGGTCCCGTATCATTGCCGTCCATGGCCTACCTGTCCGCCGATCCGGCCTCCCGCCCCCTCCGGGAGCGCGACGTATATACCGTCTCGCGGCTCAACCGCGAGGCCCGCGGCCTGGTGGAGGGCGCCCTCGGTTCGATCTGGCTGGAAGGGGAGATCTCGAATTTCGCCCGGCCCGGCTCCGGCCACTGGTATTTCTCGCTGAAGGACGATGCCGCGCAGGTCCGCTGCGCCATGTTCCGCCAGCGCAATGCCGGGCTGGGCATGGTGCCGCGGGATGGCATGCAGGTGCTGGTGAGGGCGCGGGCCAGCGTGTACGAGCCGCGGGGCGAGTTCCAGCTGATCGTGGACCACCTCGAGGAATCCGGGGAAGGCGAGCTGCGGCGGCGTTTCGAGCGGCTCAAGCGACAGTTGGCCGCCGAGGGCCTCTTCGAGACGGCACGCAAGCGGCCGCTTCCACGCCTGCCCAGGCGAATCGGTGTCGTGACCTCCCCCACCGGAGCCGCGCTGCGCGACATCCTGCAGGTGCTCAGGCGCCGCTTCGCCGCGGTGCCCGTGATTCTCTACCCCGTGCCGGTACAGGGCGCCGGCGCCGCCGGCCAGATCGCCGCGGCGATTGCGCTGGCCTCGGCCCGGGCCGAGGTCGACGTCCTGGTCGTCGGCCGCGGCGGCGGCTCGCTGGAGGACCTGTGGTCCTTCAACGAAGAGGTGGTGGCGCGCGCCATCGTCGGCTGCGCGATCCCGGTGGTCTCGGCGGTCGGGCATGAAATCGACGTCACCATCGCCGACCTGGCGGCGGACGTGCGCGCACCGACCCCGTCGGCGGCGGCCGAGCTGATCGTTCCGGACGCCGCGGAGTGGCTGCGCTCGCTTGCCGCGGCCGAGAGGCGACTGGCCGGCGCCTGGCGCCGGCGGCAGGCGGCCTGGATCGACGCGCTGGACTGGGCCCGCAAGCGGCTGTCCCAGCTGCACCCGTCGCTCGCCATCGAGCGACAGTTCCAGCGCCTCGACGATCTCGACACGCGCATGGGCGCGGCGATCCGCGGGCAATTGGCGCTTGCCGGGCACCGGCTGGCGGCACGGCGGGCGGAACTCGTCAGCCTGTCGCCGCAGGCCGGGCTGTCAGGCCTCGCGCATCGCCTCGCCGTGCTGCGGGCGCGGCTGTCGCCGGCTCTCGCCGCCCGGCTCGAGCAGGCACGCAGTCGTTTTCACGGCACGACGCGAGCCCTGCACGCGGTCAGTCCGCTGGCCACCCTGGAACGCGGCTATGCCATCGCCCTGCGTGTCCCCGACGACGCCATCGTGACCGCTGCCGCGCAGGCGCCTCCCGGCACCGACGTCGAGTTGCGGCTGTCGAAGGGCAGGCTGCGCGCCACGGTCACCTCGTCCAGCGACGAATGACGGCGCCGATCAGGCCCGGCGCCGACCGCCCCTAGCGACGGACGTGGCGCATCAATCGCTTGCGGCTCTTCACCTGCCGGGGCGTCAGCGGGTTACGCCTGCCGGCGAACGGGTTGGTCTCGCTGCGAAACTCGACCTTGACCGGCGTGCCGCGGAGGTCGAAGGCCTGCCGGAAGCTGTTACCCAGGAAGCGGCGGTAGTCCTCGGGGGTTCGCTCCGCCTGCGTGCCGTGAATGACGATCACCGGCGGATTGCGTCCCCCCTGGTGCGCGTAGCGCAGCTTGATGCGGCGGCCGCGAACCAGGGGCGGCTGGTGTTGCTTGATGGCCGCCTCGAGCACCCGCGTGAGTTCGGGCGTCGGCAGGGTGCGCATGGCCGCCTCGTAGGCCGCCTCGACCGACTGCATGAGCTCACCCACGCCGCTGCCGTGCAAGGCGGAGATGAAATGCACCGGCGCGAAATCCAGGAACCGCAACCGCTGGGCGAGCTGATCGCGGATCTCCGCGCGCTGCTCGGTCGAGACGTGGTCCCACTTGTTGACCGCGATGACCATGGCGCGCCCACGGTCCGCGACGATGCCGAGCAGGGTCGCGTCCTGCTCCGCGACCGTGTCCTGGGCGTCAAGGACGCCGACGACGACGTTCGCTTCCTCGATGGCCTGCAGCGTCTTGATGACGCTGAACTTCTCGACACCGTCCTCGACGCGCGCCCGGCGGCGGACGCCGGCGGTGTCGATCAGCGTGTAGCGGCGGCCGTCCCGCTCAAACGGCACGAAGATGGTGTCGCGCGTCGTACCCGGCTCATCGAAGGCGATCAGCCGATCTTCCCCGATGAGGCGGTTGATCAACGTCGACTTGCCGACGTTCGGGCGTCCGATGACACAGACGCGCACGTCGCGCCCTTCCGGCGCGGGCTGGTCCTCTGGACCGGCCGGCTCGGTGCCGGCCAGCACCGCATCGACCAGTTCCTCGATGCCCTGGCGATGCGCCGCGGACAGCGCACGCGGCTCGCCAAATCCCAGCGCGTGGAACTCGGTGACTGCGACTTCGTCCTCGCGGCCCTCGGACTTGTTGACGGCAATCACCGCGGGCTTGCCGCTGCGGCGGATGACGTCGGCGACGAAGCGGTCGGCCGTGGTCAGGCCCTCGCGCGAGTCGACCACGAAGACGACATGGTCGGCCTCTTCGATGGCGCGCTGGGTCTGCACCGCCATGGGTTGCTCGATGCCTTTCGGCGACTCGATCAGGCCGCCCGTGTCGATGACGATGAAGCGATACCGCTCGGTGCTGCCGAAGCCGTACTGGCGATCGCGGGTCACGCCCGGCACGTCGGCCACGAGCGCATCGCGGGTCCTGGTCAGGACATTGAAAACGGTCGACTTGCCGACGTTCGGCCGGCCTACCAACGCGATTACCGGCAGCATGCTGGACCTCCTGCCGTCGCGCGCGTCCCGGTCACCCGCGTGGACGCGAACGGAAGGCGTATACGGTACCGCCGTCGCTCTGCACGAACACCATGCCGTTGGCCGCGACCGGTGCATTGCTGATCCGGTCCCCGCCCGCCTTGACGCGCCCGATCATCTCGCCGGTCTCGCGGTCGAGCCAGTGCATGTAGCCGTCGAAATCGCCGACCACGATCGCCTCGCCATCCACCACCGGCGCGGTCAGGCCGCGCAGCCGCAAGGCGTCCTGGCGCCACACTTCGGTACCGTCGCGCCGGCTCATCGCAACGACGGCGCCCTCGGCGGAGGAAACGTAGAGCCCGGAATTGTCGATCGCGAGCCCGCGGTAGCTGGACAGGTCCCGCGCCCACCAGATCTGCCCTGAACTGCGGGCCAGCATCGCGGCCCGGCCCTGGTAGCCAACCACGAAGATGTCGTCGCCGGACACCTGCACCGCGGAATCGATGTCGACCAGCCGCTGCAGTTCCGTCCTGCCGCGGGGGGTCCCGACCGTCGCCGACCACAGCAGGCCGCCGTCCGACAGGCCGAGCGACGCGACCTTGCCGTTGTCGAATGCGCAGATGGCGGCGTCGCCGTCTATGACCGGGGGCGCCGTGCCGCGCAGCGACAGCCGCGGCACCGGCTGCTCGTAGAGCCATGCCTGCACGCCGTCCTTGGCATTGAGGCCGTGGACCGTGCCGTCGACCGTGTGCGCAACGACCATCGACCCGCCGACGACGGGCCGCGCAAGCAGCTCGCCGCCAAGCGTGGCGCGCCACAGCTCGGCGCCGCTCGCGGCGTCGAGCGCCACGAGGTCGCCGTTTACCGAGCCGACGACGACGAGCCCGGCCCCGACGCCCGGACCGGCGCTGAGGTGCAGCTTGAGGTCCGTCTTCCAGACGCTGCGGCCGGTCTTGGCGTTGACCGCGAATACGTCGCCGTCGTGACCGGCGAGGTAGGCGGTCTCGCCTTCCACCGCGGGCGCCAGCGCCAGCCGCATGTGCTCCTCGCCGCCGCCGGTGCCGACGCTCCAGGCGCGATCGATGGCGATGCGCGCCTTGAAGTCGACCAGCTCCGCCGGGGGCTCCACGTCCTTTTCCTTGCTGCACGCGGCCGCAAGCACCAGCGCGGACAGGCACAGCAGCAGGAATGGCTTCCTCATGAGCCGGTCTTCGGCGCTTCGCCGCCCGCGGACAGCTCCTCGATCTTCAGCTGCAGCAGCTCGGCATCGACCAGGCCCGTCTCGGCGCCTGCGCTACCTGCCGCCATCGCCTCGCGGTAGGCCGTCAGCGCGGCGGCCTGGTCGCCCTTGGCCAGCAACGCGTCACCGCGCAACTCGGCGACGGCCGCCTCGACCGCCGGCGTCGCGGCGCCGTCCAGCGTGGCCAGCGCGGCGTCCTGCTTGCCCTGTGCCAGCTGCACCCGGGCCAGCCTCAGGCGCGCGACCAGGGCCAGCTCCTGGTCCTTCGACTGCTCCATGACCTGCCGCAGCTTGGCGGCAGCGTCGTCCAGCTGGCCGGCCTCGGCATCGACTCTCGCGAGCACCAGGACCGCCTGGTCCGCGTACGGCGTCGAGGCGTACTTGCTGGTGATCTCCGCCGCAAGCTCGCGGCCCTGGACCTGGTCCGCGGCATCGAAAGCCTGCAACATGGCCCCGAAGCGCTGGCCGGCATCCCGGGACTTGCCGTCCAGGTAGGCGTTCCAGCCCTGCCAACCGTACAGCCCGCCGAGCCCCAGCCCGATGCCGGCCGCCATCCACAGCCAGTTCTCCTTGAACCACTGCTTCAGCTGTTCAGCCTGCTCACGTTCGTCCAGATAATCGTCAACCATTGCCCTTCACCATCCTGTCGAAGGCCGCCGGCGGCAGCCCGATCTGCTAGAACCCCTTTTCGCTCAGGGCAACATCGCCCTGACCCGCGCGGGAACGTCAGTCCACGCGCACTCTTCCTGCTGGCTGTCAGACCTTAGCGGCTTGATCGCCGCCGACTGCCTGCCCGCCTCGTCGTCACCGATGATCACCGCCAGCCCGGCGCCGCTGCGGTCCGCGCGCTTGAGCTGCGACTTGAAGCTGCCGCCGCCGAGGTGGACCGCGATCCGCAGCCCGGCGAGCGCATCGCGCCACTTCTCGACCAGGGCCAGCCCGAGCTCCGCCGCGCGTTCGCCGACCAGCACCACATAGACCTGCGGGGCGACGTCGGGCGGCGTGACGCCTGACACCCGCATGAGTTCGGTGACGCGCTCGATGCCGAGCGCCCAGCCGATGGCAGGCGTGGGCTCGCCCCCGAGCTGCGCAACCAGCCCATCATAGCGACCGCCCGAGCAGACGGCATCCTGGGCGCCGAGCGCATCGGTGGTCCACTCGAAAACCGTGCGGGTGTAGTAGTCGAGGCCGCGCACCAGGCGCGGATTGACCGTGTAGGCAACGCCGCAGGCGTCCAGGTGCCGCTTCAGGCCCTCGAAGTGCGCGCGGGACTCGCCGTCGAGATGCTCGACGATCTGGGGGGCACCGGCGATCAGGTCGCGCATCGCGGGATTCTTGGAATCGAGTATCCGCATGGGATTACCGCCCAGCCGACGCAGGCTGTCCTCGTCCAGGCGGTCGCGATGGGCCTCGAAGTAGGCCACCAGCAAGTCCCGGTAATCGCGCCGCGACTCGGGCGTGCCCAGCGAGTTGATCTGCAAGGCGACCCGTTCGATGCCCAGCGCGCGCCAGAGACGCGCAGACAGGAGGATCATCTCGGCATCGACGTCGGGCCCGTCGTAACCGAGCGCCTCGCAGTCGATCTGGTGGAACTGGCGGTAGCGGCCCTTCTGCGGCCGCTCGTAGCGAAACGCCGGCCCGGAGGTCCAGAGCCGGTGCTTCTGGTTGTGCAGCAGGCCGTTGCTGATTGCCGCGCGGACCAGCACCGCGGTGATTTCGGGCCTCAGGGTCAGGCTGTCGCCGCCACGGTCGGGGAAGGTGTACATCTCCTTCTCGACGATGTCGGTGAACTCCCCGATGGAGCGCTTGAACAACTCGGTGTGCTCGACGAGCGGCACGCGCACTTCCTGGTAGCCGTAGGCGCCGAGCAGGTCGCGCGCCGCCTGCTCGAGAAACTGCCAGTAGGGCATGTCCTCGGCGAGCACGTCGTTCATGCCCCGAACGGGTTGCAGCGTCTTGGCGTCCATCAGGAGTCGCGCACCCCGCCAGCGCTGCTGGCGACGGTTCCCGAGGCCGCGATCGAGACCGTCGCGGCATTGTGCAGCAGCAGGCCTGCCGGGATCGAGACCGGCCGGCCGTCCAGGTGCGCGCTTACCGCCGGGGCGTTGCCCATCACGACCCGCCAGGGGGCCGGGCCCTGGAATGACCGGTATTCGCCGGCCTCGACCAGCTCGAAGGCCAGCCGGGCGCCGCCGGCATCGTAGACTTCGAGCCAGCATGGCCCGGAGAAAGCCAGCATGAGGCCACCGGGCTCCTGGGTCGCGGTCGAGCCGGTCTGCTGCGTCGCGGGCTCGGCAGCAGGCTCGCCGGCGGGCGCCGCCTCGGGCGGCACGACGGGACCCGGCACGTCCGGTTGCGGCGCGCCCAGTGAACCCGGGGGGGGTGCCTCGAACTGTTCCGTCGCTGGCGCGCTTTCGGACTGCGACGCCGGCGGCGTCCCGGACCGCCCCTGCCAGAACCACCATCCAGCCGTGGCGATCACGGCGGCGGCCACGACGATCAACCACGGCTGCCAGCGCCAGCGGCGCCGGTGCTCGCTCTCCACGTGCGTATGCGCGCTGGCGGGCGGGATCAGCGACGACTCGGCCACCCGGCTCGAGGAGGCGTCATAGTCCCGCAGCAGTTCGTCCGCGGGCTGTCCCAGCAGCGAGGCGTACTTGCGCAGGTGCCCACGCGCGAACACCGGCGGGCCGAGCACCTGGTAGCGGCCCTCTTCCATCGCCAGGATGACCTCCGACGTCAGCCGCAACTGCTCTGCGACCTGCGCCACCGACAGGCCGCGGGACTCGCGTGCGGCCGCGAGCGTCGCGCTGGTCGACCGTGCGGCGGGGTCAGCGCTGCTCACTCGGTCTCCTTGTCCACGAGGCCTTCAAGGATGCGCGCCTCGGGGGAATCCGGAAAACGGGAATTGATCCGCGTCGCGTACTCCTGCGCCGCGTCCGTCGCGCCGAGCGCCGTTTCCACCTGGTAACCGAGCAGGAGCACGCCAGCCGTGCCGGGCGTCGTCGCGAGATAGCGTTGCAGGAAGGCCCGCGATTGCAGGTAGTCACGGCGTTCAAAGGATACGTCCGCCATCTGCAGCAGGGCCTCCGGATAAGGCGAGCGCTGCGCCACCGCAAGGCGCAGGTACTCGACCGACTCATCGAGCCGGCCGGCCTGGTGGGCGCAGACTCCGGCATTGGTGTAGGCGACCTCGGGGGTGCGGTACAGCGGGTTCCGCGCGGCCTCGAGGAATATCTCCTCGCCCTTTTTCGGCTGGCCGTTGCGGCAGAAGAATGCACCGAGCGCATTCTGCGCCTCCGGGTTGCCGGGCGACTGCTTGAGCGCCAGGCGGTAGTGCTGCTCCGCCTTGTCGGTCTCCCGCATCTGCTCGTACAGCAGGCCCGCCGACAGCTGGACGCCGGCGTCACGGGGATTCTGCTGTAACGCCTTCTCGATCTTCTCGCGCGCGATCTCGAGCTGCCCCTGCTTCATGTACTCGACGCCCAGGCGGGCGTTGATCTTGGCCGCATCGTGCATCGGATCCGGCGTGTTGGGCCGCTCGGCGGCCACCGGCCCGGCGGCGAGCAGCAAGGCAAGTGACAACAAGCCGAATGAATTTTTCATGCCTGCACCGTGATGCCGACGAGCTTGCGACCGAGGCGAACCTGGGTTCGGTCGAGCACGCGGCCCTTGAGCTGGCCGCAGGCCGCGTCGATATCGTCGCCGCGGGTCCTGCGGATGGTTGCGATCACGCCCTGGCGCATCAACTGGTCGCGAAAGCCGGTTATGACAGGCTCGGGCGAGCGGCGGTAGCGAGTGCCCGGGAACGTGTTGAAAGGGATGAGGTTCACCTTGGCATCGTGACCCTTGAGCAGCCTTGCAAGTTCCCTGGCGTGCTCGGGGCGGTCGTTCACGCCGTCGAGCATGACGTATTCGAAGGTCACGCTGCGGCCATTCTGCCGTTCGAGATAGTGCCAACAAGCGGTCAGCAGCTCCTCGATCGGGTGCAGCCGGTTGATCGGCACGAGTTCGGTGCGCAGCGCATTGTTGGGGGCGTGCAAGGACACGGCCAGCGCGACGTTGCAGTCCTCCGCCAGCCGGTAGATCTGCGGCACGAGCCCGGACGTCGACAGCGTCACGCGCCGGCGCGACAGGTCATAGCCCAGGTCGTCCATCATCACCCGCATCGCCGGCACGACGTTGCGGTAATTCGACAGCGGCTCGCCCATGCCCATCAGCACGACGTTGGTGATCACGCGCGGGCCGTCAGGATCGGCGCCGAGTTCGCGGTTGGCAAGCCACACCTGGCCGACGATTTCCGCGGCGGACAGGTTGCGGTTGAATCCCTGCTGCCCCGTCGAGCAGAAGGAGCAATCGAGCGGGCAACCGACCTGGCTGGAGATGCACAGGGTGCCGCGGCCGGGCTCGGGGATGAACACGGTCTCGATCGCCTGCTCGGCGCCGGTCGCGCCCGGCGCCCTGAGCAGCCACTTGCGCGTGCCGTCGGCCGACGCGGTCGCGGTGACGATTTCCGGCACGCGGATCTCCGCGACGTCCTCGAGGCGCGCGCGAAAGTCCTTGGCGAGGTCGGTCATCCTGGCGAAGTCGGACTCCCCCTTCCGGTACATCCACTTCATCAGCTGCCGGGCCCGGAACGGCTTCGCGCCGAGCGTGGCGACGAACGCCTCCAGCTCGGGGCGCGACAGCCCGAGCAGGTTGACCTTCGATGTGGCGACTGGGTTCACGGTAGCGTCTGCTCAGCGCGTACGCGGGCAGATCTCGGTCTCGGCGAAGAAATAGGCGATCTCGCGGGCGGCGTTTTCGGCGCTGTCCGAGCCGTGCACCACGTTTTCCTCGATGCTGGCCGCGAGGTCCGCGCGGATCGTGCCGGGTGCCGCCTTGCTGGGATCGGTGGCACCCATGATCTCGCGATGGCGCAGCACGGCGTTCTCGCCCTCGAGGACCTGGACGATGACCGGGCCCGACGTCATGTAGGCGCACAGGTCCTTGAAGAAGGGCCGCTCGCGGTGCACCGCGTAGAAGCCCTCGGCTTCCTTCAGGCTCAGGTGCATCATCCTCGCGGCGACGATCACCAGGCCCGCCTGTTCAAAGCGACGATAGACCTCGCCGATCAGGTTCTTTTCGACTCCGTCCGGCTTGACGATGGAAAGGGTGCGCTCTAGGGCCATGGGATCCTCTGGGATATTCGCAAGTGACAACGGAAAGCCGGCGGACGCCCACGCCCTTGGCGAGGGGCCCCGACCGGCTGCCTCAAACACGCTAGTCTAGCGTTCCGCCGGGGTCCCCGGCAAATCAGCGCAACGCGCGGAAGTACCCGTCCGCCAAGGAAAAATCAGACGCTGAAGCTCTCCCCACAGCCGCATTCGCCCTTGACGTTGGGATTGCGGAAGCGGAAAGCCTCGCTCAGGCCGTGGCGCACGAAGTCGATCTCCGTGCCGTCGATCAACGACAGGCTGTCGGCGTCCACGATGACCTTGACGCCCTCGCTGTCGAACACGAGGTCGCCCTCCTCCACCGCATCGGCGTAGTTGACGACGTAGGCGTAGCCGGAACAGCCGGTCTTGCGGATGCCGAGCCTGAGGCCGATGCCCTGGCCCCGGGAGGCGATGAAATTGCGGACCCGTTCGGCTGCTGACTTGGTGAGTGTGATGCCCATCTGTACCCTGGATTCCACGTGTCTGTGGAGGTTCACCAGCATTTTACTGTGCCCGGGCCATTCCTGCAGCGAGTCCGCTCAGGGCGTCCTCCAGCACCAGCAGGCGGCCGAGCTTCGCCGCAGGCACCCCGAGCTCGCGCGCGAGCCCGGCCGGGTCGAGCCGAAAGGCGGCTGGCGCCGGCTGGCCGACCAGCCGCTCGGTCACCAGGGCGCAGGCGGCGATCAGGTGCGGGCAGCCCCAGGCGCGGAAACGCGCGTCCGCAACGATTCCGTCCTGGAGTCGCGCTTCCAGCCGGACCCAGGCCCCCCGGTCCAGCGCCTGGGCCTCCCCGCGGCACGGCGTCCCCGGGCCCGGCGGCAGGGTACCGCAGCACGGCGGTGCCGCGAACAGCCGCCGGACCTCCGCCGAGTAGGCGGAACCCTCGCTCACCGGATGCGTTCCAGCGCCCCGGGCGGCGCGATGCGGCGCAACCTCTCGACTGCCGCCAGGATCGCGGCGGCAGCCTCATCGACGTCTTCCTCACCCGTGAAGCGGCCGAGGCTCAGCCGTACCGACGCCTGGCAGCCCAGGTCGGACAGTCCGAGGGCCCGCAGCACGTAGGACGGCTCCGCGACCGCGGAATGGCAAGCGGAACCGCTCGAGGCGCAGACCAGGCCGTCAAGGGCCAGCAGCAGGCTCTCCCCCTCGATGCCGGCGAAACCGACGTTCAGGATGCCGGGCAACGAAGGCTCCCCCTCGCCGTTGCGCCAGACCGACCCGGCGGCCTGCAGCAGGCCCCAGAGCCGCTCGCGCAGCGACCGGACCCGCGTCGCCTCCGCCTCGAGGTCCGCAACCGCGATCCGGCAGGCAGCGCCGAAACCGACAATCTGGTGCGTCGCAAGCGTCCCGGAGCGGATCCCCCGTTCCTGGCCGCCGCCGAACTGCAGTGGCTGCAATGCGGGACGGGGACGCGGCCTGACGTAGAGCGCGCCGATTCCCTTGGGCCCACCCAGCTTGTGGGCGGTGAACGCGATCAGGTCCGCGTTCAGGCCGCCCGCATCGATTCGCACGCGGCCGGCGCTCTGCGCCGCGTCGACGTGCAACAGCACGCCCCGCTGGCTGCAGAGGCGGCCGATCGCGGCGACGTCGTTGACGACGCCCGTCTCGTTGTTGCCGTGCATGACCGACACCAGCAGCGTGTCGGACCGCAGGGCCGAGGCGACCTGCGCGGGGCCGATGCGCCCGTCCGGGCCCGGCTTCAGCCAGCTGACCAGGAAGCCCTCGCGCTCCAGCTGCTGGCAGGCATCCGTCACCGCGCGATGCTCGACCCGGGAGGTCACGAGGTGGTTGCCGCGGGCCCGGCCCGCACGGCAGGCGCCGAGGAGGGCCAGATTGTCGCCCTCCGTCGCACCGGAGGTGAACAGGATCGACTCGGGTCCGGCGCCCAGCAGTGCAGCGACCGACGCGCGCGCCTGCTCGATCGCCGCCGCCGCCCGCCGACCCTCGGCGTGGCCGGACGACGGGTTGGCATGGAGCCCATCAGGCCCAAGGCATTCGGCCATCACCGCGGCCACCTCCGGGTGCACCGGGCTGCTGGCCGCGTAGTCCAGGTAGATCGGCCGGCCCATGTCTCAGCCGCCCTCGCCGCGCGCGACGCTGCGCTGCACGGCCGTCAGCAGGCCGCGCAGGATCTGGACTTCCTTCTCGTCGGGGACCGCCCTGGCAAGCAGGCGTTCGAGCCTGAAGCCGAGGTTGGCGACATTGCGCTCGCCCATGAAGCCGATCTGCGGCAGCACGACGGCCAGGTGGGCGTGCAGGTTCGCGACCTGCTCAGGGGTCGCGGGCGGCGCCTCGGCTGCAAGGCGCCGGGGCTCGGCGCCGGCGGCCATGCGCAGCTCCCAGGTCACGATCTGCACCGCCTGGGCCAGGTTCAGCGACTCGTACACCGGGTCGGCCGGGACATTCAGCAGCGCGTGGCAGGCGGCCAGGTCGTCGTTGGACAGGCCGTTGCGCTCGCCGCCGAAAAGCACGGCAACCGGCCTGTGGGCTGATTCGTCGATCGCGCGCCGGGCCGCGGCGCGCGGGTCGAGCACCGTCCAGTTCGCGCTGCGAGGCCGCGCACTCGTGCCGAGCACGAAGCCGCAACCGTCGATCGCCGCGGCGATCGTGTCCGTCACGCGCGCGCGCTCGAGCAGGTCGGCCGCCTGCGATGCGCGCACCGTGGCTTCCTCGCTCGGAAATTCCTTCGGCCTGACCAGCACCAGCTCCGAAAGCCCCATGTTCTTCATGGCGCGCGCCGCCGCACCCACGTTGCCGGGGTGGCTGGGATCGACCAGGACGATGCGTATGGGCTGTTTCATCGCGGCTGTCTCTGCTTGCTGGTATTCTAACTCGCTGCGCCGCGGACTCGTCCGGCAGGCGCCGCTCTTTAAGCGGGAATCGTCATGCATCCACTGATCAACATCGCGGTCCGGGCGGCCAGGAAGGCCGGCGACCTCATCGTCCGCAATATCGACCGCGGCCCGAATCTCGACGTGTCGGCCAAGTCCCGCAACGATTTCGTCTCGGAAGTCGACCGCGCCGCCGAGGCCGAGATCATCGCCGTGATCCGCAAATCCTATCCGCAGCACGGCATCCTGGCCGAGGAGAGCGGACGCTCCAGCGCCGGCAATGACGAATATGTCTGGATCATCGACCCGCTCGACGGCACCACCAACTTCCTGCACGGCTTCCCGCAATACGCGGTGTCCATCGCCTGCGAGCACAACGGCCGGCCGGAGATCGCCGTGGTCTTCGACCCGCTGCGCAGCGAACTGTTCACCGCGACACGCGGCACCGGGGCGCAGCTCGAGGGGCGCAAGATCCGCGTTACCCGCAGACGGGAGCTGGACGGCGCCCTGATCGGCACGGGATTCCCCTACCGGGAGAACGTCAAGTTCATGAAGCCCTACCTCGGGATGCTGGAGGTGGTGATGGGCGCGGCGGCCGGCGTCCGGCGGCCCGGTTCCGCGGCGCTCGACCTCGCCTACGTGGCAGCCGGCCGCCTCGACGGCTTCTGGGAGATCGGGCTGCAGCCCTGGGACACGGCCGCCGGCACGCTGCTCATCACCGAGGCCGGCGGACTGGTCGGCACGCTGACCGGCAAGACGTATGCGCAGCAGGGCAACATCGTCGCCGGGGCGCCCAAGGTCTACGCGGCGCTGATCGAGGCACTCGCCCCGCACGTCCCGGCGGAACTGGCGGACTGAGGCGGTACCCGAGCCTCAGGAGCCGGTCTCTTCCTCGCTCATGTGCGGACCGCGCAGCGTCAGCGGCGCCACCTTGCGCCGCATGCGGATGTTGATCATCTCCACCCCCACCGAGAACGCCATCGCGAAGTACAGGTAGCCTCGCGGAATGTGTACGTCGAAGGCGTCGGCCACCAGCGCCACGCCCACCAGGATCAGGAACGCGAGCGCCAGGATCTTGATGGTCGGGTGACGCTCGATGAAGTCGTTCAACGGCCCGGCGAGAAACATCATGACCAGCACCGCCAGCACGATGGCGGCGACCATGATCTCGATGTGCTGCGCCAGGCCAATGGCCGTGAACACCGAATCAAGCGAAAAGACGATGTCGAGAATGCCGATCTGCAGGATGACCAGCATGAAACTGGCCTTGGCGCTGACCTGGCGGGTTTCCTCGACACCCTCCAGCGAGCCGTGGATCTCGCTGACGCTCTTGGCCAGCAGGAACAGGCCGCCGGCCAGCAGGATCAGGTCGCGGCCGGAAATCTCCTGTTCGAGGAAGCCGATGGAGAACAGCGGCGCCGTCAGGCCGATCAGCCAGGTCAGCGAAAACAGCAGCGCGATGCGCGTCAGCATGGCGAAACCCAGCCCCAGGACACGCGCCCGCGGCTGCTGTGCCTTCGGCAACCGCGACGAGAGGATCGACAGGAAGATGATGTTGTCGATCCCCAGGACGATCTCCAGGATCGCCAGGGTGACGAACGATAGCCAGGCGGCGGGATCGGTGAGCAGTTCCATTAGCATCCTGCTGGCCGTGCGTCAGGGCAGCGCGTCGGCCTCTTCCTTCTTCTCAGGTGGCATCAGGTCGCGTTGCGACAGGCCGAGGTCGAGCGCCGCGGCGCCGGCGACGTAGATCGACGAGTAGGTGCCGACGACGATGCCGACGATCAGCGCGATCGCAAAGCCGTACAGCGTCTCGCCGCCCAGCAGCAGCAACGACACGACCACGATCAGCGTCGTTACCGACGTCATCAGCGTGCGCGACAGCGTTTCGTTGATCGCGCTGTTCATGACCTCTATCGGCGCGGCCTTGCGCATCGACAGCAGCCGCTCGCGCACCCGGTCGAACACCACGACGGTGTCGTTGAGCGAGTAGCCGATGACCGCGAGGATCGCCGCCAGCACGGCGAGGTCGAAGGTAATCTGTGTCAGGGCGAAGAAACCGATCACCAGGAACGGGTCGTGCAAGGCGGCCAGAATGGCGCCAACCGCGAACTTCCACTGGAACCGCATCACGACGTAGATGCCAATGAACAGCAGCGTCATGAGCATCGCCGTCGCACCCTTTTCGGCCAGTTCCTTGCCGACCTGCGGCCCGATCGCCTCGACGCGCAGGATCTCGGCGGCGGCGTCCACCGAGCGGATCGCGTCACTGGCGCGCTGCGTGATGTCCTGCGCCTGCTTACCCTCGGCCGGCGGCAGCCGCACCAGCACGTCGCTGGCGGTGCCGAAGGTCTGCACCTGGGCGGCGCCGAGTCCCGCCTGCGCCAGCGCGGCGCGCGTCCGCTCCAGGTCAGCCGGCCCCGAGTAGCCTGCCTCGATGACGATGCCGCCTGTGAAGTCGATGCCGAAGTTGAGGCCGCGCACGGCGACCAACACCACCGACGAGATCATGATGGCCGCAGAGAACGCGTACCAGAGCTTGCGCCGCTCCATGAAGCGGAATCTGGTGACCTTGTGGAAGAATTCCATGTCGTAACCTCAGATCGCAAGTTGATCGATGCGCCGGCGGCGGCCATAGAGGAGCTGGATCACCGCCCGGCTGCCCATCAGCGCCGTGAACAGCGAGGTCAGGATGCCGATGAACAGCACGACGGCGAACCCGCGGATCGGGCCGGTACCGAAGGCGAACAGCATCACCGCAGCGATCAGCGTCGTGACGTTGGCGTCGATGATGGCCGACAGCGCATGTTCGAAGCCGCCGTGGATGGCCGCCCACGGCGACGTGCCGTTCCTGAGTTCCTCGCGAATCCGTTCGTAGATCAGCACGTTGGCGTCGGCGGCCATGCCGACGGTCAGCACGATGCCGGCGATGCCCGGCAGCGTCAGCGCCGCGCTGAACAGCGACAGCGCCGCGGTGATCATGATCACATTGGCGATCAGCACGACGTTCGCGACCAGTCCGAACAGCCTGTAGTACACGATCAGGAAGGCCATGGTCAGCGCCATGCCGATAGCCAGCGCCCGGAACCCGCGCTCGATGTTGTCGCGGCCGAGGCTCGGGCCGATCAGGCGTTGCTCGACGATGTACAGCGGCGCCGCCAGGGCGCCGGCGCGCAGCAGCTTGGCCAGTTCCTGGCCCTCGGCAGCCGTCAGCCCGGTGATCTGGAAGCGGTTGGAGAACACGCCGCGAATGGTCGCTACGCTGATGACGTCCTCGGTGGAACGATCGACGACGACCTTCTTGCCGTCACGATCGACGAGCTCGCGTTCCTTCTCGATGAACACGACCGCCATCGGCTTGCCGAGGTTCTCGCGGGTCGTGCGCAGCATTTCCTCGCCGCCACGGCCGTCGAGCACGACGTCGACAGCCGGCTCGCCCTGCGTCAGGTTGGACTTGGCGTCGATCAACTGCTCACCGGTCGCGATCACGTCGCGCTTGAGCAGCACCGGACTGCCCTGGCGATCCTTGTAGAGCCGCGTACCCAGTGGCGCGCGCCCGCTGCGCTGCGCCTCCGCCGGGCTGTTGACGGTGTCGACCAGCCTGAACTCGAGCGTCGCCACCTTGCCGAGCACGCGAACGACCTCGGCCGCGTCCTGGATGCCGGGCAACTGCACCGCGATGCGGTTGAGGCCCTGCCGCTGGATGACCGGCTCGGCGACGCCCAGGGCGTTGACCCGGTTGTTCAGCGCCGTGATGTTCTGCTGGATGGCGAAGTCCTGGCGCTGGCGTATCTGGTCCGCGGTGAGCACCGCGACCACCTGGCCCGGCAGCGCGCCGTCTTCCATGCTGAGCTGCGGGATCGAACTTGCTGATGGCCGCTTTCGCGTCACCCGCCCGCGCAGGGTCCTTGACGGTGACCTGTACGCGAGGCCCGTTGACTGCGACTTCGTCGTAGGGAATCCGCGCGTCCCGCATGACCTTGCGCAGGTCGCGCTCGAGCACCTGTGTCAGCTGCGCGACGGCGCCGTCCACGTCGACCTCATAGACGAGGTAGATGCCACCGCGCAGGTCGAGGCCGAGGCTCATCGGCTTCAGTCCCGATGCGCGTCAGCCAGCGCGGCGCGCGGGACGCGAAGGTCGTCGCCACGGCGAACTGGCCTTCGTAGGCCTTGTTGATCGCGTCGCGCGCCTGCAGCTGGTACTCGACTTCGTCGAAGCGGATCCACATGCGGCCGTCGGAATCGACGTAGGCGTCCTCGTAGCCGATGCCTTCCCGCCCGAGCAGCTGCTCGAACTCGCCGACGGATGCGCTGGTGAACGCGGCGCGGTCCTTGCGGGACATCTGCAGCGCCGCCGTCTCGCCGAACACGTTCGGCAAGGCCAGGACAATCGATATGAGCAGGACCGCGAGAACGGTCGCGCTCTTCCAAAGCGGATACTGGTGCATCAAAGATCCTCGGAACTGTTTCCGCGCGCCCGCGATACCGGCCCGCCGAATCGGCGGCGGCGCGTCAGTTGCCCTTGATGGTGCCCTTGGGCATCAGCTGGGAGACCTGGAACCTCTGGACCTTGATCGTCACGCCGTCGGCGACCTCCAGCGTGATGAAGTTGTCGCCGACCTCGGCGATCCGGCCCAGCAGCCCGCCGTTGGTCACGACCTCGTCGCCCGACTGCAGCTTGCCGACCATCTCCTTGTGTTCCTTGGCGCGCTTGGTCTGCGGCCGGATCAGCAGGAAATAGAAGACGACGAAGATGAGCACGAGTGGCAGCAGCTGCATCCAGGCACTGCCGGAAGCTGCGGCGCCGGCGTCCTGCGCCCAGGCGGTGTTGAAAAACAGGTCCATGATTGTCCTCTGGAACTTGGGAACGATGGCCGGTCACCCGGCTGAACAGCCGCGAATTATGCCACAGGCTGCGGCCCGGACCGTCGTCGGGCGAGAAAATCCCGGCGGAAGGCCTCGAAACGCCCCCCGCGGATGGCCTCCCGCAGGTCGGCCATCAGCCGCTGGTAGAAGAAGAGGTTGTGCACTGTCGCGAGCCGCGGCCCGAGCATCTCGCCGCATTTGTCGAGATGGCGGAGGTAGGCACGACTGAAATTGCGGCAGGTGTAGCAGCCGCAGGTCTCGTCCAGCGGCCGGGTATCGTCGGCGTGGCAGGCGTTGCGGATGTTGATGACGCCCTCGGCCACGAACAGGTGCCCGTTGCGCGCGTGCCGGGTCGGGATCACGCAGTCGAACATGTCGATGCCGCGATATACCGACTCGACGATGTCCTCGGGAAAGCCGACGCCCATCAGGTAGCGGGGCTTCCCGGCGGGCATCAGCGGCGTGACTCCCTCGAGCACGCCGTTACGCTCCTCCTCCGGCTCGCCCACCGACAGCCCGCCGATGGCGAGGCCCTCGAAACCGACCTGTTCGAGCCCTTCCAGCGATGCCCGCCTGAGGTGTTGGTGCATGCCGCCCTGGACGATACCGAAAAGCGTGCCGGCGCCCGGCAGGGCGTCGAAGGACGCCCGGCTGCGCGCCGCCCAGCGCAGGGACAGTTCCATGGAATCCCGCGCCTGTTGTTCGCTGGCCGGGTAAGGCGTGCACTCGTCGAAGACCATCGCGACATCGGAATCGAGCGCGCGCTGCACTTCCATCGACCGCTCCGGGGACAGGAAGACCTGCGCGCCGTCCACCGGCGAGCGGAACCTGACACCCTCCTCGGAGAGCTTGCGCATCTCCGCCAGGCTGAACACCTGGAAGCCGCCCGAGTCGGTGAGAATCGGCTTCTGCCACGCCATGAAACGGTGCAGGCCGCCATGGCGCCGGACGATCTCCACGCCCGGCCGCAGCATGAGGTGGAAGGTGTTGCCGAGGATGATCTCGGCGCCGCAGGCCTCCAGTTCCGCGGGCGTGACGCCCTTGACGGTGCCGTAGGTGCCCACCGGCATGAACGCCGGGGTCTCCACCGTGCCCCGGGCCAGCGTCAGCCGCCCCCTGCGCGCGGCACCGTCGGTGGCCAGCAACTCGAACTTCACGCGGCCTCCCGCGGCGCCAGCGCCGCCGGCGACGGCGTCAGGAACATGGCGTCGCCGTAGCTGAAGAACCGGTAGCGCAGCTCGATGGCATGCCGGTAGGCGGCCAGGACGCGCTCGCGACCGGCGAAGGCGCTGACCAGCATCAGCAGGGTCGATTCCGGCAGGTGGAAGTTCGTGACCAGCGCGTCGACCACCCGGAAACGGAATCCGGGAAGGATGAAGAGGTCCGTCTCGCCGTCGAAGGGCGCCAGCGGACCGCCGAGCGCGGCCGCCTCGAGACTGCGAACGACCGTTGTTCCGACGGCGACCACACGCCCGCCGCGGGCGCCTGGCCGCGCGGACCGCCTCGACGACCGGGGCGTCCACGCGCACGCGCTCCGGGTGCATGCGGTGGTCGCGTACGTCCTCCGCGCGCACCGGCTGGAAGGTGCCGGCGCCGACGTGCAGCGTCAGCCGGGCGGACGCGATGCCGCGCGACTCGAGCGCCCGGAACAGGCCGTCGTCGAAGTGCAGGCCGGCCGTCGGGGCCGCCACCGCGCCGGGCTCGCGCGCATAGACCGTCTGGTAGCGTTCGCGATCCTCGGCACGGCCGGACGTTCGATGTAGGGCGGCAGCGGCATTTCGCCCTGCGTCTCGAAGAACGCCACGGCGTCGCAGCTGAGCTCGAACTCGTACAGGTCACCGTCGCGGCCGAGGGCGGTCGCCCGCTCGCCGCCGGGCAGGTCCACCGCCACGCCGGGCCGGAAACCCTTGCTGGAGCGCGCCTGGGCCAGGATGCGACGGGGAGCGATAACCCGCTCGAGCAGGATCTCGACACCGCCCCCGGTCGGCTTCCGCCCGTGGACCCGGGCCGGAAGGACCCGGGTGTCGTTGAAGACCAGCAGGTCACCCGGTGCGAGGAGCTGGGGCAGGTCACGGAATCCCAGGTCCCGCAGCCCGCCGCTCGCGCCGTCGCAGGCCAGCAACCGGCTCGAAGAGCGCTCGGCTGCGGGCGCCTGGGCGATCAGCTCGGTGGGCAGGTCGTAGTGAAAGTCGGCGCGGCGCATGGGCCGCGCACATTATCACAGCGACCCAGCCGTCAGCGCCCCGGCAGGGCAGGCGGCGCGCAGGCAACGCGCCTCACGCCACCTGTGCAGAGCTTCCCTAGCCGTCAGCCCCCCGGCGGCGCGGGCGGCGCGGGCGGCGCGGGCGGCGGCATGATCATCATGTGGCGTTCCATGGCAGGCCGCTCCGGGACGACCACGCGAACGGTGCGCGCCTTCTTCTGCCGGAGCAGCGCCAGCTCGACCGTCTCGCCCGGCTGGTAAGAGCCGAGGATGCGCAAGGCGTGGCCCGCATTCTGCGGTTCGCGGCCGCCGATCGACAGGATGACGTCCCCCTCCTCGATGTCCGTACCCGCTGCCTTCGGGGCCTTGACGACCAGCAGCCCCTTCTCGGTGCCGAAATAACGACCGAGGGCCGGCGTCATTTCCACGAGTTCCGCATCGCCCCAGGGTCCGAGCAGGAAGTGCGGCATCGGTGGCATGTGGTGCATGGCCTCCCCTTCAGGGCCGACCTTGCTGATGAACATCACGTCCTCGCGCGCGCGCGCCTCCACCGACAGCTTGACGGGCTTGCCGTCCCGGCGCAGCTCGAGCGCGACCTTCTGCCCCGGCTCGACCTCGCGCATGTTGCCCACCAGTTCGCGCCCGGAGGCCACGCCCTTGCCGTTCATCGCTACGACCAGGTCGCCAGCCTTGACGCCCGCCTCGGCCGCCGGCCCGCCCGGGCTGACGCTGACCACGCGGACGCCGTTGGTTCCGGGCTCGGCGTTGCCGATGTTGATGCCGAGCATCGCGCGGCCCGGCCCGTCGATCCGGATGCGCTGTACTTGTTCGAATCCCGGCCCGTGCAGTTGCATGGACAACTCCGCAACCTCGCGAGCCGCCTCCTCGAGCCTGCGCTGCGCCTCCTCCAGCGCCTTCTGGGTTTCCGCGTCCGCTTGCCGGATCCCGGATTCCACCTGCTCCAGCTCCACCTCCAGCCTCTTCTCCTGGGCCAGCGCAGGCGGGGTCGCCGCCACCACGAGCATCGCCATCAGGGCTACAGCCATCGACCTGTTCATGTCCACCTCTCCTGTGCTGCCGGTCCGGGATCAGCGCGACGCCAGTGCGTTCGCGTAATGGACCCGTACCAGGGAATTCATCAATGTCACCCGCTCGCGCCAGAGATCCTCCGCAACTTCGGGCGCATTCGGCTCCAGCGCAACGGCCGTGATCCGGTCATCCACAAGCGCCAGGCGGTCCTCGATCGTGGCGACTGTATAAGCCGTCCCCACCCGGGTCGTACGCGGCTGCGGCAACTCCGCCAGGTAGGCCTCCAGCCGGGCGTTCTCGGCCACCAGCCCATCGAGCGGCACCGCCGCCGCATCCATGCTCGCCACCGCCGACTCCTGCGACGGGTGGGCAAGCAACATCACGGTGAAGGCGACGACCAGCAAGGATGCGGCCAGGGCATAGGCCAGCGGCGTCGGTGCCTGGGCCCTGAGTTCGGCGCGTCGCTCGAGCCGGGACTGGACGCCGGCCCAGCCGGCCGCCGGGGGCGCCAGCGGGTCAAGCGCGCGCAATCCATTGCGGACGGTTCGCAACCGCGCCAGTTGGGCGTGGCAGGCGCCACAAGTGCGGACGTGGGCGCTCGGCTCGTGCCGCCCCGCGGCCAGCTCGCTCAGTTCGTGGAAATCGGCGTGCATGCCGTCGCCTCCTCAATGCCCGCCGGCGCCTCCGGCGCATCGCGCCCGAACCCCAGCCGCAGCCGCGCGTGGGCGCGCGACAGCTGCGATTTCGAAAAGCTGACCGTGCGCCCCAGCGCCGCGGCGATCTCCGGGTGGGTGTATCCCTCGACGTCGTACAGCCACACCACGGCCCGTGCGGTGGCCGGCAGGCTGGAGAGCATCTGCTCGAGATCCACACAGCCCTCAACGCGGCCGGCGTCGCTGGGCGTGGTGGGTTCCGACTCCGGCCGCAGCTCGAGCCACTCCAGGCTGCGATGCCAGGGCGAGCGCAGGTACATCAGGCTGCGGCGGACGGCGATCGAACGGACCCACATCTGCAACGGCGCGCGTCCCTCGAACGAACCGATGTGCTGTATGACGTCCGCGAACGTCTCCTGCAGGAGGTCCTCGGCCACCGCCGGTCGCCGCACCAGGCGCCGGATCAACGTGTACACGGCGGCGGAACAACTGACGTAAATACGCTCGAGCGCCGCCGGTTCACCCTGCTGGGCTGCCGAAACGGTGTCGGCGTCGATCTGGATGTCGCTGAATCGGGTCATCTGCTTGCTTAGATGCCTGGCGGGCCGGAAAGGTCGCGACGATTGGCAAGGCGACCCGTGGCAGGGTTGCCCCACGGGGGCCTGATCAGGCTGGTGCCGGGAGGGGGAGTCGAACCCCCACACTGTTGCCAGTGGTGGATTTTGAGTCCACTGCGTCTACCAATTCCGCCATCCCGGCCGGCGGCGGAAGTATAGGCGATCCGTGACCGGACCCGCACTTGGCAGCGGCTGCCGCGACGCCGACAATACCGGGATGAAATTCTGCCCCGATTGCGGACAGCCCCTGGAAGTCAGGATTCCGGAGGGCGACCACCTGCCGCGCCACATCTGTGGCGCCTGCTCGTCGGTCCATTACCAGAACCCCAAGATCATCGTCGGTTGTGTGCCAGAGCACGCCGGTCGCATCCTGCTGTGCCGCCGCGCCATCGAGCCCCGCCTCGGCTACTGGACCATTCCGGCCGGATTCATGGAGAACAACGAGACCCTGCAGCAAGGCGCGGCCCGGGAGTCGCTGGAGGAAGCGCTCGCCGAGGTCGAGATCGGCTCACCGCTGGCCATCGTGCACGTCCTCCACGCACACCAGGTCCATGTGATGTTCCGGGCGCGGCTGGCGGAGCCCAGGTTCGGCGTCGGCGAGGAAAGCCTCGAGGTCGAGCTGTACCGTCCGGAAGAGATCCCCTGGCCGGAAATCGCCTTCCCGAGTGTCCAGTTCGCACTGGAGCGTTACCTCGACGACCGCCAGGCCGGCCGCGAGGAACTTCATTTCAAGGCGATCGACCGGCGACTGCCCGGACGCCGGGAATTGGGATAGGTTGTGGCGCCTGTGGCAAGATATCGCCCCCGGCGCCGGGCGATCCGGCATTTCATCGAGCCTGAGGAGTCGTCAGGATGACGTTTGTCGTCACCGAAAATTGCATCAAGTGCAAGTACATGGACTGCGTGGAGGTCTGTCCGGTGGACTGCTTCCACGAGGGTCCCAACTTCCTGGTCATCGACCCGGACGAATGCATCGACTGCACGCTGTGCGAGCCGGAATGTCCGATCGAGGCGATATTTTCAGAGGAAGAACTGCCGGCCGGACAGGAGCAGTTCATCCAGCTGAACGCCGAACTCGCCAAGAAGTGGCCAGTGATCACGGAAAAGGGCGAGCCGCCCGCCGACGCCGACGAATGGCGTGGCGTCGAAGGCAAGCTTTCCAAGCTGGAACGCTGATACAGCCCCTGCGCAACGAACAAGGGCCGCCTTTCGGGCGGCCCTTGTTCGTTTCCGGAAGCCTTGCCGCGTTCAGCCCTTGTCCGCAAGCGCCTTGAGCTGTTCGACCAACCGTGCCGGCGGCATGTAGCCGTAAATGTAGTCGCCGCCTTCCGTGAAGATGCCGGGCGTCCCGCGGATGCCGAGGTCGCGGCCGAGCTCATGCTGCTTGCTGACCGGGCTGGCACAGACGTTCGCGGTGACCTGCTCGCCGCGCTTGGCGCGAGTCAGCGCGTCGTTGCGGTCGGCGCTGCACATCACCGCTTCCGCCTTCTTCCACGACGGGCTGCCCGGGCCGCTTCGCGGGAACATGAAGTAGCGGACACGCACGCCCAGCCGGTTGAGCTCAGGCATGTCCGAGTGCAGCTTGCGGCAGTAGGTGCAGTCAACGTCCGTGAAGACGTCGATCGTGTACTTGTAGTCGCTGGGCGCGAACACGATGGTGTCCTGGTCGCGTACCGCCTTCAAGAGGGCCGCGCGACTGGCGGTGCGCTTGCTTTCGGTCAGGTTGGCGTGGGACTCCATGTCGTAGACATCGCCGTCGAGGTAGAAGCGGCCGTCCTCGGACACGTAGCCGATCTCCGTACCGGAAACGACCTCGTACAGTCCCGGGACCGGCGAGGGCTTGACGTCCTCCAGCTTGACGTCGAGACGCTCGGCAATCTTGGCACGAGCGTCGGCCTTTGCCGTCTCGGCGCCCGTGGCGGCAGTGGCAATCAGGGCCGCGCCGAAGACCGCTGTTGCGGCAAGCGACAGGAAACGCATCGTGGATGACCTCGGGACTGGCATGAACGTGAGACAGCGCCGCGGCCCGACAGTTCAGCCGCAGGCGCCGAAGTCTAGCAGAGGCCGATTCAGCCGCGGGGATGGTGCTGCGAATGCAGGTCTTTCATGCGCTCGCGAGCCACGTGGGTATAGATCTGCGTCGTCGAAAGGTCGCTGTGGCCGAGCAGCATCTGCACGACCCGCAAGTCGGCACCGTGGTTCAGCAGGTGCGTGGCGAAGGCGTGCCGCAGCGTATGCGGCGACAGGTCCTTGGCGATCTCGGCCCGGGCCGCGTAGCGCTTGATGATGTGCCAGAAGGCCTGGCGCGTCATGCGGTCGCCGCGGCGGGTGGGGAACAGGTAGTCGGTCTGGCGGTCCAGCAGGATCTCGCCACGCGGGCCTGCCATGAAGTCGGTCACCCAGCGCACGGCTTCCTCGCCCAGTGGAATCAACCGCTCGCGGTTGCCCTTGCCCAGGATGCGGATGACGCCCTGGTTCAGGTTGACCTGGTTCTGCTGCAGGCTGACCAGTTCGGACACCCTCAGGCCCGTCGCGTACAGGACCTCGAGCATGGCCCGGTCGCGGTGCCCCAGCGGGTCGGAAACCGCGGGCGCGGACAGCAGGGATTCGACTTCGGCCTCGCTCAGGGACTTGGGCAGCGACCGGCCGATCTTCGGCATGGCGATCTGTGCCGTGGGATCTTCCTTGAGCTGCCCCTCGCGGACGAGGTAGCGGAAGAACCGGCGGAAACTGGAGAGCTGCCGTGCCGTGCTGCGCGGCCGCGCGCCGGTCTCGACGCGCCAGGCGATGAATCCCAGCAGGTCGTTGCGCGTGGTTTTCGTGATCGACGTGCCGCGGGACGGCCAGCCAGCGGCCCAGCGCTGTCAGGTCTGCACGGTAGGCGGCCAGGGTGTTGGGCGACAGGCCCCGCTCCATCCAGACCGCGTCGAGAAAACGTCCGATCGAGGGATCCGCCGCTTCTTCCGCGGCTTCGGCCGCGGCCAGTGTGACGGCCCTGACGGAGGTTGAAGATTTCATGGCTGAGCTCATGCCCTGCGCTGCCTTTGTGTCGTTGCCGCGGATCGCGCCGCCGGTGGCGCCAATGCCGCCCTTGCTACAGAATGCAGCCGCAGTATGGGTTCGCCCTCCCTCGACAGACGTGACGACGCTCACAATTGGCGGTCGGCATTAACATAACCGGAACCAGTTCACAGATTATGGCCAACTGCCGCTGATGCTTCGTCGCGCGCTTCATATCGCCTGGGCACTCTATGTCGGCCTGCTCTTCGTCACGCTGCTGACGCTCGCCGTCCTCTGCGCGATCCTGCTGCCAACGGTCAGGCTGCGCCGTGACGGCTCCCGCAGCCTGGCGAAGATCCTGTTTCCGCTCGCCGGGCTGCCCTACAGCGTCCGTGGCGCCGAGCGGCTGCCGGAAACGCAGAGCGTCGTGGTCGCCAACCACGCCAGCTATGTCGATGGGCCGCTGCTGTACGCGGCGCTGCCATCGCGATTCGGCTTCGTCATCAAGAAGGAAGTCGGCGGCATCCCGCTGGCCGGCTGGCTGCTCGACCGGCTCGGCCACGAGCTGGTGGACCGGCACAACAAGGCGGAAAGCTCAAAGGACGCGCGGCGCATCCTCAAGGCGGCCTTCAGCGGCGGCTCGGTCGCGTTTTTCCCGGAGGGAACCTTCACCGCGACCCCGGGCTCGCCCGCTTCCACAGCGGCGCTTTCGTCACGGCCGCCAAGGCCGGGCTGCCGATCGTGCCGGTCGTCATCCATGGCGCGCGCCACGTGCTGCCTTCCCACTCGTGGCTGCCGCGCCGCGGGCCGCTGGTGGTGGAATTCCTCGAGCCGGTGCAGCCGCCCGGGCCGGGCGAGCCCGACGGTGCCGCGAGGCTTCGGGACGAAGCACGGCGGCGGATCCTCGAGAGACTGGATGAGCCGGACCTGATGAGCGGATAGCGGATAGCGGATAGTGAGTAGTGAGTCGTAATGCCGGCACAGCTTTCTTACAACTCACTACTCACGACTCACCGCGCACAATATCCTGACTATCCGCTATCCGCTATCCGCTATCCGCTATCCGCTACATGTTCCGCCGATACTGCCCGCCGACCGCATACAGGGCGTTCGAGATCCTGCCGAGCGAGGCCACCTTGACCGCCTCGATCAGCTCGGCGAACACGTTGCCACCCGATGCCGCGACGGCCTGGAGCCTTTCCAGCGCCGCGGGCTGACGCTCGGCCCGCGCCTCGTTGAATGCCCGCACGGCGGTGACCTGGTCACGCTTTTCCTGCTCGGTGGAGCGAATCAGCTCGGCCACCTGCGACTGCTCCCCGCCCGGCTTGTCCGGCAGGAACGTGTTCACGCCCACGATGGGCAGGCTGCCGTCGTGCTTCTTCTGCTCGTAGTACAGTGACTCTTCCTGGATCTTGCCGCGCTGGTACATCGTCTCCATCGCGCCGAGCACGCCGCCGCGCTCCGAGAGGCTGTCGAACTCGCGGTAGACCGCCTCTTCCACGATGTCGGTCAGCTGCTCGACGATGAACGAGCCCTGCCAGGGGTTCTGCGTCTTGTTGAGCCCGAGTTCCCTGGCGATGATCAGCTGGATGGCCACGGCGCGGCGCACGCTCTCTTCCGTCGGCGTGGTCAGCGCCTCGTCGTAGGCGTTGGTGTGCAGGCTGTTGCAGCCGTCGAACAGCGCGTACAGCGCCTGCAGCGTGGTGCGGATGTCGTTGAACTGGATCTCCTGGGCGTGCAGCGACCGGCCCGAGGTCTGGATGTGGTACTTGAGCATCTGGCTGCGCGGGGAACCGCGATAGATCTCGCGCATCGCGCGGGCCCAGATGCGCCGCGCCACGCGCCCGATGACCGCGTACTCGGGATCCATGCCGTTGGAGAAGAAGAACGACAGGTTGGGTGCGAAGTCGTCGATCTTCATGCCGCGGGCCAGGTAGTACTCCACGATCGTGAAGCCGTTGGCCAGCGTGAACGCCAGCTGCGAGACCGGATTCGCGCCGGCCTCGGCGATGTGGTAGCCGGAGATCGACACCGAGTAGAAATTGCGGATGCCGTTGTCGCTGAAGTACTGCTGGACGTCGCCCATCATCCTGAGCGCGAATTCCGTCGAGAAGATGCAGGTGTTCTGCGCCTGGTCCTCCTTGAGGATGTCGGCCTGCACCGTGCCGCGGACGCTGCCGAGCGCCTCGGCCTTCAGCTTCGCATAGGTGTCGGCGTCGACCAGCTGGTCGCCGGTGACGCCCAGCAGGCCCAGCCCGAAGCCGTCGTTTCCCGGCGGCAGCTCGCCCCGGTAGCCGCGGACGCTCGCGGCCCTCGTACAGCCCGGCGATCCGGCGCTGGGCCTCTTCCCAGCGACCCGTCTCCTTCAGGTGACGCTCGACGCGCTGGTCGATGGCGGTGTTCATGTACATCGCCAGGATCATCGGTGCCGGCCCGTTGATCGTCATGGACACCGACGTCGACGGCGCACACAGGTCGAAACCCGAATAGAGCTTCTTCATGTCGTCGAGCGAGGCGATCGAGACGCCGGAATTGCCGATACGGCCGTAGATGTCGGGGCGCTCGTCCGGGTCCTCCCCGTAGAGCGTGGTCGAATCGAAGGCGGTGGACAGCCGCACCGACGTGTGGCCGGCGGCGAGGTAGTGGAAACGAAGATTGGTCCGCTCCGGGGGGCCCTCGCCCGCGAACATCCGGGTCGGATCCTCGTCCTCGCGCCGATAGGGATAGATGCCTGCCGTGTACGGATAGGAGCCCGGCAGGTTCTCGACCATGAGGAAATCGAGCAGGTCGCCCCAGTCGCGATGACGTGGAATCGCGATCTTCGGCACGCGCTGGTGCGACAGCGTCTCGGAATAGTTCGAGCCGCGTACTTCCCGCCCGCGCACCCGGTAGCAGTACTCGTCCTCGGTCGTCTCGCTGGCGCGTTTCGGCCAGGCCTTGAGCAGCGCCACGCCCTCGGCCCCGACGCGGTCGAGCGCCTCGTTGTACTGCCGGCGCAGGGATCCCAGGTTCGCCTCACCGTCCGCAAGGCCCGCCTCCGGGTAGCGATCGAGCGGCCCGGGCAAGCTCGCATCGGCGAGCGCCTCGAGCGCCCGGTAAAGGCCGTGAGCGAGACTGGCTGCCTCCGCCGAGTCGCGCGCGGAACGCTGGGCCCGCCGCCCGCTCTCGGCGATCTCCGCCAGGTAGCGGACACGCTCGCCGGGAATGATCGCCTGCCGTGTCGGCAGGCCGACCGGCGCCAGGCCTTCCGGTTCCCAGGCGCTCACCCCACCCCACTTGGCGTCCAGCCGTTCGCAGATGGCCGCAAACAGCGCGTTGACGCCGGCATCGTTGAACTGGCTGGCGATGGTCGGGTAGACCGGCAGCTGCTCCGGCGCCACGCCGAACAGCTTGCGATTGCGTGCGACCTGCTTGCGCACGTCGCGAAGCGCATCCTCCGCGCCGCGCTTCTCGTACTTGTTGAGCACGATCAGGTCGGCGAAATCCAGCATGTCGATCTTCTCGAGCTGGCTCGCCGCGCCGTAGTCGCTGGTCATGACGTACATCGACAGGTCGACCATGTCGACGATCTCGGTGTCGCTCTGGCCGATGCCGGCGGTCTCGACGACGATCAGGTCGAAACCGGCCCACTTCAGCAGCTGGATCGTGTCAGTGAGCACCGCGCTGGTGGCCAGGTGGGCGCGCCGGGTCGCCAGCGAGCGCATGAACACCTGCTCGCTGGCCAGCGCATTCATGCGGATGCGGTCGCCGAGCAGGGCGCCGCCCGAGCGCCGCCGCGTCGGGTCCATCGCGACCACCGCGATCCGGCGTTCCGGGAAGAACCGCACGACGCGGCTCAGCAGCTCGTCGGTGAGCGAGGACTTGCCCGCGCCGCCGGTTCCGGTGATGCCGATGACCGGCGGACGATTCAGGGTCTTGCCCGCCGCATTGCGGATCTCCGCGGTCCGGGCCGAATCGCCGCCTTCGAGGACGGAAATCGTCCGCGCGATCTGCGCAGTGTCTTCGACTGTGAGCGGAGCCAGCTTGAACTCGGGCCGCCGCCAGGCGCGAACGCGCGCGAACACGTCGTCGATCATCCCCTCGAGGCCCAGCCTCAAGCCATCGTCGGGGGTGTAGATCTTCTCGACGCCATAGGCCTCGAGTTCCTCGACCTCCTGCGGGGCGATGGTGCCGCCGCCGCCGACCACGACCCTGATGTGCCCGGCGCCGAGACTCCCGAGCATGTCGATCATGTAGCGGAAATATTCGTTGTGGCCGCCCTGGTAGCTGCTGACCGCAATGCCGTCGGCATCTTCCTGGATCGCCGCGCGCACGATATCCGCGACGCTGCGGTTGTGCCCGAGGTGAACGACCTCGGCGCCGTGCGACTGCAGGATCCTGCGAATGATGTTGATGGCGGCGTCGTGGCCGTCGAACAACGATGCCGCGCTGATGAAGCGCAACGGCGGCGGGGCCTCCAGCCCCTCCGGCTCCGCTCGGGAAATGCTGTCAACGCGCCCGATACTCATAGACCCGCCCTCTTAACATACTGTTCTTTATATCTTTTTTATAAAAACTTACTATTGAGTAACTTTTCAGCAGTAAGTATGATGGCGGCCCAGCAGCGGCGTCAACCGATGGGCCGGACCCCCGGCTGGCCAGCACACCCCAACCGAGGCCCGAACCCCATGGCTCGACCCATCCCGCCGGCCGCTACCGCCCAGGGCGGCGAGCGTGCCCGGCCGCCCGCCTCATGGCCGTCGCGACGGCACCGCAACCACTCCCTGAAACGGGAAGTCGTGGTCCGCGCGGCTGCCCAGGCCTTCAACGCCAAGGGCTTTCACAACACCTCGCTCGACGACATCGCCGCTGCCCTCGGCGTCAGCAAGCCCACCGTCTACTACTACGTCGAGAGCAAGGAACAGCTGCTGTTCGAATGCTTCCAGGCCGGCCTGGAACTCATCCGCGAAGGCCTGCGCTCGGTCGAGCAATCGCCGTTGTCGGCACGCGAACGGCTGAACGAGGTCGTGCGCCACTACGCAAAGGCCGTCGCGTCGGAGTTCGGCTGGTGCATGGTCCGCGCGGAAGACCAGGACCTGGGCCCGGAGCTCAGCCGGCACATCAAGGCCATGAAGGCGGAGATCGACCGCGGCATGCGGCGGCTGCTCGAGCAGGGCATCGCAGAGGGCTCGATCGAACCCTGCGACACCAAGATGACTGCGTTCGCCATGGCCGGGGCGCTCAACTGGATCGCGCACTGGTACCGCGAGAACCAGCCCATGACCGCGGCGCAGCTGGCCGATCAGTTCGTGTCGGTGTTCGAAACCGGGCTGCTGCCGCGGGCTCCCTGCCCGGACAGCGCCGCGCAACCGGGCTGAGCCCGGGGCATCGACCCGGGTCGGGCGGCCCCGCAGGTTTTTTTGCAGGGCAAAATCCGCTCGGGTTAGACTGTGGAATTACCGTAGCAACTCACGGGACTCACCACCATGACACAGGACTCCATCGTAATCTTGTCGGCCCGGCGCACGCCGGTCGGCGCCTTCCAGGGGGCTTTCGCCAGCGTCAAGGCGACGGAACTCGGCACTGCCGCCATCCGTGGCGCCATCGAGGCGAGCGGCCTCGCCCCGGCGGACGTCCAGGAAGTCATCATGGGCTGCGTGCTGCCCGCCGGCCTCGGGCAGGGCCCGGCCCGCCAGGCGGCGCTCGGCGCCGGCGTCCCGAATACCGTCCCGGCGACCACCGTCAACAAGCTCTGCGGCTCCGCCATGAAAGCCATCATGATGGCCGCGGACAGCCTTCGCACCGGGGACATCGACATCGCGGTGGCAGGCGGGCTGGAGTCCATGACCAACGCCCCCTACCTGTTGCTGAAGGCGCGCGGCGGTTACCGCATGGGCCACGGCGAGATCCTCGACCACATGTTCTATGACGGCTTGCAGAGCCCGTTCGACGGCAAGGCGATGGGCTGCTTCGCGGATGCGACATCGGCCAAGTACGGCTTCACCCGCGAGATGCAGGACGCCTTCGCGACCGAGTCCGTGCTGCGTTCGCTGCGCGCCGTCGAGTCCGGCGCCTTCACCGCGGAGATCACTCCGGTCACGGTCAAGTCCCGCAAGGGCGAGGTCGTCGTCGACAAGGACGAGACGCCGTTTGCCTGCGACGTCAAGAAGATCCCGACCATGCGGCCGGCCTTCACCAAGGACGGCACCGTCACCGCGGCGAGCTCGTCATCGATCTCCGACGGCGCCTCCGCCCTGGTGCTGATGCGCGAATCCGCCGCCAAGGCCCGTGGCCTGAAGCCGCTGGCCCGGATCCTGGCCTACGCCAGCAACTCGCACGAGCCGGAGTGGTTCACCACCGCGCCGGTCGGCGCGATCAAGAAGGTGCTGGCAAAGACCGGCTGGAAGGCCGGCGACGTGGACCTCTACGAGATCAACGAGGCCTTCGCCGCCGTGACCATGGCCGCGATGCACGACTGCGGTCTCGACCATGCCAAGGTGAACGTCAATGGCGGGGCCTGCGCGCTGGGCCACCCCATCGGCGCGACCGGCGCGCGCATCACCACGACCCTGCTGCACGCCCTCGCCGCCCGCGGCCTGAAGCGTGGCGTGGCGTCGCTGTGCATCGGCGGCGGTGAAGCGACAGCCATCGCGGTGGAGATGCTGTGAAGAAGGGCGGATAGCGGATAGCGGATAGCGGATGGTAAGAGAGTGGGTTCTGATTCGCGCGCAGCGGCACGTGAATCGTGAGTTGTGAGTTGTGAGTCGCAATGCCACTGGGGCCTTCTTACAACTCACTACTCACCGCTCACGACTCATGCATTCTGACTACCCGCCATCCGCTATCCGCTATCCGCTAACTCCGTCCCACCACCGTCTCCAGCGGCAGCCCTGCCTGCTCGTACCCCCGCCGGAAGTCCTCGATGTGGCGCCGCATCCAGTCCGCGGCGGCCTTGCGGTCGCGCTTGCGCATCGCGTCGATCAGGGCGCGCTGAGCCGCCGCGATGCGCCGGCGCGCCTGCGGCAGGCGGTCGATGATGATCGCGAGGCCCGGCTCCACCAGTTGCACCAGCGGCTCGTTCGCCAGGACGAAGACCGGGTTGGCCGAGGCCGCGCCGACGGCGCGGAAGAAACGCCCCACCAGCGCGACGGCCTCCTGGGCGGGCAGCCCGGGCTGATCGAAGGCCTGCGCGATCCGATCGAGTTCCCGAAGCTCGCCCGCCTTCCGCCGCAGCGCTGCGGCGCCGGCGATGGCCGGTTCTACGGCGAGCAGGGCCTCCCAGACGTCGGCGAAACAGGCGTCGTGCAGGCTCAGTGCCTCACGCAGTCCGTCGCCGACGGCCGCCACCGTCGGGCGGCTCACGTAGAGTTTCTTGCCCCCGCCGTGACGCGTCAGCAGCCCGGCCGACTGCAGGTTTCGCAGCGCCTCACGAACGGTGGAGCGGTTCACCGCGAATTGGCGAGCCAGTTCCGTTTCGGTCGGCAGGGCCTCGCCGTCCCGCAGTTCGCGGTCCAGGATCCGGGCCCGGATCGCCTCGGACAGGCGCAGGTAGGCGGGCGCATGGTCCAGGGGCTCGAACATGGTGGTGTCTCTCTGTTTTTGATGACCGGACTTGATTGTCTGATTGTCCGACAATTATGATCTGATCTGCAAGCCACGTCCGATCCAGCGGGGTCCGCCATGTTCGATCTCGATTTCGACTTCAGCCTCGGAGAGCGCGTCGATGAACTTCGCGAGGCCGTGCGCGAGTTCGCACTGCGGCGTATCGCGCCGCGGGCCGAGGAAATCGACCGCAGCAACCAGTTCCCGCGCGACCTGTGGCCGGAGCTCGGCGACATGGGCCTGCTCGGCATCACTGTCGATCAGGACTTCGGCGGCCTGGGATACGGCTACCTCGAGCACGTCGTGGCCATGGAGGAGATCAGCCGGGCCTCCGCGGCTGTCGGCCTGTCGTACGGCGCGCACTCCAACCTGTGCGTGAACCAGATACGCCGCTGGGGCACGGACGCGCAGAAGCGCAAGTACCTGCCCGCACTGGTCTCCGGCGAGCACCTCGGTGCCCTGGCCATGAGCGAGACCGGCTCGGGCTCGGACGTGATCTCCATGCGCACGCGCGCGGAAGCGCGCGGCGACGGCTTCGTCCTGAACGGCACCAAGATGTGGATCACCAACGGCGTCGAGGCGGACACCCTGGTCGTGTACGCCTCGCTGGAACCGGGCAGCGGGCCCGGCTCGCTGACGGCCTTCCTCGTCGAGAAAGGGATGCCGGGCTTTTCGACGGCCCAGAAGCTCGACAAGCTCGGCATGCGCGGCTCGGACACCTGCGAGCTGCTCTTCGACGACTGCGTGGTCCCGGCTGCCAACGTGCTCGGCGAGGTCGGCGGCGGGGCACGCGTCCTGATGAGCGGGCTCGACTACGAGCGCGTCGTCCTGTCCGGCGGCCCGCTGGGCATCATGCGCGCGGCGCTCGACCTGGTCGTGCCCTACCTGCGCGATCGCAAGCAGTTCGGCCAGCCGATCGGCGAGTTCCAGCTGATGCAGGCCAAGCTGGCCGACCTGTACGCCGCCTGCAATGCCTCCCGCGCCTACGCCTATGCGGTCGCCCGCGCCTGCGACGCGGGCCGCACGACCCGCTTCGACGCGGCCGCCTGCCTCATGACGGCCTCCGAGAACGGCGTGCGCGCCGGGCTCGAGGCGATCCAGGCGCTCGGCGGCAACGGCTACATCAACGACTTCGCCGGCCGGCCGGCTGCTGCGCGACGCCAAGCTCTACGACATCGGCGCCGGCACCAACGAGATCCGGCGCATGCTGATCGGCCGGGAAATCCTCAGGGCCACTGCGTGACGCGACGCTAAGGAGACCGACCATGTCCAGGCTGCAGACCCGGGCCGACCTGCGCTCGACCGAGTTCCGCGAGAACGCGGCCAGCATGACCGGCCTGGTCGACAGAGCTGCGCAGCCGCCTCGCCACGACCGCCCGCGGCGGCGACGAGAAGGCCCGCGACAAGCACACGGCGCGCGGCAAGCTGCTGCCGCGCGATCGCATCGAGACCCTGCTCGACCCGGCCAGCCCCTTCCTGGAAGTGGCGCCGCTGGCGGCCGACGGCCTCTACGACGGCGATGCGCCGTCGGCCGGCATCGTCACCGGCATCGGCCAGGTCGGCGGCCGGCCCGTGCATGGTGGTGGCCAACGACGCCACCGTGAAGGGCGGCACCTATTTCCCGATGACCGTGCGCAAGCACCTGCGGGCGCAGGAGATCGCGCTGGAGAACCGGCTGCCCTGCGTCTACCTGGTCGATTCGGGCGGCGCCTTCCTGCCGATGCAGGACGAGGTCTTCCCCGATCGCGAACACTTCGGCCGCATCTTCTTCAACCAGGCCCGCATGTCGGCGCTGGGCATTCCGCAGCTCGCGGTCGTGATGGGTTCCTGCACCGCCGGCGGCGCCTACGTGCCCGCCATGTGCGACGAGAGCATCATCGTGCGCAACCAGGGCACGATCTTCCTCGGCGGCCCGCCGCTGGTGAAGGCGGCGACCGGCGAGATCGTCGACGCCGAGTCGCTCGGCGGCGGCGACGTGCACGCCCGCACCTCCGGCGTCGTCGACCACCTCGCCGACAACGACGCGCACGCCCTCGAGCTGGCGCGCAGCGCCGTGGCCGCACTCGATCCGGATCCGGCAGCCGTGGCTGGAGCAGTCCGACGCCGGTCGAGCCCGCGGTCGATCCGGGCGAGCCTGTACGGCGTCGTCCCGCAGCGACCTGACGCAGCCCTACGACGTGCGCGAGGTCATCGCGCGCCTGGTCGACGGCTCGGAGTTCCACGAGTTCAAGGCGCTCTACGGCAAGACCCTGGTCTGCGGCTTCGCGCAGCTGTAGGGCTTCCCGGTCGGCGATCGTGGCCAACAACGGCATCCTGTTCTCGGAGTCGGCGCTGAAGGGCGCGCACTTCGTCGAGCTGTGCCAACAGGCGCCGCATGCCGCTGGTGTTCCTGCAGAACATCACCGGCTTCATGGTCGGCCGGCGCTACGAGAACGCGCGGCATCGCCAGGGACGGCGCCAAGATGGTCACGGCGGTCGCCTGCGCCACCGTGCCCAAGCTGACGGTGATCATCGGCGGCTCCTTCGGCGCCGGCAACTACGCCATGTGCGGGCGCGCCTACGGCGGCCGCTTCCTGTGGATGCTGGCCGAACGCCCGCATCTCCGTCATGGGCGGCGAACAGGCGGCCAACGTGCTGGCCACGGTGCGGCGCGACGGCATCGAGGCCCGCGGCGGCAACTGGCCGGAGGCGACGAAGCAGGAACGCCTTCATCGAAGCACATCCGCGAGCAGTACGAGTCGCCAGGGCAATCCCTACTACGCCACGGCGCGGCTGTGGGACGACGGCGTCATCGACCCGCTCGACACGCGCCGCGTGCTGGCGCCTGGCGCTGGCGACGGCGGCCCGCGGCCCGGCTCCCGAACCGGACCGTTACGGCATTTTCCGGATGTAACGAGGCAAGATACCGCCATGAGCAACGAATCCCCGCTGGTTTGCCTGGACCCGGACGATCGCGGCGTTGCGACGCGTCGTCCTGAACCGGCCGCAAAAGCACAATGCCCTGTCGACCGCGTTGATCGAGGCCCTGTCGGGCGCGCTCGCCGCGCTCGCGACCGACCCCCGGGTGCGCGTCGTGGTCCTGACCGGCGAAGGACCGACCTTCTGCGCCGGCGCCGACATCGACGAGATGCGCCGCTCGGGTGACGCGACGACGGCCGAGAACCAGGCCGAGGCGGCGGGCCTGGCCGCGCTGCTCGCCCGACTCGAGGGCCTGCCCAAGCCGACGGTCGCGCGCGTGCAGGGCAACGCCTTCGGCGGCGCACTGGGCCTGATCGCGGCCTGCGACGTGGCGATCGGCGCCGAGCGCGGTGTTCGCACTCACCGAGGTCCGGCTCGGTATCGTGCCCGCGGTGATCTCGCCCTACGTGGTGCGCGCCATCGGCCAGCGCCAGGCACATCGCTATTTCCTGACCGGCGAACGCATTTCCGCGGCGACCGCGGAGCGCATCGGGCTCCTGCACCAGGTGGTGCCGGCGGAACGGCTGGACGCCACGGTTGCGGAAATCACTGCCGACCTGCTGCTCGGCGCCCCGGGGCCCAGGCGGAGGCCAAGCGGCTGCTGCGTCACATCGCCGGGCGCACCGAGGCCACCGATGCCGAGCTCGCCGGGCAGACGGCGCAGCTGGATCGCAGGCCTGCGCGCGTCGGAGGAAGGCCGCGAGGGCCTCTCCTCCTTCATCGAGCGGCGCGCCCCGTCCTGGAGGAAGAGCTGGAGATGTTCCGGCGCGTGCTGATCGCCAACCGCGGCGAGATCGCCTGTCGCGTCATCGCCACCTGCCGCAGGCTGGGCATTCACACGATCGCCGTCTTCTCCGAGGCCGACCGGCGGGCACGGCACGTGCGCCTGGCCGACGAGGCGCACCTGATCGGCCCCGCACCCGCAAGCGAGACCTACCTGGACATCGGCCGGGTCATCGAGGTCGCGCGCAGCCAGCGGCGCCGACGCGATCCATCCGGGCTACGGCTTCCTGTCGGAGAACGCCGACTTCGCCGCGGCCTGCGCCGCAGCCGGCATCGTGTTCATCGGGCCGGCCGCCGACGACGATCCGCAGCATGGGGCGAAGCACGAGGCCAAGTCGCTGGCGGAGGCCGCCGGCGTGCCCGTGCGTGCCCGGCTACCACGGCGACGACGCGGACGCCGGCGACACTGGCGCGCGAGGCCGACGAGATCGGCTTCCCGCTGCTGGTCAAGGCCGTCGCGGGCGGCGGCGGCAAGGGCATGCGCGTGGTGCGCTCGACAGCCGAGCTCGCCGACGCGGTGGCGGCGGCCGGCCGCGAGGCGGCGACCTCGTTCGGCGACGGGCGCATCCTGCTGGAACGCTTCGTGGAGCGGCCGCGGCACATCGAGGTGCAGGTCTTCGGCGACACCCACGGCAACTGCCTGCACCTGTTCGAACGCGACTGCTCCATCCAGCGCCGCCACCAGAAGATCATCGAGGAAGCGCCCGTCGCCGGTCGTGACGCGCCGCCCTGCGCAGCGCATGAGCGCCGCCGCGGTCCGGGTGGCCGCCGGCGGTCGGCTACGTCAACGCCGGCACCGTCGAGTTCCTCGTCGGCCCGGACGGCGATTTCTACTTCCTGGAGATGAACACCCGGCTGCAGGTCGAGCACCCGGTCACCGAGACGGTCACCGGCCTCGACCTGGTCGAATGGCAGCTGCGAGTCGCGGCCGGCGAGGCCCTGCCCTTGCGGCAGGAGCAACTGCGGCAGCCCGGCCACGCCATCGAGGCGCGCGTCTACACCGAGGACCCGCAACGCGGCTTCCTGCCCGCCGTCGGCCGTGTCGAGCGTTTCGCGTTCCCCCCGGAGGACGGCAGCTGGCGCGTCGACCGGGGCATCGACGACGGCGACCGGGTCGAGGTCCACTACGACCCGATGATCGCCAAGGTGATCGCATCGGGCCCGAACCGGGCCGGGGCCATCGCGCGCCTGCGCCAGTCGCTGTCGCGCACCGTCGTGTTCGGACCGGCCTGCAATCTCGAGCTGCTGCGGCGCATCGTCGCGCACCGGGACTTCGAGGCAGGGCGCGATGGATACGGGCTACCTGCGACCGGCACATCGGCGAGCTGCTGGCCTCACCGGCCCCGCCGGACGCGGCGGCGCTGCTGGCGACGGCCCACTACGCGCTGGAGTCGACCGCCGCCGAGGCCAGCCGCAGCCATCCGGCCGGATCCCCCTGGGCATCCGGCGACGGCTGGCAGGCCGGCGGCCTGGGCGGAACGACCCTCGGCCTCGCGGCGCCGGAATTCATGCGCATCCGGGCGCGTCGAGCCGGTGCGGCGGTGGAAATCGCCGGAGAGGGCATCGCGGCCAGCGCAGTGGTCACCCCCGGCGAGCACGATGCGGTCACCGTCCTCGGCCCCGGGATCCGCGCCGAGCTGACGGTCGTCGGGCACGGCCGCCGCCTCGTCGTGACCGGCGAGACGACGCATGACATCCGCCTCGTGCATCCCTGGCCGTTCGAGACCAGCGCCGACGAGGCGGACACGCACCCCGCCTCGCCGCTTCCGGGACGCGTCGTGGCGCTGCACGTCGCCGAGGGCCAGGACGTGGCCGCGGGCGATGCGCTCGCCGTGGTCGAGGGCATGAAGATGCAGCACACGATCCGGGCCGGCCGCGCGGGACGCGTGGATCGAGTCCGGGTCGAGGAAGGCGAACTCGTGGACGCCGACGCCGTGCTGTTCGAGATCACGCCCCGCTGAATTCGGGCCGCTCGCACAGGGCTTGGCAACTCCCCCGATTGTGCTGCATCGCAATACGCGCTAACGTGCCGCCGTTACTTGGATTGTCTGCGGTCTTTTTGCGATCGCAACAACCCCGAACCCCGCGCAGGGATCCCGGAAGCCCCCCATCCCAGAAGGGGCCGACGGACCTCGCGGCCCGTCTCACTCGGTACGAAGAAAGGTTGTCACCCGATGCTCATCAAGGACAAGGTCATAGCGATCACTGGCGGCGGACGCGGACTCGGGCGGGCCATGGCACTCGCTTTCGCCGACAAGGGCGGGCACGTCGCCCTGCTGGACCTGAACCAGGCCGACCTCGACGACACCCGGGCGCTGATCGAAGCCAGGGGTGTGCGCGCGGCAAGCTACGTCACCAACGTCGCGGACGAGTCCAACATGGTCGCCTCCCTCGACGCCGTCGTCCGCGACTTCGGGCGCCTCGACGTGATGGTCAACAACGCGGGGATCACCAAGGACGGCCTTCTCGTCAAGGTCGAAGGACGGCCAGGTCGTTTCCAAGATGAGCCTGGAGCAGTGGAACGCCGTCATCGCTGTCGACCTCACCGGTGTCTTCCTGGGCGGCCGCGAAGCGGCCGAGCGCATGATCAAGCTCGGCAACGGCGGCGTGATCATCAACATCACGTCCATTTCGCGCGAGGGCAACATGGGGCAGACCAACTATTCGGCGGCCAAGGCCGGGGTCGCGGCCATGACGGTGGTCTGGTCGAAGGAACTGGCGCGCCACGGCATCCGCACCGGCGCGATCGCCCCGGGCTACTGCGCCACCGAGATCCTGACAGCGATGAAGCCCGAGGTGCTCGAGAAGGTCACGGCTCCCGTGCCGCTCAAGCGGCTTGGGCAGCCTAGTGAAATTGCCCACACCGCGGTCTATATTGCGGAGAATGACTTCTTCAGCGGCCGCGTCGTCGAGGTCGACGGAGGCCTGCGTTTCTGACCGCTAGGCGCCCCCGGGAGATCCACTCATGAAGCTTGGCAATGCGCGTGCAGTCATAACGGGCGGTGCGTCCGGTTTGGGTCTTGCCGTTGCCCGGCGCATCGTCGAGGCCGGCGGGCGAGCCACGCTGCTGGACATCCAGAAGGACGCAGGCGACGCGGCAGCGGCTGCGCTGGGCGACGCGGGGGCGTTCACCCAGTGCGATGTCACCGATGAGGCCGCGGTGGATGCGGCGGTACGGGCGGCGGCAGTGCGCATGGGCGGCCTGACGCTCGCGGTGGCCTGTGCGGGCGTCGGGACGCCCGGCAAGCTGCTGGGCCGCGACGGGCCGATGAGCGCCGAGTTCTTCCGGCGCGTGCTGACCATCAACACCGTCGGCACCTTCAACCTCGGTCGCGTGGCCGCGGACGTGATGCAGCACAACGAACCCGAAGCCAGCGCAGAGCGCGGCCTGATCGTGCACACGGCGTCGGTCGCCGCCTATGACGGGCAGATCGGCCAGGTCGCCTATTCGGCCTCCAAGGCCGCCGTGATCGGCATGGTGCTTCCCATGGCGCGCGAACTCGCGCGCTACGGCATCCGCGTCATGGCGATTGCGCCAGGGTTGTTCGCGACTCCCATGCTGGCGGGGCTGCCACAGGAGGCGCAGGACTCGCTTGGCCGCCCAGGTTCCGTTTCCTCCGCGCCTCGGCAAGCCGGAGGAGTTCGCGGATCTCGTCGCCGCCCTCTATGGCAACCCGATGCTCAACGGCGAGGCCATCCGCCTCGACGGCGCCATCCGCATGCAGCCCAGGTAAGGAAGCCGCGACCGGGGCGCGGGCGTCCGCGGCCCGTATAATCGGCAGGTCTCGAACCGAGGAGCCGATGCATGCGTCGTAACCTGTTGGCCCGGGGTGCCGTCCTGGCGGCCACCGCAGCGATTCTTGGCGCGGGTTGCGCAGCCACCCCGCCGCCGCCGTCCCAGCCCGCGGGCGTCGAGGTGCCGGCCGCGGCGCCGGGCGGCTTCGACTTCAGCGTCCCGGTCGACTATTTCAAGCTCGATAACGGACTCAAGGTCGTGCTGTCGCGCGACACGACGGCACCAACGGTGACGGTGGGCGTCTATTACCGCATCGGATTTCGCATCGAGCCGCGCGGCCGCACCGGTTTCGCGCACCTGTTCGAACACCTGATGTTCCAGGGATCCGCCAACCTCGGCAAGGGCGAATTCAACCGACTGGTGGAGAGCAACGGCGGCGTCCTGAACGGCTCGACCCGTTTCGACTTCACCAATTATTTCGAGATCGTGCCGTCGAACACGCTGGAAACCATCCTCTGGGCCGAGGCGGACCGGATGAAGAGCCTGGCGATCACCCAGGAAAACCTTGCCAACCAGCAGGACGTGGTCAAGAACGAGGTGCGGGGCAACGTGCTGAACCGGCCTTATGGCGGCTTCCCGTGGCTGAGCATGCCGCAGTACGCGAACAGCAACTGGTTCAATGCCCATAATTTCTACGGCGATCTCGACGACATCGACTCGGCGACGCTCGACGACGCGAGAGACTTCTTCGAAAAGTACTACACACCCAGCAACGCAGTGCTGGTCATCGCAGGCGATTTCGATCCCGTGCAGGCGCGCGAGTGGGTGGGCAAGTATTTCGGCCGGCTCGAGGCGCGCCCCGTCGAACCGCTGCCCGACATTTCCGAGCCGCGACAGGAGCAGGAAAGGCGCGTGAACCAGGTCGATGCGCTGGCACCGCGGCCGGCGCTGGCGCTGGCCTGGCACGTGCCGCCGCGCGGCACGCCGGAGGGCCACGCCTTCGGCCTGATCGACGAACTGTTGCTGCAGGGAGAGGACAGCGCGCTGTGGCGGCGCATCGTCCAGGAGAAGGGGTATGCCGGCTCGATATCCGGCGGCATCAACCTGCTGGGCAACAGCTTCAATTACGACGGCCCGATGCTGTGGACGGTATACCTGATCCACGACCCGTCGGTCGGTCCCGACGACATCATCTCGGACATCGATGAGGTGATCGGCCGGCTGCGCGACGCGCCGCCGGACCCGGCGGCCCTGCAGCGCGCCCTGACCAGGATCCGCGCCTCGCTGTATGGCGTGGCAGGCTCGAGCACCCGCTTCGGGCTGGTTGACCTGCTCGCGTCGTTCGCGTTGTTCGACGACGACCCGGGGCGCATCAACAGGATCGAGGAGGAATTCCGCCAGGTGACCCCGGAACTCATCCAGCAGGTCGCGCGCGAGTACCTGCGTCCCGGCAACCGCACCGTGCTGGTGCTGGAACCTGGCGCGGCACAGGAGACCCGGCCATGAAGCGCATCGTCCTGCTCGCAATGCTGGCGGTGCTGACGTGGCAAACCGCGGTGGCGGCCGAGACCCCGCCCCCGCCCGGCCAACCGCGCGACTTCACGCTGCCAGGCAGCGAAATGCTCGAACTCGGCAATGGCTTGAGGATCACCTTCATCGACTACGGCATCGTGCCCAAGGTGACCGTCCTGGCCGTGGTGCGCAGCGGCAACATCGACGACGGGAAGTCGACCTGGCTCGCCGACCTCACGACCGAGATGCTCAAGGAGGGCACAAGCGGACTGACCTCGGAGGACATCGCCCGCAGGTCCGCGGAAATGGGCGGCGAACTGTTCGTGGGTGCGGGCGGCGAGCAGATCACAGTCGGCGTGTCCGTGCTTTCCGAATTCGCCACCGATGCCGCCGACCTGGTGGCGACGGTGCTGCGCCAGCCCGCGTTTCCCGAGGACCAGCTGCCCAGGATCGTCGCCAACCTGCAGCGAAGCGTCGCCGTCGCGGCGTCCGACCCCGGCTCTACGGCGACGCAGGCGCTTTACGAGATGCTGTATCCGGATCACCCCTTCGGCCAGCTGCTGCCGACGCAGGAGCAGCTCGCCTCGTATACCCTCGAGGACGTCCGACGCTTCTATCGTGACAACTTCAGCGCGCAGCGGACGCACGTCTACGTCGCGGGCCGCTATGACCGCGCGGCGCTCGAGGCTGCCCTGAAGCAGGCCTTTGCCGACTGGCCGGCGGGTGCGACGGCCACAGAGAATCCGCCGAGGGCCGGCAGCGCCTTGCAGGTCCGTTTGATCGACCGGCCGGGCGCACCGCAGTCCGTGATCAAGCTGGCCGTGGCAGCGCCGGACCCGACGCAACCCGACTACCTCGCCTTCACGGTGATGAACAGCCTGCTCGGCGGGCCGTTCATCTCGCGGATCATGACCAACCTGCGTGAAGACAAGGGCTATGCCTATTCGCCCGGCACGTCGCTGAACGTGAATCGCCGCGCGGGCCTGTGGACCTTCGATGGCGAGATCACCACCGCCGACACGGCCGCCGCCCTGGCGGAGGTCTACGGGGAAGTCGAGCGAATGAAGACCGTAGCGCCCTCGGCCAGCGAGCTGTCGGCGATCAAGAGCTACCGGACCGGGCTGTTCGTCATCGGCAACTCGTCCGCGAACGGCGTACTCGGCCAGCTCGCGTTTGCCGACCTGCACGACCTGCCCGATGCCTACCTGACGACCTGGGTCGCCCGGGTGAATGCGCTGACGCCGGAACAGATTCGCGATGCGGCCGCCCATTGGCTCGACCTGTCGCAGGCGACGCTGGTGATCGTCGGCGACCTGTCGAAGATCGAGGCGGCGGTGAAGGCGTTGCCACAGCTCAAGGATGCAAAGCTGGTCACGCAACGCTGAGCGAGGGACCCTTGACCGATTTCGCGGACCACTCCGCGAAAGACGCGGTCCGGCTCACCAGAGCTGGAAATCCGTGAACTGTCCCCGGTCTACATCGACGAGTAGTTGGGCCCGCCGCCGCCCTCCGGCGTCACCCAATGGATGTTCTGGCTCGGGTCCTTGATGTCGCAGGTCTTGCAGTGCACGCAGTTGGCTGCATTGATCTGCAGTCGGCGACCGCCGCCTTCCGCGTCCACGAACTCGTACACGCCGGCCGGGCAGTAGCGCGACTCCGGTCCGTCGAACTTCGTGAGGTTGTGCTCGACCGGCACTGAGGGATCGCGTAGCTGCAGGTGTACCGGCTGGTCTTCCTCGTGGTCGGTGCTCGACAGGAACACCGATGAGTTGCGATCGAAGGTCAGCACGCCGTCGGGCTTCGGGTAGTCGATCGGCGGCATGGACGCGGCGGGCTTGAGCGTCTCGTTGTCCGCCTGCTTGTGGCGCAGCGTCCAACCGACCAGGGCACCGAGCCCCAGGTCGTTCAGCCACATATGCAGGCCGCCGTGGATCGTGCCCGGCCACAGCCCCCACTTCAGCCCCGGCTTCACGTTGCGGACCTTGTGCAGTTCGGTATGGACCCAGGACTTCCTGAAGGCCTCGGGGTAGCCGGTGAGTTCGTCATGACCGCGCCCGGCCGCGAGCGCGTCGTAGGCCGACTCGGCCGCGAGCATGCCCGTCTTCATGGCGTTGTGTGAGCCCTTGATGCGCGGCAGGTTGACGAAACCGGCGCTGCAGCCGATCAGTGCGCCGCCCGGGAATGCCAGCTTCGGGATCGACTGGAAGCCGCCCTCGTTGATTGCGCGCGCCCCGTAGGCGAGCCGCTTGCCGCCCTCGAAAGTGCCGCGGATCGCCGGGTGCGTCTTGAAGCGCTGCATTTCCTCGAACGGCGACAAGTGCGGATTCTCGTAGCTGAGGTGGACCACGAAACCCACCGACACGAGGTTTTCACCAAAGTGGTAGAGGAAGGACCCGCCACCGGCGTCCGAGCCGAGCGGCCAGCCCTGGCTGTGGACGACCTGGCCCGGCTGATGTTTCTCCGGCGCCACCTCCCAGAGTTCCTTGATACCGATCCCGTAGACCTGCGGGTCGACGCCGTCGCGCAGGTTGAAACGGGACATCAGCTGCTGCGAAAGCGAACCGCGGCAGCCCTCGCCGAACAAGGTGTACTTGGCATGCAGTTCCATGCCGGGCGCGAACCCGTCCTTCGGCTGGCCGTCACGGCCGACGCCCATGTCGCCGGTAGCGACGCCCTTCACCGCGCCACCCTCGTCGAACAACACCTCGGCCGCGGCGAATCCGGGATAGATCTCGACGCCGAGTTCCTCGGCGCGTTCGCCGAGCCAGCGGCAGATCTTGCCCAGGGAAGAGATGTACATGCCGTGGTTGCTCATCAGCCGCGGCAGCAGCCAGTTCGGAATCCGGTGGGCCTTGTCCTCGGTCAGGATCAGGAACCGGTCCTCCGTGACCGGCGAGTCGAGCGGCGCGGCACGCTCCTTCCAGTCGGGAAACAGCTCCGTGATGGCGATGGGATCGATGATTGCGCCGGACAGTATGTGGGCACCCACTTCGGAGCCCTTTTCCAGGACGCAGACGCTGATCTCGCGATCGCCGGCGGCGGCCAGTTGCTTGAGGCGGATCGCTGCGGCCAGGCCGGCCGGCCCCGCACCGACGATGACCACATCAAATTCCATCGATTCGCGCTCAGTCACTGCCAGCCTCCGGATCACGGGGATCGCCCATCGGCGTGGGCGAAAACCGTAATTGTATAGTTCTTCCGCAGTTGCGACAGTCCCACGCGTTGCTGCCTCGAGGCGGCCCGGAAAGAGACCCTTCTGAAATGAGCCCCCTCGGAATCAGCCTGCTCATGCTCGTGGCCTTCGCCGGCTTCGCCTGGCTCACCGCGCGCAAGCTGCGGATCGTAGCCAGCCTGCAGCCGGAAGTGCGCTGGGACCATCCCGCGGCGCGCCTGAAGAGCGTGCTCGTCAACGGCTTCCTGCAGCAGCGCATGATCCGGCACGAGTGGAAGCCCGGGCTGATGCACACGGCGATCTTCCTCGGCTTCATGTCGCTGCTGCTGCGCAAGCTGCAGCTGATCGCCATCGGCTACGACGAGTCGTTCGCGGTTACCGGCCTGGCGGGCGGGCTCTTCGCGGGGTTCAAGGACATCGTCGAAGTCGTCGTGCTCGTCGCCGTCGCCTATGCCTTCTACCGCCGGCTGGTGCAGAAACCAGCGCGGCTGGAGCCCAACCGGGAAGGCATCCTGGTCCTGTCGCTGATCGCCGCCATCATGATCACCGACTTCGCCTTCGACGGCTTCCGCTTCGCGCTGCTGTCGGCCACCGACGCCGCCATCGCCCATGAGCGCGCGTTCGCGCCCGTCGGCGGGGCGCTGGCCACGCTGTTCAGCAGCTGGCCGGACTCCGTGCTGGAGGCCGGCTACCGGGTGAGCTACTGGCTACAGATGATCACCGTGTTCTCCTTCCTGGTGCTGCTGCCGGCCGGCGAGCATTTCCACATCGTCACGGCGCTGCCTGCGCTGTTCTTCCGGCGCGGCGGGCCGGCCAACACCGTCCCCGGCATCGACCTCGAAAAGCTGATGGCCGAGGACACGCCGGAAGGCGCGGTCAAGGTCGGCGCAAAAAATGTGGCGGACCTGTCCTGGAAGGACGGCTTCGACGCCTTCACCTGCACGGAATGCGGTCGCTGCAAAGACGCCTGCCCGACCTTCCTGACCGGCAAGCCGCTGTCGATGAAGTGGGTGAACGACAGTCTCAAGCACCACCTCCTGGAGCATCGCGAGGCGATCCTGGCCGGGGGCGAAGCGGCCGAAGCGCTGCCGCTACTGGTCCCGGACGTCATCGCCGAAGACACCCTCTGGTCCTGCACGACCTGCGGCTACTGCGAGGCGGCCTGCCCGATCGAGCTCGAGCACCTGCCGCGTTTCTTCAAGATGCGGCAGCATCGCGTGATGATGGATGGCGAGTTCCCTCACGAGCTGAAGGCCGTCTTTCACGCCTACGAAGTACAGGGCAATCCCTGGGGATTGCCCGCGGATACGCGCGGCGACTGGGCGCGCGATCTCGGCGTGCCGGTCGCGAAGTCGGCGGACGACGTCGCCGGCCTCGATTACCTGTTCTACGTTGGCTCGGCCGAGTCCTTCGACCCCCGCGGCCAGAAGATCGCCAAGGCCTTTGCAGCGATCCTGAAACAGGCCGGCGTCAAGTTCGCCATCCTCGGACCCGACGAGCCCTCCACCGGCGAGTGCGTGCGCCGCGCAGGTAACGAGATGCTGTTCCAGGAGCTTGCGGCCAAGCTGGTCGAGACACTCAACGGCCTCGGCGTGACACGCATCGTCACCTGCGACCCGCACGCCTTCAACTCCCTTGCCCACGAGTATCCCGCCTTCGGGGGACAGTGGCAGGTGCTGCACCACACGCAGCTGATTGCCCAGCTGATGCGCCAGGGCAGGATCGAGGTCGCGCGCAATGCCGAGCGCGTGGTGCTGCACGACCCCTGCTACCTGGGCCGGCACAACGACGAGTTCGAGGCACCCCGTGCGGTATTGCGCGGCCTTGTAAAGGATGCCCCGATCGAGTTCCCGCTGAATCGCGAGAAGGCCATGTGCTGCGGCGCGGGCGGCGGGCGGATGTGGATGGAGGAAACCCTCGGCACCCGCATCAACGTCCTCAGGACGGAGCAGGCGCTGGCGCTCGCGCCCACCGTCATCGCGACCGCCTGTCCCTACTGCGCAGTGATGCTGGGCGACGGCCTGAAGGCGCTGGGCAAGGAAGAGGCCGTTCGCACCCAGGACCTTGCCGAGCTCGTAGCCGCCGCGATGGTGACGACCGGGACGCGTGTGTCGTAGCGCCTCGCTTGCTGCAATCAGCGGGCCGGAGACCGCCCCACCTGCGGGTTCGCGGGTCCTTGCGCTATCATTGAGCGCCGCCGGACACCGCGATCAATGAGCCACGAAGAACCCATCTGGACCCCCTCGCCGCTTCGGGTAGCGGACGCGAACCTGACCCGCTTCCTGGCCTTCGCTGGCGCCCGCGGGACCGGGGTGACGGACTACCCGGGACTGTGGTCATGGTCTGTCGAGCACCCGGCCGATTTCTGGGAAGCGCTGTTCGAATTCTGCAGTGTCGTTGCGGATCGCGGCGCGGATCCGGTGCTGCTTGACGCCGAGCGGATGCCCGGTGCGCGCTGGTTTCCCGGAACCCGCCTCAACTTTGCCGAGAACCTGCTGCGCCGCTCGGGGTCCGAGCCGGCGATGGTGTTCTGCGACGAGCGCGGGACGCGGCGCGAGGTCTCCTGGGACACGCTGGGGTCGGAGGTCGCGCGCATCGCCGACGGACTGCGGACGGCAGGCGTCGGCCCCGGCGATCGCGTCGCCGGTTTCATGCCCAACCTGCCGGAGACGGTCATCGCCATGCTCGCCTCGGCGAGCATCGGCGCGACCTGGTCGTCCTGCTCGCCGGATTTCGGCCTGCAGGGCGTGCTGGATCGCTTCGGGCAGATCGCCCCGAAGGTCCTGTTCACCGCGGACGGCTACTTCTACGGCGGCAAGACGCTGGACTCGCTGGGCCGGGCCGCAGCCGTGTGCGAGCGCATCGACTCGATCGCGCGCGTCGTCGTGGTGCCAAACAGCAGCGACCGTCCCGACATCAGCGGGGTGCCGGGCTCGACGCTGTATGCCGACTTCGGCCGCCCCGGCGCCAGGCACGCATTCGAGCAGCTGCCTTTCGATCATCCGCTCTATATTCTTTATTCGTCGGGCACCACCGGCACGCCGAAGTGCATCGTCCACGGCGCGGGCGGCACGCTGCTGCAGCATCTCAAGGAACACCAGCTGCACACGGACGTGAAGCCGGGCGATCGGCTGTTCTTCTACACGACCTGCGGCTGGATGATGTGGAACTGGCTGGCCAGCGGACTGGCCTCGGGCGCCACCCTGGTGCTGTATGAAGGCTCACCGTTTCATCCCGACGAGGGCGTGCTGTGGCGGATGGCCGCCGACGAGGGCGTGACGATCTTCGGCACCAGCCCCAAGTACCTGGCTGCCCTCGAGAAAAGCGGCTACAGGCCGCGCGAACGCGGCAGCCTGGCCCGCCTGCGGAGCGTCTTGTCGACAGGCTCGCCGCTCGCACCCGAGCAGTTCGATTTCGTGCGCGAGGCGATCGGCGAGGACGTGCAGCTCGCCTCCATTTCCGGCGGGACCGATATCGTCTCCTGCTTCGCGCTGGGCAATCCGCTGCTGCCTGTCTACCGCGGCGAACTGCAGTGCCGCGGCCTCGGCATGAAGGTCGAGGTCTGGACCGAGGATGGTGACAGCGTCGTGGGCGAGAAGGGCGAGCTGGTTTGTACGGCGCCGTTTCCCTCCATGCCGGTCGCCTTCTGGAACGACCCGGACGATGAAAAATACAGGGCCGCCTATTTCGAGCGCTTCCCCGGCGTCTGGCATCACGGCGACTATGCGCTGCTGACCGAACGCGGCGGGCTGGTGATCCTCGGTCGCTCCGACGCGGTGCTGAATCCCGGCGGCGTGCGCATCGGCACGGCGGAGATCTACCGCCAGGTCGAGCAGCTCGACGAAGTGCTGGAGAGCGTCGTCGTCGGCCAGGACTGGGAGGGCGATGTCCGCGTCGTGTTGTTCGTCCGGCTGCGCGAGGGGCTCGAGCTCGACGAGGCGTTGCGCCAGCGCATTCGCAGCCAGATCCGCGCTAACACCACGCCACGGCACGTGCCGGCACGCATCGTCCAGGTGACCGAAGTACCGCGAACGATCAGTGGCAAGGTGGTCGAGCTGGCCGTGCGCAACGTGGTCCGCGGCCTGCCGGTCAAGAACACGGATGCATTGGCCAATCCGGCCGCGCTCGAACAGTTTCGCGACCGGCCTGAGCTGCGCTCCTGAGCACGCGCACAAAAAAAGGTCCAACGGGCCTGGTCGCGGCCTACCAGCGCGAACTTGCGCGTCATGGCTATGCGGCGGACCCGGCCCAGCAAGCCGCAGTGGCCAGGCTCGAGTCGCTGCGAGTTGAACTGGAACGCAACGCGCCTGGCCGACCCGCCCTGGCCGACCGGCTGCTGGCGCGGCTTCGCCGGCCGTCCCCACCAGCGACCATCCAGGGAATTTATCTCTGGGGCGGCGTCGGGCGCGGCAAGACCTTCCTCATGAACCTGTTCCATGCCAGCCTGACGGTGCCGGCGCTGCGCGTTCATTTCCATCGCTTCATGCAGGCGGCGCACGGGCGCCTGCGGGCCCACCAGGACGAGGCGGATCCGCTGGCACGGGTCGCGGCCGAGATCGCCACCGGCTGCCGTGTCATCTGTTTCGATGAACTTGCCGTGGGCGACATCGCCGACGCGATGATCCTCGCCGGACTGTTCGACGGCCTGATCGACAACACGGTGACGCTGGTCTTCACCTCCAACTTCGCACCGCGGGACCTGTACCGCGGGGGCCTGCAACGCCGACGCTTCCTGCCGGCGATCGAACTGATCGAGCGGCACACGGAGGTGCTGGCCCTCGACGGCGACACCGACTATCGCCTGCGGCAACTGGAACGTGCACCGCTGTACATCGACGCCAGGCGTCCCGATGCGGAGGCCCTCCTCGCCCAGCGCTTCGAGGCCATCGCCGGCCAGGCTGGCGAAGCGGGGGGCGGAATCGAGGTCGAGTCGCGCGAGATCCCGGTGCGGCGCAGGTCGGCCGGGGTCATCTGGTTCGGATTCCGCGAACTGTGCGACGGGCCGCGATCGCAGGCCGACTACATCGAGATCGCTCGCAGCTACCAGACGGTCGTCGTTTCCGGCGTGCCGTGTTTTGGCACGGCCACGGACAACCAGGCGCGTCGCTTCATCGCCCTGGTCGACGAATTCTACGATCGGGGCGTCAAACTCGTGCTGTCGGCCGAGGTGCCGCCGGCGGAGCTTTACCGTGGTGAACGCCTGGCCTTCGAGTTCGAGCGAACTGCGAGCCGCCTGGTCGAGATGCAGAGCCACGCGTACCTGGAGCGGCCGCATAGGCCGTAATATCAAGAGGTGCCAGGCACCGTTTCGAGGAGGGCCCGGCCCGCGTGCGGCCGGGCCCGTCGAAACGGAGCCTGGCACCGCGTTACGTGGTGCCAGGCACCGGCATGCCGGTGCCTGGCACCTCTCAATATGACCTCAGATAACGCCTCTTCGCTCCTGGTCCAGCTCGATCGATTCGAACAGGGCCTTGAAGTTGCCCTCACCGAAGCCTTCGTTGCCTTTGCGCTGGATGATCTCGAAGAAGATCGGGCCGATCACGTTCTGCGTGAAGATCTGCAGGAGGATGCCATCCTGCGCGGAACCGTCGATCAGGATGTTGCGGCTCCGTAGTTCGGCAAGGTTCTCGTCGTGGCCCGTGACACGGGCGTTGACGCCCTCATAGTAGGTCGCCGGCGTTTCCTGGAACACGACCCCGTTGGCGCGCAGCGCATCAACGGACTTGTAGATGTCGTCCGTCGCCAGCGCGATGTGCTGGATGCCCTCGCCCTGGTACTCGCGGAGATACTCCTCGATCTGGCTCTTGTCATCCTGCGATTCGTTGATCGGGATCCGGATCTTGCCGCAGGGGCTGATCATGGCGCGGCTGAACAGCCCCGTCTTCTTGCCCTCGATGTCGAAGTAGCGGATCTCGCGGAAGTTGAAGAGCTTCTCGTAGAACCCCGCCCAGACGTTCATGTTGCCGCGCTGCACGTTATGCGTCAGGTGGTCGATCAGCGTCAGGCCGGCGGGCTGGATGCCGGGTGGGGCGGCGACGGGCAGGAAGTCGACGTCGTAGATCGTCGAGTCGCCGTAGCGATCCACCAGGTAGATCAGGCTGCCGCCGATTCCGCGGATGCTCGGGATGTTCAGTTCCATTGGTCCCGCGGTGTCGGGACCCGGCTCTGCGCCGAGATCCAGGGCCCGCCTGTAGGCCTTGGCTGCATCCCTGACGCGAAACGCCATCGCGCAGGCCGACGGTCCATGCGCCGCGGCAAACTGCTGGCCGAACCCGGCAGGCTCGGCGTTGATGATGAAATTCACGTCCCCCTGCCGGTGCAGCGTCACGTTCTTGCGGCGATGCCGGGCCACCACAGGCGAGCCCATCCGCTGGAACAGGCTGCGCAGCAGCTCCGGATCCGGCGCGGTGTACTCGACGAATTCGAAACCGTCGGTGCCCATCGGGTTTTCGAAGAGATCTGCCATGGGTGAATTCCCCTGTGGTGGCCGCCCGGACGCGGCCGCCATTTTTAGTTACAATTGAAACCATTATAATCACGCGGCCCGACCGTGTGGCAAGGATGGCCTCATGCCCGCACTGCAAGCCGGCGACGACGAACTGCACCTGGAGCGCTTCCTGCCGTATCGGCTGTCGCTGCTCGCGAACACCGTCTCAGCCGCGATCGCCGACGCCTATTCGACGCGACACGACATGACCATCCCGGAATGGCGGGTCATGGCGGTCCTGGCGCACGCCCCGGGCCTTTCCGCGGCCGAGGTGGCGGACCGCACGGGCATGGACAAGGTCGCCGTCAGCCGCGCCGTGGCCCGCCTGTTGCGTCGCCGGCGCCTGCGGCGCCGCCAGACCGCCACGGATCGCCGCCGCTCGCAGCTCGAGCTGTCGGCGGAGGGCAGCGAGGTGTACAGCCGCATCGCACCCTGGGCGCTGCATTACGAGCGTGAACTCGTCAAGGCCCTGACGCCGGAGGAACTTCGCCTGCTGGACGGGGCGCTGACCCGGCTGCTGGATCGGGCGCGGGCCATCCCGGCCGGCGATGGGCCCTGACGTAGTGCGCCACGCCGCCGCCTGTCCAGTGTGGGAAATCCCACAGATTCGAGCGGACGCCTCTGATCGTATAATTGAGCATCTTTAATTTTTCTCCGACTCCCGCCATTTCCTCCCGGGCGCGCGATACGCGCCGGGGATGAGGGGCTCAAAGGAACATCCATGCTTGGCAACGTCCCGACCGCACGCCTGAAGATCATCGAGGGCATCGCGGCACGAGCCGGCAAGCTGGCGCCTCGCAAGGCGCCGGTTGACGCTCGGGATCTCGTCCGCGCGTACTACCATGGCGTCTCCGAGTCCGACCTCGCGACACGCACCACCGACAACCTCGCCGGCGCGGCGCTTTCGCACCTGCGCCTGGCTGGCAAGCGCCGGCCGGGCGAGTCTCTCGTCGAAGTCTTCAATCCTGAAGCGGATCGCGACGGCTTCGCCTCCGAGCACACGGTCATCGCGCTGGCCACGGACGACATGCCCTTCCTGGTCGATTCCATAGGCATCGTCTTCACCCAGGGCGGCTACAAGGTCTATTTCATCGCCCACCCGGTGCTGTCGGTGACCCGCGACGCGCGCGGCCGCCTGACCGGGCTCTTCCTGGACGATGCACCGGCGAGCGCCCTGGCCGAGTCCTGGCAGTTGATCGAGATCGAGCGGCTTAACGACCCCGCGGCGATCGACGCCCTGCGGCAAAAGCTGCTCGAGTCGCTCGAGGACGTCCGCTGCGCCACCGGCGACTGGATGCCGATGCGGCAGCGGGCGCGCGACATCGCCGCCGAGATCGAGTTGAACCCGCCGCCGGTTCCGGCCGGCGAGGCCGCCGAGGCGAAGGCGCTGCTCGAGTGGATGGAAGACAACCACTTCACGCTGCTCGGTTACCGCGAGTACCGCCTGAAGCGCGGCCGGACGCAGGACCTGCTCACGCCCGTCGTCGCGACCGGGCTCGGGCTGCTTCGCCCGGGCCGCAAGCGGGCGGACGCCGCCAAGCCGGTGGTGCTCGCCGGCGATATCCGCGATTTCGCCCGGTCCAAGGAATTGTTGCTGATCACCAAGGCCAACTCGATCTCGACGGTACACCGCGCGACCCACCTCGATTACGTGGGGATCAAGACCTTCAACGAGCGCGGCCAGGTCAGCGGCGAACGCAGCTTCGTCGGCTTGTGGACGTCCACGGCCTACAGCAGCAGTCCGCGCGACATCCCGTTGCTGCGGCAGAAGGTCCAGCGCGTGATCGCGCACTTCGGTCTGGCACCGTCCAGCCACGACGGCAAGGCCGTGATGAACGCGCTCGAGGTATACCCGCGCAACGAGTTGTTCCAGGCCAGCGTGGCGGAGCTGATCCGCATCGTCCGGGGCATCGTCAACCTGTACGAACGGACCGAAGTCAGGTTGTTCACGCGGCGCGACGAGTTCCGCCGCTTCTACTCCTGCCTGCTGTACGTCCCGCGCGACCACTACAACACCCAGGTCAGGCAGCGCATCGAGCAGATCGTCATCGAGGTGCTGGGCGGGATCGAGCTGGAATCGCAGGTGCAGCTGTCCGAATCGCAGCTGGCGCGCCTTTACCTGCTCGTGCGTACCGACCCGAAGGACATGCGCCGCGTTGACCTGGATGCGCTCGAGCGCCGGATCGCCGAGGCGGTGCGCACCTGGCCGGACCGCTTTCGGCAGGCGCTGGCGGAACACCGCGGCCAACCCGGGCTCGCGCGACTCGTTCCGCGCGCCTCGCCGAGGCGTTTCCGGCCGCCTACCAGGAAGACACGCCGCCGGAACTGGCCGTCGAGGACGTCGACAAGCTCGAGGAACTCGACCGCGATCCGGCGGCACTGGTCATGCGGCTGTACCGGCCAGCCGGCGAGCCGGCACACAAGGTGCAGTTCAAGCTGTTCCGCCGCACGGCGCCCATCCCGATTTCGGACGTACTGCCGACCATCGAGAACCTCGGCCTGAAGCTGATCAGCGAACGACCCTACGAACTCGAGATCGACGGCGAACCGTGGTGGATCCAGGATTTCGAACTCGAGCATCCACGCGGCGTGATGATCGACCTTGCGACGGACGGGCCGCGATTCCGCGAGAAGATCACGCAGGTCTGGCTGGGACATTCCGAAAACGACGGGTTCAACCGGCTGGTGCTGGCGGCCGACCTGCACTGGCGGCAGGTCACCATCCTGCGCACCTATGCCAGGTGGTTCGTCCAGCTCGGCCTGCCGTTGTCACAGTCCTACATGGAGGAGGCGCTGGCCTCGAATCCCACTGCCGCCGCCCATCTTGTCGGCCTGTTCGAGGCCCGCTTCGACCCAGCCATCAAGGCGGCCGCGCGCGGCAAGCTCGAAGCCAGGCACCGCAAGTCGCTGCAGAAGATCCTCGCCGACATCACCCGGGTCGACGACGACCGCATCGTCCGCGCCTTCCTGGCGGCGATCAACGCGACGCTGCGTACGAGCTACTACAAGCAGAACGACGACGGCTCGCCCCGTCCCTACCTGTCGATCAAGATCGATTCGCGCTCCGTGCCTGATGCACCGCTGCCGCGCCCGATGTTCGAGATCTTCATGCACTCGCCGCGCGTCGAGGGCGTGCACCTGCGCATGGGCAAGGTCGCACGCGGCGGCATCCGCTGGTCCGACCGGCGCGAGGACTTCCGCACCGAGGTTCTCGGCCTGATGAAGGCGCAGAACGTCAAGAACACCGTGATCGTGCCGGTCGGCTCGAAGGGCGGCTTCGTCCCGCGGCGGCTGCCGGCCGCGCGCGACGCAGCCCAGGCCGAAGGCACCGAATGCTACCGGCTGTTCATCCGCTCCCTGCTCGACCTCACCGACAACCTCGTCGGCGGCAAGGTGGTCCCACCGGCGGACGTGGTCCGCGCCGACCCGGACGATACCTACCTGGTGGTTGCTGCCGACAAGGGCACGGCCAGCTTCTCGGACATCGCCAACGCGATCTCCGCCGAGTACGGCTACTGGCTCGGCGACGCCTTCGCTTCCGGCGGCTCGGCCGGCTACGACCACAAGAAAATGGGTATCACGGCACGCGGCGGATGGGAGTGTGTCAAGCGGCATTTCCGCGAGATCGGCGTCGACATCCAGTCGCAGGACTTCACCGTCGTCGGCATCGGCGACATGTCGGGCGACGTCTTCGGCAACGGCCTGCTGCTCTCGAAGCACATCCGGCTGCTCGCCGCCTTCAACCACCAGCACATCTTCCTGGACCCGGAGCCGGACACCGCCCGCAGTTTCGCGGAGCGCCGCCGCATGTTCCGGTTGCCCCGCTCCAGCTGGGAGGACTACGACGCCAGCCTCATCTCGAAGGGCGGCGGCGTCTTCCCGCGCAGCGCGAAGGCCCTGCCCTTGTCGCCCGAGGCGCGCCAGATGCTCGGCATCGACGCGGCCACGGCGTCGCCCCGCGACATCGTCCGCGCGATCCTGAAGATGCAAGTCGACCTGCTCTGGAACGGGGGTATCGGCACCTACGTCAAGTCCACGGAGGAAACCCACGCCGAAGTCGGCGATCGCAATAACGACGCGGTTCGGGTCGATGGGCACGAACTGCGCTGCCGTGTCATCGGCGAGGGGGGCAACCTCGGACTGTCGCAGCGCGGCCGCATCGAGTACGCGATGAACGGCGGCCGCATCAACACCGACTTCATCGACAACTCGGGCGGGGTCAACTGCTCCGACGTCGAGGTCAACATCAAGATCCTGTTGAGCAGCGCCATGCAGAGCGGGCGACTCAAGCGCATCCGGCGCAACGAACTGCTGGCGAGCATGACCGGGGAAGTCGGCTCGCTGGTGCTGCGCGGCAACTACCTGCAGAGCCAGGCGCTGTCCACGATCGAGGCCCATGCGGTCGAGCGCGTCTCCGAACATGCGCACGTGATCCGTGCGCTGGAGCGCTCGGGGACCCTGGACCGGGCACTGGAAGCCCTGCCGACGGAAGACGAGATGGCCGACCGCCGTCGCCTCGGGCAGGGGCTGACGCGCCCGGAGCTCGCAATGGTCCTGTCGTATTCCAAGCTCTGGCTGTATGACCGGCTGATCGAGTCCGACGTCCCCGAAGACCCCTACCTGGGCCGCGAGTTGATCCGTTATTTCCCGCAGCCCGTGCAGAAGAAATTCCACAAGCAGATTCTGCGAACACCCGCTGCGCCGCGCAATCATCGTGACCGCGACGACCAACAGCCTGGTCAACCGCATGGGACCCGTGTTCGCGATCCGCGCGCAGGAAGACACCGGCACGGACATCGGGCGAATCGCCCGCGCGTATTCCATCGCGCGCGAGATCACCGACATGCGCGACCTGTGGTCGGACATCGAGTCGCTCGACAACAAGGTGCCCACCGAGTTGCAGCACCGCATGCTCTACGTGAGTTCGCGCCTGCTTCGCTACCTCACCTACTGGGTGCTGGCCAATCGCAAGGGCAGCCTCGACATCGAACACGCCGTCTCGGCGCTGCGACCCGGCCTCAAGGAACTGCTGCAGCGGCTGCCGTCGCTGCTCGTCGGCCTGGAGGCGACCCAGTACGAGGCGTCCCTGGCCGGCCTCCGGGCCGACGGGGCGCCCGAGGCGATCGCCCGGCGGGTGGCCAGCTTCGGGGCGGGGCAGGCGGCGATCGACGCGGTCGACATCGCCGTCGCCGGCAAGCTGTCGGCGGAACGCGCCGCGAAGGTCTACTTCAGGCTCGGCGCCAGCCTGGGTCTCGACTGGATCCGCAGCGAAATCGAGGGCCTGACGGTGGAGGGCCACTGGCAGGCGGTGGCGCGCGGAACCCTGCGCGAGGAGGCCTACAGCCTGCAGCGCGCGATCACCGCCGATGCGCTGGCCCGCGGCGCGTCGAAGGATCCGGGTGCCGAGATCGCGGCCTGGACCGCCCCGCGCGAACGCGAGGTGGAAACCCTGAGGCGCACCGTGCAGGAGATGCGCTCGGTCGACGGCACGGACTTCGCGACGCTGTCGGTCGCACTGCAGGCCGTGCGTCGGCTGGCGGCTCGTTGAGCGGCGGCGTACGGGTAAGATTCCGGCCTCACCCACGCACTGGAGGGCATCGTGCCCGGCAAGCTGGTACTGGTCCGTCATGGCCAGAGCACATGGAACCTGGACAACCTCTTCACGGGTTGGACCGACGTCGACCTGACCGAGCAGGGCCGCGCCGAGGCCGCAGAACGCCGCTGTGCTGCTGAAGGCCGAGGGATTCGACTTCGACATCGCCTTCACCTCGGTCCTCAAGCGCGCGATCCGGACGCTCTGGATCGTCCTCGACGGCATGGACCTGATGTGGATACCCGTGGAGCGCAGCTGGCGGCTCAACGAGCGCCACTACGGGTCGCTGCAGGGTCTCAACAAGGCCGAGACGGTCGAGGAGTACGGCGAGGAGCAGGTGCTCACCTGGCGCCGCAGCTACGACATTCCACCGCCGCCGCTGGCCGGCGACGACCCGCGGCACCCGGGCTTCGACCCGCGCTACGCCGGGCTGAGGCGGGAGGACCTGCCGGCGACCGAGTCCCTCAAGGACACGCTTGCGCGAGTCACGCCGTTCTGGGATTCACGCATCACCAGCGAACTGCGCGCCGGCAAGGACGTGCTGGTGGTCGCCCACGGCAACAGCTTGAGGGCGCTGGTGAAGATGCTCGATGGCATGTCCGACGAAGAAATCGTCGGCTTCAATATCCCGACGGGCGTGCCCATCGTCTACGAACTCGACGACGCGCTGCGACCCGCGGCGCCACGTCGTTTTCTCGGCGACCCGGAGTCCGTCCGGGCGGCAGCCGAGGCCGTCGCCCGCCAGGCACAGAAGCGCTGAATCTCTCCGGTGCCAGGCACCCAACCTGGCACCTTCGCAGGTGCCAGGTTAGTGCCAGGCACCTCTTTACCGCGGAAAGCTGGGCTTGCGCTTGCCCAGGAAGGCACTGATGCCCTCCACTGCTTCCGGCGACGTCGCCTGCGATGCAATCGTGCGGCTCTCGTCCTCGAGCTGGGCCTCGAGCGGGGCCTCGCTGCGCATCAGGCGCTTGGCGTGACCGAAGGCGGCGAGCGGCCCGGCGGCAAGGCGCGGAGGCCAGGCTCCCGGCTTCCGCCACGACCTCTGCATCGGGCACGACCTTGTTGACGAGGCCCCAGTCCAGCGCCTCTGCGGCGCTCAGCGGCCGGTTCGTCAAGACCAGTTCCATCGCGCGCTTGGTGCCCACGGCACGCGGCAGGAAGTACGAGGTGCTGCCGTCCGGCGTCAAGCCGACGGCCGTATAGGCCAGCGAAAACTGGGCGCCTTCGGCCGCGATGGCCAGGTCCGCCATCAGCGACGAGACCCATGCCGGCCCCGGCGGCCGTGCCGTTCACGGCGGCGATCACCGGTGCGTCGAGGCGGCTGAAGGCAACGATGGCTGCATGCAGGTCCACGGTCAGTTCGCGGAGGTAGGCCTCGACGTTGCCCGCCCTCGTTCATCATCATCGCGCCGAGGTCGCCGCCGAAACTGAAGGCCCTGCCCTCGCCCGTGATCACCACCGCATGCACGCCGCGGGTTCCGCGACAGCGCGTCGCGGCATCGAGCAGATCACGCCCGAACTGCAGGTTCATCGTGTTGGCCGAATCCGGCCGGTTCAAGGTCACCCAGGCAACGTCGTCCCTGAGCTCGAACTTAACGGTTGGTTCCATGGTTCCGGCTCCTGGCGAACGGCTGCGAATCACTCGTCCTCGGCGATTTCAATCCTGAGGCCATCGAGCGCTTCCTCGAACTGCACCTGGCAGGACAGCCGCGACTTCGCCGGGTCGTAGCCGACGAGTTCCTGCAGCAGTTCCTTCTCGTCGGGTTGCGGAGCCGGCAGGCGGTCCCGCCAGGCGTCGTCGACGTAGACGTGGCAGGTCGCGCAGGAACACATGCCCCCGCAGATGGCCGCCGTGCCCCACTCCACCTCGCGCAAGGTCTCCATGATGCTGACGCCCGCCCTGCCCCCGATGCGGTGCTCGACACCGTCCCGGTCAGTCACGATCATTTCAGCCATTCGCCGTACCCTCTCAAGATGCCGTTACCAACGTCCGCCGATCGCTTGAAGGGCGGCAAAAAACGCGCGACATGTTGCGCGACATGAGCGCCGCTGGCAACCGTCATACCGCGCCGCAGTATAGTGTCATCGACGAGGGGAGTCATCGGCGTTTCCCCTGCAACGCACGCCTGTAGCCGACTATCTGCCTGCGCAGGATCTGCTTTTACATGCAGGTATCCGGTTGCTAGCATGACCGGCCAACGGCGTCGCCCGCGAGAGTTGTCAGGCGAGCGGCGGCCTGTGCCCGATCCGGACCCGTCTACGACGCTCCTCGAGTTGGTCAGTGACAGCAATCGACCGCAACCTCTCTTCGCGACGCGGCGCCTGGCTCGTGTTGGTGCTGGGCCTCTTTGTGGGCTTGATGTTCCAGGGCACACGGCACCTGTGGGATCCGGACGAGGGCCGCTACACGGACGTGGCGCATGAAATGGTCGAGCTCGACGACTGGCTCGTCCCGCGCCTCGATCCGGAGCGACCGCACTTTACCAAGCCGCCGATGACCTACTGGGCGATCGCCGCCAGCTTCAGCGTCTTCGGCAATAACGAATGGGCCGCGCGACTGCCCAATGCGCTGGCCTTCGCGCTCACGGGACTGCTGGTCTTCGGGCTCGCCCAGGCGGCTTCGGCTCGAGACGCCTGTCCTGGCCGCGGGCATCTGGATGACGATGTGGGGCCCGGTGATTGGCGCCAATGCCGTGACGACGGACACGCTGCTCACCCTGTTCGAGACGCTGGCCGTTTTCGGCTTTGTCGCCTCGGGAATGCTCGATCCGGACCCGACACCGCGGCGCCGGGGCGTGCGCCTGATGTGGCTCGGGTTCGGCCTTGCCTTCCTGACCAAGGGGCCCCCCGGCTTGCTGCCGCTGGCGGCGATTGTCACCTTCGTCGCCTGGCGGCGCAGGGGCTGCCTGGCGAAGTTGTTCGACCCGATTGGCCTGGTCCTTTTCGCTGTCACCGGCCTGGCCTGGTACATCGCACTGACGTGGCACTCGCCGGATCTCCTGCACTACTTCCTGGTCCACGAAGTCGCCGGTCGGGTCGCGAGCGGGGAACACCATCGCAATGCGGGCTGGTTCGGCTGGCTGGCTGTCTACCCGCCGGCTTTCCTCATCGGCACCCTGCCGTGGCTGGGTGTCGCCGCGACAGTGTGGTGGTCGCGCTGGCGCAAGGGTGAGCGAGCCACGGCCCTCGACCCGGCTGCCAGGCGGTTTCTGCTGCTTTGGTTCGCCCTGCCGCTGGGTGTATTCGTCCTGGCACAGTCCCGGCTGCCGTTCTACGTGCTGCCATTGTTCGTTCCAGCGGCACTCGCGCTCGCCGCTTCGCTTGGAGGTTGGTCAGGCACGGGCAGAAGGGTCGCCGTGGCGCTCGCGCTGGCGAGCGTAGCGGCGGTGCCACTGAAGGGCGCCGGTGCCCTGGTACATGCCGACGGGGATGCTCATCGGCTCGCGGCCGAACTGCGCCAGCAAGTCGACCTGGCGACGCTGGACGAGATCGTCTTCGTGGACACGCCCGTTCGCTATGGCCTGAAGCATTACACCGGCATGAACATCGAGCAGGTGGAATCGTATCCTGGCGCCATCGGCCCCGAGGGCTATGAACCGGCGGAGACCCTGTGCCACGAACTCGAATCCGGGGAACGTCACCTGCTGATCGTCCCCACGAGGAGGCTCGACGAAATCCAAGGCCGCGCGGACTCGTGTCCCCGTGCCCTCGAGCGCGTCGGCACGCTGCGCAAGTGGACGCTGCTGCGACCGGTTCCGGCGCCGACGCCGGCCGGCTAGCCAGCGACCCGCCCGACCTCGAGCCGGCCGACGAGGCGCTGCCTGGCGCTGCGCAACTCAGCCGTTTCTTCCGGCCGCAGCCGGCGATGGAGTTCCAGCCACGCCCACCAGACGGCTTCGAAAAGCCAGCGCGCATCGGCAAGGCCAGCCGCCGAGGGCGCTGCGCGTCCGGCGCCATAGGCCTCGAGCAGCGCAGCGACCGCCGGCTCGCCCAGGTCGTGATAGGCGACGAATCCTGCCAGGTCCATGACCGGGTCGCCCAGCCCCGCATATTCCCAGTCGACGACGGTGATTCCGCCCTCCGATCCGATGATGTTCAGGTGATGCAGGTCGTTGTGGCACAGGACGCTGGCAGCACCGCGCTGCAGCCGGGCGCTGGCGGCCCTGGCACGTTCCAACAGCCCGAGCGTCTCGGCGTCGCCGCCGAGCTGCGTCACGTAGTGATCGAGGCTGGCCACAAAATCGACCCTGCGCATCGCGGGCGGCGGCGGCAGCCCATGCAGCCTGACGAGCCATTTGCCGAGACACGCCGCCCCGGCTGCGGAGCGGGCCAGCTCGCGCGTCCAGACACGGCCGGCGGCGCGCTCCATTGCAGTCAGTCCCAGACCGGTGTCCTCGAAGAAAATCCGCGGCGCCAGGCCGTGCGCCGCCGCAGACTGCTGCGCCAGGGACTCGGCAGCCCGCGCCACCGCGTAGGCCCGGTCGTCCTCCCCGGCAATGCGCAGGACCGCCTCGCGGCTCGCATCGCTGATGGCGTAGCAGCGGTTGCGGGATCCGCCGGTCAGCGTTTCGACGGCCACGTTCCTCATTCCGAGGCGGCGCGCCGCAAGCTGGATCAGTTCCGCATCGCCCGGCATGGGATCAGGACACCTTGTCGGCCCGGCGCCACGCGAGCCAGCCCGCCACCGCCAGCAGGGCGAAGGCGACGTAGAGCACCGCGGTGAAGGCGAGTCCCTGGGAAGCGAACAGCCAGGCGAGCCAGGCATCGACCACGACCCACCAGAGCCAGTTGGCCGCGACCTTGCGCACCATCATCCAGGTCGCGGCGATGCTCGCCCAGGTGCCGAACGCGTCGGACCAGGGCGCCGCGGAGTCGGAAAAAGCGGCCAGTGCCGGAGCGGTGACCAGCGTCGCCAGTCCGGTGCCGGCGAGGGCCGCGAGGTGCCTGCGCCCATCCCACTGGCGGACCATCAAGCCGGCGCCGCCGTCGCGGCCCCATTCCCTCCAGCCGTAAACCGCCATCGCGATGTACACGACCTGCAGCGCGGACTGGAGATACAGCCTCGCGTCGAGGAATACCAGCACGTAGAGGGCCGTACTGATCCCGCCTGCGATCCAGCAGGCCCGACGCTGGCGGATCGCCAGGATGATGTAGACGAAACCCAGCAGCACGGCGGCCGCTTCGACCGGCCGGGTCGCCTCCGCTTGCCGGACCAGCAGCCCGAGCAGCGCGCTCAGGTCTTCATTCACCGCCGCCGAGGACCTTCATCACGAACACAGCGCGTTGCCTGGCGCTAAAAGTCACCGCCATTTCCTCTTCAAGCGCCTGCATGACGTCGTGCATCTCGCCGCTGACCTGCGTACTCATCGCGTTGGTTACGACGCGCAGCCCCTCTCGCGACCTGATGCGCTCGATGAAGTCCTTGATGGGCGGGATGTAGCCTTCGGTGAGCGGGTAAAGGCTCATTTCAACCGCGATATGCATAGGTAAAGTCTCCCTAGAACCTGAAGCTGGCCGTCACGCCGGCCTGGCGCGGGTCGCCGAGCCTGACGTAGAGCTTTTCGGGAAAGTCCGGCGGCTCGTCGCCGAAGTAGAAGCCGCGCACCGGGTAGCGCTGGTCGAAGGCGTTGCGCAGCCAGGCGTGGACCGACCAGCTGGCCGCCTCGTATCCAAAGCGCAGGTTGACCAGCGAGTACGGCTCGCGAACGCTGGTCGTGGCTGGTGTCGAAATAGAAGGCATCCTGCCCGCCGACGTCTGCCCGGCCCATCCAGCCCGCAGGGTGCCGCCAGGTCGCGGCCAGCGAGTACTTCCAGGCCGGCGCATGCGCCCAGGCGCGCCCGTCCAGGTCGCGGTCCCCGATAGCTGTAGCCGAGGAATTCCGTGCTCGCGCAGGGACAGCGATGCCGACAAGCGCCCAGCGCTCCGTCGCCTGCCACTGCGCGGACGCCTCGAGGCCCACGGCGCGACCGCGCGCCGCGTTGTCCGTGTAGTAGACGAAGGTCAGCGGATCCTGCGGATCGAGCTGGAACGACGTGGCGACCTGCTGCTTGTCCCGTCGCATGAAATACAGGCTGACGTCGGCCGCGAGGCGGCGTTCGTCCCAGCGTCCCTTCAGGCCCGCCTCGACGCTCCACAGGTACTCCGGGTCGTATTGCGCCCGCTCGGCGGGAATCGATGCGCCGATGTTGAAGCCGCCCGCCTTGAAGCCCCGGGAAACGCTCAGCCAGGCATGGGTTGTCGCGCCCAGCCGACGGCTCAACGACAGCTGGCCGCCCCACATGCGGTCGCGCGGGGCGAAGTCGAGGCCGTCGCTGTCGGCGTAGTCGGCGTCGCGCTGTTCGAGGCGGAGCCCGCCGGAGAGCGTCGTCGCTTCCGACAGCAGCCAGTCGCCCTGTCCGTACAAGCGCGACGCTGGAGGCCGTGTAGCGGCTGGTGAGGCTGCGCTCGAAGTAGTCGTCGAGGTACAGCCCGTCGTCGTGCTGCGTGTTGTCCTCGCCGAGGCGCAGCAGGTAGGCGCCCGCGATCCAAGACGACCCGCGCCCGTCGAGCATGCTGAAGCGCAGGTCCTGGCTGAAGCTGCGCCGGTCGCGCAGCGTCTCGGAGAAGAAGTCGTAGGGCCCGGCGTCGCCCCAGTCCACGTCGTTGCCCCAGTCGCCGTCGTAGCTCGCCACGATCGAGGAATCGGCGACGGTCGTGATGCTGCGCATTTCCAGCCTGCGGCGACGGCGCATAGCGCAGGTCGGCCGAAGCCCCGGTGGATTCCTGCGAGTCGCGTCCCGGACGGTCGGAGCGCGTGACGTAGGAGTTGTCGATCGCGAACGCGTCGTAGCCGTTCGCGAGGTCGGCATGCATCAGCGTCAGGTCGAGCGCGCCAGGCCTCGGCGAGCTCGAGCCGGAGTCCGTCCGCGTGCCGTCAGTTCGTCCCTGGTCGTTGGTGTCGGATCGGCCGAGATAGGCGTTGCGCCGGAAGCCGTCGCTGACGGTGCGCTGCACCGCGAGCCGCCAGGCCGACTCCTCGCCGAGCGGAAAGGCACCGCCCGCGACCACCCCGGCACCGGCCAGCGCGTCCTCGCCGAGCGTCGCCTCGAAAGACAGCTCGGGCTCGGTCACCGGCTCGCGGGTCTTGACCTTGATCAGCCCCGCCAGTGCGTTGGCGCCATAGCGCGTCCCCTGCGGGCCGCGCAGCACCTCGACCTGGTCGACGTCGAACAGCGTCGCCACCATGCCGATGCCGCTGAAGTCGATTTCATCGACCAGGAAGCCCACGGACGGGTTCGGCGCCCCCTGGTACTGTTCGAGTTCACCGATGCCGCGCAGCTGGAAGTACCTCGGCCGCGAGCTCGCCCCGGCCCAGGACAGGGAGGGAACCTGCGGCAGCAGTTCCTCGAGATGCTGTGTCGCCCCGTCGGCGACGGCACGGCGGTCCAGCACCGTGACGCTGACCGGCAGTTCCTCGATCGGGACCTCGCGCAGGGTGGCGGTCACGACGATTTCCTCGAGGCGCACGGGCTCACTGGCACCAGCGGCGGCACACAGGCCGGCCAGCGCCGGCAGCAGGATCAGTGGACGCATGGCGGTGCTCCTCAGCTGGAACGACGCACAGCGCGGAATACGGGCCATCTCGGGGATGATGCCTGCTCCCTACGCCGGTCCTAACCGGATCAGGTTCTACGGGTTCGCCGGTGAGCCGCAATCAGCAGCCGGCGTCTCAGGTCCAGTCAGACCACCCCAAGGCCGCGAGAAGCTTAGCACGTCGTCGCCAAGGAGGTGCCAGGCACCGAGCCGCACAGGATTGCGCGGGCGTCTGTCGGGGATGCGGCAAGGGCGGGGTTCCCCCTGAAGCGACTGTCGGCTTTCGGAGCGGAAGGGGGAACACCCCGCCCGCAGCCAGCGCTCCGAGCCGCACGAGCTGCGCCAACGTCAGGGCGCGGTCGCCTGTCGGGCCAGTCCACCCTGCGCTCGCTCGGAAATCCGCAACTCGCTCACTGCAGGGGGCTGGCCCTCCCACGACCGTGCGCACGGAGGCGAATTTACCCACCAAGAGGTGCCAGGCACCGAGCCGCACAAGATTGCACGGTCGCCTGTCGGGGCGGTTCACCCTCGTTCGCTCGGAAAGGCAGCAACTCGCTCACTCGGGGACCGCCCCTCCACGCCCGCGCGGACGGGTGCCGTACCCGATGCTGCAGGCCGCGGCCAGGGCGGGGTTCCCCCTGGAGCGACTGGCGGCTTTCGGAGCGGAAGGGGGAACACCCCGCCCGCAGCCAGCGCTCCGAGCCGCACGAGCTGCGCCAACGTCAGGGCGCGGTCGCCTGTCGGGCCAGTCCACCCTGCGCTCGCTCGGAAATCCGCAACTCGCTCGCTGCAGGGGGCTGGCCCTCCCGCGACCACGCGCACGGAGGCGAATTTACCCACCAGGAGGCGCCAGGCACCGAGCCGCACAAGATTGCACGGGCGCCTGTCGGGGCGGTTCGCCCTCGTTCGCTCGGAAAGGCAGAAACTCGCTCGCTCGGGGACCGCCCCTCCGCGCCCGTGCGGACGGGTGCCGTGCCGGAGGCCGCGGCCAGGGCGAGGTTCTCCCTGGAGCGACTGGCGGCTTTCGGAGCGAAAGGGGGAACACCCCGCCCGCAGCCAGCGCGCCTTCGGTGTCATGGCGTTTCGCAGGCAGGAGAGCCAGGTGCCCAGGCGGGCGCCGCCCCCCTCGTTACGAGACGCTTCTTCTACAACGAGTCCAGCGCCTGCCTGAAGTCGGCGATCAGGTCGTCGGGATGCTCGATGCCGATGGACACCCGGATCATGTTCTCGCTGATGCCGAGCTCGGCCCGTCTTTCAGGTTCGATGTCGGAGTGGGTCATCGCGGCCGGATGCGATGCCAGGCTCTCGGTGCCGCCGAGGCTGACGGCCAGCTTTACCAGCTGCAGGGCGTCCAGCACCCTGAAGGCCTCCGCCTCGCCCCCCTTGACGAAGAATGAAAACGTCGCCCCCGGCGCCAGGCACTGGCGAGCGTACAACTTGCCGTCGCGGCTGTCGGGATCCAGGAAGCCGAGGAAGGACACGCTCTCGACGTTCGGGTGCCCCTTCAGGAACTCCGCCACCTTGACGGCATTCTCCACGGATTTGCGGAACCTGATTTCCAGGGTCTCGAGGCTGCGCATCAGCAGCCAGGCCGTGTGCGGGTCGGTCATCGTGCCGAGGATCGTGCGCATGAGGTGCACCGGCTCGAGCGCGGCCCTGGCGCCCATGCAGGCGCCGGCCACGACGTCGCTGTGCCCGCCGATGTACTTGGTCAAGGAGTACACGACGATGTCGCAGCCGTGCTCCAGTGGGCGCTGCCACAGCGGCCCGAGGTAGGTGTTGTCGACGATCACCGGCGGCCTGAATCCCTGGGTCGACTCGAGTTCACCCGCAAGCCGGACGCAGTCCGCCAGGTCAACCAGCGCATTGGTCGGATTGGCGGGCGTCTCGACGTAGATGGCCGCGATCCGGCCCAGCGTTCGCCCCTTCTCGATCGCCGCGCGTCGCGCCGCCGGCCCCGTGCCAGCCAGGAAGTCCACCGTCCTGATGCCGAAATCCGGCAGCACCTTGTCCAGAAGGTAATCGGAACCGCCATAGACCGGCGTGCTGTGCACCACGACATCACCCGGCCGGCACAGGGCGAACAGGCAGGTGGAGATCGCGGCCATGCCACTGGAAAAGGCCAGCGCCCGCTCCGCACCGTCCCAGATCGCGAGCCGTCCCTCGAGGATCTCGAGGTTCGGGTTGTTGAGCCTGGAGTAGATGAGGCCCGCCGATTCCTGTGGGGCCGGCTCGTTGAGTCCGTAGGCGAGCTCAAAGAAGCGTTTGCCTTCGGCGGCGGAGCGGAAGACGAAGGTCGAGGTCTGGAAAATGGGGCACTTCACCGCGCCCTCGGACAGGCCCGGAAAGTACCCGTAGCCCATCATCAGCGTCTCGGGGTGCAGGCGCTGCCCGCCGATCTCGGTCACGTCTCGATTCAGCCAGGTCATCAGGCGCGCTCCAGAATGAGTAGGGGGCCATTATCCGCCCCACCAGCGATCCTGCGCGACCCGGGATCGATCAGATCTCGATCTGCTCGCCGATTTCAGTCACCCGACCGGGCGGCAAGGAGAACTGCTCTGCCGCGAAATGGGCGTTGCGTGTCATGAATGCATACAGCTGCTTGCGCCACCGCGGCATGCCGACGGTCCGGGTAACCACCACGTGATCGCGGCCCAGGAAATAGTGGGTCTCGGCCGGCAGGAAGGCCAGGCCGACTGCGCTCGGCTTCTCGCAGCAGCGCAGGCACGTTGGCGTTTCCATGAAGCCGCAGCGGGCCACCACGCGGAAGAGGCCGGGCGCCAGCTCGCGGACCTCGACACGATGTCCCTTGCGGGAGCGCGGCTGGTCGCTCGTTTCCAGGGTCAGCATCACGACCCGCTCGTGCAGCGCGCCCTGGGTCTCGAGCATCCTGCTGCAGCGCTCCCGGCACCGCGTCGGCATTCCGGTTCAGGTAGACCGCCGTGCCAGGCGGCGCGGCGCAACCCGGCGCCTTCGACCCTGGCGAGCAACTGGCGCATCGACATCTGCCGACGGGCGACTCGATCCGATGACCAGCAGGCGGCCCGACTGCCAGGTCAGCATGATCATGCAGGAACGCGGCGCCGGCCAGCAGCGGCAGCCAGCCACCATGCGGGATCTTCAGGCTGTTGGCCGCCAGGAAGCCCAGGTCCAGGGCGAGCGCCATGCACATACGGCGAGCATCAGGCGTTCGCGCCGCCGCTCACTCCCGGCCAGCCAGGCGATCACCAGCACGCTGTCGATCACCATCGCCAGCGAGATGGCGATGCCGTAGGCCGCGGCCAGGCTCTCCGACGAACCGAAGGCCAGCACCAGGCCGATCGTCGAGAACAGCATGATCCGGTTGGCCGACGGCACGAAGACCTGGCCGATCGATTCGCCCGACGAGTGAACGACCGAGAACCGCGGCAGGAATCCGAGTTGCAGCGCCTGGTGCGCAATCGAGAACACGCCGGAAATGACCGCCTGCGAGGCGATGACCGTCGCCGCGGTCGACAGGATGACGAGCGGCACGAGCAGCTGCCTGGGCGCCATCAGGAAGAACGGGCTGGCTGAGGCGCCGGGTCCGCGAGGACCAGCGCCCCCTGGCCGAAGTAGTTGAGCACGAGCGCAGGCAGTACGAGCCCGAACCAGGCCAGGCGGATCGGCCGCCGGCCGAAGTGGCCCATGTCCGCGTACAGCGCCTCGCCGCCGGTCACCGCCAGGAACACGGCCGCGAGCACGATCAGCGCGCCGCCCCGGTTCTCGAACAGGAAGACGATGGCATAGCGCGGGATCCAGTGCGGCGAGCACCATTGGATGCTGCGCGATCCAGCCGACGCCGAGCGCGGCCAGCGTCAGGAACCAGAGCACCATGACCGGCCCGAACATCTGGCCGATCGAGCCGGTTCCACGGCGCTGGACGGCGAACAGGCCCACCAGGATGCCGATGACCAGCGGTATGACCAGGCCCGCGAAGTTGTCGTTGATGACCTCCAGGCCCTCGACCGCCGACAGCACCGAGATCGCGGGTGTAATGGCGCCATCGCTGAAGAACAGCGTCGTGCCGAAGAGCCCCAGCATGACGATCACCGAACGCGGCAACCTGGAGCGCTTGGACAGCAGCAGCGCCATGAGCGCCAGCGCACCGCCCTCTCCCTGGTTGTCCGCGCGCAGGATGATGGTGACGTACTTGACCGAGATGATCGCCGTCAGCGCCCAGAAGATCAGCGAAAGCAGCCCCAGCACGTTCTCCGGTGTCGGCACGGTGCCGTGCACGTCGTCGAAACAGGTCTTGAACGCGTAGAGGGGACTCGTGCCAATGTCACCGAATACGACGCCCAGCGCCGCCAGTGCGAGCTTGGAGGCCGAGGCCTTCGAGGCGGAGTCCGGGTGCAAGGCGCTTTTCCACCAGGGCTCGAATGGCCCCTGGGCGCCAATTCTATCTCTCTGTGTTAGAGGGCGCGCTGCTCAAGTACGGGAACGTCGCGAAGACTGCGCTCCGGGACCGGCCGGACGGGCGTACATTGGGGGCATGCGGCCACGACAGGCAGCGACATGAGCAACAACTGGCACCGGGTCGCCCCGGCGGTCGACATTCCCGTGAAAGGCATGCGGGCATTCAGCGTGGGCGGTCGTGACGTGGTGGTCTGCAACACGCGAGAGGGCTTCTTCGCGCTCGATAACACCTGCAGCCACGCGGAGGCGAAGATGAACGAGGGGCGGCTTCGCGGCTGCAGGATCATCTGCCCGCTGCACGGCGGGTCCTTCGATATCCGCGACGGGACTGCGCTCGGCTCGCCCGCCGTGTCGCCGCTTCGCAGCTACGCGATCCGTGTCGTCGACGGCGAAATCGAGGTTGAATTGGGGACAGTTTACCGATTTCGTAGCGCGCCCTGCTCGCGAGTACCGGGCATCGGCCTCTGCTACGAAATCGGTAAACTGTCCCCGGCTCAACGAAGCGGGACGACTACGCCCCTGCCCAGCTTCAGGTGCAGCCGCCGGTTGACCTCCGGCGGCAGGTCGTCCCGGTGATGAATGGCGATCACCAGCCGGGTGCCGCTGCGCGCCAGCCGCGACAGCTCGCCCCGGAGCTCACGCCGTCGCGCCGGGTCGAGCCCGGTGAAAGGCTCGTCGAGCAGCAACAGTTCGGGCTTCTTGACGAACGCGCGGGCGAACAAGGCCATGCGCAGCTGGCCATAGGAGACTTCACGTACCGGGCGGCGAGCCAGCGGCAGCAGCCCGAGCGAATCGAGGGCATCGCGCGCCGCCGATCGCTCTCGGCGAGTGGCTGGCGTGTGAAGCCCGACGCTGTCGCGCAGGCCACTGACCACCAGCTCCTCGACCGTGGATGCCGGGTCGTAGTCCGCCTGCAATTCGGGTGAAACGATCGCCATACGCCGGCGGATCTCGTCCAGGGGAGTCCCCGCCGGCTGCCCGCGGCGCAGCAGCTTGCCGCCCAGCGCGAGTGGAAAGGCACCGTAAAGGACGCCCAGGAAGGTGCTCTTGCCGCTGCCATTGCGGCCGGTGACGGCCCAGTGCTCGCCGTCACGCAGGGTCCAGTCCAGGCCAACGAGCGCCGGCACTTCCTCACGGAACACGCGGGCCTCGCCGCAGTTCGACGTACGGCCGCTGGGAATTCGCGCCTCGCAAGGCACTGGCGCGGCCGGCACCGAGGAGTCCCTTCGTTTCGCTCGAGGCGCTGCAATGCCTGTCGCAGGGGTACACGGCGGACCCTGCCCGCTGCGACCCATGCGGCATGGGTAATCCCCGCGGGGACGTCCTCGACCCGATGCGCGGTCGCCACCAGGGTCGTCTGGGTGCGCCGCACGCCGGCCAGGGCACGTGCCAACAGCCGCCGATGACCGTCGTCGAGACCGTTGAACACCTCGTCGAGCAGCAGCAGTCGCGGTCTCAAAGCCAGCGCCCGGGCCACCAGCGCCAGCCGTCGCTGGCCGTAAGAGACCTCCAGCATGCGGGCCGAGGCGACGTCGGTGAGCGCGAAGCGCGCCAGCAGACCGTCTACCCTGCGCCGCCCGGCTGCGGTGGGAACCTCCAGCGGGAGGTCGGTGCCCGACAGTCCCGTTGCCACGACCTGCTCGAGCGTGTGGTTCCAGCCGTAGCGTGCGTACTTGTCCTGCGACTCCGCGCCGACATAGGACACCCTGTCGCGCACGTCCACCAGGTCCAGCAAGCCGCCCTGGGCGTTGAAGTACGCCCGCCATTCGCGGCCGGTGGGGGTCGGCCAGCGCAAGCCGCCAATGAGCTTGACCAGCTGCGTCTTGCCGGCGCCGTTGGGGCCCAGCAGCAGCCACTTCTCTCCCGGCATGATCTCGAAGTCGACCTCCTCGAGCACCTGCCTCCCGGCCAGCCTGAGTCCGCAGCGGTGCAGCGAAACGCCGATGCCTGGCATCCTCAAGCGCCCCTCATTCGCGGACGAACCACGCGAGCACCGTCTCGACCCACCCGATCTTCGCGCTCCAGCTTCAGCAGGTGCGCGAGCAGCGTGTGGCTCGCCAGTTCATGCAGCGACCGATCGACGTCCTCATAGACCGCGACGAGCAGTTCCTCGAGCGTGGCCGCTCCGGCCAGCCGCAAGGCCTGGTGGGTCTTCACCTCGCGTCGCAGGCGATGCTCGATGAGCGCGTCGATCACCTGCAGGGGCCGTTGCAGCATGGGTCCGTGCCCCGGCGCGATCATGGCGAGCGGCATCTCGCGCAGGCGCCTGAGTGAGTCGAGATAGTCGGCCATGTCCCCGTCCGGCGGCAGGATTACCGGCGAGACGTGACCGAGGATGTGGTCGCCCGTAAACAGCACGCCACCCTGCTCAAGCAGGAAGCACAGATGGTTGGACGCGTGCCCCGGCGTCGCCACGCAGCGCAGCGTCACGCCGGCAAGCACCACGCGCTCGCCGTCCGCGGGCTGGGCGTCCGCCCGGAATCGTCGGTCCTGGCGACTGGCGTCGGGCGCCACCCTGCCGACCACCAGGGCGCCCGTGCGTTCGCGCAGCAGGCGGGCCGCCGGCGAGTGATCGCGGTGAGTGTGCGTGACCAGGATCCACGCGATGCGCCCGGCGCCGGCAGCGGCGACGGCCTCGACGTGCGCCTCGTCGGCGGGCCCGGGATCGATGACGGCAAGCTCGTTCGTGCCCACGAGGTAGGTGTTCGTTCCCGGGCCGGTCAACGGACCCGGATTGGGGGCGACGATCCGGATGATGCCCGGTCCGATCACTTGCGGCCGGCCGGGCGTGAAGTCAGTGCTCAACGGGTGGGCTCCGGCGACGAAAGCAGACTATAGCGGATAGCGGATAGCGGATAGCGGATGGGAGGACAAGAGATGACCAGCGGCGAGCGGTGGGCGGTAGCAAATGTCTTGATGTGGATGAAAAATCAGGCAAGTGCCTGAAATCAGTACCATGGCCTGTTGTGACCGGAGGCGCACTGGCGACCCGGGGCTGGCCGCCGGAGAGCAGGGGGGGTCTTCCCTGAGGCACGCTGTAGGTTAGACTGCCGCGTGTCGTCGGCGGGCTCGCAGCCCAGGACCAGGAACCAAACCGAGGAATCGACCGATGAATAGATCAGCCCTCGCAATGTGTGTGCTGCTTGCAAGCCTCGCCACCGGCGCGGCCCAGGCCACCTGCATCTACCCGCGCGAGCCCGAGAACATCCCCGACGGCACCACCGCCACCTACGATGAAATGGTCGCGGCGCAGACGGCCGTCAAGCAGTTCGACGCTGACATCAGCGCTTACAACGCCTGTCTCGACATGGAGTTGCAGGCCATCCTCGCGGACCCGAACCTCGATGATCGCCCGTAAGGCCGAGTTGGGCACCATGCAGGCCAAGAAGAACAACGCCGCGGTCGACCACGCGCAGGCGGTGGCCACGCGCTTCAACGAACAACTTCAAGCCTACAAAGCCGCGCACAAGAAGGAGTGAAGGTCGGCGGCCGCACCCGCGCCGCGCGCAACGCACAGATCATGAGCGAGAAACACAAGGCTCCGGTTGTGGCGCTCGGCGAACTGTCGGGAATCGCCGACGTGCGCGGCCGTCCGCTCAGGGACCTGCGCATCTCGGTCATGGACCGCTGCAACTTCCGCTGTCCCTACTGCATGCCGCGCGAGACCTTCCACGAGAACTACCGTTTCCTGCCGGCCGCGGCACGCCTGTCCTTCGAGGAGATCCTGCGGCTGACGCGCCTGTTCGTCGCTGCCGGGGTCCGCAAGGTCCGGCTGACCGGCGGCGAGCCGCTGCTGCGCTCCGGCATCGCCGACCTGGTCGGCGAGCTGTCGGCCATCCCGGGCGTGGACGACCTGGCGCTGACCACCAACGGCATGCTGCTGGCCCAGCACGCCGCAAAGCTCAAGGCCAACGGCCTGAAGCGCGTGACGGTCAGCCTAGACAGCCTCGATCCAGCCGTGTTCCGCCAGATGAGCGGCGGCTTCGACGGCATCCAGCGGGTGCTCGACGGCATCGAGGCCGCGCGTGAAGCCAACCTCGTCCCCATCAAGGTCAATGCGGTCGTCCAGCGCGGCCTGAACGACGGCAACGTGCTGGACCTGGTCGAGCGCTTCCGCGGCACCGGCGTCATCGTGCGCTTCATCGAGTACATGGACGTCGGCAACCGCAACCACTGGATGGCCGGACAGCGTCGTGCCGTCACGCGAACTCAAGGAACTCATCGAGACGCGCTGGCCGCTCACCCCGACTGCCGCCGGATATCGCGGCGAGGTGGCCGAGCGCTACACCTTTGTCGACGGCGCGGGCGAGATCGGTTTCATCTCCTCCGTGTCCCAGCCTTTCTGCGGCGACTGCACCCGGGCGCGGCTTTCGTCCGAGGGCGTGCTCTACACCTGCCTGTTCGCCACCGACGGCACCGACCTGCGGGGACCGCTGCGCGCCGGCGCCGCGGACGAGGAACTGCTGGCAAGGATCCGCGGAATCTGGCGCGAGCGGGAGGACCGCTACAGCGAGCAGCGCAAGGCGCTGGGCCGCAAGCGCTCCCACAAGAAAATCGAGATGTACTACATCGGCGGTTGAAGATGCTTTCACACGTGGACAGCGACGGCCGCCCTGCGATGGTGGACGTCAGCGACAAGCAGGTTACCCGGCGCAGCGCCACCGCGACCGCCATCGTCAGGCTCCCCGCCGCGGTGGCCGCGACGCTGCGCGCACAGGGCTTCAGCACCGCGAAGGGGCCGGTGTTCCACACCGCGATCATCGCCGGCACCATGGCGGCCAAGCGCACCCACGACCTGATCCCTTTCTGCCATCCGCTGGGCCTGGAGAAGTGTCGCATCGAGGTCGACTGCGATGACGCGGGCGACGTCCACATCACCTGCACCGCCTCGGTCCATGGCCGGACCGGCGTCGAGATGGAGGCCCTCACCGGCGCATCGGTGGCGGCACTCACGGTCTACGACATGTGCAAGGCCCTGTCGCATGAAATCGTGATCGCCGAGACGCGACTGGTCGAGAAGACCGGCGGCAAGAGCGACTTTCGCGCCGCGGAGCGGGGCCGGTGATCCGGGTGCGCCTCAGGTACTACGCGCTGCTGCGCGAACAGGCCGGCCTGGGCGAGGAACTGGTCGAGACCACGGCGGGCGACGCGGCCCGCCTTTACGACGAACTGGCCGCCCGGCACGGCTTCAAGCTCGGCCGCGAACAGCTGCGGGTGGCCGTCAACTCCGAATTCAGCGACTGGACGCGGCCGCTCGCCGACGGCGACGAGGTGGTCTTCATCCCGCCGGTGGCCGGCGGATGAGCGCCTTCGAGTTCAGCGGCCACCCGCTCGATCCCGCCGCGCTGGCGGCGGCGCTGGCGGATCCGGCAGCCGGCGGTTACGTGTCGTTCGAGGGCTGGGTACGCAATGAAAACGAGGGGCGGGAAGTCCGCCGTCTCGATTACGAGGCGTTCGAGGAACTCGCCGTCAAGGAAGGCGCGCGCATCGTCGCCGAGGCGGTCGAGCGCTTTGGCGTCCGTGGCGCCCGCTGCGTGCACCGGATCGGCGAACTCGGCCTCGGCGAGCTTGCGGTCTGGGTGGGCGTGGCCAGCGGCCACCGGGCGGAGGCCTTCGACGCCTGCCGCTACATCATCGACGAGGTCAAGCACCGCGTCCCGATCTGGAAGAAGGAACACTACCTGGACGGCGACTCGGGCTGGGTGAACTGCGAGCGCTGCGCCGAGGCCGCGCACGGGCACCACCACCCTCACGGCAGCTGACCGCCCATGCGCAGGGCCGCAGCCCCCTGCGATGGAGTCCGTGTCAGCCCGGCCGCACCTGCCCGCTCCCGCGCACGACGTACTTGTAGCTGACCAGCTGCTCCAGCCCAACCGGTCCGCGGGCGTGAAATCGGTCGGTTGAGATGCCGATCTCCGCGCCCATCCCGAATTCGCCGCCGTCCGCGTATTGCGTCGAGGCATTGTGCAGCACGATGGCGCTGTCGACGGCCGTCAGGAAGCGCTCGGCGGCCACCTCGTCCTCCGTGACGATCGACTCGGTGTGGGCGGAACCGTAGCGGGCGATGTGATCGATCGCGCCTTCGACGCCGTCGACCATGCGCGCGGCGATGATGGCGTCGAGGTATTCCGTGTACCAGTCGTCCTCCGACGCCGGCCGCACCCGCGGGTCGACGCCCCGCACCGTTTCGTCTCCGCGCACCTCGCAGCCGGCGTCGAGCAGCGCCTTGACCACGGGTGCAAGGTGCGACTTGGCCGCGGACCGGTCGAACAGCACCGTCTCGGCCGCACCGCAGATGCCGGTGCGCCGCAGCTTGGCGTTCATGACGATCTCGCGCGCCATGTTGACGTCTGCGGCAGCCGTCGACGTAGACGTGGCAATTACCCTCGAGATGGCCGATCACCGGCACGCGTGCATCCTGCTTCACGCGGGCTATCAGGTTCTTGCCGCCGCGAGGCACGATGACGTCGATGTAGTCGCTCATGCCCTTCAGCATGTAGCCGACCGCGTCGCGATCCTGGGTCGGAACCAGCTGGATCGCAGCCTCGGGCAGGCCCGTCGGCGCGCAGGCCTTCGAGCAGGCAGTCATGAATGGCCCTGCTCGAACCCGCGCTCTCGGAGCCGCCGCGCAGGATCGCGGCGTTGCCGGACTTCAGGCACAGGCGCCGGCATCGGCCGTCACGTTGGGACGGCTCTCGTAGATGATGCCGATGACGCCGAGCGGGACACTGACCCGCTGGATGACGAGGCCGTTGGGCCGGGTCCACTCCGCGAGCACCCTGCCAACGGGGTCCGGCAATGCCACCACCTGCTCGAGCCCCACTGCCACGGCCTCGATGCGGCCCGCGTCGAGCCGCAGGCGGTCCAGCAGTGCCGGGCCCAGGCCCCGCCCGCGCGCCGCAGCCATGTCCGCCTGGTTGGCCGCCATGATGAGGGAAGAACGGTTGCGCACGGCCGCCGCGGCCGCAGCCAAGGCCGCGTTCTTCGATGCGCTGCTCACGTGGGCCAGCGCGCGCGCCGCCGCCAGCGCTTCGCGGCCGATGGCATCCAGGATCCCGCCCAGCCCTGTGTCCTTCATCGGGTCCCTCCTCCCTGCCCGGGTCCGCGCGGCCGTGCCACGACCAGGTCGTCGCGGTGCACGATTTCGTCCCGACCGCGATATCCAAGCAGCGCCTCGATCTCGGCGGTCTTGCGGCCACAAATACGCTTCGCGTCCTCGCTCGAATAGGCGGTCAAGCCACGCGCCACTTCGCGGCCATGCGGGCCGATGACGCGGATCGTGTCGCCGCGGTCGAAGCGGCCGCGCACTTCGAGCACGCCTGCCGGCAGCAGGCTCTTGCCCCGGCCCAGCGCCGCCTCGGCGCCGGCGTCGATGACGACTTCTCCCGATGACTTCAGCGTCCCCGCTATCCACTGCTTGCGAACGGCGACCGCCGCTTCACGCGCCACGAACCAGGTGCATGCGCCGCCGGACTCTATCGCGGCCAGCGGATGCAGGACCCGCCCCGACGCGATACAGAGGTTGCAGCCGGCGCCCACGGCGATTCTCGCCGCCTCGATCTTGGTGGTCATGCCGCCGGAGCCGACGGCCGAGCCGGGACCTCCGGCCATGGCCTCGATTTCGTCGGAAATGTCGGTCACTTCCGCCACGAACCGTGCGCTCGGGTCGCGCGCGGGGTCCGCGGAGTACAACCCCGGCACGTCGGACAGCAGAACCGCGCAGTCAGCCGCGAGCATCTGCGCGACGCGCGCCGCCAGCCGGTCGTTGTCGCCGTAGCGGATCTCGGCCGTCGCCACCGTGTCGTTCTCGTTGATGACCGGGACGGCGCCGAGCCCGAGCAGCGTGTTGAGCGTAGAGCGGGCGTTGAGGTAGCGGCGTCGCTGCTCGGTATCGTCGAAGGTCAGCAGCACCTGCGCGACGGCGATGCCGTGCGCCTCCAGCACTTCCTTCCAGGCGTGCGCAAGGCGGATCTGGCCGACCGCGGCCGCCGCCTGGCTTTCCTCGAGCTTGAGCCGCCCCGGCGCGAGCCCGAGATGGCGTCGCCCCAGGGCGATCGCGCCGGAGGACACCAGCACGACGTCCTGGCCGCGCTCGCGCAGCCTCGCCACGTCGGCGGCCAGCGACTCCAGCCAGGCGCGATTGATCCGGCCGGTCGCGGCGTCGACCAGCAGGGTCGAGCCGACCTTGACGACGACCCTGCGCGCCCGGACGAGACGCCGGGCCCGCGCCTGTTCCGTCGCGGTCACGGGAGCCTAGCCGAGGTGCTCGGCCGGCAGCGACATGACGGTCGTCGAGCCGGCCAGCAGCGCGTCGAGATGGGCTTCAGCCCTGGGCAGCAGGCGCGCAAAGAAGAATCGGGCCGTCGCCAGCTTCGCCTCGTAGAAACCCTCCTCCCCCGCGCCGTTTTTCAGCGCCGCGATGGCCACCGCGGCCACCTTGGCCCAGCACCAGGCCAGGCACATGTGGCCGGTAAATTGCAGGTAGTCGACCGCCGCCGCACCGACCTCGTCGGGGTCGCGCCCCGCGCGCCGGGCGACCTCCTCGGTCGCCTCGCTCCACTCCTTCAGCAGGCCGGTGAGCCGCGGCACGAAATCGGACATCTCCTCGTAGCCGGCGTGATTCTGGCAGAAGGCCCCGATCAAGCCGCCCAGCAGGCGGGCCATCTGCCCGCCGGAGCCGAGCACCTTGCGGCCGAGCAGGTCGAGCGCCTGGATGCCGTTCGTACCCTCGTAGATGCAGGCGATGCGCGCATCGCGGAAAGCTTGCTCGGCACCGGTCTCGCGAATGTAGCCGTAGCCGCCGTGCACCTGGATTCCGAGGCTGGTCACCTCCACCGCCATGTCCGTGTCGAAGGACTTGACGATCGGCGTGAGTATGGCGAGCAGGTCTGCCGCCTTCTGCCGTTCGTCGGCATCCGGGTGGTACTTGGCCTTGTCCATTTCCATGCCGGCGAAGTAGGTCAGCAGGCGGCAGCCCTCGACGTAGGCCTTCTGCGTCATCAGCATCCGCCGCACATCGGCGTGCTCGATGATGAAGTCCGCCGGCTGGTCCGCCGACGCGCTGCCGCGGGACGAGCGTCCCTGGCGGCGCTCGCGCGCGTAGGCCAGGGCGCCCTGCCGCGAAAGCTCGGCCTGGGCAAGGCCCTGCAGCCCGACCCAGAGGCGCGCGTGGTTCATCATCACGAACATGCACTTCAGGCCCGCATTCGGCTCGCCGATCATCCAGCCCTTCGACCCTTCGAAGGTCATGACGCAGGTCGCCGAGCCGTGAATGCCCATCTTTTCCTCGAGCCGCGAGCAGCGCACGCCGTTCGCGGCGCCGACCGAGCCGTCGTCCTGCGGCAGCTTTTTCGGCACCAGGAACAGGCTGATGCCGCGGGTCCCGCCGGGTGCGTCCGGCAATCGCGCCAGAACCAGGTGGACGATGTTCTCGGCGACGTCGTGATCGCCGCTCGTGATGAAGATCTTCTCGCCGGTGACGCGGTAGGCACCGTCGCCGTCGGGCTCGGCCCGGGTGCGCAGCAGGCCCAGGTCGGTGCCCGCCTGGGCTTCCGTCAGGCACATCGTGCCGCTCCACTCGCCCGTGACCAGCTTCGCGAGATAGATCTGCTTCAACGGCTCCGGCGCATGCTTCTCCAGGCACAGGACCGCGCTGTCGGTGAGGCCGCTGTACAGCTTCCAGGACATGTTGGCCGACACGAGCATCTCGCCGATCGGCCCGCCGAAGCTCTCCGGCAGTCCCTGGCCGCCGAATTCGACCGGGCCGCACAGCGCCGCCCAGCCATCCTCCACAAAGCGGCGATAGGCTTCCTTGAAGCCCGGCGGTGTGATGACGTCGTCGCCCTCGAGACGGACACCGATCCGGTCGCCCGGCTCGTTCGTCGGCGCCACGACCTCCTCGGCAAAGCGCGCGGCTTCCTCGAGCACGCTGTCGATGAACTCCACGTTGAGGTCGTCCCGGCCGAGCTCGGCGTAGTGACTTTCGCCGCCCAGCACCTCGTGAATGACGAATCGCATGTCCCGGACGGGGGCGTTGTAGCTATGCATGGTCATATGGCTCTTCGGTAAGTGTCAGGTCCTGTTCGATTCTACGCGAGCGCGGCGATGCTCCGCAGCAGACCCGTCGCGGATTCACCTCGCCATGGGGCGGACTGCCAGCAGGTCGCTCGGGATGCGGTCCAGGAGTCGCTCGGCGGTACTGCCGAGCACCGCCCCGACCAGGCGGGAGCGCGATACCGCGCCGACCGTCAGGACGTCGATCGCCCGTTCCTCGCACCACGCCGGCAGCACGTCGACCGCCGCGCCCTCGACGAGCTCGGCGGCCTCGGGCGGATAGCGCTGATCCGCAAGCAAGGCCGCGACCGCCCCGGCCGCGGCATCGAACACCTCGCCCCCCGTCCGCCCGGCGGGCGGGACCATCGGCATGCCGGCAGCCGCCGCCGACAGGGAGGCCGGATCGACCGGCAGGTAGGCGTGCACGGCCGAGAGCGAGGCGCCGAGCGGTTCCGCCAGTCGCTGCGCCGCAACGAGCACGGCCCGATCGAGGAGCCCGCCGGGATCGCCGGGGTGGCCGGGATCGATCGCCGCGGCGACTCGTGGCGAGTCCGACCACGGCTTCGGCTTGGCGAGCAGCAGCGGGACCGGACAGGCCTGCAGCAGCCGCCAGTCTGCGTGGCTGAACAAGCCGCGCCGCAGCGGTGCGTGCCAGGCCGTATCCTTGACCACGAGGTCGGGCTTCATCAGCGACACCTCGGTCAGCACGCCCGCATGCAGGGGCGAATCCCATGCCGCCTCGATTTCGACGGCAATGCCCGTCCCCGCCAGTGGCTCCGCAAGGGACTCCAGCCACTCCCGGCGGCGCCTGAGGTAGCCCGCCCGTGCCGCGGACAAGGCGTCCTGGCTGAGGAACAGCCTGGCGGTCAGGCGCGGGTCGTAGTCGCAGCAGAACAGCCTGAGACGCCCGCCGGTGGACGCCGCGATCGCCGCGGCCTTCGCCAGTGCCGGCTGCGCCGCCGCCGCCGGGTCGACGACCGCGAGAATGACCTTGAATTCCTCGCTCATGGGGACTGTCCGATGCCTCCGACGATGCCACCGGAAGGGTTCCGGCGCTAACCCGAGGATAACCCGCAAGGTCCTTCCATCGCCTCCGCACATTCGCGGGTACCGGATGAAGGGATCTCGAGCCCCGGGTGGATTGCCGAAGGATGCACTTCGCGGTGGGGATTAGTACCATTGGCGTGCCTTCGGCCGGTGCAACCGGCCCCGGGACAAGCCCTATCCATAAAACCAACGGGGAATCACTCAATGGAACGGGTCGAGACCTATAACGACAAGGTGGTACGCCAGTTCGCCATCATGACCGTCGTCTGGGGCATCGTCGGGATGCTCGTCGGCGTGATCATCGCGGCACAGCTGCTGTGGCCCGCGCTCAACTTCGACGTGCCCTGGCTGACCTTTAGCCGCCTGCGCCCGCTGCACACCAACGCCGTGATCTTCGCCTTCGGCGGGTCGGCGCTGTTCGCGTCGTCCTATTACATCGTGCAGAGGACCTGCCACACGCGGCTGTTCTCCGATGCGCTGGCGTCGTTCACGTTCTGGGGATGGCAGCTGATCATCGTCTCCGCCGCGCTCACCCTGCCCCTGGGCATCACGACCTCGAAGGAATACGCCGAGCTGGAGTGGCCGATCGACATCGCGATAGCGGTCGTCTGGGTCGTCTACGCGGTGGTGTTCTTCGGCACGCTGGCCAAGCGCAAGGTCAAGCACATCTACGTCGCGAACTGGTTTTTCGCGGCCTACATCATCACGATCGCGGTCCTGCACATCGGCAACAGCGCCGCGATGCCCGTCAGCCTGACCAAGTCCTACTCGGCCTACTCCGGCACCGTCGATGCAATGGTGCAGTGGTGGTACGGGCACAATGCCGTCGGCTTCTTCCTGACGGCCGGCTTCCTCGGGATGATGTATTACTTCGTGCCGAAACAGGCCGAGCGACCGGTCTACTCGTACAGGTTGTCGGTCGTGCACTTCTGGGCGCTGGTCGCCATCTACATGTGGGCCGGGCCGCACCACCTGCACTACACGACGCTGCCCGACTGGGCGCAGACGCTCGGCATGGTGTTCTCGCTGATCCTGATCGCGCCGTCCTGGGGCGGCATGATCAACGGAATCATGACGCTGTCCGGTGCCTGGCACAAACTGCGGACTGACCCGATCCTGAAGTTCATGATCGTGTCGTTGTCGTTCTACGGCATGTCGACCTTCGAAGGTCCGATGATGTCCATCAAGACGGTCAATGCGCTGTCGCACTACACCGACTGGACGATCGGCCATGTTCATTCCGGCGCGCTGGGCTGGGTGGCGATGATCTCGATCGGCTGCATGTACGCGTTGATACCGCGCCTGTATGGGCGCAAGGAGATGTACTCGATCCGGTTGATCGACGTGCATTTCTGGACGACGACGATCGGCATCGTCCTGTACGTCGCCTCGATGTGGATCGCCGGCGTGATGCAGGGCCTGATGTGGCGGGCCACCAACCCGGACGGCACCCTCACCTACACCTTCGTGGAATCACTGGCCGCGACCTATCCGTACTACGCGGTCCGCCTGCTCGGCGGCGTGCTGGTGCTCTCCGGCATGTTCATCATGGCCTACAACGTCTGGAAGACCGTCTCCTCCGCTTCGTCGACCAAGGACGTCCCGGTCATGGCGCCGGCGGCGGCCTGAGGGTGGCAGCATGAATCACGAAAAGATCGAAAAGAACGTCGGATTGCTGGGCGTGCTCACGGCGGTCGCCATCAGCTTCGGCGGGCTGGCGGAGATCGTGCCGCTCTACTTCACCGGCCAGGTCACCGAACCGGCCCCCGGCGTGGAGCCGTACTCCGCGCTGGCGGTGGAAGGGCGGGACATCTACATCCGCGAGGGCTGCTACGGCTGCCATTCGCAGATGATCCGGCCGCTGCGCGCCGAGACGGAACGCTATGGCCATTATTCGCTGGCGGGCGAGTCCGTCTACGACCACCCGTTCCAGTTCGGCTCGAAGCGCACGGGGCCGGACCTGGCCCGCGTGGGAGGGCGTTATTCCGACGAGTGGCACCGCATTCACCTGAACAACCCGCGCGACGTCGTGCCGGAATCGAACATGCCGGGCTTCCCGTGGCTCGACGAAAACATGCTCGACGCCAGCGGTACCGCTGGCAAGATGCGGGCGCTGCGCACGGTCGGCGTGCCCTACACCGACGAGCAGATTGCAGCCGCCCACGATGAGGTTGCGGGCAAGACCGAGATGCAGGCGTTGATCTTCTACCTGCAGGGTCTCGGCACGGCCTCGAAGACGTGGAAGTGAGTCAGGTGGAACCGGGAACCTTGCGCGGCCTCGCGACCCTGCTGGCGTTGCTGGCGTTCGTCGGGGTCGTCTGGTGGGCCTGGAGCGGACGGCAGAAGCAGAAGTTCGACCGGGCCGCCCACATGCCGCTCGAGGAAGACTTGGACAAGAACGAGGACAATTGAGATGACCACAGGCTGGACCCTGTTCATCGTGATCCTGACGGCCATCAACGTCGTCGGGGCCGTATGGCTGCTCTGGGTGACGTCGAGACGCTCGCCCGCGGACAAGCAGCCGGGCGTCGAGACCACCGGGCACACCTGGGACGGTGACCTGCAGCGAATACAACAACCCGCTGCCGCGCTGGTGGCTGTGGATGTTCTACGGCACCGTCGCTTTCGGAATCGTCTACCTCGTGCTGTATCCCGGGCTCGGCAGCTGGCAGGGCACCGCGGGCTGGTCGCAGGAAAAGCAGTGGCAGGAGCAGGTCGCCGCGGCGGACGCCGCCGCTGCCCCGGTCTATGCCCGCTTCGCCAGCATGGGCCTGGACGACCTGGGCAAGGACCCGGACGCGATGCGCGTCGCGCGAAACCTCTATGCCAACAACTGCGCCATGTGCCACGGATCGGATGCGCGCGGTGCCAGGGGCTTCCCGAACCTGGCCGACGGCGACTGGCTGTACGGCGGCGCACCGGACACCGTGCTGGCGACGATCTCCTATGGCCGCAACGGCATCATGCCGCCCTGGGGCGAGGCCCTGGGCGAGCAGGGCGTGGAGGAAGTCGTCGCCTACGTGCTGACCCTGTCGGGCCTGCAGGCGCCGGCCGCGCTGGCGGAAGCCGGCAAGCCGAAGTTCCAGATGTACTGCGCCGCCTGCCACGGCATGGACGGCAAGGGCATGCAGGCCATGGGCGCGCCGAACCTGACCGACGACATCTGGCTCTATGGCAGCGACGCCGCGGAAATCCGCTACGGCATCGTCAACGGGCGGAACAACCAGATGCCCGCCCAGCTCGAACTGCTGGGCGAGCCGAAGGTACGCCTGCTGGCCGCCTATGTGCTGAGCCTGGCGCCGCCGTATGTGGAGCCGACGCCGGAACCGGCGCCGGCCGAGGCGGCGAATGAGGGCTGACGAGGAACCGGTCGAGCCGGACGCCCTCGAGGAGGAGCCGCAGCGGGTCGCCTGGAGCCAGCTCGCGCAGGACATGGCGGTCACGCTCTGGCCTTCCTTTCTTGCGGCATCGGTCGCGACCATGTTCTTCTTCGCGTTCTTCGACCCTTCGCTGTTCGGGGAGGGTGCGGTGCCGCCGCGCTGGCTCACCCACCGGATGGCGGGTTACGCGGTCGGGTTCTTCTTCTTCTGGGCGATCTGCACGCTGTCGAGCGCCCTGACCCTCTACCTCGTCCGCACGGCAGCGCCGTCACGCAAGCACGATTTACGCTGACCACGAACGCGCAGGAAGCCGCAGCATCGTGAACGCCCCCGCAGCCAAGGACGCGCCCACCTCGTTCTACGAGGCGCACCAGAAGATCTACCCGCGCGAGATCGACGGCCGCTTCCAGCGGCTGCGCAACCTCGCCGTATGGGTCCTGCTGGGCCTTTACTACCTGTTGCCCTGGATTCCCTGGGATGGCCGGCAGTCGGTGCTGTTCGACCTTCCGGCACGCAAGTTCTACGTCTTCGGGCTGGTCTTCTGGCCGCAGGATTTTTTCTACCTGACCTGGCTGCTGATCATCCTGGGCCTCTCGCTGTTCTTCTTCACGGCACTCGCCGGCCGGTTGTGGTGCGGCTACGCCTGCCCGCAGACCGTGTGGACCGACGTCTTCATTAGCATCGAGCGACGGATCGAGGGCGACCGCAACCGCCGCCTGAAGCTCGATCGAGGCCCGTGGACCGGGGAAAAGATCCTGCGCAAGGGCTCCAAGCACCTCGCCTGGCTGCTGCTCGCCCTGTGGACGGGCTTCACCTTCGTCGGCTTCTTCACGCCGATCCAGGAACTCGCGACCAAGGTCATCAGCTTCTCGATGGGCCCCTGGGAGACCTTCTGGGTCTGTTCTACAGCCTTGCCACCTAGGGAAACGCCGGCTTCATGCGCGAGCAGGTGTGCAAGTACATGTGTCCCTATGCGCGCTTCCAGAGCGCGATGTTCGACCGCGACACCCTGATCATCGCCTATGACACAGGACGCGGCGAGCCGCGTGGCGCCCGGGCGCGCACGGCCGACTACAAGGCGCGCGGGCTGGGCGACTGCATCGACTGCAAGGCCTGCGTGCAGGTCTGCCCGACCGGCATCGACATCCGCGAGGGGCTGCAGTACGAGTGCATCGCCTGCGCGGCCTGCATCGACGCCTGCGACGCGGTGATGGACAAGATGAGCTATCCGCGCGGCCTGGTCCGCTACACCTCGCAGAAGGACCTGGAAGGCGGCGGATCGCAGGTGGTACGGCCGCGGATGATCGTCTACGGGGGCCTGCTGGCGATGCTCGTCGTGGGTTTCTTCGTCTCGATCTCCCTGCGCACGCCGGTCGGCCTCGACGTCATGCGCGACCGCAACGCGCTGTACCGCAAGCTGCCGGACGGCACTATCGAGAATGTCTACCTGCTGCGGATCCTCAACAAGGACACGGCCACCCACCGCTACGTGCTGGCGGCGGCCGGGCTGCCGGGCATAGAGATCGACACCGGCGTGGTCGAACACACGGTCGGCCCCGGCGAGGTCTACTCGGTCGCCGCCCGGGTGCGGGTTCCCGCCGCCACTGCCGGTGGCAGCCACGAGATCAGCATCGAGGTGGCCTCTCCCGACGCGCCGAAACTGAAGGCGTCGCGCGCCGCGCGGTTTCTCGGCCCATGAGCAAGCCAGGCCACAGCGGGGATGCACGCCCCTGGTATAGCGAGCCGCTCATGTGGTTCGTCGTGGGCCTGCCGGCGACGGTGGTGATAGCCGCCCTGTTCACGCTGTTCCTGGCAGCCCGCGGCAGCGACGACGTCGTACGCGACGACTTCCGCAAGGAGGGCCTGGCCATCTACGCCGACCCGGCACGGGACGCTGCGGCTGCCGCAGCCGGGGCGCGCGCGACGCTGGTGATCGATTCCGCCGGCGGCAGCCTGCGCGCGACCGTCACGCTCGAGCGCGGCACGCCGCCCGGGACGCTGCTCGTCCTGCTGTCGCATGCGACGCGTGCGGAGTTCGACCGCATGGTCACGCTGCAGGGTACTGACGGCCAGTACCAGGGGAGCATGGACGCGCTGCCTCCGGGCCGCTGGTATGTCGAGGTCACGCCGCCCGATCGCAGCTGGAGGCTGAGGGGCGACTTCCGGGATCCGGCGGCGGCCATCGAGCTGGTGCCTGGAGTATCCTGAAGTCATGCAGGCCACAACGCAGTGTTTCCACTGCGGCGAGCCAGTTCCATCGGCCCTGCAGCTTTCGGTCCGGATCGGGGGCAAGCCCTGCCCGATGTGCTGCGAAGGCTGCAAGGCGGCAGCGGAGTTCATCCGCGACGCGGGACTCGCCGACTACTACCGGTTCCGGGACTCGCCGGCGCCCCGCCCCGAGGCGGTGGCTGACGACGCCTGGGCCACCTACGACCGGCCCGAGGTCCAGCTGCGAACGGTTGCCAGGCGCGGCGACGCTGCCAGCGTCAACCTCCTGCTGGAGGGCCTGCGGTGCTCCGCGTGTGGGTGGCTGGTGGAGCGCCGGCTCGAGCGGCTGGCCGGCGTCACCTCGATCTCCGTCAATCCCGCGACAGGCCGCGCACAGCTCGACTGGCGTGCGGGTGAGAGGTCGCTGTCGTCGATCCTGCGCGCGATCCACGGTCTCGGCTACCGGCCGCACCTGCTTGGCGCCGCCGACACGCTCGAGGTAGCGGTTCGCGAAAAACGCCAGGCATTGAAGCGGCTGGCACTCGCCGGGCTCGGCATGATGCAGGTGATGATGTTCGCCGTCGCGATGTACGCCGGCGCCTTCGACGGAATGGACCCGGTGCTCAGGCAATACCTGAGGCTGGTCAGCATGCTGGTCGCGACGCCGGTGCTGGTCTATTCGGGCCGGCCATTCCTGGCAGGCGCCTGGCGCAGCCTGCGTGCCGGCCAGCTCGGCATGGACGTGCCGGTCGCGCTGGCGCTGCTGCTGGCCTGGAGTGCGAGCACCTTCAACGCTTTCGCCGGGCGCGGCGAGGTGTACTTCGACTCGGTGACGACGTTCATCTTCCTGTTGTCGCTGGGCCGGTTCGTGGAGATGGCGGCACGGCACCGCGCCGGCAGCACCAGCGACGCGCTGCTGCGCCTGCAACCCGCGAGCGCCATCCGCTTGACGGGAGACGCCACCGAGCGCGTGTCCGTGGTCGACCTCGCGCCGGGCGACATCGTGCTGGTTCCGGTCGGTGAAACCTTTCCGGCCGACGGCACCCTCGTGGGCGGCGCCACCACGGTGGACGAGTCGATGCTCACCGGCGAAGCCCACGCCGTGAAGCGCGACGTGAACCAGGCCGTTCTCGGCGGATCGGTCAATCTCTCCCGGCCGGCACGCGTCAGGATCGACGCCGTCGGCCACGAGACCGTACTGGCGAGCATCGTCAGGCTGCTGGAGCGGGCGCAGACGGAGCGCCCGGCCATCGCGCGACTGGCCGATCGCTGGGCGTCGTGGTTCGTCGGTGGCGTGCTGCTGGCGGCCGCGGTGGTCGCCGGGGCCTGGATGTTCGTGGACCCTTCGCGCGCATTCGCCGCGACGCTGGCGGTGCTGGTCGTGACCTGCCCCTGCGCGCTGTCCCTGGCCACGCCGACGGCGATCACCGCAGCCACTTCGTCGCTGGCGCGCCGCGGCCTGCTGATTACGCGCGCCGAAACCATAGAGACGCTGGCTCACGTGCGTCGGGTCGTGCTGGACAAGACTGGAACGCTGACGGTGGGCGAGCCACTGGTGAGCCGCTGCACCGCTCTCGGTTCCCTGGACTCCAGCCGATGCCTGCGGATCGCTGCCGGACTCGAACGCGCCTCGACGCACCCGATCGCGCGCGCGTTTCGGCGGATCGTCGACCCCCTGCCCGCCCCGGCCGATGCCGGCGCCGAGGCTGGCGAGGGACTCGAGGGGACCTTCGATGGCGTCCGCTACCGGCTTGGACGCTGCGACTTCGTGGCGGCCATCGCCGGACCGACCGAGCGAATCGACGCGGGAACCTATCTCGGCCGCGACGGCGAGTGGCTGGCCGAGATCGAAATCGCCGACGCCTTGCGGCCCGGTGCCCGGGAGGCCATCGAGCGGCTGAATCGCCAGGGCATCGAAACCGAGATCGCGAGCGGCGACCATCCGGCGGCGGTGGCCCGGATCGCCGCCCAGGCCGGCATCGCCATCCATCACGCGCGGCTGAGGCCGGAGGACAAGATGGCGCTCGTGGCCTCGCTCGAAGCCGGCGGCGACACCGTGCTCATGGTCGGCGACGGCATCAACGATGCCCCCGTGCTGGCGGCCGCCAGCGTTTCCATCGCAATGGGCGCGGGCACGTCGCTGGCCCAGACGAGCGCAGGGGCCGTGCTGATGGCCGCGGATCTCGACATTGTCCCCACCGCCGTGGCCATTGCACGGCGGACGGTGGGCGTGATCCGCCAGAACCTGGCCTGGGCGGTTGCCTATAACGCGACGGCGCTGCCCCTGGCGGCGCTCGGCTACATTCCGCCCTGGGCTGCGGCCATCGGCATGTCCGCCAGTTCGCTGCTGGTCGTCGCCAATGGCTTGCGGCTGCGCGGCAGCGGCAACGCCTCGTCTCCCATGCCGGCAGCGCTGGCTACCTCGACCCGGGCGACGGCATGAGCATCCTGTACATCCTGATCCCTCTCGGGCTGGTGCTGGTCGCGATCGGCGTCTGGGCATTCTTCTGGGCGGTCGGCAGCGGGCCAGTTCGACGACCTCGAGACGCCCGGCTGGTCTGTACTCGTGGACGAGCACTCCGGCCGCGACAACCCGCCGGATGGCGAGAACGAGGAGGAGGCCCGGTGACACCAGGCCTCCCATGGCCGCTGCTGGCGGCGGCCGCCACGCTGGGCTTCGCCGGAAGCGTCCATTGCCTGGGTATGTGCGGCGGCATCGCCGCTGCCGCCGGCGCCCGGCTGGGAGACGGCAGTGGGCCCGGCGGCGGTACCGCGGGGGGCCGCATTCAATGCCGGCCGCATCGCCAGCTACGCGGCGCTCGGGGCGCTGGTCGGAGCGGTTGCCGGGGCATTGCTAGGACAGTTCCCGGTGCGGCCTTTCGCCATCACCTTCCGCCTGCTGGCCGCGCTGCTGATGCTGGCGATGGGGCTGTCGTTGCTCAGCGGACGCGACCTGCTGTCGCTGGAACGGCTCGGTGGGCGCGTGTGGCGCCGCCTGCGGCCGCTGGCGGGCCGCGTGCTGGGCCTGCCAGGGGTCCTGCGATTCGCGGTGCTGGGGATGCTCTGGGGATTCCTGCCCTGCGGGCTGGTCTATTCCGCGCTGGCTTTGGCGGCCGTGGCCGGATCCGGAAGCGTCGGTGCGGCGGCCATGCTGGCGTTCGGCGTCGGCACGCTGCCGTCGATGCTGGCCGTCACCCTGGCCGGTACCGCCGTGACCAGGCGGTTCGCCGGTACGCGCACGCGAATGGCCGCGGGTGCCCTGATGATCGCATTCGCGGCCTGGACCGCCCTCGGCCTCATGGCGCCGCACGGCGGCCACCCGCCCATGCAGCAAACGGAAGCCGGGCAGGTCCATCACTGAATGCAGGGCTGGGTGTGGCCCGCGCGGGGCGCGGAAACCTGCGGACAGGACCTAACGCTGGGCGAATTCCGCGCAGCGGATGCAATGGTCGGAGTGCGGCAGCGCGGCGAGGCGCCGTTCGTCGATGAACTGGCCGCAGACGGCGCACTGCCCGTAGCTGCCTTCGTCGAGCCGCTTCAGGGCCCGGTTGATCATGGCAATTTCCGCGGCCGTGGACTCGCTCAGGCCCGCGAGCACCGCGTCGTTCTCCATCTGCACGACCTGTTCGGCGAAGTCCTTCTCCAGCGGACCGGAGGCGCGGGTGATGTCGGCGTGCACCTCGCCTGCCCGCACGAGTAGCTCGCGCTTGCGTTCCAGCAGCTTCTGGCGGACCTGTTCCATATCGTGCATCAGTCGTGTCCGCCCCTCGGTCACCGATGTTGCGGGATAAAGGGCCGGCGGCATATGCGTAGAGGCGCCTAGCAGTGTACGCACCGAGCGCAGCCGTCAGCCGGCGTCGCATTCGAGCCGGTCGGTCCCTGCGCAGCCATTTCCCAGGGCGTTGCCCCGCGCCGATCCCGGCCGATGCACCGCGAATCCCTTCAGGCCGTCCCGATGGGCTCGCTTGAGCAGCCCGCCGAGGTCGGCCACGGTGAACGACTCCGGCAGCAGGACGGTCTTGGAGATGGCCCCGTCCACGTGGGGCTGCAAGGCCGACTGCATGTCGAGCTGGGCGGCAGGGCCGATTGCGCTGGCCGAGACCAGCGCCGCGGGCACGGCGCCTCCGCCGGCCGCGCTGAAGATTGACCAGGCCCGGTCCTCGACCTCGAATTCCCGGAACCCACCGTCCAGGTCCATGACGCGGCGTGACTGCCGCAGGGCCGTGATGGGCTCGATGCCCGGCGAGATGTTGCCCGCCAGCAGGCTTATCGATCCTGTGGGCGCGATGGCGAGAAGGTGGCTGTTTCGAATGCCGTCGCGTGCGATCCGGTCGCGAATCCGCCCGGCAGCCTGCCCACGAACGGGCCAGCCAGGTAGCGTTCCCGGTCGAACGCCGGGAAAGCCCCCTTTTCCGCGGCAATCCCGGTCGATGTCTCGTAGGCCGCGACTTTCAGGCGCTCGACCGCTGCCGCCGCCACCACCCGCGCCTGCTCGCTGTCATAGCGCAGGCCGAGCATGGCCAGTGCGTCAGCCAGCCCGGTGATCCCGAGGCCGATGCGCCTTGTCTGCAGGGCCTGTTCCCGCTGCCGCTCCAGCGGGTAGGGTGTGGCGTCCAGCACGTTGTCGAGCAGGCGCACGGCGACCCGTGCGATGGCGTCCAGCGCCTCGAGATCGAGCCTCGCGCCCCGGCCAAAGGGCTCCACGACGAGACTGGCGAGGTTGACCGAGCCGAGGTCGCAGGCGCCGTACGGCGGCAGGGGAACCTCGCCGCAGGGATTCGTCGTGGCCAGCCGCTCCCGCCACCACAGGTTGTTCTCCCGGTTGATGGTGTCCACGAAGAGCACGCCCGGTTCCGACCATTCCAGCATGGACGAGCAAATGAGCTGTTCCAGCGCGCGAGCGCGTACCTGACGGACGACCTGCCCGCCTTGCTCCCCGGCAGAGCCGACGGTCGGGAAGGACAGCGCCCAGTTCGAATCTTCGTCCACCGCCCGCAGGAACGAATCCGGAAGCTGCACCGACAGGTTGAACCGCTCCAGCGCTCCCGGCCGCGACTTGGCCCGCACGAATCCGGCAATGTCCGGATGCGAGGCGGACAGGGAGCCCATCATCGCTCCACCGCGGGCCAGCCCCGCGGTGACCGCGCGGCAGGCCGCATCCCAGAGCTCCAGGTAAGCAACCGGACCTGGCGCCACCCGCGCGCCCGGTTCGCCGCCTCGGGGGCGCAGGGTCGAGAAGTCCCAGCCGATGCCGCCTCCCTGCTGCAGGGTCCGGGCGCCCTCAGCCAGGGCCGAAAACAATGGCTCCGGAGCGTCCTCGACAACGCCCATGACGAAGCAATTCAGCATCGTGCGGGACGCAGCCCCGCCGGCGGCCGCCAGGATCCGTCCGCCCGGAACGAAGCGAAAGCCCGCCAGCACGCCCTCAAACCGCGCTCGCCAGCCCACCGCATCGCGCTCGGCCGCGGAAAGCGCGCGTGAAACCCTCGCAAAAGTGTCCACGGGCGACAATTCCGGTGCCCCACCGGCATCGACGCCGCGGTACCGGGTCCGCCATACGAACTCCGCGAGAGGATTGAGGAAAAGGTCGGACATACACCACGACGGCGCGCCATCGTTGCTTACGCCGCACCGACGCCCTTAATATTCAGTGCGGGCGCCATGCCCGAATCCGCACAACCCGTAACCGAGCAGAGGTCGCCCTCATGGCCAGAGAACACAATCCCGTCAAGGGCCAGTGGTACGACAACCTGGAGGACGATGACAGCTTCCAGGTCCTGTCCATCGACGAGGACGCGGAGTTGATCGAAATCCAGTACGTCGACGGCGACATCGAGGAGATCGACTACGAGACCTGGCACGAGCTGGACCTCGAACTCACCGTGCAGCCCGAAGGCTGGGCGGGGTCGGAAGAGGAAGACGACGACGATGACGACGACTGGGACGACGATGATGACGACGACGACGATGACGATGACGATGACGATGACGATGACGACGATGACGACGATGATGACGACGGGCGCTATGGCGACCGGGACGACTACTGACCGGCCCGCTGCGGCGCCGTCCTGGCGCCCCGCGTTCCCGATTCCATCGAAGTGAGTCCACAGACCCGAACAGGAGGCCCCGACTCCATCGCCAGCGTTGCGGAACTCGAGCTAAGGGCCGTACTCGACGCCGCAGTCGACGGGGTCATCATCATCGACGCCGGCGGAACCATCGAGACCTTCAGCGGAGCTGCCGAAAGACTGTTTGGGTACGCGTCCGCCGAAATCGTCGGCCGCAACGTCAGCGTGCTGATGCCCGAGCCGTTTCGCAGCCAGCACGACGGCTACCTGCACAACCACATCCGGACCGGCGAACAGCGGATCATAGGCAAGGGCCGCGAAGTCGTCGCACAGCGGCGCGACGGCACATTGTTCCCGGTCTTCCTGTCGGTGGGGCGCATCGCCAAGGTCGATCCACCGCGCTTCGTCGGGCTGATCAGCGACATCAGCGACCGCAAGCGCGTCGTCGAGGCGCTGCGGCGCGAGCGCGATCGCGCGCAAGCCTACCTGGATCTCGCCGAGGTGACCCTGCTGGCCCTCGACTCGAACGGCACCATTTCACTGGTCAACCGCAAGGGCTGCGAGGTCCTCGGCTGGCCGGAGGACGAACTGGTCGGGCGCAACTGGTTCGCGACCTGCCTGCCGCCGGAACTGCGACCGGAAGTCCAGTCGATGTTCGACCGCTTTTTCTCGGGCACGGCCTCGCCTGCCCATTACGCGGAGCACGAGGTCCTGACGCGCAGCGGTGAACGCAAGCTGATCGCCTGGCGCAACGTCGTGCTGCGCGACGAGCGCGGCCTGATCAACGGCACGCTATCGTCGGGAGAAGACGTCACCGACCAACGGCGCGCCATCGAGGCCTTGCAGAAGAGCGAGCAGCTGCTGCGCGATGCCCAGTCCATCGCCAACCTCGGCAACTACGAGATCCACCTGCAGAACGGGCGCACGTCGTGGTCCATGCAGTTGCACTCGATTCTCGGCACCGATCCCGCATACGGCCCGCTGCAGGTCCAGGAGTTCGTTGACCGCTGCGTCCATGCCGACGATCGCGAAAGACTGATGGCAGCCTGGAACCGGTTGACCGAGGACAAGGAACCGATGGATGTCGAGTACCGGATCCGGCGTCCGGACGGGTCGATCCGCCACGTGCACTCCATCGCCCGCCTCACGCAGGATGCCGAGGGCAACGACCAGGTCGTCGGCACGCTGCATGACATAACCGAACGCAAACATACGCAGGAAGAGGTCCGCCAGACCCAGCAGCGGCTGACCCAGTTCGCCAGGCTGTCGACGATGGGCGAGATGGCGGCCGGGCTGGCGCATGAGATCAACCAGCCGCTCACCGCGATCGCCAATTATTCCCAGGCCCTGCAGCGGCTGCTGGCGGTGCCCACGATCGCCGACCCGGACGACGTCCAGCTGGCGCTGTCGCAGATCTCCGCACAGGCGCTGCGCGCCGGCGAGGTGATCCGCCGCCTGCGCTCCTTCGTGAAAAATCGCGAGGCCCGCACCGAGGTCATCGACCCGGGGCGGCTGATCGCCGACCTCATGGTCTTTGCCGAGCCGGATGCGCGCGTCAACGACATCCGCATTCGCGTCGAGCATGAGGCGGCCCTGCCCCAGGTGGCCTGCGACCCGGTGCAGATCCAGCAGGTTCTCCTGAACCTCATCCGCAATGCCATCGACGCCACCAACGAGGCCGAGGCGCCCAATCGGGAAATCGGCCTGTATGCCCGGCTGGATGAATCCGGCGCGATCGAGATCAGCGTCGAGGACCACGGCATCGGCATCTCGCCCCGGGTTGCCGAGAACCTCGGCAACCCGTTCTACACCACCAAGTCGTCCGGAACCGGCCTTGGGATCGCCATCAGCCGGTCGATTCTGAGGGCCCATGGCGGGCGCCTCGCACATCGCCCAACACCTGACGGCGGCGCCACGGTATTCTTTACCCTTCCCGCAATGCAAGGGAGCGAAAAATGAAGGAAAAGCCGGCAACCGTCTTTGTCGTCGACGATGACGAGGCGGTCAGGACTTCGTTGCGACTGTTGCTCAAATCCGTCGGACTGCCCGTGGAAACCTACGCGGCGGCGCAGGAGTTCCTGGACCAGTTCGACCCCGATCGCGCTGGCTGCCTGGTACTGGACATCCGGATGCCCGGAATCAGCGGACTCGAGCTGCAACAGCACCTGAACGACCAGCATTCCATCATGCCCATCGTGTTCATCACCGGTCACGGCGACGTGCCGATGGCGGTCGAGGCCATGCAGGCGGGTGCCGTGGACTTCATCCAGAAGCCGTTTCGCGACCAGGACCTCATCGACCGCATCAATCGCGCGCTCGAGAAGGACCGGGAAATGCGCAATGCGCTGCGCGAGCGGGACGAGATCCGGCGCCGCATGTCGCAGCTGACCCCGCGCGAGCGCGAGGTGCTGGAACTCGTGACCCAGGGCAAGGCCAACAAGGTGATCGCCGGCGATCTCAATGTCAGCCAGCGTACCGTTGAAATTCACCGGGCGCGCGTCATGGAAAAAATGGGCGCGAATTCGCTCGCGCACCTGGTCCGCATGGTGATCGAGGCGCACCGCGACGGCTGATGCGCCCCGCCGCCCGGGCAAAACCCGCTCGCCGGCTGTCCGCCGGTAGGGGTATCCACTTATTTTGGGGCCGGCAACCGCCCAAGGATACTCGCCGCAACCAGCGCTCAAGGCCGCCTCGCAGAGCGGTACCGCGCTGCAATTTGCCATGGCTGCCGATCCCATCATTACCAAGAAACACTCCAGCCCCGTTGTCTGTCTCGTCGAACCGGATGTGGCGGAAGCCGGGCGCATTACCGGCTTGCTCGGCGCGGTTGGCGCGACCGTGCGCAGGTATGCGGATGGCGGGGCGCTGCTGGCGGAACCCATGGGAGACGCCGTCTGCGTCATCAGCGAGATGGCGCTTCCGGACATGACCGGCGCTGACCTGATTTCGACACTGCGCGGGCGGAGAATTCAGACCCCCGTGATCCTGCTCGCCGCGGAAAGCGACGTCGCATCAGCCGTGGCTGGCATCCGCGCCGGAGCGCTCGACTATATCGACAAGACACAGATGGAGCGTCTGCTCTCCCTGCACCTGCGGCGGCTGATTCTCGAAAACGGCCCGGGTTCTGGCGGCCACGAGGATTGATGCATGGCTGAGGATCCTCGGGAAAGCTGGTTCCAGGAACGGCAATCAGCCTGGCTTTACCGGCAGGTGGCCCTGACGGAAAGCGATCCGCCAAAGGTTCGCCTCTTCGAGTCGTTGGCGATCGCGGCCGAAGAACAGGCCGAGACCTGGGCGAAACTGGCTCAGCTCGGGCCTGCCGCCGGGTTGTTCCGCCCCTCCACCCGCGCCCGCCTGACCGCCGCGCTGGTCCGGCGCCTGGGCGTCAGGCCGATGCGCCCCGTGCTCGTCGCCATGAAGATGCGCGGATTGTCCATATATGACAGCTCTGCGCTGGATGGCCACGCGATGCCGACGCGGGTCGAGCAGGTCGGCGCCCGACACCGAGGCGGTGGCGGCAACCTGCGCGCAGCCGTGTTCGGGGTCAACGACGGGCTCGTGTCCAACGCCAGCCTGATCATGGGCGTAGCGGGTGCCGGCGTGGCGCCCGGCGGCGTGCTGACGACCGGCATCGCGGGACTGCTGGCAGGCGCGCTGTCCATGGCGGCCGGCGAGTACGTGTCGGTCCGCTCGCAGCGCGAGATGTTCGAGTACCAGATAGGCCTGGAGAAGGAAGAACTGGCCGAGTACCCGGAAGAGGAAGCCGAGGAACTGGCCCTGATCTATGCCGCACGTGGCATGGAACTGGCGCGCGCCCGGCAAGTGGCTCAGGACCTGATGAAGGACCCCGAGCACGCGCTCGACACGCTCGCACGCGAAGAGCTCGGCCTGAATCCGGACGACCTTGGCTCGCCCTGGGGCGCGGCATCGTCGTCCTTCATCGCCTTTGCGGCAGGCGCCATCGTGCCCCTGCTGCCCTTCGTCATTTCGATTGGCGGTGCCGGCGCAATCCAGGTCGCGATGATGCTTACCGCCGCCAGCCTGTTCGGCGTCGGCATGGTCTTGTCGCTGTTTACCGGGCGCAACGCCGTGATGGGCGGGTTGCGCATGGTCGCCATCGGCGGCGGCGCCGGACTCATCACCTGGTTCATCGGGCGTCTGATCGGCGCCGGCCTCGGCTAGCCACAGCAAGCCCCGCGTGCCGGCCTTGACGGCTTCGACAGCTGCGGCAATCCCCGGCGATTGAGCGCCCCGACGGCCGAATCCACCCGGAAAAGCCGGACGGCCCGCGGTCAGCCTGCGCTGCCCGCAGTCCTTTCCAGTCGCGACACGCGACGCAGCAGCGAGTCGCGCTCCTCCAGGAGTTCGACAATGAGGACCGCAGCCGCGGCGTGCATCTCGAGCTCACGGGCGAGTCGCAAGGCGCGCGACAGCCGCGCGATCTCTGGTGTCGACAGCGATCGGCAAACGGTGCCGCCCCGGCCCGGCCCGGCCAGCCCAAGCTCCAGGTACTCGGCGACGACCCGGGCTTCCACTCCCAGCACCTCGCCCAGATCCTCGACGTCCACGGGACCGGCGCCCACTTCCGGCATGTCAGCTGGCATGGGCAACTCCCAGCGAGGCGCGCGGATCGAAGCGCAGTTCACTCCGCATCCGCTCATACAACTCGCGCGCTGCGGGGCTGTCCGCCGGCGGCAGGACGACCTGCAGCACGACGAACTGGTCGCCCGGCGGCGACCCCGGCAGCCCGCGACCCTTGAGGCGCAGCTTCTGGCCGGCCCGACTGCCCTCGGGAATTCGCAGCTCGACCTGCCCGCCAAGCGTGGGCACCGGCACCGTGGCGCCAAGCGCCGCCTCCCAGGGCGCGACCGGCAGCGTCAGGGTGACGTCACGCCCGTCCACGGTGTACAGGCCGTGCGGTCGCAGGGTGACCTTCAGGTACAGGTCGCCGCGGGATCCGCGGCCGAGGCCTGGAGCGCCCTGGCCGGCCAGACGGATGACCTGCCCGTCGGTGACCCCCGCCGGGATTCGCAGCTTCAGTTGGCGCGCGCGCATCTCGACGCGACCGTTCGGGCCTGGCTCCGGATGTTGCAGCGACAGCGCATGCTGTCCCCCGGCATAGGCCTGCTCGAGGGAAAGCTCCATCTGGGCGTGATGGTCCTGGCCGCGTGCGTCGAAGCCCCCGCCGCCCCGCCGGGCGCCGAAGGGACTCCCCGAGCCAAAGAGCTGCTCGAAGAAGTCGCTGAAACCGGCGGCTCCACCCGGACCGGAGAACTCGAATCCCGAACCCCAGTCGGGAGGCGGCCGGAATTCCTGGCCAGGGCGGTAATCTCGGCCAAGCTGGTCGTAGGCGGCCCGCTTCTCGGTGTCCTTGAGAACTTCGTAGGCCTCCTGGACCTCCTTGAAACGCTCCTCAGCGTCCTTTTCCTTGCTGACGTCCGGGTGGTACTTACGGGCAAGACGCCGGTAGGCACGCTTGATCTCGTCCGCCCCCGCATCCTTGGCGACGCCGAGCAACGCGTAATAATCCTTGAATTGCATGGACGCTGTTTCCGGCTGCTGACGAGTCCTTAACTTGCGTAGTTTCCAGTATTTTTCAAGCCAGCACCCTCCGCAATGCTCGCATCGAACTCACGGGCATCCCGCCTGGTCTACCTGACAGGAAGCCAGCGTGGCCCCGGTGGGTCGTTCTGCTCACCCGAGGCAGGGGGACTCCCGTCAGCGGGCAACCGCCTGCTTCGAGGGCAGGCGGAGAGCGAGCCGCACCGACGGCCGGGCGCCTGAATTCCGGGAGGAACCATGACCGCCGCCCATGACACCGCTGCCGTCCACGTCGCCTGCCCGGGCTGCGACGGCCTGGCCCGGATTCCGGCAGGGCGGCTCGGTGACAATCCCCTTTGCCCGCGCTGCAAGGCGCCACTGTTTGCCGGCAAGCCGGTGACGCTCAATTCGTCCAATTTCGACGTTCACGTCGGCCGCAGCGACCTGCCGGTCGTGGTCGATTTCTGGGCACCCTGGTGCGGGCCCTGCCACGCCATGGCACCGCACTTCGAATCCGCCGCGAGGCGGCTCGAGCCGAGATACCGTTTCGCCAAGCTCGACACCGACACCGCACCGGACATCTCCGCCCGCTTCAACATCCGCAGCATTCCGACGCTGATCGTCTTCAGGAACGGCAAGCCGGTTGCGCAGCAGTCAGGCGCCATGGACGCAGGGGCGTTGATCCGCTGGCTCGAGTCGGTCGCGTAGGCCTGCCGGCAGCTGGAAGCCGATGCCGGCCCGCTGGCTGCGGGCGGGGACTTCCCCCTTTCGCTCCGAAAACCGACAGTCGCTCCAGGGGACAGTCCCCGTCCTGGCCGCATGCGCAGGCGGAGCGGTTCCCGTAGCGAGCGAGTTTCTGCCTTTCCGAGCGAGCGCAGGGCGAACCGCTCCGCCTGCGCATGCGGCACCGGGTGCCTGGGTCAGTGCAGCTGCTGCCGCTGGCGATAGCTGTAATACAGGATCGGAATCAACAGCAGCGTCAGCAGCGTCGATACAAGGATGCCAAAGATCAACGACACCGCCAGTCCATTGAAGATCGGATCATCGAGTATGAAGAACGCGCCCAGCATCGCCGCCAGCGCGGTCAGCACGATCGGCTTGGCACGGACGGCCCCTGCACGGATCACTGCCTGCGCCAATTCCTTGCCCGCGGCCAGCTCGACGTTGATGAAGTCCACCAGCAATATCGAATTCCGGACGATGATCCCGGCCAGCGCAATCATGCCGATCATCGACGTGGCCGTGAACTGCGCCCCCAGCAGCGCGTGGCCCGGCATGATGCCGATCAACGTCAGCGGAATCGGCGCCATGATGATCAGTGGTACCGCGTAACTGCCGAACTGGGCGACGACCAGCAGGTAGATCAGGATCAGGCCAACCGAATAGGCGAGGCCCATGTCGCGGAATGTCTCATAGGTGATCTGCCACTCGCCGTCCCACTTGATCGCGAAGCCCGCGGTCGTGTCCGGCTGGCGGGTGAAGAACTGCCGCACCTTCCGGCCACCCGGCGATTCGTCCTCGACCCGGCTCACCATGTCGAACATCCCGTAGAGCGGGCTGTCCAGCTTGCCGCCGCCGTCACCGGTGACGAAGGCGTAGCGCGAACCGTCCTTGCGGTAAATCACCGGATCCCAGCCGACCCGCTCGACCCGCGTAACCTCGGAGAGCGGCACCATCTCACCGCCGGCCGTGCGCACGCGCAGCGCCAGCACGCGATCCAGGTTCGCCTTCTCGGCGACAGGCAGCTCGACTCGCACCGCTATCGGGTACTTCTCCCGGCCGACCCGGGCGAAGGTCGCATCCATTCCGCCAACCGCCACGGCCACTGTCTCGACGACGGCCTGCTGGGAAACGCCGAGCATTGCCGCTTTCTGCCGGTCCACCACGACGATCAGGCGCTCAGCGTCCGACTCGAGGCTGTCGTCCACGTCGATGATGTTGGGAGTGCTGTCGAAAATCTTGCGGATCTCCCGCGCCAGGTCGCGCTGGGACGCATACGATGGCCCGTAGATCTCGGCGACGATCGGCGCCATGACGGGCGGCCCCGGCGGAACCTCGACCACCTGCACCGAGGCGCCGTAGCGGCGGCCGATCTCCGCCAGCGCCGGCCTGAGCGCGCTGGCGATCTCGTGGCTCTGCCGGTCGCGATGGTGCTTGTCCACGAGGTTGACCTGCAGGTCGCCCAGCTCGCCGCTGTTGCGCAGGTAGTACTGCCTCACCAGGCCGTTGAAGTTGATCGGCGCTGACGTCCCCGCATAGGCCTGGTAGTCGGTCACCTCGGGCACCTTCTGCACCTCGGCGGCAAGTTCCGCCAGGACCTGCGCGGTACGCTCGACCGGTGTGCCTTCCGGCATGTTGACGATGACCTGGAACTCGGACTTGTTGTCGAACGGCAGCATCTTCAGCACGACCCATTTCACGCCGACCAGGCTCACCGCCAGCAGGATCGCGATCAGCGTGGCCAGGTACATGCGATGCCGGTTGCGCTGGGCCTTCGGGCCCGTCAGGAAGGGCAACATCATTCGCCGGAACATCGGCTCCATCGGCACCTGGTGCGCGTGATGGCCGTGCTTGCTGAAATCGACGTTCGCCATCATCTGGTTCGACAGCCAGGGCGTGAACACCAGCGCCACGGCCAGCGAGATCAGCATGCCGAGACTGGCATTGATCGGGATCGGGCTCATGTACGGGCCCATGAGCCCGGTCACGAAGGCCATCGGTAGCAGCGCTGCGATGACTGTGAAAGTGGCCAGTATCGTCGGGCCGCCCACTTCGTCGACCGCCGCCGGAATCGCCTCCAGCAGCTTGCGTTCGCCGAGCGCCATGTGACGGTGAATGTTCTCGACCACGACGATCGCATCGTCCACCAGGATGCCGATCGAGAAGATCAGCGCGAACAGCGAGACCCGGTTCAGGGTGAAACCCCAGGCCCACGATGCAAACAGCGTCGCGGCCAGAGTGACCACAACGGCCGCGCCCACCACGACCGCCTCACGCCGGCCCAGTGCGAAAAACACCAGCAGCACGACCGAAGCAGTCGCAAAGGCCAGCTTCTCTATCAGTTTCAGTGCCTTGTCGTTGGCCGTCTCACCATAGTTGCGGGTCACGGTGGCTTCGACGCCCTCCGGAATCACGACGCCATGCAGCGACTCGAGTTCGGCGACAACCAGGCGGGCGACATCGACCGCATTGGTGCCAGGCTTCTTGGACAGGGCTACGGTCACGGCCGGCGCCTCGCCGGCCAGCTCGATTCCATGGCTCGCGGCCGACGGTCCCGCCCCCATCCAGACGTACTGCTCGGGCTGGATGGAACCCGCCGTGATCTTCGCGACGTCCTCCAGGAAGACCGGGCGACCGTCGGCGACCCCGACGACGAGCCCCGCGACGTCCTCGCGCCCAGCCAGGAATTCGCCGGCCTGCAGGGGCGTGGCCGTATCGCCGCCGACCAGGTTGCCGGCGTGGCGGACGACGTTGGCCACCTCGAGCGCCTGCATCAGCTCGTGCACGCCGAGCCCGTGTCCCGCCAGCCGCTGCGGGTCGAGCTCCACGTGCACGGTGTCGCCGGGCGAACCGATGGTGTAGACGTTGCGGGCGCCATGAACACGCTTCAGCTCGCTCTCGAGCGTGTGCGCAATCTTGGCGAGGTCATAGGAGCCCCGTGAGGGGTCCTTGGTCCAGAGGGTCACGCTGACGATCGGCACGTCGTCGATGCCCTTGGGCTTGATGATGGGCTGCAGCCAGCCGAGATTGGCCGGCGACATGTCCAGGTTGGAAAGAACGGCGTTGTAGAGCCGGATGATGGCGTCGTTGCGCTTCAGACCAACCTTGAATTCGACGGTCAGGACCGCGACGCCCGGCCGCGACACTGAATAGAGGTGCTTGACGTCGGAAATCTCCGCCAGCACCTGCTCCATCGGCTCGGCAATCAGGCTCTCGACCTCGGCGGCGCTCGCGCCCGGGAACGGGATGATGACGTTCGCCATCGTCACGTCGATCTGGGGTTCTTCCTCACGCGGCGTGACCAGCACAGCGAACAGCCCCAGCAGCATCCCCACCAGCGCCAGCAGCGGCGTCAGCTGGTTGGTAAGGAAAAACCGTGAGACGCGGCCCGAGAAACCGAGATCATGGCCGGCCATGCGTCAGCGTCCTTCAACTGCGAGGGTCGCCGCCACCGGATCGGCGGCAACGTGTTCGCCCACCGCCAGGCCCGCGAGCACCTCGAAGTCGCCGGCCAGCCGCCGGCCCAGGCGCACCTGGCGCAGGATCGGCCTGTTCGCTTCGTCGACGACGTAAACCGCCGTGACCTCGCTGCGCAGCATGACTGCGGTGGCCGGAATGCGCAGGATCGCGCCCTCGCCCGACTGGAACCCGGTCTTGACGAACATCCCGGGATAGAGGTCCTGCGTCCCCGCGGGCAGCTCGACCCGGACGCGGATCGTGTTGGATGCCGACGCAGCCGCCGGAAACACCGTGATACCCGTCGACTGCAGCACCTGTTGACCCACATAGACGCGCGCGGCCCCGAGTTGCCGCACCTGGTCGGCCAAGGCCTGCGGCACGTCGACCACGACGCGCAGCGCACCGAGTGCCGCTACGGCAGTGAGCGGCTGCCCGGGCGATACGGCCTCACCCACGTCCACCAGACGCCGCGTCACCACGCCGTCAAAGGGTGCACGGACTTCCGTGTAGCCAAGCTGTTCGCGCGCCGCCGCGACCCCGGCCTCGGCTGCGGCCAGCTGTGCCTGGGCCGAGTCGCGCTGCGCCGTCGCCCGGTCCATGTCGGCCTGCGAGAGCAGCTTCGCGGCAATGAGCTTCTGCGTCCGCTCGTAGCGCAGCCCGGCCTCGGTTGCCACCGCCCGCGCCCCGGTAAGTACCTGCTGGGCCTCGTCCAGTCGTGCGCGCTGCTCGACCGCCGCGATTCGCAGGATCGGTGCGCCGCGCTCGACCGGCTCGTCGACGTCATGCTCCAGCGCAATAACCCGGCCCGAGGTCTGGGCGACCAGCGTGGCCTGCTGGACGGCCTCGACGATGCCGTCGAACAACCGCTCCCCGCCGGCGTCGCCGGCAGCGACGACGATCGTTTCGAGCGCAACCGTGCCCGGAACATCCGTCTTCGCAACCTCTTCGCCACCGCCACAGGCAGCGACCAGAAGTGCCGAGAGCAGTACGGGGAAGGCAGCCTTGTTGATGAACGGCTGAAGCATGGACTTCTTCTTGTGTCTTGCGAGGGCGTTAAAACGCGTTGCCCGGCTTGAGGCCGAGCTTCCTGAAGATCATCGCGGCCGGGCAGAAGCCGGTGAACGCCGACTGCAGCATGTTCAGGCCTACGAACGCGGTGAACCACAACCACAGTGGGCTGACGAAATGGGCCAGCAGCAGGCTCAACAGGATCATGAATCCCGCAAAAGCCAGGACAGCCTTGTCAATGCTCATGATGTCACTCCTTGCCGTTTCTTTCGGTCCCGCACCTTATAGGTCGGGTACCCACCGACTCTGTAACCAAAGTCACTCCATCAGGGCTGCCTCGCGGCGTGGGCCGCGTGCCCTGATCGCGTCGAGGACACCCGGGTTCTCCGCAAGCCGCCGCGCGCTCCAGATCGACCAGAAGCCGGTGCGGTAGGCCATGACCGACGACGGGCAGCAGCGGCGCGGCCCCGAGCGGGTTGCCGCGCGACTCCAGCACCACCATCGCCGAGGGATCGCGTGCCGCCAGGGCGGCAATGTCGTCCGTGCTCCAGAGCTCCGGCAACGGCTGCCGCAGGCGGCCGGCAAAGCCCAGCTGGCCGTGATAGTCGCCGTAATAGCCGACCGTGACGCCGCCGGCCTGCAGTCCGGCAACCTCCCTGGCGGCGCCGTCGACCCCGTAGGGCCGGCCGGCCGCCGATCCCAGCAAGCCGGCCGCGACGAGCGAGAGCGACAGCGCCATGGCGACCTGCAGGCGCGCAGCCCCCTCCAGGAGACTGACTCGAAAGGGAAGGATGGCCCAGGCCAGGACCAGCAACACGCCGATGGACCAGGCCGGGTGCACGTCCTCCAGCCAGCCGCCATGCCAGTCGCCCTTGACGACCAGCGCGGCGGCCATGGCGATGCCCAGCGCCAGCCAGGGCAGCAGCGCCAGAGCGCGGCCCGCCCGATAGGACATGGCATAGCTCGGTGCCAGCGCGCGCGCCGCGATCAGCGCCACCGCCGGCGCAACGGGCAACAGGTATTGCGGCTGCTTGCCGCTGATGACGCAGAAGACGAGGAACACCGACAGCGCCCAGGCGATGCAGAAACGCGTCCCCTGGTCACCCAGGCCGGCGACGTTTCGCAACGCGTCCCAGGCGGGACGCCAGATGACCCAGGGAAGAAACAGCACCGGCAACAACGGCAGGTACCACCAGAACGGGCGCCGGTGCGCGAAGCTGCTCGTGACCCGATCCGCGGTCTGCTTCCAGAGGATCATCTCGCGATACTCGGCGCCACCGGAAAGGGCGGCCGGGATCACCCAGGCCAGCGCGATCAGGGCGCCCAGCGCCAAGCCGGCCAGCAGGTGCAGGTACCAGGCGCGCGGCGCCTGGCGGGCGCGAGCACTCCACCACGGACCGAGGGCCGCCGGCAGCAACAGGTGCAGGAGCGCCACCGGCCCCTTGGTCAGGATGCCGAGGCCGAGGCCGACCCCGAACAGCAGCCAGCCGCGCGCCTCGCCGTCGCCCGCGCGGGCCAGACCGAGCATGCCCACCAGCACCCACAGCGCCAGCAGCATGTCGAACATGATCAGCGTCCCCGTGAGCGACCAGACCAGCGTGCCTCCGGCCAGGATCACGGCAAAGGGGGAGACCTCCTCGATCTGCGGCCACAACCGCCGCGCGAGGCGCCACAGGACGAGCCAGGCCGCCAGGCCGGCCAGCAGCGGCACGAGGCGCGGCCACCACGCGCTGACGCCGAAGACGCGCCAGCCCGCGTCGATCAGCCAGAACAGCAGCGGGGGCTTATGTGTGTAGTACTCGCCGTTGAGGTGCGGAACCAGCCAGTCACCACCCGAGTACATCTCCCAGGCAACCGTGAGGTACCGGGTCTCGTCGATGGCGATCGGCACGCGAAATGCCAGCGCGATGGCCACGACCAGCGGCCAGGCCAGGAACGGGGCGTATCGCCAGACTCTGGTGACCAACAGTCGGCCCTCCGGGAGGATGCTGGGAAATTGTCGTCGACGTCCATCAGGCGCACGACCTTCCCCGCCTGGACCCCAGCCAGCTTACTTGCGCCCGAGGCGAAAGGTCATCCGGAGGTGCACCAATGGGCGCACCGCCGAATCCAGCGGTTTTCAGCAAACGACGCTTGCGATCGGAGCCTTATTCGGCAGGCGGCATCTCGGCAAGACGCCGTATCGCCACCGGCGTCAGGATCATCTCCAGCAGTTCACCGACGCTGCGATGCGCCTCGACGGGGTGGCGCATGGGCCGGTCCAGGAACAGGCGGTAGCGATTCCGCCGGCCATCACGGACCCGTTGCACCACGCCCCCTTCCTCGAGATCCGACACGATCTTCTGCACCGCCCTCTCGGTGATCCCGACCGCAATCGCCACATCCCGCAAGCGGGCCGCCGGGTCCCGCGCCAGGCAGATCAGCACGTGACCGTGGTTCGACAGGAAGGTCCAGTGCCGGGCCGTCTCGGATTGCCGCTGCGGCGCGACCGGCCCTTCGGCCGCGCCCGTGCCGTACACCTGCTCGCCGCCGCCCGCCGCACTCATGGTCCTACTCCCGGTGTTCCTGACCGTTACCACTTTGAGATGAAATCTAATGTACGAATTATTTTACGTATATTATAGTTCGCCAATACCGGTTCAAGAGACGATTATCACATGGCAGAGTCCCGCCGACAGCCTGCGGATTTCCGCGACGGAGCCCTTCCTTCCGGACTTGGCGCGCCGCGGTGACTGGGCGACAGGACAGCGGGAGAGGGCAGGCCGCTCCAGGCTCCCAGGTCCGCGGCAGGTGCCTTCGGGCGAGAGCGGCCCTTGAACCGTGCGCCCACCGCACCCAGATCGTCTCCTGACCGCGGACTGATACGATTGCCGCGCCGGCCGGAACCGGCGGCAGGCCGCCAGGTCACATTTTCAGTCATCGTTGCAGACAACCACCGGACACCTTCATGAAGCGCATCCTGCTTTTCCTGGTCACCAACTTCGCGATCCTCTTCGTCGCCAGCATTACGCTGAGGCTGCTGGGCCTTGAGCCCTACCTCAACGCGCAGGGGATCAACTTCACCTCGCTGCTGGTATTCGGGGGCCTGATCGGCTTCGGCGGCGCGTTTATCTCGCTGGCGCTGTCCAAGTGGACCGCCAAGAAGATGATGGGCGTCAAGGTCATCGAGCAGCCCCGCAACGACGTCGAGACCTGGCTGGTCGAGACCGTTCGCCGCCAGGCCCAGCTGGCCGGGGTCGGCATGCCTGAAGTCGGCTACTTCGAGTCGCCCGAGGCGAACGCCTTTGCGACCGGCGCCAGCCGCAACAGCTCGCTGGTCGCGGTGTCCAGCGGCCTGGTCAACCGCATGTCGCGCGAGGAAGTCGAGGCGGTGCTCGGTCATGAGCTGAGCCATATTGCCAACGGCGACATGGTGACCCTCACCCTGATCCAGGGCGTGGTCAATACCTTCGTGTTCGTATTCTCGAGGGTGATCGGCAATTTTGTGGACAAGGTCGTCTTCGGCAACCGCGAGGGCCACGGCCCGGGTTTCTGGATTACGACGATCGTCGCGCAACTGGTGCTGTCTTTCCTGGCCACCATGGTGGTCATGTGGTTCTCGCGCCAGCGCGAGTTCCGCGCCGACTCGGGCGGCGCCCGACTGGCCGGCCGGAACAGCATGATCGGCGCCCTCGAAGCCCTGAAGCGAGGCCAGACCCACGCCCTGCCCGACCAGATGGCCGCCTTCGGCATCGCTGGCGGCTTGGGACAGGGCCTGAAGAAGTTGTTCATGAGTCACCCGCCGCTGGATGAGCGCATCGCGGCGTTGCGCAGCCAGTAGGCTGCGACGAAGGGTGAGGACCGGAGGTGCCAGGCACCGTACCGGTAACCAGCACCGAGGAGGCACGATGTCCGTCGCCATCGTCTGGTTTCGCCGCGACCTGCGCCTGACGGACAACCCTGCCCTCGCGGACGCGCTCGCCGCCGCAGACGCGGTGGTCCCCGTTTACGTCCACGCCCCGGAGGAAGAAGGCGCCTGGGCGCCGGGCGCCGCGAGCCGCTGGTGGCTGCACCGCGGCCTCGACTCCTTGCGGCGCGCGCTGGCCGCGCGCGGCAGCCGGCTGGTCATCCGTCACGGACCTTCCCTCGCTGCGCTGGCCGGCCTTGCCGAGGAAACCGGCGCGGCGTCGATCCACTGGAACCGGCTCTACGAGCCGGCGATCGTGGAACGCGACAAACAGATCAAGCAGGCACTCGGTGACCAGGGCCTGCATGTGGCTTCGTCGAACGGGCAGCTGCTGTTCGAGCCCTGGGCCGTGCGAACGCTCTCCGGCGACCCCTACCGCGTGTTCACGCCGTTCTGGAAGACCTGCCTGCGCTCGATCGACCAGGTGGGCCCACCGTTGCCCGCGCCGCGCCGGCTACCGGCCGTGCGCGAGGACCTTGCGGGCGACGACCTCGAATCGCTGGGCCTGAATCCCCGCGTCGGCTGGGACGAGGGCCTGGCGAAGGCCTGGCAGCCGGGCGAGGCCGGCGCAGCGGCCGCGCTGCAGCGCTTCTGCGACGAGGCGATCGGCGACTACGGCACAGGCCGTAACCGGCCGGATCGCGCCGGCACGTCGCGACTGTCGCCGTTCCTGCACTTTGGTGAGTTGTCCGCCCGGCAGGCGCTGGTGGCGGCCCGGGTACCCGGGATCGGCGACTCCTCCGGGGCCGAGTCGTTCGTCCGCGAGCTCGGCTGGCGGGAATTCGCCCACCATCTCCTGTTTCACTTTCCGCACACGCCCGACGCACCGCTCGATGCCCGGTTCGACAGGCTCGACTGGCGGCGCGATCCGGTTCAGTTGCAGGCGTGGCAGCGCGGCGCAACCGGCTACCCGATCGTCGACGCGGGCATGCGCGAGCTCTGGCACACGGGCTGGATGCACAACCGCGTCAGGATGATCGTCGCCTCGCTGCTGACCAAGAACCTGTTCATGCCGTGGCGCGAGGGCGCCCGCTGGTTCTGGGACACGCTCGTCGACGCGGACCTGGCGAACAACACGCTCGGTTGGCAATGGACTGCCGGCTGCGGTGCGGATGCGGCGCCTTATTACCGCGTCTTCAACCCGGTCCTGCAGGCGGAAAAATTCGACCCGGAGCGTCGCTACATCCGCCGCTGGGTTCCCGAACTCGCGGCGCTGCCCGACAAGTGGATCCACTGCCCCTGGTTGGCGCCCCAGCAGGTGCTGGACTCGGCCGGAGTCGCTCTTGGCGCCACCTACCCGATGCCGATCGTCGATCCCCGCGCCAGCCGCGACGAGGCGCTGCAGCGATTCGCGGCGCTCAAGCGCGACAAACCCTGAACGCCGCGAATCCATGCGCGACGGCGACGCGAATGGGTTTCAGCGCACCGGAATAGCGGATCAGGTCGGGCGAAGCTGCCTCGATCTCTCCTGTGTTTCAAACACTTACGTGCCCACCTTGTCCGGGATGTCACAAACGCGACTGACTCGGGGGCTAAACTGGCACCGGCATGGGAGATACGCCGGCCCCGAGCCGGGAAGGACAGCATGAATCGGATGTCGACGACAGAGAGCGAGGGCAGGCGGCGCTGGTTGAATGTATTCGCCAGATGGGTTGCGGCGGACCATGCCGAGCTGCCGGAACCGGCGCAACCGTCGGCGATCGACTGGGCGCGGATCGTCCCGTTCATCCTCGTGCACCTCGCCTGCCTGGCGGTCATCTGGGTCGGCGTGAGTCCCGTTGCGATCGCGGTCGCCGCCGCCCTGTACCTGGTCCGGATGTTCGCCATCACCGGCTTCTACCACCGCTATTTCTCGCACCGTAGCTTCAGGACCTCGCGTGCAGCGCAGTTCGTCTTCGGCGTGCTCGGCGCCAGTGCGGTGCAGCGAGGCCCGCTCTGGTGGGCCGCCCACCATCGGCATCACCACGCCTACTCCGACCTGCCCGAAGACCCGCACTCCCCCGTGCACCGTGGATTCCTGGTCAGCCACATGGGCTGGTTCCTGACACAGGGCGGCTTCCGCCCCGACCTCAAGCGCGTCGGCGACCTGCTGCGGTATCCGGAGCTGCGCTGGCTCGATCGCTTCGACATCGCGGTTCCCGTCCTGCTCGCCGCCGGCCTGTTCATTACCGGCGAGTGGCTCGAAGCCAGCCGCCCGGCGCTCGGCACGAACGGCTGGCAGATGCTGGTCTGGGGGTTCTTCATCTCGACCGTGGTGCTGTACCACGCCACCTACACGATCAACTCGCTGTGCCACATCTTCGGCCGGCGCCGCTATCCGACGCGCGACGAGAGCCGCAACAACTTCTGGCTGGCCCTGCTCACGCTGGGCGAGGGCTGGCACAACAACCACCACTACTACCCGTCCTCGGTGCGCCAGGGGTTCTACTGGTGGGAGATCGACCTGACCTACTACGGGCTGCGCCTGCTGTCCGCGCTCGGGGTCATCCGGGACCTGAAGACGATCCCCGCCGAGGTGCGCGACGCGCAGGCCTGGAGAGCCGGCATGAAAGTCGCGATCGTCGGCACCGGCATCTCCGGACTGACCACGGCGGCCGGGCTTGCGGACCGTCACGAACTGACGGTTTTCGAGGCCGCCGACTGGATCGGCGGGCACACCAATACCGTCGACGTCGAGGAGGACGGCGGGATCGTTGCCGTCGATACCGGCTTCATCGTCTTCAACGACTGGACCTATCCGAACTTCATCGCGCTGCTCAGGAAGCTCGGTGTGGCCTGGCAAGCCGTCCGACATGAGCTTCAGCCTGCAGTGCGAGAAAACCGGGCTGGAATACAACGGCACCTCGCTCAACTCGCTGTTCGCCCAACGCAGGAACCTCCTGCGACCCTCCTTCCTGCGCATGATCTGGGACATCCTGCGCTTCAACCGCGAAGCGCCGCGATTCCTCGCCACACAGGACGAGACGACGACGCTCGGCGCCTGGCTGGAGTCGCGTGGTTTCGCGGCGCCTTCGTCGAGCACTACCTGGTGCCCATGGGCCGCGCCATCTGGTCGGCCGATGCAGACGCCATGCTGGATTTCCCGGCGCGGTTCTTCATCGCTTCTTCCATCTCATGGCATTCCTGTCGGTCGACAACCGGCCGCAGTGGCAGACCGTCAGCGGCGGCTCGCGGGAGTACGTCCGCAAGCTGATCGTCGCCCGTTCGGCACCGGATACGGCTTGCAACGCCGGTGGCATCGCGTCCGCCGCCTGCCGACAGGGCGTCGCGCTACGGACCGTCGCCGGGGAGACGCTGCAGTTCGACGCGGTCGTCCTCGCCTGTCACAGCGACCAGGCGCTGCGCGATGCTCGAGGACCCCAGCGAGGCCGAGCGCGAGATCCTCGGCGCCATCCCCTACCAGCCCAACGAGGCGGTGCTGCACACCGACGAGTCGCTGCTGCCGCGGCGGCCGCTGGCGCGGGCCGCCTGGAACTACCATCTTCGTCGCGATGCCGGCCGGGGCGTCGCGGTGACCTACGACATGAACCTGCTGCAGTCGCTTCCGACGCGCCGCCGCTATCTGGTCACGCTGAACAGGACGGACGACGATCGACCCGGCGCTGCGTGCTCAGGACGTTCACCTACAGCCATCCCGTCTACACCGCCGGGGCCGTCGCCGCGCAGAAACGCCATGCCGAGATCAGCGGACCGCGACCGCAGCTTCTATTGCGGCGCCTACTGGGGCTACGGCTTCCACGAGGACGGCGTCGTCAGCGCGCCTGGCGGTGCTGCCGGCAGTTCGGCGCGGAGCTGGGAGACGCGATGCAACAGCTGCCTCTACGAAGGGTGCGGTCAGTCACCGCCGGCTCGGCGCGCCGGCCGGCAACGCGTTCCGCTACCGGCTGTTCATGTTCTACCTCGACCTGGCCGAGCTGCCCGGCGTGTTCGACGGCCACTGGCTCTGGTCGGCGCGGCGGCCCGCGCTGGCCTGGTTCCGGCGCAAGGACTACCTCGGCCCGGCGACGCTGCCGCTGGACGAGGCCGTTCGCTGACGGGTCGAGGCGCGAGACCGGCCGTGCGGCCGACGGGCCCGATCCGCCTGCTGACCCACCTCCGCTACTTCGGCTACTGCTTCAACCCGGTCACCTTCTACTACTGCTTCGACGATGCACGGCGACACCGTGCGAGTCGATCGTCGCCGAGATCACCAACACGCCCTGGGACGAGCGGCATGCCTACGTGCTGGACGCGCCGCGGGCGGAGCCGGCGGGCCGGACGCTGCGCTGGCGCTTCGCGCAAGGCGTTCCACGTCTCGCCGTTCATGGCCATGGACACGACTACGACTGGCGCTTCGACGCGCCGGGCGAACGCTGCAGGTGCACATGGAGAACCTGCAGGACGGCAAGCGCGGTGTTCGACGCCACGCTGGAACTGCGAGCGCGAGCCCATCGTCCGGCGGCCGCGCTCGCGCGGGCGCTGCTGGCGCTACCCGTTCATGACGCTGCAAGGTGCACCGCGCATCTACTGGCAGGCGCTGCGGCTGTGGCTCAAGCGCACGCCGTTCTTCACCCACCCGGCGAAGCTGCCCGCCGCGAACGTCGACACCACGAGGCTCCCGCGATGAAGCCGTCCATCATCCCGGCCGCGGCTGCGGCGAGGCCCCTTCCTGCCGGCCCCGTCCAGGCGGCTCGGCCGCAAGGCGATGCTCGGCCAGTCTCGCACGCGGCTGCCGGAAGGCGAACTGCGGATCGTCGAGGACGGCCAGGAGCGCGTCTTCGGCCGGCGCTCCGCGCGCTGCGACCTGTCGGCGACGATCGAGGTCAGGCAGCCGCACTTCTGGGCGCGACGCCGCCTTTGGCGGCACGCGTCGGCGCCGGCGAGGCCTACATCCGGGGCGACTGGCGCCTGCGACGACCTGACCGCGCTGGTGCGCATCTGGTGCGTGAACCGCGACTGGACGAACTCGCATGGAGGCCGGGCTGGCGCGTCGTCAGCGCGCCGCTCCGACGCATCCTGCACTGGCTGCAACCACAACAGTCCGGAGCGGCAGCCGGCGCAACATCGCCGCGCACTACGACCTCGGCAACGACTTCTTCCGCCTGTTCCTCGACGAGACGATGACCTACTCCTGCGGCATCTTCGAGACGCCCGGCAGTCGACGCTGCACGAGGCGTCGCTGGCCAAGTTCGACCGCCGTCTGCCGCAAGCTCGAGCTGCAGCCCGGCGACGACCTGCTCGAGATCGGCACCGGCTGGGGCGGGTTCGCCCTGCACGCCGCCGGGAACTACGGCTGCCGGGTCACGACCACGACCATCTCGCGGGAGCAGCACGATCATGCCGCGGCGCGGTCGGCGCGCGCAGGCCTGGGCGACCGCATCACGCTGCTGCTGGAGGACTACCGCGACCTGAAGGGCACCTACGACAAGCTGGTCTCGATCGAGATGATCGAGGCGGTCGGCCACCGCTATCTCGACACCTACTTCGGGCAAGTGCTCGACCCTGCTCGAAGCCCGACGGTGCGGCACTCATCCAGGCGATCACGCTGCAGGATCAGCACTACGAGCAGGCACTGAAGTCGGTCGACTTCATCCAGCGATTCATCTTTCCGGGTAGCTTCATCCCCTCGGTAAGCGCGATCGTCGACTCGGCCAGGCGCTCGACCGACATGAAGCTCTTCCACCTGGAGGACATCGGCCCGCACTACGCGACCACGCTGGCGGCCTGGCGTGAGCGGTTCATGGGCCGGCTGCCCGAGGTTCGCGCGCTCGGCTACCCGGACGAGTTCATCCGCATGTGGGAGTTCTACCTCTGCTATTGCGAGGGCGGGTTCCTGGAACGCCAGCTCGGCGACGTGCACGCGCTGTTCACCAAGCCGGGCTGCCGCCGCCCACCGCTGGCGTAAAGCGCCGGTGCCAGGCACCGAAGACGCGAAGAAGAGGTGCCAGGCACCGGAGACGGTGCCTGGCACCCACCCGTCCGGCACCCACCCGGCACGCTGCCAGGACGGGGTTCCCCCTGAAGCGACTTGCGGCTTTCGGAGCGAAAGGGGGAACCCCGTGTGCAGCCAGCGCGCCGGCGCTGCAGTGACGTCATGTAAAGGGATGCTTCGGGCGCCGCGGCGGTCGCCGGAGCGCGGTAACATCGCGGCATGAATACCGGCCTGACTCCCATCCGCGCCGAAACCCTGGCCGAACTGCGCAAGCTGCTCGGTCCCGGCGGCTACCTCGACGCGGCCGCCGATATCGAGCCGTTCCTCACCGACCATCGCAATCTCTATCGCGGCGCGACCCCGCTGGTGGCCCTGCCCGATTCGACGGCCCGGGTCGCGGGGGTCGTCGGGCTCTGCGCGGCCGCCGGCATCGGCATCGTCCCGCACGGCGGCAATACGAGCTACTGCGGCGGCGCGACGCCGCGCGAGTCCGGCACCGAGATCGTCCTGTCCCTCAGGCGCATGAAGCGGATCCGCAAGATCGACGCGCTCAACTACTCGATGACCGTCGAGGCGGGTTGCGTACTCGGCGATGTGCAGCGCGCGGCCGAATCCGCCGACAGGCTGTTCCCCATGTCCCTGGGATCGGAAGGCTCCTGCACGATCGGCGGCAATCTTTCGACCAACGCCGGCGGCACCGCCGTGCTTCGCTACGGCATGATGCGCGACCTGGTGCTCGGGCTGGAGGTCGTGTTGCCCGACGGCCGGGTGCTCGACCAGCTGCGCCCGCTGCGCAAGGACAACACCGGCTACGACCTCAAGCAACTGTTCATCGGGGCGGAGGGCACGCTCGGAGTCATCACCGCGGCCTGCCTGAAGCTCTTCCCGCGCCCGCGCGGATACAGCACTGCGCTGGTCGCGCTGGCGTCACCGCAGGCGGCGGTGGACCTGCTTGCCGGACTGCGGGGCTCGCTGGGTGACAGCGTCACGACGTTCGAGCTCATCCCGCGTTCCGCGCTGGAAATCGTCTGCCGCCACATCGACGGCGCAACCGATCCCTTCGACAAGTCATACCCCTGGTACGTGCTGGCCGAGGTGAGCCTGCCGCAGCAGGACTCGGACCTCGCCGAACGGCTGCAGGCACAGCTGGCGGCCGGGATGGACCATGGAACCGTCGTCGATGCCGTGCTGGCGGCCTCGCTGGCCCAGCGCGAGGCCTTCTGGAAGCTGCGTGAGAACATTCCCGAGGCGCAGACGCGCGACGGCGCGAGCCTGAAACACGACATCTCGGTCCCGACCCAGGACCTGCCCGCCTTCATCGACGAAGGCGCGAGAAGTCTCGAACAGGTCGTCCCGGGAGGACGCCTGGTCGCCTACGGCCATCTCGGCGACGGCAACCTGCACTTCAACCTCGGCTGCCCCCCAGGAATGGACCCCGCAGCGTTCCTGCAGCGGGCCGCCGATGCGCGGCGTGCGGTCCATGAACTGGTCGCAGCCTATCGCGGCAGCTTCAGCGCCGAGCACGGTATCGGACGCCACAAGGTTGCCGAGCTGGAACGCTACGAGGACCCTGTCGCACTTGCCCTGATGCGCGAGGTCAAGGACCTGCTCGACCCGGCCGGGATCATGAACCCGGGCAAGGTGCTGGACCGGGGATGAGCCGCCTGAAGCTCCCGCTGGAAACGCGCCGCCTCTGCCTGCGTGAGTTCGCCGACGACGACCTCGCCGCGATCACCGCGCTGTACTGCGACAAGCGCGTCACCCGGCACATGCTGTACGGGCCGCGGGACGAGGCCTCCGCGAAACGGTACCTCGCGAGCGTCCTGCGGCGGCAACAGGAGCAGCGCCGCGACGTCTGGGAGCTGGCAGTCACGCGAGCGGACGACGCGACCGTCATCGGCGCCTGCGACCTGACGCTTCATTCCCGCGAGGAAGCCGAAATCGGCTACCTGATCGCCCCGGCGCAGTGGCGGCAGGGCTACGCGACCGAGACGGCCGCGGCACTTGCCGGCGCCGCGTTCGAGCAGCTGCGGGTTGATCGCATCCTGTCGACCGTGGAAATCCATAACAAACGGTCGCTCAGGGTACTGGACAAGGCCGGCCTGCGCTGGGAGGCGACTTTCCGCCGCTACGCCCGCTCCAGGAAGCACTGGTGGGACGTTCATCTCTACACGATTTCCCGGGAAGACTGGGCGCTGGCGCGGGAGTGAAGGGACAGGCCGGCTTGCAGTGACCAGAAAGATCGGGACATTATCGCGCTCAAAGTCAGTGTCGATGCGAGCCGCGGGCAGAGGGGGGGTGATGAGTCGGAAGAAAGCACTGATTACGGCGGCTGTCCTGGCGACGTTGACCGGAATCTATGCGCTGGTCGGGTTTTACTGGATCCCGCGGTTCGCCAGCAGCCAGGTCAGCCAGTTGTTCGACCGCGAGTACGGCCGCCAGGCCAGCCTCGGCAACGTCCGCTTCAATCCCTTCACCTTCGAATTCGAGGCGCGCGATTTTTCCCTGCCCGACGCCGACGGGCAGCGGATGCTCGGCTTCGATCGGTTCTACGTCGACTTCGAACTGTCCTCGCTTTGGCATCGCGCCTGGACGTTCAGCGAGATCGCCGTCGAACGACCCTATGCGCGGATCGTGCAGCGCGCCGACGGCAAGCTCAACTGGCTGGACCTCGTGCCCCGGGACGACACGCAGCCGCCCGCCGACGCGCAATCCCCAGGCGTGCCGGCCGTGCGCATCGAGAACCTGAGCGTCGCCGACGGCAAGGTCGATATCGAGGACCGCGCGCGTCCCCAGCCGTTCGCGACCGGGCTCGAGCCGGTCACGTTCAAGCTCGCGGATTTCCGGACGGCGGGCGGCGGCAATGCGTTCGCGTTCACCGCCGGATCCGACGCCGCCGGCACCCTGCACGTCGAGGGCAGCCTGGGGGTCGACCCCTTGTCCTCGACAGGGTCCTTCCAGCTGGGCGACCTGAAGGCCGCGACGGTCTCCGAGTACCTGGGGGACCTGCTTCCCGTGACGCTGCAGTCCGGCGTGATCGATCTCGCCTTCACCTATGACTTCAGCCTCGCCGGCGAGCCGTTTACGTTCATCCTCGACATGCCGAGCCTCGCGATTCGCGATCTCGCTACCGTGGCCAGGGGTCACGAGGTTCCCTGGCAAGTCCCCCTTGTCGACGTCAGGGACACGCACGTCGACCTCGCGGCGCGCAGCGTCACGATCGCCTCGGTCGAAGTGAAGGACGTGATGGCCCCCGCCTGGATCGATGAAACGGGCTTCAATGCGCCCGGCGTCCTGCAGCGCAGCGAATCGAACGCCTCCAGCGCGCCCGCGCAAAGCGAACCCGGCGACGACACGCCGGGCTGGAGCGTGTCCATTCCCAACATTGTCCTGCGGGATACCCGGCTGCCCTTCGAGGACCGGACACTGGCACAGCCCGCCTCGCTCGAAATCGTCGCGGATTCGCTCCGGGTGTCCGGGTTCGCCCTGCCCGCCCGGGAACCGCTGCAAGTGGACGTAGAGGTCACTTCAAGCGCCGGCGGCCAGATCGCCGCCAGCGGCTCGGTCCAGCTCGAGCCGTTGCAGGCCGGCATGGACGTGAAGGTGGACGGCCTGAGCCTCTTGCCAGTCCAGCCCTACCTCGACGGCCGGACGGACCTGTTGCTGGAGTCCGGCACGCTGACGAGCAGTGGTCGTGTCGAGCTATCGGCGATCGATCCGCTGGCCATGACCTACGCCGGCGACGTCGGCATCAAGAACCTGCACACGCGCGACCGACCGCTCAAGGAAGACTTCGTCAACTGGAAGTCGCTCGAGCTGAGCGGCATCCGGTACTCGAGTGCCCCGGCCAGGCTCGACATACGGGAAATCACGGCCCGCGAGCCCTACCTGCGACTGGTCCTGGCGACGAACGGCGTTTCGAACATCGAGTCAGTGCTCGATCCGGAAGGCGCCGCCGAGAAAGCGGCGGCCATCGCGGCGGAGAATGCCGCGGCGAAGGGCAAGAAAGTCGGCAAGGCGAGCCGGGGCGAAGCCGTTGCCGCCGCGCCGGCGGGCAAGGCGACGCCCGCGGCGCCCGCCATGGCCATCACGATCGACAACACCCGTATCGTGGACGGCAACGTCAACTTCGCCGACTACACCATCGAGCCCAATTTCCGGATCGCGATGGAACAGCTGAACGGCACGATCGAGGGCTCGTCGTCGGAGCCTGGCTCACGCTCCGAGCTCAAGCTCGATGGCGAGGTGGACCGCTATGCGCCGGTACACATAGCGGGCCAGCTGAACCTGCTGGCGCCGGCCACCTTCATCGACATCAGCGGCAGCTTCAGCAACATCGACCTGACCAGCTTCAACCCCTATTCGACAAAATTCATCGGCTACCAGATTGCAAAGGGCAAGTTGTCGATCGACACGCAGTACAAGGTCGAGGACCGCCGCCTCGAAGCGCTGCACATGGTCAGGCTCGACCAGCTCGAATTTGGCGAGAGGATCGACTCGCCCGACGCCATCGGCCTGCCGATCAAGCTCGCGGTCGCGCTGCTCAAGGACTCGGCAGGCGTGATAGACCTCGAGCTGCCCATCGGTGGTTCAATCGACGACCCCCGGTTCAAGGTCGGGCCGGTCATCTGGAAAGCCTTCGTCGGCCTGCTGACCAAGATCGTCACCGCACCCTTCGCATTGCTCGGCAACCTGTTCGGCGGCGGGGCAGACCTTTCCTTCATCGACTTTGGCGCGGGCTCGACCAATGTCGATGCTGCAGCGATGGAAAAGATCGCGGCGCTGAAGACAGCGCTCATCGAGCGCCCCAGCCTCAAGCTCGAGATTCCCTGGACGGTCGCGCCGGCGATCGATGGCCCGGCACTCGAGCAGGCGCGCTGGGAAGCCCTGGTCAGGGGTGCCATCAGCGAGCCGTCGGCAGACTTGTGGAAGACCGACCGCCAGGACTATCTCCGGCGCCTGAAGGTTCTCCACGAACAGACCGCCGGGAAGAAGCCTGACCTGCCGAAGCCACCGAAGCCAGCGGAAGGCGAGCCAAGACCCGATCCGGTGGAATTCGCCATCGGCCAGCTCGAGCCCGGGCTCAAGACGGGCATCGTCGTCGGCGCCGACGAAATCGACGCCCTGGCCAAGGCGCGCGCGGTGGCGGTCCGCGACACGCTGCTAGGGCAGGAAGGGCTCGCGGCGGAGCGCGTCTTCGTCGTGCGCGGGGAAGAGTCGAAGGCCGCAGACGGCCGTGTCAGGATGACCTTGTCGCTGCAGTGAACCGCCGCGGTCAACCTTTCGGCGGCTGCGGCCAGTCGTCTTCCTCGTCGTCCCAGTCCGCGGGCCCTTTCCACCCCCCGGGCGGCGGCTCGCGGAGGTTGTCGTTGCGCGACCGCCAGAGCATGTAAAGCTGGGCGACCAGGTAGGCGGCTGCGAGGCCGAGGATGATCAGCGCAACCTTCATGGACTGACCCCCACCGCCCGGGCTCAGGCGCCCGAGCCGGGGGGACGCGTGCCCTGCCAGCCGCCAGGCCGCTCGCGGACGAGGCCTTCCTGGGCGACGCTCGCCACCAGTGTGCCGTCGCGGGTAAAGATGCTGCCCCGCGCAAAACCGCGGGCGCTGGAGCGGCTCGGGCTGTCGATCGAGTACAGCAGCCACTCGTCAACCCGCAGATCACGATGTATCCACAGGGCATGGTCGATGCTCGCCATCTGCAGCTCGAACCACGGCTGGCCGTGGGGCAGGTTGGCCGTGTCCAGGAGCTGGTGGTCGGACGCGTAGGCCAGCAGGCTGCGCTGCAGTGCCTGGTCGTCCCCCACGCGATCGACCGCCCGGAACCAGACCTGCTTGAGCGGCTCGCGTTTCTCCGGCTTGCGGTAGTCGAACGGTCGCACGTGACGAAACTCGAAGGGTCGGTCGTGCCCAAAGAAACGTCGCACCTTTTCCGGCACCTTTTCCAGGACCTCCGGGGGCAGCGTCGTCGAGTCGGCGAGATCCTCCGGCGGCGGAACATCGGGCATCGCGGCCTGATGCTCGCTCCCCTCTTCCGGCACCTGGAACGAGGACGACATCGTCAGGATCGACTGGCCGTGCTGGATGGCGACGACCCGGCGGCTGGTGAAGCTGCCGCCGTCGCGGCTGCGCTCGACCTGGTAGACGATCGGCGCGTTGACGTCGCCGCGGCGCAGGAAGTACGCGTGCAGCGAATGCACCAGCCGGCCTTCCACGGTGCGCGAGGCCGCAACCAGCGCCTGACCCAGCACCTGGCCGCCGAAGACCTGCGGCGAACCGATGTCGTGGCTCACTCCCCGGAACAGGTTCATTTCCAGGCGCTCGAGGTCGAGCAGTTCGATCAGTTCGGCAAGCCGCTTGTCCATGCGTGAAGCGTATCAGCGAACGGGGGCCGGATCCCAGTCGCGCTACAATGCGAGGAGTTCCCGGCAGCTGAGGGGCGCCGGACCCTGGCACATGAGGAGCGCGCGATGATCCTGCTGAACCCCAAGGCCTACGGATGGAAATCCCTGGACGAATCCTCACGCCGGCTGATGCTGGAGACCATCGAATTCTTCGAAAGCAAGGGCAAGGCCCGACTCAAGCACGACGACCATGAGCGGGTCTGGTATGCCGACTTCCTGGACTTCGTGAAGAAGCATCGGCGTTCGCGACGCTGCTGACGCCCGCCGGCTACGGCGACCCCGACGCAAGGTGGGATACCTGGCGCAACTGCGCGTTCAACGAGATCCTCGGCTTCTACGGCCTGCACTACTGGTACACCTGGCAGGTCTCCATCCTGGGGCTCGGGCCGCTGTGGATGAGCGACAACGAGCGCGATCAAGAACAGGACCGCGGACCTGCTCGAAGGCCGGCGAGATCTTCGCCTTCGGCCTGTCGGAAAAGGAGCACGGCGCCGATATCTACTCCAGCGACATGACGCTGACGCCCGCAGCCGGACGGCGGCTACCTGGCCAACGGGCGCAAGTACTACATCGGCAACGCCAACCAGGCGGCCATCGTCTCCACCTTCGGCAAGCTTGCGGATACGGGCGACTATGTCTTCTTCGCCGCCGATTCGCAGCACCCGAAGTACGAGCTGGTCAAGAACGTGGTCAACGTGCAGAGCTACGTGGCGGAGTACGCGCTGCACGACTATCCGGTCGCCGAGCAGGACATCCTCTCGAAGGGCCAGGACGCCTGGAACGACGCCCTCAACACGATCAACGTCTGCAAGTACAACCTGGGCTGGGCGAGCATCGGCATCTGCACGCATGCCTTCTACGAGGCCATCACCCACGCCGCCAACCGCCGCCTCTACGGCATGTTCGTCACCGATTTCCCGCACGTGCAGCAGCTGTTCGTCGACGCCTATGCCCGGCTGATCGCCATGAAGCTGTTCGCCATGCGCGCGTCGGACTACATGCGCTCGGCTTCGGACGAAGACCGCCGCTACCTGCTCTACAACCCCATGGTCAAGATGAAGGTGACCACCGAGGGCGAGCGGGTCATCGACCTGCTGTGGGACGTGATCGCCGCCAAGGGCTTCGAGACCGACATGTACTTCGAGATGGCCGCGCGCGACATCCGGGCGCTGCCCAAGCTGGAGGGCACGGTGCACGTCAACATCGCGCTGATCGTCAAGTTCATGCCCAACTTCTTCTTCAACCCGGCCGAGTTTCCCGCCGTCGCCGCCCGCACGGACGCGACCAACGACGATTACCTGTTCGCCCAGGCCCCGACGCGCGGACTGGGCAAGATCCGCTTCCACGACTACAAGCTGGCCTACGACTCGGTGGAACTGCCCAACGTGGCCCTCTTCAGGGAGCAGATCGGGACCTTCAAGCGCCTGCTGGCCACGGCCACGCCGACGGAAGCGCAGCAGAAGGATGTCGACTTCCTGCTGGCGCTGGGCGAACTGTTCGCGCTGGTGGTCTACGGACAGCTGATCCTCGAGGCGGCCCCCTTGCATGGCACGGACGACGACACGCTGGACCAGATTTTCGATTTCATGGTGCGGGACTTCTCCCGGCACGCCCTGAGCCTCTACAGCAAGCCATCCGCCACGGAGGCCCAGATGGCGCTGTGCCAGGCGATGATTCGCCGGCCCGTGGTCGATCACGACCGCTACCAGCGGGTCTGGAAGACGGTGCACGGACTGAGCGGCACCTATGCCATGAACCCGTAGATCGAAGATGCACAAGAGAGGGCTACCGTAGCCCTCTTAAGTGTTTTCCACGCCCCGTTGACACCTGCGCGGGCGGCCGTCCTATACTTTTCCCGGCGCCGATTTGAGCCTCAGCTTGCGGGCGCGTTAGAAATACAGCTAAAGCGAGCGAAGCAGAACCTGCTCCGCCCGTCGGCCGAGCGGGTTTTTTTGTCCCGCTCCCTCCCGCAAGCATCTGGCCAGCGTCGCCCGGCAGTCCGTGGGGACTGTTCGAAGCCAACGTCGAGGCTGGATGTCCATGAGCAACATAGTCGTCTTGAAATTCGGCAGCTCCGTGCTGGGCTCGGCCGCGGACCTGCCCACCGCCGTGGACGAGATTTACCGCCACGTTCGCGCCGGCCGGCGTGTGGTCGCGGTCGTTTCTGCCTTTGCCGGCGTGACCGACTCGCTGATCGAACGCGCGCACAGCGTCGGCGGGCGCTCCGACCCCTATGCCTACGCTTCGCTGGTGGGCAGCGGCGAGCTCGAGTCGGCGGCGATGCTGACGCTGTCGCTGTCAACGCACGGGGTTCCGGCCCGCCTGCTGCCGCCCGAGCAGTTCGCGCTGCGTGCCTACGGCGACCCGCTGGATGCCGAGCCGCACGATTTCGACTCGGCCCTGCTGCGCGAAACCCTCGGCACCGTTGCGGCCGTCGTGGTTCCCGGGTTCGTCGCGCACGACCAGCAGAATCGCACCGTGCTGCTGGGCCGTGGCGGCTCCGATTACACGGCGCTGTTCCTGGCCAGGCGCCTCGATGCCGACTGCATCCTGCTCAAGGACGTCGACGGCCTGTACGAGCGCGACCCCGCCACGCCGGGGCCCGCGCCGCGCCGTTACTCGCAGGTCACCTGGGACGACGCGCTCCGGGTCGCCGGCCGCCTCGTCCAGCCGAAGACCATCCGCTTCGCCCACCTGCAGCGGCAATCGTTTCGCGTGACGCGCACAGGCGCCGACCATGCGACGGTGGTGGGACCGGGCCCCTCGCTGCTGCACGAGCGCCCTCGCGTCGAGCCGCTGCGCGTCGTGCTGCTGGGCCTCGGTACCGTCGGCCGCGGTGTCTACGAGCGCCTGCTGGCCCAGCCCGAACGCTTCGAGCTGGTACGCGCCGTGGTGCGCAACCCGGATCGGCACATCGCCTCCGGCATCCCGCCTGAACTGCTCTCCACCAATGCCTGGGACGCGGTCAACGTGAACGCGGATATCGTCGTCGAGGCGCTGGGCGGGGAATTTCCCGCGACGGAGGTGCTGCTCGCCGCGCTGATCGCCGGGCGGCGCGTCATCTCCGCGAACAAGTCGGCCATCGCCCCGCACATCGACCGGTTCGCCCGCTACGCCGGCGCGACCGATCCGCAATTGCGATTCTCGGCGGCGGCCGGCGGCGCGGTGCCGGTGCTGGAGGCGATCGATGGCGAGTCGGGTATCGTCGCCGTTCGCGGCGTGCTGAACGGCACCTGTAACTTCGTGCTCGACCGCCTCGCCGATGGCACCTCCTACGAGGAGGCACTGGCCGAGGCCCAGTCGCTCGGCTTTGCGGAGCCGGATCCGAGCGCGGACGTGTCCGGGCTCGACGCCGAATTCAAGCTGCGCCTGTGCGCTCGTGCCGCCTTCGGCGTGGCGCCGAAAGAGGTCGAGCGTCTCGGTATCGATGCGCTGGATGCCCTGGGGCCCGGTTCGCCGGGACAGGTGCTGCGCCTGATCGCCGAGGTCCGCCGGGACAACGGCGGCCTGCGCGCGCAGGTCGCGCCCTGCTGGCTGCCGCGGGAGGACTTCCTGGCCGGCGCGCGCGGTGAGGAGAACCGCGTGGAAATCGAGTTCGCGGACGGCCGCAGGCTGAGACTCGCCGGCAAGGGCGCGGGCCGTTGGCCGACGACCGCATCGGTCATGGGCGACCTGTGGGAGTCTGCGCGCGCGGCGGAAGCCGCCGCGGTGTCGGTTGCGCCGGCACGCCAGGCCGCCCTGGCGTAGGCCGTGCTCAGCCGCCGGAACCGGGCGGGTCCGCGACGCCGAGACGCTGCTGCATGATCGGGCTGGTGGTCGTGTACTGAAGGAACTGCCGTTTCTTGGGATAGACGTGAGCCTGCACGCCGAAGGCGGCGAGCGCGGCCTCGTGGAAGCCTGAGAGGATCAGTTTCTTCTTGCCGGGATAGGTGTTGATGTCGCCGATGGCGAAGATACCCGGCACGCTGGTCTGGAACTTCTCGGTATCCACCTTCAGGGCCTTGCGCTCCAATTCGATGCCCCAATCGGCAATCGGGCCAAGCTTGGGGTGCAGGCCGAAGAAGGCGAAGACGTGCTCGCAGGCGACGTCCGCAGTCGAACCATCCACGCAGTTGACCGTCACGCCGGACAGGCGGCCGTCGCTGACGCTCATTGCGCCGACCTGGCCGGTCAGCTGCCTGACCTTGCCGGCCGCAGCCAGCTCCTGCATGCGCGCCACGCTCGCCGGATGCGCGCGATACTCGGCGCGCCGGTGCACCAGCGTCACGGACTTCGCCTTGCCGGCGAACTCGAGCACCCAGTCGAGCGCGCTGTCGCCACCACCCGCGATCAGCAGGTCCTTGTCGTAGTATTGCGTCGCGCGCGAGACGCGATAATGAACCTGCGTTCCCTCAAGCGGTTCCGCTCCCTCGACCGACAGGCGTCGCGGCTGAAACGAGCCGAGCCCCGCGGCGATGATCACGGCCCCCGCATCGAAGCGCGTGCCCTTGGCGGTGGTCAGGTCGAAGCGACCGTCGTCACGGCGAACGAGGCTGGTCACTTCCTGGCCCAGGTGGAAGCCGGCACCAAAGGGCTGGATCTGCTCCATCAGCCGGTCCACCAGTTCCTGCGCGCCGCAGACCGGCAACGCTGGAATGTCGTAGATGGGCTTGTCGGGGTAGAGCTCGGCGCACTGCCCGCCCGGATGCTGCAGCGAATCCACGACATGGCACTTCATGCCGAGCAAGCCGAGCTCGAACACGGCGAACAACCCGCTCGGTCCGGCGCCGATGACGACACATTCCGTTTCGATGGCTTCGGGCGGGGTGACGGCGTCGGTCACGGCAATTCCTCGGTGATTCTCGCGGCCAGGCTGCCGCCGGGGCGCGAATTGTAGCCCATCGTAGCCGTTTGCGACGTGTACCGGCCCGCGCTGGCGGACGCGATGTGCCCCCACTCCCTTATAATGCCCGGCCAAATCGCCCCCAGCGGGGCGAGAATCCGCGTCGCGGCCTGGCCGGGACTCACCGCCATGAATGAGAACACCAGGATCGCCCGACCGCTGCCCGCGCTGCGCCTCGACGCCTCCGGCCAGCGGCAGATCGACATGCGCGCGGTGCTCACGCTGGCTGCACCGTTGGTGCTGAACAGCACGATACAGGCCGTGCTGGGCCTGACCGACACCTGGTTCATCGGCCGGCTGTCGGTCAAGGCCACCGCGGCCATGGCGGCCGTCTACTGGTTGGTGATCCTCTCGCTGTTCGTCTTCAGCGGCGCGACGATGGCCGTGCAGACGCTTGTTTCACAGGCCTGGGGCGGCGGCCGCTACAAGCGCGCAAGCCAGGCCATGTGGACCGGCGTCTGGGGCGCGCTGGCCACCACGCCGGTGTTCGTCGTGCTGATCTGGATCGCGCCGGCGCTGCTGGGGCCATTCGGCCTGGATCCTGAAATCCAGGCGCTGGCGCTCGATTACTGGCAGCCGCGGATGATGGGCGGGCCGCTCGCCGCCGCCTTGTGGGGCATGACCGCGTACTTCAACGGGATCGGCCACACCCGCCTGCCGCTGCTGGTGACGCTGGTCGTCGCCATCAGTAACGTTTTCCTCAACGAGCTGTTCATCTTCCGGCTTGGCTGGGGCATTTCGGGCGCGGCGTGGGCGACCACCTTTGCGCAGGCCGGGGGCATCGCCATGGCTGCCCTTTTGGTGCTGCGGGTGGACGCGGCACGCCTGCGACCCACGCTCACCTGGCGGCCGCGCTTCGGCGCAATCTGGCGCCAGCTGAAGCTCGGCGTGCCGATGGCCGCGACCGGCAGCGCCGACCTGCTCGCCGCAGCCCTGTTCCAGCTGATGCAGGTACGGCTCGGCGCCGTCGACGGCGCAGCCACCCAGATCGTGATGGTCTCGACCTCGATCGCCTACATGCCCGGCATCGGCCTGGCGCTGGCCGGCACGACCCTGGTCGGCCAGGCGATTGGCGCGGGTGATCGCGACTGGGCGGAGCGATTAGGCTCGCGGATGATCGCGCTGGTTGCGTTTTCGATGGGCGCGCTCGGCCTGCTGATGGCTTTGGCCGGCTCGGTGCTGGTGCCGCTGTTCGTCAACGGCGCCGACCCGAACGCAGGGGCGGTGATCGCGCTGTCCGTCAAGCTGTTGTGGATCGCGGCGCTCTACCAGTTCACCGACGGGCTGAACTTCTCGTCGAACTTCTGCCTGCGCGGCGCGGGCGACGTCAAGGTGCCGGCGGTGCTGGTGGTGGCGTTCGGCTTCGGCCTGTTCATGCCACTGACCTACCTGTTCACCTTCGCTCCCGGCCAGGGCTGGTTCGGCGGTCCCGGGCTCGGCTTCGGCGCGGTCGGGGGCTGGAGCGCGCTGGCCATCTACTCGTTCGTGATCGGCGTGGCGCTGTACCTGCGTTGGCGGCAAGGCGTGTGGCGGACGATCCGGTTGATCTAGCGGCTGCTTTGCCAGGCGCGGCCCGCGCGCGATCGAGCGGCGGGCTGCTCCATTTCGAAAACGCCGTAAATCCTTCCCTGGAGGCTCCGCGGCGACATCCCTGTCGCCGACGGTTTCGAAATGAACCGGCCCGTCGCTGGCCCGCCGATCGCTTCACGCGACCTCCGCCAGGAGACGTGAAGCCTGCTAGTCGTAATCGCGCGCCAGGCGGAATCCCAGGTCGTTCTGCCTGAGCGCCGGCGGTGCCGAGTCGCGGGCGGCAGCTCGCGCGTTGAACGGACGGCTCGCCCAGGATCCGCCACGCACGGACTTGACCTCGCAGCCGCCCTGCCAGGTCCAGGCGCGGCCGTCCTGGGGCCGCCCCATGTAGCTGGTCGTATAGCAGTCCTGCATCCATTCGCGGGCGTTGCCAATGACGTCGTAGGCGCCAAACGCGTTCGGCTTGTAGCGCCCCGTCGGCGCAACCCCGACCGCGCCGTCGCTGCAGTTCGCGTTGGGCCAGGGCAACCGATAGGCGTCGACCGCGGAGCTGTCGTAGACGTTGGCGTTGTCGCAGGCCAGCGAGATGGCCACGCCCTCCTTCGAGTCCTGCGCTCCCCAGTAGCGCGGGAAGGCGGTGCCGCCGCGGGCGACGTATTCCCACTCCGCCTCGGAAGGCAGCCGGTAGCGCTTTCCGCTTTGCTGCGACACCCAGTCGGCATAGGCGCGCGCGTCCACCCAGTTGACGCAGACAACCGGTTCATCGTCGGCCTGCAGTTGCGCAAAGCCCGGATCGCGCCAGCTTCGATCGCGCTCCTCGACCCACTGTCCGTCGAGCCAGACCCGGCAGCCGAGCGGCGCCTCGTACCCGGTCGCCTCGACGAAGCGCCGGAATTCGCCCACCGTGACTTCCTTCGCGCCGATGTAGAACGGCTTGCCCATCGCGATCATGACCGGGGGCGTCTCGCCGGTCGCGGCATCGACCTCGTCTGAGGTCGGCGGCGTGCCCATCGAGTAGGAGCCGGGTGGCACCAAGGCAAGCGCCGGGCAGTCGGCGCAGTCGGTTGCCGGCGCGGCCTGCTGGGCCAGCGCGACCGGCGCGACCAGCAGCAAAAGCAGGCAGGCCGACATGACGCGGATCATCGTTCGCTCCTGCGATCCGTGCCGTCGAGCTCCAGCGCCACGCGGAACCCCAGGAAGTCTGCGCGGTCGCCGTCGTCGGCATCGCCGTGGAATCCAGTGCGGCTGCTCGCGGGCTCGCTCAACCAGCCGCCACCGCGAATGACGCGGCGCTTGCAGCCGCCGAGCCAGGTCCAGGCACTGCCATCGCGGGGTCTGCCGAGGTAACTGCCGGTCGCACAATCCTCGGTCCATTCCCAGAGGTTGCCGATCATGTCGTTGAGGCCGAAGGGGTTGGCGTGGAACTGTCCCACGGGCGCGACGTCTGCGTAGCCGTCGGAGCAGCCGGCCTCCGGCCAGCCGAGCTTGTAGGCGCCGCGACTCGTCCGGTCGTAGGTGTTTGCGTATCCACAGCCGTCCTGCGGCGCGTCGCCCCAGAAGCGCAACGTGGTCGTGCCAGCGCGGGCCGCGTATTCCCACTCCGCCTCCGACGGCAGGCGGTAGCGCTGGCGGGTCTTCTGCGACAGCCAGCGCGCATAGGCCTGCGCGTCCGCCCAGGCGACGCAACTGACGGGATGCAGGTCCGTCGGCTCGGCGGGCACGCCGGGATTGCGCCAGTCACGGCGGCCGTCGTCGTTGAAACGGCCGAGCGCAGCGTCCCAGGTACGGCAGCCCGGCCGGAGCTCGTAGCCGGAATCGCGGACGAACTCGGCGAATTCGCCGCGGGTCACCTCGTGGCGACCCATGGCGAACGGCCTGGCGAGGCGCACGACCACTGCCTGGGTCTCAGCCGAGGCGCGCGCGCCATCGAGTTCGGAGGACGGCGTGCCCATCACGAACGTGCCGGCGGGGACGATGACCATCTCCGGGCAGGTCGGGCAATCGCGGAAGGACTGCACGGCCGCTTGCGGACTGACGCTCGCCGCCGGCACCGAACTGGCGGCGAGTGCCAGGGTGGTTGCGGCCAGGAAGTGAAGTGATGTGACGCGCATGAGGTGAAGGCTGGCACGGGGCGACGTCAGGCACAAGAGGTGCCAGGCACGTGCCTGGCACGTGCCTGGCACCGAATCTTCAATCAGCCGACGCGGACGGGCACATAGATCTGGGCTTCACCGCGCTGGATCAGCAGCGCCACGGTGCTGCCAGACTGGTCGACCGCCTCGCGCAGCGACTTGACCGTGTCGACCGGGCGGCCGTTCACGGCCAGGATGATGTCGCCGGACTGGACGCCGGCCAGGGCCGCCGGCCCCTCGACGTCTTCCACCAGCAGCCGGCCGTCCGTCTCGGCTTCCTGGCGTTCCGCCGGCGACAGCGGCCGCACGGCGAGGCCCAGTTTGCCGCCCTCGGCGCCCGGCTTGCCGTCGACACGCGCGACGCGCTCCTGCTCGAGCTCCGCGACCTTGATCGTCAGGTCCCGCTTCGCCTTGTCGCGCCAGACCGTGACGGTCGCCCGGGTGCCCGGCTTGATGGCGGCAACGATCGACGGCAGCTCGCCTGAATGCTCGACCGCGCGGTCGTTCACCGCCAGGATGACGTCACCCGTCTTGACGCCGGCGTCCTCCGCCGGTCCGCCCTTCTCGACGGAACTGACCAGCGCGCCCTGCGGCCGGTCGAGTCCGAAAGAGTCGGCCAGCGCCTGGTTCACGTCCTGGATGGTGACCCCGATCCGGCCGCGCTCGACGCGGCCGTTGGCGACCAGCTGGTCGCGCACGCTGACCGCGACGTCGATCGGGATCGCGAAGGACACGCCCTGGTAGCCGCCGGTGCGGCTGTAGATCTGCGAGTTGATGCCGACGACCTCGCCCTTCAGGTTGAACAGCGGGCCGCCCGAGTTGCCGGGATTGACGGCCACGTCGGTCTGGATGAACGGGGTGTAGGCATCGCCCGGCAGCGAGCGCGACTTGGCGCTGACGATGCCGGCGGTGACGGAGTTTTCGAAGCCGAACGGCGAGCCGATCGCCACCACCCACTCGCCCACCTTCAGCGATTCCGGATCGCCGAAGCGCACGAAGGGCAGGTCAGTCGCCTCGATCTTGAGCACGGCGACGTCGGTCCGCTCGTCCACGCCGATGACCTTGGCGGAATATTCGCGGCGATCGGTCATGCGCACGGTGACCTCGGAAGCGTCGTTGACGACGTGCGCATTCGTCAGGATGTAGCCGTCTGGGCTGACGACGAAGCCCGAACCTTCGCCGCGCAGCGGCACCGGCGGATGAGACCGGCCCCGCGGATCACCGAAACCGAAGCGCTTGAAAAAATCGTACATCGGGTCGCCGGGGGCGAAGCCGGGCATGTCGTCGGTGTTCGTGACGACCCGACCCACGGTCGCCACGTTGACGACCGCGGGGCCGAGGTTCTCCACCAGGCCGCTGAAATCCGGCAGACCGACCGAATTCATGACGACAGGCTGCGGCGGCGGCGCGTCCGCCCGTTGAGCGGGCGCCGGCGACGCCTTGGCCTCGGTGGATCCAGCAGTCTTACCCGACTGCCCACAAGCCGCCAGCAGGGCCGCCATGGTCACTGTCGCCAGGAAACCGGTTGCATTACGCCAGGAAACCATCAGATCGATCCTCTCGCTGGGCCCGGTACCCGGCCAGAGCCGTACCGAGCGATTATCGCGGCGAAAATCCGCCGCACAGGCCTGTGACAAACGGCAGGACGCGAAGTTGCACTGCGCTGCCGTCAGGCTATAGTCGCACGCCATGCACCGCTCCCCTATCCTGATTTTCATGTTGTGGTCGCTCGCGCTGGCGCTGCCGGCGGGCGCCAACGGGCTGCCGGAGCGGCCGCAGGCCGTCGTCAAGCAACAGCTCGTGCCCGATGAGGCGGTGACCGTGGTCGTGCGCGACGCCGTGACCGGCGAGAGCCTCATCGAGATGAACCCGGCGACGCCCCGCACCCCCGCCTCGGTGATGAAGATCCTGCCGACCTTCGCCGCGCTCGACGTCCTGGGTCCGGCCTACACCTGGAAAACCCGCGCTTACGCCGACGGACCGATCGCCAAGGGCGTGCTCAAGGGCAACCTGTACCTGAAGGGCGGTGGCGACCCGCTGCTGACCATCGAGCGCTGGTGGCGATTCGTCACCGACCTTCGCCAGACGGGGCTGCGGGTCATCGAGGGCGACATCATCATCGACGACGAGCTGTTCGCGCCCATCGACGAGCGGCCGGGCGACTTCGACGGGCGGCCTTATCGCACCTATAACGTCCTGCCCAATGCTCTGCTGGTGAACTGGCAGTCCGCCGAGATCATCGTCAGGCCCAGCGAAGACGGCCAGGCGATCGATGTCGTGGTCGACCCGTTCCCGGCCAACCTCAGGGTCGAGAACCGGATCAAGCCCGTCAACGCACGCTGCGCGGGCCGCAACCGCAGCTTCAGCATCAGCCATCCGGCCGGCGACCCGTTGAAGCTGGTGGTCAGCGGCACCGTATCGACCAGCTGCAAGCCGCAAACCTCCCGGCAGGTGATCATGGGGCCGGCGGACTTTGCCTATGGCAGCTTCCGGCAGCTCTGGGAGCAACAGGGCGGCGTCATCCAGGGCGGCATGCTGCGCGCGCCGACACCGAAGGATGCGAAACAGCTGCTGTCCCAGGAGTCGCTGACGCTGGCCGAGATCATCCGGGTCACGAACAAGTTCTCGAGCAACGTCATGGCGCGGACGCTGATGCTGACGCTGGCTGCCGAGAAGGACACGATTCCCGCGACCGTCAACGGCGGCGAGGCCGTGATCGCGGGCTGGCTCAAGGCCCGGGGGCTCGACTTCCCGGAGTTGGCCATTGCCAACGGCTCGGGACTGTCGCGCGACGCGCGAATTTCCGGCGACAGCCTGGCGAAGGTCCTGCAGGCAGCCTGGAAGAGCCGCTACGCGCCCGAGTTCCTGGCCACCCTGCCGCTGGGCGGGCTGGACGGCACCCTGCGCAAGCGCTTCGGACGGCTTAAGGAGCCCAGCCGGGTACGGATGAAGACCGGCACGCTGAACGGGGCGAGCTCCATTGCAGGCTACGTGACCGGCGACTCCGGCCGAACCTACGTCGTCGTGATTATGGTAAACAGCAAAGGAGCCCAGTACGGGTCGGGTGATGCCATCCAGGGTGCCGTGATCGACTGGGTGCTGGCGCAGTAAGCCGTTGATTTTCAGTCGAATGGCCGGGCCGCCAATGTGTCGGGAAACCTTACAACCCGATCTTTCTCCGCTTCCCGCCGAGCCCACAACCAATTGTTTTAATTAGTGTTTCTATTGATGGCATGGAGCCTGCATCATTTTAGGCAGGCGAGCATGCGCGTTCCGGGGGGAGCGCCGGCAGCCAAGGAAAAAAGGGGAAGAAGATGCGCGGATTGAAGGCTTTTGTGGGTGTCGCGGCTCTTTCGCTGCTTGGCGCTGCGGGTGCAGCGAACGCCGAAATTATCATCGACTTCGATAGCGTCGTGACGGGGTATACACCGGTCAGCGGCAGCGCGCCCTGGCTGACGACCACGATCAATAACGGTGTTAATGGCGGCGGCCATGCGGGCGTATGGATCAACTTTGCGACTTCAGTGATGAATCCCGAGTTCATCACCGACGTGTATTTTGCGTTGAGTGGGCCGAGTAATTGTTCGCCGGGAACCTCGCCGGCAGGAACAGGCCCGTATCAGCTCTGCCAGTTATTTGCACCAAGAACGCATTGGGATGGCCCGTCCACTAACATTTTTTTCCGTGGTTATAACGAGGGAATGTTCATTACCTCGGGAAGCGGATGGAACGCTGTCGCCCATGTCCAGGGTATCCAGCCGAATTGCTCTGGTTGGGTTGGCTCCTATCTCGGTAGCAATGAGCCCGTCAACAATGGCAGTGGCGTTTGCGGATCAACTAATGTCCCAGAGCCGGCCACGTTGGGCCTCTTCGGCCTCGGGTTGGTTGGGCTCGGGCTTGGCTTCGGCCGCCGTCGCAAAATCTGACACTTTTCTGACCGCGCTTTGACTCGAGACCCCGCCGGAAGGCGGGGTTTCTTTTTGCGTCGCAGCAAGCAATCCGACACCCGTGACCGCCGGAGCCGCACGTCGGTTCCAGGCTGTGCCAGCCTTGGCTTTTCGGTCCACCGAATAAAATACCGCCCGTGGGCAGGTCACCCACGGGCGGTCAGGGTCCGGGCCGGTTGAGCCGGGGAGCTCGGTAAAGGGTGGCCCGACGACAGGATCAGTTTCACGCGACACCCTCGCCGAGGCCAGCCGGGGCTGTCGCCAAGCGGCGACGCCTGCCCGCGGCCCGGGAGATCGAATACCCGGAACCGGCTTCAGGCGCCCCAGGGGACATCAGCGCCACCACCGTGCAAAACCCGCTGGACCGGACTTCTGCGGCGCGCCCGGCCTTTCCTGACGGAGCTCAGTGACGGCGGCGGGCGTAGCCGCCAAACAACTCGACAAAGACATGCTGCCAGCCCGGCACGTACTCGCGCCGCAGGATCGGCGCGATCTCGCCGAGGGCCTCCCAGCCGCCATGGGTCAGTGTGACGCGGCTGCCCTGCCCGGCCGGCTCGAAGCACACGTCCACCCACTGCGCCGATTCCGCTTCCCGCCCCGGATGCCAGGAGAACGTCAGGCGCTCGCCGGGCACGACCGCCGTGATCGTTCCCCACAGGTGCTCGGTGCCGTCGGGGGCCGTCTCGAACAGCCGCCCGCCTGCACGCGCCTCGAGCGCGCAGCGCGTCGCCGCATCGCGCGACAAGGAGTGCGTCAGGACAGGCCACCACTCGCCGAAGCCCGCGGTGAACAGCTCGAAGCATGCAGCCGGCAGGACGTTGACTTCGATGACGATCTCGATCGGCTCAATCCCGTGGGCTGGTGACTGCATTCCTGGCGCTCCTGTCACTGTTCGACGACACGTCGCTGCCAGGGCAACCGGCTCGCGCCTGCTTGCGCATCGCCGCCTAGCCCGGCAGCGCGGTCCTGAGCTCCAGCAGCAGGGTCCAGTCGCCCCCGACGCGGCACCAGATGTGGGCATAACTCGCATCCGCCTTGGCATCCGCCGCGGGCGCTGAAAGCCCGTAGGTGTAGCCGAGGTCACCCGAGGCCGACACGGCGGACCCCATCGGCCACAGCTGCGTGGTGCCGGACAGCGCGTCGAGCGCGGCCTGCTGTGCGGCGCCGTCCCGATGCCCCTCGACGGCGCGCGGATGAAAGAGCACCGCATTCGGGCCCAGCTGCGCCGACACGCGTGCGCCATGCGGCGCGTCGACGGAGCCCGACAGGGTCGAGGTCGCGCAGCTGCAGCTCGCCGGGCGATGTCTGGGAGCCGGGCTCGCACTTCGCCACGCCCAGCCGCGCCTGGGGGGCCGGACTGCTCACTGTCTCCGCAGCCCGCCGCCCGAAGCCGCCGTCGAACACGACCGCCCAGCCGGCGGCACTCTTGCGCCAGACGGTCAGGTACCGCCCCTCGACCCGCGCACCTTCGGTGGGCGTCAGCAGCCAGGGGCCCGTCGCAAAGCCGAGCGTTCCATCACCCGCCAGCTCGGCCCAGTCCGGCGCCCAGTCCAGCGTGCCGGCCAGTTCGTCGGCGGATTCCCAGGCGGCGCGGCCCCAGACCGGCCCGGGCTGCAGGACGATGGAATCCTCGGCCAGGAACTCCAGGAAGGCCGCACGCGCGCCCTTCTCCCGCGACGCCGCCGCAAAGCGGGCCTCGAGATCCACGATGACCTGCGCATCGCCGGCACGGGCGCGCGGCTGGCGCCGTTGGCGGCGTGGCGCAGGCCGACCAGCAGCGGGACGCGACCCGGCCACTGAGGCCGGCGGCCGCAAGGCTTTGGGGTGCACATCAGCTCCTGCGGCCGCCCGGCACTGCGCGCGGCCGCAGTCGCCGCAGGACTAGGTTACGCGCAATCCGGCGCGTGCGACGATGGCGGTCGGTAGCCCGACGCTCGCGGCCGGGGGTCGTCGCGGCCATCCGCGGTCAGCCCGGCCGGATCCGTTCCGCCGGCAGGGTCCTCAGGCGGCCGGCTCGGCCAGTGCATGAAGCAGGGCTCGCTGGCAGTCGATGTTCCCGACCAGCTTGTTATGCGAGGCGCAGACGTAGCGCCGCCAGCGCCAGTCCTCGGCGGGTGCCGCGGGCCGCTGGTCGCTACTGGGCCACCCGGGGCTGCAGCCGGAAGAAGACCGCGTCACCATGCCGTCGCCCATTTCCAGCATGAGCCTGGGCGTAATCCAGGTCCGCCCGGCGCGCGCGAACGCTTTCGGGGCGGGTCCGGACGATGGGGTCGCCGCCGGGCGTCTCGACCAGCAGTCGCGCCTGGGTCGGGCGGCAATCGCCGCCGATCGTGAAGTAGGCGACGTCAGCCGGGATCGCCGCTGCGCGGATTGCAGCATGGAAACGCCGGGCGCGCTCGAGCCTGAGCGCGAACCCGCGCTCGAGCAGTTCCACGCGCGCGCGGCCCCTGGCACCGCCACCCGCTCCCCTGCGGACGCGCGACCGAACGCGTGGATCGAATATACCCATGCCGAATTCTCGCCAGGTATCCACGCTGCAGGCGTCGGCCATGATCGGCTGGCCCATTGCGTCGAGTAGCCACACTTCGTCGCCGTGTGGCAGCAGCTGAGCAGTGCTTCCCGAAGTCGACAGGACCTCCGGACCAACCCGGTTGAATACCACGGGCTCGCCCTCCACCAGGGCCGCCGCGGCGCGCGTCATGCCCAGTTCAGGCACCCCGATCGCGACCGACCGCTCCACCTTGGCGGCACCGGCGAAGTCCGGTTGCGGCAGGTCGATTCGCGTCAAGCGGCATGCCGCCGTAGAGCAGGTAATAGCGAGCGACCAGGCCGCCGCTCGAATGCGCGACGAGGTCGACCTTCAGGTCGGGCGAATTGTGCTCGGCGCGGATCTGCTCAATGAGCTGATCGAGTTGCCGCGCGGCGCCGGAAAGCTCGCGCCGCCAGTCATAGAGCAAGGCGTACAGGCGCGGCACGTCGTCGTCAATCGGCGCCCCCGGCCAAGCCCGGCGATAGCCGCCGACAGTCGTGAGCATGCTGACCAGCGAGCCGTAGAATTCGACGACACCGACGTCGTCGAACAGGTCGAAGGCCTCGATGTCATCCGCCACGGCATCGCCGGTCTCGGGATCCAGCGGAAGGCCCAGTTCGTCGTACCCGCTGACCAGCAGGTCCTTGACACCGATGGGCCAGATTTCCCGGCGCGTACCCCGATCGCGCAGCCTTGAGCCGAAGTTGCCATGGATAAACACCACCGGGGGTCGTGGTGCCGCAGGACTGAACCAGCGCGGCCGCCGCTCCAGCTTGCTGGAGGGCAGCAGGCTGCAGCCGGCAGTAGCCGCCGACGCGCCAAGCGCCTGCAGAACCCACCGGCGGTCACGCAGAATTCGCCTGTCCATGTGTCTGCTATTCTTCTCCCTATCATGCACGGCGCCATTAGGAATCTCATCGAGCCCCGCCCCCGCGATCTCGGCGGCTTTTCGGTGCGCCGGGTGCTGCCGGCGCCGGGCCTGCGGATGGTGGGACCGTTCATCTTCTTCGACCATATCGGACCGGCGGTATTCGCGCCGGGCACCGGCATCGACGTCAGGCCGCACCCGCATATCGGTCTCGCGACCGTCACCTACCTGTTCGAGGGTGCCATGCTGCACCGCGACAGCCTGGGCGTCGTAGCGACCATCGAGCCCGGCGCCGTGAACTGGATGACCGCCGGTCGCGGCATCGTGCACTCGGAGCGCACCGGGCCCGAACTGCGCGCCAGCGGGCACCGGATTCACGGCATCCAGTCCTGGGTCGCCCTGCCCCGCGAGTTCGAGGAAATCGAGCCGTCGTTCAGGCACCACACGGCCGCATCGCTGCCCGAATTCACCGTGGGAAACGCCACGGTTCGCGTCATCGCCGGCGACGCCTATGGCCGGGCATCGCCCGTCGAGGTGCTGACGGCGACTCTTTATGTCGACGTCGCCCTGCCGCCGGGCGCTTCGCTGCAGGTACCCGGCGAGCACGAGGAACGCGCCTGCTACGTTGCCGAGGGCCGGTTGCTGATCGGCGGCGACGAAGTCACGGCCGGACAGATGGCGCTTATCGAGCCCGGCGCGGACGTCCGGCTGGACAGTCCATCCGGCGCACGCGCCCTGTTGCTGGGGGGCGCTGCCGCCGACGGACCGCGCCATATCTGGTGGAACTTCGTGTCCAGTTCGCAGCGAGCGAATCGAACAGGCGAAGCGCGACTGGCGCGAAGGCCGGTTCGCGGCCGTGCCCGGGGAGACGGAATTCATCCCGTTGCCCGAGGACTGACCGCCCGCGATCCGTCTAGGCGCGTTCCTGTCCGGCCTCGTAGAGCGCGGCGCCTGCCGCAAGCTCGCGCGCCACGCGCCGCCTGAGGGAAGCCGGCGAGAGCACCTCGACCTCGCTGCCATATTTCAGGACGTCCATCACGAGCTCGGGCTCCTGGCTGTAGGGAAGCTCGAGCACGTAGGACCCATCGGCCTCCATGCGGCCCACCTGGCGGGAATGCCAGACCTCGTTCGCCACCCACCGCGCGCGCCCCGGGGAGAACTTCAGGACCGCCCGCTCGACGGACTCGCCGGCGAAGATCCCGTATCCGGCGCGCAGCACCTCGTCGAGCCGCTCGTCGTCGACCTCGCGTGCCGGGTCCTCGAGCGCCTGCGCCGCCCTGATGGCGTCCACGGCGAAGATCCGGATGTCCTTGCGCGTGTGGCACCAGGCGTCCAGGTACCAGTTGTAGCGGTAGTGCACGAGCCGCTGCGGCGAGACGATCCGGTCCGATTCCTCGCCGGTCTGCCGCCGCAGGTGCCGTATCCGCAACTGGCGCCGGTCGAGCAAGGCGAACGACAGCGTCTCGAAGACCTCGCGGTTGACGGGCCGCGTGCCCATCGGCAGGACCTTGATGCGCCGGCGGATCTCGCGATGGCCCTTTTCGCTGCCTTCGAGAAGGCCCGACAGGCGTTCGCGGACCGGGCCCAGCTGGCGCGAGAGCAGCCCGGGCTCGAGCTGCTCCAGCAGGTGCTCGATCTCCAGCAGCGCGTAGATCTCGCCGGGGCTGAACCAGACACCCGGCAACTCGGCGACGTCTGCGTCCGGGTCAAGCACGTAGGCCTGCCTGTCGACCGACCAGATGATCGGCACGTTCAGCCGGTCGCGCATGTAGTCGATGTCACGCTTGAAGGTCGAATGCGAGATCTCGAGTTCCTCCTCGATCTCGCGACGGGTGAGCGTACCCTTCTCGACCAGCCTGCGGCGGATGCGGTAGAAACGTTCGGTGCGGTCCATGAGCGCAATCTAACGCGAGATCGGGGACGCCAGGCAAGCTTCACGGCGACCGGACGGGCCGCCGCTGCGGAATTTACCTTGCCCGCGGCGGCCCGGGGCAGTTTAAGCTTGGCCGCATCCAATCGCGGGAGTGTGCGCATGAACCTGGAGAAGGTGATCTTTGGCTTCTTCATCCTGCTCGCGGCAACCCTGAATTTCGGGTTCGTTCTGGGTGACATGAGCGACCCGACGCACCATGCGGCGCCGGAGTTGTATGCGGCGGTGGTCGTCAACGTCATCGCGACGCTGCTGAAGTTCGGCGACCGGACCCAGCTCGGCGCGGTGCACCTGGCAACCAGCCTGGTCGCCGTGCTGCAGCTGATCGCGGCGACGATGGTGTGGTTCTTCGCCGCGCGCGAGACGGGCGGAGAGATATCCGCCTCGAGCATGGCGGCCATCGTGTCGCTCGCGGCCGGGGCGGTATTCGCCAACGTGGTCTCCGTGATCATGCTCGTCGCCGAGACGCTCATGTTGCGTCGCTGAACAGATGGACAGCGTCCTGCTGCTGACGCTTCGGCGGCTGCGCCGTCCGCTGGTGCTGCTGGTCGTCGTCTACGCGGTCGGCATCCTGGGAATGGTCGTGATCCCCGGCGTCGACGCGGCGGGCAACCCTGCGCCGATGGGCTTTTTCCATGCCTTCTATTTCCTCAGCTACACGGCAAGCACCATAGGCTTCGGCGAGATCCCGAACGCTTTCACCGACCAGCAGCGGCTGTGGGTGACGATCGTCATCTACATGTCGGTCATTGCCTGGGCCTACACCATCGCCAGTGTGCTGACACTGATACAGGACAGCGGGTTCCGCCATGCACTGGTCGAGCAGAGCTTCCGGCGCCGGGTGCAGCGCCTGCATGAGCCGTTCTACATCGTCTGCGGATACGGCGAGACCGGCGCGCTGGTCTGCCGGACGCTGGACCGCTGGGGGCTGCGCTTTACGGTCCTGGACCTGAACCGCGACTGCGTCGATGCGGTGGACCTTGCGCACTATGCCAGCGACGCACCCGCGCTGAGCGCCGATGCGGGCAGCCCCGATCACCTGCTGGCAGCCGGCCTGAAGAATCCTTCCTGCCGCGGCGTGCTGGCGCTGACCGACGACGACGCGGCCAACCTGTCTGTCGCGATCACGGTGCGCCTGCTGAATCCGCGGGTGCCGGTGCTCGCCCGCGCCATGACCCGCGGCGTCGCGGAAAACATGCGGTCTTTCGGTACCGACCATGTCGTCAACCCGTTCCAGATCTTTGGAGAAACGCTCGCCACCGCACTGGAGGCGCCGGCCACGTTCCAGCTGATCATGCGGCTGACCGGGTTGTTGCGCGGTTCGGCGGGCGCCGAAGCGCCGCCGCCGCGAGGCGCCTGGCTGGTCTGCGGTTACGGCCGCTTCGGCCGCGAGGTCGTCGACGCCTTCGACCGCGAGTCGCTGCAGGTCACCATCATCGACCCGGCGGCCTCAGGTTCCGGGCAGACGTTCATCCAGGGCGTCGGGACCGAGGCGGAGCCCTTGCTGCGCGCTGGTGTAAAGGAAGCGGTAGGCATCGTGGCCGGAACGGACCACGACGTGAACAACCTGTCCATCGCCGTGACGGCGCGTGAACTCAACCCGGACCTGTATGTCATCGCGCGGCAGAACCTGCGCGCGAACCATCGCCTGTTCGAGGCCTTTGACGCCGACGTGACGGTCGTGTCCGCCGAGCTGATCGCGGGTCGTTGCCTGGGGATCATCTCGACGCCACTGCTCAGCCCGTTCCTCGCCCTGGCACGGCAGCAGCCCCAGGAGTGGGCCCGGGAACTGGGCGACCGGCTCGACAGTCTCAAGCCGACGGGATCGCTGTCGACCTGGAGCGTCCAGCTGGATGTCAGGGACGCGCCGGCGGTGCATGCGGCGCTGGTGCCCGGCGCAGTGGCGCCGCTGATCGGCGACCTGCTGCGAAGCTCGAGCGACCGTTCCGAGCAACTGCCCTGCCTGCCCCTGCTGCTGCGACGCGACGGGCGCGACCACTCGCTGCCGACGGAAGACATGCCGCTGGCGCGGGGCGACGAGATCCTGTTCGCGGGACGCCTGCGCGCGCGCCGATCGCAGCAGCTGACGCTGGCCAACGTCAATGCGCTGGACTACGTGCGTACCGGACGCGACCTGCCGGGGGGCTGGATCTGGCAGAAGCTGACGCGGCGCAACGGGCAGTTCGGCCCGGCCTGAGGCCACCTTGACGTAAGATCCGCTGATGCCCGTCCAGAGAACCGCATGGCGAATTTCACGCGCAGGGTCCCTGGCCCGACTGGCGCGCGTCGAGGAGTCGCTGACCGACCCCGGACCGGGCCAGGCCCGGCTTCGCGTCGAGGCCATCGGCCTCAACTTTGCGGACATCCTCGCCTGCCTCGGGCTTTATTCGGCCACCCCGTCGGGATCGTTCGTTCCAGGCCTCGAGTGTGCCGGGACAGTCGAGGCGATCGGTCCCGGCACCCGTCTTGCCATCGGCGATCGCGTCAGCGTGCTGACGCGCTTCGGCGCTTACGCCGATCGACTCAATTTCGACCAGGACTACGCCATCGCGGTCCCCGCGGGATGGACCGCGGCCGAGGCCGCAGCATGGCCCGTACAGGGCATGACCGCCTGGTACGGGCTGATCGAACGCGCCCGGGTCTGCCCGGGTGAGACCGTACTGATCCAGTCGGCCGCGGGGGGCGTCGGCCTGCAGGCGCTGGGCATCCTGGAGTCGGTCGGCGCCAGGGTCGTCGCCACCGTCGGCAACGAGGACAAGCGGCAGTTCCTGCTGTCACGCCACGGGCTGCCGGCCGGCGCGGTGATCGTGCGCGAGCCGCGGCGCTTCGGCCAGCAGCTGGACGAGGCGCTCGCGACGCTCGGTGCCTCCGGGCTCGACGTCGTCTTCGATGCCGTCCTGGGACCGTATTTCGACCCCTCGATGAAGCGGCTCAATCCGGAGGGCCGCTTCGTGCTGTTCGGTGCCGCGGACTTCATGCCGGCCGGCCGGCGCCCGAACTATGCGGCGCTGTTGTGGCGGTACCTGCGCCGGCCGCGGCTGGATCCGCTGGCGATGATCTCTGCCAACCAGAGCTTCATCGGCTTCAACCTGATCTGGCTGTGGGAAGAAGTCGGGCGCATGCCCGCGGCGATCGACGGCCTGAACGCGCTACGCCGGCGGGCGGAAGCCCCATGTCGGGGAGCGCCTGCCCTTCGATCGCGCGCCGGACGCCATGCGCCTGCTGCAGTCCGGCAGTACCGTCGGCAAGGTCGTGCTCGAGATCTGATTCGGGGACAGTTTACCGAATTGCGGTCATTTGACGGTTCGGTACAGTTTACCGGCCCGAACAGCTAGAGGCCCGGAGCGGAGCCGGCTGATCGGTAAACTGTCCCCGAATTCTAGAGCTTCACGCGGACGTTGCCGTTGATCACGGTCACCGCGTAGGTCTTCAGGGCCTTCTCGCCGCGCACCGCGTTCAGCAACTGGACGCCGGGCGGGAAATTCGCCCAGTCGACGACTTCGCCGCTCCTGATGTCAAAGCGGGCGCGGTGGAAAGGACACTGGATCTTGCAGCCGTCGACGAGCTTGCCGCGCCCCAGCGGCGCGAACATGTGCGTGCAGGTGCTCTGCGTCGCGTAGAAGCCGTCCTCGAGGTGGAAGACGAGCACGCCGGTGCCGTCGAGCCTGGCCGCCTTCATCTTGCCGACCGGCAGTTCGTCGGCCTTGCATACGGTGTGCGTCGCCATGTCCTCTCCTTGGCTGGCCCGTGGCCGCCGTCTCAGTGCGCCAATACGCGTGAAATGATGTAGCCGCCGGACTTCGCGTCGTGCTCGAGGTCGAGCAGCTTGCGGTCGCGCGCCTCTTCCAGCAACTTTCCGAAGGTCTTGAAGCCGTGGTAACTCTCGTTGAAGCCCGGCTTGCGGCGCTTGAGCGCCTGCTTGACCATCGAACCCCAGACCTTTTCCTCGGAATCGCGCTCCTCCATCAGGTCATCGATCATCTCGATGACCAGGTCGAAGGCCTCCTGCTTCTTCTCCTCCTCGGGCGACGGCGCCGTCTTCTCGGCCGGCTTGACCGCCTTCGCCTTGCGCCGGGTGCTGCGTGCCTGCGCCGACTGCCGGGCGAGGTCGTCGTAGAAGATGAACTCGTCGCAGTTGGCGATCAGCAGGTCGGAAGAGGAATTCTTCACGCCGACGCCGACGACGATCTTGTTGTTCTCACGAAGCTTGCTGACCAGCGGCGAGAAGTCGGAATCGCCGCTGACGATCACGAAGGTGTCCACGTGGGACTTCGTGTAACAGAGGTCGAGGGCGTCGACGACCATGCGGATGTCGGCGGAATTCTTGCCCGACTGCCGCACGTGCGGAATATCGATGAGCTCGAAGGCCGCCTCGTGCATGGCGGTCTTGAACTCCTTGTAGCGCTGCCAGTCGCAGTAGGCCTTCTTGACCACGATGTTGCCCTTGAGGAGCAGCCGCTCGAGCACCTTGCGGATGTCGAAAGCTTCGAATTTTGCGTCGCGTACGCCGAGCGCGACGTTCTCGAAGTCGCAGAACACGGCGATGATTCGGGTATCGGACTTGATGCTCATCGTTTCTCCCAGCCGAGCCTTGCTGCGGCGTCATGCGGCCCGGAGGTGATCAGGCACCGCGCCTGACGTCAAAGAGCCGAACCACCGGCATCCCAGCGGAGCCTGACACCGCTCGCGGCTCACTTTCCTACGATTCACCACTCACGACTCACGACTCACGACTCACTGCCCACTGCTCACGGATCCATTTTACGCTTCAGCTCCGCCACTTCCATTTCCAGCCTTTGCACGGCCTTTTCGAGGCTTTCCAGCCGGTCATCCGCCAGGGAGGCGGTTGCTGGCCGCACGGCGGCGGCAAGCGGCGGTGCCGCGTCGACTGACTCCGTCGGCAGGGCGCCCGTGAACAGCTGGGCATAGCGCGACTCGCGTCGCCCGGGCTCGCGGACCAGCCGCGCCAGGAACGGCCCGTCCTCGCGATTCATCAGCCTGTCCAGCGTTGCCTCCACCTCGCCGACGTCCGCAAACGGGCACATGCGGCTGGCCCGGCCGCGCAGCTCGCCGGGCGTCTGTGGCCCGCGCAGCAGCAGTTCGCAGACGATGGCCAGTTCCTGGGGCGAAAATTTCAGGCTGCCGAAAGCGGTGTTGCAGAAGAGGTGGCGGTACTTCGGGACCCGGCTGCCGAACCCCGACCGGTCCACCGCCAGCGCGCGCCGGGACAGCCCGTCGAGCAGCTGCTGCACCCTGGCCTCGCCCCAGCTCACGACCGGATCGCGGTTCGACTTCTGGTTGCAGGCGTTGGTCAGCGCGTTGAGCGACAACGGGTACTGGTCGGGTGTCGTGATTTCCTTCTCGATCAGCGCCCCGATCACCCGTGCTTCGTCTGCGGACAGCTCGACTTTCACGTTTCTCCGGCCTCGCTCATTGCCAGGCGCCATTGTCGCGCAAATCGCGGCCTGGCGTCGGCCGGCCGCCCCGGGGCCGGTTTTTCTGCTCCATGCTGGTGCACGGCGGCAATGCTCCCCCGCGGGGCACCGCCTGCCGCTAAAATCCCCGCTCAATGAGCACGACGCTTCCCCTGCCCCTGACCCAGGCGCCGGCACAGCCCGAAGCAGCGCCCACCCTGCGCCTGCGCGAGATCCCCTACAACTACACTTCGCTGTCGGATCGCGAGATCGTCATCCGCCTGCTCGGCGAATCCGCCTGGCTGACCATCGACCAGCTCCGGCACGAACGCCGCACCGGCCGTTCGGCACGGATGCTTTACGAGGTGCTCGGCGATATCTGGGTGGTCCGCCGCAACCCCTACCTGCAGGACGACCTGCTCGACAACCCCCGGCGCCGTCGCCAGCTGATCGAGGCCTTGCACCACCGGCTCGGCGACATCGACCGGCGACGCGATGTCACGGATCCGGAACGCGACGTGCTGGTCGCCAACCTGCTCGCCGCCGCGCGCCAGGCGGTTGACGATTTCGAATGCGATTGCGACGCGGTCGTGACGCTGCGGGCCCGGGCCCGGCGCCTGCTCGGCCGCCACACGCGCGGCGACAACATCCGCTTCGACGCCTTCGCCCGTGTTTCGCACGTTACCGACGCCACCGACTGGCGCATCGAGTACCCGTTCGTGGTCCTCACGCCTGACGAGGAAGACGAGATTCCCGGCATCGTCAGGGCCTGCGCGGAGCTCGGCCTGACCATCATCCCGCGCGGAGGTGGTACGGGCTACACGGGCGGCGCGATTCCGCTGACGCCGCTGTCGGCGGTCGTGAATACCGAAAAGCTCGAGATGCTGGGCGCGGTCGAACGCCGCGCCCTGCCGGGCGTGGCCGGCGACGTCGGCACCATTTTCTCCGGTGCAGGCGTGGTGACCCGGCGCGTCGCCGACGCTGCCCAGGCCGCCGGCCTGGTTTTCGCGGTCGACCCGACTTCGGCGGACGCCTCGTGCATCGGCGGCAATATCGCCGTGAATGCCGGCGGCAAGAAGGCCGTGCTGTGGGGTACGGCCGTCGACAACCTCGCCTGGTGGCGGATGGTGGACCCGGACGGAAACTGGCTGGAAGTCACGCGCATCGCCCACAACCTCGGCAAGATCCACGAGGCGCCCATGGCGCGCTTCGAACTCACCTGGAAGGACGGCCGGAAGCCCGCGGACGAGGCCCGTGTCATCCGCAGCGAGACGCTGGAAATCGAGGGAGCGCGCTTCCGCAAGGCAGGGCTGGGCAAGGACGTCACCGACAAGTTTCTCGGCGGCCTGCCTGGCGTGCAGAAAGAAGGCTGCGACGGCCTGATCACCTCGGCCCGCTGGGTCCTGCACCGCATGCCCGCCCACGCGCGGACAGTCTGCCTGGAGTTCTTCGGCCAGGCCCGCGAAGCGATCCCGTCCATCGTCGAGATCAAGAATTACCTCGATGGGGCCGGGCGCGCCTCCGGAGCGATCCTCGCGGGACTCGAGCACCTCGACGAACGCTACCTCAAGGCCATCGGCTACACGCCCAGGTCCCGCCGCGGCTCAACCCCGAAGATGGTGCTGCTCGGCGACATCGTCGGCGACGACGAGCAGGCCGTGGCGCGCGCGGCCTCCGAGGCCATCCGCATCGCCAACCTGCGCGCCGGCGAGGGCTTCGTCGCGGTCAGCGCCGAGGCACGCCGCAAGTTCTGGGCCGACCGCTCGCGCACGGCCGCCATTTCGCGGCACACCAACGCCTTCAAGCTGAACGAGGACGTGGTGATCCCGCTGCCCCGCCTCGGCGACTACACGGACGCGATCGAGCGCATCAACATCGAGCTGTCCACCCGCAACAAGCTGCAGCTGCTGGATGAGCTCGAACTGGCGTTGCTCGGCGAGTTGAAGCTGGCCGCGACCGACGAGCTGGATACGTCGCTCACCGCGCACGAAGTGCTGGGCGACCGGCCGGCCCAGGCGCTCGAGATCGTGCGCGCCACCCGCCGGCGCTGGTCCTGGCTGCTGGAGAACCTCGACCTGCAGCTCTCCGCAGGCCCTCGAGCCGCTGCAGTCGTTGCTCTCGGCGCCGCTGGAGGAGGAGCTGGCGCGGCGGGTCGCCGTGACGCCGGGCCTGCGGGTCTTCGACGTGATGCAGGAGCGCACGGTCCGGACCTCCTGGAAGGCGGAGGTGCGCGCGCCCATCGAGCGTCTGTTCGCGGGTGCCGCATTCGCTTCGATCCGGGCGTCGCTGCGCGAGGTCCATGCGCGCGTGCTGAAGGGCCGCCTGTTCGTCGCGCTGCACATGCATGCCGGCGACGGCAACGTGCACACCAACATTCCGGTCAACTCCGACGACTACGAGATGCTCAACGAGGCCAACCGGACCGTTGAACGCATCATGCGCATCGCGCGCGACCTCGACGGGGCGATCTCCGGCGAGCACGGCATCGGCATCACCAAGTACGAGTTCCTCAGCCCGGAGGAGACCGCGGAATTCCGTCGCTACAAGGAACGGATCGACCCGGAGGGCCGCTACAACAAGGGCAAGCTGCTGCCGGGCGGCGACCTGTCGCGCGCCTACACGCCGAGCTTCAACCTGCTCGGCCACGAGTCGCTGATCATGCGGCAGTCCGACATCAACTCGATTTCCGATGCGGTGAAGGACTGCCTGCGCTGCGGCAAGTGCAAGCCGGTCTGCGCGACCCACGTGCCGCGCGCCAACCTGCTTTATTCGCCGCGCAACAAGATCCTGGCCACCTCGCTGCTGGTGGAAGCCTTCCTCTACGAGGAGCAGACGCGCCGCGGCGTATCGATCCGGCACTGGGACGAGTTCGGGGACGTCGCCGACCACTGCACCATCTGCCACAAGTGCCTGACCCCCTGCCCCGTCGACATCGACTTCGGCGACGTGTCCATGGTGATGCGCGACCTGCTGCGCAGGATGGGCAAGCAGCGCTTCAACCCGGCCAAGTCGGCCGCCATGTTCTTCCTCGACACGACCCGTCCGGAGACCATCAAGCTGGCGCGGAAGGTCATGATCGACTGGGGCTACAAGTCGCAGCGGCTGGGCAACCGCTTGCTGTCGACGCTCGCCAGGCGGCAGACCCGGCGGCCGCCCGCAACGACGGGCCGATCGCCGATCCACGAGCAGGTCGTCCACTTCGTCAACAAGAAGATGCCGGGCGGCCTGCCAAGGCGAACCGCGCGCGCCCTGCTCGACATCGAGGACCGCGACTACGTTCCGGTCATCCGCGACCCTGAACGCACCAGCACCGACTCCGAGGCGGTGTTCTATTTTCCCGGCTGCGGCTCCGAGCGGCTTTTTTCCCAGGTGGGCCTCGCGACCCAGGCCATGCTCTGGCAGGTCGGCGTGCAGACGGTACTGCCGCCAGGCTACCTGTGCTGCGGCTATCCGCAGCGCGGCGCGGGCGAGTTCGACCTGGCCGAGAAGATGATCACGGACAACCGGGTGCTGTTCCACCGCGTGGCGAACACCCTCAACTACCTGGATATCAAGACCGTGGTGGTCAGCTGCGGCACCTGCCACGACCAGCTGCAGGGCTACAAGTTCGACGAGATCTTCCCGGGCTCGCGGATCGTGGACATCCACGAGTTCCTGATGGAGAAAGGCGTGCGCCTGGCGGACGTCACCGGCGTCCGCTACATGTACCACGACCCCTGCCACTCGCCGATGAAGAGCCACGACCCGCTGACCGTCGTGAACACGCTGATGAACTCGGCGGCTAACGGCCAGATCGGCAAGAACGACCGCTGCTGCGGCGAGTCAGGGACGCTGGCCATCGCGCGGCCCGACATCTCGACCCAGGTCCGCTTCCGCAAGGAGCGCGAGGTCGTGAAGGGTGCCGACGCATTGCGTGCCGACGGCTTCGCCGGCGACGTGAAGATCCTGACGTCCTGCCCGTCCTGCCTGCAGGGCCTGGCGCGCTATTCCGACGACGCCAGGCTCGACGCGGATTACATCGTCGTCGAGCTCGCCCGGCACGTGCTCGGCGAGGACTGGATGGCCGACTACGTCCGGCGGGCGAACGCGGGTGGGATTGAGCGGGTGTTGGTGTGAAGAGAGCGGATAGCGGATAGCGGATGGCGGATAGAAAGAGAGAGTGGGTCGTGAGTCGTAAACAGGGTGTTCCCTTCTTACAACTCACGACTCACAAATCACGACTCACTGGTCTTCCTCACTATCCGCCATCCGCTATCCGCCATCCGCTTTCCTAGTCTTCCGACACCTGCGGCTTCCAGGCTTCCTTCAGCTCCTGCAGCGTCCGCGGCGGCACCGGGTCGTAGTGGCTCAGGTCCAGCGTGTAGCTGCCCTCGCCGCCAGTCAGCGCCTTCAACCGGGTCTGGTAGTCGGTCAGTTCGGCCAGCGGCACGAACGCCGAGACCGTCACCCGGCCGCCGGGCAGGCTGTCGTTGCCGTTGATGCGGCCCCGCTTGGTCGCCAGGTCGCCCGTGATGTCGCCCATCGACTGCGCGGGCGCCGTGATCTCGACCTTGACGATCGGCTCCAGCACGGTCGGGCCCGCGTCCTGGACCGCGTGCAGGAACGCCTTCTTGCCGGCGCTGACGAAGGCGACTTCCTTCGAATCGACCGAATGGTACTTGCCGTCGTACACCGTCACGCGCAGGTCCTGCAACGGAAACCCGGCCACCGCGCCGTCAGTCAGCACGTGCCTGACGCCTTTCTCGACCGCCGGGATGAACTGGTGCGGGATGGCCCCGCCCACGACCTTGTTGACGAACTCGAAGCCCGCGCCCCGCTCGAGCGGCTCGATCCTCAGGTAGACCTCGCCGAACTGGCCGGCACCGCCGGTCTGCTTCTTGTGCCGGTGATGTCCTTCCGCGGGCACGGTGATGGTCTCGCGATAGGGAATGCTGGGTGGGCGCGTCTTGACGTGGACGTTGTAGCGCTCGGTCATCCGCTCGAGCATGACGCGCAGGTGCAATTCGCCCATGCCATAGAGAACGGTCTCGTTCAACGACGCATGGTGCTCGACCCGTACGCAGGGGTCCTCGGCAACGAGCTTGTGCAGCGAGTCGGCCAGGCGCTGCTCCTCGCCGCGGCGTTCCGGCTCGATGGCCAGCCCGAGCATCGGCGGCGGGAACGCTATCGGCTTCAGGTGGAAGTTGTCCTCGTCGTGCGAGTCGTGCAGCACGGCGTCGAAGTGCAACTCCTCTATCTTGGACACCGCCGCGATGTCCCCGGGTATCGCCTCGGGGATTTCCACCGTGTCCTTGCCCTGCAGCCGGTAGAGATGGGCGATCCGGATGGGCTTCCTGGCGTCACCGACAAGAAGCTGGCCGCCCGAACGAACCGTCCCCTGGTGCACCCGGAAAATACCGAGCTTGCCGACGAACGGATCGATCGCGACCTTGAACACATGGGCGATGGCGTGACGCTCCGGGTCGGGCCTGAGGTCGACGCGGACCGCATTTGACGCTTCGCCCTTCAGGAACGGCGGCGGGTTGCCCTCGGTGGGGTTCGGCATCAGCTGCGCGAACACCTCCAGCAACTCCTTGATGCCGGCCCCGGTTTCGGCCGAGACAAAGCACACGGGAATCAGGTGCCCTTCGCGCAGCGCCTGCTCGAAGGGGTCGTGCAGCTGCTCCGGCTCGAGGTCCTCACCCTGCTCCAGGTAGAGCGCCATCAGGTCCTCGTCGACCTCGACCACCTGGTCGATGATCTCGGTGTGGGCATCGGCGACCGTCGAAAAATCGGTGCTCCGTCCGGAAGGCTGGAAGAAAACGTCCTCCACCACCTTGCCGCCCTCAGCGGGCAGGTTCACCGGCAGGCACTCCCTGCCGAAGCGCTCGCGCAGTTCCTCGAGCACTTCCTCCGGGCGCGCATCCGGCAGATCGATCTTGTTGATGATGACGAGGCGGCACAGCTTCCTGTTTCGCGCGAAATCCATCATGCGCTGGGTCATCGGCTCGACACCGGCCACGGCACTGACAACCACCGCCGCGGTCTCGACGGCCTCCAGGACGCTCAGTGAGCGGCCGATGAAATCCGGGATACCCGGCGTGTCGAGCAGGTTGACCTGGGTGCCCGCAGTCTCGAAGTGGCAGACGGCCGAATCGAGCGAGTGCAGCAGTCGCTTTTCCTGTGCATCGAAATCGCAGACGGTGGAGCCGCGGTCGAGGCTCCCCTTGGCGGGTATTGCGCCGGCGCCGGCCAACAAGGCCTCCGCCAGCAGGGTCTTGCCGCTGCCGGCGTGGCCGACGAGAGCGATGTTCCGGATGTCCGCGGTGCTATGAGCCATGACGGGGGGTACTCCGATGTCGTATCTCATTGATTGCTTGGAGGATAGCACCGTGACGGGTTCCGGCGTCGTGGTAGTCCCGAATGGTGCCCCGGCCGCCGAATCGTTCCACCTGTCCGGATCCTGTGCAAATCAAGGAGATAGAGCCGCACTCGTCAGGATCCGTCCACAGACTGCAGGGCAACGGCGCCGGCCGGCACTCCCCCGCAGACCGCCTCCAGGAGGCCGGTTAGTCGAATATACCTGCAGGGGGACCCGGCAAGCCTGGCCGGTCCCGCCCGAAGGGGGTTTATTCCTCGATCCGTGGGCACTATCATGCCCGTCCGCACCCCTTTCCCAGGGCCGTCGTTGGCGTCTGGGCCGCCGTAGCCGGGATGGGGTGAGTGCACGCAAACACGGGGACCTGTAAATGGCAGTTTCAGTAGGCGGCGACAGATCCGACCCGATGGTCGAGCCGAACGTGATCCCGCTGGTCGACATCATGCTGGTGTTGTTGATCATCTTCATCATCACGATCCCGGTCATGACCCACGCGGTCAAGATCGACCTGCCGCGCAATGTGCCGAACCCGCCGAGCGACCAGCCCGAATTCATCGACGTTGCGATCGACTTCGACGGCTCGATCATCTGGAACAACAGCGTCATCGACCGGGACACGATGCTGAGCTACGTGGCCGTGGATGCCGCCAAGGATCCGCAGCCCGAAGTGCACCTGCGCGCCAATCCACGCGTGCGCTACGAGTACGTCGCCGACGTGCTGTTTGCCATGCAGCGTGGGGGCCTGAAGAAGATCGGCTTCCTGACGGGCCAGGGCGAAGCGCCAGCTGCCGAGTGAACCGTGAGTCCCCCTTCAGCGGGGATCGGTTGGAGAAAGAGGGTCCCGACGGGACCCTTTTTCGTGTCCGGCAGTCCGGAGCAGTCGCCCGCCCCGGGTGACCGCTTACCTCGCCGCGTCCGCGCCCTCGGACCCGTGACCGAGCAGCTCGCCGCTGGAACTCGTTCCCGGCGGCGTGCCGACGAAAGGCGTCTTCTGCTCTTCCGGCATGGGAGCCCGCCGGGTCATGCGGTATAGCGCGTAGCCGGCCAGCAACAGGTGCATGGCGGCCAGCAGCGGCAGGAAAGTGTCGCCGCCGGCGACTTCCATGATCGCTGCAACGACGATGGGTGCGACGAAGGCGCCGGCACCGTTCAGGAGGATCAAGGTGCTGCTGGCGCCGACCCGCTCCTGCGCCGGCACCTGGTCGTTCACGTGGGCCAGGCTCAGCGAATAGAGCGTCAGGCTCATGCCACCGTAGACGGCCACCATGAGGAAGAAGCCGGGACGCGAGATGTCCGCGAGCCACCATGCGCCGATCGCGCCGAGTGCCGCCAGCAGGCAGGCGGTGGCAACCACCTGACGCCTGTCCATCCGGTCTGAAATGCGACCGACCGGCAGCTGGGTGATGCAGGCTGCGAGGATGGCCGCAGCCATGAACAGCGACACCTCGAGCGTAGAAAACCCCTTGCCGCCCGTGTAGAGCGCGCCCAGGGAGAACAGGCAGCCGGAGACGGCACCGGACAGCGCCACGCCGACGACGCCGAGCGGCGAGCGGCGGAACAGGTCGCGCAGGCGCACCCGCACCGGCACGCTGAACTCCGGCGCCGAGCTTGCCGTGAGCGCCATCGGCACCATCGCCACCGAGATCAGCACCGACACCAGGATGAAAAGCACCGTGCTGCGCGGATCGGCCAGGTTGAGCAGCAACTGCCCGAGGCCAAGACCCGCGTAGCAGACGAGCATGTACAGGGACAAGAGCAGGCCCCGGTGTTGGTTATCGACGCGGTCGTTCAGCCAGCTCTCGGCGACCACATAGATGCCGGCGAAGCAGAACCCCGAGGCGATGCGCAGCAACGTCCAGGGCAGCGGCGCGACGAACACCCCCTGCAACAGGATCAGCACCGAGGCCAGCGACGTCAGCGCCGCAAAGACCCGGATGTGGCCGACCGAGCTGACCAGCGTGGGCGTTATCAGCGAACCGCCCATGTAGCCGAAGTAATAGGCGGCCAGGACCACGCCAGCGAGCAGCGTGGGGAAGCCCTCGAGGCTCGCCCGCAAACCGACCAGTGTCCCTTGCAGACCGGCGCCGAGCATCAACAACGCCATGCCGATCAACAGGGTCCAGGTCGCGGTCAGTGCAGTGCGCATAGGGGTGTCCGGCGGGGGGCCGACTATATCAAGCGTTCCCCGGGGCCGCGCCTGTGGCTACCCGCGGCCCGCGTCGTGCGGTTCAGCCGGCGGCGCCCGGGATCGACAGCGGCTGCGGATCCTTGCCGAGGCGGATGTCGACGCGCTGGAAGTACGTCACCCCGAACTGCCGCTCGAGGCCGCGCTGGCCGGGTACGCGTAGGTCGGCGGCGACCAGGGCGTCGAAACCGGCCGCGCGCAGGGACTCGGCCACCCATTCGGCCCGCCGCTGGGCCAACGAACGATTGCTGGCGGTCGAACCGGTGGAACTTGCGAACCCCGTGACCGTGACCGCACCGACCTGCCACGCCTTCAGCGCCCAGACGATGTCATCGACCGCCGCGTGCTGGCCGATCAGGAAGTTCTCCCGCCCGGATTCGAAGTACAGCGACGGCAGCGGCCCGACCACCGGGATCACCGTGATATCCCACCCGGAAAACCGGGTGCGCAGCGACGCCTCGAGCTGGCGCAGGGCATGCAGGCCGACCCCGGCATCGGCGGTGGGCTCCACGCGGATACGCTTGGCCTCCGGCTCGACGTCCAGGGTCCGGACCGGAAAGAAGACCGCCGCCTTGACCGCGTCCACGGCCTCCTGCCGCGCGCGATACGCCTTGGCCAGCGGCTCCAGGTCCCTGCGGAGAAGGGCCGTCTCCGCGGCCTGTTGTGAAATCCGCTCGTCGAGATCCTCGCGACTGACCACGACCTGGTCGATGGACACCTGCGCCTCCTGGCCCAGTTTCCGCGCGATCCCGCCTGCAACGGCCGACTCGGCACCCACCCTGAACACCGGCGTCAGCACCGTCGCGGCCACCTCCAGCGGCTCGCCCCGGCCCCCGGCGATGTCGAGACTCTCAATTGAACTGCGGCGTCCCTCGAACTGGCGCTCGATCTCGGCCCGCACCGTCACCCCGACCACCGTCTTGCGACCGATATCGACCAGTGCCAGGCCCAGCGGGACCGACAGCGCGGCAAAGGTCACCAGCGTAAGCGCCGTCTGCCACATCACGCTCACGGGGCTGTCGCTGGCCGTGAACCGGTACCAGCGGGCCAGCAGGGCGACGCTGAGCGCGATGGCCAGGAGGTTCGTCATGAACAGCAGGAACGAACCCATCGCGATATGCATCTTCAGCGTCGCGATGCCGTAGCCGACGACCGCCAGCGGCGGCATCAGCGCGGTGGCAATGGCCACGCCGACGATCGCCTCGCCCCGGCCCTTGATGACCGCGTAGCCACCGGCAAGTCCGGAAAACACCGCGACCAGCAAGTCGAACAGGTTCGGCTGGGTGCGCGCCAGGATTTCCGGCGTCTCGGCCTGCAGCGGGCTGAACGAGACGATCACGATGGATATCAGCAGCGAAACCACGAGGCCGACGCCAAGCGCCACGACGCTACGCTTCATCTGCCGGTAGTCGACCGTGGTCAGGGAAAAGCCCAGCGCCACGATCGGCCCCATCAACGGCGAGACCAGCATGGCGCCGATGATCACGGCGACCGAGTTCTGCAGCAGCCCGAGGATGGCGATGCCACAGGAAAGGACCGTCATCAGCGCGAAACGGGGGGTGAGGTCTCCGCCCTCGTGGACGCGGTCCATGACCTCCGGATGCTGGACGCTCTCGGCGGCGCTCTTCCTGAGGTGGCGCACGCTGCGCCCGGCCAGCCGGACACGGGCCAGCAACTGACTACGCAGCTCATCCATGTTCATGAGAATCCACTCCGACCGGGCGCGTCACGGCGCGCCCTGAACCGGCCGCAGTTCCCTGCCGGGGTACGCGACGGCGGGCGACTGTACTCGCTCCGCCGTCGTCCCGCTACTGGTTACGGCGCAGGCCGGATGATGCCGCAGGCGTCGCGCGACCCGCCCGCGCAACCCTTCTTCAGGTCCGACTCCTGGTCGCAGTAGGTGTCCGCGTTCGTGTGGACGATGAATGCACTGCCATTGTCGTCGAAGAGGCCCAGCCGACCCGGGGACAGCGTCACCCGGTTGGTCGTGTGCTTCATGGTGCCGACGCCGTCCTTGACCTCCAGATTGATCAGGTCGCCCATGTGGTAGGGATGATTGATGTCCTTGGCCGGCACCTCGTCGGTCGGCGCTGTCCGGCCGCGACTGGCCGAACGGACCGGGATCGAAGTGGCCCTCGGCCGCAGCCGCAGGGCTCACAGGCGGCGACTTCATGGATGTGTACTGCATGCTTGCCATCGGTGAGGCCCTTGACCTTCATCTCGACGGTGACTTCCTTGACGCCTTCCGGCGTGACCTGCTCGACCAGGGTTGCGGTCCCCGAGATGGCCGGATTGGTGCAACCCTTGATCTCGGCGGTGGCCTGCAACCCATCCGCGTGGGAGCTGGAAATCGACAGGATCGCCAGGGCAAGCGAGGCGAGCGACATCCGCCCGATTGATTCGACTGTTGAACTCATTTTCATGCTCCTTGCAATGTGCAGCCGGCCAGGAACTTCTGCGGCGGCGTTTGGGATCAAACACGCAGGGAACCCGTTCACCGCAGCCGGCGGCGGCCTCCCCTCCCCGCCAACCTAACGCCGCTGGCAGGCGGGTTCAAGCCGTAGCCGGACCGGGCGCGGCTGCGGACCCCACATTGCCCGGCCCGGGCACCGATGAGGCACCCGGCAGGCGCCAGGTTGTCTGCCGAGTCGGAAAAGTTCATGCTTCGGCCGGTCCAGCCATCGTGCCAGGCCTATCGTGACTGCAATCGAGCCGACCCAAGACCCGGCCGTTCCCGACATCTTCCCGTACCGCCCACGAAAACCTTGTGGCGCCCTGCCTGAACGCCGCGCGCAGACCCAGTCGAGGCCAGCGAGATCACGCCCGAACTCAAGCAGGCTGCCGAAACGTGACCCGTTCCTGGCTCGATCGCCCCGAGGGTGGCAGCCCCTTCGCCCTGCGGTTTCTGGTGGCCGTGGCGCTCGGTCTCGGCCGCGCCGTCGCGCGCCTCGTCCTGCTGCCGATCACCGCCTATTTCCTGGTCAGGCGCGGTCCCGAGCGGCGGGCATCGAGGGAGTATCTCGCCAGGGTGCTCGAGCGCCAGCCGAGCCTGCTGGAAGTCGCGCGGCACTTCCACACCTTTGCCGGCGTGACGCTCGATCGCGTCTATTTCCTGAAGGAGAAGCTCGACAACTTTGAAATTCGCATCATCGGTGTCGAGCGGCTGCACGAGGCGATGGAACACGGCCGGGGCGTGCTGTTGATAGGGGCTCATGCCGGCAGCTTCGACTCCCTGCGTGCGTTCAGCCTGCTGCGCCCGGAGGCCACGGTCCGGGTCGTTCTGGACGCCGGGCACAGCCCCGTGTTGTCGGCGATTCTCACGGAGCTGAGCCCGAAAATAGCCGCGGGCATCATCAATCCGCGGCAGGCCGGCGTATCGGTAGCGTTGGAGATTGGCGCGGCGCTGGAGCGTGGCGAGTTGGTGACGATGCTGGCCGACCGGGGACGGCCGGGGCACGAGGTGGTCGAGGTCGACTTCCTGGGGGGTCTGGCAGGGTTTCCGCTGGCCCCGTGGCAGATCGCCGCGGTCACGCATGTCCCGGTGGTCTTCTGCATCGGCCTGTACCGTGGCGGCAACCGCTACGACCTCCACTTCGAGCTGCTTACGGAGGAACTGCAGGTCGACCGGCGCCGGCGCAGGGAACAACTGCACGCCGCCGTCCAGGAATTCGCGAACCGGCTTGCCGAGCATGTCCGGATCGCGCCATACAACTGGTTCAACTTCTACGACTTCTGGAGTGGGCCCTAGCGCGGCCGGTTGCGACCGGCGGGTTGGCCGCTGACGTTTCCGCGGGCCCGCCTGTCGTGACAACATGGGACTGGCCGGGCGGCGCCTGGCACCAGGCCAGCAACGCCGAGGGAATCTGTCGTGCGAATCGCATTCATCTCGCCCAATCGCGAGCAACTTCCCGACCCGGTGCCGCCGCTCGGGCTGCTGTACATGATGAGCGCGGTCGGTGAGGAACATGACAGGACCCTGATCGATCTGTGCTTCGAGGATCGCCCCCTCGAGCTCGTCGGTCACCGGCTGGATGAATTCTCCCCCGACCTGATTGCCGTCGGGATGCGCAACCTGCACAACGCCGACTACACGGACTCGCAGGCCATACTCGCCTACTACGACCAGGTCTTCCGCGCGATTCGCGAGCACAGCCTCGCACCCCTGGTCATGGGTGGCGGTGGCTTCAGCGTCCTGCCACAGCAGCTCATGCGACGCTTTCGACTCGACTACGGCATCGTCGGCGAAGGCGAGCGGGCCTTTGCAGCCCTGGTCTCGCGCATGGCCGGCGGGTCGCGCCAAGCGCGGGACATTCCCAACCTCTTGTCCGGCGACGGGGTGCCGCCTGTCCCGGCCTCGCAGCATCGCGAGTATCTCGACCTTGACGCCAACGTGACACCGGACCGCCGCTGGACCGACCCCCGGTACTACGAGCTATCGGGGATTGCCTCGATCCAGACCAAGCGCGGCTGCACCATGAGGTGCGATTACTGCACCTACCCGGACATCGAGGGCCGTGAGATCCGGCGGCGAGCTGGCGAGGTTGTCGCCGACGAGTGGCAGGCCCTGGTGGCCTCCCATCCGTCCATCGACCACATCTTCATCGTGGATGCCGTGTTCAACCTGCCGCCCCGCCATGCCCGCGAGGTCAGCGAGGCGCTGATCGCTCGCGGCCTGAACACGCCCTGGACCTGCTACCTGAATCCCCTGTACTTCGACCAGGCGTTGGCGAACGTGATGGCGCGCGCGGCTTGCTCGGGTGTCGAGATAGGCTCCGACTCGGGCACGGACGAGGGGCTGGAGCGGCTGCGCAAGGGGTTCACGACGGATGACATTCGCCGGGCGAGTCGCTCATGTCGCGAAGCGGGCATCAAGGACTGCCATACGTTCGTCCTCGGAGCGCGCGGCGACACGCTGGACGACGTCGAGCGTTCGCTCGATTTCATCGACACGCTCGATCCGCATGCCGCCATCATCATGGCGTACAAGGACGACCGGGAGGCCCTGGATGTCGAACTCGCAGCACGCATGGGCGAGTTCCGGACCCGCGTTCTCGAGGCTGTCGCGCGCCGCGCGGCGGACCGGCCGCGCTGGTCGGTCCCGTCGCTAGGTCTGCGCTTCAACAGCCGGTACTTCAGCCGGCTGCGAAAGCGGGGCGTGCGGGGCCCGCTCTGGCAATACGTTCGCTGAGCCCGAACGCGCCCCTCGCCTCTGGTTCAATACTGCCAGCGGCGGAACACCAGGCTCGCGTTCGTCCCGCCGAAACCGAAGCTGTTTGACATCGCAAGCCGTGGCCCGGGCGTCCGCAGCTCGCGAACGACGGGAAGGTCCTCCGACTCGGGATCGAGCTCGTCGATGTTGGCCGAGGCCGCGATGAAATCGCCCTGCATCATGAGCAGGCAGTAGATGGCCTCGTGGACGCCGGCTGCGCCGAGCGAGTGCCCGGTCAGGGACTTGGTCGAGGACATGCGGCGGCGCGTCCTTCGCCAAAGACCTCGCGCACCGCCTTCAACTCGACCAGGTCGCCCAGCGGCGTCGAGGTGCCGTGGGTGTTCACGTAGTCGACCGGTTCGTCGAGTCCCTCGAGCGCCATGCGCATGCAGCGCACGGCGCCCTCGCCGGACGGCGCCACCATGTCGTAGCCATCCGACGTCGCGCCATAACCGACGATCTCGGCGAGGATCCGCGCGCCGCGTGCCCTGGCGTGCTCCAGCTCCTCCAGGACCAGCATGCCGCCGCCGCCGGCGATGACGAAGCCGTCGCGCCCGGTATCGTAGGCTCGCGATGCGCGCTCGGGGTCGTCGTTGCGCCCGGCCGACAGCGCGCCCATCGCGTCGAACAGCGCAGCCAGGCCCCAGTTCAGCTCCTCGCCGCCGCCCGCGAAGACGATGTCCTGCTTGTTCCAGCGGATCTCGTCGGCAGCATTGCCTATGCAGTGCGCGGCTGTGGCGCAGGCCGAGGAAATCGAATAGTTGATGCCGCGGATCTGAAATGGCGTCGCGAGGCAGGCCGAGACCGTGGAGCACATCGTGCGCGGGACCATGTACGGACCGATGCGTCGTGACGCCCGACGCGCGGGCCTTGTCGATCGCGGCGATCTGGTTGGCCATGGAGCCGCCGCCGGAGCCCGCCACCAGACCGGTGCGCGGGTTGGAGACGTCCTCCGGCGTGAGCCCCGCGTCCGCGATCGCATCCGCCATCGCGACGTAGGCGTAGGCCGCGGCGTCGCCCATGAACCGCCTCACCTTGCGGTCGATACGTGCGTCGAGGTCGATCTCTGGCCGCCCGCCGACCTGGCTGCGAAGGCCCTGCTCGGCGAATTCGGGAATACGGGTGATGCCGGAGCGGCCCAGGCGCAGGGACTCGATTACCGTCGCGGCATCGCAACCGATGCAGGAGACGACACCCAGCCCGGTGACGACGACACGTCTCATGCGCCGGCCCCGGTCGTTTCACCGAAGGCGTCAAGCGACGAGAACAACCCGACCTTGAGGCCCGCCGCCGTGTAGATCTCGCGTCCGTCCACCAGCATGCGGCCGTCCGCGATGCCCAGGATGAGGTTGCGCGCGATGATCCGCTTGACGTGGACCTCGTAGGTGACGAGCTTCGCGGTCGGCAGCACCTGCCCGACGAACTTGACCTCACCGACACCGAGCGCCCGGCCGCGGCCGCGATGGCCCGACCAGGCGAGGTAGAAGCCGAGCAAGCTGCCAGAGGGCATCCAGGCCCAGGCACCCGGGCATCACCGGGTCGTCCTCGAAGTGACAGTCGAAAGAACCAGAGCTTCGGGATCGATGTCGAGTTCGGCCACCAGCATGCCGCGACCGTAACGGCCGCCGGTCGAGTCGATGTGGGTGATCCGGTCGACCATCCGCATCGGATCGAGCGGAAACTTCGCGGCGGTCGCATCGAACAGCTGGCCGTGGCCGGCAGCGATGAGGTCCTCGCGAGTGTAGGATGACTTGTCCAAACCGTGGCCCCCATCTGTCCGAACGCTGCGCTCCTGCACGGCGCGTCATAGCCGGTCAGGCAAACGTTGTACGACCCAGATGGCACTGTAGCAGTTGCAAGGTACGAAGTCTCGACTCAGGCGACGCCTCCCGCGAGACCGTGCACAGCGTCGGGACGGTGGTCCGACCGCGGCACTTCTACGCCGCGAAATTGCCACAAGACAGCAAGACACCGCTACGATAGGCGACAGGTTCGCCGCGCACTGGGGCGACGGGAGACGGTGATGATGCAGCAGGCCGCCGACTTTCTGGCCGAGAGTGAAACGCTGTACGCGTTGCTGGCCGACCTGGCCGACGGGACTTCGGGCAGAGCGACGGCGTTCAAGGGCTGGACCATCAACGACGTTCTCGGCCACCTGCACATGTGGAACTGGGCCGCCGATCTGTCGCTGACGGATGGCGACGCTTTCCTGGCGTTCTTCAGGACCGTGTCGAATCACGTCCGCGCAGGCAGCCTGTCGGCGTTCGAAACGCAGTGGCTCGAAGGACTCGCGGGGCGCGCACTGCTCGAAGGCTGGCGAGGCTTCTACGTCCCCATGGCGGAGCGCTTCGGCGCCGCGGATCCGTCGGCACGCGTGGCATGGGCCGGGCCGACCATGAGCGTGCGCTCGTCCATCACCGCGCGGCTCATGGAGACCTGGGCGCACGGCCAGGCGATCTACGACCTGCTCGGCGTCGTCCGCCGGAATGCGGACCGGATCGGCAACATCGTCGTGCTCGGCGTGAACACCTACGGCTGGACATTCAAGGTCCGCAACCTCGAGCGCGCCGAGCCCATCCCGTTCGTGAGGCTGACCGCGCCGTCGGGCGCGGTCTGGTCTTTCGGCGAGGAAATGACGCTGAAGAACGCATCGACGGCCTCGCCGAGGAGTTCTGCCAGGTGGTGACCCAGACACGCAATGTCGCGGATACCCAGGCTGCGCATCACCGGCCCCAACGCGAGCGACGTGGATGGCCAAGGCCCAGTGTTTCGCCGGCCGGCCAGAGGATCCGCCGCCACCCGGAACGCGGGCGATCCAGTTCGTGGCAGCGCACGCAACGCGATGGACGGGAGACGCATCATGAACCGGATCGAGCCATCACTTGCCGTCGCGGCTCTTGCGACGCTTTCGATCGCCGCCGCCGCGATGGCCGGCGACGATACGTTCGTGGTGCCCGCCTGGGCCTTTCCCGGCAGACCCGCTGAAGCCGGCCGATGCGCCAGGCGCCGACGACGACGACACCGCTGCACGTGCCCGACAGCGACGCCGACTTCACCCGGGCGCAGGTCACGACCTGTTCGCCGCGCCCGACTGGCATCCCGGCACGCATCCGCCGATGCCGGACATCGTCGCGCACGGACGCAAGCCTGCCGTCTATGCCTGCGGCTACTGCCACCTGCCGGATGGCCGGGGCCGTCCCGAGAATGCCGCGCTGGCGGGCCTGCCAGCCGCGTACATCGTCGACCAGATCGCACGATTTCCGCAGCGGAGAGCGCGTCGCAGCGCATGGCACGACACCTAGCTGCCCGCGGATTTCATGACCGCGTCAGCGAAAGCCGCGACCCGGGATGAAATCGCTTCGCAGCAGGGTACTTCGCGAGTCTGCCGATGAAGCGCAATGTCGAGGTCGATCGAGACCGCTCGAGGTCCCGAAGACGAGGGAGCTCGGGTGGCTTTACGTACCGATTTCGACGGTGCGGAAACCGAACCGCTCGGATCGCGAATCATCGAGGTCCCCCTGGACCACGACCGGCACGAGTTGCGGGATTCCGAATCCGGGTTCCGCGCCTACGTCCCCGTGGGAAGCATCGCAAGCGGAAGGGATCTCGTCGAGGAGGGGCGCGGCGAGCCGGCACTCGCCTGCACGAACTGTCACGGCGCGGATCTGCGCGGCGAGGGACTCTTCCCGCCCCTGGCTGGCCGGTCGCCCACCTACATCCTCCGCCAGTTGCTGGCCTTCAAGACGGGCACGCGAGCGAGCGCCAGCAGCCGTTCCATGGTTCATATCGTCAAGCAGCTCGAGATCGAGGACATGATCGCGGCCGCCGCCTACGCGGCATCGATGGAGCCCTAGGCGCGCTTCCCGCGACTTCCTGTCAATCCCGCACCGGCTCAGGCGCCGAGTCGCGGCCACGGGAACCGGCAGTCCCGATCGCGCTTGTATTTATTTTAATTTATAATAAACTTAAATGAATTAGGGATTCCGCACCCAGTCAGGACCGTAACGTGGCACCGAGAAGCTACAACCCGACAAACCCGACGCCGGCAGCAGGCCGAGCGCAAGGCACGCATCGCCGCGGCCACCGCCGAACTGCACGCCGCCCAGGGCGTGGCCGGCACCAGCTACGCCGAGATCGCCAGCCAGGGCCGGTGTGTCGCTGCCCACCGTGTACAGCCACTTCCCGACCCAGGACGAACTGTTGCAGGGCTGCACGGGGCACGTCGTCGGCCCAGGCGCCGCCCCTGCCGGTCGAGAAGATCCTCGCGGCCGACAGACCTGCACCGCCGCCGCCGAGATGCCTGGTCGTCGGCCATGGAACGGCAGCACCTGCACTTCGAGCCGTGGCTGTCGAGGCGCGAGGACGGCGTCATTCCCTTCCTCGCCGCGGATGTCCGACGGCATGCGCCGGGCGCAGGCCGAATTCGTGGCGCGCGTGCTACGGCGTCATCTGGGACCCGGCGCGCGCCGCGAGCTGGTCGCGGGCTGGGAATCGCTGCTGTCCTTCGACCTCTGGCACCGGCTGGTGCGCGGACACGGCCTGCTCGCGCAGGCCACCCGGCGAATTCTTGTTCAGTGCCTGCTGGCCCTTGCTGGAACGCAGCCCGCAGCCAGGCCTGCCCCACATTCCAGGAGAAAGTCGTCATGACGCCCCCCACTACGTCGATTCATCAGATCGCCCCCGACACCTACCGCATCAGCACGGCCCTGCCGGACGCGATGCCCGGCGGCTTTTCGTTCAACCAGTACCTGGTGGTCGACGAGAAACCCCTGCTGTTCCACACCGGGCCGCGGAAGCTGTTCCCGCTGATTCGCGCCCAGATCGAGACGGTGCTGCCCGCTTGCCAGGCTGCGCTACATCGCCTTCTCGCACGTCGAGTCGGACGAGTGCGGCAGCCTGGCGCGAGTTCCTGGCGGCGGCGCCGGACGCCCGGCCGGTGTGCAGCGAGGTCGCCGCCATGGTGTCGGTCGGCGACATGGTCGACGTCGAGCCCCTGGCGATGGCAGACGGGCAGGAACTGAGCCTCGGCCGGCACCGGCTGCTGTGGCAGTCGACGCCGCACCTGCCCGCATGGCTGGGAATGCGGCTACTTTTTCGACGCGACTACACGGACCCTGTTCTGCGGCGACCTGTTCACGCAGCCCGGCCTCGGCGAACAAGCCACTCGTGAGCGACGACATCCTCGGGCCCAGCGAGGCATTCCGGAGCCAGATGGATTACTTCGCGCATGGCAGCGACACGCCGAAGCTGATCGAGAAGCTGGCCGGGCTGGAGCCCACGCACGCTGGCCTGCATGCACGGCAGCGCCTGGACGGGGGACGGCGCTGCGCTGCTGAGGAAACTTGGCGATTCGCTTGCGCAGCGGTGACGCGACGACGCCGGCCTTGCCCTACACAGGGCAAGGCATCGTCCCACCTGGTGCTTGCTTGATCGCGGGCCGCTAGCGCAGGCCGCGTCGTATCCGCAGCAGGCCGAGTTCCTCGGCGCGCAGCACCGCCTGGGTCCTGCGCTCTACCTCAAGCTTGACGAAGATATTCTTGAGGTGGGACTTGACCGTTTCGGGCCCCAGCCCGAGATCCCGGGCAACTGCCTTGTTTGAAGCGCCCTCCGCGATCAGCGCCAGGATCTCGCATTCCCGCGGTGACAGCGGTGAGGGCAGCTCTCTCGTCCCGGACAGCATCGGCGGTTCCGCTGTGTCCCAGACGGTCGCCGCCGATTCGCGCAGCTTCTGGATCAGCGCTCGCCGCTGCTCACGATCCTGCCCGGCAGTGCCGCTTTCCAACAGGTCGACAAGCTGGAGCATTTCCGGACCCGTGTCCGCGATCGAGCCAACCAGGGCCGAGGGCTCGGCCAGATCGAGAACCTGGTTGAAGACCCGCAGTGCCTGCGGGACCGAACGCGCATGCACCAATGCGCGGGCAAGCAGCGACCCGAGGCGGATCGCCAGCAAATTCGCGCCACAATCCAGGGCATCGCTGAGCAGCGGAGTCAGCACAGCCACCGCCTGGCGCGAACGGTTCTGGTCCAGGTCGACAATCGCCTGTCCCATCACGCAGTAGTGGAGTACGTCTTCGAGGCCTCGCGTAGCCGGGGTAGCGCTCGCGGCGCGAAGCTGCTGCAAACGCTTCAGGAGGCCGAGTGAAGGCATCGTCATGCCTTGCTGCTGCTGCAGCCGCAGACGCTCGAACAGCGCCCCAGCGACCAGCCTTGGCCAGTCGCGCGTGAGTCCGATGGCCTCCGCGCGATCGAGCAGGCTTGCCGCTTGCTCGAGCTGTCTGCGCCGCCAGGCCAGCCTTGCGGCTGTCCGCAGGCCCCGGAGAACCGTATCCAGGGTCACGCCACTGGCCACCAGGTCGAGGTCGTCCCTGAGCAACACTTCCGCCTCGGCGATCCTGCCCGTCTCGTAGAGCAGTTCGGCATACGCGCCCTTGGCCATCCCGGTCGCGCCGGCGAACCGCCGAACCTGGCCGCCAAGCTCGAGACTCTGCAGAAAATGCTGCTCCGCCGGGCCCGCGCGTGCCTGGGACAACTCCGCGATGCCATGCAGATTGGCTGCATAGGTTGCCGCCATGATATCGGCACCGTCCTGGCTCAAGACGCCCGGCACCGCGTAGAAGTCACCCCATCGCGCTGAGCAGGCATAAACGAAGCGCTCGACGTTATGGACTGAATCCCGCACCAGCGGGCGGTCCTCGGGCCGCACGGCGTAGTCGGACGCCAGCTCGAGCGCATGCGCGGCATCATCCGCCAGGGCTGCCGCGACCCCCCGCAAGGCGAGGCATTCGCGTCGAACGCTGTCAGCCTGGGCGTCATCCAGACTGCGCAAGGCCCCTTCAACGCTCGATACGTGCTGTAGCGCCTTGCTGCCGGACAACGACAGCGCCTCGGCCCAGATGATCGCAAGCTGCAGCGAAATCGGCTGCTGGATGAACTTGCTGCGCAGCTGTTGCTGCAGGTTCAGCAATGTCAGCAGGTCGCCGGTCTCAACCATACGATCGGCGCATTGCGTGATCCGCAGCAGCGCGGCGTCGGTATCGCCAGCCGCCAGCAGTTGCTTGACGGACTCCGACTCCTGCCCCCCGGACTCGTACCACTGGCTCGCGCGACGATGCAGTGCCGGCATTTCCGATTTGTGCTGCTTCTCCAGCCGCTGCAGCAGGTATTCGCGAAACAGCTGGTGGCAGGCGAATAACGTCCCTTCACTGTCGAGCGGGCTGAGCAGCTGCTGGCGCTCCAGACGATCGAGCATCTGGCTGCTGTCCGGCCGGCCGGTGATGGCATCGCACAGTGGCGCCGAGAGCCGATCAACGATCGCCGTACGCTCCATGAAGTCGAGCAGGTCCGCCGGCAGCAGGGCAGCACAGCTCGTCCAGGAACCCGCCGATCGACCTCGGCGACCGCGCCAGCGAGCGAAGCAGCTCGGCGGGGTCCCTGCCCGCCCCGAACGACAGTGCCGTGATGCGCAGGGCCGCGGGCCAGCCTTCCGTCAGGCCATGAATCGTCCGGACCTCGGCGGGGCCGAGGCAGGACGGCGTTTCCACTCCCAGGAATTCACGGGTCTCGTCACGCGTAAAGCGCAGCAGGGCGGCATCAATTTCGAGCAGCTCACCACGCGCCCGCAGCGACCCGATTTCGAGCGCGGGCTGGGATCGCGACAGCACGACGAGGTGCAGGTTCGCTGGCGCGTGGCGCAGCAGGAAGGAGATGAATTCGTGGATCGACTCGTTGCTGACGGCGTTGTAGTCGTCGAGGAACAGGAACAGTTCGTCACCACAATCCGCGACCTCGTTGACCAGCAGCGCCTGGAGCTGATGCAAGGGCGCTGTTTTCGCAACCTTGAGGCTTTCCTTGCCGATGTCGGCGCAGGCCCGGTGGAGTGCGTGGATGACGTAGTAGATGAAGCGGCGTGGCTCGCTGTCGTCGACATCGATCGACAGCCAGGCCACGGCGTCGCCACGGGAGTTGAGTTCCTCGATCCATGAAAGCGCCAGCGTGGTCTTGCCGAAGCCCCCCGGAGCCCGGAGGATCGTCAACTTGCGCTCACTCGCCTCCGACAGCAGTCCCTCGAGTCGGGCCCGCACAAGTCGGTTCGCGCGCGGCCTGGGCGGGACAATCTTTGTCGCGATCAGGGGCACGCGAGCCCCCGATCCGCCCGCAGCCAACGGCTTGTCCTCTTTTGTGCGTTGCAGCGAAACGCGACTCACGGACCACGTCCCCCATCCGGGGGATACCGCCACACCCGGATTCGACCCAAAGTTACCCACAGCAGACCGGCACGCTCGGACGCGGTGAAGCACTGAGATTCCCGACGCCGAGGCCCTTCACCGATCTGACCACCAACCGGCGGGCCGCGCAAGTTGCTGCCTTGCCACAGGAGGAGAAGCATGAACACCGCCAGCAAGATCGTCGCCGAGCAAGTGCCCGGCATCCGTGTCGCCCTCGAGCCGACCGGGCTCGAGCCCGCCCTGTCGGAGATGGAGCGCATGGTGCAGGAAAACGCCCGGCGCTTCGCTGCCAACGTGATGCGCCCGGCTGGCGAGAAGATGGACCGCATGGATCCCGAGGAGACCATCGCCGCCGACTCGCCCATCTGGGCGGTGATCCAGGGGGCGGCCGAGCTTGGCTTCACGGTGGGAACGCTGATGGCGATGGCCCCCGAGGAGCGTGGCCGCCTGGTCCCGATCATGTGGGAGGAGTTCGGCTGGGGCGACGGCGCGCTCACCATCGTGCTCGGCGCCTCGGCAGTGCCCTGGATCGTGCTGCACGCCATGGGTCGTACCGACCTGATCGAAAAGTACCCGGAAGGCACCCGCATCGGCTGCTGGGGCATCACCGAGCCGGACCATGGCTCCGATACGCTCGATGCAAGCCGGCACATCGCCTATCCCGGCAGTGCTTACGGCAAGCCGAACTGCGTCGCGCGGCTCGAGGGCGGCGAGATCGTCATCAACGGCCAGAAGTCGGCCTGGGTGTCGAATGGCCCGATCGCCAGCCTCTGCATCCTGTATTGCGCCTATGACGACGGCTCCGGCCGATCCGGAAACTGCACCCTGCTCGTCCCGCTCGACGTCGCCGGCGTGTCCCGGGGCAAGATCCTCGACAAGATGGGGCAGCGTCCGCTGCCGCAAGGCGAGATCTTCTTCGAGAACGTCCGCATCCCGAAGGACCACCTGGTCGCTGGTCCCGGGGCTGACTACGAGCGGGCCGTCTATGCCGTGCTGGCCGAGGCGAATGCGATCATGGGGAGCATCTGGGTAGGCTGCGCCCGCGCGGCCTATGAACACGCATTCACTTACGCCCATGAGCGCAGGCAGGGTGGTGTGCCGATCATCCGCCACCAGAACGTGCAGCATCGGCTGTTTCACATGTTCCGCAGGGTCGAGGCGGCCCGGGCACTGAACCATCGGGTACAGTTCTATAACAACACCGCGGCGGTGCCGGCACTGCAGGGCTCGATCGCCAGCAAGATCACCTCCACCCAGACCGCCTTCGAGGTCGCCTCTGACGCCATCCAGATGTTCGGGGGCAATGGTGTCACGCGCGAATACCCGGTCGAAAAGCTGATGCGCGACGCCCGCTCCGCCATGATCGAGGACGGCTGCAACGAAATGCTGGCGATCAAGGGCGGCACCCTGCTCATGGATCCCGACAAGCTGCGAGGCTGAATCCTATGAAAATGAACGCGTATGTGGCCGGCGTGGGCATGACACCCTTCGGCAAGCACCTCGACAAGACCCTCAAGGGTCTCGCGGGCGAGGCCATCACGGCAGCGCTGGCCGATGCAGGCCTCGACAAGGGCGACCTGCAGGCAGCCTGGATGGGCAATGCCGCCGCAGGAGTCGTCACCGGGCAGGAGATGATTCGTGGCCAGGTGGCCCTGCGCGCGCTGGGCATCGGCCGCATTCCGGTCGTGAACGTGGAGAACGCCTGTGCGTCCTCCTCAACCGCCGTGCACCAGGCCTGCGCCATGATCAGTGCCGGCTACTACGACATCGTGCTCGCCTGCGGTTACGAGAAGCTGTTCCACGAGGACAAGCTCAGGACCATGGGCGCCTTCTCGAGCGCGGTGGACGTCGAGGATCCGAAGGGCGCGCTCAAGGTGCTGGAGAACATGGCGCGTGCCGCAGGCGAGTCCTTCGATGCGACCGGCGCCGGTGCGACGCGATCCGTGTTCATGGACATCTATTCGCTGATGGCGAAGAAGCACATGAAACGCTACGGCACCACCAAGGAGCACTTCGCGATGGTGGTGGCGAAGAACTCGTTTCACGGCAGCATGAATCCGCGCGCCCAGTTCCGCGACGAGATGACCGTGCAGCAGGTGCTCGAGGCGCGCACGATCATCGAGCCGCTGACCCTGCCGATGTGCTCGCCCATCGGTGACGGCGCCGCCGCGGTGATCCTGGTGAGTGAGCGCAAGGCGCGCGAGCTCGGGCTGCGGAAGCCGGTGCGCATCCGCGCCTCGGCGCTGGTATCCGGCTGGGACTTCGAAAAGGATGGCGAAAGCGTCGGCGCCTTTGCGGCCCAGCAGGCCTACGAGGCGGCCGGGGTCGGCCCGGGAGACGTCTCCTGCGTCGAGTTGCACGACGCCTCTGCGCCGTCTGAAATCGTCGCCTACGAATACCTGGGCCTGTGCGGAGCCGGCGAGGGAGGGGCGCTGATCGCCTCCGGCGCCACCCGCCTGGGCGGTCGCATTCCCGTCAATACCTCGGGGGGGTTGCTGCGCAAGGGCCATCCGGTCGGCGCCACGGGCTGCGCCCAGATCGTCGAGCTGACCGAGCAGTTGCAGGGGCGCTCAGGACCGCGCCAGGTCGAAGGCGCGCGTATCGGGCTGGCCCACAACGGTGGTGGGGCCATCGGCCTCGATGCGGCGGCAACGGTCGCCACCATCCTGTCCCGGGAGGATTGAGCCATGACCGAGGCGAAAATCCCGGTGCTGTGCGAAGTCATCGCCGACTGGGCGGCGAAGATGCCGGACAGGCCGATTCTCACGATCGACGTGGGCGCCGGGCAGGCCGACGAAGTCCGGACCTACCGCCAGCTGTGGGACCACGGACGCCGGCTGGCGCAGGCGCTGCAGGACCGTGGGCTGAAGCCAGGGCAGCACTTCGCCCTGCTGATGGCGAACCACCCCGAATTCGTCGAGGCAATGATCGCCGCCTGCCTGACCGGCACGGTGTTCGTGCCGATCGACCCGCGTGTCCGGGGCGACAAGCTGGTCTACATGCTGAGCCATGCCGAATGCCGCGGAGTCATCGCGGCCGACTACGCGCTTGAAAACCTGGCGGCGGTTCGATCCAGCGTGACAGACCTCGAATGGGTCATCGGGCTCGCGACCCAGGACGGCGCCAAGGCGCTGCCAGATTGGTCCGATTCCTATGCAGCGTTGATGTCGACGGCCGTTCCCGCCAAGACGTTCACACCTGCCCAGCCCGACGCGCCGATGCAGCTTTTGTTCACTTCGGGAACCACTGGAGACCCCAAGGCGATCCTGATGCCGCACGGTCGTTGGGTGGAGACCGCGCTGCTGCTCCCGAAGCTCTGCGGCTGGCAACCCGATGAGAAGCCCTATTCCGGCTTGTCGCTCACGCACGCGAATGCGCAGGTCCTGACGCTGGGGGCCGGCTTGGCAAACGGCGTGCCTTGCGTGCTGTCGCGCAGGTTCACCAAGTCCAGGCTCTGGGACATCGCCCGCAAGCACGGCTGTACGACCTTCAACCTGCTGGGCGGCATGACGACCGCTCTCTACAGCGAGCCGCGGCGGCCCGACGATGCCGACAATCCGGTGCGTTTCGTGCTGTCGGCCGGCATGCCTGCCGCCATCTGGGAGGATTTCGAGCGTCGCTTCAACGTCCAGATCCTGGAATTCTACGGCGCCGCCGAAGGTGGCATGGCCTTCAGGCCGATCGGCGTCGGGCCCATCGGCAGCATCGGAAAGCCCATACCGCTGCTGGTCCACCGTATCGTGGATGAGCGGGGCCGCGACGTCCGCGGCGGCGAGCCCGGCGAGCTGCTGTTTCGCCACGTCGACGGCTCGGATTACTCGGTCGAATATTTCAAGAATCCCGAGGCGTCGGCGGAGAAGTGCGCGGGCGGCTGGCTTCACATGGGCGATATCGTTCGCGAGGACGCTGACGGCTGGCTGTACTTCCTGTATCGCAAAGGCGGCGGCATCCGGCGCAATGGCGACTTCGTGAACACCGCTTTCATCGAAAAGGTTATCGCCGACCAGCCGGACGTCGATGACGTTTACGTCTACGGCATACCCGCCGCCAATGGCGCGCCGGGGGAAAAGGACGTCGTCGCGGCCGTCGTGCCCAAGGACATGGCGAGCTTCCAGCCGCAAGCGCTGTTCCGGGCCTGCCGTTGCGGCCTGGAGCCCAATTTCGTACCGAGCTACATCCAGGTACTGCCGCAGATTCCCAAGACTGCTTCGGAAAAGCCGCAGGACCGTTTCCTGGTCGAGGCGCTGGCAAGCGATCCGGCAAGCGTCCACCAGGAATCCCGTTGAATTGATCATCCAGGAGAAAGCAATGTCCTCACGCAAGGTTCTGGTCTATGGCGGCAGCGGCTACACAGGCAAGCTGGTTGCAGAGTCGCTGGCCAAGCGCAATATCCCCTTCTACTTTGCGGGTCGCACGCGTGCCAGGCTTGAAGCCGCACTGGAAGTCGTCGAGCAGCGTCATGGCGGCCCGGTGGATGCCGAGATCGTCACTGCCACCAATACCGTGGCCGAGTTGCTGCCGCTGTTCAAGAAAGTCGATGTGGTGATCAATGTCGCCGGTCCGTTCATGCAGGTCGCCTGGCCGATCGTCGAGGCGGCGCTGGAAGCCGGCTGTCATTACCTCGACACGACGGGTGAACAGGACTGGACGGCGGCGATCGCCGAGAAATTCGGCGCCGCCTTTGCTGCCAAGAAGCGGCTACTGGCCCCGGCCACCTCGTTCATGTGGGCGGCCGGCGCCATGGCCGCCGAGGTCGTGCTGGAGAACCCCGAGGTGGACAGCCTCGACATCCTCTACCAGATCGACAATGGCCTGCCGTCCGAGGCTTCGACCAAGTCGTTCCTGCGCATGATCTGCAACGACAAGTCCCAGTTCTACATCGAGCAGAACCAGTTCAAGTCCTGGCCCAACGACGTGGCCTACGAGGTGTTCGTGCCCTATCGCAACGTCAAGCTGAGGGCACTGCCCTGGGGCGGCGCCTGCGAGCCGATCTGGTTCAAGAACGATCCTCGCGTGCGCAACTGCAAGGTGCTGACGGCCATCGGCGAGCACTTGATCGACCCTCTTCTGCAGGCCGTCGCCGGGTTCAATGCCGCCGCGCCGGGCCTCGACCAGGCGCAGCGCGAGGCGCTGACCAACCAGATTGGCGACCAGATCAGCACCGGCGAGCCGCCCAAGGACGACCTGGACGTGCAGCGCGGCGTGATCGTCGTCTACGGCCAGGGCCGGCGCGTGACGACGAAGTACGTCATGAACCTGTCCGCGGCTTATACCTGGACCGGCGAGATCTGTGCCGACGGCGCGCAGCGAATACTCAATGGACAGCTGAAGAAGGTCGGCTTCCAGTCGGCGGCCCAGGCCTTCGGCCATCGCGAGCTGATCACCACTTTCCACGAACTGGGATTCTGCAGCGCCCTGCCCGCCTAGCCGAGCGTGACGAACGGACCAGTGCCCGATGAATTATCGAGACTACAGGAGCATCGAATCATGAGCGGACGCGTTGCAGGCAAGGTTGTGCTGATTACCGGCGGCGCCAGCGGCATCGGGCTGGCGAGCGCGGAGGCCTGCGCGCGCGAGGGCGCAGTCGTGATCATCACGGACCTCAACGTCAAGGAAGGCGAGGCACAGGCGAAGCGACTCGTCGCCGAAGGACTGAAGGTCGAGTTCCTGGAGCAGGACGCAACCAGCGAGGCCGACTGGCGGCGCGTCGTCGACGAAGTCGTAGGCAGGCACGGCCAGTTGGATGTCCTGGTCAACAATGCCGGCATCGCGATAATAGCGCCACTCGAGCAGGAGACGCTCGATGGCTGGCGCAAGACCCAAGCCGTGAACATGGAAGGCGTATTCCTGGGTTGCCGCGAAGCAGTCAGGGTCATGAAGGACCGCGGCGGCTCGATCGTCAACATCTCATCGATCGAGGGCCTCATCGGTGAACCGCTGCTGCCCGCCTATAACGCTTCCAAGGGCGGCGTCAGGCTCTTCACGAAGTCGGTGGCGCTCTACTGCGCGCAGCAGGGCTACGGCATCCGCGCGAACTCCGTCCACCCTGGCCTCATCGGCACGCCATTGGTGGCGAATTTCTTTGCCAATATGCCGCCCGAACAGGCCGCGACACTGCAGCAGGACGTGATGAGCCGCATCCCGCTCAAACGCGCGGGTGAGCCACGCGACATCGGCAACGGCGTGCTGTTCCTGGCGTCCGACGAGTCCAGCTACATGACGGGATCAGAACTCGTCATCGATGGGGGCTACACTGCAAAGTAGCGCGAGACATCGCGCCCGACATCGAGGGTGAGTGACATGAGCACTGTGGCACCGGCGGCAACCGATTGTATCTGCACGGTGGAGGCATGAAAGCCCGGCCGCTGTTTGCGATCGCGGCCCTGTTCAACTTCCTGGTCGGCATCCCGATGCTCGTCGCCTATCCCCTGGTCGCGCGGCTGCTCGGTCTCGAAGGCCCGCCCACGGTGTGGTTCCACATCGCCGCGGCGATCGTCATCGTCTTCGGATACGCGTACGCGCGTATTGCCCAGGACCCGGTGAAGTACCGCCCCTATGTCATGCTAGGCGCGATCGCCAAGCTGGCGTTTGTCGTCGTGATCTACGGCCACTGGCTGAACGGAACAGCCCCGGGACCGGTTGCCCTGCTCGTGACAGCCGACCTCGTCTTTGCCCTGTTGTTTGCGGGTTACCTCAGGACGTCGCCAGAGCCCGCCAACTTGTAGCCAGTGCCGCAGGTGACAACGGGCTGCGGGATCCCGGTACCGCCCTGCCGCCCAGGGAGAGGTACTCTACCGCTTGGACGCATCTAAACAGTCTGCGGTGGAGGACTCGAGCATGGGCTTCAAGGAATACGGCCAGTACGACGCACTGGGACTCGCGGAGCTCGTTGGCCGTGGCGAGGTGAGCGCGGAGGAGCTGCTCGACGAGGCACTCGCCCGGACGGCTGCGGTCAATCCCCGGATCAATGCCGTCATCCACCTGATGGAGTCCCGCGCACGCGAGTCCATCGCGGCCGGCCTGCCGCACGGTCCGCTGCGTGGTGTGCCCTTCCTGATCAAGGACCTGATGACCGCCTACGCGGGCGAACCGATGCGCATGGGCTCGCGCCTGTTCCGGGATTACGTACCGATGGCCGACGAGGAACTGACGCGCCGCTACCGCGAATCGGGCCTCGTCATCTTCGGCAAGACCAACACTCCGGAGCTCGGTGTCACCAACGTCACGGAGCCCGAATTGTTCGGGCCCACACGCAACCCTTGGAACCTGGAACGGACGTCGAGCGGTTCGAGCGGCGGCTCGGCTGCGGCCGTGGCGGCGAGAATCGTGCCAGCGGCCAACGCCAACGATGGTGGCGGGTCGATCCGGACGCCGGCGTCGAACTGCGGCTTGGTCGGACTGAAGCCCAGCCGGGGCCGCAACCCGACCGGACCGCTGGTCCCTGACGTCTGGTGGGGCTTTATCGGTGAGCATGCCGTGACCCGCAGCGTGCGCGACAGCGCAGCGATCCTGGACGCCACGGCGGGCGACTATCCGCAGCAACTCATGAAGCTGCCGCCCCCGGAGCGTCCCTACCTCGAGGAGACTCAGCGCGAGCCAGGTCGACTGCGCATCGCCTTCAGTTTCGATCCGGGTCTCGGCAAGACGCTTCATCCGGAAAACCGCAAGGCGCTTGAGGAGACCACCGCAACGCTGCGCTCGCTGGGACACGAGATCACCGAGGTCAGGCTGCCCTTGCCGCCCGAGTCCTTTATCGAGAGTTACGCCGCCCTGATTTCGGCGGATGTTGCCGCGACATTGCGCACGGCGCAAACGCTCGTGGGGCGCAAGGCGCGCGCGGAGGACGTTGAACTGGCCACCTGGGTGCTGGCCTGCATGGGCGAAGCGCAGTCCGCCGCGGACGTCGCGGTTGCCCTATGGACGATGCAGACCTTCTCCCGCGAGTGGCTCGCCTGGTCGGCCGGCTTCGACGTTCTGCTGACACCGACTGTCGGCGTGCCGCCGTTGACCATAGGAGCCTACAAGATGGCCTCGATGCAGCGGCGCAGCCTGAAGCTGCTGACCGCACTGCCGGGCGGGGCGCTCCTCAGCCAGCGAGCAAAGGTGATCGAGGCCTTCGAGCCGGTCTTCGAATCGTCGCCCTACACGATGATCGCGAACGTCACGGGCCAGCCATCCCTGTCGCTACCGCTTCACTGGACGGCGGACGGATTGCCCATGGGCATGCTGTTTACCGCCAGAACCGGCGACGACGCCACGCTGTTCCGTCTGGCCGCGCAGGTCGAGCAGGCCATGCCGTGGCGGGATCGAATCGCTCCGAACGCGATTCCCTGAGTTGCGATATCCAGGCCCGGGTGGGCTGGCCTGTCATGGCCAGCCCACCCCGCCTGTCTGTCTGTCGACGCTACTGGCAGCCCGGCGGCTCGGATATGCCGATCAACGCAAAGAACGTGCTGGAGCTGGGCACCATGCCTGCCCCCTCTCTCCGTCGGAAATCGCCGATGACTTCCCGACCGCCGCGGCCGTTTCATTGCGCCGACAGCTGCACCGCAACAAGCACGCGGTGCCAGACCGCAGGAGAGCCCACATGGCGATGCGAACGACCTTCGCAGCACGGATCCGGGCCGCGTCGCCGCCGCTCGTCCTGTGCCTGCTGGCACTGGCGGTCCAGGTCGGAGCAGCACCGGTCTGCGCGGCGGTACCGCCATCCCTGCCACCGGCGCCGCCCGTGGCGGCCCCCAAGCCATTTATTGTCAAATCGCCGGCCGGCGACCGGGTCGACAACTACTACTGGCTGCGCGACGACACACGGACAAATCCGGACGTGCTGGCCTACCTGGCCGCCGAGAACGCCTACAAGGACGCGATGCTGGCGCCGGTCAGGTCGCTCCAGGACAGGATCTACGGCGAGATCGTGGGTCGCATCAAGCAGGACGACACGAGCGTCCCGTACCAGAAGAACGGCTGGTGGTACTACCGTCGCTACGACGAGGGCGGGGAATACCCTATCTACGCCCGCCGGCAGGGCTCCATGCAGGCGCCTGAGCAGGTCATGCTCGACGCAACCGAACTCGCCCACGGGCGCGACTTCTACCAGGTTGGCAACATGGCGGTCAGCCCGGACGGTCGGTTGCTGGCCTACGCGGACGACACGGTGGGACGGCGCCAGTACACGCTCCGCTTCAAGGACCTCGCGACGGGCAAGACGCTTGCCGACACCATCGAGAATGCGGAGCCCTCGCTGGCCTGGACCGCAGACAACCGTTCGGTTCTCTACATCGAAAAGGACCCGGTGACACTGCTCGGTCTTCGCGTGCGGCAGCATCTGCTCGGCGCGGACCCCAAGTCTGACCGACTGGTGTATGAGCAGAACGACCCCGCTTTCTATACGGATGTCTTCAACTCCAAGGACGAGCGGTTTGTCGTCATCTATGCGGAGAGCACCGTGTCCTCCGAGATACGCTACGCCGACGCCGCTGATCCGAAACTGGCCTTCCGGGTTTTCCTGGCCCGCGAGCGAGACCACGAGTACCAGGCCAAGCACCTCGACGGGCGCTGGATCATCCGCACGAACTGGCGGGCGAAGAACTTCCGGCTCATGGAGGCCAAGGTCGGCGAAGAAGACGATCGCTCGGCATGGCGCGAATTGCTGGCCGGCCGCGACGACGCCTTCATCAATGACTTCGACGTGTTCCGAGACTTCATTGCCGTGGACGAACACACCAATGGCCTGCGCAAGATCCGCATCCGGCCGTTGTCGGGCGGCGAGGACCGGTTCATCGCCTCCGGCGAACCCACTTACACCTTCGCGCTGGGCGACAATCCCGGCATGGACACCGAGGTCGTTCGCTATACCTACGAGTCGCTCGCGACGCCCGGCTCGACCTACGACTACAACACCCGGACGGGCGAGCAGATCCTGCTGAAACGGGATCCAGTGCAGGGCGCGTTCGACCCGACCGACTACGTGAGCGAGTACATCTGGGCCACGGCGCGCGACGGCACGAAGGTTCCGGTCTCGCTCGTCTACCGCAGGGGTTTCAAACCCGACGGCAGCGCCCCGCTGCTCCAGGAGGGGTACGGCTCCTACGGCATCTCCAGCGACCCGGACTTTTCGATTTCGCGGCTGTCGCTGCTGGACCGGGGCTTCGTCTTCGCCATCGCGCACGTCCGCGGCGGCGACGAGATGGGCCGGGACTGGTACGAGAACGGCAAGCTCCTCAACAAGAAGAACACGTTCAACGATTTCGTCGACGTGACCCGGTTCCTGGTCGCGAAAGGCTATGCGGATCCGCGAACGCGTCTTCGCCATCGGCGGCAGCGCGGGCGGTCTGCTGATGGGCGCGATAGCCAACGAAGCGCCGCGCGACTACAAGGCGATCGTCGCCGCAGTGCCCTTCGTCGACGCCGTGACGACCATGCTCGACGAGACCATCCCGCTCACCACCAACGAGTTCGACGAGTGGGGCAACCCCAGGCAGAAGCAGTATTACGACTACATGCTGTCCTATTCACCCTACGACAACGTCGCCCGGCAGGCCTATCCGGCCATGCTGGTCACGACCGGCCTGTGGGACAGCCAGGTCCAGTACTTCGAGCCCGCCAAGTGGGTGGCAAAGCTGCGGGCCATGAAGACGGACTCGAACCCGCTGCTGTTTCGCGTCAACATGGAAGCGGGGCATGGGGGGAAATCGGGCCGATTCCAGCGATACCGGGAAACAGCCGAGGAATACGCCTTCATCGTCGGCGAGGCCGGCATCCGCGACTAGGAAATTCGCCACTCCCCCTTCGTGAAAGGCAAGCTGCAGCCTGCCACTGCCGCCGCACCGCGCTTTCAGCGTGGGACCGGTCGCGGCATGTGAACCACGTCACGTAGTTTACACAGGGTCGTTACATAACCCGGACCAACTGCGAACTTCGTCCACTTTCCTGCGTACCGCCCGTCGATAACGTTTCGCACAGTCTCAGGATCCCTGACCCACATATTTTGCGGGTCTGGTTCCAGTGGGGTGCGCGAGCACGCCGCGAGCGTACAAAAGGCAGGTGCGGACGTGGAAGAGCAGAGCAAGAACGGCGTGCATTCGCTCGGATACCAGCGTGTCTTCGCTGTCCCCTGGGCAGCAGGCACTGGTCATTCTCTACATCGGGGTATCGGTCTGGTACCTGACATGGCGGCCGACCAGCTTCAATCCTGACGCCTTGCTGTTCTCGGGGCTGGTATACGGCGCGGAAGCTTTTGGCTTCGTCTGCGCGCTGCTCTATCTGTTCATGTGCTGGAGTCTCAAGCAGCGCCAACCCATGCCGGTACTACCCGGGATGTCAGCTGACGTCTTCATTCCGACCATCAACGAGCCCGTTGACATGGTTCGCCGCACCTTGTTGTCCGCCAAGCGCATGTCACACGTCGGCCAGGTCTGGTTGCTTGACGACGGCAATCGTCCGGAGATGGCAGAACTGGCGCGGCAGCTGGGCTGCCGCTACCTGGCGCGGACGGAAAATTCCCACGCCAAGGCGGGAAACCTGAACAACGCGCTGCAGCATTGCACCTCAGAATACGTTGCAATCTTCGACGCGGACCACGCGCCGGCACGAACCTTCCTCGAGGAAACCCTGGGTTTCTTCGCAGACCCCGGGATGGCTTTTGTCCAGACCCCCCAGGACTTCTACAACCTTGACTCCTTCCAGCACCGCGTCAATCGGCGTGACTCGCTGGTATGGAGCGAGCAGATGCTGTTCTTCCGGGTCATTCAGCCTGGGAAGGACCGCTTGAACGCAGCCTTTTTTTGCGGAAGCTGCGCGGTGATCCGCCGGTCCGCCCTGGACGACATAGGTGGTTTCGCGACCGGCACCGTGACCGAGGACATCCACACATCGCTGCTGCTGCACAAGCGCGGCTGGCGATCCGCGTATTACGGACGATCCCTCGCTTTCGGGCTGGCGCCTTCGACTGCCATACCGTTCCTGAAACAGCGGCTACGCTGGGGCCAGGGCGCCATGCAGATGTGGCGGCGGGAAGGCGTGCTCACGACCCGCGGCCTGACCCTTTCCCAGCGGCTGGCGTACCTGGCGACGTTGATAGCGTATTTCGAGGGCTGGCAACGGGCGATTCTGTTCCTCGGCCCCGTCGTGGTGCTGAGTACTGGCGTGTTGCCGATCGTTGCCATTGACCGCGAATTCCTGATCCGCTTCATTCCGTACCTGCTGCTCAATTACTGGGTCTTTGAAGAAGTGGCCCGGGGCTACGGGCGGAGCCTGCTGACAGAGCAGTACACCATGATCCGCTTTGCGGTCTTCATTACGGCAACCTTCGGCTTCTTCCTGAGGAAACTTCGCTTCGTGGTGACGCCGAAGCAAATGGGCGAAGCGGATGCGACACGACGAATCCTCTGGCCCCAGTACGCCGTCCTGGCGGCCAACGCCACGGCCATTCCGGTCGGTATCTTCATTCATTGGCGCCATGGCAGCCTGGAGACCGGCGCGATGGTTGCCAATGTCCTGTGGGCGTCGCTGACGCTCGGAGTCGCCGCACTCGCAATCCGCTATGCGCTGCGGCTGGCCGGGTTCCGCAGGCGTGAGTACCGATTTCCACTGCCGGTACCGTTCAAGGCCCACCTGCAACCACACGGCTTGATGGCGCGCGCGTCGGACATCTCGCCGCTGGGCTGCCGCCTCTCGGGTGACATCGCGGCCAGGGTATCGATCGGTGAGGTCGTTGCCGGCGAGTTGCTGCTGCCGACCGGCAAGCTGCCGGTGACAGCCGTGGTGCGCTCCCGGAGCGTGCCCGAGACGCCGGGCGGTGCGGGGCGACCTGCCATCGGCTGCGAGTTCCAGTGGGCGTCCATGGAGAATCGCCTGCAACTCGAAAGCTTTCTGTTCGGCTCCGACCTGCAGCTACACCTGAATGGCTGGGAAGAGCGCGTCCGCACGCCGCTGGAGCGTCTCCCGGGCTGGCTCGGCGGAACCAAGCGCGGCCCGCGCATGCCTGCCGGCCAAGGCTGGTCACCGCTCGTCTATCGACATTCCGGCTCGAACGAAACCATTGGCGTCGGCTTCATTTCCATGCAGGGACCCGACGCAGCACCGCGGACGGTTGTCACGCTCGATCACTTGACGGGCATGTCAAATGTTTCGGCGCACGAAGTTACGGATGCTGGTCCACGCCACGTCAGGGGCCGGCTGGGCGAGACCGAAATAATCGAGACTCACTCCGCACCGCTCTACATGTACAGGCTTACCGCATGAACAAGTCAGTTTGCAGCGCATTGCTGGCATCCCTTACGGTACTTCCCGCAGCCCATGCCGAGGACACCCTGCTCCTGACAGGCGCGGAGGTTTCCGACGCCGCCTACTACACCTACCTGGGCGCCATCGTGCCGGGACCGGGACGCGAGAATGGCCGTGGCTTCTTCCAGCGCTACTGGCTCGACGGCTTCGGTTACGAATACGACGGTGTGCCGGGTCGCGTCGACGCCAAGGCCTGGGGCGCCGAAGCATCGCTTGGCTGGGGCACATCGTCACCCTCCGGCTGGGCCTCGGCGTCCGCGGGTCTGCGCTTTACGGACACCTCGCTTTCGCCCGACGATCCCGCCGCGACCGCGCGCGGCAGCCAACTCGGGCTCAAGCTACAGTTCGACGGCGAACACGACCTGGGAGACAGCTGGCGTCTCGGCGCGATCGCTTCCTATGCGACCCGCCAGGACGGCTACTGGGCCCGCCTGCGTCTCATGAATCGCGGATCGGCCGGTCACTCGTTGGGCGTGGAATTCATCGCCAACGGCAATGATGAAGCCAATTCGACCGCGGCCGGCGTCGTGTACGCCATCCAGCCTCCGGGGCGCCGCTGGTCGATCAGCCTCCGGACCGGTTACCGCCTCCAGGACAAGGCCGACGGCATTTACGGCGGCATCGAATTCGGCCGCGGCTTCTGATCCCGCCGCCTTGAACCCAGCCGGGTGGCGTTCCCGGCTTGTCCAGTAACCTTCCGCGGCGCCAGCCTGCCCTGTCGGCGCAGCCGCGCCCGATGGGCGGCTTATGTCACCCGAAACTTGAACTCGTTCACATTCGGCGTAGCCTCAGCCCTGACGGGTCCCATAGAGGGCCTGCATAGAACTCCGTAACGAAGGGACGGAACAGGGGATGCACGCTCGCTCGCACAGCCACGTCGTGGCGTTATGCGCCGTGTTGTCGATCACCGCCGGGTTCAGCATGCCTGCGGCGGCAGGCAAGCGGCCAACTAAGCCGCCGGCCGCGCAGGGTGCCTTCACGGACCTGTTGGACGGCTTCGACTCATCCCGCTGGGCGAAATCAGACGGCTGGACCAACGGCTCGCCGTTCGACAACGCCTGGAGCGCGGGCAACGTCAACTTTCACGACGGTGTCCTGGAGCTGGTGCTCGACGACACGGCAAGGCTGGGGCAGCCCTACACATCAGCCGAGTACCGCAGTACGGGCTACTACGGCTATGGCTGCTATGAAGTCAGTTTCCGGCCCGTGGCCGTACCCGGCGCCGTGACCACTTTCTTCACTTTTGCCGGGCCCTATGACAACGGCGGGAACGGCAAGCACAACGAGATCGACATCGAATTCGTCGGCGCCTACCTCGGCGAGGGCCCGTCGTCTGTGCAGTTCAATTTCTGGACCAATGACGACGGCTATGCATCGCGCAACGAATACCTGATGCAACTCGGTTTCGATGCCGCCGCCTCTTTCCACGCCTATGGCTTCAAGTGGACCTCCACCGGGATCGACTGGTACGTGGACGGGGACCTGGTCTATTCCGTATTCGATACCACAGGCAACCCGACACCAAAGGCGTCGGACTCGCTACAGAAAATCATGTTGAACCTGTGGCCGGTGGACGACACCGCATCCGGCTGGGCCGGCGCCTTCACGTATCCGGGCGAGCCGCTGCGCGCCCAGTACCAGTGGGTCCGTTACGCTAGCGGAGAGGATTGCGAGATCACCGCGCCACCCAGCGAGCCGCCACCGCCCCCACCGGGTGATCCCGCCAAGGCGCATGTCCTCGACATTGCGATGAGCCTGGATGCGCGGGCCACCCAGGCCATTTCACGAGTCAGCGTCGTTGACGGGCTCGGTCGCCCGGTCGTCGGCGCGGCGGTGAACGGGACCTGGTCGGGGTTGATCAGTTCTGGGGATGGTTCGCGGAACACGGACAGCAGCGGCACGGCGACCTTTTACTCCTCCCGTTCGCGCAGTTCCGGTAACGTCACGTTCTGCGTGGACGGCGTCTCGCTGGCGGGAATGACTTATGACAGCGGGCTGAACGCAGAGACCTGCGCCACGATCACGAAATAGCGGAGTCATCGTCGATCGAACCCGAGTCAGCCGGTACGGCCAGAGTTCAGTCGCGGGAGAAGCCGCGTAGCGGCAAACTCGGGCGTTGCAGCCAGTTGTCCGGGAGATACCTGGCGACGCCGTCGATCGCATGAATCGTATAGGCGTGACGCGGCTTGTCGCTCAGGTTGGGACCCGACCGATGCGGCAACGCGCCGTCGAGCAACACCAGCGTGCCGCGCGACGCCTCCAGGGCAACGAGCCCGGTATCCGGGTACGGCGCCTCGTCGAAGACATCCATCACCGTGACGGTGCGCGACGCATTGAGCCGCGAGCGCTCCTTGACCGGTAACCGATGCCCGCCCGGCAGCGCCCACATGCAGCCATTCTCCGTGGTGGCGTCGTCGATTGCGAACCAGAAGCCGACCACGCTCTGGGGTTCCGTCCACAGGTAGCTGTGATCCGTGTGGCAAGCCACTTCCCCGCCAATGCGCGCCTGCTTGAAGATGTACATGGACTGCAGCAGCAAGGGCTCGCGCATCCCGATGTCGCCGGCCAACGCCGCCAGCTCGGGCGTCCGGCTGAAAGCGTCGAAGACGGGATCCAGGTCGTGCATGGCGTGACCAAGCTTGTTCAGGCACAGGGCGGCATCGGCCCGCAGCCTGCCCTCCGCGTCGAAGGCGCCTTTCTCGAAGAAGCAACGGATCGCTTCACCGCTGTTCAGGAAGTACTCATCGCTGGCATGCAGCGCGTCGCCGTCCGCCGTGAAGATCGTCGCCCTGTCGGGCGACGGCACGTGCTCCCTGGCCAGTTCAAGCGCCCGACGACGCAACTCGAGGCCCCGCTCCGTGTCGACGAAGCCGGGCAGGACCAGGAATCCGTCCCGCCTGAATCGGGTCACTTGCGCTGGGGAAAGGAACTTACCCATGGCTCTCCTGGCAAACGGCTCTCGCCAACGCTCATCCGTCGACGAACTTGCCCGCCTGGCGATCCTTTCGCACGCGGTCCGGGGCAAACAGACGGCCGTTCATGGCCACACGCACGCCACCCGACATCGCCTGCAACGCCCCGAGCGCGAAGCCAATGTTGAAGATCGCGTCGGTATCGCGGAACGCGCCGGGCAGCAAGGCACCGGTAAGGACCACGCGCTTGTCGGGCTGGGCGGCAAGTGCCTGTTGCAGGGCGCGCGCAGTCTGCTCCATCGTGTCCGTGCCATGGGTGATCAGGATGTGTTCCTGCGGCGCCTCCAGAACCGCCTGGCAAATGGCATCACGATCGGGGTCTGTGAGTTCCAGGCTGTCCTTGCGCATCAGTGGAGTGATTTCAAAGGGCACGTCCACGCGCATCGCGGTGAAGACCTTTGCCGCCGCCGGCTCGCCGACCTGATAGGCGCTCAGGGCGTCGAAGTAGACCTTGTCTATGGTCCCGCCGGTCGTGAATACGCGCAGCATGTTCATGATTCGTCCGGTAGAAGAGCGTTGGGCAAAGCCTGCCATCAGCCAGCAGGTTGCGGCGCTGGGAGGTTGTTCGCGCTGAGAATGGGAATCCGGTCCGGAGATGTCAAGGTCGTCATGCCACCCCGGGTTCCCACGGCAATCGGGCAGTCCCAGTCGCAGCATCCCGAGCCTCGACGGCTACAGGTCCGCGCCATTGCCGGGCCGCTTACGGCTATCCTGTACCGGCTCTGGCAATGTGGCCAGCTGAACCCTGGCCTGTGGGGAAGCAACTCATGACCGACCTCGACCTGGACTTTATCCGCGCGCAGTTTCCGGCCTTCAGCGAGCCCTCCCTCGCCGGTTTCGCACACTTCGAGAACGCCGGGGGTTCCTATGCCAGCGGGCAGACCATCGAGTGGCTCAACCGGTACTACCGCCAAACCAAGGTACAGCCTTACTACCCGTTCCCGCCATCGACGAAAGCCGGCGAGCAGATGGACTCGGCGAAGGCGCGCATGGCCGCCTGGCTGAATGTCGGCACGGACGAACTGCACTTCGGCCCGTCGACGTCGCAGAACACCTACGTCATTGCGCAGGCGTTGCGCGAAAAGCTGAGCCCGGGCGACGAAGTGATCGTCACCAACCAGGACCACGAGGCCAACATCGGGGCCTGGCGACGCCTCGAGCGTGGCGGCGTGGTCATCCGCGAGTGGCAGGTCGACCCGGGCACGGCCGAGCTACGTGCCGCGGATCTCGAGACACTGCTGGGCCCGCGGACCCGGGTCGTCGCCTTCACGCAGTGCTCCAATGTCGTCGCCAGCATCAATCCCGTCCGCGAGCTGACCGACAGGATTCACCGGGCCGGCGCCTGGGCGATCGTCGACGGCGTCGCCGCCTGTCCGCACGGCATGCCGGACGTCCAGGCGCTGGGTGCGGATATTTACCTGTTCTCGCTGTACAAGGTCTACGGTCCGCATCTCGGCGCGATGACCCTGCGCCGGGAGCTCAACGCCGAGCTGCCCTCGCAGGGACACTTCTTCAACGCCGGCAAGCCGGGGGCCCGATTCACGCCGGCCGGACCCGATCACGCGCAGATCGCGTCGGTCAACGGAGTGATGGACTACATGGACGCCGTCGCGGACCGTCACGGCCTGGCCGGCCAGCCGGTCCAGGCGCGGGCCGGGGCGATCAGGAAGCTGTTTCACGATCACGAATCTACCTTGCTGCAGCCCCTGCTCGACTTCCTGTCGGGTCATCCCGGGGTGCGCCTGATCGGCAGGAAAAATGCGGCCGATCGTGCGCCGACTGTTGCATTCATGGCCGAGGGACATGCGTCGCGCGCACTGGCCAGCCGGCTGTCGGAGTTCAATCTGGGCGTCGGCGTTGGCAACTTCTATGCCTACCGGCTGCTGAAGGCGCTGGGCATCGATACCGATGATGGCGTCGTGCGGGCCTCGTTCCTGCACTACACTTCGGAAGAGGAAGTCGGCCGCCTGATCGGGGCGCTTGAGGAATTGCTCTAGGCACAATCCGGCAGCATCACGACGGGCCGCAACCTTGTTCTCCGGGTCCGGAACGCACGCGTCTCAATAACCCCGAAGCTGCGCGAAGCGGTCGGCGTGGTAGTAGGAGTCGCCATACTCCTGGCGCGCGGCCGCGGCGCGCTTCATGAAGAATCCGATGTCGAACTCGTCGGTCATGCCGATGCCGCCGTGCATCTGCACGGCTTCGTTGACGGCCAGCTGCACAGTCTTGCCGCTCCTGGACTTGGCCATGCTGGCCAGCAGCGAGCGATCGGCGGAGTCTGCATCGACGGCCTGCAGCGCCTTCAGCACGGCCGACCGGGTCAGCTCGAGCTCGCAGAACAGCAGCGCAGCGCGATGCTGGAGAGCCTGGAAACTGCCGACCGGCACGCCAAACTGCTTGCGTTCCTTGAGGTAACCGAGCGTTCTCTCGAAGGCTTCAGTCGCGATCCCCAGCATCTCCGCAGCCAGGCAGACCGCGCCGATATCCAGCGCCTTCTGCAGTAGCTCCCAGGCGTCGCCCGGCTTGCCGAGTAAAGCGTCAACTCCCACCTGAACCGAGTCGAAGTGGAGGGTTGCGGACATGCGGTTGTCGAGGTTGAGCACGTTGGTAACGCCCAGGCCCTTGGCCTCGCGATCGACGACGAACAGGCTCAGGCCGTCCCGGTCGCCGGGAGCGCCACCGGTCCGGGCCAGGACCAGGAACTTGTGGGCGATGGCCCCGTCGATGACGGAGACCTTGCTGCCAGTCAGCACGCAACCCTCCGCACTGGTGACCCCAGCCATTACGGTCGCAGCCGGCTCCAGCCGGCTCGCCTCGTTGAGCGCAAGGGTCGCTATCAACTCGCCACTGGCGATGGCCGGCAGGAGCGAACGCTTCTGCGCGTCATTTCCCAGCCCGGCGACCAGCGAGGAACAGACCACCGCCGAGGACAGCAGCGGTGAAGACGCGAGCGTCCGGCCGGCTTCCTCGAAAAGCAGCCCCGCTCCGACATAGCCGAAGCCGAGCCCGGAATACTCTTCGGGGACCACGATGCCGGTCCAGCCCATTTCAGCCATCGCGGACCACAACCCGGGTGACCACGCTTCGCCCCGATCACGCAGCTTGCGGAACGCCTCGACCGGCGAACTCTCGCGGAAGAAGGACTTCGCGGAATCCTTCAGCAGTTGCTGTTCTTCGTTCAAGACCAACGCCATGTGCCTGCTCCTGCTCCGGTTGGCGGCACTCAGGCCGGCAGGCCGAGAATGCGCCTGGCAATGATGTTCAGCTGCACTTCCGAGGTGCCGCCTTCGATGGAGTTGCCCTTGGTACGCAGCCAGTGCTTGGCGAGCGTGATGTCGTCTTCGCCCTTCCAGGCCAGCGCCTCGGTGCCGCCCGCGGCCATCAGCAGTTCGTAGCGGATCTTGTTGAGCTCGGTACCGTAGTACTTCAGCAGGGACGACGCTGCCCCCGTCCCCTGCCCCGCCTTCGCCTCGTCAACGACCCGCTCGATCGTCAGCGCGAACGCCAGTTCGTCGATCTCGTAGGCGCTGATGTCGGCCCGCAGCGCGCCATTGGCCAGGCGCCCGTCCCGGCTGCCAATCGCTCGCAGCGCCATCTGCGAGACGGTCTCGCGGCCCGCCATGGCCAGGCCGAACCCGCCGATCATGGCCCGTTCATGGGTCAGCAAATACTTGGCGATGTCCCAGCCCTTGTTCAGCTCGCCAACCAGGTTTTCCTTCGGGACCTTGACGTCGGTGAAGAACGTTTCGCAGAAGGGCGAGCTGCCGCTGATCAGCTTGATCGGCTTGGTGCTGACGCCGGGAGAGGCCATGTCGAACAACAGGAAGCTGATGCCCTGGTGCTTGGGCGCCTGGAAATCGGTGCGCACCAGGCAGAAGATCCAGTCGGCCTTGTCCGCGTAGGACGTCCACGTCTTCGAGCCGTTGACCAGGTAGTGATCGCCCTTGTCCTCGGCGCGGGTCTGCAGGCTCGCCAGGTCTGAGCCGGCATTGGGCTCGCTGTAACCCTGGCACCAGCGAATCCTGCCGTTGACGATATCCGGGATGAAGCGGCGCTTCTGTTCCTCGCTGGCGAACTTGAACAGTGCCGGGCCGAGCATGTCGATGCCGAAACTCTCGAGTGGCCGGCGGGCACCAATCCGCGCCAACTCCTCTCGCAGGATCTTGGCCTCTTCCTTGGACAGGCCGCCTCCGCCGTACACGACAGGCCATTGCGGCGCAGTCCAGCCGCGGCCAGCCATGCGCTCCAGCCACAGTCGCTGGTCGTCGCTCTCGAATGCCCATTTTCGCCCGCCCCAGCATTGATCGTGCTCCGTCTCGATGGGACGGCGCATCGACTTCGGGCAGTTTTCGGCCAGCCACGCGCGGGTCTGCTCTCTGAATCCGGTCAGGTCTGCCACGTAATATTCCTCCGGGCCCCGGTCTCCGGGCGGCCTGCTGGGTTTCGTCCGGGCAAGGATCTCCAGTTCCTGCGAACCCGGACCCACTGGCCTTTCGCGCTACCCATCGCTGTCGCGTCGAACCTTGTCTGGGCTGTCGGCACGCACTATACCGGCCAGGAATGTCCGTAGGCACCGTGGATGTAGCGCTGGACATCTCGACCAGGATCATCTTCAAGTTCAACTCACCCAGTTGGACTCGGCGGTGCGGTTCGTGTATCCAGTCGGGACTGATTCTGGCTGGAGCAACCTGACGTGCAGGCGACGGAACCGCTCATCAACGACCCCGCGGGCGTTCTCGCTGCGCTGCTGGCCGTGCTGGCGGCGATCTTCTGGTTCGGCGAGACCGGGCCGGGCCGCAGGCTCTTCGGCGTCGTTCCCCGGCTGGTGTTCTGCTACTTCATCCCGACGACCCTGACGACGCTCGGGGTCCTGCCGGACTCCTCGCCGCTCTACGACTGGATCAAGACCTTCCTGCTCCCGGCCAGCCTGGTGCTGCTGATCCTTGCGCTGGACGTCCCCGGCATCCTGCGACTCGGTCCCAGGGCGGTGATCATGCTGCTGGCGGGAACGGTCGGCGTAGTGGTGGGTGCGCCGATCGCGCTCTGGCTGTTTTCCAGCGTCGTGCCGCCGGACACCTGGCAGGGCATGACGGCGCTCAGCGGCAGCTGGATCGGCGGTGGCGCCAACATGGTCGCGCTGGCGCAGATCGCCGGCACGTCGGAGAGCATGTTCGGCATGATGGTCATCGTCGACGTCGCGGTCGCCAACATCTGGATGGGCGTGCTGCTCTACATGGCCGGCCAGTCCGAGCGCATCGACCGCTGGACCGGGGCCGATACCTCCGCGATCGAGGACCTCAAGCGCCGTGTCACGGAGTTCCAGGAGAAGACCACCCGCGTGCCGCAGCTCCAGGACCTGATCCTGATCGTGGCGATCGGCTTCGGCGGCATGTGGATCGCCACCCTGGCGGCCCAGCCGCTCGAGCAGTGGGCGCCGTTCTTCTCGGCGACCGTATGGAAGATGGTGGTGGTGACGGCGCTGGCCGTCGCGCTGTCGTTCTCGCCCGCGCGCCAGCTGGAGGGCGCCGGGGCGTCCAGGATCGGCTCGCTGATGCTGTACCTGCTGGTCGCCAGCATCGGCGCCCATGCGAACTTCACGGAGATGCGCGAAGCGCCGATGCTGATCGCCGTCGGCGCCGTATGGATGCTGTTCCATGTCGCGATCCTGCTGGCGATCGCGAGGTTGATCCGGGCGCCGGTGTTCTTCGTGGCGGTCGGGTCCCAGGCGAACATCGGCGGCGCCGCCAGCGCGCCGATCGTCGCCTCCGCCTTCCACCCCAGCCTGGCGCCGGTGGGCGTGCTGCTGGCGGTCGCGGGCTACGTGCTGGGCACCTATGCCGGCCTGCTCTGCATGTGGCTGCTGAAGGCCGTGGCCGGGGCCTGATGGACAGGCCGCCACGCAGCGAGTTCGGCATCCACTGGGCGCTGGATCCCGGCACGACCTTCCTGAACCACGGGTCCTTCGGCGCCTGCCCGACGGCGGTCCTGGAGGAGCAGTCCCGGCTACGGGCGTTGCTGGAGTCGGACCCGGTGGACTTCTACCTGAACCTCGGCCCGGCGCTGTGGCAGGAGTCGATCAAGGCGCTCAGCGACTTCGTCGGCGCCGATCCCGCCGGCATGACCTTCCAGACGAACGCCAGCAGCGGCGTGAACACGGTGTTGCGCAGCCTGGCATTGCAGCCCGGCGACGAAATCATCGTCTCTGACCACGCGTACCGGGCCTGCCGGAATGCCGTCGATTACGCCTGCGCCCGGTCCGGCGCCTGCGTGATCGAGGTTGCGATCCCCTTCCGCCCGGACAGCGACGAACAGGTCGCGGAGCTCTTCCTGAAGGCGGCGACCGGTCGAAGCCGGCTCGCCCTGCTCGACACCGTGACCAGCCCGACGGCCTTGAGGATGCCCTTCGAACGGCTGACCCGGGCGCTGCAGGACCGAGGCATCGACGTCCTGGTCGACGCGGCCCACGGCCCCGGCCTGATTCCGCTGGATCTCAACGCCCTCGGCGCCACCTACGTGACGGGGAACTGCCACAAGTGGCTCTGCACGCCCAAGGGATCCGCCTTCCTGCACATCCGCGCCGATCGGCGGCACCTGATCGAGCCGTTGACGATCAGCCACGGCTATTCGGCCGACGTCGGCGCGGCCGAAAGATTCCGCACGGAGTTCGACTGGCAGGGCACGCAGGACCCGACGCCCTGGCTGTGCATCCCCAGGGCGATCGAGCATGTGGGCGGCATGATGCCGGGCGGATGGCCGGCCGTGATGGCGCGAAACCATGCGCTGGCGCTGCAGGCCCGTGGCGTACTTTGCGACGTGCTGGGAGCGAACTCCGTGGCGCCTGCCTCGATGACCACCGCGATGGTCGCGGCCGAACTGCCCGCCGACGCCGCGGTGCGCCTGGAGTCGGCCTTCCAGAGCGATCCGTTACGGCAGGCGCTTTACGACCGGTACCGCATCCAGGCCGTGGTCTCGCCGTGGAAGCCCCATCGGACCCGCTACCTGCGCGTCTCGGCGGCGCTATACAACTCCGCAGAGGAATACCGCTACCTCGCGGAGGCCCTGCGATCGTTAACCCGTGGGTCTTAGGGTAGGCGGAGACATCCCGATGGCGAGAGAGTAGCCTCGGCAGCGCGAGAGGATCTCATCCGTCATGGACGGCATATTTCCACAGGATGGACGGGAGGGGTATCCATCATGAAGAAGACAGTGGCCGTCTTCGGCGCCACCGGCACCGCCGGAAGCGCGTGCGTGGACGAGTTGATTCGGCAGCAGACGTTCAATGTCCGGGTGCTCGCGCGCAAGAGCGGTCAACTCGAGAAGACCTCGTTCGCCCCTGCGCACAGCGAGGATGCAAAGCAGCGGCGCTACGCCCAATGGCAAGGCAGCGGCGCTGAAATCCAGATCGTCGACGCCACGGACCACAGCGAACTCATTCCGGCCCTGCGGGGAACGGATTACCTCGTGTCGTGTGTGCCGTATTCGGCAACCGAGTCGCAGTACCCGCTGATCTGGGCGGCCAAGGAGGCCGGGGTAGAGCGATTCGTGCCCTCCGAGTTCGGCGCAATCTACGAGTTCGAGCAGTTCTGGCCAACTGAAACGGTGCATCGGACCATGGCCCGCCAGAAGGCGTTCATCCGCCGGGTGATCGAACTGGCCGGTCTGGACTTCACGATCATCCCGGCTGGATTATGGCCCGAGTACTACATGCTCGAGCCGGTCGCGGTCATGGGAGATGCCGACCGAAAGGTATCCTGGTCGACCGGCCGGGACGTAGGCCGCATCATCCCGCACGTTCTCGCCCACCCCCTTTCCCGAAACGCAATCTGCCCCGTCGCGGCAACCGCCTACTGCTCGTGGAACGAGCTGCTGGCGGTTCGCGAGCGCCTGCTTGGTCGAAAGGTGGCAAGGAACTACCTCGGCCATGCCGAATGGAAGGCGGCCTACGATCAGCAGCCCAAGGGCGCGCTCAAGGAGCTCATGGCCATCGGCGTGCTCTTGAGCGAAGGCCCGGAGGGGATGCCACTGTGGGCCAACTGGAACGGGACTTTCCTGCCCGAGTTCAGGGGCACGCCGCTGGACGAGCTGTTTCCGGGCTACATCGAGCCTTTTGTCGCAGCGATTCGAGCCGCGATGATTGCGTCGGGACAAATGCCTGCCGATTGAGCAGGACGGGATTTGCGGATAGCGGAGCGGCGGTCCACGCCGGACAGAACGGGTCCGGACGGGATCGCCTTCAAGAATACGGAGACAACCTTGACCTCGCTAGCGAACAAACTCAAGAGCATCCCCGAAGGTGCCGGCGTACTGTTCTTCATCCAGACGGTTTCGACACTCGGCTTCGCGGTGCTGTATTCGACCCTGGTCCTGTACACGACCCGGCACCTGCATTTTCCCGCCAGCAAGGCCGCCGTGATCATGGGCGTCTTCGGCGCGTTCAACTACGGGCTGCATCTTTTCGGCGGCTACCTGGGCGGACGCTTCCTGAGCAATCGCAACCTGTTCGTCGGCGGCATGGTGCTGCAGGTCTTCGGTTCAGCCTTGATCGCAGGCGGGACGGTCGAGTTGCTCTACTGGGGGCTGGCGCTGTTCCTGACCGGCAGCGGCCTGAACGTCACCTGCCTGAACATGATGTTGACCCAACGCTTCGAGCCGGAGGACACCCGCCGGGAAGGCGCCTTCCTGTGGAACTACGCGGGCATGAACATCGGGTTCTTCGTCGGCTTCGCGGTTGCCGGCCACTACCAGCTGACCGAGAGCTACGCCAGCCTGTTCATCTTCGCGACGGTCGGCAACTTTCTCGCCATTGTCCTGGCCGCCTTCAACTGGAGGGTGCTGAAGGACCTGCACACCCCGCTGCTGGAGGTGACGCCCACCCAGTACAAGCTGCGGTTCGCGGCAGGGCTGGCCATCCTGGTCGGGCTCGTTCCTGTTATCTGGATCCTGCTGCAACACCCGGGTCCGACCGAGACCTTGCTCAAGGCGATTTCCGCGATGGTTGCCGCCGCGCTGGTCTACCTGACGGTAAAGCACCGCGACAAGCTTGAAAGAAACAACATGTGGGCGTACCTGATCCTCACCGTGGGTTCGCTGGTGTTCTGGTCGCTCTACCAGATGGCGCCGAACGGCCTGCAGCTGTTTGCCATCAACAATGTCGATCTTCGCGTGTGGGGCATCAGGGTCGCGCCGCAGTGGGTGCAGAACATCAACACGGTCGTGATCGTGGTGGGCGGGCCGCTGCTGGCGGCGCTGTTCGGCCGGCTGCGCAAGCGCGGCTGGAACATCGACCTGCCGAAACAGTTCGCCGCGGCGCTGATCCTGATGGGACTCGGCTTCCTGGCGCTGCCTGTCGGAATCTCGCTGGCCAGCTCCGCCGGCATGGTCGCCTTCGGCTGGTTGTTCGGCAGCTACGTCCTGCAGAGCATCGGCGAGCTGCTGATCTCGCCGATCGGCTACGCGATGATCGGCAAGCTGGCACCGCGCCAGTACCAGGGCATCATGATGGGCAGCTGGATGCTGGTCACCGGCCTCGCGTCGCTGTTCGCCGGCGATTTTTCCGGCATGGTGCCGGACGCCGCCGAAGGGGCCGCGCTGGTCACCAACCCGGTCTATGCGGAGCTGTTTGCGAAACTGGGCTGGGGCAGCACCCTGGTCGGCATCGTGCTGGTCCTGCTGATCCCCTTCCTGCGCAAGCTCATCAAGGACAGGGGACCGTCGGCCGGTGAAGCACCAGCATCCCTGGCGGCCACGACGTAGAGCCCTGACCGATGAGCACCACGTTCGCCTTTGACGTTTATGGCACGCTGATCGATCCCCTGGGTATCGCGACCGCGCTCAGGTCCTTTGTCGGCGACCAGGCGCCTGAATTCGCCCGCATCTGGCGCGACAAGCAACTCGAGTATTCGTTTCGCAGGGGCCTGATGCGGACATACCGCGACTTCCCGACCTGTACGCGCGAGGCGCTGGCGTTTACCGACATGCGCCTGCGGACCCACTTGTCAGCAGATGCCCGCGACGCGCTGATGGCGAAGTATCTCGATCTGCCCGCCTACGCCGATGCCGCGGAGGCCCTCGAACTCCTCAGGGCCATGAACCGGCGCCTGTACGCCTTCTCCAACGGCCATCCCGACGACCTGGAGACGCTGCTGGCGCATGCCGGGCTCCGGGCGCAACTGGACGGCATCGTCAGCGTCCACACCGTGTCGAGCTTCAAGCCGGATCCTGCCGTCTACAGGCACTTCCTCGACAGTACCGGATCGGTGGCGAACGAAACCTGGCTGGTGTCAGGCAATCCCTTCGACGTGATCGGCGCGCATGCGGTCGGCTGGAACACCGCGTGGGTGAAGCGGGATGCGACAGCCGTCTTCGATCCCTGGGGCATCGCGCCCACCGTGACGATCGCCGACCTCCGGGAACTGCAAGACGCGGTATAGCCAGCCGGTGGTCTCTTCAGGCCGCGTGGAGCGGGTCCGCGTGTGCACGACAGTGAAGCGCAATCGTGTTCGTAAGCCGAGGCATCAGTGAGTCCGGAAAGTCGTGCCCCATACCTATGATGACCTCCATGCGCGCACCCGGAATATGTGCGGCGGTATCGAGCCCGGCCGCCAGCGGCACCAGCGGATCCGCCGAGCCATGCACAACGAGCGTCGGCGCGCTGACCTTGCCCAGCATGGCGCGGCGGTCCCCCGATGCCATGATAGCCAGCAGCTGGCGCTCCGTTCCCTCGCGATACAGTCCGCGCCGGGCGACACGCTCGAAATGGGTCCGCAGCGTCGACTGGTCCTGTGGGATTCCCGGGCTGCCAATGACCCCGAATACCCGCAACAGGTGTTCCGCGACGGCCTGGATGTCCCCGGGAGGCGGGGGAGGCCTCAGCAAGGCCTGAAGCGCCCGGCGCGTGCCGAAGGCGATCTTGCGCCGCGGATTCCCGGAAGAAGACATGATCGAGGTCAGGCTGGTCACGCGCTGTGGGTAGCGCGCGGCGAGGACCTGCGCGATCATCCCGCCCATCGACGCGCCGACCACGTGGGCTCGCGCGATACCCAGCGCATCCAGCAGGCCGACCGCGTCCGCGGCCATGTCGTCCAGGTTGTAGGGCGCACGCACCTTGCGTCGCAACAGGGTCCTGGCGATTGCCAGTGGCACGCTGCCGCCGCGGACGCCGCTCAGTCGCGTGGACCCGCCACAATCGCGATTGTCGAAGTACACGACCCGGAATCCCTGCGACGCCAGGCCCTCGATCACCGCATCCGGCCACAGGGCCGCCGGCATTCCAAGCCCCATGATGAGCAGCACAGGCGGTGCCAGCGGGTCGCCGAGCACGCCGTAGTCGAGTTCGATTCCATTCGCCTTCACCGTCGGCATCGACAATCCTCCCGCATCCCCGCCAGCCGTTGCCCGGCGGTCACGCCCCGGGCAGTACGACCACCTTGCCGACGACCTCTCGTCTCGTCATCCGCTGCATCGCGGCCACGGCGCCGGCCAGCGGCACGCGCTCGCTGATCTGCGGCTTGATCCGACCGGCAGCGAACCACTCGAGCAACTGCCCGACGTTACGGGCATGCGCCGCCGGGTCGCGCGCCACGGATTCGCCCCAGTACACGCCGACGATCGACCGCTCGTTGAGCAACGCCAGGTTGAGCGGCAGCTTCGGGATCGTGCCGGAAGCGAAGCCGACCACGAGCAGGCGGCCCCGCCAGCCCGTGGAGCGAAGCGCTTCCTCGGAATAGGTCCCGCCGACCGGGTCGTAGACGACGTCGACGCCTGCGCCGGCGGTGAACTCCTTGACCGCGTCGCGCAGCTTCCCGGTCGAGTAGTCGATCGTGGCATCGGCACCGGCCTGCCTGCAGGCCACGAGCTTGGCTTCGCTCGAGGCCGCGGCAAGGACCCGCGCACCCATCGCCTTGGCAATTTCGATCGCCGCGATTCCGACGCCCCCGGCCGCGCCGAGCACGAGGACGGTCTCACCGGCCTGCAGCCGGCCGCAGTCCTTGAGCGCGTGCAATGACGTGCAATAGGTCAGGAACGTCGCCGCGCCGGATTCGAAGTCCATGCCCGGCGGCAACGGCATGACCCGGTTGGCGTCGGCGACGGCTTCCTCCGCGAAGCCCCCCTGTCCCAGCGCCACGACACAGTCCCCGATCTTCCAGCGCGTGACGTCGCTGCCAATGGCCGAGACGACCCCTGAAAACTCCAGCCCCGGCGCAAAGGGCGGCTGTGGATTGGCCTGGTACAGGCCCTGCACCATCAGGGCATCAGGGTAGTTGAGGGCCGCCGCCTTGACCTGGATGCAAACCTGGCGAGGACCCGGGACGGGTGCCGGCATCTCCTGAACCGCAAGCTGCTCGAGCGGCCCGTAGGCGGTGCAGACCAGTGCTTTCATCGCGTCTTCCTCCAGGCCCCCGGTCAACACGGTATCGCGCACCGCAGCCGCACATCTTACGGGAGCGGGAGCGGCACCGCCCCAGCCAATCCGCGACCCGTGCTGGCGCTGCGTCCCGCCCAGGCGCAAAACCTGTATCGAGAAACGTCGCGGGCGGTACCAATTGCCGGGTATGCGCCAAAACGCTAGGCTCGGGCAGCGCGGCACTGCAGCCCCGCGCGAGGCGCGATGATTATTTTCAGCGATTCCGCCGAGTTCGCTGCGGAAGTTCTCCCGGTAGAGCTCGCAGAAGGCTGTGCGCCCACGCCCGCCGCCCTGGCCAGCATGAGGCCGCTGCTGTCAGCACTGCTGGGCGACCCGCCTGACCTGTACGCGGGCAGCGCGGCGCTGCCAGCCTGGACGCACCTGTTCCTGGCCACCGACTCGGCACGGTCTCAATGCGACCAGCTGATCGCCCTGACGAGGAGTGGCTACGACATTCCGGACCGTACCGCCTGCCTTGCACGCACGGGGAGCGGCTTTCGCGGCTTCAAGGGACGAACCTGGACGGCGGCGCCTGGCAACATCCACCTCGCTGTCCACTTCGCGCCCGGGCGCGCCATCGAAAGGTTCGAGGTCGCCTTCACGATCCTCGCCGCGCTCTCGGTGGTTGAGGCCATCGACGGCTTGCCCGGCCTGCGGTACCGACCCGGAATCAGGTGGGTGAACGACATCGTGCTCGACGACGCGAAGGTAGGCGGCGTGCTGGCCTACACGCAGACGCAAGGCCGCACAGTCAACTCGGCCGTCCTGGGCATCGGAGTCAACGTGGAAGCGACACCCGCGGTCGAGTCGACTCCCTTCGTGCCGGCCGTGACCTCACTCCGCGACCTGACTCCCGCGAGCGAGAGCGTTTCACTGCCAGGCGGTGCTCGGCAGGCTGCTTGACGCGCTGGCGCGCAACTATGACCTGCTGCTGCAATCCGGCTACCGGCCGTTGCTGGAAAGGTACCGGCAGCGCTCGACGGTTACCGGCCGGAATTGCACGATCTGTACGGAAGAGTCGGACATGGAACCGAGCGTCATTGCCGCCGGCAGGTTGAGCGCCATCGGCGACGGACTGGAGCTGCATCTCGACGGCTACGAGAAACCGATCACGCGGGGCCGCCTGCTCGTCGACAGGCCGCACGCCGCAGTCGGCAGCGGCCGGCCTGCGAGCTCGCCAGGCATCGGGTCATTAGGGCCAGCGGGAGCACAGCGCAATGCAGGAACCGAATCTACTCGTCATCTGCAGCGTCGCGTTCGTTGCCGTTTTCTTCGTGCTGACGACCCTGGCTGCCGTGATGCGGGGGCTGATGCTGCTGTTCCCCCAGGTGGACGAACCGACGGATACGATCGAACCAGCCCTGGTCACCGCCATCGTCGAGGCTGTGAAAGCCGCTTATCCCGGAACGAAGGTCACGGGAATCGAGGAAGTGAAATGATTTTCGCGAAGAGCCCCAGGACCATCCGTGTGATGTTCACGCCGTTTCGCGACGGCCTGCAGAGTGTCTTCGGTGGCAAGGTGCGGCTCGCCGACTTCCTGCCGGCCATGAAGCTGTCGGCCGAATCCGGCATCCGGCATTTCGAGTTCGGCGGTGGAGCGCGATTCCAGGCCCCGCTTTTCTACCTGGGCGAGAATCCCTTCGAGTGCATGCGGCTCATCAGGCAGGCGGTCGGGCCGGACGCCGACCTGCAGATCCTGACCCGCTCGGTGTCGGGCGTCACCCTGGTGACGCAGTCGATGGAAGGCCTGGCGCTGCAGGCCAGGTTGATGGCGAAGAACGGGACGACCTGGGACCGGAACTTCGACTACATGAACGACGTCGACAACCTCGTCAAGACCGGGCAGCCCATCGTCGACGCCGGCATGCACCATCAGGTCTGCATCGCCATGATGGGCCTGCCGTTCGAGTCGACCCAGGCGCACACCGCAGACTATTACATCGACGTCGGCCGCCGGCTGCTGGCGAGCGGACTGCACATCGATTCCATCTGCATGAAGGACGCGAGCGGCACGGCCAGCCCGGCGACGATCTACCACACGGCAGTCGGCCTGCGGAAGATCATGCCGCCCGAGATGCCGCTGTGGATGCACACGCACGACACGGCAAGCACTGCCGTCTCCTGCTACCAGGCAGCCATCCACGGCGGCGCGGACGGCGTGGACCTGTCGTGCCGTCCACTGGCCTCCGGCACCTCGCAGCCCGATGTCCGCTCGCTGGCGCACGTGCTGAAGGGCACCGGCTACTCGCTCGACATCGACGTGTCGGCGATCTCCGCGATCGGCCGCATGCTCGACAAGGCGCTCAAGGACTACGAGTTCGAGCCGGCAGCCACCACGGCGGACGCGCGCGTGCTCGGTTTCCCGATGCCGGGCGGCGCGATCGGTCCCAATATCCACATGATGGTCAAGGCCGGCATCCGCGAACGCTACAGCGAGGTGCTGAGGGAAATGCGGGTGGTCGTCGAGGCCGGCGGCTCGTGGACCAGCGTCACGCCGGGCAGCCAGCAGTACTGGCTGCAGGCCTTCAACAACGTCCTGTACGGACGCTGGAAGAAGATCGACGCCGGTTACGGCAAGGCCGTGCTCGGCTATTTCGGTCGGACCCCGCTGCCGCCGGATCCGGAGGTGGTGAAACAGGCATCGGCTCAGCTCGACCTGCCCCCCTTCGACGGCGACCCGCTGGAAGCGGCGCCGAACAACATCGGCGTTGCGGAAGACGCGCTGCGCCAGGCGGGCCTCGAGGTCAACGACGAGAATGTCTTCCTGGTGCTGTCGTCCATCGTTCCCGGCAGGAAGATGGAGACCAACGAGGGCCTGCGCTACCTGCTGGGCAACCCGAAGATCGACATCCCGTTGAAGAAGGCGGCTCCGGCGGAAGCGGCGGTGACACCCGCCGCGCCAGCGCCATCGGGCCCGGTTACCACGCAGGTCAGCGTCAAGGAGGGCGACCGGGTACGGCTTTTCGAGGTCACGGTCGAGCCCCTGGGCAGCGGCGCGGCGTCCGCGCCGCAGCCTGCCGCCGCCACCCGTACCCCGGTCCATTCGACCTTTGGCGGTTCGGTCGAAGTCGTGGACATCCTGGTAGCCGTGGGTGACGTCGTGAAGCCGGGGGCCGTGGTCGCACAGGTCGAGGCGATGAAGGCCAAGCACGACATCAGGACGCCCGTCGGCGGCCGGGTCGCCGTCGTGCACGTCAAGATCGGCGACGAAGTCGACAGCCGCAGGCCGCTGGTGTCGATCGACTGAGGAGCGCACGCCGTGGACCTTTTGCTGGAGATCGCGCAGACCTCGGGGGCGGCCCAACTCACGGCCGGCAACCTGCTCATGTTCGCGGTGGCCGCCACGCTCATCTACCTGGCGATCGCCAAGGGTTACGAACCGCTGCTGCTGATTCCCATCGGTTTCGGCGCGCTACTGGCGAACCTGCCGCTGGCGGACATGTCCTCCTACGGCGACGGCATCATGGCGCTGATCTACAACGCCGGCATCCGGACACAACTGCTTCCGCCGCTGATCTTCCTGGGCGTCGGCGTCCTCACCGATTTCCGTCCGCTGCTCGGCAGGCCCGTGACCTTCCTGCTGGGGGCGGCCGCCCAGGCGGGCATCTTCGTGGCCGCGATCGGCGCCAGGTACCTGCTGGGATTCACGGTCAACGAGGCGGCCTCCATCGGCATCATCGGCGGCGCGGACGGGCCGACGACGATCTTCCTGACGATCCAGCTCGCCCCCCACCTGCTCGGCCCGGTGGCCGTCGCGGCGTACAGCTACATGTCCCTGGTGCCCATCATCCAGCCGCCGATCATGCGTCTGTTGACCACCCGGCATGAGCGCGAAATCGACATGCCGCAGGCCGCCCCGGTTTCGCGACGGACCGTGATCCTGTTTCCCATCGTGACCGGCGTGCTGGCATCGCTCGCCATCCCGGCCGCCGCACCCCTGCTCGGCATGCTGATGTTCGGCAACCTGCTCCGGGAGTCGGGCGTCACGGAACGCCTGAAGAAGACCGCGGGCGGCCCGATGATCGACATCGTCACGATCCTGCTGGGCCTGGCGGTCGGCGCCACCATGAGCGCCTCGAACTTCCTGAGCTGGGATACGCTGAAGATCCTGGCGCTCGGCGCGGTGGCCTTCTCGTTCAGCACCGCAGGCGGCATCCTGCTCGCCAAGCTGCTCAACCTGTTCCTGAGCGAAGGCCGCAAGATCAACCCCTGCATCGGCGCCGCCGGCGTCTCCGCCGTGCCCATGTCGGCCCGGGTCGTGCAGAGCTTCGTCTCGAAGGAAACGGGCGGGCGCGTCAACCCGCTGATGCCCGCCATGGGACCCAACGTCGCCGGCGTGATCGGCTCCGCCGTGGCCGCCGGCGTCTTCCTGATGCTGCTGAAGTGACGTGCCGCCCGGGCCGGCCGGCACGGCTGCGCCCGGGATGCGACCGCGTATACTTGGCCGTCATGCCCCGCCGGACAAGCCCCCAGTGAGCACCGCTGCCGAGCTGCTCGTCAGCCGCGACGGCGGCGTGATGCGCGTGACGATCAATCGGCCGGCCAGGCACAACCCGCTTTCCCGGGCCGTGCTGACGGGACTGGGAGCCGCCATGGAACGGGCGGCCGGCGAGCCGGACCTGTGCTGCGTCCTGCTGCGCGGCGCGGGCGAGGAATACTTTGCCGCCGGTGGCGACCTGCACGACTTGCGTTCCGTGCGCAGCATCGCCGAGACCGAGGCCATGGTGATCGAGGCCCGCGGCGTGCTGGATTCCGTGCGCAATTGCCCGGTCCCCGTCATCGCCCTGGTCAACGGCGACGCAATGGGGGGCGGCGCCGAACTGGCCCTGGCCTGCGACATGCGGGTCATGGCGGCGCATGCCCGCATCGGCTACATGCACGGCCGGCTGAACGTGTCCACCGGTTGGGGAGGCGGCACGGACCTGTTCGACCTCGTGGGTCGCTCGCGCGCCCTGCGCATGCTGACGCGGGCCGAAATGGTCCCGGCTGCCGACGCCCTGGCCTGGGGCCTGGTCGATGCCGTCGCAGCACCCGGCGAGAACCTGGACGATTTCGCAGCCAGTTTCATCGAGCCCATGCTGCAGCAGTCGCCACGCCTGCTGCGCACTTTCAAGGCCCAGGCGCTGGCCGCACGCCAGGGCACGAACCGGGACGCGCGACGCGCGTCGGAAATGCAGGGGTTTGTGCAGGCCTGGACACACGACGACCACTGGACGGCCGTCGAACGCATCCTGGCGCGCAACAAATCGGGTCCGACCGAGGGCTGATTCACTTCCAGGCCCCCGGCGCGGCCAAGGCTGCCAGGCGAAGGACCTGCACGGCCGGAGCGCCCGATCTGTATGATCGCCGGCCTCGGTTCCGCGCCCGCGGTTCCGCCTCGACGGAAACCATGAAGATTCCCACCAGCCTGCAACCCCTGATCGACGATGGCGTCATCGACGAAGTCCTCCGGTCGCTGAAAAGCGGCAAGGAGGCTACGGTCTACCTCGTCCGCTCAGGCACCAGCACGCGCTGTGCGAAGGTCTACCGCGACATGGCGCAGCGCAGCTTCCAGAAGCGCACGCGCTACCAGGAAGGACGCAAGGTCCGTGGCAGCCGACAGGCACGCGCCATGGGCAAGAGCACCCAGTTTGGCCGCAAGGAGCAGGAGTCGGCCTGGAAGAACGCCGAGGTGAATGCGCTGTACCAGCTCACCGCCGCCGGCGTACGCGTTCCCAGGCCCTTTGGTTACTTCGACGGCGTGCTGATCATGGAACTCGTCGCGGATGCGGATGGCGAGCCCGCCCCGCGCCTGGGCGAAGTGGACATGACAGCGGAGACGGCACGCGAGTACCACGCATTCCTGATCCAGCAGGTCGTCCGCATGCTGAGCCTCGGTCTCATCCATGGCGACCTGTCAGAGTTCAATGTGCTGGTTACGCCCGATGGCCCGGTCATCATCGACCTGCCGCAGGCCGTCAACGCGGCCGGCAACAACGGCGCCAAGGCCATGCTGGCCCGGGACGTGAACAACCTGCGCGCCAGCCTCGGCCGCTTCGCCCCGGAACTGCTGGATACCCAGTTTGCCGCGGAGATGTGGGCGCTTTTCGAGCAGGGCGAGCTCGACCCCGAGACCCGGCTGACCGGCATACATGCCGTCGAGGAAGCCGCTGCCGATCCGGACGCCGTGATGCTCGTGATCGACGATGCACGGGAAGAGGCGATCCAGCGCCAGTTGCGGCGGGACGGTCTGCGCGTGGCCTGAGTCCTTGACCCAGGCAGTTGAGTACCGGTGCGTTCGGCCGGTAATCTCCGACGCCAGCCTTCCAGGAGTCGTCTGACCGTGAACAGGCCACTGTCCCTTGTCCTCGCGCTGCCCCTGCTGCTCGCCGCACCGCTGGCCCTGTCGCAAGCAACCGAAGCCCCGCCCGAGGCCGCAGAGGTCGGCTCGGACCTGCCCTACCCGCCCACGCAATCGCCGCAGCCCGACGAGATCGCTCACGTGCCGACCGGCCTGAGGGTGTCGTTCGACGACATGATGGACATGGTCTCCGGCGCCCGGCTGGTGTTCGTCGGGGAAACCCACGACAACTTCCAGGCCCATCGCGTCCAGCTGCAGATCATTCGCGACCTCGAGCGCCGTTTCCCCGGCCGGGTCGCGATCGGCATGGAGATGTTCCGCCAGCCGCAACAGGAAACGCTCGATCGCTGGAGCCAGGGCCAGCTGACCGAGCTGGAGTTCCTGCAGGCCACCCGATGGCAGAAGAGCTGGGGCGTGGATTTCGGGTATTACAGGGCCATCCTGGATTTTGCCCGCGACCGGCATATCGACCTCATTGCCTTGAACCCCTCGGCGGACCTGCAGGAGCGAGGTCCGGCGACACGGGCTGGACTCGCTGCCCGACGAGGTCCGCTCACGCCTGCCGGAGATCGGCGAGCCCGACCCCTACGAGCACGCGGTGATGAAGGCCATCTACGGCGCGCACCTTCCCACCGAGGGCGCATTCGAAGCGTTCTTTCGCGTACAGCTCCTGTGGGAGGAATCGATGGCCGAGCGGGTCGTCGACTATCTGAACAGCGCACGCGGCCAGGGCAAGATCATGGTGGTGCTCACCGGAGCGGGGCACGTCGAATACGGCTTCGGCGTGCCGAAGAAGGTGCTCCGTCGGCTGCCATTGCCTTACACGATCATCGCGCCGACGGAAATCGAGATTCCGCCCGAGAAGCAGATGCCGGGTGTCGAGCTTCCCGCGATTCCGCTGCTCCCGTCGGACTTCGTCTGGTGGATTCGCTACGAGGACCTGGCAGCGGACACCGTGCGCCTGGGCGTCGGCATCGACGACAGCAACGGGGCCTTGGTGGTCCGGGGCGTGGCTGGCGGGTCACCGGCCGAAATAGCCGGACTGCGTGATGGGGACGAGATCACGGCCATCGCCGGCCACGCGGTTCCTGACGTGACCACCCTCGTCTACTGGGTCGGCCAACAAGAGAAGGGAACGACCGCTATCGTCACCATCCGCCGGGCGGGAGCGCCGCTCGATGTGCGGGTCGAGTTCCGGCCGTGAACGGCAAATCCGCTGTGCTACATTGATTCATGCCCGCCCCGGCCGCTGAGAGCCCCTCACACTTCGAACGCTGGCGCAGCGCGACGCTCGCGCCGTTTGAACATCGCGCGTTCGCGCTGTTCTGGTGGGCCTCGCTGGTCTCGTCCTTCGGCGGAATGATCCAGACGGTCGGCGCCTCGTGGCTCATGGCGACGATCGCACCCTCGGCCGACCAGGTCGCGCTCGTACAGACGGCCGGCGCCCTGCCCTTTTTCTTCCTGTCGCTGATCGCCGGCGCCCTGGCGGATACGCGCGATCGCCGCACGATCATGCTGGTCTCGCAGCTGTTGACGCTGCTGGCCTCCGCCGGGCTCGCGGCAGTCGCCCTGGCCGGGGGCGTGACGCCTTCACTGTTGCTCGGCCTGACGTTCCTGATCGGCTGCGGCTCTGCGCTGTTCGCGCCTGCCTGGCAGGCGGCGATCGGCGACCAGGTGCCACGCGCCCAGATCGCCCCGGCCGTGATGGCCAATGCGGTCGGGTTCAACCTGGCACGGAGTGTCGGCCCGGCGATCGGCGGGTTCATCGTCGCGGCCGTCGGTGCGGCGGTCGCGTTCGTCATCAACACTGTTTCCTACCTGGGCATCATCGCGACGCTGCTGTGGTGGCGACCCGCAAGCGTGCGCGGCGAGTTGCCGCCGGAACCGCTGGGGTCCGCGATGGCCGCCGGGGTTCGCTACGTGAGCCTTTCGCCGCACCTGCTCGCGATCATGCTGCGCTGCGTCCTGTACACGATCCCCATCGCCGCCGTGCCGGCGCTGATGCCGATCGTGGCCCGCGACCTGCTGGGCGGGGGTGCCCCGACCTACGGCATCCTGCTGGGCGGCTTCGGTGTCGGCGCGATGCTCGGCGCCCTGGCGAGCGCCACGCTGCGCGGTCGCTTCACGCCCGACGGCCTGCTGCGGACGCTGTCCGCCCTGGCCTGCGTCGCGATGATCGGCGATCGGCCAGAGCCACTGGATGCCCGTGACGTTACTCGCCCACGTGCTCGCGGGATCCGTGTGGACGCTGGGATTCGCCAACTTCAACATCGCCGTGCAGCTCTCTTCGCCGCGCTGGGTGACCGGGCGAATGCTGGCGACCTACCAGACCGTCGCGTTCGCCGGCATTGCGCTCGGCAGCTGGTGGTGGGGCGAGTTCGCGAGCGCCCAGGGCGCGCGCGAGTCGCTGACGGTCGCCGGGGTGGCGGCACTGGTGTCGCTTGCAGCCGCACGCTGGCTGCCAGTCTCGGTGGCCCATCTCGGCTCCCTGGATCCGCACGCTGACGTCCAGGCCAACCTGCCCAGCGTCGAGATTCACCCGGCGTCGGGCCCGATCGTCGTCACCATCGAGTACCGGGTCTCCGGCGAGAACGCGGCGGAGTTCGTCGCGGTGATCAACGAGCTCGGCCGGCTCCGGCGCCGTGACGGTGCACGCAGTTGGTCCGTGTGCCAGGACATCGACGAGACGGACCTCTGGGTCGAGCGGTTCGAGAGTCCGACCTGGATGGACTACCTGCGCTGGCAGACGCGGCCGACCGAGTCCGACCAGGCTATCCGTGGACGGGTCGCCCAACTGACGGTCGGCGAGAGCAGCAGCGTGCGCCGGCTTGTCGCACGACCGCCGGGCGCGGAGCCGCTCGGCGCGTCAACCAGGTCCGCAGAGGAAGCTGCGGCCACCGGCCCGCTCGGTACCGGCGTCGAGCGCGACCTTCATGGCGGCCTCACTTCCTGAACCAGGCTTTCCCCGTTTTCCCGCTTCGAGGCCCGGGACCGCCGCCGATCAAGGCCGTGGCAGCGCTTCAGGCCGGGAGAGGCTCGCCATTTACAGGGCATCCTCGAAGAACTGGCCGATGGACTTCCTGAACTGGTAGATCACGTCGTCGGGATCGGCGAATTGAGCCGCCCGCTCCGGCGTTACCTCGCGACCGTATTTCAGGTCGTTCGTCAGGAACGCCGCGCGCAGGCGCCCCGACAACTCAGCCTCTTCGAACACCAGCGCGGTTTCGCTGTTCAGCTTTTCACTGCGCGGATCGAGGTTATAGGACCCCACCAGGCTGCGCTGGCCATCAAAGACAGCGTATTTCGAGTGCATCGTGCCCTGGCCACGCACCGGCTCGTCGGCCGCCTGGCCGACCCATTCCCAGATCCGGATGCCGGCCTCGCTGCTTTCGCAGGCGGCCACCTCCGGGGAGTCGTTGATGGCCAGCAGGTCCTTGTAATGTCCCCGACCCACCATGCTGATTTCCGGCAGGTCGTTGGTCTCCGGGCTGTTGGAAATCAGCTTGACGGCGACGCAGCGCCGCGCCGCATCCTTGAGGGCCGTGGCAATCGAAGGCGTCGGCACGAAGTAGGCATTGGCGATCAGGACCTCCGTGTCCGCACGCTCGATGAGCTTCACGTAGGCCTGCTGGATATAGGTCTCCTTGAACCGGGGCCGGTTCTGGAAGAAGCGGCATTGCGCCGGGCGGAATTCCAGCTCTGGCGTCCTGGACTCCAGCGCGGCGACATTGCTGACGAGTTCCGGGTCCGTGGAGTAATGCACTGGAACCTTGCCGGTCGCGTCGAGCAGCTTGCGGGTCGCGTCCCAGTACAGGTTGGTGTTGAAGATGCCCTTTGCCTTCTTGATGCCGACAAAGTAATCGAAATTTCGATCGAAGGCCGACACCAGATCGGCAATGATCTTGCCGCGCAACACGACATCCTGGTCGCGCCAGTAGGCATCGGGCTCCCGGGGGTTGACGCGGAAGTACTCGTTGCCGACATTCAGCCCTCCGGTCACAGCAACGGCGTGGTCCGTTTCTCCGTCGATGATCCACATCTTCTCGTGGACCCGCTTGTTCGGATCGTCCAGCTCGGCGTGGGGAACGATCCTCGGGATGGGCACCTCGTTGAGCCACTGCAGCGCCATCGCTTCATAGCCCTCGACCTCGATGCCATGCTGCTTGAGGTCGAAGAACAGCCACTGCGTCTGCAGCCAGGGGTTCGAGAACGCGTCGACGATGATGCGCACGTCGAGTCCCTCGTCCTTCTTCTGCTTTAACACCTCCGCGATCCGCAGCCCCGACTCGTCACCCTTGAAGATCAGGGCCTGGATGCGGATCGACGTGGTGGCCTGCTTGAGAGCCTCCATCCGCACCGCAAAGGAATCCTCCCCTCCGTCCAGGACAGCGACATTGCAATCCGCCTGGCCGCGCACCGGGAAAAGTCCGGTCAGCCCGACGTCCTCGAAGGGGCTCCCCAGGAAGCCAGCGTCGTCGCCAAGCACCGAGGTGGCCCCGGCCTCGGCGACGAAGTTCTCGACGGCCTGGCCTGCCTCGACATTCGCGTCACGCGGCCCGACCGCGCACCCGGCCAGCAGGCCCGCGACGCAGCCAGCGAGCGCCATCAGTCGCCAGCCCGCGGAGCAGGAATCATACGCCGACGGCGAATGGCCCGGTTTCAGGTAGAGCAATCCTTGTCTCCCAGTCGTCAAGGGTGGGGTTAGCCAGAAAATAGCGGTAAGAGCCCAAGGAATCCAGCCCCCGGGGTGGCGCCGCGGCGGCTGGCGCGGGATCCGACCGAAGGCGTCAAAAATGCGTTACGCTTTTCAGAGAAATTCGTCGCAGGCCAAAGGGTAGCCACAAGATGAACAGGCCTTCATGGACCGGCCGCACTTCACTCGTCACTGCTGCATTGCTGTTCGTCGCGGGCTGCGCCACAACGTATGCGCCGCAGCGACTGGCCACACCTGAAGAGCTGCACGAGGTGCAGTCGAAGACAGTCGGGGACGTGACCGTCTCGGTTTCGATCCTGACGGACGCTCACGCGTTGCAGCATTTTGGTGTCGACTTCGAAAAGGCCGGCCTGCAGGCGCTGTGGATGAGCGTTCGCAATGCCTCGGACCGAAAGCTGTGGTTCATTTTCAACGTCCTGGACCCGGACTTCTACTCGGCCGACGAAGCCGCGCACCTCCTCGAGCCGGACGTTCCCAGCGAAGCCAGGCAAGTGCTGCGCCAGCACCTTCGTGACGAGTCGATGCGGGCGCAAATTTCGCCGCAAACCATCACGGAAGGATTCGTACTCCTGCCGAGGGCCGAGGGCGGGCGCTATGTCGACATCCGCCTGTACGGCGATGCGTACTCGGAGGACAGTGCGAAGTACAAGGGCGCCCCGGATACTGCCGGGGCAGCGGCGAGCCCCCCCCGCGAGTTACGCTTCGGCTTCGCGATCCCGCTGCCCGATGGCGACTTCGACTACGAGCGTCTCGACCCGAACCGCACCTACGCTGGCCAGGTCCTGCCCGACCTGACCCTGGAGCAGTTGCGTACCACGCTCGAGGAACTGCCCTGCTGCGTGATGGACGCCGAAGGCAAGCACGACGGTGATCCACTCAACGTGGTGATCGTCGGTGAGCCGACCGATATGATGAATTCGCTGTCCCGCAGCGGCTGGTCCTTTACCCACCGGATAGACTTCCGCACGGTGCGCCGCGAGGTTGGCGCTGCACTCAGCGGCGAAGCCTACCCGGTTGCGCCTGTCAGCAGCCTCTATGTGTTCGGACGAAAGCAGGACATCGCGCTGCAGCGCGCGCGCCGTTCGATTGCCCAGCGCAACCATATGCGGCTCTGGCTCGCACCCTTCCGCTGCGAGGGTACGCCGGTGTGGGTTGGCCAGGTCAGTCGCGACATCGGAGTCAAGGTCACGCCCAAGTCGCCGACACTCACGACCCACATCATCGACCCCGAGGTGGATGCTACGCGCGAGTACCTGTTGCACAGTCTGCTGGCCCAGGGTTTCGTCGAACGGTTCGGCTTCGTCAAGGGCAGCGCGGTATCGTCAATGGCTCAACCGCGGGTCAACCTGACCGACGACCCGTACATCAGCGACGGCATGCGCCTGGTCGTCATGCTTTCACCCGACTCGATTTCTCCCGAAGAAATCCGCAGCCTGCTGTGGGAACAGTCTGCGGCGCCGATCGCAGAGGGCCAGAGCGAGGCTGCCAGTCGAAACGTAAGACCGATCGATCCGGCGGCTGCGCGGTCCGCAATGACGCCTTGTTCGAGTCGCGCTGCTGTTCTTGGCGGCCGCTGCGACGCTCTCGGGTTGTGTCAGCCTGCCGACCGCGCAGGAACTCGCAGCAGCACCCGGGCCGCAGGTCGAGATGCCCGTGGGAGCGTGAAGATCGACGGCCGGGCCAGGTTCCGCGACATCTTCTGCAACGTGCTCGAGCGTGAGCCCGGGTACGACGGCCAGGACCAGGATTGTTCGGAGTATCTGTGGCGCCTGGCGACGAAGTGCCGGCGGAGTCTCGGCCGCCGCCGGACCCGGATCGCTCACCCGCAGTTCTACCTGGTGACCGGCGCCTTCAGCGAGTGCCTCGGCGACGAAGCCAGGCCCTTCAACAACGCCGTAGCCGCCCTCACCGAGCGCGGCTACCGGATCGAGACGATCGTTGTCAGTGGACGATCGGGCTCGGAGTACAACGCCCGCCAGATCGCCGAGAGGCTTGCGAATCGACCGCAGGCGGAGCAAGGCACCAATCGTCCTGATCGGGTATTCCAAGGGTGCCAACGACATTCTCGAGTTCCTGGTGCGCTACCCGGACGTAGCGAAGGACGTCCAGAGCGTCGTCAGCGTCGCCGGCGCGATCGCCGGCTCGCCGTTGGCCGAGGAGGCCGACGAGTTCTATGAGCTGGTACTCGGCTGGGTGCCCCTCAGCAGCTGCCCGCAGGGTGACGGGAAGGTGGTCGACAGCCTGCGCGCGCAGGCACGACGCGACTGGCTGGAGACGAACACGCTGCCCGACTCCGTCCGGTACTTTTCGCTTGCGGCGTTCACGACGCGCCCGCACATGTCCGCCGCCCTGGTACCGGTGTGGAAGCGGCTTCTGCGCTACGACCATCGAAACGACGGCCAGGTCCTGGCGCGCGATTCACTGATTCCAGGTTCGACGCTGCTCGGCTACCTGGACGCGGACCACTGGTCGGCTGCGATCGACGTCGAGTCAGTGCATCCCGTAATCGGCGCGCGCCGCGATCCGACGCCCTTCCCGCGCGCCGCGCTGCTCGAAGCGATCCTGCTGCAGGTCGCGGAGTCGCGGCCGCGCGACGCAACGCAGGCGACCCACCCGCCGGACACCTGACCAAGGCCTGCCCTGCCAGGTCCGGTATAAATGCGGATGCCCGCATATGCGGGTAATCGTATATATGTCGCATGCAAGATCCACTTGGCCTGCTTGCGGCTCTCGCCGAACCGACGCGCCTCGGTGCCATCAGGCTTCTGCGGGACGGACAGGAGCACTGCGTCTGCGAACTGATGCGGGAACTCGGTGTGACGCAATCCCGGATGTCCCGACACATGGCCGTCCTGAAGCGGGCCGGACTCGTCGTCGACCGTCGCGACGCGCAGTGGGTGCGGTACACACGCAATCCGGACCTGCCGCCGGAACTCGCGAGCATCGTCGACGCGACTCTGGCGAGCCTGCCACCCGCCGCAAGGAAGCGCCGGGCCGCATGAGATCCGATGCGCCTTTGCTGCAAGGTGGCTGGCGCGGCGATCACACCCAGTCCTTGTGGATAGCGGGTACGGCCCTGGCGGTAGCACTTTGGTTTGTCGTGTATTGGCAGCTGGTACCGCTCTCCGAGTGGGTCGTGTCGGCACTTGCGCTCGAGAAAGGCAGCCGACTTGCCGAGGCTGTCCAGTTCTTCGTCTATGACACGCCCAAGGTGCTGATGCTTCTGGCGCTTGTGGTATTCGCCATGGGCATCGTTCGAAGCTTCTTTTCGGCCGAGCGGACCCGGGCTCTGCTGGCTGGACGGCGGCAGGGACTCGGCAACGTCGCGGCCGCCGGTCTCGGCGTTGTCACGCCTTTCTGTTCTTGCTCGGCCGTGCCCCTCTTCGTCGGTTTCGTCTCCGCTGGTGTGCCGCTGGGCGTGACTTTCTCATTCCTGATTGCTGCGCCGATGATCAACGAGGTGGCACTCGGGCTGCTGTTCGTGCTGCTCGGCTGGAAGGTGGCGCTGGCCTACCTCGCCTTCGGCCTCGGTGTCGCAATCGTCTCCGGCTGGGTGATCGGCCGTCTGCAACTCGAAAGCTGGCTTGAGGAATGGGTCCGCGACGTTCGCGCGAGCACCGCCATACTGCCGGAAGGCAGGGAAACGATTGCCGACCGCATCAGGGCCGGCGTCGAGGCGCTGCGCGACATCGTCGGCCGGGTCTGGGGCTGGGTCATCGTCGGTATCGCGGTCGGGGCTTTCATTCATGGCTACGTACCGTCTGCGCTGCTCGCGTCCATCATGGGTCGGGATGCCTGGTGGTCCGTGCCAGCCGCCGTCCTGGTCGGCATCCCGATCTACTCGAATGCTGCCGGCATCATCCCGGTCGTCGAGGCGCTGATCGGCAAGGGGGCTGCGCTGGGCACCGTGCTCGCGTTCATGATGTCGGTTATCGCTTTGTCGATGCCGGAGATGATCATCCTGCGCAAGGTGTTGAGCCTGCGGCTCATCACCGTGTTCATTGGCGTGGTCGCGGTGGGCATCCTGACGGTGGGGTTCCTGTTCAATGCCCTGTTTACCTGACGAGAGGCGAGTCACCATGAAAGACGTGAAGGTTCTAGGTCCGGGTTGCGCGCGTTGCCGGGCAACCGCCGAGATGGTTCGCGACCAGGCCGCGAAGCTGGGCATCGAGGTCAACGTGGAAAAGGTCACCGACTATGCAGCGATCGCGGGCTTCGGCATCGCGTCAACACCCGGGATCGTCATCGACGGCAAGGTCGTTCATGCGGGCGGACTGCCCAGGCCGGATGACGTCGCCCGATGGCTGTCTGCCTAGGATGGCGCGCCCTCGACTACGCGGCGCCGGCACATGACCTCGACGACGGTGCCGGCTCCTCCTTCTACAGCGCCGGGATCTCACGTGGCCGTGGCATAATCCGCCGATGCATAGACGATCCATCGCGCTGGCCCTTCTCACTACGGCTTGGGCGTTGGGGTCGTGTGCGGCCTCGCAGGCCCAACCGGCCCAATCGACGACCAGGGCCGACGTCGTCCGGGCCATTGCCGCCCCCACACATCCACTTCCCGAAGAAGCCGACTCCGCCGGGATCACCAGGTTCTCGTTCATCGCTTACGGCGACACGCGCGGACGGCAGGACGGCGTCGCGCTGCAGTACGAGCACTCGCTGGTCGTCGACTCTATGGTCACGACGATCAGGCGGCTGGAGGCGACGGATTACCCGGTGCGCTTCGTGCTGCAATCCGGTGATGCGGTGGTCAACGGCCGCGACGCGAGGCAGTGGAACCGCAGCTTCGTCGAGATCATCGACCGGCTCACGGCGGGCGCCGGCGTTCCGTACTTCCTGGCGCCGGGCAACCACGACCTGACGTCCGCGGCGAGTCTCAGCTCGCCCGGACGACTGGCCGGCCTCGAGAACTATCTCGATGCCGTGGCCCAACTCATCCCCCCTGTCGGTGCGTCGCGCCGGCTGGCGGGTTACCCGACCTATGCCTTCGGGTACGGCAACACGTTCGTGCTCGCCATCGACTCGATGATTGCGGCTGATGACACGCAGTTCGACTGGGTGCAAGCGCAGCTCGACGGCCTCGACCGCCAGCGCTACGCAAACGTGTTCGCCTTCTTTCATCATCCGGTGTTCTCTTCCGGTCCGCACGGCGGGCCCACGCTCGAAGCAGCCACGGCCGCGGTCCGGGCGCGGTACGAACCCCTGTTTCGCCAGCATCACGTGCGGTTGACGATTACCGGACACGAGCATCTTTTCGAGCACTGGGTGGAGCGTTACCAGGACGCAGCCGGCGTGCCGTATCGGATGGATCACGTCGTGACGGGCGGCGGTGGCGCGCCGATCTATACCTACCAGGGCGAGCCCGATCTCAGGGACTTCCTGGCCGCTGGCGCCGCGGAGCAGGTGCAACTCGAACATCTGGTGACGCCTTCGGCCCACGCCGCCGACACGCCGCATCACTATATGGTGGTGCAGGTGAATGGCGACGACCTCTCACTCGAGGTCATTGGCGTGGACCCGGGAAAGGACTTCAAGCCGTATCGCAGTAACCGTCTTTTTATCGGTGCGGTGGATCCGAAGACATCGCTATCAGACTAGCCGGGATTTGAACGAAGAATCGATCTCGCAGGCACTCCAATTTCGTTCGTTGGCGCTCCCTCGCCGCTTTGCCAACCAAGGGAAGGATTACAGCCCATGACCAACACTGACACCGTCGATGTCCGGGGCCTCTCGCTCAGCGCGGCCAGTTCAGCAGCGGTTGAGCGGTTCGACACCCTGATCGACGACCTCTACTACTACCGCCTGGGGGTGTCGGATCGCCTGGACGCGCTGCTGCTGGAGCATCCGGAGCTTGTCCTGGCCCATGTACTCAAGGGCTACTCCCTCATGACCGAGGGAACGCTCGATGCCCACCCCAAGGCGCGGGCAAGACTGCGGCAGGCGGAGGCCTTGCCAGCCAATCGGCGGGAACGCCTGCACCAGGAAGCCCTGCGCGCCTGGATTGCGCAAGATCCAATTGCTCGTGCGGCGGCCTGGGATCAGATCCTGGTTGAGTGGCCCCTGGACTTGCTGGCACTGCGTCAATACACCGGTACGCTTTTCTGGACCGGCGACAAGCGACATCAGGCCGAGGTGATCGCGGGGGTAGCCGGCCAATGGGGCTCCCGGACGCCCGGCTATGGGCATTTTCTTTCAGCGCAGGCCTTCGCGATGGAAGAGGTCGGTCAGTATGCAGTCGCCGAGCGCTGCGCGCGCGAAGCGCTGGCCTTGCAGCCGCAGGATCTCTGGGCCTTGCATGGCCTGGCCCACGTTCTCGAAATGCAGGGTCGCTGCCAGGAAGGCATCGAACTGCTCGGCGATGCCGCGCAATTCCTCAATAACTACAACCTCTTTCGGGGCCACCTGTGGTGGCATCTGAGTTTGTTCAAGCTCTCGCAGTCCCGCTTCGACGAGGCTCTCGAGCTGTTTGACCGCGAGATCTATCCGCAGCCGTCCACGTTCTACCTGGACGTGCAGAATGGCGCCTCGTTGCTGGCGCGCCTGGAAGCCCAGGGTGTCGACGTCGGGCTGGCGCGATGGGAACGCCTGGCGCAAGGCTCGTTGCCAAGCGCCACACAAAGCACGATCTGGTTCACCTCCATGCATCACGTCATGGCACTGCTGCGTAGCGGTCGGATCTCGGCAGTGCAGTCAACACTCGAATACCTGGGCTCGGCGGGAGCGAATTCGACGCAGGCGGCACTGGCGCAGGAGCTCGCCAGGGCGGCGGCGGCCTTTTACGAGGACAAGCCTCGCGAAGCACTCGAGCGGATGCTGGCCCTGCGTCAGCGTCGCGGTGAGCTCGGTGCGAGCCATGCCCAGCAGGACATCTATGACCAGATCATGGTGATGGCTGCCCTGCAGCTGGGCGATTTGCCTCGCGTGCGGCAGCTTCTCAAGGCGCGCCTGAGCACACGCATCTGGGACGAGGCAACCTGGCACACTTACCTGAGCCGTTCACATCGTGTCGATGACGCTCACGACGCGGCAGCCGTGCGCGCAGCCTTGCGCTGGGACATCGACTAGCAGCATCGAGCCAAGCGTGAAGGATTCGATGCGCGTCCTGATTGCCGCCCCGGCCGGCTATGTCGGGAGACAGCTTCTTTGCCGATTCGAGCGAGAGCCTGATGTCCACGTGCGGGTACTGGTCGCGGACGTCCGGCGCGTCAGGCAGGACCTGCATCCGGAGACCGAGGTCGTCGAGGGTAGCCTGCTGGAGCCCGCCATCCTGCTCGAGGCGGCCCAAGGCGTCGATGTCGCCTACTACCCGATACGCGTGGCCGCCCTGAACCACGAATTCGAACCGCAGTTACGGGATTTCGCCCGGAAGTTCAGGGACGCGTGCATCGAAGCCGGGGTGAAGCGCATCGTCTATGTCGGGAGCCCGACGGCCTCCGCGCGACCGACCCGTCTGCTGTCCACTGCACAGGAGACCACGGAGATTCTTGGGGCGTATCCGGAGAGGGTCCAGCTGATATCCCTCTGCCCGGGACTCCTGATCGGCCCGGGAAGTGTCTCGTATGAATTACTGACGGGGCTTGTCCGGACTCCCCCGGTACTGTTCCTCCCCGACTGGACCCGAGCAGAGGTGAGGCCACTGGCACTTCGGGACATGATCGAGTACCTCGTGCACGCGGCATCCCTGAATACGACGGACCCGCTCGTGCTCGAGGTTGGCGCGGCCCGCGTCAGTGTGAGTGATCTTCTCAAGCTGGTCATGCAGATCACGCATCGGTCGCGAGCGATGATTCGCGTTCCCTTCACGATCCCTCGCCTGTCCGCCGCAGTGCTGACCGCCGCGACGCCCTTCTCGTATCCCATGAGTCTCGAACTGGTTCGATCCCTGGGCGCCGCGCGACACGGGTCGCAAGATGTCGGCTCCGACCGGGCAAAGGATTACTTCCCGGAGATTTCCCCGCTCAGCTGCGAACAGGCCATCGCGCAGGCGATTGCCGAGACGGACGCCAATAGCGTCGAAGGCCGGTGGACCGACAGCTTTGCGGACGTCTCGTATCGCAGCTCGGAGTCCGCGATGCGTCAGGCCCGATACCAGGACGTGAGGCGGCAGGACTTCGGCGACCTGCCACCCTCCAGGGTCTTCCGCTCGCTGCTTGCACTGGGTGGAAAGGCCGGCTGGTTCAGCTTCGATCTCCTCTGGAGAATCCGCGGCTTCCTGGACAAGCTTCTGGGCGGCTTCGGAACGTCGGTGGGAAGGCGCTCCTCCAGGGAGTTGCGTACGGGCGACATGCTGGACGTGTGGCGGGTCGTCGACGTCGTCGACGAACGAGCGGCTGCTGCTGGAAGCCCAGATGAATGTTTTCGGCGCGGCGTGGCTCGAATTCAGGCTCGAAGGAACATTGCCTCGTGCAGACAGCGTACTACTCACCGGGCGGCATCGTCGGCGTCTTCTACTGGTACTCGATGCTGCCATTTCACGGCTTCATCTTCCCGGACATGGTGAAAGGTATCGTCGCGCGAGCGCGCGAGAGTTGAGAGCGGACGACCATCCAGCCCGGTTTTTCGAGCGACCCGATCGCTTCATAGACGCTAACTATTGCTCTGATTTTTATAATCAATTTGTTAAATGGATGTCAGAAGCCTAGATTGGCTTTCAACTTCAACTGCAGACGGCCAAGAGAGAGATCCATGTCCAACGAAGCAAAGTGCCCATTCTCGGGCGGGGCGAGCAAGCACACCGTGGCCGGCGCCCCGGCGAACGCAGACTGGTGGCCCAACCAGCTGAACCTGAAGATCCTGCACCAGCACTCCACGAAGTCCGACCCGATGGGCGAGGCCTTCAACTATGCCGAGGAGTTCAAGAGCCTCGACCTGGACGCGGTGATCAAGGACCTCCATGCCCTGATGACCGATTCGCAGGATTGGTGGCCCGCGGATTACGGCCATTACGGGCCTTTCTTCGTCCGCATGGCCTGGCATGCCGCGGGCACCTACCGCGTCGCCGATGGCCGCGGCGGCGCAGGCGCCGGCGCGCAGCGATTCGCGCCCCTCAACAGCTGGCCGGACAACGGCAACCTCGACAAGGCGCGTCGCCTGCTGTGGCCGATCAAGCAGAAGTACGGCCGCAAGATCTCCTGGGCCGACCTGATGATCCTCACCGGCAACGTCGCGCTGGAATCGATGGGCTTCAAGACCTTCGGTTTCGCCGGTGGCCGCGCGGACATCTGGGAGCCGGAGGAAGACGTCTACTGGGGTCCGGAAGGCAAGTGGCTGGCGGACGAGCGCTACAGCGGCGACCGCGAGCTCGCCAATCCGCTCGCCGCCGTCCAGATGGGCCTGATCTACGTGAACCCGGAAGGCCCGAATGGCAACCCGGATCCGCTCGGATCCGCGCGCGACATCCGCGAGACCTTCGCCCGCATGGCCATGAACGACGAAGAGACCGTGGCGCTTACCGCCGGCGGCCACACCTTCGGCAAGGCCCACGGCGCTGCCGATCCGGGCAAGTATGTCGGCCGCGAACCCGAGGGCGCCGACATCGAGGAGCAGGGCTTCGGCTGGAAGAACAGCTTCGGCAGCGGCAAGGGTGTCGACACGATCACCAGCGGCCTCGAGGGCGCCTGGACCCCCACGCCCATCCAAGTGGGACAACAGCTACTTCGAGACCCTGTTCGGCTACGAGTGGGAGCTGACCAAGAGCCCCGCCGGCGCCCACCAGTGGAAGCCCAAGGGCGACACCGGCGCGGGCACCGTGCCCGACGCGCATGATCCGACCAAGCGCCACGCCCCGATGATGACCACGGCGGACATGGCCATGCGCATGGACCCGGCCTACGAGAAGATCTCGCGTCGCTTCATGGAGAACCCGCAGGAGTTCGCCGACGCGTTCGCCCGCGCCTGGTTCAAGCTGACGCACCGTGACATGGGCCCACTTGCGCGCTACCTCGGCCCGCTGGTGCCGAAGGAGGTGCTGATCTGGCAGGACCCGATCCCCGCAGTCGATCATGCGCTGGTCGATGACCAGGACATCGCGGCCCTGAAGGCCAAGGTCCTCGCCTCCGGCCTGTCCATCTCGCAGCTGGTCAGCACCGCCTGGGCCTCGGCGTCGACGTTCCGCGGCAGCGACAAGCGCGGCGGCGCCAACGGCGCGCGCATCCGCCTCGCCCCGCAGAAGGACTGGGAGGTCAACCAGCCGGCCGAGCTGGCGAAGGTCCTGGCGACACTCGAGCGATCCAGAAGGACTTCAACGGCGCGCAGTCCGGCGGCAAGAAGATTTCGCTGGCCGACCTGATCGTGCTCGGCGGCTGCGCGGCGGTCGAAGCCGCGGCGAAGAAGGCCGGCCACGACGTGACGGTACCCTTCTCGCCGGGGCGCATGGACGCCTCGCAGGAACAGACCGACGTGGACTCGTTCGCGCCTCTGGAGCCACAGGCCGAAGGGTTTCCGCAACTACCTGCGCAAGGGCCTCGAGGGGTCTGCGGCCGAGCTGCTCGTCGACAAGGCGCAGCTGCTGACGCTGACCGCGCCGGAGATGACGGTGCTGATCGGCGGCCTGCGTGTCCTCGACACGAATGTCGGCCAGTCCAGGCACGGCGTGTTCACCGAACGCCCCGAGACGCTGACCAACGATTTCTTCGTGAATCTGCTCGACATGGACACGAAGTGGCAGAAGTCCGCTGCGTCTGAAGGTGTACTGGAGGGGTATGACCGAACGACGGGCAAGCTCAAGTGGACAGGGACCGTCGTCGACCTCGTCTTCGGCTCGAACTCTCAGCTGCGCGCCCTCGCGGAAGTCTATGCGTGCAGCGACTCGCAGCAGGCGTTCGTGCATGACTTCGTGGCGGCGTGGAACAAGGTGATGAACCTGGATCGCTTCGACCTGGCGTGATTCCGGAAGGCCGGTCTGGATAGTCTTCGCCAGCGCAGCCTCGACCTGATTTCAGGTTTTCCGGAATCCGGTCGGGGCTGTGCGAATCCCCCGTTGGGGGTCTGTTTTCATCATCGGTCGCCGAAACGCTACTGCACTACATGTAGTGCATTGTTATAGTCCCGGTGCAGCCAGCCGTCCGGAGACATTGATGCCCCATCCCTTCTCAATCCGTTTGACCGACGAGCTCGATGCCCGACTCGAGCGACTCGCACGCCTCACGGGACGCAGCAAGTCTTTCTACGTCAAGCATGCTCTTGAAGAGCAGATCGAGGATCTTGAGGATCTCTACCTGGCCCGCAAGGTCGCCAAGCGTGTCGCCGAGGGTCGGGAACGACTGATCCCGCTCGAGGAGCTGGAGCGTGAGCTTGGCGTGGCAGATTGATTTTGCCGAGAGCGTTACCAAGCAATTACGCAAACTCGATCCAGCGGTTGCCCGTCGTATCGTACAGTTCCTACGCGAACGGGTGACTCCGCTCACCGATCCGCGCTCACTGGGCGCTGCGCTGAAGGGCGACGAACTCGGCCAGTTCTGGAAGTACCGAGTCGGCGACTATCGCGTCATCGCCGAGATTCTCGATCGCGAGATACGGATTCTTGTCGTCCGCATCGGCCACCGTCGCGACGTGTACCGATGAATGAGAAGGGGGCACCAGGAGCCCGTCTCTTCATTTCACCTGGCGCGCCCAGGCCAGGCTATCGACGATAACCGCGAGAATGCCGGCAGCGAGCCTCGATCACCGCCGCAAAAATAGCCGAATTCGTGTTAGTATTATCGACCGTCCACGCACTTTCTCGCCGCCGCACGCGGGACACCGCTCCACCCTCCCTGCCCCCGAAATCGAGTCACTGAAGTCGGCATTTCAGCGAAAGTCGGAGTCATCAGTACTTGAAGGTGCGCAGCAAGACCTTTCTCGGGACCTTGCGCCACATATCGCAGTTGTGGAAGCGCCAACCGATTGTGGGCTCCGTCGGCGACGAACCACCACTGCGATCGGAATTGTTCAGCGTCGAACAGATGGAGCAGCACGGCAAGCGTCTTGCCTCTGCCCACGTGCTGATTCCGCGGCGCACCGGCGACCAGCTACTGGCCCGGCTGGCGGAGAACGAGCGGGTACTGGTCGAGGGATCCCAGCTGCTCGCGGCGGCAGTATCGGCCAACTGCCCGATTACGCCTGCCGGCGAGTGGCTGCTCGACAATTTCTACCTGATCGAAGAGCAGATTCGCACGGCCAAGCGACACCTGCCGAAGGCTTACAGCCGGGAACTGCCGCGCCTCGCGAACGGTCCTTCGGCGGGACTGCCACGGGTCTATGACATTGCGCTGGAGACGATTGCGCACGGCGACGGCCGCGTAGACCCCGAAAGCCTGCGGCGCTTCATCACGTCCTACCAGACGGTCACCAAACTCACGCTGGGTGAGTTGTGGGCGATCCCCATCATGCTGCGCCTCGCGCTGATCGAAAACCTCAGGCGCGTCGCCAGCGGGACTGTCGCCGGCAGGATCGATCGGAACCTGGCCGACACCTGGATCGACCAGATGCTCGAGACTGCCGCCGACGGATCCAAAGAGCCTGATCCTGGTGATCGCCGATATGGCGCAGTCAGAACCCGCCCATGACGACTCCGTTCGTCTCGGAATTTGCGCGCCGGCTGCAGGGACAGAGCCCCGCCCTGGCCCTGCCGCTGACCTGGATCGAGCAGCTACTGTCGGAGTCCGGCCTGACGGTCGAGCAGCTGGTGCGGTCGGGCAACCAGCTACAGGCCGCCGACCAGGTTTCGATCAGCAACAGCATCGGCAGCCTCCGCTTCCTCGGATCGATGGACTGGCGCGAGTTTGTCGAGACGCTGAGCGTCGTCGAACGCGAGCTGCGCAAGGATCCCGCTGCCGCCTACGGAGAGATGACTTTTGCGACTCGTGATCGCTACCGTCACGTCGTCGAGAGGCTTGCGCAGGCAGAGTAGCCTGTCGGAGGACGAAGTCGCGGCAAGGGCGGTCGTGCTGGCGCAAGAAGCGGCGACCCGCAAGGGTACCGACGATCGCACGGCGCACGTTGGCTGCTACCTGATAGACAAGGGGTTACCGCAGCTCGAAAGGGCGATCGGGCTGCGCCACTCCGCCATCGCGGCACTGGTGAACGGCTCGGGCCGGCTCCCGTTGACGCTTTACCTGGGCGCGATCGCGCTGGTCACGGTGATGATCACTGGTCTGCTGCTGATACGGGCGCATGCCGGCACCCTGTCGAATGGGACGGTGGCACTGGTCGGGGTCCTTTCCCTGGTTGCCAGCAGCCAACTGGCGGTGGCCATGGTGAACTGGCTGGCCACGCTGCTGGCATCGCCGCATCCGCTGCCGCGCATGGATTTCTCGCGGGGAGTTCCGCCGGAGCTGCGGACGCTGGTGGTCGTGCCGTCGATGCTCGGCGGGTTACAGGCGATCGATGACCTTGTCGAGGCGCTGGAAGTCCGATTCCTGGCCAACCGGGACGACAACCTCGGCTTCGGCCTGCTGACTGATTTCCAGGACGCTCCAGCGGAAACGATGCCGGAGGACGCCGCCCTGTTGCAGCGAGCCGCGGCGCAGATCGGGGAACTGAACACCAGGTACTGTGGTGCCGGCGGTGGTCCATTCTTCCTGTTTCATCGCCCGCGCCGCTGGAATCCGGGCGACCAGACCTGGATGGGCTACGAGCGCAAGCGCGGCAAGCTGGCGGACCTGAACCTGCTGTTGCGCGCGGGCGCAGGCGCAGACAGTCGCTTCTTGCTGGTAGTCGGTGACACGACCATCCTGTCGAGCTTCAGGTACGTCATCACCCTGGATACGGATACCCAACTCCCGCGCGACTCGGCACAGGAGTTCGTTGGCGCCATGGCACACCCGCTGAATCGCGCACGCTACGATGAAGACAAGCAGCGGGTCGACGAGGGCTACGGCATCCTGCAGCCGCGCATGGGCGTGAGCCTGTCCGGCATGCGTCGCTCGAGGTACGCCCAGTTCTACGGCGTCGAGCCGGGCATCGATCCTTATACGCGCGCCGTCTCCGACGTCTACCAGGACCTGTTCGGCGAGGGATCGTTCATCGGCAAGGGCATCTACGATATTGATGCCTTCGAAAGCTCCCTCAAGGACCGCTTTCCGGAAAACCGCATCCTCAGCCACGACCTTCTGGAGGGCTGCTACGCGCGCAGCGGACTGCTGAGCGACGTATTGCTGTACGAAGAGTATCCCTCTCGCTACAGCACGGATGTTCGTCGGCGCCACCGCTGGATTCGCGGCGACTGGCAGCTGGCCGGCTGGCTGCTGCCTCTGGTTCCCGGACCCGGGTCCGGCTGGCTGACGAACCCGCTCTCCGCGCTATCCCGCTGGAAGCTACTCGACAACCTGCGGCGCAGTCTCGTGCCGGTATCGCTGACGCTGTTGTTGCTGCTGGGCTGGACGGATTTCCCCTCGGCGTGGTTCTGGACCCTTGCGGTCATCGGAATCATCCTGATCCCGTCCGTGCTCGCGTCTACACTGGAAGTGTTGCGGAAGCCCGCCGACGTTCTGCCGGGCCAGCACCTCAGCGCTGCCGCGCGCGCCATCGTACGGCGCCTCGCGCTGGCAGGCCTCGCCATCGCGTGGCTGCCATACGAGGCCATCTACAGCCTGGACGCGATCGTGCGCACCGTTGGACGGATGTTGATTACGCGCAGGCAACTGCTCGAGTGGAATCCGTCGGCCGAGTCGGCCCGCGAAAGTCGCGGCGGCCTCGCTTCATCGATCCAGTCAATGTGGAGCGCGCCAGGCATCGCAGTTGCGGCGGCGCTGTTGCTGGCGCTGACCACGCCGGTCGCGTTGCTTGCAGCAGCGCCTGTGCTGGTCCTGTGGCTCATCTCGCCGGTCATCGCCTGGTGGCTGAGCCGTCCGCTCGTCCGCCGTGAAACCGGGCTGACGACCGAGCAGGCACACTTCCTGCGCAGGCTGGCGCGCCGGACCTGGGGGTTTTTCGAGGAATTCACCGGTCCGGAAGATCACTGGTTGCCACCCGACAACGTCCAGGAATTTCACGGCCTGGTGGTGGCGCATCGCACGTCGCCGACCAACATGGGGCTGGCGCTGCTCGCAAACCTGGCAGCTTACGACTTCGGCTACATTCCAGCCGGACAACTGATCCTACGAACTGAGAGCGCGCTGCGCACGATGCAGGGCCTGCAGCGCTATCGCGGCCACTTCTACAACTGGTACGACACACGATCGCTGCAGCCGCTGCACCCCGCCTATATCTCAACGGTAGACAGCGGCAACCTTGCGGGACATCTGCTGACGCTGCGCCCCGGCCTGCTGTCGCTTGCCGATGATCCCGTCCTGCCGGAGCGCTGGCTCGACGGACTGCGCGATGCACTGGAAATCCTGGAGGAATGCCTTGGCGACGATCGGCCGGCTGCATTCGTCCGCCTGCAACAGGGCCTTCAGGCCGCGTGCGATGGACGGCCGATCCAGCTCAAGGCGGCCTCGCATGTGCTCGACCAGCTGGCCACCCAGGCGGCGGAGTGCGCCGCTCACAGCGGCGCCGAGCCGGTCACCGATGCAAGCTGGTGGGCGGGGGCACTGTCGCGGCAGTGCCGGCAGTTCCACGATGAACTGTTGTTCCTCGCGCCGTGGATTTCCTTGCCGGCCGTGCCGGAATGGCTCAGTGACCTCTCCGGCCTGGACGCCATCCCCAGCTTGCGCGGACTCGTCGCGCTCGAGGCGGAGTGGATGCCGCTCGTCGAGCGCCGCATCGAAGCGGCCGCGACACCGGCGGAACGCGCCTGGCTCGAGGACATCCGGCCGCTGATCTCGCTGGCCAGCCGTCGAGCCGCGGACCGAATGGTGTCGATCGAGCGCCTGGCACTGCAGTCTGGCGAGCTGGCGCAGATGGACTACCGATTCCTGTACGACCAGGCCTCGCGCCTGCTGACGATTGGCTACAACGTCGACGAGCTGCGGCGAGACGCGGGGCACTACGACCTGCTGGCGTCTGAGGCGAGGCTGATCGGTTTTGTCGCGATTGCTCAAGGGCAGCTGCCGCAGGAGAGCTGGTTTGCCCTGGGTCGCCCGCTGACCTCCACCGGTGGCGAGCCGGTGCTGCTGTCGTGGAGTGGCTCGATGTTCGAGTACCTGATGCCCCTGCTGGTGATGCCCAACTACGACGATACGCTGCTCGACCAGACCTACAAGGCGGCGGTCGAGCGGCAGATCGAGTACGGGGCACGGCGCGGCGTACCGTGGGGCATTTCGGAGTCCGGCTATAACACCGTGGACGTTCACCTCAACTATCAGTACCGCGCGTTCGGCGTGCCGGGCCTGGGCCTCCAGCGTGGGCTGGCGGAGGACCTGGTCATCGCTCCGTATGCTTCTGCGCTGGCCCTGATGGTTGCGCCAGAACCGGCCTGCCTGAACCTGCAGCGACTGGCGCGGGCGGGGCTGCTGGGAAGGTTCGGTTTTCACGAGGCCGTGGACTACACCCCATCGCGTCAGCGACCTGACGAGACGAGCACGGTGGTGCGCTCCTTCATGGCCCACCACCAGGGGATGAGCCTGCTGTCGCTGGCTTACCTGCTGCTTGACCGGCCGATGCAGAAACGATTCGAGTCGAACCCATTATTCCAGGCGACGGTCTTGTTGCTGCAGGAGAGGATTCCCAGGGCCACGGCGCCGCTCCCGCACCTGGCGCAGCTTGCCGAAATGCGGCCCGCGACCGGTTCCCTGGAAACACCGATACGGATCTTCGGCAGTCCCGACACGCCGACGCCACAGGTGCAGTTGCTGTCGAACGGGCGCTACCACGTGATGGTCACGAACGCGGGTAGCGGCTACAGCCAGTGGAAGAACCTCGCCGTAACCCGCTGGCACGAAGATGTCACCTGCGACAACTGGGGCACGTTCTGCTACCTGCGCGACGTGGAGAGCGGCCATTCCTGGTCGGCCGCGCACCAGCCAACGCTCGAGCAGGCCGACAGCTACGAGGCGATCTTCTCTGAGGGGCGGGCGGAGTTCCGTCGACGCGACAACGATTTCGATACCCGCACCGAAATCGTGGTTTCACCGGAAGATGACATCGAGCTGCGCCGCATTCACGTCACCAACAGGTCGCGGAAACGAAGGACGATCGAAGTGACGAGTTACGCGGAAGTGGTGCTCGCGCCCGCCGCCGCGGACGCGCTGCATCCTGCGTTCAGCAACCTCTTCGTCCAGACCGAGATCTCTCGAGCTGCAGCGCGCAATCCTCTGCACCCGCCGGCCGCGGTCCTTCGGTGAACCGGCGCCATGGCTGTTCCACCTGATGGCTGTGCACGGTGCGGACATCGACGAGATCTCCTACGAGACGGACCGGATGCGTTTCGTCGGTCGCGGCAAAACTGTTGCTGCGCCGCAGGCGCTGGATAACCCGGCGGCACTCTCGGGAAGCCAGGGCTCCGTGCTCGATCCGATCGTCGCGATTCGTTGCCTCCTGACGCTCGATCCGGACGAATCGGCGACGATCGACATCGTTTCCGGAATTGGCGAGACCCGCGACGCGACCCTGAGCCTGGTCGCCAAGTACCAGGACCTGCGAATCGCAGATCGAGTCCTGGAGCTGGCATGGACCCACGCCCAGGTCGTGCTTCGGCAGATCAACGCCACCGAGGCCGATGCACAGCTCTACGGCCAGCTTGCCAGCTCGGTGATCTATGCCAATTCTTCGCTGCGCGCCGATGCCGCCACCCTCATCAGGAACCACCGCGGTCAGTCCGGGCTGTGGGGCTATTCCATTTCCGGCGACCTGCCGATCGTGCTGCTGCAAATCAGCGATCGCGCCAACATCGAGCTGGTGCGGCAGCTGGTACAGGCCCACGCGTACTGGCGCCTGAGGGGGCTTGCCGTCGACCTGGTGATCTGGAACGAGGACCGTGCCGGATACCGGCAGCTGCTCCAGGACCAGATCATCGGTCTCATTGCTGCAGGCGCCGAGGCTCACGTCGTCGACAGGCAGGGCGGCATCTTCGTACGACCGGCGGAACAGATATCGAACGAGGACCGCATCCTGCTGCAATCGGTAGCGCGCGCGATCTTCACCGACGGACGGGGAACGCTCGCCGAGCAAGTCCACCGGCGCGTCCCGACGGAAGCGCGGGTTCCACTCCTGAAGCCTAACCGCGGCCACCGTGCGGAGGAACCGGCTGCCAGCGGACTGCCGCGTCGCGACCTGATCCTCTTCAATGGGCTGGGGGGGTTTACGCGCGACGGGCGCGAATACGTGATCATGACCGCGACCGGGCAGTCGACGCCGGCGCCGTGGGTGAACGTGCTTGCGAACCCGCATTTCGGCACTGTCGTTTCCGAAAACGGCCAAGCCTACACCTGGAGTGAGAACGCCCACGAATTCCGTCTCACGCCCTGGCACAACGACCCAGTGAGTGATGCGAGTGGAGAGGCCTTCTACCTGCGTGACGAAGACAGTGGACACTTCTGGTCGCCCACGCCGCTGCCCCGCCGGGGCACCGGCCACTACGTGACCCGCCATGGATTTGGCTACAGCGTGTTTGAACATACCGAGGCTGGCATCCGCTCGGAGCTGACGATCTATGTGGCAACGGACGCCGCGATCAAGTTCGCGGCGCTGAAGCTGTACAACAAGTCGGGCCAGCCACGCAGGCTCTCCGCCACCGGCTACGTGGAGTGGGTGCTGGGAGACCTTCGATCGAAATCAGCCATGCACGTGACCACGGAGGCAGACCCCGGCAACGGCGCGCTGTATGCGCGCAATCGCTACAGTACGGAGTTCTCGGGCCGCGTAGCGTTCTTCGACGTGGACGAGCCGACGCGAACGGCCACCTGCGACCGCACGGAATTCATCGGACGCAACGGTACGCTCGAGCAGCCCGCCGCGATGGGTCGGGCCCGGCTCTCCGGCCGGGTGGGCGCGGCACTGGATCCCTGCGCCGCAATCCAGGTCGTCTTCGAGCTGGCCGACGGACAGGAGCGTGAGATCGTCTTCAAGCTGGGCGCCGGACAGGACGACCACGCGGTTGGCGAACTGGTGCAGCGCTTCCGGGGACCGGCTGCGGCGCGCGACGCGCTCGCGGCAGTACACCAATACTGGAACCATACACTCGGCGCGGTGCAGGTGGAGACGCCGGACCCGGCCCTTGACGTACTGACCAACGGCTGGCTCGTTTACCAGACGCTGGCATGCCGTCTCTGGGCGCGCAGCGGGTTCTACCAGTCCGGCGGCGCATTCGGCTTCCGCGACCAGCTGCAGGACGTGATGGCGCTGATCCACGCGGAGCCGCAACTCCTTCGCCAGCAGCTGCTTCTCGGTGCCAGCCGGCAGTTCGAGGAAGGCGATGTTCAGCATTGGTGGCATCCGCCCTCTGGCCGCGGCGTTCGTACGCATTGTTCGGACGATTACCTCTGGCTGCCACTCGCGACCTGCCGCTATGTCCTGCATACCGGGGATATCGGGGTGCTGGAGGAATCTGTGCATTTCCTCGTGGGCCGTGCGGTTGGCGCCGACGTCGACTCCTACTACGACCTGCCCGGCCGTTCCGGCGAGACGGCCAGCCTGTACCAGCACTGTGTGCGGGCAATCCTTCACGGCCTACGTTTCGGCGCGCACGGCCTGCCGCTGATGGGCATCGGTGACTGGAACGATGGCATGAACCTGGTGGGCCACCGCGGTCAGGGTGAGAGCGTCTGGCTGGGATTCTTCCTGTGTGAAGTGCTCGGGAAGTTCGCCGAGGTGGCGCGGCTACGGGAAGACACCGACTTCGCCGAACGTTGCCAAGAGGAGCGGATAAGGCTGCAGCGCAACATCGAGCAAAATGGCTGGGATGGCGCGTGGTACCGCCGCGCTTACTTCGATGACGGCACGCCGCTGGGATCGGCCGCCAACGACGAGTGCCAGATCGACTCGATCTCGCAGAGCTGGGCGGTCCTGTCCGGAGCCGGCGACTGCGACCGCGCGCGCCTCGCCATGGAAGCAGTCGACCAGCGACTCGTGCGTCGCGACCATGCGCTGATACAGCTGCTGGATCCGCCGTTCGACAAGTCGCCGCTGAATCCTGGATACATCAGGGGATACGTCCCGGGCGTCCGCGAGAATGGCGGGCAATACACGCATGCCGCGATCTGGGCCACCATGGCGTTTGCCCGACTGGGCGACAGCCGCCGCGCCTGGGAACTGATGACCATGATCAACCCGGTAAACCACGGAAGGACGCCGGAGGGGATGGCTGTCTACAAGGTGGAGCCGTACGTCGCGGCCGCCGACGTCTATGCAGTCTCGCCGCATATCGGTCGTGGGGGCTGGACCTGGTACACGGGCTCGGCCGGCTGGATGTACCGGCTTATCGTCGAGTCGCTGTTGGGCCTGCGGCTCGACGTCGACAAACTACGTTTCGCGCCCTGCCTGCCGGCGGACTGGAAGGCATTCAAGATGCGCTACCGGTACCGCGATACTGTCTTTCATATCGACGTCTCGCAGATCCGACGCGTTGATGAAGAACAGAATCACGAAATGCGCGTCATCGTGGATGGAATTGAACGGTCCGACCAGGCTGTTCCCTTGATCGATGACGGCCAGGAGCACTTCGTCGAGCTGCGCGTGAGCGAGTGCCGGACTCCCGACAGGCCTGCGCCGTTACCTGCATGAACGGGCACAACGCCTTGCAGCCCGGCGTGCGAAAGTCGAGATACCCCATCCCTTCTCGATCCGCCTGATCGACGAACTCGGCTAGCTCTGGAAGTACCGTGTCGACTGATGAATAGAAAAGGGGTCCCAATGGGACCCCTTTTCCATTCATTGGCGCGCCCGGAGAGAGTGCTCGCGGCCCACGGCCGCTCGTCCCTCGCTGAAGCTCGGGACCGCCGCCGCCCAGAGCCGCGGCGGCGTCCTTCGGCGGCACTGCGTGCCGCCTCGTCGAACTCCCGACCCCATGGTTCGTAGGAGCATCAGGTCAATTATTTGGCTCTATTTTTCAATAAGTTAGATGGCCCGCCCTCATTCAACTTCTCGCCGAGACTCGCCAAGACTCGCTGAGTGTCGCCGAGTCACTACGCAACCCGTCACCCGCCTGCCCGGAGAATCGACCTCGACCCGAGTCCACTCCATGGTAGCTATACAAGTCCGCGACTTGGCCTATAGTGGCCCAGACCCGGTGACGTCCACGCAGGACTGACACGGGTCTTGGGGGGGTCCAAAAATGGTCTCGGCAAGTCTGCCTTCTGCTGCAGACACTACGGCTGTGGCTGCAAGAATGCCCACCCCCGGAGCCGTGTTGCCTATCGGTTGCCGAGAATGACCGAGGATTCCGTCCGGGACCTGCTCGAACGTCTGTCGGCGGGGCAGGTCGATCCTGCCTGGCGCGAATTCCTCGAGCGCTACTCACCCCTGATGCTGCACCTTGCGCAGCAGTACGAGACCGACCGCGAACGCGCGCTGGACTGCTTCGTGTATGTCACTGGCGCGCTCAGCGACGATGGCTTTCGCCGCCTCCTGAAGTATCGTCTCGACGGCCCCGCCCAATTTCGCACCTGGCTCGCCACCGTCGTCGCCAACCTGTGCATCGACTGGCGCCGGCAACAACGCGGCCGCTTCCGCCCTGTCCAGGTCATCGCCGGGCTCCCAGCCCTGGATCAACTCGTTTATCGCTACCTCTACGTACGCGGCATGACCCGTGACGAAACCCTGCGCGCGCTCCAGCCCCGCTTCCGCGACGTGACCCTCCAGCAGGTAGCCGACATCAGTGCCCGGCTTTTCTCCTCGCTGACCCCCCGCCAGCGCTGGCAACTGAGCGCGCGAATGGCCCGACCGGTCTCGCTGGCCGAACCGGCGCCGTCAGACCCCGACGAACCGGCGTATCAGCCCGAGGAGCCCGGACCAGGCCCCGACCTGCTGGCGCAAGACGACCAGGACCACCAACGACTTGAGGCGGCTCTGTCTCGTGTGCTACCCCGGCAAAGGCTGCTCTTGCGGCTCCGCTTTCAGCAGGACCTGACCCTCTCGGACGTGGCGCGCCTCGCCGGGCTGTCAGATACCAACCAGGCCCACCGCCAGATCCAGGCAGCCCTCGCGGCACTGGCCGAGTTCCTGAAGGACGAGGGCCGTCAATGAACCCGAAAGAATCGCAAGACTGTCCGTATACAACAGCATGGGTTGTCGAGCCAATGACGTCAAAGAATCGATCGAGGCCACGATGAGCAGTGAAGACCTGGCTTCACGCCTACGTATGGCGGCTACCGGTCCGCGCGTCCGGACAGCGGGCTGCCCGGATGAACATGAGATCGCCGCCTACGTTGACGGCACGCTGGCGCCTGGCCAGCGTGAGCCATTGGAGAGGCATCTGGCCAGCTGCGAGGCCTGTTGCGCACTGGTCGGGGTCGTCAGCAGGGCCCGCGAAACCACCTCTCTGGAATTGGTTCCCGAACTGACTCTCGCCCGTGCCCGCCGGATCGAGCGGTCCCCCTCTGCTCGCTGGCAGCGTTTCACGCCGTGGCTGGCAGCCGCCGCACTCGTCGTCGTATCGGTCTCCACCTTGTTCCAGATCGCTCAGCGACCCGTGCCCGGAAACGAGGCGCCGTTTGCAGTCGAGCCGCGCGTGACCCGTAGCCTGCCGCCGACCACCCAGAACGTCGACGTCCTCTTACCGAGGCCCGGGGCCACGCTCGCAGCCGACGCGCTCGTTGTTCGCTGGGGCGCGGTGCCCGGCAGCCCTTTCTACGCCGTACGAATAGTCACCGAATCGGGAGCCCTGATCAGCGAAACGCGCGTCGAGGGCACCGAGTGGCACCCCGGGGCCGCACTCGGCCTTCACCCGGGCAGCGAATACTTCGTGCAGGTGGTGGCCTATCCCTCGGAAGGCACAACCGTGAGTTCAGACCACATTCCTTTCACGGTTACGCAGCAGCCCTGAAATGCCAGGACGGACCTCCCTGCTGGCGGTCCTTCTAACCCTCGGATTGTGGTGGGCGGCAGGCGCGTACGCCGACGTTGAGCAGTTCGACCCCCGGCTTGAGGCTGCCATCACGGCGTATCGACAGGAGGGTGCCGAAAAAACCCTGAGCGAGTTCGAACGGCTTGCCGGAATTTTTCATAGGAATGCACAGCGTCACGACGAGGCCGCGGCGTTGCGCTACGTCGGCGAGTGCCAGTGGCGACTCGGCCATTTCCGTGAGGCCCGATCCTACCTCGACCGAGCCCTGACCTTGGACAACGCATCGGGCGACCGCCTCGCATTGGCCAAGACACTCAACGTGCTCGGCCTGCTGGAGTGGGACCAGGGTCAGTACGACCAGGCGATTGGGGTGTTCAAGCGTGCCGGCTCCCTCGGCCACGAACTGGGTAACAAGCGCCTCGAGGGCGCCAGTCTCAACAACCTCAGCCTTGTCTACGATGAATTAGGCGACTACCAGACGTCGCTCCAACAGTATCGCCAGGTTCTGGACCTCTATCGGGAGGCCGACTTTCCCCGCGGCTTGGGCGACACCCTTGGCAATCTGGGCGGGACCCATCTCCTGCTCGGCCGCTACCGCGAGGCCCTGGACTACTACCAGCAGGCGCTCGGGATCAGCGAGCAGTTGCAGTCCATCGCCTCCATGAGTCAGGACCACGGCAACATCGCCCTCTGCCTGCTAGGACTCGGCCAGGCGGATGAAGCGCTCGGGCATTTCGATCGGGCCATCGATCTGGCGACGCAGGCCGGCATGCAACAGGACCGCGCGTATTGGCTGCTTGGCAAGGGCAATGGGCTTGTCCAGAAGGGCCAGTATGACCAGGGCCTCGATGTCCAGCGCGAAGCACTGGCCATCTATGAACAGGTTGGCGCCCAGGCCGAACTCGGTGAGGCCTTGTACGACATGGGGCGGCTCTATCTGCTGCTCGGCGATGCCGATTCGGCAGATGAGTATTTCCAGCGAGCGTTGACCTCGGCCCGCAGCATTGGCCTCTCCCGCGCAATTACCCTGAATCTCATCGCGCTTGGCGACCTGCAATTCCGCAGTGCACAGTTCGAGGCGGCGACGGCCCTTTACGACCAGGCGCGTCAACGTTCGGCCCAGGCCAAGGAACAACAACACCTGGCGCAAAGCCTGCTGCGACTCGCGCTAGCTCACCGCGAGTTGCAGCAGCTTAAGCCTGCCACCGACGAGATTGCCCAGGCATTGACCCTATCCCGCCAGCTCGGCGCGCGCCTGGTCGAATCTGAGGCGCTGTTCGCTCAGGCTGAATTGGATCGTCGTCGCCAGCACTTTGTGGCGGCGCTCGAAGGCTTCACCGCAGCCGAAGCCGCGCAGGCCCAGATCGGTGATCCGAACCTCCTCTGGCAAATTCACTTTGGCCGGGCCCTGACCTATGAGGCGCTGGGCAACAAGACCGCCGCCATCGATGCGCTGCTTGCGGCGGTCACCGTGATCGAGAGTGTCCGCAGCCGTCTCCTGGAGGAGCGCTTCCGGGCCGGCTATGTGCAGGACAAGTACGAGGTCTACACCGAACTGGTACGGCTGCAACTGGAACTCGGCCGGACGGCGGACGCTTTCTCGACCGCGGAGCGACTACGCGCCCGCAGTTACGCAGAACAACTGCAGGGCCACATTGCCGCCCCCCTGTCTCCAGAGGATCAACAAACCGAGACCCAGCTGCGTGCGCGGATCCGGCAATTGCAGCGCGCGCTCGGTGACGAGGAGTCCCAGGGACGATCCGCCGACCGGCCGCGCGCCATCAATTCTTTCTCCCAGGAGCTGCTCCTGGCCGAGCAGGACTACCAGGGCTTTCTGGTGAAGCATGCCAACATGCTGCCGCTCGATGCGTCCCTCGGTACCGGCCTCAGCGCCGCCGAGATTCAATCCCGGCTCGCCATGGGCGAGGGGCTGCTGGAATACGTGGTTGGCCAGGACAACATGACGGTCTTTGTCCTGACCCCGCAAGAGGTGTCGGCCAAGACCTTTGCGGTCCGTCGCAGTGACCTGAATGCACGAATCGGCTTGCTGCGTGACCTGATCCGGCACCCCACCGATGATCGCTGGACCAAGCCAGCCACGGCCCTGTCAGCCACTTTGTGGACTCCGCTCGAGGACGCTGGCTGGCTCAACGGCATTGATCATCTCTACATCGTCCCGCACGGCGTCCTCAACTATTTGCCCTTTGCTCTGCTGCCACGGCCGGGGACCGGCCCTCAACAACTGGTCGTTGACGCCTATACCATCGCCTATCTGCCTGCTGCCACCGCACTGCTACAAGACGCTCGCACCGCGAATGCGCCACGCGGTTTACTGGCCATGGCACCGGCTCGAAGCCGCCTGCGCTATGCACCGGACGAGGCCCGCGCTGTCGATGCGCTGTTCCGACCAGATTCGCGGCTGCTGGTCGGTGCGGGCGCGACCGAGAAGCAATTCAAGGCGCTGGCGGGCCAGTTCCGGGTTCTCCATCTGGCCACTCACGGCAATTTCAACAAGCGCTATCCGCTGCTCTCCGGCCTCGAGCTGGAGGCCGATGCCACCGACGACGGCATGTTGCAGGTGCACGAGATTCGCGCACTCAAGCTGATGGCGGATCTCGTCACACTGAGTGCCTGCGATACGGCGCTGGGCAGCGGCTACTTTGCTGAATTGCCGGCCGGGGATGACTTCGTCGGGATGACCAGGGCTTTCCTGGCCGCGGGGAGTGCCTCGGTCATGGCCACGCTATGGGAAGTGGACGATCGCTCCTCGGTCGCACTCATGACGCGCTTCTACGAGAAGCTCAACGCGTCAAACACCGCTGATGAGGCGGATGCTCTGACACGGGCCCAACAAGACATGCGTTCTTCCAATGAGTTTCGCCACCCCTACTTCTGGGCACCTTTCATCCTGGTCGGTAAGACCCGTCGAGGCCAAGGCCACGACGCCCTGACGGTTCGGAGATAACGATATGAACATCCGCCAACGCCTGACTCTGTCAGTGTCCTGCCTGCTCCTGATGCTCGGGTCTGTGGCGCTCGCCCACGCCGACGTCACCGTCACCTCGGCCGATCCCGCCGAGGCGCCGCAGGGCACGGTGAGCCTCGACGTCACCGTTACGGGCAACGGTTTTGACAGCAGCGCGCAGGTCGCCTTCCTCGTGACGGGCACCACCAACCCCGGTGGCATTACGGTGAGAAAGGTGTCGGTACGCGGCTCCAAGAAGCTCATTGCCACGATTGATATCGCCGACACCGCTGTCGTCGACAAGTTTGACATCCAAGTGGCGCTCTCCGACGGCCGCAAGGGCAAGGGTACGACCCTGTTCACGGTCCAACTGAAGCCCAACGCCGATCCCTGCACCCGGCCTGGCCTCGACTTCCCGGCCTTTATTTACTGGCAGCCGACTAACAGAGGTCAACAGATCTATGTGGCGGATTCGACAGGTCAGTGCAGCCGACCCGTATACAAAACAGCCCCCAAGGCCTCCACCGTCTTGGCCTTTTCCGCGTTCAGCTATCCGGTGGCAGGGACATCGAATGTGGGTCGAATTGCCTGGCAGGAAGACGGCGCCATTTACAGACTCGATTTCGTCGTCACCGGATCGGCCATCACTGTTCAACCCAAGATCAAGGTCTATGACGGTTTCATCAGGCCCATGGACCTGAGTGCCGACGGCACGCTGCTCTACATTGCGCTGGACGTGATCAGTCCAGACGATCCGCAAAGGGTTCTAAGATTGACCATTGATAGCGGTCTCACCGCTGAGGTGTATAGGGGCGACCCCGGCAGTTGGTTCTCCAATATCGCCGTGAACGGCGACGGCTTGGTCCTGTACGCAGATCAAGCGCTGGCGTATCCCAACGACGGACATCGCGTGCTCCGAATTGCCTCATCTTGCGGCGATGAGTCGTGCGCGGAGATCCTGGCGGCTAACCCGACCGGTACTTCCGCACCGTTGCATCCCGCCCCAAGCTTCGTGACTCCCATGCTGGTCTACTCGGACTATCTGCCGGGCAGCAACAACTGCTGGCTACTGCAGGTCATCCCCGAATCGGGCGGCTCGATCGTGAATTCCGGTCAACCGCGCTACGGCACCCGCTCTAGCTGGTACGGCGATCAGATCTTGACCAACGGCCGCAATCCACCCGACGGCTCAGGTCGGTGCGCCGACACCGGCTTCGTGACGCAGATCGACCCTGCCACCGGAGCGGAGACCCAGCTCGTCAGGGGCTACGACCCGGATGGACGGTAGCGTGTAGGAAAGGCGCAACCATAGGCTATTTTCACCCCCGTCTCTGGGTGGCTGGAGTCGGTCGCCAAAACAGTACGGCCGGCTGACTGACGTCTTCTCCACCTTGACACCGAGCGAATGCCCGACATGAAGGTCGGGCGTTCGCTCAGCGGCGGATGGGCGCGAACGCACAATCGCTCCCCGGACAGTCATCGGACTGATCGCAGCGGCAGTACCGTAGCGTCTGCATTGATGGAAATTACCTGGGCCTATCGTCTGGACGGCCCGCCATCATTTTCCATTCCTGACAAATTGTCCGCACGACCGAAAAGCCGCTCGTGCTGTCCGTGTGAACGCGTATGGGCAAGAGCTCAGTCGAGTCTCACGTCTCACCCATTTGGGTGATGCGGATTCAGTTGGGTGGGCGCAGCGTGTGTCAACGGCGCTGAAGTGGGAGTTCCCACGACCTGCGCTTGGGAGAGCAGGCTTAGCCTAACGCTTCGTTTCGTTCTCTTAATTCATAAGTGCGACGGGTCCGATACGGGCACCCGCAGGGGGATTGACGAATGAACACTCGGATATCGATGCGTAACAGCATTCGTGGGCTGGGAACCGTTGGTGCGTTTGGCGCAAGCAATCGTGGCCATAAGGCATTGCGATGGCCCGCCGCAAGAACGAAGCGATTGAAATCGCGAATATGTCTTTGGGGCGAGATCGCAGCTGTGGGCGCAGCGCTATACGCTGCCGTGCCGGTCGCGCAGGCGGAAGCACCCGGATACACATACGACATTCTCTGGGTAGGCCAGAACAATCAATCTCTGCAAAGCAACTTGGGGCAAGAAGCATTCTGTCCGGGCATTGCGATTAACAATCAAGGCGACGTCGTATTTAGAACTGGTGAGCAAATAAGTTTCTCACCGAGTATTCAAAGGATTCGCATCTTTCTGGCCCATCGCGGACAACCACCGACAGAGATCTATAGTTCGTTGACCAATAACCCCGACCCCGAGCCCAGTGCGATTGCCTGTAATGGGGGCTACCCGGGATTTCTCGGTATCAACGATGCCGGAATAGTCGCCTCACCAACACAATGGGTTGACGTGGACGTGAATGGTGCCGTCGTGTCCACCAATAGTATTGGTTACGTTCTGGTACAGCCCGGTGTTGGGGTAATCCGGCAGATACGTGACCTGAACGGTAGCTCGGGTCGAGTGAACGACGATCTGCAGATGGCTGGGAGTATCGGTGGCGGCGGACTTGGAATAACCGATGGCATTACAAGTCAAAATTGCGGGGCGCTTGGATTTGGCTACGCGAGCGTCAATAGCAGCGGGGCTGCGGCCAACGGCATTACTTTCAGCTCCGGAGCAGCGATTAACCGGGTGACGCCAACTTGTGTCTCGAGCACGATTAGTTTGCTATCGCTGGGCCACACCTACTTCTACTCTCCCGGATTTAATGATCGCGGTTGGAACAGCTTCTCTACTAACACCGATGGACTCGAGACTAACCCCAATCCACGCGTAGTACTGGTTGACCCGGCGGGTACGGTCTTTCCTGTAGCGCAGGCCAATGACAGCGATTTCGGCAACTTTTGGCAGGCTCGCGGGCAAACGTCGAAAGGCACGGCCCTTAACAACCTCAACCGCGTCTCGTTTGTTGCCCAGCCCGATAGCGATCCGAGTGCGGGCTCCGTCGACAGCTTCATATTTGTCGGCGACGCTTCGGGAGATCCGGCCCGATTGGCTATCGACAACGATATCCCTATGCCAAACGGTAACCGACTCCAAAATTCTGGCTGGGGCAATGACGTCGTCGACCACGGCGTCAACTCGATGAACGATGCTGGCGAGATTGCCGTCTCCGCCTATGGGTCGTTATACGAAAGCGGCGGCGCTTCCCTCGGAGAGTCGCCACAGGTCGTTCTGGTCGCCCGCCCCGCGCCAGGTCTGGAACCAGGCAACCCGATCATTCCGGACCCATCAGATGCGCTGCCCGGTGGAGGATGGTGGGTGCGGTTGACCTGCGCAGGCGGAGGATTGCCGATTCAATCCTGCGTGGCACCTGGCGGTGGCAGCACATCGACCAGCCGCACTTTTGTCGATCCGCCCATTGCCGTCGGCTACGACTACACGATGGATGTGGCGTCAGCCGGTTCGTTTACCTCGGTACTGATCCCGGTTGCACTAGCTGGAGGCGATGCTGATTTTACTGTTGAGTTCAATGGCAACTCGGCCGCCATAACGGCTGGAATGGCATTCACGTTTGCATCTGTCTCGGGCGATCCGGTAAGTAACCCGGTGACGCAGTTCCGTATATCCGGCATAGGCGGGGGCGAGGGCCTGGATCCAGCGGATCCCGCGGCATTTGTCGTAGGTCTGACGTTCACGGGCAATACTGGATCGGCGATCGCGTTCACCATGGTTCCGGTCGTGGTTGATACAACGGACACCGATGGTGATGGCATTGGCGACAGTCAGGATAACTGTCCGTCCACCCCGAACCCCAATCAGCTCGATGGTGACGGTGACGGGGCGGGTGATGCCTGTGACAATTGCCTCGACGTATTCAACCCTGGTCAGGAAGACTCGGATGGGAATGGTGTGGGCGATGCGTGTCAGACCGTTGAAGACAGCACGCCACCGGCGATCACGCCGACCGTAGTCGGTACGCTCGGAAACAACGGCTGGTACACGAGCGACGTTACGGTGACATGGACTTTGATGGACCTCGAGTCGAATATCATTTCGAGCAGTGGCTGTGGCCCGAGTTCGGTAACCTCCGATACTCCCGGGGCCACTTTCACGTGTCAGGCGACTAGTTCTGGCGGAACAAACAGCCGCAGCGTCACCGTTAGACGCGACGCGACTCAGCCAACGCTAGTCTTCGGGACACGTAGTCCTGCGGCGAATGGTAACGGGTGGAACAAGACAGATGTCTCGTTCAGCTTCGCCACGGCGGATGCGACATCTGGGGTCGAATCCAGCAGCCCCGCGACCAGCCCTGTGGCCGTGGGAGGTGAGGGAAGTCTGCTGGCCATCCCGGTGACCGTGACGGACAAGGCGGGAAACAGCAAGATGTTCATGACGCCTACCGTGAACATCGATCGCACGGCACCGTCAATCACAATTGCGACTCCATCAAACGGATCCAACTACTTGCTAAATGCGGACCTGCGCGCCAGTTATTCATGTGGTGATGCGTTGTCGACTGTTGATGTCTGTGCTGGACCGGTCAGTACTGGTGACGCATTGGATACGTCGACTGAGGGTACCTACGAATTCGCGGTGAGCGCCGTCGACAAGGCGGGCAACATGGCGAGCAAGAGCCAGGTCTACTCGGTGGTAATCCGCTATTCGTTTGGTGGCTTCTTCGCGCCGGTGGATAACCTGCCGATCGTGAACTCTGCCAAGGCGGGCCGGACTATCCCGGTCAAGTGGAGTCTGCTCGATGCCAACGGCAGCTACGTGGTGGATCTTGCGACATTCAAGTCGCTGACATCGCAGAAGATATCCTGCTCCAGCGGCGCGCTCGTTGCGACGATTGAGGAATCTGCGACATCAGGCAATTCGGGCTTACGCTATGATTCTACGACCAATCAATTTATCTATAACTGGAAGACGGCCAGTAACTGGAAAGGAAGCTGCAGAGTACTCGTGCTGGAAATCTCGGACGGCCATCAGCAAATGGCCAGTTTCCAATTCGATTGATGACAAGTGATCGAGGACTTGGGGCGCGAGGGCGACCGTTAAAAATACAGCCGTCCATAACCTATGTTAACCCCGGCCCAGGGCCGGGGTCTCTCTTTGCGGGCCATGACCGCCTCAACTGATGAACGAAAAGGGGTCCCAACGGGACCCCTTTTCTGTGCTTAGCGAGAGATAGCTTACACAGTATTCCGGAGACATGGTTTACACATATCGGCATTTGGGGAGCGCCCAGATGCCCTGGAAGGAGTGTAAACCGATGGATGAACGCCTCAGATTCGTGGCCCGGCTCCTCGAAGGCGAGAAAATGGCCCCGCTGTGCCGCGAGTTCGGCATCTCGCGAGTCACCGGCCACAAGCTCTTCAACCGCTTCAAAGACCTGCGGCCTCGACGCCTTCAAGGACCGCTCCCGTCGACCCTACCGGCATGCCAACAAGCTGCCCTATCAGGTCGAGCGCACGATCCTGGCGCTCAAGAAGGAACATCCCGGCTGGGGTGCACCGAAGATCCGGGACAAGATCATCCGCGCCTTCCCGATGATCCAGGCCCCGGCCACGAGCACGGTCCATGCGGTGCTCGATCGCCATGGCCTGGTCAAGCGCCGCAAACGCAGGCGCTACAAGGCCTGAGGGCACCGAGCTCACAGCCGCTCACGAGGTCAACGGCCTGTGGTGTGCCGACTTCAAAGGCGAGTTCATGCTCGGCAACAGGCAGTACTGCTATCCGCTCACGATCACCGACTATCGATCCCGTTACCTGCTCGCCTGCGAGGGCCTCGAGTCCGTCCGCTCCGAGTTCGCCTTCTCCGTCTTCGAGCGCGCCTTCAAGGACTTCGGGCTGCCCGGCGCTATCCGTACCGATAACGGCGCGCCCTTCGCTTCCGGCAACGCCCTCTTCGGACTCTCCAAGCTCGCGTCTGGTGGCTCAGGCTCGGGATCCGCTCGAGCGCATCAAGCCCGGCAATCCGCAGCAGAATGGCCGCCACGAACGCATGCATCTGACGCTGAAAAAGGAAGCCACCAAGCCCGCTTCCTTCAACTTCCTGCAGCAGCAGGAGCGCTTTGATCGCTTCATCGAGGTTTACAACCATGAGCGGCCGCACCAGGCCCTCAACGGGCGCCTATCCCGCCGATCTGTATACACCGTCGCCCCGCATCTACCAGCCGCCGACAGAGCCCGAGTACCCCTATCACGACCGGTCCGTCCGGTCACCCGCTGCGGCCGCATCTGCATCGGCCGACGCAAAATCAACCTCAGCAAGGTCTTCGCCGGCCAGATCGTTGGGATCCGCGAGGTCGATGACCAGATCTGGCTGGTCAGCTTCCTCGACTATGATTTAGGCTTCTTCGATCAGGATGAGGGCCGGGTCGAACCCGCCCCCAATCCCTTCGCCCCGGAGCAGGTGTAAACCATGTCTCCGGAATAAACTGTAAACCATGTGACCGGAACAGACCTTGTTTAGATGGCGCGCCCGGAGGGATTCGAACTCCCGACCCCATGGTTCGTAGCCATGTACTCTATCCAACTGAGCTACGGGCGCGTGTTAACTGTCTGCAGGGGCCGCAGTCTGGCGGTCTCCTTGCCAGGCCGGCATCGGGCCGACCCGCATTCCGACTGGCGGAGAGAGAGGGATTCGAACCCTCGATGAGCTTTTGGCCCATACTCCCTTAGCAGGGGAGCGCCTTCGACCACTCGGCCATCTCTCCGGGTTCTATCCCCCGGTATCCCGGAAGGGCCGCAAATGATACTGACCGGCCGCTGGCCGGTAAAGGGCGCTGATCGAATCTGGCCTCAGGCCAGGGCGGCGCTGGGCTGGGCTGGGCCGTCTGGCTCGGCCTGCTGTTCGGCGCGAATCCGCTCGTAAATCTCTTCGCGGTGCACGGAAACGTGCTTCGGCGCGTTGACCCCGATCCGGACCTGGTTGCCTTTGACGCCGAGTACGGTGACCGTGACCTCGTCACCGACCATGAGAGCTTCACCAACGCGCCGGGTAAGAATGAGCATCCCTGTTCCCCCAATTTCCATGCGAAAACGCTGATAAGTCGATGCTAGGGCAGCCTCGAGGCAATTACCCTCCGGAAATCCCTTAATCTTCCGGCCGGCCAACCTCGACTTTCGTCTTGAATAACAGAAGCTTGCAGCTCCCCGGCGGCTTGGACATAACAGCGGTTTGGTGGGTCTCCGGACCGCCCCAGGCGGCGGCTGGCGTCCTGCCGGGCAGCCGATTTCTGCTATTTCCCGGCCAATTCGTACGCCTTGTGAAGCGTCCTCACGGCACGCTCGATGTCCTCCTCGGCCACCAATACGGCGATCTTGATCTCGGAGGTCGAGACCAGCCGGACATTGATCTGCTCGCTCGCCAGCGACTCGAACAGGCGGGACGCGACGCCGGCGTGCGAGCGCATCCCCGAACCGACCACCGCCAGCTTGGCCACCCGGTCATTGCCGGTGATGTCGACACCCGGATGGCCGGCCGCCACGGCCTGCATGAGGTCGAGAACCCGGCGGTAGTCGTCCCGGTGCACCGTGAAGGTGAAATCGACGCGCCCGTCGCGGGGCGCATTGACCACGATCATGTCGACCTCGATCTCGGCCGCGGCCACGGGCCGCAGGACCTCGAAAGCGATCCCGGGACGGTCCGGCAGGCCGGCCAGCGTGATTTCCGCCTCGTCGCGGTTGAAGGCGATGCCGGAGACAACCGGGGCTTCCATGTTTGGACACTCCTTCGCAATCAAGGTGCCGGGACCCGGACGGAAACTCGACAGCACCCGTAGCCGGATCCCGTAGCGGGCCGCGAACTCGACGGATCGCAGGTGCAGCACGCGCGAGCCCTGCCCCGCCAGCTCGAGCATTTCCTCGAAGCTGACGCGATCGAGTCGCCTGGCATCGGACACCACCCGCGGATCGGCAGTGTAGACGCCGTCCACGTCGGTCAGGATCTGGCATTCGTCGGCGCCGATGGCCACCGCCAGCGCCACTGCGCTGGTGTCCGATCCGCCGCGGCCGATGGTCGTGATAGAACCGTCCGACCCACGGCCCTGGAATCCCGCGACCACGGGCACGATGCCGGCCGCGATGTCGGCGCTGCAGGCCGGCGGATTCGATGGCCTCGATGCGCGCCTTGCCATGCAGGCCCTTGGTCGTGACCGGCAGTTGCAGCGCGTTATAGGACCTGGCCGGATAGCCGCGATCGCTCAGGGCCATCGCGAGCAGCGCCGTGGAAACCATCTCACCGGTGGCGAGCAGGGCGTCGAGTTCGCGCGGCGCCGGCGTCGTCGACACCTGCCGGGCGAGGTCGAGCAGCCGGTCGGTGGAATCGCCCATGGCCGACACCACGACGGCCACGCCGTGGCCCTCGGCCCGGCGTGCCGCGATCTGGTCGGCCACCGCGTGCACGCGAGCCGGCGAGCCCACGGAAGTGCCGCCGTATTTCTGGACGATCAGTGCCATGCGGCGCGCATTGTCCCCGGCGGCAGGCTATGGCGCCAGTCGTAATAGGTGCCAGGCACGTACCTGTCCCCGAAGAGGGGCAGGTCGTGCCTGGCACCTCCTAGGCCAGCTTCGCGGCGACCAGGCCCGGTACCGCGGCCAGCGCCGCGCCGAGCTGCGACGGATCGGTGCCGCCGGCCTGGGCGAAATCGGGCCGGCCGCCCCCCTTGCCGCCCACCTTGGCGGCGACCGCGCCGACGAGTTCCCCGGCCTTGGCCTTGCCGACGAGGTCCGCGGTGACGCCCGCCACCAGCAGCACCTTGCCGTCCTCGGTCGGTGCCCCGAGCACGATGATCGCGGAGCCCAGCTTGGCCTTCAGCGCATCCACGGCCTCGCGCAGCGACTTGGCGTCTGCGCCGGGCACTTCGGCGGCGACCACCTTGACGCCGGCGACCTCGACGGCGCTTTCGGCCAGGTCCACGCCCTGCCCCGAAGCGAGCCTGGACTTCAGCGCGGCCAGGTCGCGCTCGAGCTTCTTCTGCCGGTCGAGCAACTGGCGAATCTTTTCCTCGGCGTCGGCCGGGCTGCCCCGCACCAGCGCGGCAATCTGCCTGAGCGTGGTCTCGCTCGCCGCCGCATGGTCGAGCGCCTCCTCGCCGGTCACCGCCTCGATGCGCCGCACGCCCGCCGCGACGCCGCCCTCGCTGACGATACGCAACAGGCCGATGTCGCCGGCGCGGCCGCACGTGGGTGCCGCCGCAGAGCTCGGTGGAAAAATCGCCGATCGACAGCACGCGGACTTCGTCGTCGTACTTCTCGCCGAACAGCGCCATGGCGCCCGCCGCCACGGCGTCGTCATAGGGCATCAGTCGCGTCTCGGCCGGCGCGTTGCGGCGGATCTCGGCATTCACCAGCCGCTCGATCCGCTCGAGTTCCTCCGGCGTGACCGCCTGGAAGTGCGAGAAGTCGAAACGCAGGCGATCCGGCGCCACCAGCGAGCCCTTCTGCGTGACGTGGGTTCCCAGGACCTGGCGCAGCGCAGCGTGCAGCAGGTGCGTCGCCGAGTGGTTCAGGACCGTCGCCTGCCGGGTCGCGGCATCGACGCGCGCCGTGACGCGGTCGCCGACCTTGATCTCGCCGCGGGTCACGGTGCCGACGTGGCCGTGGGCCTTGCCCAGCTTGTGCGTGTCGCTGACCGCGAACTGCGCGTGCTCGCCCTCGAGCACGCCGATGTCGCCGACCTGGCCGCCACTCTCCGCATAGAACGGCGTCGCATCGAGCACGACCTGCCCCGCGTCGCCCTGCCCCAGTCGCTCGACCTGCGCGCCGTCGCGGATCAGCGCGACCACGGTGCCGACGCCCTCGAGCGCGTCGTAGCCGCAAAAGTCGGTGGGCGCGTCGAGCGTGACGCCGCCGCGCAGGTCGACGCCGAATCGGCTGGCCGAGCGGGCGCGTTCGCGCTGCGCTTCCATGGCGGCCTCGAACCCGGGCTGGTCCACGGTCAGGCCGCGTTCGCGCGCCACGTCGGCGGTCAGGTCCACCGGGAAGCCGTAGGTGTCGTAGAGCTTGAATACGGTCGCGCCGGGGATGACCTTGGACGGCAGGTTGGCGATCTCCGCCTCCAGCAGCGCCATGCCGGTCGACAGCGTCTCCGCGAAACGCTCCTCTTCCTGCTTGAGCACGCGCATGGCCAGGTCCGCGCTGGCCACCAGCTCGGGGTAGGCCTTGCCCATCTGGTCGGCCAGCGACTGCACCAGCTTGAAGAAGAACGGGTCGCCCTGGCCGAGCTGATAGCCGTGGCGGATGGCCCGGCGGATGATCCTTCGGAGCACGTAGCCGCGCCCCTCGTTGGAGGGCATCACGCCGTCCACGATCAGGAACGCGCAGGCGCGGATGTGGTCGGCGATGACCCTCAGCGACGGGCTGTCGACCGACTTCTGGTTGGTGACATCGGCGGCCGCCGAGATCAGGTTCCTGAACAGGTCGATGTCGTAGTTGCGAGTGCACGCCCTGCATGACCGCGGCGATGCGCTCCAGGCCCATGCCCGTGTCCACCGACGGCTTCGGCAGCGGCGTGAGCGTGCCGTCGCCCGCGCGGTCGAACTGCATGAAGACCAGGTTCCAGATCTCGACGTAGCGGTCGCCGTCCTCGTCCGGCGAGCCGGGCGGGCCGCCGGCGATGTCCTCGCCATGGTCGTAGAAGATCTCGCTGCACGGCCCGCAGGGCCCGGTGTCGCCCATCGCCCAGAAGTTGGAGTTCTCGCCGAGCCGGGAAAACCTCGCGGGGTCGACGCCGATTTCCTTCAGCCAGATGTCGGCCGCCTCGTCGTCGTCGCGAAAGACCGTGACCCAGAGCCGCTCAGGTGGAATTCCCAGCGTGCCGGTGATGAACTCCCAGGCGTAGCCGATGGCCTCGCGCTTGAAGTAGTCGCCGAAGCTGAAATTGCCCAGCATCTCGAAGAAGGTGTGGTGCCGGGCCGTGTAGCCGACGTTTTCCAGGTCGTTGTGCTTGCCGCCGGCCCGCACGCAGCGCTGCGAACTGGCCGCGCGGGTATAGGCGCGGCGATCCTTGCCCAGGAACACGTCCTTGAACTGCACCATGCCCGCGTTGGTGAACAACAGCGTCGGGTCGTTGCCCGGCACGAGCGGGCTCGACGGCACCACGGCGTGGCCCCGCTCACGGAAGAACTCCAGGAACGCGGTCCGTAATTCGGTACTCGACAGGCGCTTGCCTTGCACAGTGCTCATTCGTCCAACTCGATGTCGTTGCCCAGGGCGGCGCGGACCTGGTCCGCGCTGAACCCCCGATATTGCAGGAAACGGGCCTGGCGTGCCCGTTCCTTCCATTCCTTCGGCGGCTCGTCGCTGAAGCGCCGGCGGCGGAGCTTCTGGCAACGCTCGCGCCAGGCCGCCGAGGTCGCATCCACCGCCTGCTCGACGATGGCGCCCGCAACGCCCAGCTCCTTGAGCTCGTGGGCGATGCGCAGCGGGCCCTGGCCACGGCTGGCATGCCAGGCCACGTAGTGCTCGGCATAGCGTGAATCGTCGACCAGGCGCTCGCGGCCGAGCTCCGCCACGACGCTCGCCGCGGTCTGTTCCGCGGCGCCGCGCTGAACCAGCCGCGTCGTCAACTCGGCGGCACAGAAATCCCGGCGGTTCAGCAGGCGAAGCGCCACCAGCCTGGCAGCGGGTTGGTCGTCCGCTGCCAGCGCCGAGGCGGCGCCCCGTTCAGGCCTTTGCCGCCGCATCGGCGGCCGCGGCCGCAGCAGCCTCGGCGATGGCCTTCTTGGTCGGCAGCAACTTGGCGCGCAGCGCGGTCTCGATCTCGACCGCGATCTCCGGGTGCTCCATCAGGTAGTTCTTGACGTTGTCCTTGCCCTGGCCGATGCGCTCGCCATTGTACGAATACCAGGAGCCGGACTTGTCCACCAGGCCGTGGACGACACCCATGTCGACCAGCTCGCTGTCGCGCGAAATGCCCTTGCCGTAGATGATCTCGAATTCCGCCTGGCGGAACGGCGGCGCAACCTTGTTCTTCACGACCTTGACGCGGGTCTGGTTGCCCACGACTTCCTCGCCATTCTTGATCGCGCCGATGCGGCGGATGTCGAGCCGCACGGAGGAATAGAACTTCAGCGCGTTGCCGCCGGTGGTCGTCTCCGGGCTGCCGAACATCACGCCGATCTTCATGCGGATCTGGTTGATGAACACGACGATGGTGTTGGAGCGCTTGATGTTGCCGGTGAGCTTCCTGAGCGCCTGCGACATGAGCCGGGCATGCAGGCCGACCTGCATCTCGCCCATCTCGCCTTCGATCTCCGCCCTCGGCGTCAGCGCCGCGACCGAGTCGATGACGACGATGTCCACCGCGCCCGAGCGCACCAGCATGTCGGTGATCTCCAGCGCCTGCTCGCCGGTGTCCGGCTGCGACACCAGCAGGTCCTGCAGGTTGACGCCGAGCTTCTCCGCATAGGACGGGTCGAGCGCATGCTCCGCGTCGACGAAGGCCGCCACGCCGCCGACCTTCTGGGCCTGGGCGATGGCGGACGAGCATGAGCGTGGTCTTGCCCGAGGATTCCGGTCCGTAGATCTCGACCACGCGGCCGCGCGGCAGACCGCCGACGCCGAGCGCGACGTCGAGGCCCAGCGAACCGGTGGAGACGACCTCCATGTCGGGCACCGTCTCGGCGTCGCCGAGCCGCATCACCGAGCCCTTGCCGAACTGCTTTTCGATCTGTCCCAGGGCTGCGGCCAGTGCCTTCTTGCGATTGTCTTCCATCTCGTTCCTTCCCTCCGCGTGAATACGCGATTATTTCACATCCATTGCCGCCTCGCCGCCGCCTGATTAAGCGCTGCGAATGGGGCAATTCACCGTTGCGGCCAGTCTGGGGCCTGCGGTGGGTCAACAGGCGACCCAGGCGGGTCGATTACCGCGGAATCGAGTGCCCAGCGCTCCAGGACCTCGTACCGGGCGCCCGCCGGGTCCGTGACAGACTGAACCAGCGAGACCTCGCCGACCGGCCAGCGGACAGGCCGCATGCCCAGCCCCGGGGCCGGCTCGCGGACCTTGCGCGCCAGGGTCACGTGCGCCCGGAAGGGCCGCGGGTCGGCGGCCATGCCCAGCGGTGCCAGCCGGGACCACAACAGGCGCTCCAGCGCCGCCGCAGCGGGCGGCTGCTGGCCGCAGACCGCCACCAGCACCCGCGGCTTCGGCCAGAACTCGACCCCATCGAAGACCAGCTCGAAGGGCGCGGCGGGCAGGCCGACCGCGACCGCCCTGACGGCGGGCAGCCTGGCCTCTGCGACCGAGCCCAGGAACGCCAGCGTCGCGTGCAGCTTGTCGGCCGGGACGGGACGCCCGCCGCTGCCGCGGACCGCCTTGCGGCAGGCCTGTTCGAGCTCGTCGCGCGTGTTGGCATCCGGCCAGAAGGCGAAGAACAGGCGTCGAGTCGCCTCAGCGGGCTCCCTCATGCCTCGAGCAGCCCCTTGAGGGCTGCGGCCACGGTCTGGCGCCGCACGGCGTCCCGTGTGCCGCTGAATACGAACCGGCGCGAGACGACCTTCACCCCGCTCGGCTGGCGCCAGTGCCCAGGCGATCCATACCGTGCCGACGGGCTTGTCGTCGGTGCCGCCGTCCGGCCCCGCGATGCCGGTCACCGCAACCGACAGGTCGGTCCGGCCGGATTGCAGCGCGCCGCGGGCCATGGCGCGGGCCACCTGCTCGCTGACGGCGCCGTGACGCTTGAGCAGCCCGCCGGCCACGCCGATCTCCTGGCGCTTGGCGCGGTCGCTGTAGGTCACCCAGCCGCGGTCGAACCAGGCCGAGCTGCCCGGCAGGTCGGTGATGCACTTGGCGATCATCCCGCCGGTGCAGGATTCGGCGGTCGCCAGCGTCTGCCTGGCGGCGAGCAACTGCCCGGCGAGCCGGCGCACAAGATTCAACAGGGTGGCGTTGGCGGGCGCGGCCATGGGTCAGCCCCCCTTGCGCAGGCCCGCAAAATCGGGCGGGCGCTTCTCGAAAAATGCGGCCACGGCTTCACGCACCTCCGGGCCGCCGAGCCGGGCAGCCGAAAGCGCGCCCCTCCTCGAGGATGGTCTGCTCGACCAGCCGCGCCTGCGAATGCTTCATCAGGCGCTTGCTTTCGCGCACGCCGTCGACCGGCAGGTCGTTGAAGCGCTCGGCCACCTCGCGGGCGACGCTCACGACCTGTTCCTCCGGCACCACCATGTTGGCAATGCCCATCTCGACCGCCTCCTCGGCGGCGATGGGCGTGCCCAGCAGCAGCTTGTCCGCGGCCCGGGCATGCCCCGCCAGTTGCGGCAGCAGCAGGCTGGAGGCGAACTCAGGCACCAGGCCCAGCTGCACGAAGGGCATCGACAGGCGCGCGCTCGCCGCGACGTAGACGAGGTCGCAGTGCAGCAGCAGCGTGACGCCGATGCCGACGGCGTGGCCCGTCACCGCGGCGACGACGGGCTTCTCGAAGCCGGCCAGCGCCAGCATGAAGCGGATCACGGGCGACTGCACGTCGGTCGGCGGGTTCATGACGAACTCGGTCAGCTCGTTGCCGGCCGTGAAGACGCCGGGCTGGCCCGATGATGAGCACGGCGCGGACGTCGTCGTCCGTGGCGGCCGAGTCGAGACCCCGGACCAGCAACTCGTACATGTCCTGGGTCAGCGCGTTCCTCCGCTCCGGGCGCGATATTTCCAGGGTCGCGACGCCGTTGTCGACGCTGTAGAGGATGCTCATCGCCTGATCCGCCTGCTTCCTGGCCCGTAGCGCCCCATTATCGCACTTCCGGCCGGTTCGCGCCGGTTCCGCGCTCCCGGCCCGGTTGCTAGACTTGGGGTTCGCCCACGGGCCGCATGCCGCGGCCTGCGTTCACAGGAACCGCCATGGCCAACCCCGTCCCGTTTACGGATCAACTCGCGCTGCCGCTGATTGGCGCGCCGATGTTCATCGCGAGCTATCCGGAACTGGTGATCGCGCAGTGCAAGGCCGGCGTGCTGGGCACCTTTCCGTCGCTGAACGCCCGCTCGACCGAGGTCCTGGACGACTGGCTCACGCGCATCGAGTCCGAGACCGAGGCATTTCGCGACGCGAACCCGGACCGGCGCGTGGCGCCCTTTGGCATGAACCTGATCCTGCACGCGTCGAACACGCGGCGTGAGGAGGACCTGGCGCTTGCGGTGAGCCACAAGGTGCCACTGATCATCACCTCGGTCGGCAAGCCGGACCGGGTCTGCCCGGCAGTGCACGCCTACGGCGGCCGGGTCTTCCACGACATCATTTCGGTCGTCCACGCCCGCAAGGCGCTCGACTGCGGCGTGGATGGGCTGATCCTGGTCTGCGCGGGCGCCGGTGGCCATGCTGGCGGCCTTTCGCCGTTCGCGCTGCTGTCCGAGATCCGCGAGTTCTTCGACGGGCCCATCGTGCTGTCGGGTGCCTTGTCCAACGGGCGGCAGCTGCGTGCGGTTGAGGTCATGGGCGCCGATTACGGCTACATGGGCACGCGCTTCATCGCCACGGTCGAGGCCAACGTCGCCGACGAGCAGAAACAGATGATGCTGGAGTCCACCGCCGCCGACATCGTCTATACGCCCTATTTCACCGGCATCCGCGCCAACTACCTGCGCCAGAGCGTCGTCAAGGCCGGCCTGGATCCGGACCACCTGAACGCGCCTCCGGGCGCGCCGAGCGGCGTCTTCAACCCCGACGAGCAGAAGGTCAAGGCCTGGAAGGACATCTGGTCGGCCGGCCACGGCGTGGGCACGATCCACGACATCCCGACCGTCGGCCAGCTGGTCGCGCGCCTGACCGACGAATACCGCGAGGCCGTGCGGCTGCCGTCCGGCTTCGTCTGAGGCCGGGAGCCGAGATGCCCAAGCGTCCCAAGGCGCCCACCGAGACCCAGCCCCTGTTCGAGGGGCTCGCGGCGCACACGCCGATGATGCAGCAGTACCTGCGCATCAAGGCGGAGCACCCGGACGAACTCATGCTGTATCGCATGGGCGATTTCTACGAGCTGTTCTACGACGACGCCCGTCGCGCCTCGCGGCCTGCTCGACATCGTGCTGACGCAGCGCGGCCAGTCGGGCGGTGCGCCCATCCCGATGGCCGGCGTGCCGGTGGACAAGCTGGACACCTACCTGGTGAAGCTGGTCCGGCTCGGCGAGTCGGTCGCCATCTGCGAGCAGGTCGGCGAGGTCGGCCAGGGCAAGGGGCCGGTCGAGCGCGCAGGTCGTGCGCGTGGTCACGCCCGGCACCGTCACCGACGAGGCGCTGCTCGAGGAGCGGCGCGACACGCTGCTGGCGGCGCTGGCGATGGATGCGGACGGTGCCTTCGGCCTGGCCTGGCTCGACCTGAGCGCGGGCCGCTTCAGCGTCATGGAAGCCCACGGCCGCGAGGACCTCGCCGCCGAACTGGAGCGGCTGCGGCCGGCGGAACTGCTGCTGCCGGAGGACCTCGATCCCCGCCCGCTGAGGCTGGACAGGCCCGGCGTGCGATCACGACCCCCCTGGCACTTCGACGCGGAGTCCGCCGTGCGCCAGCTGACGGCGCAGTTCAAGGTGCGCGACCTGGCGGGCTTCGGCTGTGAAGGCATGACGCTGGCGATCCGTGCCGCCGGCGCGCTGCTGTCCTACGTCCGCGACACGCAGCGCTCGGCGTTGCCGCACCTGACCGGGCTGACGACCGAGGTGCGCGACGACGCCCTGCAGCTCGACCCCGCGACGCGGCGCAACCTCGAACTCGACGAGAGCCTGTCCGGCCGGCCCGAGGCGACGCTGGCCGGCGTGCTCGACCGGACCGCCACGGCGATGGGCGGGCGCGAGCTGCGTCGCTGGATGCACCGGCCGCTGCGCGAGCGGGCGACGCTGGAGCGTCGCTACCACGCCATCGAGACGCTGATCGACTCCAGCCGCCGCGAGGCGCTGCGCGGCGCTGCTGCGGCAGGTCGGCGACATCGAGCGCATCCTGGCCAGGGTGGCCCTGAAGACCGCGCGGCCGCGCGACCTGGCCGCGTTGCGCGCCGGGCTCGGCGTCCTGCCGGAGCTGCACGGCGCTGCTGGCCGGCCTGGACACGCCGCTGCTCGAGGACGCCCGCGTCGGCCTGGCGCTGCGCGCCGACCTGCACGGCCTGCTGGAACGTGCCGTCGTCGCCTCGCCCCCGCACCTGCTGCGCGACGGCGGCGTGATCGCCGACGGCTACGACGCCGAGCTCGACGAATCGCGCTCCATCTCCAGCAACACCGACCAGTGGCTGCTGAAGTTCGAGGAACAGGAGCGAAAGCGCACCGGCATCGCGAACCTGAAGCTCGGCTACAACCGGGTGCAGGGCTATTTCATCGAGGTCCAGCGCAGCCAGGCCGAGCGGGTGCCCGACGGAGTACCACCGCCGGCAGACGCGTGAAGAGCGCCGAGCGCTTCATCACGCCGGAGCTGAAGCAGTTCGAGGACAAGGTGCTCGGCGCGCGCGAGCGCGGCGCTGCAGCGCGAGAAGCAGCTCTACGACGAGCTGCTCGACCGCTTGACCGACGAGCTGGCGGCGCTGAAGCGCGTCGCCGCGGCGCTGACGCTGAGTCGACGTGCTGGCCAACCTGGCCGAGCGCGCCGTCGAGCTCGACTACGTGCGGCCGCAGCTGACCGACGAGCCGAGGCTCGCGATCGAGGCCGGGCGCCATCCGGTGGTGGAGCGGATGCTCGACACGCCCTTCGTGCCGAACGACCTCGACCTCGACGACGGCCATCGCATGCTGGTCATCACCGGCCCGAACATGGGCGGCAAGTCCACCTACATGCGCCAGACCGCGCTGATCGTCATCCTGGCCGGCATGGGCAGTTTCGTGCCGGCCGCGCAGCGCGACGCATCGGGCCCGATCGACCGCGTCTTCACGCGCATCGGCGCGTCCGACGACCTGGCCGGCGGGCGGTCCACGTTCATGGTCGAGATGACCGAGACGGCCGTCATCCTGCAACAGCGCCACCGAGTCCAGCCTGGTGCTGATGGACGAGATCGGCCGCGGCACCAGCACCTACGACGGGCTGTCGCTGGCCTGGGCCTGCGCCAGCCACATCGCCCGGCGCGTGCACGCCTTCACGCTGTTCGCGACCCACTACTTCGAGCTGACCTCGCTGGCCGACGACATCGCCGGCGTCGCCAACGTGCACCTGGATGCGACCGAGCACGGCGACGAGCTGGTGTTCCTGCACTCGGTCAAGCCGGGCCCGGCGAGCCGCAGCTACGGCCTGCAGGTGGCGCAACTGGCCGGCGTGCCGCGGGAAGTGATCGCAAGCGCGCGGCGGTACCTGCAGCAGCTGGAGGGAGCCAGACCCTCCGAGGGCGGCCGAGGACGGTGCCAGGGGAGAGCCTGACCCCTCTCAATCCCCAGGCACGCCTCGATCTCGACCCCGCGACGCAACCCAACGAAGCGCTGGAACTGCTGGCGGCGACGGATCCCGACCTGCTGACGCCGCGCGAGGCGCTGCAGCTGCTGTACGACTTGAAGGCGAAGCTCTAAGAGGTGCCAGGCACATACCTGTCCCCGCCGCGGGGACAGGTATGTGCCTGGCACCTCTTTGTGCCTGGCACCTCTTCAAACCGTCCGGTATTCAGGAACCGCACGACATGATCGGCCACGCTGGCCGACATGATCATCCCGGTATGCGTCACCGGCAGGACGATGTGGTCGCTCATCCCCTCGATCCGGGTCTCCTCGACCGCCACCGTGCCGTCATTCGGCTCAGGCAGGTCGGACACGATCCTGCCCCAGCCCCGCCGACGTCGATCCGGCAATGACGCCGAGTTGGCGCGGCAGTGTCCATCGCCGCGGGCCGCGCTCGACGATCTCGGCCAGCGCGATCTGGCCCAGCAGCGACGGTCCGACGGCCCAGCGCGCGACGCTGCGCGCGGCGTAGCTGCCGGCGACGGGCGAGCCGAGCAGCACAACGCGCCCCGGCGGCTGGTCCGGCAGCAGTTCGAACAGCTTCAGCAGCATCAGCCCGCCCAGGCTGTGCCCGACCAGGTGCACGGGCGGCTCCAGCGCCGCGATTTCGACCCGCCAGCCGCTGGGCGACCTCCTCGGCGGTCGAGTGCATGGTCGGGTAGCTGACGGAATGGGTCTCGAATCCGTGGGCCTGCGACCCGTTGCCGCAGCCACCAGGTCTCCAGGCCGTTCATCCACAATCCGTGCAGGAACAGCACGTTTTGTCGCGGAACTTCCATCTGCATGTGAGACACTAACTACCCATAATCCGGGTCCAGAACGAGGAGGAAACATATGCCAACATCTGGCGCACCCAATCTTACGACCATCCACGGTGCCAAGGCGCCGTTTGCACTGCCCGCCCTGCCCTATGCCGACAATGCGCTGGCAGCAGTCATCAGCTCGAACACCCTTGGCTTCCACTACGGCAAGCATCACAAGGCCTACGTGGACAACCTGAACAAGCTGGTCGCGGGCACCGCCCACGCCGACAGCTCGCTCGAGGCGATCATCAAGGCGACGGCCGGCAAGCCGGCCGAGGCCGGCGTGTTCAACAACGCCGCCCAGATCTGGAACCACACGTTCTACTGGCACAGCCTGCGCGCCGGCGGCGGCGGCAAGCCCGGCAAGGCCTTGCTGGACCGGATCGAGAAGGACTTCGGTTCCTTCGACGCCATGAAGGACGAGTTCACCAAGGCCGGCGCTGACGCAGTTCGGCAGCGGCTGGGCCTGGCTGGTGGTCAGGGACGGCAAGCTCGCCGTCAGCAAGACCGCCAACGCCGACACCCCGATGGTCCACGGCGAAACGCCGCTGCTGACCATCGACGTGTGGGAACACGCCTACTACCTGGACTTCCAGAACCGCCGGCCGGACTACGTCGCGGCGGTGCTCGACAAGCTGATCAACTGGGGCTTCGCGGAAGCGAACGCCGGCTAGAAGGGGACGGTGCCAGGCACCTGCAATGCAGGTGCCGTGGCACCGTCCTTCATCTTTGTACTGCTGCGGCTGGACCGGCAGCCGGACCCGGATGTGCAGCTCCTTGAGCTGCTCGTCCGGGATGGCGGTCGGCGCATCCGTCAGCGGGCACCACGCCGACTGCGTCTTCGGGAAGGCGATCACGTCGCGGATGCTCTCCGCGCCGGCCATCAGCATGGCCAGCCGGTCGAGGCCGAAGGCAATGCCGCCGTGCGGCGGCGCGCCGTAGCGCAAGCGCCTCCAGCAGGAACCCGAACTTGACCTGCGCTTCCTCCGGCCGCGATGCCGAGCAGGTCGAACACCGTGCTCTGCATGTCCTGGCGGTGGATACGCACCGAGCCGCCGCCGATCTCCGAGCCGTTGAGCACCATGTCGTAGGCGTTGGCCAGCGCCTTGCCCGGGTTGTCGCGCAGCGCCTGCGCATCCGGGTTGACCGGCGAGGTGAACGGATGGTGCATCGCGCCCCAGCGCTTGGCCGTCGGCGTCCCACTCGAACATCGGGAACTGCACGACCCACAGCGGCTGCCAGCCGCCCTGCAGCAGGCCGAGGTCCTGGCCGACCTTGAGGCGCAGCGCGCCGATGCGCGTCGTTGACGACCTTGGCCTTGTCGGCGCCGAAGAAGATCAGGTCGCCGGACTGGGCACCGGTGCGCTCCAGGATGCCGGTCAGCGCCTCGTCGGACAGGAACTTCAGGATCGGCGCCTGCAGGCCCTCGCGGCCCTTTGCCAGGTCGTTGACCTTGATGTAGGCCAGTCCCTTGGCGCCGTAACGGCCGACGAACGCGCCGTAGTCGTCGATCTGCTTGCGGGAAAGCTCGCTGCCCTTCGGCACGCGCAGCGCGGCGACACGGCCTTCCGGATCCGCGGCCGGACCGGCGAAGACCTTGAAGTCGCAGCCCTGGCCACGAGGTCGGCGACGTCGGTCAGCTCGAGCGGGATGCGCAGGTCGGGCTTGTCGGAAGCGTAGCGGCGCATCGCCTCTTCGTAGCTCAGGCGCGGGAACGGGTTCGGCAGGTCCACGTCGAGCACGCGCTTGAACAGGAAGCGGACCAGCCCTTCCATCAGGTCCATGATCTGGTCCTGGGTCGAGGAAGGACGTCTCGACGTCGAGCTGCGTGAATTCCGGCTGGCGGTCGGCGCGCAGGTCCTCGTCGCGGAAGCAGCGGACGATCTGGTAGTAGCGGTCGAAGCCGCTCATCATCAGCAGCTGCTTGAAGATCTGCGGCGACTGCGGCAGCGCGAAGAACTTGCCGGGCTGGACGCGCGACGGCACCAGGTAGTCGCGCGCGCCCTCCGGCGTCGCCTTGGTCAGCATCGGCGTTTCGAGGTCGACGAAGCCTTCGCCGTCCAGGTATTCGCGCATGGCGCGCGTGATCGCGTGGCGCAGCCGCAGCCGGCGCTGCATGACATCGCGGCGCAGGTCGATGTAGCGGTACTTCAGCCGCACTTCCTCGCCGACGTCCTCGTCGAGGCCGAATGGCGGCGTCGCCGACTCGTTCAGCACCTCGACTTCGCTCGCCAGCAGTTCGACCTTGCCGGAGCGCAGGTTGGCGTTGACGGTGCCCTCGGGGCGGTTGCGCACGCGGCCCGGTGACGCGCAGGCAGTACTCGCGACCGAGGTGCTCGCGCGGCCTTGAACGCCTCCGCCGTATCCGGGTCGACGACGATCTGCAGCAGCCCCTCGCGGTCGCGCAGGTCCACGAAAATGATGCCGCCGTGATCGCGGCGGCGGTGCACCCAGCCGGCGACACTGACCGTCTTGCCGACGAGGGACTCGTCGACCATTCCACAATAGTGCGTACGCATGAGGGTAAACGCCTGATTTAACGAGAAAAACGCCACGATCCCGCGGCTTCTGGCAAAGCGAATTTTACGGCGGCGAAGGCCCGCGTGGCAAATAGGCGGTCACCGCAACGGCGACGGCCTCGGTCAGTCGGGCTTGGGCGGCTTGTCGAGGGGAATTTCGAGCTGCGGCTTGTCGCCCGGCCACGGCGGGGCCACCACGCCCAGCGTGAACACCAGGCGCATCGCGTCGTCCACGCTCATGTCCATGGGCATGACGTCTTCCACCGGCACCATGATGATGAAGCCGCTGGTCGGGTTCGGGGTCGTGGGAATGAACACGCAGATCAGGCGCTTGCCCGCGCGATGGGCCACCTCGGCGACCTCCTCGCCCGACTGGAAGCCCAGCGTCCAGATGCCCTTGCGCGGGTACTCGACCAGCAGCACGCGCTTGAAAGCCTGGCCCTTGCCGGTGAACACCGTCTCGGTGAAGGTCTTGGCGCCGGAGTAGATCGAGCGCACGAAGGGAATGCGCTGCATCAGCTCTTCCCACCAGGTCACCAGCTGTCGCCCGACCAGGTTGGTGACGGAAACACCCGTGACCAGCAGCACGACCAGCGCCAGCAGCAGGCCCAGCCCCGGGATACCGAAGCCGAGCACCGCCTCCGGCCGCCAGGCCGCCGGCAACAGCAACAGCGTCCCGTCCATCAGGCCGACGAGGAATTTCAGGACGAAGACCGTGACGACGATGGGCAGCCAGATCAGCAGGCCTGCCACCAGGTAGCGGCGGAAGCTCTGCGCGGGCGTCCGTACCTTGCCGTCTTCGTCGCTGTCGTTCACGTCAGTTGCCTGTTGCTAGCGGCGCTTGGCAGGCTTGCGCGCCGACTTCTTGGCGGTGGACCTGGACTTCTCTGGCTTCTTCACATCGGCGGTCTTGCCCGGGGTTTCCTTCTTGGCCGGGGCCTCATCGACCTTCTTGGCGGGCGTGGCGACCGGCTTGTCGGTGGACTCGGTCTTTGCCACCGCCGGTTCCTTCTCGCCCGCGATGTTGCGCTTGCCTTCCTTGTCCGACTTGAAGTCGGTCTCGTACCAGCCGCCGCCCTTGAGCCTGAACACAGGCGCGGACATCAGCCGCTTGAGCGTGAGCCGCCCGCACTCCGGGCACTTCCGCAGCGGCTTGTCGGTGACCTTCTGCAGCTCCTCGTGGTGATGGCCGCAGCGGCTGCACTGGTATTCGTAAAAAGGCATCCCGAACGAGCTCCGTGATTGCTTTCCCGGCGAAGTGAGGTCGGGGCAGCCTGCGCTGTCTTCAAGCCCCGACCGCTGCCGGATTATGCCGGAGACACCGACCCGGTGGCCGATTTCCGGACCCCGCGGAGCCCGACGCGCGGCCCGAGTCGGCCCCGGGGGTGCCCGGAACCGGCCGGGTGCGTCACTTGGTGAAGCCGAGACCCCCGTCGGCGGCGACGACGCGCACCGTGTCGCCCGGACCGAACTCGCCCCTCAGGATCCGCTGCGCCAACGGATTTTCGAGCTGCTGCTGGATCGCCCGCTTCAGGGGACGCGCGCCATAGACCGGGTCGAAGCCAGCCTCGCCCAGGCGGTCGCGTGCCGCGTCGTCGAGCTCGAGCTTGATGTCGCGCTCCGCGAGCCGCTTCTGCAGGTAGCCCATCTGGATGTCGACGATGCGCCGGATGTGCTCGCGGCCCAGCGGGTGGAACACGACGATGTCGTCAATGCGGTTGACGAACTCGGGCCGGAACTGCTGCGCGACGATTTCGAGTACCGCTGACTTCATCCTGTCGTAGTTCGCCTCGCCGGACATTTCCTGGATGAGCTGCGAACCCAGGTTCGAGGTCATGATCACGACACTGTTGCGGAAGTCGACGGTCCGGCCATGGCCATCGGTCAGGCGGCCGTCGTCGAGCACCTGCAGCAGGACGTTGAACACGTCCGGATGCGCCTTCTCGATCTCGTCGAGCAGGATCACCGAATACGGCCTGCGCCGGACGGCCTCCGTGAGATAGCCGCCTTCCTCGTAGCCGACATAGCCCGGAGGCGCACCGATCAGCCTGGCCACGGAGTGCTTCTCCATGAACTCCGACATGTCGATGCGGACCATCGCTTCTTCGGTGTCGAACAGGAACTGGGTGAGCGCCTTGGTCAGCTCGGTCTTGCCGACGCCAGTGGGACCCAGGAACAGGAACGAACCATTGGGCCGGTTCGGGTCCGACAGCCCCGCGCGCGAGCGGCGGATCGCATCGGCGACGGTGCGCACGGCCTCCTCCTGGCCGACGACGCGCTTGCCGATCGCGTCCTCCATGTGCAGCAGCTTGTCCTTCTCGCTCTCGAGCATCTTCGAGACCGGGATGCCGGTCCACTTGGAGACGACCTCGGCGATTTCCTCGTCCGTCACCTTGTTACGGACGAGCTGCGTCTCCTTCGTTTCGGCGGCCTGCGCCGCCGCAAGCCGGTGCTCGAGTTCCGGGATGCGCCCGTACTGCAACTCGGACATGCGGCCGAGATCCTGCGCGCGGCGGGCCGCTTCGAGGTCGATCCTGGTGTTCTCCAGTTCTTCCTTGATGTGCGCGGCACCCTGCAGGGCCGCCTTCTCGGATCGCCAGATCTCCTCGAGGTCCGCGTACTCCCTCTCCAGGCCCGCGAGCGTCTCCTCGAGCTGGCCGCGGCGCTTCTTCGACGCCTCATCCGTTTCCTTCTTGAGCGCTTCACGCTCGATCTTCAGCTGGATGATGCGGCGGTCGAGCCGGTCCACCGCCTCCGGCTTGGAGTCGATCTCCATGCGGATGCGCGAGGCGGCCTCGTCCATCAGGTCGATGGCCTTGTCCGGCAGCTGCCGATCGGTGATGTAGCGGTGCGACAGCGTCGCCGCAGCGACGATCGCCGGGTCGGTGATCTCGACGCCGTGGTGAACTTCGTAGCGCTCCTTCAGCCCCCGCAGGATGCCGATCGTGTCCTCCACCGACGGCTCGCCGACCAGGACCTTCTGGAACCGGCGTTCGAGTGCCGCGTCCTTCTCGACGTACTTGCGGTACTCGTCGAGCGTGGTCGCGCCGACGCAATGCAGCTCGCCGCGCGCGAGCGCGGGTTTCAGCATGTTGCCGGCGTCCATGGAACCCTCGGCCTTGCCCGCGCCGACCATGGTGTGCAGCTCGTCGATGAACAGGATGATCTGGCCTTCCTGCTTCGCCAGCTCGTTGAGCACGGCCTTGAGCCGCTCCTCGAACTCGCCGCGGAACTTGGCACCCGCGATCAGCGAGCCCATGTCGAGCGACAGCACGCGCTTGTTCTTGATCCCCTCGGGGACCTCGCCGTTGACGATCCGCGACGCCAGCCCCTCGACGATGGCCGTCTTGCCGACCCCCGGCTCGCCGATCAGCACCGGGTTGTTCTTGGTCCGGCGCTGCAGCACCTGGATGGTGCGGCGGATCTCGTCGTCGCGGCCGATCACCGGGTCGAGCTTGCCCTGCTCCGCGCGCGCGGTCAGGTCGATGGTGTACTTGTCGAGTGCGCCGCGCGCTTCCTCGGCATTCGGATCCTGGACCTTCTCGCCGCCGCGCAGTTCGTCGACGGCCTTGTTCAGCGCACCCTTGACCCCACCGGCGTCCTTGAGCGCCTTGCCGACGGCGCCCTTGTCTTCCGCGGCGGCAAGCACGAACAGCTCGCTCGAGATGTACTGGTCGCCCTTCTGCTGCGCGAGCTTGTCGGTGACGTTCAGCAGCCGCCCGAGATCGTTGGAAAGATGCACCTCGCCCGGTGCGCCCTCCACCTTCGGCAGGCCGTCGATCGCCTTCAGCAGGCTGGAGCGCAGTACGTCGACGTTGACGCCGGCCTTGTCGAGCAGTGGCCGGATGGCACCACCCTGCTGGTCGACGAGCGCCAGCAGCACGTGGGCGGGCTCGATGAACTGGTTGTCGCGGCCCACAGCCAATGACTGGGCGTCGGCCAGGGCCATCTGGAACTTGGAGGTCAGGCGGTCCATGCGCATGTCGGGCGCTCCTGGGGTCGGTTGACCCCTGAATGGGGCCGGAACCCGGGGAATTCAACCGCCGGGAGCCGTTCCGGGCGCCCGCGGAGCGTCAGTGCGCGAGACGATGCGAGACGTAGATGACCGCCATTCCCAGCAGCAGCAGCGCCACCTGCTGGATCGACGCCCGGGCATCCACGCGGCGGTGCAATCCGGGGATCAGGTCGGCCACCGCGATGTAGAGGAAGCTCGAGGCGGCCACCGCAATGGCGTAGGGCAGGACCTGCATCGCCTGGGCCAGCGCGAAGTAGGCAATCACCGCCCCGACCACGGACGTCAGGCTGACCGCGACGTTCATGGCGAGCGCCCGGCCGCGGCTCATGCCGCCGTTGATCAGGATGGCCAGGTCACCGACTTCCTGCGGGACCTCGTGGGCAAATACGGCAATCGCCGTGACGATGCCGAGGTGCGTGTCGGTCATGAAGGCCGCTGCGATCAGCACGCCGTCGAGCGCGTTGTGGAAGCCGTCGCCCCACAGGATCATGATCGCCGAGGCGCGGTCGCGGTGATGGTCCTGCGGGGCATGTGCCTCGCAGGGGTCGTCGTGGCAATGGCGCCAGAGGACCAGCTTCTCCAGCACGAAGAAGGCCAGGATGCCCAGCACCAGCGCCAGGCCGACCTTGTGGGCATTCCCGGCGCCGGCCGTCTCGATCGCGTGCGGCAACAGGGCCAGCAGCGCCGCGCCGAGCAGGGCGCCGGTCGCGAAACTCACCAGGTGCGGCAGCACGTCGTGGCGCTGCCGTTCCGGCAGGAGCAGGAACACGCCGGCGATGGTGGCGCTGACGGCGCCGCCGAACGACGTGAACAGGACGATCAGGGCCAGTGTCGACACGGGCAACCCCGGGGAAATTCAGGCGCGACAGCCTACACGATGTGGGCGATTTGGCTACTGCCTCCAGACCAGCGCGGCGAGGCGTCCGGTGAGCCCGTCCCGGCGGTAGGAAAAGAACCGGCCGGGGTCGGACACGGTGCACAGGCCGCCGCCCTGTACGGAGGTCACGCCGGCGGCTGCCAGCCGGCGCCGCGCGAGCCCGAAGAGGTCGGCCATCCAGCGGCCCGCCGGGCTGGGACGGAACAGGCCCGCGGTCCCCGCGTCGGCCGCCAGGAACTGGTCGCGGACCTCGGCGCCGACCTCGAACGCATCGGGCCCGATGGCCGGCCCCAGCCAGGCGACCAGCCTCGACGGCGCGACGGGAAGACTCGCGATCGTGTTCTCGATGACGCCCGCGGCCAGGCCGCGCCACCCGGCATGCGCCGCCGCGACGCAGCTGCCATGTCGATCCGCCAGCAGGACCGGCAGGCAATCGGCCACCAGCACGGCGCAGACCTGGCCGGGTTCGAGCGCCACCGAGGCATCGGCGCGCGGCAACGGAGTCCCGTCAAAACGGGCCACGTCGCTGCCGTGGACCTGCTCGAGCCACCGCGGCTCGGCGGGCAGGTCGAGTGCGGCCGCCAGGCGGGCACGATTCCCGGCGACCGCAGACGGGTCGTCGCCGACGTGCCCGCCCAGGTTCAGCGACGCGAAGGGACCGCCGCTGGTGCCGCCCGTGCGCAACGACACGGCGGCGCGCACCGTAGTGGCCACCGGCCAGTCGGGCAGGATGAAATCGAGATCAGCCACGCTTGCCGCTCGCTGCGGCGCCGGTGGCATCCTCGCGCAGCGCGTCGAGCAACTCCCGCATGTCGTCCGGCACCGGGGCCGAGAACTCGCAGGATCCGCCGGTCATGGGATGCTCGAAGGCCAGCCGTGCCGCGTGCAGGGCCTGGCGGCGGAATCCGCGCAACGCCGCATCGAGCCTGGGTGTCGCGCCCTTCGGAATCGCCAGCCGCCGCCCGTAGGTTGCGTCGCCGACGATCGGATAGCCGGCATGCGCGAGGTGCACCCGGATCTGGTGGGTCCTGCCGGTCTCGAGCATGACGCGAACGTGGGTATGGGCCCGGAAGCGCGCCAGCACCCGATAGTGGGTCACTGATTCCCGGCCGTCCTCACGGATCGCCATGCGAACCCGGTCCACGCGGTGACGGCCGATCGGCGCGTCCACGGTGCCGCCGGCGGTCATGACACCGCTGCACACGGCCTCGTACTCGCGATGGATCTCACGTGCTTCCAGCATGCGCACGAGGGCGGAGTGCGCCTCCAGGGTTCGCGCGACCACGAGCAGCCCGCTGGTGTCCTTGTCCAGCCGGTGGACGATGCCGGCTCGCGGCAGCACGGACAGGCCGGGATCGTGGGCCAGCAGGGCATTCTGCAGCGTCCGGTCCGGGTTCCCCGCGCCGGGGTGGACGACCAGTCCCACCGGCTTGTTGACGACGATCAGGGTGGCGTCCTCGTAGACGATCTCGAGCGCCATCGGCTGGGGCACGACCGCCACCTCGTCCTCGAGCTGCGCGTCGACCTGCACCGACTCGCCGCCGACGAGGCGGTCGCGGGGACGCAGCGGCCGACCGTCGACGAGCACCTTGCCCTCGTCGATCCAGGACTTCAGGCGCGTCCGGGAATAGTCCGGAAACAGGCTGGCAAGCGCCTGGTCGAGGCGCCGGCCGGCCGCTTCCGCGGGCACGCGTGCTGATAACTTGATATGGGAGGAACTCATCCGGGATCCGGGGGTCTTTCGGCTATACTGCGGCGTCGGCAACCATGGGGTCCAGTGCCTTGTCATTTTCCCGATCGGGACTGCTGCTGGCGGCGGTCCTTTCCTGCACCTTGGCCCTGTCGGGCTGCAAGTCCTGGCGAGACCGCGAGGTCGCGCCCGGCGAGGCCGGCGAAATGTACGAGCGTGCCCACAAGCTGCTGAGCAGCGGTGATTTCAACACCGCGGTCAAGGTCTACGAGGCGCTCGACGCCCGCTACCCGTTCAGCGAGCAGGCCCGGCAGAGCCGGCTGGACATCCTCTACGCGTACTACAAGTCCGGCGAGACGGAAACGGCCATCGACGCGGCGGACCAGTTCATTCGCGAGAACCCGACCCACCCGCGCATCGACTACGCCTGGTACATCAAGGGGCTCGTCTACTTCGAGCGCACGCCCAACGCCATGGAGCGCTGGTTCCGCGCCGACCTGACCGCGCGCCCGCCCCAGGACGCCCGCGCATCGTTCCAGTCGTTCCAGACCCTGGTCGAACGCTTCCCCAGCAGCGACTACGTGCATGACGCCCGCCGCCGCATGGTCTTCCTGCGCAACCGGCTGGCCGACTACGAGGTGCACGTCGCCGACTTCTACCTGCGGCGCCGCGCCTACGTCGCCGCGCTCGATCGCGCCAAGTTCTGCATCGAGAACTACGACGGCGCGCCGTCGGTGCGCCCCGCGCTGGACGTCATGATCGCCGCCTACGACGGCATGGGGCTGACCGACCTCGCCGACCAGTCACGAGCCGTCTACGCGCTGAACTTCCCGGACGGCAAGCTGAAACGGGAAAACAAGAGCTGGTATCAGTTCTGGTAGTCGCTCCCGCGAAGCGAGACGCTGTCGCCAGCCCATCAGCTATCGCGCACCCGGTACCCCGAGGTAATCGGATAGCGCCAGTCGCGGCCGAAGGCGCGGGTGCTGATGCGCACCCCCGGCGGTGCCTGGCGCCGCTTGTACTCGTTGCGCCGGACCATCTCCAGGATACGGATGACGGTCTCGCGGTCGTAGCCGAGCTCGACGATTTCCCTGACGGACAGGTCGCGCTCGATGAACGCCTCGAGGATGGGATCCAGGACCTCGTAGGGCGGCAGCGAGTCCGTGTCGCGCTGGTCGGCCCGCAGTTCCGCCGACGGCGGCCTGTCGATGATGCGCTGGGGAATCACCTGGCCGCGCGTGTTGCGCCAGCGGGCCAGCCTGTAGACCATCAGCTTGCTGCAGTCCTTGATGGGCGCGAAACCGCCGGCCATGTCGCCATACAGCGTGGCGTAGCCGACCGACATCTCGCTCTTGTTGCCGGTCGTGAGCACGATGCGGCCGGTCTTGTTGGAGATCGCCATCAGCAGGATGCCGCGGCAGCGCGCCTGGATGTTCTCCTCGGTCGCGTCCTGCGGCAGGCCGCGGAACTCGGGCGCCAGCGTGTCGAGCGCCGAGTCGAACATCGGCTCGATGGGCAGCACCGAGTACTGCACGCCCAGGCCACCGGCCATCGCCTCGGCGTCCTCCAGCGACATGCTCGAGGTAAAGCGTGACGGCATCATCACCACGTGCACGCGCTCGGCGCCAATGGCATCCACCGCAAGGGCCAGCACCAGCGCCGAGTCGATGCCCCCCGACAGGCCGATGACCACGCCCGGGAAACCGTGCTTGGTGACGTAGTCGCGCACACCGGTGACGATGGCCTCGTAGACCACCCGCTCCTCCTCCCAGGCGGGCTCGACTTCGCCGCGCCATGGGCCGGGAAGGCCGTCATGGATGTCGCACTCGATGAGCGTCAGCGATTCGGCAAACGGGATCGACCGGTGCGCCAGCACGCCGTCCGCACCGACCGCCATCGACCGCCCGTCGAAGACCAGTTCGTCCTGGCCGCCGACCTGGTTGACGTAGGCGATCGGCATGCCCATCTCCAGCGCGCGCTCCCGCAGCACCGCTTCGCGCCGTGCCTGCTTGCGCTGCTCGAAAGGCGACGCATTGATCACCAGCACAAGCTGCGCGCCCGCTTCCCGGGCCTGGGCCATCGGCCCCGGTGCCCAGACGTCCTCGCAGATCAGCAGGGCGGCGCGCGTCCCGGCGACGTCGAAACAGGTCGGTCCGGCGCCCATGTGGAAATAGCGCTTCTCGTCGAAGACCTGGTAGTTGGGCAGCAACTGCTTGCGGTGGTTGGCCTTCACCTGGCCGTCGCGGAAGACGATCGCCGAGTTGTAGAGCGAATCGTCGACGTACTCGGGGTAGCCGACGATCACGTCTATACCTGAGAGGGTCGCGCGAAGCCGCTCGAGCGATTCCGCGATGCGGTGCCGGAAACCGCGATGGAACAGCAGGTCTTCGGGGGGATAGCCGGACAGGGCGAGTTCCGGCATCAGCAGGACGTCGGCACCCAGGCCCCTGGCCCGCTCGGCGGTGTCGATGACGCGCTGCGCGTTGCCGGCGACGTCACCGACAAAGCAGTCGACCTGGCCCAGCGCAATGCGAAGGCGGCCCATGCCTTCAGGCCGTCCGGCGCCGCAGGCGCCGGTTCAGGCCGGGCTCGGGTGGCTTCAGCGCCTGGCGCGCCGTGCACGACCCGCTGCCTTGCGGGCGGCGGGCCTGGCCGCTGCGCGCTTCCGGGTCGCCGTCCTGGCGCGAGTCGCCGCCACGCGCTTGGCGGCCGCCTTCTTGCCGGCGACCTTCTTCGGCGACTTCTTCTTCGCAGCCTTGGCGACCACTTTCCTGCCGGCAACCTTCCTTGACGGCTTCTTCGCGCGCCTGGCCGCCGCCTTGCGACGGTCGAGCTTCGCGAATTCGGCCTTCATCGCCGATCCCAGCTCCGCCGGAGAACGCACCGTGCGCACGCCGGCCGCCTCGAGCGCCTTGAACTTGTCCGCCGCGGTGCCCTTGCCCCCGGCGATGACGGCGCCGGCGTGCCCCATGCGCTTGCCCGCGGGCGCGGTCACGCCGGCAATGTAGGCGACGACTGGCTTGGTCACGTGATCGCGGATGAACTCCGCGGCCGCCTCTTCGTCGGCGCCGCCGATCTCGCCGACCATGATGATTCCCTCGGTCTTCGGGTCCTTCTGGAACAGCGCCAGCACGTCGATGAAGTTCATGCCGCGGATCGGGTCGCCGCCGATGCCGACGCAGGTGGTCTGGCCGAGCCCGTTGTTGGTCGTCTGGAACACGGCCTCGTAGGTCAGGGTCCCCGAGCGCGAGACGATGCCGACGCGACCCGGCTTGTGGATGAAGCCCGGCATGATGCCGACCTTGCATTCACCCGGGGTAATGACGCCCGGGCAGTTCGGCCCGACCAGGCGGCAGTCGCGGCCCGCGAGTGCGGCCCTGACCTTGACCATGTCGTTGACCGGGATGCCCTCGGTGATGCACACGACGAGCTTGATGCCCGCGTCCGCCGCCTCGAGGATCGAGTCCGCGGCGAAGGCCGCCGGGACGTAGATCATGCTGACGTCGGCGCCGGTCGCCTTGACCGCGTCGCGCACGGTGTTGAACACCGGGCGACCGAGGTGCGTCTCGCCCCCGCGTCCCGGGGTCACGCCGCCGACGACGTTGGTGCCGTAGGCGATCGCCTGTTCGGAATGGAACGTGCCCTGCTTGCCGGTGAAGCCCTGGCAGATCACGCGGCTCTTCTTGCTGACCAGAATGCTCATTGTCTTGGTTCCTGTTGCTCAGCGAGCCTTGCCGGCCAGCTTCACGACCTTGGTGGCCGCATCGGTGAGATCGGCTGCCGCCGTAATCGCCAGCCCGCTATCGGCCAGCAGCTTGCGGGCGATGTCCGCGTTGGTGCCTTCCAGCCTGACGATCACCGGAATCTTCACGCCGACGTTCTGCACCGCCTGCACGATGCCCTGGGCGATGACGTCGCAGCGGACGATGCCGCCGAAGATGTTGATCAGCACCGCCTTGACCTTCCTGTTCGACAGGATCAGCCGGAACGCCTCCGTGACGCGATCGGGCGTCGCGGTGCCGCCCACGTCGAGGAAGTTCGCCGGCGAGCCGCCGTGCAGCTTGATCAGGTCCATGGTCGCCATGGCCAGGCCCGCGCCGTTGACCATGCAGGCGATGTTGCCGTCGAGCGAGACGTAGTTCAGGTCGTGCCGCGACGCCTCCAGCTCCATCGCGTCTTCCTGCGACTCGTCGCGCAGCGCTTCCAGGGCCTTCTGCCGGTACAGCGCGTTGGCCTCGACGTTCATCTTGGCATCCAGCGCCATCAGCCCACCGTCGCCGGTGACGATCAACGGGTTGATCTCCACCAGGCTGAGGTCCTTGTCCAGGTAGAGCTGGTACAGGCCGCGGGCGATCTTCTCGAACTGCTTGATCTGGTCGCCCTTCAGGCCGAGCCCGAAGGCCAGTTCGCGGCACTGGTAGCTCTGCAGGCCGGTGGCGGGGTCGATGTCCACCCGCAGGATCTTCTCCGGCTGCGTAGCGGCCACTTCCTCGATGTTCATGCCACCCGCCTCGGAGGCGACGAAGGCAATCCGCCCGCGGTCACGATTCAGCAGCAGGCTCAGGTACAGCTCGCGCTCGATCTTGCTGCCGGCTTCCACGTAGACAATGTTGATCGGCAGCCCTGCCTGGCCGGTCTGCTTGGTGACCAGCTTGCCGCCGAGCATGCCGACGGCCGCCGACCGCGCTTCCTCGGGCGACTTGCACAGCTTCACGCCGCCCGCCTTGCCGCGGCCACCTGCGTGCACCTGCGCCTTCACCACCCAGACGCTGCCGCCGAGGCTCCTGGCGGCGGCGACCGCCTCCTCGGGCGTCCTGGCGATCTTGCCGGCGGGCACCGGCACGCCGTATTCGGAGAAGAGTTGCTTGGACTGGTACTCGTGCAGGTTCATGCAGGATTCCTGTTTCGCCGCCGCCGCAATCGGCCCGCCTGGCGCGTGTTGGTCTGGAAGGGGCCGATATTGTGGAGTAACGCCGGGCACGAGGCAAAGCCGCATTTGTGCGAACCGACTCTCACGTTGGCAGCGTCGCCCCGGACTGCCATCGCCTGCATGGTACATTTGCGATAAACCCATACGGGCCCCAGAAGAAACCGCAATGGCCTCGCAGGACAACAAGCGACTCTACGGCGACCCGGACCTCGTCTGGCGGGTTCTCGGCCTGCTGAACGTCTTCCGGCTGCTGGTGCCCACCGTCCTGTCGGTCGTCACCGGCGCTGACACCGGCCCCGCGTTTCCTGGGCTCGACCGCGCCGGCCCTGTTCTCGGCAACCCTGGTCGGCATGTTCGTGACCGGCGTGCTGTGCATCGGCATGCTCAAGCGCCGCTGGCCCAGCCTGCAGCTGCAGGCCTACCTCCACATCGCCTTCGACGTCGTCGCCTTCGCGCTGCTGATGCTGGCCAGCGGCGGCACGGACAGCGGCCTCGGCCTGCTGCTGGTGGTGCCGGTCGGCGCCAGTCAGCCTGCTGGTCGCCAACCGCTCCGCCATCGTCATCGCCGCGCTGGCCGCGCTGGCCGTCCTGGCGCAGCAGACGGTACTGGTCCTCTGGGACTGGCCGATCCGAGCGCCTTTACCCAGACCGGGCTGCTGGGCGCGGTCATCTTCATCGTCGCGCTGGCCGCGGCGCCGCTGGCCAACCGCATGCGCGAAAGCGAGGCGCTGGTCCGCCAGAAGGACGTCGACCTGGCCAACCTGGCGCAGCTGTCGCAGTACGTCGTCGAGCGGCTGCGCGAGAGCATCGTCGTGGTCGACGAACAGGACCGCATCCGGCTGATCAACGAGTCCGCGCGGCAGATCCTGGGCCCCGGCGATGCCGCGGCCGGGGCGCTGCTGGGCGAGGTGTCGCCACGGCTGTTCTTCCTGCTGGAGACCTGGCGCCAGAGCCCGCGCACCGACGAGGACGTTACCGGAACGCTGGTCTCCACCGATGGCCTGCGCGAGGTGCGGCCGCATTTCGCGCCGCTGGGCCATCGCTGGCCCTGCCCGGCGATCGTCTTCCTGGAGGACCTGAGCGCCCAGTCGGCGCGGATCCAGCAGAACAAGCTGGCCGCGCTGGGCCGGCTTGTCGGCCAGCATCGCGCACGAGATCCGCAACCCGGTCGGCGCGATGAGCCACGCCGCGCAGCTGCTGGACGAGTCCGAAGGGCTGTCGGGCCCGGACCGGCGGCTGATCGAGATCATCCAGGGCAACGCCGGCCGCGTCAGCGCCATCATCCAGAACGTGATGCAGCTGTCGCGGCGCGAGGAGACCCAGGCGGAGCGGATGCCGCTGGCGGAATGGCTGGAGGACTTCGCGGCCGAGTATCCGCAGCACGCAGGACCTGCCGCCCGAGCGCATGCCGGTCGAGCATCCGGCCGAGGAAATCGAGGTCCGGGTCGACCCGTCGCATCTCCACCAGATCCTGTGGAACCTGGTCGAGAACGCCACCAAGTACGGTTTGACGGCGCCCGGCTCCAGGATCGAATTGCGCATCGGCCGCCTGTCGGGCAGCGCGCGGCCCTACCTCGAGGTCGCCGATCGCGGGCCCGGCATCGACCCGGCCGCCGCGGAACGCATCTTCGAGCCGTTCTTCACCTCCGAGTCCGGCGGCACGGGACTCGGCCTGTTCATCTCCCGGGAGCTGGCGCAGAGCAACGGCGCCCTGCTCGTCTACGAGCCGCGTGCCGGGGGTGGTAGCATTTTCCGGCTGGTGTTCGCCGACCCCCAGCGCTGGGAGACCGGCTGACCCATGAGCGAGACATGAGCCCACCGACCGTCCTGATCATCGACGACGAGCCCGACCTGTGCGAGCTGCTGGGCATCACGCTGGCCCGCATGGACGTGGAATCCGAGGCCGTGCACGACCTCGGCGCCGGCAGGAAGAAGCTGCAGCAGCGGGCATTACGACCTGTGCCTGACCGACATGCGCCTGCCCGACGGCGACGGCCTCGACCTCGTCGAGTGGATGCAGCTCCACGCGCCCGGAGATTCCGGTCGCGGTCATCACCGCCCACGGCAACGTGGAGGCCGCCGTCAGGGCGCTGAAGCTCGGCGCCTTCGACTTCGTCTCCAAGCCGCTGGACATCGGCGACCTGCGCAAGCTGGTCGACCAGGCGCTGAAATTGTCCGGGAACCGGGGCCCGGCCCAGGAAGGACGTTCGACGAAGCTGCTGGGTCATTCGGCGGCCATGGAGCGGCTGCGCGACATGATCGCGCGCGTCGCCCGCAGCCAGGCCCCGGTGCACATCTCCGGCGAGTCCGGCACCGGCAAGGAACTGGTCGCGCGGCTGATCCACGAAAGCGGCTCGCGCGGGGACGGCCCCTTCGTGCCGGTCAACTGCGGCGCCATCCCGTCGGAACTGATGGAAAGCGAGCTGTTCGGCCACCGGAAGGGAAGCTTCACCGGCGCGGTGGCCGACAAGCCGGGCCTGGTGCAGGCCGCCGAGGGCGGGACCCTGTTCCTGGACGAGGTGGCCGACCTGCCGCTGCCCATGCAGGTGAAGCTGCTGCGGCTGATCCAGGAGAAGACCGTGCGGCCGGTGGGCGAACAGCGCGAGACGCCGGTGGACGTGCGGATCCTGTCGGCGACCCACCGGGACCTGGGCGAACTGGTGGCCGCGGGCCGGTTCCGGGAAGACCTGTACTACCGCCTGAACGTCATCGAGCTGCACGTGCCGGCGCTGCGCGAGCGGCTGGAGGACGTGCCGGAGATGGCGCAGATGCTGCTCGTCGCGCCTCGGCGAGCGTTCCGGCGCCGAGGTGTCCGACGCTGTCGCCCGAGGCCCTGGGGAAGCTGGGGCAGTACGGCTACCCGGGCAATGTCCGGGAGCTCGAGAACATCCTCGAGCGGGCGATGACCCTGTGCGCGGGCCCGGAAATCGGCGCCGGAGGACATCCAGTTGCGGGCAGGACCCGTGGCACCGGGCACGACGGAGAGCACTGGCGGGTCGGACCTCGAGGATCAGCTGGAGGACGTCGAGCGGGAAACGATCCTCAAAGCGCTGGAACAGAACCGCTACAACAAGACCGCGACGGCGAAGCAGTTGGGCATCACCTTCCGGGCCCTGCGCTACCGGATCAAGAAACTGGGAATCGAATCCTGACGCTTCGTATGGCGATGCCGGGGGCCCAACCGATCACGTCGACGGCATTGTTCCCAATCCTCAATATGCTTCCAGCAGCGATCGCTCAGGCAGCGCGCCCGCTGCCGATCTTTTCGGCCTGAGCGATTGCCGCTATCCGCTGCAGTTTGTTGTGGTGCACTGAGAAACAGGGCCGCCACGATCACGAAGTGCAGCAATGGAATGGCGTGATAGAACAAGCCATCGATCATCGCAAAGGACAGGAATCCGACCATGATCGCCAAAGTGGTGGCGCTTCCGGGGTCCAATGTCTGGGTGCGCGCAAGTGCCAAAGACGTCCGAACCCGGGCACCGAATACTGAATAGCCCGCCCAGACCAGGCCGATGAATCCGGCGAACCCGAACTCCAGCAATATCTGGAGGATCACGTTATGGGGGTGAACGAACTCGCCGGACGCAACAACCGGAGACTCAAGATAACCGTCAGGCCCGTATCCTAGTATTGGCCGCGCAGCAATCGCGTCCCATGCATCGCGCCAGATCGCAAGTCGGTCGTATCTCGGATATATGGTAGTGCCCTGGCGGACGATATTCGATCAAACCGATCAAAAAGGCTCACGGTATTGAATACGTCGTATTTGTCGACCAGCATAGACGGCCAGCATCGCCAGGACCAACGCAAGCATCCCGACCAGAATGAGTTGTCGACGCTTTGGAACCAGCGCCGCCAGCGCCAGCAGAAAGACGACCCACGCGCACCAGTGCGCCTCTGCTGCCGAACAGCACGATGCCGAACAGCGCCGGAATGCCAGGACGAAGCCAGTCGCTCGAAATCTCTGGTCCAGGACGACCAGAGACACCGCCGCGGACGCACCCAGGAAGCCGTGATATCCGAAGTGGCGAACGTTGGAAAAAAATGGCGGCGTAACCGGACTCAACTGATCCGCAGCAAATGCGGCCTTGAGCGCGACGAGAAGAAAGAACCCGTGAATCATCGCCAAGACGAGCAGCACTTGCAGCACGACCGATGGCCGCGACCAGCGCAGCACGGTCAGCAAACGAGCCCAAACATCAGCGAGTGAGTAATAGACCCTCAGCCTCGACATGGATACGATTTCGTCGGGTGACAGGACTGCCGAAAGAACGATAGAGCAATGTCGCGACAAGGCAGGCGATCAGTTGACCCTTTCGTGGGTCGGGCGAGTAGTCCTCCAAGCAGAACTGCAGGCAGCAGGAACGTGGCGCAGTAGACCGCGGTGTTGGCCACGCTGGCGTTATAGAAGCGTGCACCGACGAAGTGCGTACTGATCGACCAGAAAACGGTGATTCCACAGACCAGCGCAGACCAGGACGCAAGGATCCCTGGCCACAAGGGCATGCGTTGCGGACAAAATTCTTTTGCGTCGGATGGCATGAAGGTCGCCTCTTTCTTCTTACCGGACGTCGGCGATCGAGCCGCGTAATGCGCGTCACGCCGGTTCAGCTGTCACCAGCTACGCCGGTACCCAGTCTAGCTGGACGACGTCATTTGTGAACGCGACACCGGCACCACAATGTGCCCTGACCTTACTCCGGACACATTCCAGGCAGGACAACTACCCGACACTGCACTGCGGATCCGCCAGGGAGCCCGTCTGTTTGCGGCACGCGCCAGCTTATGCGATGGTCCCGAGAAACCGCGATTGCGAGCGCTGCAGACACGCTTCGAAGCTCCACTAAGCCATCGGTCCGCTGGACCACAGTCGATTCGCGGGACCCGTGGTTGAGCCGTCCAGGCGTGCACATCCAAACGGCGCCGGGACGCCCGCCTAACGGCACGAAATCCTTGGGGTTCGAGCCAAGTGACGCTGTGCGTCAGTTTCTGACCTGCGCGGTCAGCACCGACAGCCCATGAGCCCCGCGTGCCAACGTCGCAAGCTGAACCAATTTTCTTATTAAAAACAGATATTTAAAGATATCCATCGAGACTTGGCACGGAGGTTGCTTTCAGGTTAGTCGACGGCGCATGTGCCGCCAATTACTGGTTTCCCAAAGAGAGGACTCTCATGAACAAGATCCAGAAGGGCTTCACGCTCATCGAACTGATGATCGTGGTGGCCATCATCGGCATCCTGGCCGCGATCGCGATCCCGGCCTACCAGGACTACACGATTCGCTCGCAGGTCACGGAAGGCATGACGCTGGCCGCAGACCTCAAGGCGTCCATCGCCGAGTACACGGCGCAGGTCGGCGAGTGGCCGGCCACCATGACTGGAACTCGGGCTCGGCTCGGGTGGCACAACGAAGACCGGCCGCTACGTGGCGGCGGTAGACGTCGAGGATGGCACCATCACGATCGAGTACGGCAAGGACGCGAATGCGGCCATCCTCGGTGGCTTCCTGTCCTTCCGCCCGCTGCTCAATGCCAACGAGGACATCGTCTGGGTGTGTGGCAATGCTGCCGATCCGTCGGATGCGATTGAGAATCCTGCAGGAAATGCTGGACTCAATGGAACCACCCTGGTGGACAAGTACGTGCCTTCTTCGTGCCGTGCCGGCTTCGGCGGTAATTGATCGAGTCTTGCACTGACCACGCGATCTTAGCTGGTCAGGACGGGGCCCCTGGATTGCCAGGGGCCTCGTCTTCTTCGAGTTTCGAGTGAGAGAATGACGCGAGCCATGACTGATCAAGGCGTCTTCTCCAGAATTCAGCGTCACGAGCCTGCTCATTGGGCTCGCACTGGGCTTCGGCTTCCTGCTGGTGTGCCTGTGGCATCTGGTGCAGCAGTTGCAAACCGAGCTTGCCAACAGCAAGGTCACCGCATCGCTGCTCTATGGCGGGGACATCGGTGACGTGTTGCCCCTCCAGTTGTTGTCCTTCGCCGCCGCCGTGCTGGCCGTGCACCTGGCGCTGGGTCTGGTCGCCTGGGGACTCGCGTCCCTCAGCGAGGCCGCGTTCCCGACTCGCCTGCAAGGCCGCCAGCGGCAACTGGTGGTGTTGTGGGTGCTGGTGCTGCTGGGCCTGGTGCTGATGGCCAACGGCACGTGGTTCCCGGCATCCGACTTTTCCAGCGAACAGTCCTGGCTGCTGGCCGAGTGGTCGGGCCTGCGTCCTATTCATGTGCCGCTTGCCGGCGTGGGCCTTGCCTTGCTGGTCATCGCCGTCCGCCTGCTGGCCCGGGGCCGACGCCAACCGGGCCGGCGATACCTCGTCGTGTCCGGCGCGGTCATGGCAACGATCGCGGCGTTCGTGTCGCTGTCCGGCATGACGCGGTCTGCCTCCGAGACGCCCGCGTTCGAGGCCCCGCACCTGGTGATCGTCGGCGTCGATTCGTTGCGCGACGACCTGGTCGGCGGAGCCGATCGCGAGCAGTCCACGCCCCGGCTGGACGAGTTCCTGGCCGGCGCCTATCGCTTTACCGATACGATTACTCCCCTGGCCCGGACCTACGCTGCATGGACCTCGATCCTGACCGGCCGGAATCCGGTAACGACCAACGCACGCTTCAACCTGATGCCGCGCGACCTGGTCGACGAAGGGGACACGCTTGGCGACTCGTTGGCGCAGGGCTATCGAAGCATTTATGCGACCGACGAGGTCCGATTTGCCAACTTCGACGAGTCATTCGGCTTTCAGCAGGTCATTACACCGCCGGTCGGGGCCATCGACTTTCTGCTGGGCAAGGCCGGCGGACTGCCCCTGATAAATCTCGTCACGCAAACGCGGTTCGGCGATTGGCTATTCCCCAGTAATCGTGGCAATCGGGCCGCCTACATCACCTACCGACCCGGCCGCTCGCGAACGCCTCGCCGCGAATTGATCGTCGACCGACCCAGCCTGTTGGCGATTCACCTGACCCTGTCGCACTGGCCTTACGCCTGGGCCGGCATGGCCGTTCCGTCCACGCCGAAGGAATACCGGCCGGCCTACAAGCGCGCCATCACTGAGGCGGACCGGCAGTTTGCCGAGGTAATGCAGATCCTCGACGAGAAGGGCGTGCTCAACAACGCGATTGTCGTCGTACTCTCCGACCATGGCGAGGCGCTCGGTTGGGAGACCGACTCGATGCTGCGTAAGGTGGGCAGCGGGGACGAGATCTGGAATTCACTGTGGGGACATGGCACGAGCGTGATGAGCCCACATCAATACAACGTCCTGCTCGCGATGCGCGCCTATGGTCGCGCGCGCCTTTCCGGGAGCCCCGTCGGCGTATCCCTGGCCGGTTTCTCTTGAGGACATCCGGCCGACCGTGCAGCAACTTGTCACCGGCATGGCACCGAATGCTGTGGATGGATTGTCGCTTCTGCCCTATCTCGCCGGTATTGCCGACCCCACAGAACTACGAGCAGCGTGTCCGTTTCACGGAAATCGGCTTCAACGCCGGCCTGATGCTGGCCGGGCAGTACAACGAGTCGAGCCTGGTCCACGAGGGTGCCGCGTACTACGAGCTTGCCAGAGGCTCCGGCTGGGTCCAGTTGAGCGCGACCGGCTGCCGGAACTGATGGCACAGAAACAGCGGGCGGCCGTGACCTCCGATTGGCTTCTGGCCGCGATTCCCGGCATTGCCGAGGGCTCGGTCCGGTATCTGCTGACTGATCGCCACACGCCTCTGCCCCGTGGAGATCAAGACCGGCCGGACCCCTTGGCCGAACCCCAGGCGGCGCAGCTC
>CAVOGM010000007.1:0-9179 GCA_963695465.1 uncultured Gammaproteobacteria bacterium
GTGCGTATTGCGACAGAACCGACATCCGCGATGACCCGAACGCACCTTGAGTCCGCTAACAGCCAGGAAGGTACGTTCGCCGAAGCTGGCTTCCGCTATCGTCGTTTCTCCGCGCAGGCATTGACTTAGTTTGTCGTCGCCACCGTGAACCGAAGGACGAAGCCGGTCGCCGCCGGACTCGGTACCTCGGCGATGAACGCATAGTCCCCGGGTTCCAGATTTACCGTGAAATAGCCGTGCGAGTCCGCCGGCATGTCATTCAGGCCGCCCAGGAAGATTACCGGGCTTGGGTCTTCCAGACCATTCTTTGTGCGCCAGTCGAGCCAGCCATCTGCCAGGCGGACGCTGTCCTCACTCTCAACGCTCATCAGGTGCACGTCATTACCAACAAAAGACGGCAGGGCCTGCTGTTCGACGAAGTCCACGCGGATCGTATTAGCTCCGGGTTTGAGTTTGCCAGCGACAATCTCCATCCCGGAGTTCCTGATTGCTAGCGTCGCGTTGGCCACGGGTTCCGGCGCGTTGTTCTGTTGTTCCGTCACGGTCAAGTCGAGCATCATGCCCACCTTGCCTTCGCCGGGACTCGTCGTATGAAAGACGCCGTCCGATTTTACGTAGCACTCGACGAAGTAATGACCGGGTTTCATGTAAACAGTCGTCTGGCCGATCCGACCAGGTGAGAGCAGGCCCGGGCCGCCGTGGCGTCCCAGATCCCCGATCCAGGCAGGGAATTTGGCGAATGCGGCATCAACGGCGGCCTCGTCGCCCGCGTTCATGCCGTCCATCGCGTCCTGGAAATACTGGCCCACCGTGTTGGTGAAAATCTCCGTAGTAATGCCCTCCGGCGGCACATCAATGAGCGCGAAATGAATCATGCTGGAGGCATTGACGAACTTGAATGTCGTCCAGCCAGACGGGATTTCCGCCGGTCCTTCGAAGGTCTTTCCCACGGCCCGAATCTCCACGACGTGAGCGCGCGCGACCGGCTCGTTCTTTGCGGCCTCATTGCCAGAGACCTCATCTTTCTGGCTGCAGCTTTGCAGCATGAACAGTGCAGCCAGGATTGCTGCAGCAGTAAACCCCTTGGTCACGGTTCCCCCCCGTTCCGTTGACGGCCGCCCGCCTGCGAGGGAGACCTTAGCACGATCCGCCAGGCAGGGCTCGCGACCACTTTCGACAGCGTGGTTGATCACGCCCAGCACCTGAGCATCAAGTTTGTAATGCAGGACACCGCGGCAATGCTCGCCTATGCCGATGCTCATCCGCAGGCGAATGCTGAATTGCTTGGCGCTGTTGGCTACTGCATAAGCGGGACTTTCGTGCTTGCTGCTGCCGGCAGCTACCCGAACCGTATCAAGTGCGCCGAGTCAATCTACGGCGTCAACCTGCTGACGCAGCGCGATGACTCACCACATCTGCTTGCAGATCGAGTTCGGGGCGAACTGTACTTTGCCTGCGCTGAAATGGGTGACTATGTGCCGGCGATGGTCATGGACGACTTCGATGCGCTAAAGTCGGGCGGAAGGGGGCAACGATGCAGCGACTGATTCGGCTCTGGAATAGGATCCCCGTACTCATCCGCGCCATTGTCGTCGGCATGTTGGTGCAAGTGCTGGGCATCATGCCAATTTTCGTCTTGCTTCAGGCTAACGTGCAGACATTCAGCAGCGTGCCATGGGCGCTTGTGATTGGCATCCCGTACCTCTGGTTGTTCGTCGGCTACCTCCGCGGCAAAGGCTGGCCTCAGGCCACGGCAGCCAGCCGGACCGAGCGCTTTCGGGTTCGTCCCTTGAGTGCTCCGATCCGCTTTTGGGCAACAGTTTCCGGGGCGCTGCTTGGTGCGACATTGGCCAGCATGGTCGTCTGGGGCTGGCTGCTGACCGAGTGGCCGGCCGAGGCGATCGAGCAGATCAAGATATTGGCAACGGCACCGAAGTTGACCGTGGTCCCGCTGCTGTTGCTGGCGATCGTAGCGACCGGGGTGATCGAGGAGTCGGCCTATCGAGGCTACATGCAGGTCCCCATCGAGAGACGCCACGGCCCGGTGCTCGCCATCGGCGTCGTCGCCATCGTCTTCGCGCTTTCCCACCCTCTGCCGGGCGCGGTCCTGCCCTTCTTCGTCATTGGTTCCCTGGGCTGGGGTGTATTGGCGTATCTCTGCAATTCCAACCTGCCCGGCATGATTGTTCACACTCTCATCGACACGGTGTTCTTCATGTGGGGCCTGGGCAACGTGGCGGTCCTGGAGCGATGGCAGCGATATAGCGTACTGGAGGAAGGCGTCAACACACTGTTCCTGGCAACCTTGTCAGTATCCGTCCTGTTCGGAGCCGCAACCATCTTTGCGTTCATGCGACTAGCCAGGGCCAGGCAAGCGAGCCCCGGCTGATCTGCGGAGTGTCGATCACAACCAGGCATGGTATGGCCCTGGTTGACGTCCGCCTTGGGTCGGCTGGCGGTCGGACTTCAGGATGTCGGGTCGTCGGCGCTCGCGCATTCGGCAAGCGCCACACGACCTTACCAGTAGCGCAGCGCGTTGCGGTACAAGCCTTCCAGGTCCACCTTCGACACACTGCGAGGCGCCAGGACCAGCAGCCGCTGTTGGGCGTAGGCCCCATCCGCCAGGGCCGAAACATCGGCTTCACCGTAGCCGAGCTCGGTGATCCCGTTCGGCAGGCCGGTCTCGCGCATCAGTGAAATGAAGGCCTGGGCGAGGATCTCGCCCGCGTCTTCCGGTGACGCACCGGCGACATCGGCCCCGAGTGCCGCAGCGGCCTCCAGGTGGCGCGCAGGGTTGGCTGCGGCGGTGAAGCGGAATGCCGCCGGCGCGTTGATCACCACCGAGATGCCGTGCGGCACCATCGGCTCGCGCTCCTCGTAGCCCTTGGCGGTGAACTCGTGCTTCAGCGTCGCGATCGAATACGCCATCGCATGCGGGATGTGCACGCCGGCGCTGCCGAAGGCGAGCCCAGCCAGCGTCGAGGCGAACATCAGCTGGTGGCGTGCCTCTTTGTCATTTGCGTCGCGCACGGCGCGGGCCAGGTACCTGCCGCCGAGGCGAATCGCAGCGATGGCGCCGATATCGTTGTATGGCGTCGCACCCTGGTACGGTGGCCGCTGGCTCGGATGCACGGGCCGCGGGCGACTGGTGTAGGGCCTTGCCGTGTACGACTCGCAGGCGTGCGTGAGCACGTCGAAGCCGGTCGCGGCGATCACGCCGCCGGGCAAGGTCTCGGTGGTGGTCGGGTCGATGATTGCCAGCGACGGCTTGAGCAGCGGCGAGGCGATACCGGTCTTCAGCCCGGCAGATTTCAGGTCGACGATCGTGACGCCGGTCGTCTCGCTGCCGGTACCGCAGGTAGTCGGGCAGGCGATGTGCGGCTTGAGTTTCCCCGGAATAGGCTTCGCCTTGCCGATGGGCGCGTTGATATAGGCGATCAGTTCGTCTGGGTAGGTCGACAGCAGGTTTGCCGCCTTCGCCGTGTCCATCACCGAGCCGCCGCCCAGCGACACAAAGCCATCGAGGGCGCCTTCGCGGGCAAACGTCGCAGCGGCCTCGAACGAGTCGCTGTTCGGCTCGCAGCGACTGCCGTCGTAGACCGCGACATCGAGGCCCGCTCCGCGCAGGGAGGCGAGCGCCGTTTCTCCCGGTTCACTGGCCAGCACGTGAGGATCGGCAAACAGCGCGACGCGCTTCATGCCGAGTGACTGTGCCTCCGCGCCGAGTTCGCGCAGTGCGCCGGGACCGAACTTGATCGGCACGGAGCTGACGGCGAAAACGGTCTCGCCCTCGCCGGGGGCCAGGTAGGTTGGATTTGCCGACATTGGTAAGTGATCTCCCAGTCCTGTTCGAAGCGACATCATGTCGATCGGCGCTGCGTCCAGGGCCGCAGCGGCGCCATCAGGTGCGCCGTTACTCCGATAGTCAGATTCTGCACTAACTCGTGAAGAACCGTTACTGTCGCGTGTCGGCGCTTCAGCGGCTGACGACACCGCACGGACGTTCGGTCGGATAAGATCCGTAGGTATCGTCGTGAAGACCTGGTCCGCCTGTCCTCGGGCACAGTTGGTTCGACGAGTTGCGCGACGCACAGGACGGCCTGGTTGAGCTCGTGGCGTAGGCAGACTCGCCTGCGCGTCAGGCTACGGGAAGCGAGGGCCTCTCCTCGTCGTTGGAGCCACTTGTAGCGATCCTGGTCGCGACTTGGATCGCCGCCACCAGCGAGCGTTACCCCGCGGCGAGCGTCATCACGCCCAGGTAGCGGCTCTCGTCGCCCAGGTCGAACTGCATCGAGCAATGCCCCGCCGAAGCAGACACTTGTAGCTCATAGCCGCCACTGTCCGGCTCGAGCTGGTCGATCTTGAACTCGCCGAAGGTGTCGGTCGTCGCCCGGGCGATTTCGTGGCCTTCCTTCTTCAGCACCACCTCAGCGCCGGCAGCGCATTCCTCGACGCCGTCGATGTGCTCGACGACGGTCCCGCCGACGAAACACTTCGTCATCAGGGACAGGTTCTTGTAGTAGACACGCGGCCGCGTCTCGAGCTCGGGCTTCCTGACTTCGAGGCCTTCCTCGGCCTGGATGCGCCGCATCTCCTCGTCCTCCACCTTGAGTGTGCGGTATACGTCCATTGGGCAGGACTGCTCGCCACGAATCTTGGTCCAGCCCCCGTCGAGGAGGTGGGCATCGAAGGTCCAGGCCTGCGGGATCTGCTTCTCTTCGTTCCAGCAGATCGCGCCGTAGGGACAGGCGTCCACGATCTGTTTCTGGCCCTTCGACTTCTCGGGATCGATGATCACGATACCGTCCGGGCGCTTGCGTATGGCGCCGTCGCGCGCGGCCTCGATGCACGGTGCCGAGTCGCAGTGATTGCACATCACCGGCATGAACCGCGCCTCGAGCAGCGGATAGGCGCCGCGTTCCTTACGCTGGATGTCCAGCCAGTTGTGGTCACGAGCCGGCTGCGCAGCGGAATAACCCGGGAAGTCGTTGCCGGTGTACTCGTCCTTGACAGCGAGGAAGCACAGGCGGCAGTTATCGCAGCGGGCGACGTCGACGATCAGGTTCCACTTCTTGGCCATCACACTGCCTCCGCCGGTTGCCAGGTATCGACGCCGCTCCACTTCTCGACCTGGATCAGGGTCGTGTTGGGCCGCATTCCGTGGGCCTTGCTGCTGATCGACTTGCTGGTGTTGAGCATGTTCACGCAGCCGCCCAGGTCGGTCGAGCGGCCGGGCTCGCCTGCCGGCTTGTACTGGGCCGATCCGGCGTAGGCGCTGACGACGCCCGGCTGGATCCGACCCGTCACCTGGGCTGCGCAGACGACAGACGCGCGGTTGTTCCACAGGCGGATCAGGTCGCCGTCCTGGATGGCGCGTGCCTCGGCGTCCTGCGGGTTGATGCGGGCGACGAGGTAATACTCGCCGTCCTTCTTGATCCGGTGCTCGCGGATGTCCCAGACGCTGCTGCTTTCGTCGTCACCCATGACGTGGAACGCGTAGCGGGTGTGCGGCGTCAGCAACTTGAGCGTAAAGCCAGCGAGTTCGGGTTCCCGTGATGGGTCCTCGTAGGTTGGCATATAGCGGTTGAGCGGCGGCCGGTCCGGGTCATCGATGCGCTTGAGCGTGCTCGCCACGAACTCGAACTTGCCCGACGGAGTCTGCAGCCCCTCGAGGTACCCGCCGACGTAGTCGGAGGGCAGGGGATAGGGCTCTGGCGTGTCCTTTTTGCGCCCCTCGTAGTACCAGCGGTTGGCGGTTGGCGCACGCCCCTGTTCCGCCTCGGCCGGAACGACGTAGTAGCCCTTTTTCAGGAACTGGCGCCAGGAGATGTGCTTGGACAGGTCAGAGGAGTCGAACACACGCCTGCACCAGTCGAGTTCGGTGGTGCCACCCTCCGAGTACACTGCCCCCAGGCCGAGTCTCTCCATGATGGACAGGAAGATCTCGTAGTCGGACTTCGATTCGCCCAGCGGCTCGATGCACTTGTGCTGCATCGAGATCACGCGGTGGTTGTTCATCGAGTACATGTGGTGCACGTACCCGGCGCCGACGTTGTACCACTCGCCGATGTCCCACTTCTCGAACACCGTGCAGGCCGGCAGGATGATGTCGGCGAAAGGCGTCTCGCCTTCCTTCCACACAGACTGGTTGACGACGAACTTCAGGCTCTCGTGCTGGTACATCCGTGCCCAGCGGTTGCCGTCGACCATCGTGCCGAATATCTGGCTGCCGTACTTGTACAGCATCTCGACGCGCACATGCCCGGGCGAGGGGTAGCCAACCGGGAAGAACTGGCCCTGTACCGAGCCGACGTCGGTGGCGTAGCCCAGGGTCTTGCCCTGGGTGATGGCTTCGGGCATCCACATCCGCGGGATGACCTGGCGGACCGAGCTCATGGTCACGATGTGCGGCATGCGCTGGTAGTTGTTGGCGGAGTTGGCGCTGTAGGTTAGATCTCCCGAGAAACTTCCCTCGCCATAACCGGGGAAATAGAAGCTGAAGTCCAGCGGCGAGCCGAACTGCAGGTTGCCGAAGTTGGAGCCCGGGCGGCCGTAACCCTGCATGGCGCCCAGGATGGTCATCATCCGCGCCCATTGCATGCCGGTCGGCCCACGGCAGGCGCCGCCGACGCCGACGCCCCAGCTGCCGGCGCCGAGGTAGGTCTTCTTGGTGCCCCATTCACGTGCCAGCGCGCGCACGTCGCGTGCGGGAACGCCCGTCTCGGCCTCCTGCCATTCAGGCGTCTTGGGCACGCCGTCGCTTTCGCCCAGGATATAGGCCTTCCACTCGTCGAAGCCGGTAGTGCGCTTCTCGACGAACTCCTTGTCGTACAGCCCCTCGGTGATCCAGACGTGGCACAGCGCCTGCGCCAGCGCCGGGTCGGTGCCCGCCTTGGGCGCAATCCACTTGCCGCCGAGGTGGGCCGCGGTGTGGTTCAGGTACGGATCGATGTGCACCATCTTGATGCCGAGCTCCCGGGCCCACTCGCGCCGCCGCGCGCCCTCGAAGCCGTAGGTCGTGTCCGGGTCGCTGGACCAGAACACGATCATCTCCGCTTCCTTGAGGCAGTCCTCCACCGTGCCGTAGAACTCCGGGCAGCCGAGACGCAGGCTGTTGCCCCAGTGGTGCATCGCGCCCCAGAACCAGCCTTCCCAGCTGTCGGGGCTGTGCATCAGACGCGTGGTGCCGATCAGGTTCCAGAAGCGGTTGAAGGCGCTCAGGTAGTGGCCGAGGTTGCCCCACTGGTGGTGCGAGCCGTTGGCCACGCAGATCGCGCCCGGGCCGACGGCCTTGGCGCGCTTGATCTCCTTGGTGACGATGTCGAGCGCCTCGTCCCAGCTGATACGCACGAATTCCGACTTGCCGCGATTCTGGATGTTGCGCTCGCCGTCCGGGTCGAAGTCGACCCGCTTCATCGGGTAGAGCAGGCGGGCCTTCGAGTACAGCATCGATTTCTGGCACGCGCCGTGGGCGCCAAGCGTGGTGCGCCTCGCAGGCGTGAAGGTCTTGCCGCGCGCCGTGATCGACCAGGACGCTGCGTCCGTCTCGTCGAACTCGATCGGCGTGGTGCGGATGACCTTGCCGTCCTTGACGTAGACGAAGATCGGTCCGCCGTTGGTGCCGCTGGTGTAGCGAACCACGCCGTCGCCCATGTCCGTGCCGGCCTTCCAGGTGATCGACTCCAGCCGGGCGAGGGTCGCCATGAACCAGACAGCCAGCTCGTCCGGCCCGACCAGGCCGATCTTGAAGTTCTTGGCCGCGTCGACACGCGTGAGCAGGTCGAAGGGCGGCGTGAGGAACTCCTCCGCGATGGCCCTGTTCTGGAAGTGCAGGGTCAGGTCCGGCTTCGCATGCAGGTCCTTGCCGGTGCTGATCCTGCCGTTGTCGAGCTTGATCCAGCGACCCTCGGGTTTGTCGCGCAACCTGAATTGCACGACGAGATTTCTCTCCTTCAGGCGTGCAGCGTAGTCAGGGTAGACCTTTGCAGCCGCTCGCATGGCCTGCGGGATGCCCCACAACAGGACGGATAGATTCATGTCACCCTCCGGGAACAGACATAGCGGCTGGACTCACGCGTCGCTGGATCCAGCAATAGCGATGATCGGGGTCACCCAACATGCGGTGCACAGTGAGGCGCGGCGTGTTCATGCACGCTTCCGACGCGCCGGCTGCGCGGGGGCGAGTCCCGACGCCGCCCGAGCGGTCCACCAGCCAAAGGCGATCGAGACAAGCACGCAGCGAGCCGAGCAGCTGCTTGCGTTCCGTCGGCGTCAGGCTGGCGAACAGGTTCTGGTTGGCCTCGTGGCGGGCCGACTCAATGTCGGCCAGGGCTCCGCGACCGGCGTCCGTGATCATGAGGTGTTTCCGACGGCGGTCATCGGGTTGTTCCTCCTGGCTCACCAATCCCATCCGCAGCAGCTGCGCAACCAGCATGCTGACGTTCGCGCGGGAAACGCCACGTGCCCGGGCAATCTCCGAGGCCATGATTCCCGGGCCACTGCGCGACGGGCCGTCCCCTGGCGTCGCAAAATTGGGGTCGCCTGCAATCTGCAGGAGCAGCAGCCACTGCTGGGTTGTAAGTCCCGCGCTCGAGGACAGCCCATTGCCCAGCTTGCCCAGCTCATTCGCGATGTCGAACAGCGTCAGGACGATGCTGTCCTCAACGGAGCGGGTAAGTAGGGGCGGGCGAGGCATATAGTTAAGGCTTTTATCCATTAAGGCAAAAGACTGTCTATACGTCTAAACCGCAACGAGCCCCGGATGGGGCGCGACCCGCGGTATGTTTTTACTCTGGGGTCGGACCTCAGTAAATCATTGATTTTAAATAATTTTATTGCTTTATTGCTTTATTGAGGTCCGGCCCCGACGGGTAGCCGACCTCGGCAATTAGCTCTCCGGACCAGGATCACGACGTTGTATGCCGGTTTCTGAAGCCCCAAACCCCCGAAAGCCCCGACCCGGCCCCGTTTGTCCGGTATCAGGAGGGCAGGTCTCCATGCAGGCCGCGTTCGACACCGGTGACCACCGGCTCTGACGCAGGCTGCGTGCCGAGCGGATTCGCGCCCGGCGGTCGTGCGACGAGCCGGCGCACGCTGCCGTGCTGGCCGACAATCAGCGTACCGATGCGCGCATGGAAGGCGCGGTCCGACTCGGTCTCGCCGGTACCGCCAGCGCAGGT
>CAVOGM010000008.1:0-83737 GCA_963695465.1 uncultured Gammaproteobacteria bacterium
TTCCTATGAGCTATCCTAACACACATACACAACAACCAACATTGTCTTGAGCATATACAGATTGAATGGTTTGTTGAATGCTCGAAACCAGTGAGATAATTGCATTCTTGTGAAACGACAATTCATTTTATTGTGCATCCTGCCATTTCTCGAGGCTTCATCCAGGTCAAACAGTCCTTTTCCAACCATTTGTTGCCTCTATACTGTTTTCAAATGAGTTATGATTGATTGTTGCAAGTTTTGCGCCGATAAATTACTATTCAAGGCCGACAATAAAGGTTTGCGTCCGGTGACGCAAAATTGTAGCCCCGTTCACGCCATGGCTCGTCGCATAGGCGAGTTGCCGGCAATAATGCGTGTAAAGACCTGCCGATGCCAACTGCAGCATCAGTGTCTCTGCTCAACATCGTCCAGAATCAGGAACGGCGCGTCCGTGAGGGCGGTCGCAGATTCACCATAACGTTGGATATTGACGCCGGATCCAGCTCGCGTCGCTACGTGCGCCCCGGATCTAGTCCGGCCTTGATCAGCGGCCAGCTGCGATCCTGGTCCGAGATGGCCGATACGGGCAGGGGCCAACTGATGCCCAGGACCGGATCGTCGAAACGGACGCCTCGGGCATGTTCCGGTGAGTACATGGCCGAAGCCATGTAGTGGATCTCGGTGTCGTCTTCCAGGGATTGGCATCCATGTGCACAACCCTCGGGAACGTAGAGCATCCAGGCATTTGCTGCGCTGAGCGTAATCTCCGTACCAGCGGCGATAGGTCGTCGAGTCCGGACGGAGGTCGACGACAACATCAAAGATTGCGCCACGGGTGCAGCGAACCAGCTTGGCCTCGAGCGCGGGCGCCTGCTGGTAGTGCAGTCCCCGGATCGTGCCTTTGCGCAGGCTCAACCCCATGTTCGCCTGGAGTGGCGTGAACTCGATGCCATGCTCAGCAAACTCCCGGATGCACCAGGCGCGCATGAATCGACCTCGAGCATCTTCGTGCGGCTCCGGCTCGATAGCCCAGGCGCCGGCGACGCAACTACTCATGGAATATCATGGCGGTCCTTTCATGCCATCCAGCGCCGGCACGTGCCTGGCACCCCGGTCGAGCGGTCCATCGGGTGGCGACTGCGGCGAGATCATTCCCGCGCAGGACCTTCCAGCAGCCGCATGAAACGCTTTAGCTGATCGTCGCAGAGCGCTCGCGCGTCTTGGCCCGCTTGTTGACTCCTGAACCACTCGGCGGTCCACGTCAGGGTGTCCGAGAGATCAAGCCGGCAGTACCAGCCGAGTTCCCGCGCGGCTTTCTGGGAATTCAGGCGAAGTTCCGCTTCCTCGTGGGCGTGAACCTCGGCGTCCCGGATCCAGGGATTCAGTCTGCTGCCAGTGTCCGGCCAGCGCCTCCACCACATGCGAGACGGAGCTCACATCCGCATCGGCCGGGCCGAAATTCCACTCTCCGGAGAATCGCTGCGCATCCTGGTGCAAGGCCTCCGCCAATGTCAGGTAGCCGCACAGGCAGTCGAGTACATGCTGCCATGGCCGGATGGCCTCGGGATGGCGAAGGACCACGGGTCTGCCTTCCTGCATTGCACGGACGGTGTCCGGCACCAGCTGCCATGGCGTCCAGTCTCCGCCGCCGATTACGTTGCCTAGCGCGCGCGCTCGCCACGCCGACGCCATGCGACGGGTCGGCTGGTGCGGCAAAGAACGAGTCGCGGAAGGCGCGCGCGACGAGCTCGGCACAGGCCTTGCTGCTGGAATAGGGATCGCGACCGCCCAGCCGGTCGTTCTCGCGGTAGCCCCAAAGCCCAGTGGCGGTTCTCATAGACCTTATCGGTGGTGACGTTCACCACGGTGCAGGGCCGCGACATGCGCCGGACGCCATCCAGTACGTTCGCGGTGCCGATCACGTTCGTGCTGAAAGTCTCCACCGGGTCCGAATACGAATCCAGCACGACCGACTGGGCGGCCAGGTGCAGCACGATGTCCGGTTCGAAGGCGGCGAGTTCGTTGGATAGCCTGGCACCGTCCCGGATGTCCGCAAGGGTCGACTGTACGCAATCGTCGACGCCCGCCAGTTCATAAAGGCTGCGGCGTCGGTCGGCGGGCTGCAGCGCGTATCCTTTGACCGTCGCGCCGAGCCGATGCAACCACAGGGACAGCCAGCTGCCCTTGAATCCGGTGTGACCGGTCAGGAACACCCGCTTGCCGCGCCAGAATTCACCGTGCATCAGGCGACGGCTCCGGTATGGCTTGCGATGTGACGGGGCTTCAACACGGCGAATCAGCCCTTGCGCACGCCGCGGCGCGGCGTTGGACCAGCCCCCAGCACCAGTTTCCGGCAGTGGAAGGCTTCGGCATAACCACCAACCGAACGACACTCGATCCCGCGCAGCCTCATCAGCGACTGGAAAGTGTCTTCCGTGAACCATTGCTTGTCGCGCTGGGATCCGTAGACGCGCACGATGTCTCGTGCCTTGCGCTCGGCACTCCGGCGGTCCAGGGGAACGTAGAAGTTCGGCGTTTCCAGGTCACCGTCATACTTGGGGACTTCGTATTCCAGCACCATGTGATCACGAAACGTCTGCCACGTGATCTCGCTGATCAGGCGGTGATCCTGGTGCCGATCGTTACTGTGCGCGGTAAAGATCAGGTCGGGGCTGACCTCTTTGCTGGCCTCCTCCAGGAACTGCTTGACGGCCGAGAAATGGGCAGGAAGATGTCCGTCGGGGTAGTCACCGACGCGCAGGAAGCCACGCGCGCGAGGGCGCACGAACAGGCGCATGCCGCGCTCCGACTCCTTGCGTCGAACCGGTGTGGAACAAGCAATGGCCCAGTGAATGCGGCAGGCTGGGTAGGACTTCTGCAACATGAGCAGCGTCGCACCACAGCCGATCTCGATATCGTCGCAGTGCGCCCCGATGCAAAGTACCTGCAGCGCGTGCGACCGTTCTGACATTTGGCGTCAGGCCGAGCACTTGGTCCTCACTTCTTCCAGAGCATCCAGGGACACTGGCCAGACGCTTCCATGCGATCGAAACTGATCTTGTCCTTCAGTGTGTCCATGGCACGCCAGAAGCCGTCATGCCGATACACCGCCAGTTTGCGCTCGGCGATCAGGCGGGCAAACGGTTCTTCGACCAGTTCGTCGCCTGGTTCAATGTAGTCGAAGATCCGCGGATCGAAGGACGAAAAAGCCTCCGTTGACTCGAAAGTCCTGACCGCGCACGGGCCCGAGACGCGTTGCATAGCCGTCTTCCGTTGCATCGACCGTGTGGAAGCTTTGCCAACCATCGACACCCGCAAACGACGCAACGACGTTCTTCTTATCGAAATCCTCAATCATGCGGTCGAGTGGCAGGTCGGAAAGGCCATCTGCATAGTTCGCTAGGAAGCACTCGTCGGCTTCGACGTACCGACGTACCTGCAACAGACGTTCACCGATATTTGAGTGCAGTCCCGTGTCGACGAAGGTAATTCGCCAGTCGGCGATGTCACTGCTGTGGAGTTCGATGCGACGACCGCCTTCGGAGAGGGTGAAGTCGTTGGAGTGGCACTCGTTGTAATGGAGGAAGTAGTCGCGGATCAGGTCGCCGCGGTAGCCCAGGCACAGGATGAACTCCTTGTGGCCGAAATGCGCGTAGTAGCGCATCAGATGCCAGATGATCGGCCGTACGCCGATGTTGACCAGCGGCTTGGGCATGGTGTCCGAGTGCTCCCGCAGCCGGGTACCAAGGCCACCGCAGAAAAGGACTACTTTCATTACAGCGTGCTTCAGTTGATACGGGTTCTACAGGTAGCTGGGATGTTATCGGCATCTCGGAACTCAGGCCAGACAATACGTTGGGTCGGGCCGTCCCTTACGCCAAGCTATTCACATATTTCGGCCATTCGTAGGCTCGACAGGCTTGTGCTCCTCAATGGTGCCGGAGTAACGGATTTCGGATCGGTGAGGCCGCGGGCAAATCCGAAATCCGTAACTCCGGCACCGCCTCAGCGCTGCTTGAACTCATCCGGCTGCAGGTCGTGCCGGCCGAGCAGCTTGTAGAAGTCCGTGCGGTTGCGGCCGGCCAGCTTGGCGGCCTGGGTGACGTTGCCGCGGGTGATCTGCAACAGCTGCGACAGGTAGGTGCGGGTGAATTCCTCGCGCGCCTCGTCGAAGGTCGGCACGCGGGCGGCACCGCTGCCGCCGAGGGCCTGCTGGACGATCTCCGCGCTGATCACCGGGCCGGCCGCCAGGGCCGCGGCCTGCCGGACCAGGTTGAACAGCTGCGAGCCGTTGCCCGGCCATTCGGCGGACATCAGCAGTTCGACGGCCTCGGGCGCGAACACGTGCCGCTCGCCGGTCTTGGCCAGCTCGGCCAGGAAATGGGCGGCCAGCAGCGGGATGTCCTCGCGCCGCTGCGACAGCGGCGGCAGGTCGATCTGCACCACGCCCAGCCGGTAATACAGGTTCTCGCGGAAGAATCCCTTGGCGATGGCGCCGGACAGGTCGCGGGCGCTGGCGGCGATCAGGCGCGGGCCGGTTCCATCGGGGCCCGACTCGAGCAGCTTCGCCAGGCTGGTCTGCGCCTGCAGGTCCAGATCCGCGATCTCGTCCAGGTACAGGGTGCCGGTCGATTCCACCAGCAGCGCGGCCAGGTCCTCGCCCGCGACGCTGGTGCAGGCCAGGCTCAGGAAGGGTTGATCGCGCCGCGCGCTGGCCTTGTGGATGGCCCGCGCCAGGGGTTCCTTGCCGGTGCCGGGCTGGCCGGAGAGCAGCACCGGGGCGTCGGTGCTGGCGGCCTGCAGCGCCTTCGACAGCCGGTCTTCCATGATCGGGTTGCGGGTGATGATGCCGTCGCGCCAGTCCTCGTGCGCCAGCGCGAAGCCCGACACCTTCAGCGCCTTCTGCAGCTGCTCCAGCAGCTGGTCCTTGTCCACCGGCTTGGTCAGGAAGGCAAAGGCGCCGCTCTTGGTGGCTTCCACCGCGTCCGGGATGGTGCCGTGCGCCGTCATCAGGATGACCGGCAGGGCGGGGTAGCGGCGCTGCAGCTCGCGCAGCAGGCCGATGCCGTCGACATCGGCCATGCGCAGGTCCGTGACCACCACGTCGGGCTGGAAGCGGGGGATGGCGGTCTGGGCCTGGGCGGCGCTTTCGGAGGCGGCCACGTCGTAGCCCTCGGACTTCAGGCGAATGGTCAGCAGGCGCAGCAGGCCCGGGTCGTCGTCGACCAGGATCACGCGCGGCCGGCGGCCCAGCGGCTGGTTCATGGCGGCGAGCCCTTGGGCTGGGCCTGGCGCTCGGCCAGGCTGCGTTCCAGGTCGGCCACCGCTTCCAGCTTGGCCAGCGCCGCGTCCAGGTCCTGTTTCAGGCGGGCGTTTTCGCGTCGCTGGCGGCCTGCAGGCGGCGGTTCAGGCCCTGGCGCTCCTTGTCGTCGCGGCCCGCCTCGGCGACCAGCCGCTGGTTCTCGCTCAGCAGCACCAGGCGGGCGTTGACGTCCTGCAGCGTCACATAGGCCAGGGCGAGTTCGGCCGGCAGCAAGCCCTCTGGCGTGGCCAGCAGGACGCCCAGGGCGGCTCGCGCGGCGACGGGATCGCTGCCGACATGGCCGGGCAGCCCCAGCACCAGCGCGTAGCGCAGCTGGTTGGTGAAGGTCGGGCTCAGGGTGGCGGTGCGCTTCGCCTCGCCGGCGATCTCGGCCTGTTCGGCCGGCGTGGCGCGGGCCAGCCGATCCAGCAGGGACAGGTAGTCGAGCGTCGCCTGGGCCTCGAAGGTGAGCGCGGGCGTGGCCGGCGCGGGGGCGGGCTGGCGCGATCCGTGCCCCCATCCATCCATGACGCGAGCAGCCGGTGCTCAGGGTGAGCAGCAGCGCGGGTGCCAGGAGCGTGATCGCGTCTACGCATGGGCCCGTGCCTCGCGGAGGCCGCTGCGACCGTGACGGACAGCGGCAGGTGGATGCGGAAATGGGCGCCGGGGAACTCACCGCTGACTAACTCCACGCGCCCTCCATGGGCGGCAACGAACTCCGCGACGATCGACAAGCCGATTCCCGATCCCTTGAGCGGCCCGGCCTGTGGCGTGGTGCCAGTGTAGAACGCCTCGAAAATACGCTCACGGTCGCGCGGGTGCACGCCGGGGCCGGTATCTGCGAAGTCGATCACGATTCCGGACGTCAGGCGCCGGGCGCGGACGGTAATCGTACCGCCCTCGGGCGTGAATTTCAGGGCGTTGGCCAGCAGGTTGTCCAGCACCAGGCGGATCTTGGCCTGGTCGGCGTGCAGGACCAGGTGCTCGATTTCCAGCTTCGCCTTGATGCGGTGGGACGTGATGGCGAGGCGCTGCGCGCGGAAGGCGCCGGCGACGACCGAGCCCAGGGCGAAGTCGGACAGCTCGAGTCCCGACACCTGCGACTGCCAGGCGCTGTAGGACAGCAGGTTCTCGATCAGCTGCTGCAGCCGCAGGGCGTTCTCGCGCATGATGTCGGCGACTTCGCGCTGCTGCGGATCGATCTGGCCCACGGCGCCGTCCAGCAGCAGTTCGGTGCCCTCGCGGATGTTCGCCAGCGGCGTCTTCAACTCGTGCGACATGTGCCGCAGGAAGCGGTTCTTCTCCTGGGCCAGCTCCAGCAGCCTGACGCGCAGCCACTCCAGCTGCCGGCCGAGCGCCTCGATGTCCGAGGGGCCGGGGATCGCGATCGGGCTGGAGAACGTGCCCCGGCCGAGTTCCGGTAATCGCCCGGTCGACGCGCCGCAGCGGGCGCAGCACCGATACCGCGAAGGCCAGCCCCATCGCCAGGAAGGCCGGGACCAGCGCCACCAGCCACAGGAACAGCTGGTGCCGTGTATCGGCGGCGCGCCTTTCCAGCGCGGCCAGTTGCGCCTCGAGCGCCTGGTTGGCCCCGGCGGAGACCGCGTTGGCGGCCTCGTTCAGCTGATCCAGGCGCTCTGCCAGCCGGCTGGCCCGGTCGGGATCATTCGGCAGGGTGAACTCGAGCAGGCCCAGGACCGACGGCGTGGCGCGGCGCAGGGCGCTGAGGCGGGCGGGCCCGTCGTCCGGCATCGGCAGCCCGGCGAGCCCTTCGGTCGTTTCCGCGATCTGCTCGCGGGTGGCGCGGGTGGCTTCGAGCAGCCGCGGGTCGTTGAGCAGGAGATAGAGGTTGGCGGAACGCTCGTAGGCGATCAGGTAGCGAAACAGCGCCTGGGTCCGGCCGCTGAGCTCGACACCCTGCCGCACCAGGCGGTCGGTGTCCTGGGCCAGCCGGCCGAGCTGCGTGGAGGCCTGCACCACGGCCAGCGCCAGCGGGACGACCAGCAGCAGCAGGCCGATCAGGAGCAGGCTGCTGAGGGAACGGGGGCGGGGAAAAGCCATTCTATTTCGGTGCCGGAGTTATGGATTTCGGATTTTCACTCACCGCGGTCGAAATACGAAATCCGTTACTCCGGCACCGGGAGGAAAATCGCTATCCGGCGCAGCAGGTGGCGTTCCCAGGCCAGGGCCGTCCGGACGATTCCTCGAGGTCGGCATGGGCCGGCTCCCAGCCCAGGGTGCTGCGGATCCGCTCGGCCCGGGCAATCAGTTCGGGCGGGTCGCCGGCGCGGCGGGGGCCTTCGATCACGTTGAGCGGCTGCCCGGCCACCCGGGCGACGCGTGTCGAGCACCTCGCGGACGCTGAAGCCGCTGGCCGTAGCCGCAGTTCAGGGTGGTCGACGCGCCGCCCGGCGCGCAGGTAGTCCAGCGCCTTCAGGTGCGCGGCGGCCAGGTCCTCGACGTGGATGTAGTCGCGCACGCCGGTGCCGTCCGGGGTGTCGAAGTCGGTGCCGAAGATCGAGACGTGGTCGCGCTTGCCGACGACGTGCTCGCAGGCGACCTTGATCAGGTGCGTGGCCTCGGGCGTGGACTGGCCGATGCGGCCGCCCGGGTCGGCGCCGGCGACGTTGAAGTAGCGCAGCGCGACGTGGCGCAGCGGGGTCGACCGCCGAGACGTCGCGCAGCATCTGCTCGCTCATCAGCTTCGACCAGCCGTAGGGGTTGATCGGCGCGGTGGGCGTGTCCTCGGCCGCCGACGCCGCCGGCGGGGATGCCGTAGACGGCGGCGGTGGAGGAGAAGATGAAGTTCCGGACGCCGGCCTCGACGCAGCACTCCAGCAGGTTGCGGGTGTTGCGCAGGTGTTGTTGCGGTAGTACTTGAGCGGGTCGGCGACGGATTCCGGCACGACGATGTGGGCGGCGAAGTGCATGCACGCGTGTCGATGCCGCGCTCTTGCAGCAGCGTCGAGACGAGGTCGCGATCGCCGGTGTCGCCGACACCAGGTCGCCGTAGCAGGACGGCCGAGCGAAAGCCGGTCGAGAGGTTGTCGAGCGACGACGACGTCCTCGCCGCGCTCGCCGAGCTGGCGGACGACGTGGCTGCCGATGTAGCCGGCACCGCCGGTGACCAGGATGGTGCTCATGCTCGCTCCGCGTTATGTTGCGTGCATGATAGCAACCCAGCAGTGCGACGATCTTGAGAACTGGTAGGCAGGACGGGCCTGAAGAGGTGCCAGGCACCGAAGCGGTGCCTGGCACCTCTTCGGACGCCTCGTCACATCCATTCGACGCGCTGAAGCCCGACGTCATCATCGACGCGGTCGAAGCCGCCGGTTTCCTCTGCGACGGCCGCGTCCTGGCCCTCGGCAGCTACGAAAACCGCGTCTATCAGGTCGGGATCGAGGATGGCGAGCCGGTCGTCGTCAAGTTCTACCGGCCAGGGCGGTGGACCGATGAGTCGATACTGGAGGAGCACGCCTTCGCGCTGGAGCTGGCGGCGGCGGAGATTCCTGTGGTGGCGCCGCTGGTTTTGGAAGAGGTGCCAGGCACCGAAGCGGTGCCTGGCACCTTTGGAACGGTGCCTGGCACCTCTTTACTTCGCCACGCTGGCTTCCGCTACGCCATCTACCCGCGCCGCGGCGGGCAGTGGCCGGAACTGGGCACCGAGGATGAACGCCAGTGGATGGGCCGCTTCCTGGGGCGCATCCACATGGTCGGGGCGCGGCGGCGCTTCGAACACCGGGCCTCGCTGTCGCCCGAGACGATGGGCCGGGGCAGCGTCGAGTACCTGCTGGACTCAGGCCGGATCCCCGACTACGTCGCGCATCGCTACGAGAAGGTCGCGGACGAGCTGCTGGAGCTGGTCGAGGCGCGCTTCGAGAGCGCCGGCGAGCTTCGCTACCTGCGGATCCATGGCGACTGCCACCGCAACAACGTCCTGTGGACGCCGTCCGGGCCGCACTTCGTGGACCTGGACGACTGCATGATGGGCCCGGCGATCCAGGACCTGTGGATGCTGCTGGCCGGCTCCCGCGAGGAACTGCGCAAGCAGCTCGACGATTTCCTGGAGGGCTACACGCAGTTCGCCGACTTCGACTATCGCGAGGTGGGGCTGATCGAGCCGCTGCGCACCCTGCGCATGGTCCATTACGCGGCCTGGCTGGCCCGGCGCTGGGACGACCCGGCGTTTCCCAAGGCGTTTCCCGTGGTTCGGCGAGGCGACGTACTGGGAGCGGCACGTGGCCGAGCTGGAGGAGCAGTACTGGGCGGTGGAGGGGGCCTCGTAAGAGGTGCCAGGCACCGCCTGGCAACTTTCATCAGATTGAGCGGTCTCCTTCAGCGGTGCCTGGCACCTGTTCAGGCGGTGCCTGGCACCGCCGATACCGTAAACTTCAGTCCAAGCGGTTTCCCTCGCCGCCGGAGTCTCTGCATGGATCGCACGCGCGCGGCGCTGCTGGCCGCCCCAATTCTGGTCGCTTGCCTCGGCCTCGCCGCCTGCGGTGGCGGGGGCGGAGGAGGAGGTGGTGGCGGCAACGCCGCCGCCACCGACGGCAACGTCACGGTGTCCGGCACGGTCACCTTCGACCGGCCGAGCTACACGAGCAACAACAGGCTCGATTTCACCAACCTCCAGCGCCTGCCGGTGCGTGGCGCCACGGTCGAGATTCTGCGCGCCTCGGACCAGGCCGTGCTGGCCACGACGACCACGGACGGCACGTCGGGCAATTACTCGGCGAGCGTGCCGAGCGGTTCGCTCGATCGTGCGGGTCAAGGCGCAGCTGTTTCAGTCCGGCGCGGGCGGCTACGACTTCGAGGTCCGCAACAACACGTCGGGCAACGCGCTGTACACGCTCGACAGCAGCACGGTCACGCCCGTCCGAGCGCCAGCGTTCGGGTCGACCTGAACGCGGCGACGGGCTGGGGCGGCACCTCCTATACCGGCACGCGCGCGGCGGCCCCGTTCGCGATCCTGTACATGCTGTGGGAGGCCAGGGCGCTGCTGCAGGGCGCCGAGCCCGGCCTGACGCTTCCACCGCTGGACGTGCACTGGTCGACGCTCAACAGCGCCAGCGAGTGCGCGAGCGGCCAGCCGGACCCGACGACGGGCGCGATCGGCACGACTTTCTTCATCCCCAGCACACTTCCCGCGACGGCGGACTGCGCGGCGACGCCGGCCGGCATCTACGTCCTGGGAGACGCCAATGGCACCGCCGACGACGACGCGGACGAGTTCGACTCGTCGATCATCGCGCATGAGCTGGGGCACTACTACATGGCGTCCTTCTCCCGCGACGACACCATGGGGGGTCCGCACCACCTCGATGCGCGCCACGACCTGAGCCTGGCCTTCTCCGAAGGCTGGGGCAACGCCTTCCAGGGCTTCGTGCTCGGCAGCCCCTGGTATCGCGACACCTTTGGCACGGGGGGCAGCGCCAGTTTCGCGTTCGACATGGAAAACAACACGGCGCCCTACCAGAACGTGGTCGAGAACGGCTTCTTCGCCGAAGCGTCGGTGCATGAATTCCTCTGGGACGTCTACGACGGCGTGAACGACGACCAGATCAACCTGGGGTATGCGCCGATTCATGCGGTGATGCGCAACGAGATGAGGACGACCAGCGCGCTGACCAGTCTTTTCGTGGTGGCCAATGGGCTCGCAGTCGCGCAACCCCGGACAACAGGCCGCGATCCGTTCGCGCTTGCTGGCCGAGGGAATCAACGGCTCGGGCGAGTTTGCCGCCAACCAGACCCTGCCCGATGCGTCGGACCTGGTGCCGGTGTACGTGCCGGTCACTTTCGGGTCGGCGGTACCGGTGACCAGCACCAATCGCTACGCGGATCCCGGCGATACGTTCTACCAGTCGTACAACAGGCTCGGCAGTCACCGCTACTTGCGGATCGACCTGCCGTCGGGCGGCGGCCTGCGGGTCACGGCCCAGGGGCCGGTCGGGTCGGATCCGGACTTCATCCTGTACCGGCAGGGCGTCGACCAGTGCCGGACGCCTGGCGCCGCCTGCTGGGGACAGGACGACAGCACCGGCAGCGGCCTGGAGGAGGCGACGTTCAGCGGGCTGGCGGCGGGGACCTACGTCCTGGACGTGGCCGAGTGCAGCTACCTGGGCGAGCAGTGCCGGACGCCGGTCTTTGGCACGAATACGTCTTCACGGTCACGGTGACGCAGCAATGAGGGCGAAGGGAATGAGTGCTGAGCAAGTTGGGCGTGGTCTTGGTTACGACGGCCATCGTCGCCGGCTGTGGCGCGACGCCGTCGGATCCGGTGGTGGCGGCGCCTGCCGAGGCCGCGACGGCCGTGAACAGGGGCCTCGCCCCTATGTCGGCAAGCCGCGGCCGCCGGTCGATGTCACGCTGGTACCGGGCGTGCGCGCTGGAGTCCGGCGTGCCGGGCACGATTGACGCTGCAGGTCCGCTCTCGCGTGCCGCTGGATGCGGTGAGGCTGGTGGTCGAGGGAGATGAGGGATTGGCGGTGGTGGGGTATCAGGAGGTGCCTGGCACCGAAGGTGCCAAAGAGGTGCCAGGCACCTTCGGTGCCAGGCACCAAGCCGCCAGCTTCGAGATTTCGGCGACCCCTGTTCTCAGGAGGCACCCGGTACATTTCGGGGCTCCTGAGCTTCGAGGTGAACGGTGTGAGCCAGGGCATGCCGTTCAGGCTGCCTGTCGAGGTCGGCGGGCCGGTGACGGTGGCCCCGATTCAGGCCAAGCCGGAGTGGCTGCCGACCCGGGATGCCGCGGGCGAGCTCATCGATTCGATGCCAGCCGAAACGACGATTCGATAGATCAAGAGGTGCCAGGCACGTGCCAGGCACCTCTGACGCCCTTTTCGCATCATTCCGCGGCTTTTCCAGTGCCACCTCGAGCGTGGCGTGCAGCAGTCTATTGTTCACTTGCACCGGTCTGATTTTAGATATATATAACTAATATATATTTCTGACCGGTCAATTCAATGAAGACTGCCAAGCTCTTTCGGAACGGGGACAGCCAAGCCGTGCGGCTACCGAAAGAATTCAGGTTCGAAGGTCGGGAAGTCTTGATCAAACGGGTCGGTCAGGCGGTGGTGTTGCTGCCCAAGTCTGGAGCGTGGGAGACGCTCGTGGGCTCGTTGGCCAGCTTCTCCGATGACTTCATGGTGGAGCGTGAGCGCCCGCCGGCGCAGGGTCGCAAGGATCTCTGATGAGGTGGATGCTCGACACCGATACCTGCATCGAGTTGATCCGGTCAAAGACGCCGGCGCTTGTCGAGAACCTCCTGGCGCATCAAGTAGGCGAAGTCGGCGTTTCCGCGATTACCGTGGCTGAACTCGAGCATGGAGTCGAGCGCAGCGATCGTCGCGAGCAGAATCGGGGGCTCTCGAGCAATTCCTGCTGCCGCTTGTCATCGCCGATTTCGATGCCGCCGCCGCGCGATGTTTCGGCACCGTGCGTGCCGAGCACACAAGGCGGGGACAGCTGATCGGGATCATGGACACGCTGATAGGCGCGCACGCGCTGAGCCTGGACGCTGTGGTGGTCAGCCGGAACCGGCGGGACTTTGAGCGGATTGCCGGCCTTCCCGTCGAGGACTGGACCAGATGATCACAGGAACGGCAAGGCAGGGCTAAGAGGTGCCAGGCACGTGCCTGGCACGTCAACGTGTCTGGCGCCGTCAAGAAGATACTCGGACATTACGCTTGTCAAGTCGAACGCGCCAGTCGACGGATCGAGGCGGTAACCGTTGGGCTCCAGGGCCGCAGATTGATCACGACCCTTGTGGTGGCCAACTATAATGCAACTAATTCACGCACGATGAGTGACGGTGGCTGTTCGATGTCAAAGCTCGGGCGGGGAGGCGAGTTTGACCGATCCGAAACATTGCGGAGGCGAGAATCTGGCTGGTCTGCGAGCCCGAGCCGCAGTCCACAAGCGCTCGATGCAGCGCGAAATACTCACGATCCTGGAGTCTGCCGCTGTGGAAGGAAGCCACCCGGTTGACCGGGCCCGGCTTGCTCGAGCGTGTGCGCCGCCTCAATCTGCCCTCCGAATCCGAGGCTGTTCGAATGATCCGAGCCGATCACGATGGCCGTTAAGGTCGTCGATGCATCGGCCCTCGCGGCACCTCTTGTTCGATGGACGGAGCTGCAGATTGCCAACGATGCTGGGCGATAGCGCCCGGCTGCCTCCGGCGAAATTCCCGCTTGAGTATCGAACGTGGCAACACCTGCTGGAAGAAGTGCAGCTGGCAGGCACCGGACCGCTGCCGTCATCCTTTACGCGCGCTACTGAGGATGTTGGGTCATTGAAAATATGACCCTGTCACTTCACGACGTGGATAGTGCCGGGGGTGCCTCCGGATTGCGGGTAGCAAGCATGTCGGGGTTGTCAAAACCCACTACGAGCGCAAGCTACCTACGTGCTGTCCGAGACGCTGGGCGCAGCTGCGCTTCGCTGAAGTGCGGAGCCTGAGACTGCCAAGAGGCTGGAGTCGGTCGAGTTGATCCGCCGCGATCGCGCGTCGCTGAGGGGTAGCATAACGCAGAGGTGCCAGGCACCGCACGGGTACTGTCTCCAAAGGGGACTGTCCCCTCCCGCGGTGCCTGGCACCTCTTTGGAACCGTTTTCCCGTATACTCCGCCACCCTTTTTTGCACAGCAAAATTCCCCGTGATCCAGAACCTACGCAACATTGCGATCATCGCCCATGTCGACCACGGCAAGACGACCCTGGTCGACCAGCTGCTTCGCCAGTCCGGCACCTTCGACGCCCGCAAGGCCGTCGTCGACCGTGTCATGGACTCGAACGCGCTGGAGAAGGAGCGGGGGATCACGATCCTGGCCAAGAACACGGCCATCCGCTGGCGCGACTACCGCATCAACATCGTGGACACGCCCGGACACGCCGACTTCGGCGGCGAGGTCGAGCGCGTGCTGTCCATGGTGGACTGCGTGCTGCTGCTGGTGGACGCCGTCGACGGCCCGATGCCGCAGACCCGGTTCGTCACCCAGAAGGCCTTTGCCTACGGCCTGCGGCCGATCGTCGTCATCAACAAGATCGACCGGCCGGAGGCCAGGCCGGACTGGGTGCTGAACCAGACCTTCGACCTGTTCGACCGGCTCGGCGCCAGCGAGGCGCAGCTCGACTTCCCGGTGGTCTATACCTCGGCGATCAAGGGCCTGTCCGGGCGCGACACCGCGCACATCACCGGCGACATGACCCCGCTGTTCGAGACCATCCTGCAGTTCTGCCCGGCGCCGGACGTGGACGTGGACGGCCCGCTGCAGCTGCAGATCTCCCAGCTCGACTATTCCGCCTACGTCGGCGCCATCGGTATCGGCCGCATCAAGCGCGGCACGCTGCGCCGTGGCGCCAACGTGTCGGTCATCTGCCGCGACGGCGAGGTTCGCAGCGAGCGTATAGGCCAGGTATTCGGGTTCTACGGCCTGGAGCGCGTGGAGGCCGAATCCGCCACCGCGGGCGACATCGTCGCCTTCTCCGGGATCGAGGAGCCGAAGATCTCCGACACGCTCTGCGACCCGGGCAAGGTCGAGGCGCTGCCGCCGCTGATCGTGGACGAACCGACGATCAGCATGGGTTTCGAGACCAACACCTCGCCGTTCTTCGGCAAGGAAGGCAAGTTCGTCACCAGCCGCCAGCTGCGCGAGCGGTTGGCGCGCGAGATCCTGCACAACGTGGCGCTGCGCGTGGAGGAGACCGAGGATCCGGACAAGTTCGTGGTCTTCGGCCGGGGCGAGCTGCACCTCGGCGTCCTGATCGAGAACATGCGCCGCGAGGGCTACGAACTCGCCGTGTCGCGCCCGCAGGTGGTCGTGAAGGAAATCGACGGCAAGAAGTGCGAGCCGTGGGAAAACCTCGCGGTGGACATCGAGGAGTTCGCGCAGGGCGCGGTGATGGAGGCCCTCGGCGAGCGTGGCGCCAAGCTGGAGAACATGGTCCCCGACGGCAAGGGCCGGGTCCGGCTGGACTACATGATTCCCTCGCGCGGCATGATCGGCTTCCAGACCGAGTTCCGCACGCTGACCAGTGGCACCGGGCTGATGTACCACGTGTTCGATCATTTCGGACCGGTGCTCGACAAGGAACTCGCGCCGCGCATGTCGGGCGTGCTGATCTCCAACTCCCAGGGCGAGGCAGTGGGGTATTCGCTGTTCAACCTGCAGGAACGCGCCAAGCTGTTCGTCGGCCCGGGCGACCCGATCTATGAAGGCCAGATCGTCGGCATCAACAGCCGCGACGACGACATGGTCGTGAATCCGCTGAAGGCCAAGAAGCTCACCAACGTCCGCGCCTCCGGCAAGGACGAGAACGTGCTGCTGGTCCCGCCCATTCGCCTCTCGCTCGAGCAGGCGATGGAGTTCATCACCGACGACGAGCTGGTCGAGGTGACGCCGAGGTCCATCAGGCTGCGCAAGCGCTACCTGAAGGAAGGCGAGCGGAAAAGGGCGGAGCGGGCGTAATTAAGAGGTGCCAGGCACATACCTGTCCCCGGCGGTGCCTGGCTCATACCTGTCCCCGCATGGGGACGGGTATGTGCCTGGCACCTCTAGAAACACCTCCTCGAACCGTTAAGGCCGTCACGTTCGTCCTTGAGGCTTCTCCCTAATATCGGGCCATATTCTGTCGCATTGCGCCCGGACTCCGGGCGCATGGGAGAGCGGTGGTCGTGCCCGGTCCAGGTGACAAAGCCAGCAAAGTGATGCGCCTGCATCCGCTGTCGTCCGAGAAGGACGACCCGGCGACGCCATCCGCAGCACGCAAGAAACGGCGCAGCCTGTCCCAGGAGGACGCTCCAGCCGACCCGAGCCAGGCTGCGGAGCACAGCGGTGTCAACCCGCTGCTCGAGCGACAGCTCATGGAAGCCGCCGACAGCAACGGCAAGGTCCGTGTCCGCGAACTGGTCAGGCTGGTCAGCCGCCAGTACGACGCGTTCGAGTCCGACCGTAACTCGCTCGCGACGGTGATGCAGATCGCCTCGGACGAGGCGTCGGCCATGACCGAGGCGCTGGAACGCGAGGGCGCCGGCCGGCTGCAGGCCATCCTCGACCACGTCAAGGACGGCATCATCTCCTGCGACCGGCACGGCCGCATCGAGAGCATGAACCGTACCGCTGAGCGCTTCTTCGGCGTGCGCCAGTCGGACCTGCTGTCGCTGACGCTGGACGAGCTGCTGCCGGAGCTGGCGCCCGGCAGCGATATCGCCCAGGCGCTGGAGGACCTGGCGGCATCCCAGGAGAACACCCACTACGACCTGGCCGCCAAGGACACCAACGCCCGGCACAAGCGCGGCGACCTGATGCCTTCGGAAATCCTGGTCAGCAAGATGCTGCTCGGCAAGCGCGTGGTCTTCATCGTCTGCGTGCGCGACACGCTGGAGCGCTCCAAGGCCGAGGTGGCGCTGAAGGACAGCGAGGCGCGCTACCGCGTGCTGGTCGAGAACGCGCCCGAAGTCGTGGTCGTCTACGACGTCGATACCGACAGGTTTGTCGATTGCAACGACAATGCCGTGAAGTTCCTGAAGATGACCCGGGCGCAGCTGCTGCAGGCCGGGCCGCGGGAGATCAGTCCGCCGGCACAGGCCGACGGAACGGACTCGTTCGGCACCGCACGCGGCCACATCGAGCTGGCACTGAAGGGTGGGGCGCCGGTCTTCGAGTGGCTGCACCAGGACGCCGAGGGTCGCGTGATTCCCTGCGAGGTGCGGCTGGTGCGCCTGCCCAGTTCCTCAGGCAACCTGATCCGGGCGAGCATCATCGACATCGCCGATCGCAAGCGCGCCGAGCACATCGCCGCCGGCGAACGCCGGGTGTTCGAGCGCATCGCTGCGAACGCGGGCTTGTCGAATTCCCTGCAGGCCATCACGGACGTGATCGAACAGGTCGTGCCGCAGTCCATCTGCTGCGTCCGCCTGTTCGAACCTGGCCGCAGCGTGCTGACCCACGCCGTCGGGCCCAACCTGCCCCGCGAGTACGTGGCCTTGATGGACGAGATCCCGGTGGAAATCCGCTACGGGTCCTGTGCCGCGGCCGTGGCCCTGCAACGCCAGATCATCGTGCCGGATCTCAGCAAGGACCCGTTCTGGGAGTATCGCCGTGACGCGGCGCTACGCTGCGGCTTGAAGGCCTGCTGGTCGACGCCGATCCAGCATGAGGACGGCAGGATCCTGGGCACCTTTGCGGTCTATCTGAAGCGGACCGGCCTGCCGTCGCGGCGCGACCTGGAGCTGATGGCGCGCATGACCCAGCTGGCGCGGATCGCCATCGAGCGGCACCGGGCGGAAGAAGCGCTGCGCGACAGCGAACAGCGCTACCGGGGCCTGTTCGACAACGTGGTGGAGGGGGTTTATCAGGTCACGCTCGACGGCGAGCTGATCTCGGCCAACCCGGCACTGGTCGAGATGCTCGGCTACGATTCGTTTGAAACACTGCGTGGCGTCGGGCTGACCGGCAACCTGTTCGTCGACCCCGAGGACCGCCAGCAGCTCGTCGCCAGGCTCACGCGGGACGGCGAGCTGGTCGAGGCCGAGTACGAGCTCAAGCGCCAGGACGGCTCCATCATCACCGTCAGCGAGAACGCGAGGACCATCCGCGACGAGCGGGGCAAGATCACCGGCTTCGAGGGCACGATCACCGACGTCACCGAGCGCAAGCGTGCCGAGATCCGTTTGTTCGAGGAGAAGGAGCGCGCGCAGGTCACGCTGCAGTCCATCGTCGATGCCGTGATCACCACCGACCAGGACGGCGTGATCGACTACATGAACCCGGTGGCGGAACACTTGACCGGGTGGGGCGCTGCCGAGGCCCTCGGTAAGCCGATCGGCGACGTCGTGGAGCTGAGCACGGAGTCCGGGAATCAGCCGGTCGAGGACCCGGTGTACCGGGCGGTCCGTGAGGCCAGCGCCGTGACGCTGTCGGACCAGACGAGTCCTGAAGGGACGCCAGATAGGCGAGATCGCCATCCAGGCGAGCGCCGCACCGATCCGCGATCGTGACGGGCGCGTGGTCGGCGCGGTCATGGTGTTCCACGACGTCAGCCACGAGCGGCGCATGAAGCGCCTGCTGTCCCACCAGGCGGCCCATGACGCGCTGACCGGCCTGATCAATCGCCGCGAGTTCGAGAACCGGCTGAACGCCGCGTGGACCGCGGCGCAGAAGGACCCCGCGGTCACCCACGCGATGGTCTACGTGGACCTCGACCAGTTCAAGGTCGTCAATGACACCTGCGGGCATCCGGCCGGTGACGAGTTGCTCCGGCAGGTCACGGGCCTGTTGCAGACCCGCATCCGGGCGGCCGACACGCTGGCGCGACTCGGCGGCGACGAGTTCGGAATCCTGTTGCAGAACTGTGACCTCGAAGCGGCCACACGGATCGCGGAGGGCGTCCGCCAGGCGATCCGCGACTTCCGCTTCAGCTGGGGTGACGACACGCTGCAGATCGGCGCATCGCTCGGCATCGCGGAGATGACCCACGAGACGGAGAGCATGGCGACGCTGCTGTCCGCCGCCGACGTCGCCTGCTATTCGGCCAAGGACGGCGGCCGTAACCGCGTGCACACCTACGACCCGGCCAGTGCCTCGGCGCGGCATCGTGAGATGCGCTGGGTGTCACGCCTCACCAGCGCCAGCGATGACGGGCGCCTGGACCTCGTGTTCCAGCCGATCGTGCCCGTCGCCGCCAACGGCGACTCCCGGCCGCACTACGAGATTCTGCTCCGGCTGCGGGACGACGATGGCCGTGTCGTGATGCCGAGGGAATTCATCCCGGCCGCCGAGCGTTTCAATGTCATGCCCATCCTCGACCGGGCGGTGGTGCAGCGCGTCCTGAAGACGCTGGTGCCGTCGCGGCGCGACGGGATCCTCGACCCGCCGTTCACCGTAGCCGTCAACCTGTCGGGCACGACGCTCTCCGACCCAGGGTTCCTCGAGTCGCTGATCGAGCAGCTGGAGGAGCACGACCCGACCCCGGGCGTGTTGTGTTTCGAGATCACGGAGATGGCGGCGATTGCGAACCTGGCCAATGCCAGCCACTTCATGCGAGAACTGACGGGTCATGGCTGCCTGGTCTCGCTGGACGACTTCGGCAGCGGCCTGTCGTCATTCAGCTATCTGCGCAGCATGCCCGTGCACTACCTGAAGATAGACGGCCAGTTCGTCCAGGACGTTGCCGGGGACCGCGTGGACCGCAGCCTGGTCGAGGCGATCGTGCGGGTCGGCCATGCCATGGGCGTGCACGTCGTGGCCGAGCGGGTGGAGACGCAGGAAGTGTTCGATGCGCTGAAGGAGATCGGCGTGAGCTACGTGCAGGGATACCTGCTCGGCCGGCCGGCGCCGATCGAGGAATTTCCGCATAGGTAAGAGGTGCCAGGCACCAACCTGTCCCCGGATGGGGACAGGTTGGTGCCTGGCACCTGTCTGATCGCATCGCGGGGTCAGGCATGTGCCTGGCACCCGTTGCGCTAAAATCGCAGGCGTGACCGCACCACCGTCCGCCTCCGAACTCCTGAACCCTGAGGGCCCCACCCCAGTCCTGCTGGTCTGCGACCATGCCAGCCGGGTCTTCCCGGACCACCTGGGAACGCTGGGCGTACCCGAGCCCGACACCTTCGAGCACATCGCCTGGGACATCGGTGCAGCCGAGCTGACCCGCGAGCTGTCGGCGCAGCTCGACACGCCGGCGATCCTTTGCCGGTGGTCGCGGTTGGTGGTGGACTGCAACCGGCGCCTGGACCATCCGTCGGCGTTTCCAGTCGAAAGTGATCGCATCGAGGTGCCCGGCAACGTCGGCATGACGGCCGAGGACCGCGAATGGCGCATCCGGCACATCCATGCGCCGTATCACGCCGCGATCGACGCGCAACTGGACGCGATGCAGGCTCGCGGTACGGTGCCGGCGATCGTGTCGGTGCACAGCTTCACACCGCTGATGGGAGAGATCGCGCGGCCGTGGCACGTCGGCATCCTGTGGGACAAGGACGATCGGCTTTCGCGACCGGTGATTGCGTCGCTGCGAGGGGTGGACGGCCTGCACGTCGGCGACAACGAACCGTATTCAGGACGGCACCCGACGGATCACACCCTGCACGTGCACGGCGCGGCGCGCGGCCTGGCTCACCTCGGCTTTGAGGTGCGGCAGGACCTGCTGGCCACGCCGGGCGGCATCCGCTACTGGGTCGGGTTGCTGGAGCAGGCGATCCGGGCGGCGCTGGCGTGAGAGGTGCCAGGCACCAACCAGGTTGGTGCCTGGCACCTCTTCATAGCACCGTAGACTGGATGGCAGATGGTCCTCACCCGGAAAGCATGACCCTCGACCGCAAGATCGCCGTGGCGCGGGCGCAGAACTGACAGATCGCCGCGTGCTTCAAACCGTTTTCTGGTGCCCCGGCGGCCCCACCCAGACCGCGAGCCAGCCTGCAGGTGCATTGGCCGGCGCACCCCGCTGGCAAAAGCCCCTGGTCAGGGTTGGTAGCCTCGCCTGAGGCATGTTCGCAAGCCAGAAGACTGTCGGATTTCTTTACAAGCGGGAGGGCCGTAGATTATGTCATGCCTGTAACTTGTTGAATAAAAAGAGAATCATGCTCGTGGCATGGATGTTGTATTAACTCCTGCGAAGCAAGGCCAATGCGGCCGAAGAGGACCCTAGAAAATGATCAAGAAAATGCTGACAAGGTGCGCCGTAGCCGGGCTGGTGTTGGCGCTTGGGCCGATGGCGGCACATGCCGTCATTATCGATAACATCGGAATGGAAGTGCGGTCGACGAGTGCAGGTGTGGTCCCCGGCACGGATACGGTGCTGGATGTCATTGGCAAGTTTGAGGCCGGTTCATTAGTTTGCAGCGTTTCGCTGGCCGCCATAGACCTGGTTGGTAGCTCGCAGACCTGCGGAGGGCCGAATTCGAACATCGCTACGTTGTTCTCCCTGAGTGTGTCAGGGTTCGACGGCGTACTTTGGCAGCTGGGTGCGGATTGGGGTCGCGGCGGTGTCGCCTATTTTGACACCAATCCGCTCGGCGGCGCCAGCACAGGCAACAATCTTTGGTGGAATTACGACTGGACGAACTCGGCCGGTGTATTTCAAATAAGTACCGCCGGAGGCGGAACCGGTACCTACACGCTGAACTTCTTAGGCTTCGAGGATTGCTGTGGCGGCCCGATGTCTCTCCGTTACTCGTCAGACGGCGGGCAGACCTGGACAATCGCAGCAGTGACCGTGCCGGAGCCCGGCACTCTGGCGCTCTTCGGCCTCGGCCTGCTGGGTCTCGGTCTGGCGCGGCGGAAGAAGGTCTGAAGGTCGGCCTGAAGTCACACAAGAAGAAGAATGAAACCCCGCCTCGGCGGGGTTTCTCTTTTGGCGGTACTGATCCCGCTTGCGACAATCCGGAATCGCGGCAAGCATAGCGCCCTTGCCGGGAACGCCGGCGATCTGGCCGCGCATGAAGTGAAGGAATCCGAGAGTCTGCCTGGCGCGCATCCTCTGCCAGATCGGCGGATCTGTATCGCGCCCATGATGGACTGGACCGACCGACACTGCCGGTTCTTCCTGCGCCTGTTCTCGCCGCGCGTCCTCCTCTATACCGAGATGGTCGTCGCCAATGCGATCCTGCGGGGCGACCGCGATTACCTGCTGGGCTTCGATCCCGCGGAGCATCCGGTGGCGTTGCAGCTTGGTGGGTCGGACCCGGCGATGCTGGCCCAGTGCGCAGCGATCGGCGAGCAGTTCGGCTACGACGAGATCAACCTGAATGTCGGCTGCCCCAGCGACCGGGTGCAGAACGCGACCTTCGGCGCCTGCCTGATGGCGACCCCGCGGCTCGTGGCCGATTGCGTGCGGGCGATGCGCTCGGCGGTGGGTCTGCCGGTGACGGTCAAGACGCGCATCGGCATCGATGACCAGGACAACTACGACTTTCTGCGGACGTTCATCGACGAGGTGGCGGCCGCGGGTTGCGAGGTGTTCGTCATCCATGCGCGCAAGGCGATCCTGCAGGGCTTGTCGCCCAAGGAAAATCGCGAGGTGCCGCCGCTGCTGTACGAGCGCGTCTGGCAGGTGAAGCGCGACTATCCGCAACTGACGGTGGTGGTGAACGGCGGGCTGCGGACGGTCCCGCAGGTCGCCAAGCAGTGGCCGCACGTGGACGGCGTCATGCTCGGGCGCGAGGCCTATCACAATCCGTACGTGCTCTCGGCACTGCATCGCGCCGCCTATGACAACGACTTCCACGCGCCCGAGCCGGTCGAGGTGATCGCGCGGATGCAGGAGTATGCGGCTCGGGAGGTCGCGCGAGGCGTGCCGCTCAGGGCGATCACCCGGCACATGCTGGGCATGATGAACGGCCGCGCCGGGGCCCGGAACTGGCGGCGGACGCTGAGCGAAGGCGTCAATCGCGGCGCCACGTCGCCAAACCTGCTGACGGAGGCGCTGCGGGCGGTTGGGGTAAGAGGTGCAGGCCCGCCGTCGAGGCAGGGGGTGCCTGGCACCTCCTCAATTCGAAGTTTCAATCAACTTGCAGGAAGTACTGCAAGTGATTCGTGAATCACAGTTTCGGAGTGTGTGTGACAGATCGCCACGCTGTTGGCAGCTACCCCTCGATCGCCGCGCGGCTGCAAAAACAGGTGTTTGAAGCTCGTCTCGGGCTTGTGCCGACCCGTGAGTTTGTCGCCATGCGGCGACAGTTGAACATATTGCTTGGGCAAACAATTCGTTTAGGATGCCGACCATTCGCAAGACGCGGAGTCCTTCAGCATGATGCATCCCATTCGTGGCGCCGCCTGGCTCGTCATGGCGAGCTTGCTCCTGAGCGCCTGCAAAGGTGGCGGTAGCGATACCAGCACCAGCGCTACGCCGACGCCGACCGTCATCGTCAGTTCCGGCGCCGCCCTCGGCACCGGTGAACAGAGCGCCAAGCATCAGCGTGCAGATCGGACTCCACGGTACTCGTCGGCCGCGAATTGAAGTTGACCCCGTCGGCCAGCGACCCGGACGGCCAGGCGCTGACCTTCACTGTCGACAACAAGCCCGACTGGCTTTCGTTCTCGGCGCAGACCGGCGAGACTCGTGGGAACGCCCGGGGAAGCCGACGTCGGCACCTACAGCAACATCCGCATCACCGTGTCCGACGGCCAGGCGACAGGCTTCCAGGACCATCAGCATCACGGTCGCCGCAGCGGTCACGCGGGCGTGCGACGCTGTCCTGGTCCGCGCCGATCGAGCGCACCGACGGCGCGCCGTTGACGATCTCGCGGGGTTCAAGATTTATTACGGTACTTCGCCCGGAAGCCTGGGATAGTGTCATCGAGATCCGCGATGCGGGCGCACGTAACTGGGTCGTGGAGAACCTGACGCAGGGTACGTGGTACTTCGCCGCCACGGCCTTCGATACGAGCCGGCACCGAGAGCGCGCGGACGAATCCCGCGTCCAAGACCATTACTTAAGACAGCCGATCTGCCCCAGTGTCGCCGCCACACGAGCGTGGCGGTTCCTTGAACTACGTCACGGGTTCTGAAATCCCGATCTGCCATTGTTGGTTTCGGTATCATTAAGTCAGATCAATCGTTAAGGGCATACCCGTCGCGAGGCGGGGACGCAAAGCCACCGGTCTCGAGAGAGACAGCGGAGTTGCCAGATGATCAAGTCCACGCGACTGCCAGGTTCGTCGTTCAGCGCGCAATATTGTTGCGGCGCTGCTCATCGGGCTCGTGACGACCGGCTGTCCCAAGGACAACCGGACGCCGGTGCTGAGCGGGTTCCCGGTCGAAGTCACATGAAGGCGGGCGAGTCGCTCCAGGTCCAGCCTTACGCCGACGATGCCGACGGCGACTCGCTGGCTTTCGAGATCGAGAACCAACCCGGCTGGACAACTTTCGACGAAAACAACGGGGCGTTGACGGGCATCCCGGACGAGGCCGACGTCGGCACCTACGACAAGATCCAGATTTCGGTGACGGACGGCAAGCACCTGGTGCAGGGGCCGGCTTTCCGCGTCGTGGTCGAGGCGCAGCCGGCCGCGACGACGCCGCCCGCCGCCGGAAGAGCCGCCACCCCCGGTAGAACCGCCCCCGCCGGAAGAGCCGCCGCCGCCGCCGCCTCCACCGTCGAACAACCCGCCACAGATTTCGGGCACGCCGGCCACGGCGGTCACGGAAGGGCAGCCCTACTCGTTCCAGCCCTCGGCCTCCGATCAGGATGGACAGACGCTGTCCTTCAGCATCGAGAACAAGCCGACCTGGGCGGCATTCAGCGACAGCACAGGCCTGCTTGCAGGAACGCCTCCGATTGGCAGCGCCGGCACGTTCTCCAACATCGTCATCAGCGTATCGGACGGAGAGGCTGGGGCCAACCTGCCGGCCTTCGCTATCGTGGTGGCGAAGGCCAATCGCGCGCCGACGATGTCGGGCAGCCCGCCGACAACGGCACGCGAGGGCAAGCTGTACAGTTTCCAGCCAGCGGCATCCGATGCCGATGGTGACGCTCTCTCGTTCGATATTACCGGCCGGCCGTCGTGGGCAACATTCGACACTGGCACGGGCGCGCTATCGGGCACGCCGCCGGTCGGCACTGCGGGTACTTTCTCTGGTATCGTCATTTCGGTGAGCGACGGCAAGCTGTCGACGGCGTTACCTTCCTTCTCGATCGTCGTGGCGCCGAATCGTGCGCCGACGATCAGCGGCACGCCGGCCACGACGGTCACGGTCGGCCAGAGCTACTCTTTTACCCCGACTGCAGCCGATGCGGATGGCCAGTCGCTGACATTCAGTATCGTCAACAAGCCCACTTGGGCAAGCTTCAGCACCGACAACGGGCGCCTGTCGGGCACGCCTGCGGCGGCGGATGTCGGGGTGCACACGGGCATCGTCATCCGCGTCAGCGACGGGTCGGACGACGGTTTCGTTACCGTCGTTCGAAATCACCGTCGAGGCGGCGAATCGCGCACCAACGATCGGCGGCACGCCAGCGACCTCGGTGGTGGAGGGGCAGGCCTATAGCTTCACGCCAACCGCGAGCGACCCGAACGGCGACCCGTTGACCTTCAGCATCAGCAACAAGCCGGCGTGGGCCAGCTTCAATACGGCGACCGGCACGCTCTCCGGCACCCCGGGCGCCGGCACCGCGGGAACGTACGCCAACATCGTGATCACGGTGAGCGATGGGCACGACCTCGAGCGTCCCTGGCTGCGTTCGGCATCACCGTGCAACAGGCAGCCAACGGATCGGCGACGTTGTCGTGGTCGCCACCGACCGCGCGCACCGACGGCTCGCAGCTCAGCAACCTGGCCGGCTACAAGGTCTACTACGGCACGTCGAGCGGCAGTTACCCCAACATGATCAGGATCGACAACCCGGGCCTGACGACCTACGTGGTGGAGAACCTCGCGCCGGCCACGTACTACTTCGTGATGACCGCATTCGACGACGTCGGCAGCGAGAGCGCCCAGACGGGCGTCGTATCCAAGAAGATCAACGACTAGGCAGGTGGCGTTTCAAAGGGCTGGGGTGCAGCCGGTGAGTGACTTACGCGCCGGACGACCCCAGCCGCCCATCTGCCGACGACGACGCACCTCGTGAATCGCATTCGGCAGCGGTGACACGTCGTCGTTTCGGATCACCTGGATTTCACATAATTCTGCGCGGCGGCGAATCGACCTCACATCGATCGCTGATCTGCGCGTCACCCGCCACGAACTCCTGGATCGAAGAAGACTTCGGTCACGTTTTCTGTCGCCATCGGGCGACAACGCAGCCTCTTGCAAATCCGCTGACCAGGTTGATACTCGCCCCTGTGATCTGTTGATCACACGTTCCTTGAATCAAGTGTCAAGGGCATACCCGTCGTGAGGCGGGGACGCAAAGCTTCTGGTCTCGCAGAGCGAGACAGCAGGGTTGCCACATGAACTCAAACTCTCGTGTAGTGGTTGGACAGTGGCTGCGTGCGATGCCGGTCGCCTTGCTGGCCGCATTGTTCGCAACCTCGGCGATGGCCGCCAAGAATGGCGGCCGGGGCAGCGACAAGGGCAATGCCTGGGGCACTGTCAGCAGCGGCTCTGGCGGCAAGTGCCAGCGCAATCCGGTGGCGCCAACGATCGACGGGTTGCCGACCTTCTCGCTGATGGAAAGCGAGAACTACCGGTTCACGCCGACCGCCTCCGACCGAAATTGCGACACCCTGACCTTCTCGATCTCGGGACAGCCGTCCTGGGCGACTTTCAACGCGGCTGACGGCACCCTGTCGGGCAAACCGCCGGTCGGTTCTGCTCGTAGCTATCAAGGCGTCAGCATTTCCGTCAGTGACGGCACGTACACGGCCTCGCTGCCGGCATTCACGATCACGGTCTACGGCAATGCCGCACCGGTACTGAGCGGAACGCCGCCGGGCAAGGTGGCCAGCGGGCAACGGTATGATTTCGTGCCGATCGCCTTCGATCCCGATGGACAGACCGCTGAGTTTCAGCATTTCAAAACGTCCGTCGTGGGCGTCGTTCGATACGAAGACAGGCGAGCTGACCGGAACCCCGTCGGAAAGCCAGGTTGGCACCTACAGCGATATCACGGTCAGTGCGACTGACGGCCTGGCGAGCTCGTCGATCGGTCCGTTCACGGTTGTGGTCGAAATGGGCAACCGCGCGCCTGTGATTTCCGGTTCGCCGGCGACGTCGGTGGTCGCCGGGCAGGCGTATGCCTTCACGCCGACGGCATCGGATGCGGACAACGACACGCTGACGTTCAGCATCGGCAACCAGCCCACCTGGGCGACGTTCGATGCGAGCACCGGGCGGTTGTCGGGTACTCCCGCGGAGTCCCAGGCGGGCAACTACGGTGGCGTCGCCATTTCGGTCAGCGACGGCAAGACCAGTACGTCGCTGCCGGCCTTCAGCGTTGCCGTCAGTTCCTCCAACCGCGCGCCGACGATTTCCGGTTCGCCGGCGACATCGGTGGTTGCCGGGCAGGCCTATGGCTTCACGCCGACGGCCTCGGATCCGGACAACGACAAGTTGACGTTCAGCATCGGCAACAAGCCCACCTGGGCCACGTTCGATGCGACCACCGGCCGTTGTCGGGTACGCCCACGGATTCCACGGCGCGCACCTACAGTGGCATCGTCATTTCGGTCAGCGACGGCAAGCTCAGCACGTCGCTGCCGGCCTTCAGCATCGCTGTCAGCGTCCCGAACCGCGCACCGACGATTTCCGGTTCGCCGGCGACGTCAGTCGTGGCCGGGCAGTCGTATGCCTTTACGCCGACGGCCTCGGATGCGGACAACGACAAGCTGACGTTCAGCATCGGCAACAAGCCCACCTGGGCCACGTTCGATGCGACCACCGGCCGGTTGTCGGGTACGCCGGGCACGACCGCGGCTGGCGAATACATCGGTATCGTCATCACGGCCAGTGACGGCAAGCTCAGCGCGTCGCTGCCGGCCTTCAGCATCGTGGTCAGCGTCGCCAACCGCGCGCCGACCATTTCCGGCACGCCGGCGACCACGGTGACGGCGGGCCAGCCGTACCGCTTCGTGCCCAGTGCCTCGGATGCGGATGGCGATCCGCCTGACCTTCAGCATCGTCAACCAGCCGTCGTGGGCGACGTTCAACACCAAGACGGGTGAGCTTGCCGGCACCCCCGGCTCGGACAAGGCGGCGGTCTATTCAAACATCAAGATCAGTGTCAGCGACGGGAAGCTGACCGCGTCGCTGCCGGTGTTCGCGATTACCGTCGAGCAGGCCTCGATGGGCAGCGCGACGCTGTCGTGGCAGCCGCCGACCCAGCGCACCGACGGAACACAGCTGAGCGACCTGAAGGGTTACCGCATCCTGTACGGCAGCTCGCCCGGCAGCTACCCGAACCGGGTCACGCTGGACAATCCGGGGCTGACGTCCTACGTCGTCAACAACCTGTCGCAGGGCACCTGGTATTTCGTGATGACGGCGTTCGATGCCAATGGGGCGGAAAGCAGCCAGACGGGCGTCGTGTCGAAGACGATCCAGTAGGCAAGAGGTGCCAGGCACCAGGAAACGGTGCCTGGCACCTCCGGGAACTGCCGGAGTTTCCCATTGATCATCGAGCAACTCTGGCATTTGGCGCTGGGCGAACGCCTGGCGTACCCTTGTTCGTCGGGCGTATCGCACCGCGGACGAATGAGTATCGATGGAAACGAAGCCACGGAAAGGGAACCTGCTCCCGCACGGAATGCAGCCGGCGGCGCCCATATGGCCCGCCAATTCTCCGGGCGCCGGCATGGCCAGGCCATGATGACCCGTAGACGGCTTGTGCTTGGGCTCGGGACGGTCGCTGTCGGTGCCGCCGCCGCCGTCTTCGCGAGACGTTCCGGCCTGTGGGTGGATACCTCGAGAAAGCGTGAGGTCGTGCAGCGACCGCGGCCCCCGGGCGTTCCCGTCGGGCCCTTCGACATCAACTCGACGGCCGAGGAAGTCACCAACGGTGTCGATCTTGGTGGCAGGACGGTACTGATTACCGGTGTCACTTCGGGCATTGGCCTCGAGACCATGCGTGTGCTGGCGCTGCGCGGCGCCCACGTGATCGGCACGGGCCGGACACTGGACAAGGCGCGGGCAGCCTGCGCTTCCGTGAAAGGTCGAGCGACGCCTCTCATGCTCGAGCTCACGGACTATCCCTCCGTCGTGGCGTGCGCGGATGCGGTGCGCGCCATGGGCGTGCCCCTCGACGCATTGATCTGCAATGCGGGAGTCATGGGGCTGCAGACGCTGGAGCAGGTGGGCGGAATTGAAAGGCACTTTGCCACGAACCATCTGGGGCACTTTCTTCTCACGCGGCACTTGATCGATCGCGTCAAGGAAGCCGATCAGGGACGGGTCGTTGTCGTTTCCAGTGTCGCCCTGGGGGGGGCGGACTCGAAGGGTATCCAGTGGGACAACCTGTCGGGTGAACGCGGCTACGACCCGGGGATTGCGTATGGCCAATCCAAGCTGGCCAACGCGCTGTTCTCGCTGGGGCTCGCCAGGCGCCTGGCCGGCACGACAGCGACTTCGAATGCCCTGCACCCGGGCTACGTGGATACGAGGCTGTTCCGCCACTTTCCGCTTTCGTTGAAGGGCTATCGAGGCTTGTTGCAGCGAAACAAGATTTCGGTGGAGCAGGGCGCGGCGACGAGTTGTTACGTTGCGACAGCTCCTGCGCTTGCGACCACGAGCGGACACTTCTTCATGGAATGCAATCCGGTTGTCCCGGATCCGCGAGCCGCCGATCTCGATGCTGCGGAAAGGCTCTGGAATGTCTCGGAACAACTGTTGGAGCCGTACCTTTAGGAGGTGCCAGGCACGTGCCTGGCACCGTCTGGGGACAGGTGGGTGCCTGGCACCTCCAGGAACCGCTGCAGCCGCTGGGGCGAGCGGCCGTCCAGCGGCCCCATCAATTCATAGATGATCGTGAAATCGGCCCAGGCCGGCGTCGGCCGCAGGCCGAGTGCACGCGCGGGCGCTGCTCCAGCGCCAGTCCGCGGCGGCCTGGCACAGGTTGGCGCGGACGGGATTCAGCAGCACGTAGCGCACGACTTCCAGCAGGTAGGCGTCGCGATGGATCAGCAGCGAGTGGAAGCGGCCCTGGAAGACGTGGCCCAGGCGCCGATGCCGCAGGTTGTAGCGCTTGGCGTACCCGGTGGTGAGTTGGTGCATGGCCCGGGAAAGCCCCGCCTGCCGGCTGCGCAGGACGAGATGGATGTGATTCCCCATCAGGCACCAGGCCAGCGCCGCGAGGTCGTGTGCTGCGCAGACGGCCCCCAGCATCTGCACGAAGACCCAGCGATCGGCGTCATCGTTGAAGATCAGGCGACTTGTTGTTGCCCCGGGCCGTGACGTGATGGATGGCGTCCGGGTAATCGATTCGTGGTTTGCGTGGCATTACAGCGGACCCTCCAAGGTCTGGGCCAGCTTGCCGCGCTCGGGGCGATCGTGGCGGCAAGAATTTGCATGCGAATGGCTGCAAACAGGCTGCCAGGCACGGATCGGTGCCCGGCACCGGGGACAGGTCGGTGCCTGGCACCGGCCTAAAGCCTCGGGCCCTCCTGCTATACTTGGGCACACCCTTGAAGAGCTCCCTGCTCGCCTCGGGGCGAGCGGGCGGTTCGTCGTCGGGTATCGCGCGGGAGGCCATCGGGCCACCCATGGGTAAGGACACGGAACTGGTCATCCTCTTTGCCGACGTGGTCGGCAGCACGCGGCTGTTCGACAGCCTCGGCGACGAGTCCGCGCGCGAGCCTGGTTGCCATCTGCGTCGGCGCCATGCGCCAGGCCACCGAGCAGCACGGCGGCAAGGTGGTCAAGACCATGGGTGACGAGATCATGGCGACTTTCGAGGACTGCGATAGCGCCCTCGACGCCGCGGTGCAGATGCAGACGGAGATCAGTGCCCACCCCGGGCTGGTGGTCGATGGCCAGCAGGTCGCCATCCGCATCGGCTGCGCACTTCGGGCCGGTCGTGGTCGAGCCACGCGACGTGTTCGGCGCCGCCGTGCACACCGCCAATCGCATGACCAGCCAGGCCAAGGCCGGGCAGATCATCATCACCGACGCGATCTACCACCGCCTGGCGCCGGAGTGGCAGGGCGTGTCGCGCCAGGTGGACGTGTCGGTGCCGCGCGGCCAGCACGGCGAGATCGGCGTCTACGAGGTGCTGTGGCAGCGCGAGGACGTCACCAGCATGCTGCCGGCGATCGCGACCATGACCGAGCAGCACCGGCCATTCCGGATCCGCATTCGCCATCGCGATCAGCGAGATCATTCTGGACGACCGGCAGCGGGCCTCGCTGACGATCGGGCGTGGCGACGACAACGACCTCGTCGTCCAGCGGCAACCTGGTTTCGCGGCTGCACGCGCGGATCGAGGCGGGCAAGAACCGCTTCGTGCTGGTGGACGAAAGCACCAACGGTTCGTTCATCAGGAACTCGAAGGGCGAGGATTCCTACGTCCGCCGCGACTCGGCGGCACTGAAAGGCAGCGGCCTGATCGGGCTCGGGCAGCCGCCGGAGCCGGGGTCGGTTCATACGCTGCGAGTATTTCAGCGACGAAATAAGAGGTGCCAAGCACCAGGTGCCAGGCACCGGCGACGTGGTGCCGGCACCCTCTCAGGGTGCCTGGCAGCACTTTGTATCCCAGCTGCTGCCGCACGGCAGTCAGCTCCGCCTTCAGGTCGCGCGGCGTGCGCTGGCCGAACGCGTCGAGGTACTCCTCGACGTCCGCCATTTCCTCGCGCCAGGCCTCGGGTACCACCGTCAGCAGTTCCTTGAGCGTCGTCGGATCGACGTCGAGGCCCTTCGTGTTGAGCTCGCCTGCGGTGCGGCAGGTAGCCGATCGGTGTCTCGACGGCCTCGGCCGTGCCCTCGCAGCGGTCGATGATCCATCGCAGCACGCGCAGGTTCTCGCCGAAGCCCGGCCACAGGAAGGCGCCTCGCGCGTCGCTGACGGAACCAGTTGACGTGGAAGATCTTCGGCAGCTTGCCCGACCTTGCCGGCGAAGGACAGCCAGTGCTCCCAGTAGTCGCCGAAGTTGTAGCCGCAGAAGGGCTTCATGGCCATCGGGTCGCGGCGCACCACGCCGACCTTGCCGGTGGCCGCAGCGGTGGTTTCCGAGGCGACGCCCGCGCCGACCAGCACGCCGTGCGCCCAGTCGCGCGCCTCGTAGACCAGCGGCGCCAGTTCGCGGCGCCGGCCGCCAAAGACGATCGCCGAGATCGGTACGCCGTCCGGGGCGTCGGCCATCGGCGAGTAGCAGGGGTTCTGCTGCGCCGACACGGTGAAGCGGGAATTCGGGTGGGCCGCGGGGCCGTTGGCCGGGTCGTAGGGCCGGCCCTGCCAGTCGATGGCCGGCTCGCCGTCGTCCTTGTCTTCCCACCAGGGCTCGTTGTCCGCCGTCACCGCCGACGTTGGTGAAGATCGTGTCGTGGGTGATCATGTCGTAGGCATTGCGATTGGTCTTCGGTTGGTGCCGGGCACCACGCCGAAGTAGCCGGCCTCGGGATTGATCGCGCACAGCCGGCCGTCCGGTCCCGGAGTGCAGCCAGGCGATGTCGTCGCCGACGCGTCCAGACTTTCCAGCCCGGCATGGGACTCGGGCGGGATCAGCATGGCGAGGTTGGTCTTGCCGCAGGCCGACGGGAATGCCGCGGCGAGGTAGTGCGTCTCGCCCTGCGGGGCTCTCGACGCCGACGATCAGCATGTGTTCGGCCAGCCAGCCCTCGTGGCGGGCCTGCTAGCTGGCGATGCGCAGGGCATGACATTTCTTGCCGAGCAGCGCGTTGCCGCCGTAGCCGGAGCCGTAGCTCATGATCGAGAGTTCTTCCGGGAAATGCATGATGTAGCGGCGGTCCGGATCGAGCTCGCCGATGGAGTGCAGGCCCCTGACGAAGTTGCCCTCGCGCTCGATGCGCTCGAGCGCGGCCCTGCCCATGCGCGTCATCAGCTTCATGTTGGCGGCGACGTAGGCGCTGTCGGTGATCTCGACGCCGCAGCGGGAGTAGGGCGAGTCGATCGGGCCCATGCAGTAGGGAATGACGTACAGCGTGCGGCCCTGCATGCAGCCGTCGAACAGCTCGTGCATCAGCCGCTTGGCTTCGGCCGGGTCCATCCAGTTGTTGTTCGGGCCGGCATCTCGGCTGTGGTGGGTGCAGACGAAGGTCAGGTGCTCGACCCGGGCTACGTCGGACGGGATCGGAGCGGTGCAGGTAACAGTTCGGGTGGGTCTTCTGGTTCAGGGCGAGCAGGTCGCCGGTTCCGAGCATCAGCTGATCAAGTCCCTGGTACTCCTCCTCGGAGCCGTCGCACCAGTGGATCCTGGCGGGGCGGGTCAGGCGGGCAACGGTGTCGACCCAGTCGGCGACGAGCTTGGGGTGGGTCATCGGGGAGCTGGAGCCAGGTGTCGGAGTGACCATTCTTTCCTCTTTGTCTTCGGCAACGCAGGTGACGGCGTCGGGCGCGTGCGACCGGCGGATGTCAGGAACCTGCTGCGTCAATTCTTGGCTGAAAGGGGTCTGTGATTATAGAGGAGCCAAGCGGCCCATATCCGGCTTGGCGGATAAGGAGATTCCGGGGTGCTACTGGCCGCTTCAGGCAGCGGTAATCGATTCTAGGTTTATGGAAATCGTTGCCTGGTGCAGCGGAACCGCGAGAAAGCGAGGTCCCCTTGGCCGAAAAAGGTACATGTCGGCGCCTTGAAGTAACCGGCTTAACCTCATTGTATTACTGTCTTATTTCAATACGAAAACCGACGTTCGTGCCACGATCCTGGTATCGGGCGTCGGCGCACAAGCCAATGTCGGGACCGTTGAGCATCGACTGTCGGGTAATCGGATGCGTCAGGCACTTTCGTCGGTACCCCGGCGGGCGGGGGTTCATTACACTGCCGGCCCGTGAAGATCTGCGCGATGAGCCATTGAAGAGGTGCCAGGCACCACCAGGCACAGCCGGTGCCAGCCGTGCCTGGCACCTCTCCGGTGCCTGGCACCTCTTCGAGCGTCGCCGGGCAAGCCGATGGGTGATTTCGGCGAGCTGCTCGGCCCCCACGGTCCGCTGGCGGAGGTCGTCCCGGGCTTCGAGTCGCGTCGCGAGCAGCAGGAGATGGCCGACTGGGTCGGCGAGGCGCTGGACGATCGTACGCGTCCTCGCGGTCGAGGCGGGCACCGGCACCGGCAAGACCTTCGCCTACCTGGTGCCGGCGCTGCTGTCGGGCCGGCACGTGATCGTCTCCACCGGCACCCGCACGCTGCAGGACCAGCTCTACCACCGCGACCTGCCGATGCTGTCCAAGGCGCTCGGGCGGCCGGTGCGCGTGGCCCTGCTCAAGGGCCGCTCCAATTACCTGTGCCGCCACCGGCTGGCGCTGGCCGACCAGGCGCTGACGTTGCCCGGCTTCGAGCCGCCCTCGGCGAAGGCGCTCGAAGCGTGTGCGGGACTGGGCGGCAGGTCACCCGCTCGGGCGATGTCGCCGAGGTCTGCCGGCATCCGCGACGACGACCCGGTCTGGCCGGCGGTCACCTCGACGCGCGACAACTGCCTGGGCATCGAGTGCGCCGAGTACTCGCGCTGCCACGTGGTCGCGGCGCGACGCGAGGCGCAGGCGGCCGACATCGTGGTGGTCAATCACCACCTGCTGCTCGCCGACCTGGCGATGAAGGAAGAGGGCTTCGGCGACCTGCTGCCCGGCGCCGACGCGGTCATCCTCGACGAGGCGCACCAGGTGCCCGACATCGCCGCGCAGTTCTTCGGCCTGTCGGTCAGCAGCCGGCAGGCCGTGGCGCTGACGCGCGACACGCTGGCGGAGCTGGTCCGCACCGGGCACGTGAACCCGGTGCTGCGCGAGCAGCTGATGCGGGTCGAGGACGCCTTCGCCCAGGCACTGGCGTCCATCCGCGGCGGCCGTGACCGGCTCGACTGGACCGAACTGCCCGACGCGTTCATCGAATCGCTGCATACGGCCGACGCCGCGCGTCGAGACTGCTGGCGCAGGGCGTCGAAGGACACCGGCAGCGACGACGCCGGCCTGAAGGCCTGCGTGCGGCGCGGCGATGCGCTCGCCGACGGCCTGACGCAGATGCTCGGCTTCGGGCCCGAGGACGGCGTGCGCTGGGTGGAGATCTCAGGCCGCAGCTTCACGCTCGGCTACTGCCCGTTCGAGGTCGCGGACCGGCTGCGCGAGCTGATGACGGCGCGGCCCTGCGCGTGGGTGTTCACCTCGGCGACGCTGGCGGTGGGCGGGGATTTCAATCACTTCCTCGGCCGAGTCGGCGCGACCGATGCGCGCACGCTCAACGTCGCCAGCCCCTTCGACTTCGAGCGCCAGGCGATGCTCTACCTGCCGCAGGGCATGCCGGATGCCGTCGGATCCGCACCCACACCACCGCGGTGCTGGCGGCGGCGCTGCCGCTGATCGAGGCCGCCGATGGTCGGACGTTCCTGCTGTTCACCAGCCACCGCGCGCTGAAGGAAGCGGCGCGGCTGCTGCGGCTGCGCAAGGGCTTCGAGGAACGCTTCCCGATGCTGGTGCAGGGCGAGGCGCCGCGCGAGACCCTGCTGAAGCGCTTCCGCGAGCGTGGAACACTCGGTGCTGCTCGGCACCTCGAGTTTCTGGGAGGGCGTGGACGTGCGCGGCACCGGCGCTGGCGCTGGTGGTCATCGACAAGCTGCCGTTCGCGGCGCCGGACGATCCGCTGCTGAAGGCGCGGCTCGAGGGCATCAAGCGGCGCGGCGGCAACCCGTTCTTCGAGTACCAGGTGCCGCAGGCCGTGCTGGCGCTGAAGCAGGGCTTCGGCCGGCTGATCCGCGACCGCGAGGACTTCGGCGTGGTGGCGATCTGCGACCCGCGCCTGCGCACGCGGGCCTATGGGCGCATGTTCGTGCAGTCGCTGCCGCCGGCACGGCTGACCGAGGAGGGCGACGAGGCGGCGCGGTTCCTCCGTCGGCGACTGGCCGAAGCGGGCATCGACATGCGCAAGGCGCAGATCGCATGAAGGTCCTGGCAGTCGACACCGCGACGGAGGCCTGCTCGGTGGCGCTGGTCTGTCGACGGCGAGGTCGTCGAGCGCTACGAGGTGATCGGCCGCGGCCATGCCGAGCGCCTGCTGCCCATGGTCCAGGAAGTGCTGGCGGAGGCGGGCGTCGCGCTCGCGGCGCTCGATGCCATCGCCTTCGGCCGCGGGCCGGGGTCGTTCACGGGACTGCGCATCGGCGCCGGGCGTCACGCAGGGGCTCGCCTTCGGTGCCGACCTGCCGGTGGTGCCGGTTTCCGACCTCGCGGCGCTGGCCGCGCGGGCGGCGGCGCCAACACGGTGAGCGTTACGTGCTGGCCTGCCTCGATGCGCGCATGGCGCAGGTCTACTGGGCGCGCGTTCGACTGCGCGGACGTGACGTGCGCCTGTCGCGATGACCGCCGAGGCGGTCGTCGGATGCGGGCGAGGTCGCGCTGCCGGGGACGACCCAGGGCGGCCCGGCCTTCTTTGGCGCGGGGCACGGACTGTCGGCCTATCCGGCGCTGCATACGCTGCTGGGCGCCGCGGCTGGTCGGATACGACCCGGACCTGCTGCCGCACGCCCGGGAGATTGCGCTGATCGGCGCGCAGGTTTTCGCACAGGGCGGCGCGGTCGGCGCCGAGCAGGCGGTGCCGGTGTACCTACGGGACGACGTGGCACATCGGCGTTGAAAAGGTGCCAGGCACGTGCCTGGCACCTCTGGTGACATCAACGACGCAAGCGTCACGTAAATGTCATAAATTGTTCGTATGGTGCCGTCGGTCAAAAGCCCAAAGAACGGAAATCCCAGACGGGACAGACGCTTATGACGGGGAAGCAGATTCTCTTGGTCGAGGACGAGAAGCCGATCCGCGACATGATCGCCTTCGGGCTTCGCCGCGCCGGCTTCGAGGTCGCCGAGGCCGAGGATTGCGCCCAGGCACGGGTGAAGATCGCCGACAGCCGGCCCGACCTGCTGCTGGTGGACTGGATGCTGCCGGACATGAGCGGCCTGGAACTCACCCGCCAGCTGAAGCGCGACAAGGACACCCAGGAAGTCCCGATCATCATGCTGACGGCGCGCGCGGATGAGAGCGACAAGGTTACCGGGCTCGAGGGCGGCGCCGACGACTACATCACCAAGCCGTTCTCGCCGCGTGAGCTGCAGGCCGGATCAAGGCCGTGCTGCGGCGGACGTCTCCTGGCGGAGTCGAGGACAGGGTTGAGGCCGAGGGCCTGGTGCTCGACCAGGCCGGCCACCGGGTCATGGCCGGGGACGCGCCGGTATCGCTCGGGCCCACCGAGTACCGCCTGCTGAGCTTCTTCATGAGCCATCCGGAGCGCGTCTACTCGCGCGGTCAGCTGCTGGACCGCGTCTGGGGCGGCAACGTCTACGTGGAGGAGCGTACGGTGGACGTGCACATCCGGCGCCTGCGCAAGGCGCTGGAAGAGCACGGCTACGACCGCTTCATCCAGACGGTCCGCGGCGCGGGCTACCGCTTCTCGACCCGGGGAACCTAGCGTGGTGGACGACAAGTCGCCCTGGTCCTTCGCCATCGCCCGCATCGCGGGCGCGCTGGCCTTCGCGGTCGCGGGCGGGCTGATCTTCGGGCGCCTGGACCTGTGGCTGGTCGCGGTGCTGGGCGGCTACCTGCTGGTCCAGCTTTCCAGCCTGTACCGCTTGCACCGCTGGCTCAGGCACCGCAAGGAGGAAGATCCGCCGGACCTCGGCGGCGTCTGGGGCGACGTGGTCGCGCTGGTCGGCCGGGTCTACAAGCGCAAGAACTTCCACAAGCGGCGCATCGCAGCAGCTGCTGCGCGAATTCCGCCGGCTGACCGCGGCGATGCCCGACGGCGTCGTCCTGCTGTCGCAGGACTTCGAGATCATCTGGTTCAACCGCACGGCGGCGCAATTGCTCGGCCTGAAGCGCAAGGCCGACTTCGGCATGCGCATCGAGAACCTGGTGCGGCAGCCGGAGTTCGCGCGCTACCTGAGGACCGCTCCGCAGGCCACGCCGGTGGTGATCAGCTACGGTCCGGCGGATGATCGCTACCTGGCGCTGCAGATCATTCCCGCAGGCGACCAACTGCTGATGCTGGCGCGCGACATCACCCGCGAGGCGCGTCTGGAGGCCATGCGCAAGGACTTCGTGGCCAATGCATCGCACGAACTGCGCTCGCCGCTGACCGTGATCAACGGCTACCTGGACCAGCTGGCGGATGACGCCGGGCTGGAGCCCGTCTGGCGCGCGCCGATCGAGGAGATGCGCCGCCAGGCCGAGCGCATGCGCCTGATCGTCGAGGACCTGCTCGAGCTGTCGAAGCTGGAGGCCTCCGGCAAGGAGGCGCCGATCGACCCGGTGGACATCGGCGGGATGCTGGCGCTGATACGCAAGGACGTCCTGAGCCGCGAGTTCCGGCCGCGCGAGGTCATCCTCAAGCTCGACTCGCCGGCGCGCCTGCTCGGCAGCGAGGCCGAGTTGCATTCCATTGCCTCCAACCTCATCACCAATGCCGTCAAGTACACGCCGCCGAGGACGGTTCGGTGGCGATCCGCTGGTGGGTCGATGCGCAGGGCGGGCACCTGTCGGTGACGGACACCGGCATCGGCATACCCGAGGAACACCTGCCGCGCCTGACCGAACGGTTCTACCGGGTCGACCGCGGCCGCTCGCGCAAGTCGGGCGGCTCGGGCCTCGGCCTGTCCATCGTCAAGCACGCGCTGCAGCGCCACGGTGGCCGGCTGACCATCGACTCCATCGAGGGCAGGGGATCGACGTTCACCTGCCACTTCCCCCCCAAGCGGGTTCAGTAGCGCAGAGGTGCCAGGCACGTGCCGGCACGTGCCTGGCAGCCCTGCCGGCTACCGCGTGCCTGGCACCGATGGCCCGGCACCTACGGCTGACGCAATTCTGTAACAAACGCCGCGTAGTCTTTGCTGCGTCACCGGCCAGTGGCCTGCGTCAAGCCCACGAGAGGCGCGCGGCCAGGCAGCGGTGGCAGGCCTGGATTGAATCCACACTCGGAGAGTCAAAGTGTTGAAGAAGACCCTGATTGCAGCTGGCGTGACGGCAATGGCCCTCGCCGGCGCCGCGCAGGCACAGTCCGCGCGCGACTACATCAGCATCGCAGGTTCCTCCACCGTCTTCCCGTTCTCCTCGGCGGTGGCCGAGCAGTTCGGTCGCGGCTCCAAGTTCAAGACGCCGAAGGTCGAGAGCGTCGGGACGGGCGGCGGCCTGAAGTTGTTCTGCCAGGGCCTCGGCCCGCAGTACAGCGACATCGCCAACGCGTCGCGCCGCATCAAGTCGTCCGAGGTGGCCGACTGTGCCAAGAACGGCGTCAAGGACATCGTCGAGGTGAAGATCGGCTTCGACGGCATCGTGCTCGCCAACTCCAAGGCCGCGCCGACCTACCAGCTCAGCCGCAAGGAGTTGTTCATGGCGCTTGCCAAGCAGGTGCCGGACCCGGCCAACCCGACGAAGCTGGTCGACAACCCCTACAAGACCTGGAACCAGATCGACAAGAAGCTGCCGACCGTCAAGATCGAGGTGCTCGGCCCGCCACCGACCTCCGGCACGCGTGATGCCTTCGCCGAACTGGTGATGGAAAAGGGTTGCGAAGGCTTTCCCTGGCTCAAGGAGCTGAAGGGTGTCGACGAGAAACGCTTCCAGCGCGTCTGCACGCAGATCCGCGAAGACGGCGCCTACGTCGAAGCCGGCGAGAACGACAACCTGATCGTGCAGAAGCTGGAGGCCAATCCGAGCGCGCTGGGCATCTTCGGCTACAGCTACCTGGAGGAAAACCTGGGCAAGCTGCACGGCTCGATCGTCGAGGGCAAGGCGCCGACCTTCGAGAACGTCGCGGATGGCAGCTACCCGGTGGCCCGTTCGCTGTACTTCTACGTCAAGAAGGCGCACGTCGGCGTGATTCCCGGCATCCAGGAATTCATCGCCGAGTTCACCAGCGACAAGGCGATGGGTGACGACGGCTACCTGACCGACAAGGGCCTGATTCCGCTGCCCAAGGCCGACCGCGATGCGGTGCGCAAGGCCGCCGAAGCTCTCTCGAGCCTGAAACTCTGAACAGGCTGCGCTGCCGCGCCGGGCGATCGAAACGCCCGGGGCAGCCGCACCATCATTCAACGACAAAGCAGGGAAACACAATGCGAAACGTCATTATCGCCGGAGCGGTAGGGCTGGTGCTGTCTGCGCCGCTGTCCGCCCAGGCCGCCGTGAGCGAGCAGGAAGTCTCCGAGCTCAAGCAGCAGGTCGAGGCACTTCTCGCCCGCGTGCAGCAGCTCGAGGCCCAGAACAGCCAGCTGTCCGCCGGCGCTGCTCCGGCGTCGCCCGCCGAGATCGAGCAACTCAAGAGCCGGGTTGCGGAGCTCGAGACCACCAATGACAGGCAGACCGACCAGCTTGCCCAGGTGGTCGCCACGGACAAGGGCACCGACTGGGCCAGCAAGCTCAAGTGGAAGGGCGACCTGCGCTATCGGCACGAGGTCATCGACGAGGAGACCAGGGACCAGCGTAACCGGCAGCGGATCCGCGCGCGGATTGGCATGGAGGCCAAGGTTTCCGACAGCCTCAAGACCTACGTCGGCATCGCGACCGGCGACCCGGAGGATCCGCGTTCGACCAATGCGACCCTGGGCGGCGGCAACGTGCGCAAGAACATCGCGCTGGACTATGCCTATTTTGACTGGGCGGCCTTCGACAATACGACCGTGTCGCTGGGCAAGATGAAATACCCGTTCGAACGCCTGAGCGGCGCCCAGTTCTTCTACGACGGTGACGTCAACCCGGAGGGCGGTTCGATACGCTACAAGGCCGACAACGGACTGTTTGCCAGCGGCTACGGCTTCTGGATCAGGGAGAACTCCAGCGACGCCGATCCGCACCTGTTCGGCACGCAGATCGGCTGGGAGTCGAGCTTCGGCCTGACGCTGGCTGCCGCCTACAACGACTACACGGTCAAGGACATGATGCTTGGCATCGCACTGGACAGCAGCGCGCCGCTGGCTGGCAATTCTTACTACGACTGTGGTGGCTCGGCTTGCTACCTGTATGACTACAACATCCTGGGCCTGGACGCCGAGTACGGCTTCAAGCTGGGTGCGATGCCGGTCAAGCTCTGGGCCAGCTACATCGAGAACACGGCGGTCAGCGACCTGAATACCGGGTATAACGTCGGATTGATGTTGGGCAAGGCCAAGGACCAGGGCAGCTGGGAGGTCGGCGTCCTCTACCAGGACCTCGAGAAGGATGCACAGTGGGGCGGCGTCAGCGACTCCGACTTCGCGGGCGGCATCACCCAGGGCAAGGGCTACGTGGTCAAGGGCGCCTATGTGCCCATCAAGAACACGTCGCTGAACCTGACGTATTTCGACAACACCAAGAACTACGACACAGCCAGCGCGCGCGACTACCAGCGCCTGCAGCTCGACTTCAGCATGAAGTTCTGATGTGAAGAGGTGCCTGGCCGGGACGTGCCTGGCACGTGCCAGGCACCTGCCTGGTGCCAGGCACCGTGTGGGCGATACCGCCTGGGTCAGGTTGGGGTCTGACCTCCCCCTTAATCGGTTATTATTTCGCCAGCAATCCGTAACGCCAGGCACCCCCATGCAACCCGCAGATCTCGGTCACCACATTTCCCGCCGCTTCAACGAGGACCTCGAGAAGGTCCGCACCCGCGTCCTGCAGATGGGCGGGTTCGTCGAGCAGCAGCTGCAGCAGGCGGTCACGGCCCTGGTCGAGGGCGACAGCGCCCTCGGTGAGGAGGTCGCCAATGCCGATCACCAGGTCAACCAGATGGAAGTCACCATCGACGAGGAATGCGGCCGCATCATCGCCATGCGCCAGCCGACGGCGTCGGACCTGCGCGTCATCGTCGCCATCATCAAGACGATCACCGACCTCGAGCGGATCGGCGACGAGATCGAAAAGATCGCGATGATCGCCTCGCGCCTTGCCGCCACCGAGCAGCCGTCCGACAAGTATCGCGACGTGCGGCACCTGGCCCGGCTGGTCATCGACATGGTGCACGACTCGCTGCATGCCTTTGCCCGGCTCGATTCCGCCGAGGCCATGGAAGTGGCGCGGCGCGACCGCGCGGTCGACATCGAGTATGAAGCGATCCAGCGCCAGAACATCACCTACATGATGGAAGACCCGCGCAGCATCCGCCGCGCGCTGGACATCATGTGGATCGTCCGTGCGCTCGAGCGCATCGGCGACCATGCCAAGAACATGTGCGAGTACATCGTCTACACGGTGCACGGCAAGGACATCCGCCACCTGTCGATCGAGGATGCCGAGGCGCAGATCCAGGCCTCGAAAGCGGATCGGAATGCGTGAGTGGTGGAAGCGGATAGCGGATAGCGGATAGTTAAGAGAGTGAGCTGTGGTCGACGCTCAGTGGTCCGTGAGTCGTGAGTCGTGAGTGGTGAGTCGTAAGAAGGCAATAGTGGCTTTACGACTCACTACTCACTACTCACCACTCACAATATTCTGCACCGATCCGCTATCCGCTATCCGCTATCCGCCAATAGCAACTCCATCACTCTCTCATACGTCCGGCTCAGCGCGTCGACGTCCTCGACGCGGACGCATTCGTTGACCTTGTGGATCGTCTGGTTGACGACCCCGAGCTCCACCACCTGGGCGCCCATGGGCGCGATGAAGCGGCCGTCCGAGGTGCCGCCGCCGGTCGTCAGGCGGGTTTCCACGCCCGCGATCTCGCGCACCGCCTGCGACACGGCGCCGGAGAGCACGCCGGGCGGCGTATAGAACGGCAGGCCGGAGACGAACCATTCCAGCGAGTAGCGGACGTGGTGCCGGTCCAGCACTCCGGTCACGGTCTGCTGCAGGCCCTCGAGCGTCTGCTCGGGCGACCAGCGGATATTGAAGCGCGCCTTCAGTTCGCCGGGGATGACGTTGGGCGCGCCGGTGCCCGCCGACAGGTTGGAGATCTGGAACGAGGTGGGCTGGAAGAACTCGTTGCCCTCGTCCCAGGTGTGCGCGACCAGCTCGGCCAGCGCCGGCGCCAGCATATGCACCGGGTTCTCCGCCAGCTGCGGGTAGGCGATGTGGCCCTGCACCCCGTGGACCGTGAGGCGGCCGGACAGCGACCCGCGGCGGCCGATCTTGACCGTGTCGCCGAAGCGCTTGTCGCTCGAGGGTTCGCCCACCAGGCACCAGTCGATGCGTTCCTGCCGTTCCTTCAGCACTTCGACGACCCGGCGCGTGCCGTCCACCGAGGGACCTTCCTCGTCGCTGGTGATCAGGAACGCGATCGTGCCGGCATGCGCGGGGCGCGCCCTGACAAAACCCTCGACGGCGGTGACCATGGCGGCGAGGCCGCTTTTCATGTCGGCGGCGCCGCGTCCGAACAGGTAGCCGTCGCGGACCACGGGATCGAACGGGTCGGAGTGCCATTCCTCCATCGGCCCGGTCGGCACCACGTCGGTATGCCCGGCGAAGCACAGCACCGGGCCTTCGCCGCCCCTGCGCCTGGCCCAGAAGTTGTCGACGTTGCCAAAGCGCAGCCGCTCGACGACGAAGCCGAGTGGCTCGAGCCGCTCGATCATCATCTCCTGGCAGCCGCCGTCGGTCGGGCTGATGGAGGGGCGGGCGATCATGGCCCGGGTCAGGTCGAGCGTTGCGGACATCGGTGGTTATCTGCCTCGGGCGGAAGGGAACGGAATGGCGGCCTGTTATACGGGCAGCCGCCCCCTCGGGCAAGTGCGCTGGCCGGGGTTGCCGTGGCGGGGGCCGGCCCGGGCAAGCGCCGGGCGCGTGCGGCGATGCGGTCGCCTCAAGTGCCTGAACCGTAACGCCCGGCCGGACGGGGAGAACCACCTGTCATGAATCTGTAACATGGGCGGCTTATAAAGGCGCGCAAGCCGCCGCCGAGCGCGGCAGGGTGGCGGTTGCCTTTCGCGAGGGCCTCCGCTCGAGGGCGGCCGCAGCGATCGCTGATAGACGGGGACGCAGAACAGTCTCGATGCAAACCTCAACGCTGGTCCTGGTGCTGTTGATCCTCGCCGCGCTGGCTTACCGTGCCGGGCGGATGCGCTCGCTGGCCCTCGTCGGCGGGCTCAAGGGTGCGAGCAAGCTGCATTCGCGGCCCGGCTACTACGGGCTGCTGGCGGCGCTGGCCTCTGCCATCCCGGCGCTGCTGGTCCTGTCGCTCTGGCACGCGTTCGACGGCCGGATCATCACCGGCCTGGTCGTCGGCGGCATGTCGCCCGAGATCCAGGGGCTGACGCCGGACCAGTTGTCGCTGGTCCTCAACGACGTCCACAACCTCGTGGCCGGCGCGATCCCGGCCGAGATGGCCAGCCCGGAGGTCCAGGCCGCGGCGGCGCGGTACGTCGAACTGCGCTCGTTGTCGCAGCTCGCCGCTGCCGTGCTGTGCCTGAGCCTGGCGCTCGCCGCGGGCGCGCTCGCCTGGCGGAAGATTTCACCGACGCTGCGGGCCCGCAACAGCGTCGAGAGGGTCGTGCGCATTGCGCTGATCGCCTGCTCGACGATCGCCATCTTCACCACCATCGGCATCGTCGTCTCGGTGCTGTTCGAGTCGATCCGGTTCTTCCGGATCGTGCCGGTCACCGAGTTCCTGTTCGGCCTGCAGTGGTCGCCGCAGATGGCGATTCGCGCCGACCAGGTGGGCTCCTCCGGCGCGTTCGGCGCCGTACCGCTGTTCACGGGCACGCTGCTGATCGCCGGCATCGCCATGGCCGTCGCCGTGCCGGTCGGGCTGTTCGCGGCAATCTACCTGGCCGAGTACGCCAAGCGCCAGGTGCGCGCGGTCGTCAAGCCGGTGCTCGAGGTGCTGGCCGGCATCCCGACCGTCGTCTACGGCTTCTTCGCCGCGCTGGTGGTCGGGCCGATGCTGCGCGAAATGGGCGTGTCGCTGGGCATCCCGGTCGCCAGCGAGAGCGCCATGGCCGCCGGCCTGGTCATGGGGATCATGATCATCCCGTTCGTGTCCTCGCTGGCCGATGACATGATCACGGCCGTGCCGCAGTCCCTGCGTGACGGCTCCTACGGCCTGGGCGCCACCCAGTCGGAGACCATCCGGCGCGTCGTGTTCCCCGCGGCGCTGCCGGGCATCGTGGGCGGCGTGTTGCTGGCCATCTCGCGTGCCATCGGCGAGACCATGATCGTCGTCATGGCGGCCGGGCTCGGCGCCAACCTGACTGCCAATCCGCTGGAGGCGGTCACGACCGTGACCACCCAGATCGTGACCCTGCTGGTCGGCGACCAGGAGTTCGACAGCCCGAAGACGCTGGCGGCCTTCGCGCTCGGCCTGGTGCTGTTCCTGGCGACCCTGACACTCAACGTCATCGCGCAGCAGGTCGTGCGCAGGTTCCGGGAGCAATATGAGTGATCCGGCCTTGAATCCAGAGTCGACGGAAACGCCGGCGCAGCGGACGCGCCGCCTGGTCGAGAAGAGCCTCAAGCGGCGCTATCGCTCGGAGCGGCTGTTCCGTGCCTACGGCATCTGCGCGGTCGCTACTCGGCCTTTCGTTCGTCGGCTTCCTGTTCTCCAGCATCATCTCGACCGGCTGGACCATCTTCCAGCAGAGCTACATCCAGCTCGACATCGACTACTCGGCCGACGTCGTCAACCCGGACGGCAGCGATGACCCGGAGGTCATCGGCAACGGGGACTACGCCGCCCTGATCAAGGCGGCGATGCGCAAGCAGTTCCCCGATGTCGAGGGCCGCAGCGACCTGCGAAGTCTCTACGGCCTGGCGAGCAGCGGCGGCCAGTTCGAGCTCCGCGATCGGGTGATGGCCAACCCCGGGCTGGTCGGCAGGAAGGAGACGCTCTGGCTGCTCGCCGACGACCGTGTCGACCTGTTGATGAAGGGCAAGATCGACCGCTCGCTGGCCGAGGACGCGCGCGGCCTGAGCGACCAGGAACTCGGCTGGATCGACCGCCTGGTCGCCGAGGACCGACTGGCCAAGCGCTTCAACCGCGGCTTCTTCACGCACGGCGATTCGCGCGAACCCGAGCAGGCCGGCGTCTGGGGAGCCGTCGTCGGGACCTTCCTGACCCTGGCGGTGACGCTGCTGCTGTCCTTCCCGATCGGCGTCGCCGCAGCAGTGTACCTGGAGGAGTTCTCGGTCAAGAACCGGCTCACGGACTTCATCGAGGTGAACATCAACAACCTCGCGGCGGTGCCGTCGATCGTCTTCGGCCTGCTGGGCCTGGCGGTGTTCATCCAGTTGTTCGGGCTGCCGCGCTCGGCGCCGCTGGTGGGCGGCCTGGTGCTGACGCTGATGACGCTGCCGACCATCATCATCGCCAGCCGCGCGGCGCTGAAGGGAGTTCCACCTTCGATTCGCGAGGCGGCGCTCGGCATGGGCGCGTCGGAAGTGCAGACGGTCGTGCACCACGTGCTGCCGCTGGCCATGCCCGGCATGCTGACCGGCGCGATCATCGGCATGGCCCGCGCGCTCGGCGAGTCGGCGCCGCTGCTCATGATCGGCATGGTGGCCTTCATCGCCGACGTTCCGCACGGCCTGACGGACCCGTCCACCGTGCTGCCGGTGCAGGTCTACCTCTGGGCCGACAGTCCCGAGCGGGCTTTCCTCGAGCGCACCTCCGGGGCGATCCTGGTGCTGCTCGGCTTCCTCTTGATCATGAATGCGACGGCCGTGATCCTGCGCCAGAAGTTCGAGCGACGCTGGTGACGGACACGCGGGTGGGAGATTCCTCGATGGCGACAGTTCCTTCCGAGACGCAGACGCAAGGCGCCCGACGGCGGGATGCGGCTGGACCGCAGCGAGGCGGTCCACAAGACCGTCGGCGACGTGACGGTCAAGGACCCGGTCATGGTCTGTCGCGACGTGAACGTCTATTACGGCGACAAGCACGCCATCCGCCACGTCAGCCTGGACGTCGCCCACAACCAGGTGATCGCGATGATCGGTCCGTCGGGTTGCGGCAAGAGCACCTTCCTGCGCTGCCTGAACCGGCTGAACGACACCATCCCGTCGGCCCGGGTGACGGGTTCGATATCGCTCGACGGCCAGGACGTGTACGACAAGCGCCAGGACCCGGTGCAGCTGCGCGCCCGCGTCGGCATGGTCTTCCAGAAGCCGAATCCGTTCCCGAAGTCGGTGTACGAGAATGTCGCCTACGGGCCGCGCATCCACGGCCTGGCGGGGGATCGCACCGAGCTCGACGAGATCGTGCAGACCAGCCTGCTGCGGGCCGGGTTGTGGGACGAGGTCAAGGACCGGCTCGACGCGCCGGGCACGGCGCTGTCCGGCGGCCAGCAGCAGCGTTTGTGCATTGCGCGCACCATCGCGGTGAACCCGGAAGTCATCCTGATGGACGAGCCGTGCTCGGCGCTCGACCCGATCGCCACCGCGCGCATCGAGGACCTGATCGACGAGCTGCGGCAGAATTACGCCATCTGCATCGTGACGCATTCGATGCAGCAGGCCGCGCGCGTCTCGCAGCGCACCGCCTACTTCCACCTCGGCGACCTGATCGAGGTCGGGTCGACGGACCAGATCTTCACGAATCCCCGTCACAAGCTGACGGAGGATTACATTACGGGGAGGTTTGGGTGAGGGGGAAGAAAGCGGATGGCGGATAGCGGATGGCGGATAGTTAAGACAGTGAGCGGTGAGCAGTAAGCGGGCCAAGAAACCGATGCTGTCTGCTGAACTCCCGCTACTGACGACAAGAAATTCACTGCAATCCGCCACGTGCTCGAAATATTCTCGACTATCCGCTATCCGCTATCCGCTATCCGCTCATCCGCTATCCGCCATCCGCTTCTCTACAATCTCAGCAACTCATTCACCGCCGTCTTCGCCCGGGTCTGGGCATCGACGCGCTTGACGATCACGGCGCAGTACAGTGAATAGCGGCCATCCGTGGAAGGCAGCGAGCCCGGCACGACGACGGCCCCGGACGGCACCCGGCCGTAGTGGACCTCGCCGGTCGCGCGGTCGTAGATGCGCGTGCTGGCGCCGATGTAGACGCCCATGGAGATCACCGCGCCTTTTTCGACGATGACGCCCTCGACGATCTCGGAGCGCGCGCCGATGAAGCAGTCGTCCTCGATGATCGTGGGGCTCGCCTGCAGCGGCTCCAGCACGCCGCCGATGCCGACGCCGCCGGACAGGTGCACGTTGCGGCCGATCTGCGCGCAGGAGCCGACCGTCGCCCAGGTGTCGACCATCGTGCCGGTGTCCACGTAGGCGCCGATATTGACGTAGCTCGGCATCAGCACGACGTTGGGGGCGATGTAGGCGCCCTTGCGCGCCACCGCCGGCGGCACGACGCGGGTCCCGCCGTCGCGGAAGCGATCGGGGCTCATGCCGGCGTACTTCAGCGGCACCTTGTCGTAGAAGCGGGTGAAGCCGTTCTCGATCACCGTGTTGTCGTGGGTGCGGAAGTACAGCAGCACGGCCTTCTTCAGCCACTCGTTGACGCGCCAGCCGCCATCGACGGGTTCGGCCACGCGCGCCCGCCCCGAATCGAGCAGGTCGAGGCAGTCGTCGAGCGCCACGGCCAGCTCGTGCGGCACCTCGGCGGGGGAGAATTCCGTGCGACGCTCGAAGGCGGCCTCGATCAGGGTCTTCAGGTGGTCCATCAGCGATCCTCGATGAAATGCCGGATCCGGCGCGCCGCCTCGACGCATTCGTCGACGCTGGCGACCAGGGAAATCCTCAGCCTGTTGCGCGCCGGGTTGCCGTCGCCGACGTCGCGGCCGAGGTAGGAACCCGGCAGCACGCTGACGTTCGTCGCCGCCAGCAGGTCGCGGGCGAAAGCCTCGTCGTCGGTCGGCGTGCCTGGCCACAGGTAGAACGACGCGGCCGGGCGTTCGACGTCCAGCACATCGGCGAGCAGCGGCATCACGGCGTCGTACTTGGCCCGGTACAGGTCGCGGTTGGCGAGGACGTGCGCCTCGTCGCTCCAGGCGGCGATGCTCGCCTGCTGCACGTGCTCCGGCATCGCACTGCCGTGGTAGGTGCGGTACAGCCGGTAGCGGGCCATCAGCGCCGGATCGCCGGCGACGAAGCCCGAGCGCAGGCCGGGCAGGTTGGATCGCTTCGACAGGCTGTGGAAGACCACGCAGCGCTCGAACCGCGGGCGGCCGCGACGCGCGCTGGCCTGCAGCAGCCCCGGCGGCGGCAAGTCCTCATCGGCATAGATTTCCGAATAGCACTCGTCCGAGGCGACGACGAAGCCGAAGCGGTCGGCGAGGTCGAGCACGCGCCCGAGATAGTCGTGGTCCATCACCGCACCGGTGGGGTTCCCGGGAGTGCAGAGGAACAACAGCTGGCAGCGTCGCCACACCTCGGCAGGCACGGCGTCGAGGTCGGGCAGCCAGCCGTTGTCCGGCCCGGTCGCCAGGTACCAGGGCTCGGCGCCGGCGAGCAGCGCCGCGCCTTCGTAGATCTGGTAGAACGGGTTCGGCATCAGCACCAGCGGGTCGGGTAGCCGGGTCGATCGCCGCCTGGGTGAACGCGAACAGGGCCTCGCGGGTGCCGTTGACGGGCAGCACCATCGTCTCCGGGTCGATCGCGTTCTCACCCAGGTCGAAGCGCCGCTCGCACCAGCGGGCACAGGCAGCCCGCAATGCCGGCTGGCCCGCCGTCAACGGATAGACGCCGACGCCGCCGAGCGTCTCGCGTAGCCTGTCGAGCACGAATCCCGGCGGCGCGTGCCGCGGCTCGCCGATGGTCAGGCGGATCGGCGACAGCCCCGCAGGGGGCACGACCCCGCGGGTCAGCTCGGCGAGGCGCTCGAACGGGTAGGGCTTGAGCTTGTCCAGTGTCGGGTTCATGGGCTTCACGCCGCCGCGACGCGGCGGTCGAGGGCCTGGGTCAGCGTCTCGGCCAGGCGTTCCTGCCGCGCGGCGTCGAGCGGGCGACTCTTGTCGTCGGTGAGATAGAACACGTCCTCGGCGCGTTCGCCGACGGTCATGATCTTGGCGCCGTGCAGGTCGACGCCTTCGTCCCACAGCGCCTTGCCGATCTCGGACAGGAGCCCCGGGCGGTCGCCGGCGACCAGTTCCAGGATCGTCCAGCGCCGATGCGGGTCCTCGCTGAAGGCGACCCGTGTCGCAGTACTGAACATGCGCAGCTGGCGCGGCGCGCGTCGCGTCACCGTGGGTGCCGGCGTGTCGCGCTCGGAGACGAAGCGCCTGACCGTGGCCTCGATGCCGGCCAGGCGTTCCGGGTCGCCGATGGTCATGCCGTTCTCTTCCAGCACGAAGTAGGTGTCGAGGCTCGCGCCGTCCTGGGTCGGCGTGATGCGGGCGTCGACGACGTTCAGCCCCACCTGGTCGAGTGCCGCGGTCGCGCGCGCGAAGCTGTGCCGCCTGCGGTAGGTGTAGACGAGGATCGCCGTGGCCCCGCCCCGGGTCGGCTCCGGCGAGACCGCCACCAGCGGCCCGCGGTCCTGCGGGTCGCGCGTGGCCAGCAGCCCCGTGTGCCAGGCGACTTCGCCGGCGGTGTGACGCAGGAAGTAGGCCTCCGTCAGCTGTGCCCAGACCCGCTCCACGTCGTCCACACTGACGCGCGCCTCGGCCAGCAGCTCGCGCGCCTGCGACTGCGTGTCGGCGATCAGCTCCTCCTGGTCGATGGGCGTCTCGAGCCCGCGCCGCAGCGCCTGCTTGACACGTTCGTAGAAGTCGTCGAACAGCGAACCCTTCCAGGAGTTCCACAGCTTCGGGTTGGTGCCGCGCACGTCGGCGACGGTCAGCACGTAGAGGTGGTCGAGATGGGTCTGGTCGCCGACCAGGCGGGCGAAGTCGTTGATGACCTCCGGGTCGGCGATATCCTTCTTCTGCGCGGTCACCGACAGCATCAGGTGGTTGCGAACCAGCCAGGCGACCACGCGCGCGTCGTAGCGCGACATGCCCTGTTCGAGGCAGAAGGCCTCGGCATCCACGGCGCCGAGCTCGGAGTGGTCGCCGCCACGCCCCTTGGCGATGTCGTGGAACAGCGCGGCCAGGTAGGCGACCTCCGGCTTCGGCAGGCTCCTGAAGATCTGCGACAGCTTCGGGAACTCGTGGTCATAGCGCTCCAGCGCCAGGCGCCGCAGGTTGGAGACCACGAACAGCGTGTGCGCGTCCACGGTGTAGGCGTGGAACAGGTCGTACTGCATCCGCCCGACGATGCGGCCGAAGGCCGGGATGTAGCGGCCCAGCACGCCGTAGAGGTTCATCCGCCGCAGCTGGTGGGTGACGCCGGCCGGGGCGCGCAGCAGCTCCAGGAGCAGGCGGTGGTTGCGCGGGTTCTGCCGGAACTCCTCGTCGATCAGCCAGAGGTGGCGCGTCACCAGGCGAATGGTCTCGGCGCGCACGCCGCGCAGCTGCGGGTTGTTCTGCAGCACCACGAACAGTTCCAGCAGGGCCGACGGCTGGCGCACGAACACGTCCTGCGAGGTGACCTCGAGGTAGTCCTCGCGCTCCTGGAACAGGGCCGAGAGCCGGCACGGGCCGGGCGTCGCCGGAGGACAGGATCGCCTCGCGGAAGTGCTGCAGCAGCAGCTCGTTGGTCAGGCTGACGAACATCACGGTGCGGTAGTAGCGCTGCATGAACTGCTCGACCGCGAGCGTGAAGGTGGCGTCCTCGTAGCCGAACTGGCGGGCCAGCTTGATCTGGTGGTCGAACAGCAGCCGGTCCTCGCGCCGGCCGGTGACCACGTGCAGCGCGAAACGGACCTTCCACAGGTAGGCCTGCGCGGCCTGCAGCTGCACGAGCTCGCGCTGGGTCAGGAAGCCGTGGGCGGCCAGGTCGTCGAAGGTGTCGGCCCCGAAGTGCCGCTTGGCGACCCAGCCGATGGTCTGGATGTCCCTGCAGCCCGCCCGGGCTCTGCTTGACGTTGGGCTCGAGGTTGTAGGCCGTGTCGTGGTAGCGGTGGTGGCGGTCGACCTGCTCGCGCACCTTGGCCTCGAAGAAGTCCCGCGACGACCAGATCCGGTCCGGCGCGATGGCGCGGCGCATGGCCTCCACCATGACCTCGGGCCCGGACAGTACGCGCGCCTCGATCAGGGTGGTCGCGACGCTGACGTCGGCGAGCGCCTCGCGGCGGCAGTCGTCGATGGTGCGCACGCTGTGGCCGACCTCGAGGCCGATGTCCCACAGGAAGGTCAGGAACCGCTCCAGGTCGGGGGTCCAGGGCGATGCCTCGGTCTTGGGCAGCAGCACCATGATGTCGATGTCGGAGCAGGGCAGCAGCTCGCCGCGGCCGTAGCCGCCGACCGCCAGCAGGGCGATCTCGTCGGCGTGCGCCCCGGCATGGCGGTTCCAGGCATGCACCAGGAGCGCGTCCACCAGGTGCGCGCGGTCGCGCACCAGGAGTTCGACGGGCTCGTCTGCGAAGAATCGTTCCTTCAGCGCCGCGTCGCCCTCCGCCAGCGCGCTGCGGAAGGCGGACACGGCATCGATGGCGGCATCGAGCCGCTGGCCGAGGCGGTCGAGGTAGTCCCAGGGCGGCGGCGTTTCGCCGGCCGCGAACAGGTCCGGGCTGTCCGGCGGCAGGTCAGGACGCATGGCGATGGCCCTTGCCGGGAGCGGTCAAGCCGAGGTTCCCGGCGGCGGCACGGTCGGCGGCGCCGAGGGTCAGCACCTCCACGCCATCGCCCGGTCACCAGCACCGTGTGCTCCCACTGGGCGGTCAGCGAATGATCCTTGGTCACGACGGTCCAGCCGTCGGGCAGCACCTTCACGTGGCGGCGGCCGGCGTTGACCATCGGCTCGATGGTGAAGGTCATGCCGGGCTCCAGCACCAGCCCGGTGCCGGGCTCGCCGTAGTGCAGCACCTGGGGGTCTTCGTGGAAGCCGCGGCCGATGCCGTGGCCGCAGAACTCGCGGACCACCGAGTAGCCCTGGGCCTCCACCAATCGCTGGATGGCATGGCCGATGTCGCCGAGGTGGGCGCCGGGCCGGACGATGCGGATGCCTTCCCACATGGACTCGAAGGCGACCCGGCAGAGGCGCTCGGCCTGCACGGAGGACTTGCCGACCAGGAACATGCGGCTGGAGTCGCCGTGGAAGCCGTCCTTGATGACGGTGACGTCGATGTTGACGATGTCGCCGGTCTTCAGGCGCTTGTCGCCGGGAATGCCGTGGCAGACGACGTGGTTGATCGAGGTGCAGATGGACTTCGGGAAGCCCTTGTAGTTCAGCGGCGCCGGGATCGCGTCCTGCTGGCCGACGATGAAATCGTGGCAGATCCGGTCCAGTTCGCCGGTCGTGATGCCGGCCTGGACATGGGGCCCGATCATGTCCAGCACGTCCGCGGTCAGGCGGCCGGCCTGGCGCATGAGGTCCTGTTCCTCGGTCGTCTTGATGGTTACGCGGGATTCTCGGGCCATCAGCATGAGTTGACGTTTCCTTCAAAGGGTTGATTATAGGAGGGGCCAGGCACCAACCTGACCCCTGGGAGGGGTCAGGTTGGTGCCTGGCACCTCTTCGCCGAAGGGGTCAGGTTGGTGCCTGGCACCTCTCAAGGCATTGTTTCCGCTCGCCAAGAATGGTATAAAGCGCGGCGTTTTTTCTCAACCAAATCCACACGTTCATCGACACGTGCAGCCGGGTGCCGGGCCTCGAGTCCGGTTGCTGCATGCGGATGGGCGGAGGACGAACCCGACAAGGAGTTTTTACATGGCCAGCGTGTCCATGCGACAGATGCTGGAAGCGGGTGTCCATTTCGGCCACCAGACCCGCTTCTGGAACCCGAAGATGGCCCCCTTCATCTTCGGCGAACGTAACAAGATCCACATCATCAACCTCGAGAAGTCGCTGCCCCTCTACAGCGAGGCGGCCGATTTCATCCGCTCCGTCGTCGGCGACGGCGGCAAGGTGCTGTTCGTCGGCACCAAGCGCAGCGCGCGCGACGCCATCCAGGCCGAGGCGGTCCGCTGCGGCATGCCCTACGTGAACCAGCGCTGGCTGGGCGGCATGCTCACCAACTTCAAGACCATCCGGCAGTCGATCAAGCGCCTGATGGAGATCGAGGACCTTCGCGACACCGGCGCACTCGAGCGGCGTAACAAGAAGGAAGCCCAGATGATGCGCCGCGAGCTCGAGAAGCTGCATCGCAGCCTCGGCGGCATCAAGGAAATGAACGGGCTGCCCGACGCGCTGTTCGTGGTCGACGTCGGCCATGAGCAGATCGCGATCGCCGAGGCGAAGAAGCTCGGCATCCCCGTCGTCGCGGTGGTGGACACGAACTGCTCGCCCGAGGGCGTGGACTTACATGGTCCCCGGCAATGACGACGCCATGAAGGCCATCCAGCTGTATGCGGCCGGCATTGCCGATGCCGTGATCGAGGGCAAGGACGCGGTGCCGCAGGTGCCGGTGGGCGAGGACGAGTTCGTCGAGCTCGACGAGGAAGGCAACGTGCGCCGCAAGGCGAGCCCGGGCCGCGCGGCCCCCCGCCGGCCGGCAGCCGCCCGGCGCAAGCCGCCGCGCCCGGTCCGCAAGCCGGTTGCCGCCGCCGATCCGGTCGCTGAAGAGGCGGCCGCCCCGGCCGTGGAAGACGCGGTCGAAGCCGCGGCCGAAGCCGAGGTCGAAGCCGAGGTCGGAGCCGAAGCGATCGACCCGGTCGTAGCGGAGCTGGCCGCGCAGGTGGAAGAGAAAGAAGAGAAGGAAGAGGCCCACAAGCCCGCCCGCCGCCGCCCTGCCCACAAGGGCAAGGCCGAGGATGCTGAATAAGGTGATGGCATGACGATTACAGCTGAAGCAGTCAAGACCCTGCGCGAGCGCACTGGCGCGGGGATGATGGAGTGCAAGAAAGCGCTCGTCGAAACCCACGGCGATCTCGATGCCGCCGCCGAGCTGATGCGCAAGGCGGGGCTCGCCAAGGCCGACAAGAAGGCCGGACGAGTCGCCGCGGAAGGCGCGATCGTGACCGCCCGGTCGACCGACGGCCGCGGCGCGGTCGTGGTCGAGGCCAACTGCGAGACCGACTTCGTCTCCCGGCAGGACGAGTTCCAGCAGTTCGCCGCCGCGGTGGCCGATGCCGCGCTGGCGGCCGGGGTGGACAACCTGGAGGCGGCGCTGGCGCTACCTCTGCCCGGCGGCAGCACGGTCGAGGAGACCCGCCGCAGCCTGGTGTCGCGCATCGGCGAGAACATCGCGGTGCGCCGCTTTGCCAGGCTGTCGGCCCCGACGGTGATCGGCAGCTACGTTCACGGCATCCGCATCGGCGTGCTGGTGGGTCTCGAGGGCGGCGACGAGTCGCTGGCCCACGACCTGGCCATGCACATCGCGGCCTCGAACCCCCAGTACGCCACGCCCGCCGAGGTCCCGGCGGAGCAGGTGGACAAGGAGCGGGAGATCCTGGCCGCCCAGGCTGCCCAGGAGGGCAAGCCGGCCGAGATCGTCGCCAAGATGGTGGAAGGCCGGATCCGCAAGTACCTGGCGGAAATCTGCCTCGTGGGCCAGCCGTTCGTGAAGGACCCGGATACGACCGTGGAGAAGCTGCTGAAGGCGGCCGGCGCCAGGGTCACCGGGTTCATCCGCTTCGAAGTTGGCGAGGGAATCGAGAAAAAGCAGGAAAACTTCGCCGACGAGGTCGCGGCGCAGGTCAAGGCCGCCCAGGCGGGTCACTGACGGCCACGGCCCAGTGCGGCCCCCCTGCCCACGACCAGCAACCCCGCCCGAGGCAACTCCGGCGGGGTTCTTTATAATCAGCGGAAGGTAAACCCAGGGGGCAGGATGTCCGACGAACCCGGCCGGCCGAAAAAGCGGATATTGCTGAAGCTCAGCGGCGAGGCGCTGCTCGGCGACGGCGACTACGGCATCGACCCGGTGGTGCTCAGGCGCATCGCGGGGGAGATTCGCGAGGTCATGGGGCGCGCCGTCGAGCTGGCCGTCGTCATCGGCGGCGGCAACCTGTTCCGCGGCGCCGGCCTCGCGCGCACCGGGATGGACCGGGTCACGGCCGACCACATGGGCATGCTGGCCACGATCATGAACGCCCTGGCCCTGCAGGATGCGCTGGAGCAGATCGGCCATGGACTCGCGCGTGATGTCCGCCCTGCGCTGCCAGCAGGTCTGCGAGGACTACATCCGCCGGCGGGCCATCCGCCACCTCGAGAAGGGCCGCTGCGTGATCATGGCAGCCGGCACCGGCAACCCGTTCTTCACCACCGACACGGCGGCTTCGCTGCGGGCGATCGAGATCGAGGCCGACCTGTTGCTCAAGGCAACCAAGGTCAATGGCGTCTACACCGACGACCCGGTCAAGAACCCGAAGGCGGAGCGCTACAGCAAGCTGTCCTTCGACAAGGTGCTCAACGACCGGCTCGGCGTGATGGACGCGACGGCCATCGTCATGTGCCGCGACAACGGGCTGCCGCTGCGCGTGTTCAACCTGTTCAATGCCGGCGATCTGATCCGCATCGTGGATGGCGAGGACGTCGGCACGCTGGTCGTGAACGGGGTCTAGGGAGCCGGTCGAAGGATTCCGGCCCGGGGAGTAAGAGTGATGTTCGAAGAAATCAAGAATGACGCCAACGATCGCATGACCAAGTGCGTGTTCAGCCTGCGCGAGCACTTCAAGCGCATGCGGACCGGGCGCGCCAACACCGGCCTGCTCGAGGGCATCCGCGTCGAGTACTACGGCGCAGAGATGCCGCTGTCGCAGGTGGCCAACGTCACCGTCGAGGACTCGCGCACGCTGGCCATCTCGCCCTGGGACAAGGCGATGGTGCCGATCATCGAGAAGGCCATCATGAAGTCCGACCTGGGCCTGACCCCCAACACGGCCGGGACGGTGATCCGGCTGCCGCTGCCGGCCATGACCGAGGAGCGCCGCAAGGAAATGACCAAGGTTGCGCGCCATGAGGCGGAGAACGCGCGGGTCGCGGTCCGTTCGGTGCGCCGCGACCTGATGAACGAGCTGAAGGAAATGCTCAAGGAAAAGCTGCTGTCGGAGGACGACGACCGCCGCGCCCAGGAGGAAGTCCAGAAGCTCACGGACCACTACGTCGCCGAGGTCGACTCGGTCCTCGCCGAGAAAGAAAAGGAGCTGTTGCAGGTCTGAAGACCTGCAACAGCCCCCGGGGCCCGGCAGCGGCCCCCTCCGCACATGACGCAATCGCCTGACGCCGCGCCGAGGGACGTGCCCCGCCACGTCGCCGTGATCATGGACGGCAACGGCCGCTGGGCCCAGCAGCGCGGTTCGCCGCGCACGGCCGGGCACCGGGCCGGCACGGAGGCCGCGCGCGCGGTCGTGGAGCACTCGCTCCGCCGTGGCGTGAAGGCGCTGACCCTGTTTGCCTTCTCCTCCGAGAACTGGTCGCGTCCCGCCGAGGAAGTGGGCGTGCTGATGCAGTTGTTCATCAGGGCGCTGCAGCGCGAGGTGAAGGAGCTCGTCGCCAACGGCGTCCGGCTGCGCTTCATCGGCGACCGATCCCTGCTCACGCCGAAGCTGCGCGAGGGCATGCTGGCGGCGGAGTCCCGCACCGCCGGCAACGACTCGCTCGACCTGTTCGTCGCGGTGTCCTACGGCGGGCGCTGGGACCTGCTGCAGGCCGCGCGGCAGCTGGCGGAGGACGCCGCGGGCGGGCGCATCGATCCGGCCGCGATCGGCGAAGAGGACCTGGCGTCGCGACTGGCCCTGGCGGGCGTGCCGGACCCGGACCTGTTCATCCGCACCGGCGGCGAGCAGCGAATCAGCAATTTCCTGCTGTGGAACCTCGCCTATACCGAACTGTATTTCTGCGACACACTCTGGCCGGATTTCGGCCCCGCCGACTACGACCTGGCCATCGACTGGTACGGCCGGCGTGAGCGGCGCTATGGCAAGACCTCGCAGCAGGTCGGGAGCAGCTGATGCTGTTGACGCGAATCTTGACGGCCATCGTGCTGGTGATCGTGCTGGCCGTCGTGCTGCTGTGGCTGCCCGCGCCGCTGGCGCTCGGGGCGCTGGCGCTGTTGACGCTCGCGGGCGCCTGGGAATGGGCAGCCTTCGCGGGCCTGACCCGGGTGGCTGGCCGTGGGGCGTATGTCGCGGCAGTCCTGGTGATCATCACGGTGCTGTGGGGGTTTGCGGCCAGCGAGGGCGGATTCCGCTGCATCATGACCGCCACCCTGCTGTTCTGGGGAATCGCCTTCCTGTGGTTGACGCTGGCGCCGACCCGCGGCCGGCCCTGGCTGGCCGGCCTCGCCGGCCTGGCCGCGCTGCCGCCGATGTGGATCGCCATGGCGAAGCTGTATGAGGCGGGGATGATCGGCCGCGAACTGCTCATTTTCGCGATGGTGCTGACCTGGGCGGCCGACGTCGGGGCCTATTTCGGCGGCCGTCGCTTCGGCCGCACCAAGCTGGCGCCGCGGGTCAGTCCCAACAAGACCTGGGAAGGCGTGCTGGGCGGCCTGCTGGCCGGTTCGATCGTGGCGCTCGCCGGCCGCGCGTGGTTCGGCTTCGAGGCCGAGGCGTTCCTGCCGCTGTGCGTGGCGGCCCTGCTGGCCTCGATCGTCGGCGACCTGACGGAGAGCATGTTCAAGCGCCAGGTCGGCATCAAGGACAGCGGCGGGATGTTGCCAGGCCACGGCGGCATACTCGACCGGATCGACAGCCTGACGGCGGCGGTGCCGATCCTGACCCTCGGCCTGAGCTGGATCGGGGCCGTTTCGTGAAAGGCCTGTCGATCCTGGGATCGACCGGGTCGATCGGACTCAATACCCTGGACGTCGTGCGGCGCCATCCGGATCGCTTCCGGGTCGTGGCGCTGGCCGCCGACCGGAGCGACGGCCGGCTGCTCGAGCAGTGCATCGAGTTTCGGCCCGAGGTGGTCGCGCTGGCTTCGCCCGAGGCCGCGCACCGGCTCGAAGGCGAGGTCAGGCGCCGCAACCTGCCGACACGCGTCCTGGCCGGCGAGGAGGGCCTGGAAGCGGTCGCGGCACACCCGGGGGCGGGGCAGGTCATGGCGGCCATCGTGGGCGCTGCGGGCCTCAAGCCGACCCTGGCGGCGGCGCGCGCCGGCAAGCGGGTGCTGCTGGCCAACAAGGAATCGCTGGTCTGTGCCGGCCGCTTGCTGATCGAGGCGGTCGCCGCGTCGGGCGCGGAACTGGTGCCCGATCGACAGCGAGCACAACGCGGTCTTCCAGTGCCTGCCGCAGCCAGTCCGGCCGGGCACTGCCCGCCGGGGATCCGCAGGATCCTGCTGACCGCCTCGGGCGGGCCCTTCCGGACCTGGACCCTGGAGGCCATGGCGCGGGCCACGCCGGAGCAGGCGGTGGCCCATCCGAACTGGAGCATGGGCCGGAAAATCTCGGTCGATTCGGCCACCCTGATGAACAAGGGCCTGGAGCTGATCGAGGCCTGCCTGCTGTTCGGCATCGCCCCCGGAGCGTGTCGAGGTGGTGGTCCACGCCCAGAGCGTGATCCACTCGATGGTGGAGTACACCGACGGGTCGGTGCTGGCCCAGCTCGGCAACCCGGACATGCGCACCCCGATCGCGCACGCGCTGGGATGGCCGGAGCGGATCGAGTCCGGTGTAGAATCACTGGATTTGGTGGCGATCGGCCAGCTGGACTTCGAGACGCCCGACCTGGAGCGGTTTCCCTGCCTGCGGCTGGCGCGCGAAGCGGCCGAAGCAGGCGGAACCGCGCCGGCCGTGCTGAACGCCGCCAACGAAGTGGCGGTCGCGGCTTTTCTCGACGGCCGGCTGAACTTTACCGACATGGCAAGGGTCATTGACAGCGTGCTGCAACGACACGACGTACAGCAGGTGACGAACCTCGAGGACGCCCTGGCGGCCGATGCCTGGGGGCGCGACGCCGTGCGTCGCCTGCTCGGGCTGCCCGAAGCGGGCTCGTCATGACCCAGGCCGTGCTGGCCTCGGTGCTGGCGTTCGTCGTCGCCATCGGCGTGCTGATCGCGGTGCACGAGTTCGGCCATTTCTGGGTAGCGCGCAAGCTCGGCTTCAAGGTGCAGCGCTTCTCGATCGGCTTCGGCCGGCCTCTGTGGAAGCGCACGGGTCCGGCGCCGGATCACACCGAATACGTCCTGGCCGCGATCCCGCTCGGTGGCTACGTCAAGATGCTGGACGAGCGCGAGGGCCCGCTGGCGCCTGAGGAGGCGGGCCGCTCCTTCCAGAGCCGGCCGCCGCTGGCGCGCGTCGCCGTGCTGCTGGCCGGCCCGGGATTCAACTTCCTGTTCGCGATCCTGGCTTTCTGGGTGCTGTTCATGAACGGTGTGCCCGGCCTGAAGCCGGTGATCGGCGAGGTGGCGGACGGCTCGATCGCACAACGCGCCGGGTTGACACGCGACGACACCATCATCGGGGTGGGCGACGAGCGGGTCACGACGCGCGAATCCGCCGTGCTGGGCATCCTCGACGTGCTGGTGGACCAGGGCGACGTGCCGCTGACCCTGCAGGACGCCGCCGGTCGCGAACACGAGCGTGGTGCTCGCAGTGCCGGTTGGGAAGCGGCTCGAGCTGACCGAGCCCGGGGCGCTGATGTCGGGCCTCGGCTTCTCGTTCTGGTATCCGAAGCTGCCGGTCGTCGTCGGCCAGCTGGTCGACAGGTGGGGCGGCCGAGGCCGCCGGCCTGGAGCCCGGCGACGAGATCTACGCCGTGGACGGCGAGCGCATCGAGGACTTCTACCGTTTCGTCGAGGTGCTGCGCAGCCGGCCCGGCGAAACGCTGCGGTTCGACCTGCTTCGCGACGGCTCGGAGAGGTCGGTCGACGTCGACGTGCGGGCGGAAGTCGAGGACGGCAAGACGGTGGGCCGCATCGGCATGTCGGCCGGCGGCAGCGCGAGCTTCCCCGAGTCCATGCGGACCGAGGAGCGCTACGGCCCGCTGGCTGCCCTGCAACCGGCGCTGGCCGAGACCTGGTCGAAGACCGCCCTGACGGTCAAGTTCCTGTGGCGCATGGTCACCGGCGACGTCTCGACCAAGAACATTTCCGGACCGATCAACATCGCGCAGTACGCCGGGCTGTCCGCGCTCGGCGGCCTGACCTATTTCCTCGGGTTCATGGCGCTGATCAGCATCTCCCTCGGGGTCCTCAACCTGCTGCCGGTGCCCATCCTCGACGGCGGCCAGGTGCTGTACCAGCTCGCCGAGATGGTCAAGGGCAGCCCGCTGTCCGAGGACCTGCAGCTCGCCGGCCAGAAGGTCGGCATCGCGTTCCTGGTAGCCCTGATGGGCTTTGCCTTCTACAACGACATCGCGCGGCTCATCGGGTAGCCGCGCCAGGGGATCGCTTCTCTCATGCTACGCAGGCTCATAGGCAGCATATTGCTCGCGCACGCCCCGGTCGTGCTCGCCCAGGCGGACGACTTCGTCGTCGGCGACATCAAGGTCGAGGGGCTCCAGCGCATCTCGGAAGGCACGGTCTACAACTACCTGCCGGTGAACATCGGCGACAACCTCGACGTGCGCCGCCAGCAGGAAGCCATCCGGGCACTGTTCTCCACCGGTTTCTTCCGCGACATCGAGCTGCGTCGCGACGGCAATACCCTCGTCGTGGTCGTCTTCGAGCGTCCCTCGATCGAGAGCTTCACGATCGAAGGCAACAAGGACATCAAGACCGAGGACCTGCAGCGCTCGCTCAGGAACGTCGGCCTGGCGCAGGGCAAGACCTTCGACCGCTCCGTGCTGGAGGAGGTCACCAGCTACCTGACCGACCAGTACTACAGCCGTGGCAAGTACGCGGTCCAGGTGAAGACCGACGTGGTCGAGGTGCCGGGCAACAAGGTGAAGATCTCGATCAATGTCATCGAGGGCAAGCGCGCCAAGATCCGCCAGATCAACGTGGTCGGCAACAAGATCTACGACGAAGACGACCTGATCAAGGCGTTCGAGCTGAAGACGCCGAACTGGCTTTCCTGGTACCGCCAGGACGACCGCTACTCGCGCGAATCGCTGCAGGGCGACCTCGAGAAGCTGCGCTCCTACTACCAGGATCGCGGCTACGCCAACTTCGACATCGAGTCCACGCAGGTGGCGATCGCGCCGGAGAAGGACGACATCTTCATCACGGTGAACGTGAAGGAAGGCGAGGTCTACACGGTTGGCGAGGTCAAGATCGCAGGCAAGATGGTGGTTCCGGAGGCGCAGCTGAGGCAGCTGTTGCTGGTACAGCCGGGGCAGACCTACTCACGCAGGCTGATCACGCAGACCCAGGAGCTGATATCGCTGCGACTGGGCCAGGACGGCTATGCCTTCGCCAAGATCGACCCGGTGCCGCAGGAAAACGAGGAGGACAACACCGTCAACCTGACGTTCTTCGTCGACCCGGGCAACCGCACCTACGTGAGGCGGATCGACTTCCAGAACACCAGCGCGATCGACGACGAGGTGCTGCGGCGCGAGATGCGCCAGCTCGAAGGTTCCTACCTCTCGAACTCGCTGCTCGACCGTTCCAAGGAGCGCCTGCAACGGCTGCCGTACATCGAGAAGGTGGAGTTCGAGACACAGCCGGTGCCAGGCACGCCCGACCTGGTCGACGTCGACTTCGACATCAAGGAAGGGCTGCCGGGCCAGTTCAGCGGCGGCATCGGCTATTCCGCCTCCCAGGGCGCGATCCTCAACGGCAGCTTCGTGCACTCCAACTTCATGGGTTCGGGACAGCGCCTGGCGATGGAGGTGGCTGGCGGCAAGTACTCGAAGGTGTACAGCATCTCGCATACCGACCCGTACACGAACATCGACGGCGTTGCCCGGACCGTTGGCCTGCAGTTCCGGGACGTCACCCAGTACGTGTCCGCGTCCTCGGACTTCTCGACCAAGACCTACTCGGGGTCGCTGGAGTACGGCTACCCGATCTCGGAGTTCCAGGCGGTGCGCCTTGGCCTGGTGCTGCAGAAATCGGACCTGATCACCAATGAATTCGGCAGCGCCGCCGAGTCCGTGGACTGGGTCAAGAACAACGGCAATCCCTACACCAAGGAACTCGTGCAGCAGACGATCGACCCCAGCACCGGCGAGATCATCGACATCACCACGACGCTGTATGGCACCAAGTACACCACCTACGAGCTGACCGCGGGGTGGTCCTACGACACCCGCAACCGCGCGCTGTTCGCCACGCGGGGTACCCGTCACTCGCTGGGCGTTTCGGCCACGGTCCCGGGCAGTGACGTCGAGTACTACATGTTCAGCTACGATTTCCTGAAGCTGTTGCCGATCTACCGCTCCTGGACGGTCGCCTTTGCCTCCGAGCTGGCTTATGGCAACTCCCTCGGTTCCAAGACGACCGCGCTGCCGCCCTACCGGCAGTTCTTCGCCGGTGGCCCGGAGACCGTCCGCGGCTTCCGCGAAAGCCGCCTGGGCCCGAAGGACAGTTTCGGCAACCCCTACGGCGGCAACCTGAAGGTGACCGGCCGCGCCGAGCTCATCTTCCCGGTGCCCGACAAGTGGCGCGCCAGCGCCCGGGTCAGTGCCTTCTACGACATCGGCAACGTCTTTTCCGAGGGAATGAACATCAATTTCGTCGGTACGGACCGGGTGACCCCGGTCGACTACAGCTTCGATTACAATGAGCTGAAGCAATCCGCCGGCATTGCCGTGCAGTGGCTTGCGCCGCTGGGCATCTTCCGGTTCAGCTACGCATTCCCGCTGAACCAGAAGAAAGCCGAGGGCGTGCTGTATGGAGACGAAGTCGAGGGTTTCCAGTTCACAGTTGGTTCCGCATTCTGAGGTTTTGCAAAACATGTCTATCAAGCTCAAGAACGCCTGGCTTGCCGTCGCTGCGGCTGCCGTGACGCTCACTCCCGCGATCGCCTCGGCCGAGGTCAAGATCGCCTTCGTCAACACCGCCAAGCTGCTCGAGGAGTCGCCGCAGGCGCGCACCGCGCAGCAGGCCCTCGAGACCGAATTCCTGCCGCGCCAGCGCGAGCTGGCCGACCAGCAGAAGGTGCTGCAGGACAAGGAAGAGAAGCTCAAGCGCGACGCCGCGGTGATGTCGGAAGCGGATCGCAGCAAGGCCGAGCGCGAGCTGCGCGACGGCCAGCGCGACCTGGCACGCCGTTTCAACGAGCTGCAGGAAGACGCCAACCTGCGTCGCAACGAGGAGTTCGGCAAGGTCCAGCGCACGCTCCTGCAGGAGGTCCAGACCTACGCCCGCGCCAACAGCTTCGACCTCATCGTCAGCGACGGCGTGCTGTTCGCCGCCCCGTCGGTCGACGTGACGGCGCAGGTGATCGCTGCGCTCAAGGCCAAGGCGCCGGCCGCGCCCGCGAAGAACTGATCGCGAGCGTCCGCAGGACAATGGGGACGACCCTCGGCGAGCTGGCGGTCCGATTCGGCCTCGAGCTCGCCGGGGATCCTGATGCCGTGGTCGGCTCCGTGGCCACGCTGCAGTCTGCGGTTCCCGGCACGGTTTCGTTCCTGGCGAATCCCCGCTACCGGCGCCACCTCGCCGATACGCAGGCGACCGCGGTGGTCCTCGACCCGGCCTCTGCCGAAGCCTGCCCGGTGGCGGCGCTGGTCAGCGCCAACCCTTACGCGGCCTTTGCGCGAATCGCGCAGGTCCTGCACCCGCGCCCGCAGGCGGCTGCCGGCGTCCACCCGTCGGCCGTCGTCGATCCCACCGCCAGGGTGGCCGCCGACGCCACGATAGGGCCGCAGGCGGTTGTCGAGGAAGACGTCGAGATCGGGCCGCGCGCGGTGGTCGGTGCCGGCTGCATCGTCATGCGCGGGTCCAGGATCGGGGCGGATTCCCTGCTGGTGGCGCGGGTGACCGTCTATCCGGGCGTCCAGATCGGCCAGCGCTGCGTGATGCATGCCGGCGCGGTGATCGGCGCCGATGGATTCGGCTTCGCGCCGGATCGCGACGGCTACGTCAAGGTGCCGCAGGTCGGCGGGGTCAGGATCGGCAACGACGTGGAGATCGGCGCCAACACCACCGTCGATCGCGGCGCGATCGACGACACGGTGATCGACGACGGCGTCAAGCTCGACAACCTGGTGCAGGTCGGCCATAACGTCCGCATCGGCGAGCATACGGTGATCGCGGGCTGCGCCGGGATTTCAGGCAGCACGACCATCGGCAAGCGCTGCATGATCGGTGGCTCGTCGGGCACCGTCGGCCACATCGAACTCGGCGACGACGTGATGATCACGGGGCTGACGATGGTGACGCGCTCGCTGAAGGAGCCGGGCATCTATTCCTCGGGCCTGCCGGCCATCCCGGCGGCCGAGTGGCGCAAGGCCGTGGCGCGCCTGCATCGCCTGCAGCGGCTGGAGAGGCGCATTGCGACGCTGGAAGGCGCGCAAGACCGGCGTCGAGACAGACACAGAAGCGAACAAGGAAGAGAGCTGACTCATGACTGAAGCGTTTTCCATGGACATCAACGCCGTGATGAAGCAGCTGCCGCACCGCTATCCGTTCCTGCTGGTCGATCGGGTGACCGCCTGCGTGCCGGGCAAGACCATCGAGGCGCTCAAGAACGTGACCTTCAACGAACCGTTCTTCACCGGTCATTTCCCGCATTTTCCCGTGATGCCGGGTGTGATCATCCTCGAGGCCCTGGCGCAGGCCGCCGGCATCCTGGCGTTCAAGACGGCCGGCGTCGTGCCGGACGAGAACAGCCGCTTCTATTTTGTCGGAATCGACAACGCGCGCTTCCGCAAGCCGGTGGTACCGGGCGACCAGCTGGTGCTCAAGGCCACCTTCGAACGCGCGATCCGAGGCATCTGGAAGTTCTCGACTGTCGCGGAGGTGGACGGCAAGGAAGTCGCCTCGGCAACCATGATGGTCGCACCGGAGGTCAGGTCATGATCGATCCACATGCCATCGTCTCCGACAAGGCGCAGCTCGCGGCGGACGTCGAGGTCGGGCCGTTCACGCGTGATCGGGCCGGACGTCGTCATCGGTGCCGGTAGCTGGGTTGGGCCGCATGTGGTGATCAATGGCCCGACCACGATCGGGCGTGAGTGCAGGGTGTTCCAGTTCGCCTCGATCGGCGACGAGCCGCAGGACAAGAAGTACAAGGGCGAGCCGACGCGGCTGGAAATCGGCGACCGCAACGTGTTCCGCGAGTTCTGCACGATCAACCGCGGCACGGCCGGCGGCCACGGCGTGACGCGGATCGGTGACGACAACCTGTTCATGGCCTATGCGCACGTGGCGCACGACTGCAACGTCGGCAACAAGTGCGTGATGGCGAACTACTCGGTGCTGGCCGGGCACGTCGAGCTGGGCGACTGGGCGATCCTCGCCGGCTACGCCGGCGTGCACCAGTTCTGCAAGGTCGGCGCACACGCGTTCCTGGGCAACAACGCGGCGGTCACGCGCGACGTGCCGCCGTACCTGCTGGTGTCGGGGACGCCCGCGGAGCCCAAGGGCATCAATTCCGAGGGCCTCAAGCGCCGCGACTTCTCGCCGGAGCAGATCGCGAACCTGAAGAACGCCTATCGCGTGCTCTACCGTTCCGGGACTCAAGCTGGCCGAGGCGACCGCGCAGCTGACCGAGCTGGCGCGCTCCCAGCCTGAGGTCCAGCCGCTGGTGGATTTTCTGGGCAGGGTGACGCGGAGCATCGTGAGGTAGCGGTCGTAGCGGTAGTCGGAAGGCAGAGGGCGCTGCTTCCAGCAGTTTCTGCAGAGGATTTAGTGTCGCACAGGCAGAACAGCCAGGAACTGGTAGAACGGACATGACTGACACCGCCGCTCACTATCCGCCACCGCTATCCGCCATCCGCTTTCATCCCGCCCCCTCCGCATCGCCATCGTTGCCGGCGAGCTGTCCGGCGACAACCTTGGCGCGGCGTTCATGCGCTCCGTGCGGGCGCGGCATCCGGATGCGCGAGTTCTTCGGCGTCGCCGGACCGCGCATGGTGGCCGAGGGCTGCGAGTGCCTGGAGCCTTCCGAGAGCCTGGCGGTGATGGGCCTGTTCGAGGTGCTGTCGCACCTGCCGCGACTGCTCAGGCTGCGCCGTCGGGTGCGGAGCCGGTTCCTGGCCGCGCGGCCCGACGTGTTCATCGGCGTGGACGCGCCGGAGTTCAACCTCAACCTGGCGCCGGCGCTGCACGAGGCCGGCATTCCCACCGTGCAGTACGTCAGCCCGCAGGTGTGGGCCTGGCGTCAGGGCCGGGTGGCGCGGATGGCCGGCTTCCTGGACCTGGTGCTGTGCCTGCTGCCGTTCGAAAAGCGGTTCTACGACGAACACGGCCTGGCGGCCGAGTTTGTCGGCCATCCGCTCGCCGACCAGGTGCCGCTCGCCGCCGGATCGGCAGGGCGCCCGGCAGGCCCTGGGGCTGGCGCCGGGCGGCGAAGTGGTTGCGATCCTCCCGGGCAGCCGGCGCGGCGAGGTCGCGCGGCTCGGGGCCGACTTCGCCGGGGCGGCGGCCTGGCTGGCCGAACGGCGGCCCGGCATCCGTTTCGTCGCGCCGATGGCCAATGACGGTGCCCGGGAGATGTTCAGCCAGGCGCTGGCAGCCCACGCGCCGGGCGTCGCGGTCGACCTGCTGGACGGCCAGGCCCAGCTGGCCCTGGCCGCGGCGGATGCCGTGCTGGTGGCGTCCGGTACCGCGACCCTCGAGACCCTGCTGTGCAAGCGGCCGATGGTCGTGGCCTACCGGCTCGGCACGCTGACGGCCTGGGTGCTCCGGTCGCTGGGCCTGATGAAGGCGCCGCATTTCGCGCAGCCCAACCTGCTGGCCGGAAGGCAGGTCGTGCCGGAAATCTTCCAGCAGGACGTCACGCCTGAGCGACTGGGCAGCGAGATCGCCCACTGGCTCGATCACCCGCAGGCGAGTGCGGAGCTCGAGCGGCTGTTCGGCGACATCCACCTGCAACTGCGCCAGGGCGCCAGCGATCGGGCGGCCGAAGCGGTGCTGAAGCTGGTGCGGGAGCAGAGGTCGGAGACGTGAGCCGTGTGAAGACGCGCGCGAAGACGTGCCAGGCACCGCTTGGCACGATCCAGCCGTCCGGACCCTTGCAGGATGCGGTGCCTGGCACGGCAGGGCAGCCGGTGCCGGGCACGGTGTTGGTCGCCGGTGTCGACGAAGCGGGCCGCGGCCCGCTGGCCGGACCGGTGTTTGCGGCGGCGGTCATTCTGGATCCGGGCCAGCCGATCGGCGGGCTGGCGGACTCCAAGAAGCTCTCGGCCCGCGCCCGCGAAGTGCTGGCGGCCGCGATCCGCGAGCGCGCCCTGGCCTGGGGGGTCGGGGTCGCGGACGCCGAGGAGATCGACACGCTCAACATCCTGCAAGCGACCTTCCTGGCCATGCGCCGCGCGTTGCTCGCCCTGAAGGTGCCGCCCCGGCACGTCCGCGTGGACGGCAATCGCTGCCCGCCCGGTGCCGGGCTGGGCTTCGACTGCACCTGGCAGGCCGAGATCCGCGGCGATGCGCGCTTCGCGGAGATCAGCGCCGCGTCGATCCTGGCCAAGACGGACCGCGACGCCTGGATGTGCCAGGCTGCGCAGCGCTACCCCGGTTATGGCTTCGAGCGGCACAAGGGATACCCGACACCCTCGCACGTTCAGGCACTTGCGCGCCTCGGCCCCTGTCCTCTCCACCGTCGGAGCTTCGCCCCGGTAAGATCCCTGCTCCCGTTCCCGACCCCGGCGCCCGACTGATGTCCCAGTTCGTCCACCTGCGAGTTCACACCGAGTATTCGCTCGTGGACGGGGTCGTGCGCGTGCCGCAGCTCATGAAGGCGGTGGCCGCGGCAGGCATGCCCGCGGTCGCGCTCACCGACCAGAGCAACCTGTTTGCGATGGTCAAGTTCTACAGCAAGGCGCAGAAAGAGGGCGTCAAGCCCCTCATCGGCGTAGACGTGCTGCTGCACGAGGCGGACGAGCGGGCCGAGCCGTCTCGCCTGACCCTGCTGGCCCAGGACTACGACGGTTACAGGAACATGACGCGGCTGGTGTCGCGGGCCTACCTGGAGGGCCAGCAGCGCGGCGTGCCCATGCTGGAACGGGACTGGCTCGACGCCTGTTCGACCTCGGGTCTCATCGCCCTGTCGGGTGCCCGCGAGGGCGACGTCGGCCGGGCGCTGCTCGGTGGCCGTGAGCAGGACGCGCGCGACCTGCTGCGGTACTGGCTGGCGCTGTTCGGCGACCGCTACTACCTGGAGATCCAGCGAACCGGCCGCCCCGGCGAGGAGGAGTACATCCGCGGCGTGCTCGGCCTGCTGGAAGACACGCCGGTACCGGTCGTCGCCACCAACGATGTCAGGTTCCTCGACCCGGACGACTTCGAGGCGCACGAGGCGCGCGTCTGCATCCGCGACGGCATGCAGCTGAACGACCCCGGCCGGCCACGGCGCTACACCGAGCAGCAGTACCTGCGCTCGCCATCCGAGATGGCCGAGCTGTTCGCAGACCTGCCGGAGGCGATCGAGAACTCTGTCGAGATCGCGCGCCGCTGCTCGATCGAGGTGCCGCTCGGCAAGTCGTTCCTGCCGGAGTTCCCGGTGCCGGAAGGCATGACCACGGCCGGCTTCCTGCGCACCGAGGCCGCGCGAGGTCTCGGTGAGCGCCTTGCCGCCATGGACCGTATGCCGGCGCTGCGTTTCCGGCCGCTGCCGCACGAGGAGTACGAGTCCCGGCTCGGGCACGAGCTCGAGGTCATCTGCCAGATGGGCTTCGAGGGCTATTTCCTCATCGTCGCCGACTTCATCCGCTGGGCGCGCGAAAACGAGGTGCCCGTCGGGCCCGGTCGCGGCTCCGGCGTGGGCTCGCTGGTCGCCTATGCGCTCGCGATCACGGACCTCGACCCGCTGCAGCACGACCTGCTGTTCGAGCGGTTCCTGAACCCGGAGCGGGTCTCCATGCCCGACTTCGACATCGACTTCTGCATGGAGAAGCGCGACCGGGTGATCGACTACGTCGCCCGCACCTACGGTCGCGACAAGGTCTCGCAGATCATCACCTTCGGCACCATGGCTGCGAAGGCCGTGGTGCGCGACGTCGGCCGTGTGCTCGGCCATCCCTACGGTTTCGTCGACAGCATCGCCAAGCTGATCCCGTTCGAGCTGGGCATCACGCTCGAGGACGCGCTCGGCAAGGAGCCTGAACTCAAGCGCCGCTACGAGGAGGAGGACGAGGTCCGCGACCTGATCGACCTGGCGCGCTCGCTCGAGGGCCTGACCCGCAATGCGGGCACCCACGCCGGCGGCGTGGTCATCGCGCCGTCCGTGCTCACCGACTTCTCGGCGCTGTTCTGCGAGCAGGGCAGCAGCTCGGTCGTCACGCAGTTCGACAAGGACGACGTCGAGAAGATCGGCCTGGTGAAGTTCGACTTCCTCGGGCTGCGAACGCTGACGATCATCGACTGGGCCGTTCGCAACATCAACAAGGAGCGCGCCGCGCAGGGCGAGGACCCGCTGGACATGACGATGTTGCCGCTCGACGACGCGGCGACCTACAGGCTGCTGAAGTCCTGCCGGACGACGGCGGTGTTCCAGCTCGAATCGCGGGGCATGAAGGACCTCATCCGCCGGCTGCAGCCGGACTGCTTCGACGAGGTCGTGGCGCTGGTGGCACTGTTCCGCCCGGGACCGCTGCAGTCCGGCATGGTCGAGGACTTCATCAGCCGCAAGCACGACCGCAGCGGCGCGAAGATCGACTACCTCCACCCGAGCCTGGAAGCGGTGCTGAAGCCGACCTACGGCGTGGTCCTGTACCAGGAACAGGTCATGCAGATCGCGCAGGTGCTGGCGGGCTATACGCTCGGCGGCGCCGACCTGCTGCGGCGCGCCATGGGCAAGAAGAAGCCGTCGGAGATGGCCAAGCAGCGGTCGATCTTCCTCGAGGGCGCGACGGCACGCGGCGTGAACCGGGCCCAGGCGGCGCACATCTTCGACCTCATGGAGAAGTTCGCGGGCTACGGCTTCAACAAGTCGCACGCGGCCGCGTATGCGGTGCTGTCCTACCAGACCGGGTGGTTGAAGGTTCACTATCCGGCGGCGTTCATGGCGGCGGTACTGTCCTCGGACATGGACCATACCGACAAGGTCGTGACCTTCATCGACGAGTGCGCCGGCATCGGCCTGACGGTCCTGCCGCCGGACGTCAACGAGTCCGTCTACCAGTTCACCGTGGCCGACCAGAAGACGATTCGCTACGGACTGGGCGCGGTGAAGGGGGTGGGACAGGGCGCGGTCGAGGCGATCATGCAGGATCGCGCGGAGCGCGGGCCGTTCAAGGACCTCGGCGACCTGTGCCACCGCATCGACCTGTCGAAGATGAACCGCCGAACGCTGGAGGCACTGATCCGCGCCGGTTGCATGGACGGGCTGGGCCCCAACCGCGCGACGCTGATGCACCAGCTGCCGGCTGCGCTGCAGCTGGGCGAACAGACGACACGGGCGTCGGCGGCCGGGCAGGACGACTTGTTCGGGCTGGCGCCGAGCGCAGACGAGACGCTGGCGCCGCCGCCGCTGCCCGTGGAGGAGGTTCCGGACTGGAGCGAGGCGGTGCGCCTGCAGGGCGAACGCGACACCCTCGGCCTGTTCCTGACCGGACACCCGATCGCCGAGTACGAGCGCGAACTGGCCGGCATCGTGTCCGGACGGATCGCCGACGTGGCCTCGGGCAAGCCCGTAGGCGAGACGCCCCGATTCGGCGGCGGCAAGCCGGTCACGATTGCCGGGCTGGTGCTGGAGATCCGCAAGCGCGGCAACCGCACCACGCTGGTGCTGGACGACCGCAGTGCGCGCATCGAGGTGATGCTGTTCGACGACGTGTTCCAGCAGCACCGCGACATCATCGCGCGCGACGCGATCCTGGTGGTCGAGGGGCTGCTGCGTTTCGACGAGTTCATCGAGGACTGGCGGGTCAACGCCAGGAAGCTGACCAGCGTGGATACCCTGCGCGAGCGCGAGGCCCGGCGCATCGTGTTGCGCTGGCCGGCGAACGGCAACGGGGCGAGGCTCATCGGCGAGCTCGAGGAGGCGCTGAAGCCGTTTCGCAGCGGCAGCTGCGGCGTGGCGCTGCAGTACTCCAGCGACGATGCCCGGGCCGCGATCATGCTCGGCGAGGAGTGGCAGGTGCGGCCGACCCGGGAGCTGCTGCAAAGGCTGGCCGAGCTCGTGGGGCGGGACTCGGTGCGGGTGGTGTATGGACCGAGGCTGGATGGGTGAGGAGAAGCGGATGGCGGATAGCGGATAGTAGTAAGAGTCAGAAATGACGGGTGCCTGCTGATCTTTGCTGATGCTCGGATGGTTTTCCGCCTGATCGCTTAGGTCTGAACACCGGCCTCCGACTTCTTACTATCCGCTATCCGCTATCCGCTATCCGCTATCCGCTATCCGCTCACTGCTCACCATTCGCCATCCGCTGCGCTAAACTCCCGCCATGAACATGCAATTCCTGGACTTCGAGCAGCCCATCGCCGAGCTCGAGGCGAAGATCGAGGAGCTGAAGTTCCTCGGCGACGACACCGAGATCAACGTCGGGGAGGAAGTGAAGCGTCTCGACGGGCTGGGCTTCATGCGGCTGGCGATCGGAACCGACACCCCCATCGTGCCGGTGGGAATCGTCGGTGCCGAGGAGCAGAGTCCGGCGGTGGCGGATGTGAAGTGGCTGGGCAGGCTGGTGGGGTCGCCGGCGTTTCCCATCACGCCCACGTTCCCATGGCTGGGGCTCGCAGGCTTTCTGCCGCTTCCGGTCAAGTTCCGTATCCGCTTCGGAGAGCCCCTCCGTTTCGAGGGCGCTGCGAACGAGGACGACGCGGCCATCGAGAAGCGGGTCACGGTGGTGAAGAAGGCGATCCGCAAGCTGCTGGCGGAGGCGCGGGCGGAGCGTCAGGGCTGGTTTTCGTAGCGGGGACGGTGTTGCCGGTTTGCCTTTTCGGCGCTTCGAAACGACAAGAAGTCAATACCGTCGAAGCTCCTGGGATCCCGGTGGCGCCTTCGCGAGGCGAGTCCTTCCGAGCCATCGAGCCCGATCATTACGAAGAGGGGCAGTCCCCCTGGATAGCGAGCTTCGCCTCAGGTTTCGAGCAGCGCGATCTCCGACGGGGTCGGTCAGCGGGCGAATGATCTCCACCGAGACGGCGAGGCCCCCAGTCTCTCGCGAGGCATCGACCTCGAAGAGCCCCTCGCCGGGGAGTTCGTAGTAGAAGTAGAGTTCCTGAGCGCCGTCTCCGGGCTCTGCGCTCAGTCGTTCGGGTACCCGGGTCTGCTCGAACAGCAGGCGCACGATGGTGTCGGTGTCCTCCCGCGCGAGCTGGCGGTAGCGCAGCGTCTTCGCCTCGGCGTTGACCGTGAAGCGGGGAGGACTGCCCACCCGGAAATCGATCCGGGTGGCGTCCTCGGCGAGTCCGAAGCGAAGAAAGCGGAGCAGGGCGGTGGCGTCGATGCGGCGGAGCGGCGCGGGCATGGCGGAATCCCCCAGACCGGCTTCTGCGGAGAAGCCCTTGTGATCCGGGAGACTTATCGGCGTTCTTGCCGGCGGCTTTAGCCTCTGGAGGATTCCTGTTGCCGGGGTCTCATCAGGCCCCGCCCGTCGCCCGTCGGTTCTGGCTCGGCTCCGCTACTTCGAGCCGAGGTTGCACTCGAGGAAGCTCCAGTTCACCAGGTTCCAGAATGCCTCGACGTACTTGGGGCGCGCATTGCGGTAGTCGATGTAATAGGCGTGCTCCCAGACGTCGCAGGTGAGCAGGGGCGTTTTCCCCTCGGTGATCGGGGTGCCCGCGTTCTGGGTCTGCTCTATCGAGAGGCTCCCGTCGGGATTCTTCACCAGCCAGCACCAGCCCGAGCCGAACAGGGTTGCGGCCTTTCCGCTGAACTCCTCCTTGAACTTGGCGAAGGAGCCGTAGGCCTGGTCGATGGCCGCCTTGGCGGCGCCGGTGGGCTCGCCGCCCCCATCGGGAGAGAGGCTGTTCCAGTAGAAGGTGTGGTTCCAGATCTGGGCTGCGTTGTTGAAGATTCCCCCCTCGGCCTTGCAGATGATGTCCTCGAGGGAAGCCCCGGCGAACTCGGTATCTCGGACCAGATTGTTCAGGTTCTTCACGTAGGTGGCGTGGTGCGCGCCGTAGTGAAAGTCGATCGTCTCGGCCGAGATGTGGGGTGCGAGCGCATCCTTGGCGTAGGGGAGTTCGGGAAGTTCGATGGCCATGGCGTGTTTCTCTCCTTCCGTTCCAGGTTCCCGCGCGGCCGATGGCTTTCCCACGCCGCGCGGGGTCGTTATTAAATTAAGTGCTTGACAAATTTACGCAAGAGAATATTTGCTTTTTCCCGATTCTACCTTAAGCTGGTGCCAGAGAGAAGAGAATTGATGACGCCCGCACGCCGAAAGCTGCTGGAGCTGATCAAATCCGGAGGGCCGCAGACCGCCACCGAGCTGGCGCAGCGGCTCGGGGTGACCCCCGTGGCGGTGCGGCAGCACCTGCAGGCCCTGGGCAAGGATGGTCTCCTGGTCTACGTCGAGGAGAGGCGCCCGGTGGGGCGCCCCGCTCGCCGCTGGAGTCTCAGCGAGGCGGCTCAGCCGTTCTTTCCCGACAGTCACCGGGAGTTTGCGGTCGGGCCTGATCGAGGCCATCGACGGCGCCTTCGGTGGCGAGGGTCTGCAGCGCCTGGTCGAGGAGCGAGTTCGGCAGCAGATCCGGCGCTATCGTCGGCGCATGCCGGGACGGGACACGCCTCTGGAGGAGCGGCTGGCGGCACTGGCCTCGCTTCGCAATGAAGAGGGGTACATGGTGGAGTGGTTCGCCGACGGCGAGGATTGCTGGGTCCTGGCGGAGAACCACTGCCCGATCTGCGCCGCGGCCAAGGTCTGCGGGGGTCTCTGTGCCGGCGAGCCGGCGCTCTTCCAGACCATTCTGGGACCCGATGTCGAGGTGCGAAGGACCGAGCACCTGCTGGAGGATTCACACCGGTGCGTGTACCAGATCGTCAGCCGGGAAAGCCCCTGGTCCAGCTCGGGTCGGCTGCCGGCCTCCGTTCCGCCCCCGGTGCGACCGACGAACGAGGAAAAGCCGATGAAGGTCATCGTCAATTATGATCTCTGTGAGGCGAACGCGGTCTGCGTGCGCAGCTGTCCGGAGGTGTTCCGCCTCGAAGAGGACGACACGCTGACGGTTCTGGTCGACCCGGTTCCGGAGAACCTGCGCTCAGGCGTGGAGAGAGCGGTGCGCGGGTGCCCGCGCCAGGCGCTCGCGGTTCAGGAGTGAGCTGATCCCGGAGCGCGCCTCGCCCGCTCATCCTCAGCACGTAGCTGCTCATGGGATGGGACTCGAGGCGAGCGAAGTCGATGAACTTCCCGCAGCTTTCCAGCAGGCGGCTCCGGTTCTCCTCGAGCTTCTCTCGGTGAGCCTCCCCGCGGCGAAGAAGACCATGGGATCCGTGGGGGCGTCCGCCGGGAAGCCCTCCTCGACGATGGCGCACCAGGGAGGGGCATCTGGCGTCACCGCTCGAACGATCAGGTTCTGGATGTAGAGAAAGGTGCTCTGCGTCTCGATCGCGATCCGGGTGTGACGTCCCTGCCACTGGTCGAGCCAGGCTTCGTAGGTCATGGCCTCGGGCTTCTCGAGGAACGCCACCGTGGTGATGCCGGGGGTGCGCTCACCGAGAGGCGCGATCTGGGTGGTGTTGACGAGGGGCACGGACTCGAGAACCAGGTAGCCCGTCAGACGCTGGCAGGCCGCCTCGAGTAGCCGTTGGACGGGGTCCCGGTCGAGGGCGGTGTCGAGCCAGATGGAGACGGTTCCCGACGGGGGCTCCGGCATCTGGGTAATCCGCATGCCCTGGGCGTAGGCGGCCAGCTCGTCGGCCAGATTCACCGAGAGTCCCCGCACCCCGAGGCCTTCGAGGCCAGCCGCGACTTCGCCGAGCATCGTCTCCCTGAAGCTCCCGATGGATCCTCCGGCTGCTTCCAGAGCACGTAGATCAGCTTCTCCACGGCTCCCCCTCGGTCGCGACGGGTGGGATAGAATAGCTGCACCCGATGGGCTCATTCGAGCAGACGATTCCCGGGTTCGGTTCGCGGCGCCGCCGAGCGCTTCGGGGATCGGATAGCCATCGAGGAGGGCGATCTCTCCCTGAGCTTCGCGGAGCTGGCGGAGCGCGTCGGCGCGGGCGGCGCGGGCCTTCTGCGCCGCTGGGATCGAGCCCGGCGATCGCGTCGGGATCTGGGCGCCGAACATTCACGAGTGGGTGCTCGCCACGATCGGCCTCCAGGCGGTGGGCGGAGTGCTGGTTCCGCTGAATACGCGGATGAAGGGGAGTGAGGCCGGCTACATCCTGGAGAAGAGCGGCGCGCGGATGCTCTGCACGGTGACCGGGTTCCTGGACACCGATTACGTCGGCATGCTGCGCGACGCTCTGGGAGGCCCGGGCTCCGCGGGGCCGATCGCCGGTCTGCCGAGCCTGGAACGGATCATTCTGCTGCGAGGGAGCGCCCCGGCCACCACTTCCTGGCCGGAATTCCTCGCCGAGGGCGAGGCGGTGACGGCAGGGGAGGCGCAGCGACGCGCGGAGGCCGTCTCGGCCGAGGATCTCTCCGACATCCTCTTCACCTCCGGAACCACGGGAAGACCGAAGGGCGCGATGACCACCCACGGCCAGACTCTTCGCTGCTTCGAGGCGTGGAGCGAGATCGTCGGTCTTCGGCAGAGCGATCGCTACCTGATCGTGAATCCGTTCTTCCACTCCTTCGGCTACAAGGCGGGCTGGTTGGCGGCGATCATGCGCGGCGCGACGATCCTTCCGCACCCGGTGTTCGACGTTCCGGCGGTGCTGGAGCGGGTCGGAAAGGAGCGCGTCAGTGTCCTCCCGGGTCCGCCCACGCTCTATCAGTCGATTCTCGCCCACCCCGATCGGGAGAAGTTCGATCTCTCCTGCCTTCGCCTCGCCGTCACCGGCGCCGCCGCGATCCCCGTGGAGCTGATCCACCGGATGCGCCGTGATCTCGGCTTCGAGACCATCATCACCGGCTACGGGCTCACCGAGAGCACCGGTCCGGTGACCATGTGCCGCGAGGACGATTCCCCCGAGACGATCGCCAGGACCTCCGGCAGGGCGATACCGGATGTCGAGGTCCGCTGCGTGGACAAGGAGGGGAAGGAGACCCCTCGCGGGGAGCCGGGCGAGGTGGTGGTGCGCGGCTACAACGTCATGCGAGGCTACTTCGACGATGCGGCCGAGACGGCAAAGACCATCGATTCGGAGGGATGGCTGCACACCGGTGACATCGGCGATCATGGACGATCTCGGCTACCTGCGGATCACCGACCGCATCAAGGACATGTTCATCGTCGGGGGCTTCAACTGCTATCCCGCCGAGATCGAGAACCTCATGCACTCCTGGGAGGACATCCACCAGGTGGCCGTGATCGGTGTGCCCGACGAACGCCTGGGCGAGGTCGGAATGGCCTTCGTGGTGCCGGCGCCGGGTGCCTCGCTCACGCCGGACTCGGTGGTCGCATGGTGCCGCGCCAACATGGCCAACTACAAGGTCCCCCGGCGCGTCGAGATCGTCGACTCCCTGCCGATGAACGCCATGGGAAAGGTGACCAAGTTCGTTCTGCGTGAACGGGTGAGAGAGGGGAAGTCGTAGCGTGACGCCGGGGGGACGAGGCGACGGTTCGCGAGCTCGCGGATCTGGAGGCGATCCGAGAGCTGGTGCATCGCTACGCGCACTGCGTCTGGCGGAAGGACGCAGCGGCCGCCGTCGACGTCTTCACGGAAGATGGCGAGATGGACACCAGACATATTGGTCAACAATGCCGGTGGGAGTGCACGGGAAAAAGCCTCTGTGTTTCATGAGGCAAAGGAAGAGGTCTGGGATTCAGTGATAGCACGTAATCTTAACGGGACGCTTGTCTGTACCAGAGCGGTGATAAACCACATGATAGAAAGAAGGAGTGGCAAGATTGTGAATCTCGCCTCGGTTAACGGTATCTCGGGGCAAGCTGGGTTTGCCGACTGCTCGGCGGCCAGAGCTGGGATCAGCGGCTTCACCAAGGCGCTGGCGAAGGAGGTCAATTCCTACGGAATCAATGTCAATGCTGTCGCCCCGGGGGTAATCGAAACGCGAGTAGTTGAACAGATACCCGAGGAGACGATGGCAGAAATAGTAGAGAAGTTGAATCTGAACAGGCTAGGACAGCCCGAAGATGTAGCCAATGCAGTGCTGTATCTGGCCTCCGACGAGGCGTCCTATATCACTGGCCATATACTCGTGATTTGTGGTGGTGGGTTTATCTGCAGGGATCGAGCTCCGACATCGGCCAGATGACGCTGCCATCGCGGATGGTGGCGACCACCCGCTGCGCTGGAGAGCTCCGATCTCGCAGTCGACCAGGGACGGTCGAGCAGACAGAGATCCGCCGGCGCGTCCTACCTCGATCGATCGCGGCGGCCGCGCCCGGTCGCTCGGGGGGCGAGGTGAACAGGGCGAGGGCTCGCTCGGGCGTGAGCGCCTCGTCGGAGCCGATGATGGCCCCGGCTTCGGTCCGGCGATCGACCGCCGCGCGCATCGCCGTCCAGGGGTCCGGATCGCCGAAGGGCGCGTCGGTGCTGCCGCCGAGTGGCACCGCGGCGCGTAGCAGTCGCCCGCAAGCGGTAGAGCCAGGGCCGATCCCGGGGCTCGACGTCGACGAGGTAGGCGTCGCCGCGCTCGCGGATGAAGCCCGGCTGGGTGACGACGGTGAGAGGGAGATCGGCGAGCAGCTGGACCGCGTCGGGTGGCGCGACGGAAGCGTGCTCGATCCGATCTCCGGGCCGGCAGCCCGCGGCCGCGAACGCCGCAGCGGCGAGGACCAGCTCGGATCGCGTGACGCAGTGGACGGCCGCCGAGCGGCCATCGCGGTGGGCGGTCTCGATGATTTCCTGGAGCGGCTCGAAGGAAGGGAGGTCGCTCTCGTCGAGCAGCACCTTGAGAGCACCCCGTTCGACCATGCCGCGGCGCCGACGAGGGGAGATCCCGCGCCGCCCATCACCAGCAGGCGCTGCAGCAGCTCGCCTCGCTCGGCGGCGGCGACGAAGGCGCGGAGCTCGGCAGCTCGAGTTCTCGGCGTCGCATCCGTCAGCCCCGTCACGCCGAAGCTGGCCAGACGCAGACTCACGATCGCGCGAGATCCGGTGGAGCGGCATCCTCGAGGCGTTCTCGGAGCCAGGCGTCGAGGCGGAAGAGCCGCCCGGTGGCGCGGCCGGCGGCGTCGCGCTCGACACCCGGCTGGTCGACACCGCGGTCGAGGCCGAGGTGATCCACGGCGGCGGAGTTCACCACCCACATCGCCCCGCTCCGGTGTTGGATGCGCACGGGACGGTCGGGAGCCAGCTCGTCGAGGAGGGCCCGGTCGAGGTGGCCGGCGACGGACTCGTGGTAGCCCACGCCGCGAATCCACCCGCTCTGGTCCGCGCCGCCTCGGAGCGCACGCGCCAGCGATTCGATGCTTCGAACCTGCGGAGGGCCGCAGCGCACCGACGCCTCGGCGACGGCCAGGGCCATCAGGTGGATGTGGTGGTCGTGCAGGCCGGGGAGCAGTGCGCCGCCTTCGGCGTCGAGCACGCGCTCACCGGTACGGCGGGGCAGCGCGCAACCGATCTCGGCGATCCGGCCGGCCGCGATGCGGAGGTCGATCGGCGCGGTGCCGTCGATCTCTGCGCGGGTGATCAGCACGGGATGGCGAGCTCCTCGAGCACGCTCTCGGTGTCGGCTCCCAGCGGCCGCGCCGTGCTCCGGACCGGCCGCGCCCGGGGTGGAGAGACGGCGGCTCGCTGCTGGTCCGCCACCACCTCCCAGCCGGGGCGGGCCGGGCGAACGCTCGCTGCGGACGGCGCCGGGCCGAAGGCGAGAACGTGGGCGACCACATCGCTGAGCGCGAGGTCCAGCAGGTAGCCGCCGCCACCCCGCCAGCAGGCGAGCGCCGCCAGCGCAGCGTGGAGGCCGGCGAGGGGATCGGCGATGGCATCTCCACAGAAGAGCGGTGGGCCGCCGCCGACGCCAGTCGCAGCGGCCAGCCCGGCAGCGACGCCGGCGTCGTCACCGAAGGCGACCCAGCCCGCCCCTGGCTCTCGGCGTCCGTACCCGGTGAGGCTCACCCAGGTGAGTCCCGGGACGCTCTTCACCAATGACTCGGCATCCACTCCGAGCTGCGCGAGGGCTCGGGGTCTGGCGCTCTCCACCACGATGTCCGCGCGTTCCAGGATCCGGTGTAGCTTGCGGCGGCCTGAGCGATCGCCGAAGTCGAGCGCCACGCTGGCCTTGCCGGCGTTGAGGAGTGCGAAGAATTCGGGCGGGCCCGAGCGGGCGCCGTCCGGCCGGCGGGTGCTTTCCAGCTTCACCACCCGCGCTCCGGCCAGCTCGAGGAGATGGGTGCAGAGCGGACCGGCCCAGAGCGAGGAGAGGTCGATGACGAGCGGCACCTCGGTTCGGACTCGCCTCACCGATCTTCCGCGAGCAGCGACTCGGCACCAGGGGGGGGCGACGGCGGCCGGCTCCACGGCGATCGCCGCGGCAAGCCCGAGGAGTCGGGCGCGCGCGCACGATCTCGGCGGCGGGTCGAACCGCCACGCGGCTGGCCACGAACTCCCAGGGCTCGGTGCTCTCGCCCTCGCCGAGCCAGGCGGGGATCGATCTCAGGTCGTCCGGCCGGGCCAGGCTGATGGCGATCCAGCCGTCCTTGGCCTCGAGGAGGCGGCAGCTGCCGCCGGGCGAAATGGGTCCGCGTCGACGGAGGCCGAGGATGGCCGCGCGTTCACCGAGGAGTGCGGGGCCGTCGAGATCCGATGACCAGCGCTCGCCTGCGACCAGTCGGATCGCATCCACCGCGGCGCGCGCGCAGCTGGCCAGGGGACCCGGTGCCAGAAGGGGCGGGCCATCGCCGTGGCCGGTGAGCGCCATCGCGCCCGAGGCCAGCCCACTCGATGGCCGGGTGCGGCTCGCTGTCGTTCGGCGAGCGCTCGACACGGCTGCCGAACCACTCCAGCAGCGCGGCGGTGTGGTCGGACCCGATACCCGAACCGGTGACGCGGTACTCGGTAGCGGCCAGGGAATCGCAGGGCGCAGGGGAGGGGGTGCTGACCAATTGTGACAACGGTCTCCTCGCGTCTACGGGCTCGGCCCGGGTGATTCAGGAAGCGAGCGCTCGTCAATCAATGATAGGAGCTAAGCCCGGATCTCGTCGATCAGACCCCAACGGTGGGCGATGTCCGCGTCGACGCGCAGACCAGAGAGAGCGAGATAGGCGGTGCGCTGGCGTCCGATACGCTGCGGGATGCTGACCGTACCTCCGGCTCCCGGTACCAGTCCCATCGCCACTTCGGGGAGCTGGAAGAAGGCGTCTTCGCGGGCCGCGACCTGGCGAGCGAAGGCCGCAAGCTCGATGCCGGCGCCCACGCAGGCTCCGTGGAGCTCGGCGCGCAACCGGTCGGCGCATTGGGCGAGCAGGCGTCCCGGGATTGCGGGTGGATCGGACGGCGTGGGCGGTGGCCGGATCGGGGAGAGTGCCGAACTCGTCGAGATCTCCTCCGCTGCAGAAGGCGGGTCCGGCTCCGCGGAGGATCACCTCGGTGATCGAAGAGTCGCAGACGACCGTCCGAAGCCCCTCCACCAGGGCATCGCGCATCTCCGCGGAGAAGGCGTTCCTCTTCTCCGGTCGGTTCGGCGTGAGCTCGAGGCGGGCATCGGATCGACGCAGGAGAACGGGGGGCTCCAGGTTGGGCTCGTGTATCGCCGCCGCGGGTCGCGCCGACAGCCAATCTCCGAACTCGGGTCCGCTCTGAAGGGTGGAGTACACGAGCGACTCCGCGATCAGCCCTTGGTGGATGTCGAGGGCCGCGCTCTGCCGGAGCAGTTGGACCAGCGCCATGGCTGCGAGTGGCGTGCGCCGGGTGGTGACGAGGATCGGCTCGAACTCCTCCTGGGAGCTCACCACGAGGTCGAAGTGGTCGCGGAGCGAAGTCGCCGTCGAGTGGGGGGGCTGCATATCGAGGGCCACCGCGGGGCAGGGAAGGGCAGCGAGGCCGAGCCTTGCCGCGGCAATGGCCTCGGCGTCCGGCGCTCCCGCGTCGGAGTCGAGGGCGACCAGCAGGATCGGCTCCCCGGTCAATGCCGAGAAGTCTTCGGGGGCGTAGGGCGACCGCAGTCGCTCGATCGCCTCCGCCAGCGAGAGGATCACGGTCTTCGGTTCCCGGTCTACGTCCCCTCTCCCAACATCTCTGCGCGCAGCTTTCGCCGCAGCAGCTTTCCGAGCTCGTTGTAGGGAAGCTCCTCGCGAAAGTCGATCCGCTGGGGGGTACGCGACGATCGGCAGTCGATCCTTGACCCAGCGGCGGATCTCCTCCTCGCTCACGGAGCACCCCGGCTTGGTCACCACCGCGGCGGCGACTGCCTCTCCCCACTGCTGGTCGGGGATTCCGACGACCGCTGCGTCGGCCACGCCTCGTGCTTCGAGCAGCACGTCCTCGATCTCTCCCGGCGACATGTTCTCGCCGCCGCGCACGATGATGTCGTCGGCGCGGCCCTCGATGAAGATGTATCCCTCGCCATCCATCGAGCCGCTGTCACGGGTGGGGAACCAGCCCTCCGCGTCGACGGTCGTGCTGCGGCCGAGGTATTCGCCGGAGACCTGCTCACCGCGCACGTAGATCTCGCCGCGTTCGCCGGAGGCCAGAGGCTCTTCCCGTTCGTCGCGATTTGGACCTCGACGCTGGGAAGGGGGCAACCCCCACCGAGCTCAGACGGCGCCGGATGGCGGGATCGCCGCTCTCGGCGGCGGCGCGATGTTCGTCGGGACCCAGAAGGGAGATGGTCGAGCTGGTCTCGGTGAGTCCGTAGGCGTTGGTGAAGTCGGTGTCGGGAAAGAGCTTCATCGCCCTCTCGATCACCGACTGGGGCATCTTTCCGCCACCGTAGGAGAGGGCCCGGAGAGAGGGGAGCTCCGCACTCTCGGCGTCCGAGAGGGCCTCGATCCACCCGCGCCAGCATGGTGGGTACCACGAAGGCGTTGGTGACGCGTTCCGAGCGCGCCAGCTCCGGCCAGGCCTCGGCGCTGAAGGTGGGGAGCTGAACGATGCGCCGTCCGGCGTAGACGGAGCTGGCAATCGCCGCCATTCCGGCGACGTGGTAGGGGGGGACGCTCCACCAGTGCCGCGTCGTCCTCGGCGGCCGAGGCGAACTCGACGGAGCCGAGGATGTACGAGACCAGATGCTTGTGGGCGAAGCAGGGCCGCCTTGGGAGGGCCCCGTGGTGCCGCTGGTGTGAAGAGAAGGATCGCGATCTGGTCGGGGTCCATCGGCCAGCTGGGCTCTCCCATCGAGCCGGTCGTGGCCCGCTCCAGGAAGCGTTCGCGGGTGGCGACGGTGGTGCCGGGGAGCTTCGAGAGGGCCTCGGCCCGATCGGTGTCCGTTACCAGGTAGGAGGGAGCGATCTCCTTCAGCAGCCTTTCCAACTCCGTCCCGGTGAGGCGGTAGTTGAGCGGGACGAACGGCACGCCCGCCCAGGCACTGGCGAAGAGGCCCGCCGGCGCCAGGCTGCTCACGTCGAGCCAGCGCCATCCGCTCGCAACCGGAGCTGGCGACCTCCCGGGCGGCCGCCCCGGCCGCCTCGAAGCAGCTGCGCGTAGGTAAGGCTGGTCCCTCCACTCTTGACGGCCACGCGGTCGCCGAAGCCCGACGTCTGGCCATCTCGAGCAGCATCATCAGGTTCATGGTCTCAGTCCGATGACGGCAGTGGCTTGGCTTCCTTGAGCGAGAGCAGGGCGCCGCCAACTCCGAGCGCAGCCGTCGCCCGGCTTCGTGCATAGGAGCTCGAGGTCTCCGGCCTCGCTGATGTAGCGCTTTCCCAGTGCCGTTCCCGCCGCGGCTTCCGGGGAGATCGAGGTCCCCGCGGGGGGATCGTCGCCGATGTTGATCATCGGAGCCCCGCCGCAGGTCACCTCCACCTCATCCGCCGGTGCCGCGACGACCATCACCTCGGTGGCGCAGACTCGCGCTGCGCATCTCGCGTGCCTGCCTTCAGTTGAGCCATCTCTCGTTCTACCTCCGGGCGGCGGATGATACTCGAGAACCCCTGTGGTGTCCGCGACGCCTGCGCTCGATCTGCCTGTCGCGCCGGCCGGAAGGAGCTTCG
>CAVOGM010000009.1:2500-91599 GCA_963695465.1 uncultured Gammaproteobacteria bacterium
CTCTACTGTTGCAAAAGTAGGCGATGAGGTGTGGATAGGAGTGAAAGGCTAATCAAGGCTGGCGATAGCTGGTTCTCCCCGAAAGATATTTAGGTATCGCCTCGAGTATTACTCCTGGGGGTAGAGCTCTGTTTAGGCTAGGGGGACATCCCGTCCTACCAACCCTATGCAAACTACGAATACCAGGAAGTACAGCTCGGGAGGCACACGGCGGGTGCTAACGTCCGTCGTGAAGAGGGAAATAACCCAGACCACCGTCTAAGGTCCCGAAGTTACAGCTAAGTGGTTAAGGATGTGGGAAGGCATATACAGCCAGGAGGTTGGCTTAGAAGCAGCCATCCTTTAAAGAAAGCGTAATAGCTCACTGGTCTAGTCGGCCCGCGCCGAAGATATAACGGGGCTAAGCTGTGCACCGAAGACGTGGGTGTGAGCGACCGAAAGTCGCTTACGCGGTAGGGGAGCGTTCTGTAAGCCTGTGAAGGTGTGTCGCGAGGCATGCTGGAGGTATCAGAAGTGCGAATGCTGACATGAGTAACGTTAAAACGGGTGAAAAACCCGTTCGCCGAAAACCCAAGGTTTCCTGCTCAACGTTAATCGGAGCAGGGTGAGTCGGCACCTAAGGCGAGGCCGAAAGGCGTAGTCGATGGAAAGCAGGTCAACATTCCTGCACCAGGTGCTGCTGCGATGGGGTGACGGAGAAGGCTAGGCCAGCCGGGATCGGATTGCCCGGTTTAAGCGTGTAGGGGGAGTCTCTAGGAAAATCCGGAGACTCATTAACCCTGAGGCGTGATGACGAGGTCCTACGTGGACCGAAGTGGTTGATGCCCTGCTCCCAGGAAAAGCCTCTAAGCTTCAGGCAGTAACTGGCCGTACCGTAAACCGACACTGGTGGGTGAGGAGAGAATCCTAAGGCGCTTGAGAGAACTCGGGTTAAGGAACTCTGCAAATTGACACCGTAACTTCGGGAGAAGGTGTGCCTCTTATGGTGAGCGGACTTGCTCCGTGAGCTGTGAGGGGCCGCAGATAATCGGGGGCTGCAACTGTTTACCAAAAACACAGGACTCTGCTAACACGAAAGTGGATGTATAGGGTCTGACGCCTGCCCGGTGCCGGAAGGTTAAGTGATGAGGTCAGCGCAAGCGAAGCTTTTGATCGAAGCCCCGGTAAACGGCGGCCGTAACTATAACGGTCCTAAGGTAGCGAAATTCCTTGTCGGGTAAGTTCCGACCTGCACGAATGGCGTAATGATAGCCCTACTGTCTCGACCCGAGACTCAGTGAAGTTGAAATCGCTGTGAAGATGCGGCGTTCCCGCGGCAAGACGGAAAGACCCCGTGAACCTTTACTGTAGCTTTACGCTGAACTTTGAACTTGTTTGTGTAGGATAGCTGGGAGGCTTTGAAGCCGGGACGCTAGTCTCGGTGGAGCCAACCTTGAAATACCAGCCTGACAATTTCGGAGTTCTAACCTAGGCCCGTTATCCGGGTTGGGGACAGCGTATGGTGGGCAGTTTGACTGGGGCGGTCTCCTCCTAAAGAGTAACGGAGGAGTGCAAAGGTACCCTCAGCGCGGTCGGTCATCGCGCACAGAGTGCAATGGCATAAGGGTGCTTAACTGCGAGACAAACACGTCGAGCAGGTGCGAAAGCAGGTCATAGTGATCCGGTGGTTCTGTATGGAAGGGCCATCGCTTAACGGATAAAAGGTACTCCGGGGATAACAGGCTTATTCCTCCCAAGAGTCCACATCGACGGAGGAGTTTGGCACCTCGATGTCGGCTCATCACATCCTGGGGCTGTAGCAGGTCCCAAGGGTTCGGCTGTTCGCCGATTAAAGTGGTACGCGAGCTGGGTTCAGAACGTCGTGAGACAGTTCGGTCCCTATCTGCCGTGGGCGTTGGAGATTTGAGGGTGAGCTGCTCCTAGTACGAGAGGACCGGAGTGGACGCGCCTCTGGTGTTCCGGTTGTCACGCCAGTGGCATTGCCGGGTAGCTATGCGCGGACGGGATAACCGCTGAAAGCATCTAAGCGGGAAGCCCCCCCCAAGATGAGATCTCCCTGGGGACTTGATCCCCCTGAAGGGCCGTCGAAGACTACGACGTTGATAGGCTGGGTGTGTAAGCACAGTAATGTGTTCAGCTAACCAGTACTAATTGCCCGTGAGGCTTGACCATATAACACCCAAGGAGCCTGAGGCTTCTTCGGATGCGACACATAAACGTGTTTCCACATTCTCCAGACATGCCTGCGCGGCGAGAGCGATCAGCGGCGCGGGCGACAGTTTTGCCTGGCGGTTATAGCGAGCGGGAACCACCCGATCCCATTCCGAACTCGGAAGTGAAAACGCTCTGCGCCGATGGTAGTGTGGCCGCATAGCCATGTGAGAGTAGGTCACTGCCAGGCTCCAAATAGCGAAGGCCCCGGTTGCGCAAGCAGCCGGGGCCTTTTCTTTTGCTGCGGTCGGCGGGCGCGTCAGCCAGGGACCCGCCCGATCCTGCTGCCGTACCGCCTCAGTCCGGTGCGCTCAGGTCGAGCGTGTCGATCAGTTTGAAATCGGCCGCCGACTTCCCCTGGCCGCCGGCCTGCTTCGCGTACAGCTCCAGCTCGTCGATGGCGACCGTCGGGGTCCAGTTCCGCGCAACGGCGGCGCCTCCTCGCCAGGCATCCACTCTCTGCATCTCCGTGATGGTGTAGGTGAAGCGCGGGTACAGCTTCCGGCTTGGCTGCCCGGCGAACAAGGCCTCGGCCCTGCCCGGCTCCATGGGTAGCCACTTGATCGCATCGGGATCCTTGCCGGCCAACCTGAAGTTGTGCCGGTCCTGCAACTGGTTGCGCAGGTATGGCCTGAGGCCGAACTGGTAGACCATGAAGGCCTGTTGGCCGAAGTCGTAACTGCCGAGTTGCAGCGTGGGGACCTTGCCGAACTCCCGCCAGGGGTTGATTTCGAAGGTCACCGGCGCGTCAGCGGCCGCCGCGAGCAACCGCTTCTTGAACTCATCCTTGCGCCGGTTCCACTCGAACTCGTTGCCGCCGTCGAGCACCTTGGCTTCGTCCGGATAGACCCGGCGTATCGCCTGCTTGAGGTTGCTCTCTTCGTCGATGAGCCCGGGAACGTAATGCAGGATCGCCAGCTCGATGGCCGCTTCGGTTGGCGCCTGCAGCCCCGAGTCCCCGGCAGCTGCCTCGCCCGGGGTCGAGGCGGATTCGGCGGGCGCCTGCTGCCCGGCGGGCGCCTCCGGGGGTGCCACATCGTCGACAGCTTTTTCGGCAGCCTGTTTGGCTTTGTTCATGATGTCGTCAAGCAGACCGGCAGTGGCGACTACAGGCGCGAGCAGCATCGCGACTAGCCAGAGTCGTAAAAATCCCTTCATTTGTCCCCTCCTCGTTCTCCTCCTGGCCAGAATTGGCCGCTGCTGGAGCCACGTCTCCAGCATGAAAAAATGATCGGCACGGCCAGTTCGTGGCGTCTGGACTGGCGCATCGGTTCAAACGTGGATGTCGCAAGGTGTACACGCCAAGCTTCGTCATGTCTACCCCTCGGCAACGCCATACTCCCGACTTTGCGCTGCACAGCGCCGAAACCGCGTACGCCCGGTGGCCGAATCGTTGGTGAAGTCCCCGAGGGAAACGCTACCATCGTGATCTGGATGCTGGAGGAAACATGGGCCGCTATCGCGGACTGCCGGAACTGATCGATTCGCACGAGCAGCGGATCGGCGTGCTGCTGGTCAACCTGGGCACGCCGACGGCGCCGAGCTACGGTCCGGTGCGCCGCTACCTGGGCCAGTTCCTGCGCGATAGGCGCGTCATCGAGCTCTGCCCCTACGCCTGGTGGCCGATCCTCTACGGCCCGGTCCTGACCTTCCGGCCGCGCAAATCGGCGGCGGCCTACCGCAAGATCTGGCTCGAGGACGGTTCACCGCTGTTGACCTACTCGGAGCGACTGACGGCCAAGCTGGATCGGGACTTGACGGCCCAGCTGGGCGACCGCGTACGCGTCGCGCTGGCGATGACCTATGGCGATCCTTCCGTGAAGCAGGTGATCGCAAATCTGTTCGAGCAGGGCGTCACCCGCCTGCTGGTGCTGCCGATGTATCCGCAGTATTCGGGAACGACGACCGGCGCCGTGTTCGACGCGGTGGCGCGCGTGCTCGAGCGCTGGCGTGCCGTGCCGGACCTGCGCTTCATCCGGGACTATCACGACGACGCCGCCTACATCGAGGCGCTGGCTGCGCGCATCGAGCGTTCCTGGCGGGAGGCGGGCGGTCGTTCGCACCTGCTGCTCTCGTATCACGGCATCCCGGTGAAGTACGTCGCGAAGGGCGATCCTTACCGCGTGCAGGCGCTGCACATGTCCGGCCTGATCGCGGAGCGGCTCGGGCTCGCGCCCACCGGCTGGTCGGTCAGCTTCCAGTCGCGCTTTGGCCCGACCGAGTGGCTACAGCCCTACACCGACCAGGCCCTGAAGGACCTGCTGTCCGCGGGCGTGCGCGACGTGACTGTTGCTTCGCCGGCGTTCAGCGTGGATTGCCTCGAGACGCTCGAGGAACTCGGCGTCGAGTACCGGCACCTTTATATGGAAGGCGGCGGCCGCAGTTTCACGCTGGTGCCGGCGCTGAACGACGATGACGCGCACGCGAGCGCGCTGGCGTCGATTGTCCTGCGCAACCTGGCCGGCTGGCCAGGCGTAAGCGCGCATGAAGCCCTGGCCGGATCGCCCGTGCGGGAAAAGCCCTAGAGCTGGGCTTCGACCGGGAACACCCTGGCCAGCCAGGCCTGGAAGCGCCGCCAGCCGGAAGCCTCCGGTTCGCTGTCGTAGGTGCTGCCGCCGTCGGTCCAGCGCAGCTTGCCGTCCACCAGGCTGACCTGCCAGGCTCTGGCGCCGGACGTCTGCACGTCGAAGAGGACGTTGAGCTGCGACGCGAGTCCCGGGTTCGCGACCAGCACACCCTGCTCGGTGTTGAGCGAGACCGAGCGCGGGTCCAGGTTGAAGCTGCCGACGAATAACACTTTGCCATCCAGGGTCAGTGCCTTGGTGTGCAGGCTGGCGCCGCTCGAACCGAACAGGCTCGATTCCGCCTGCTCGCCGTGCTCTGGCTTCAGCTCCCAGAGCGCCACGCCGCCCTCGAGCAACTGCTTGCGATAGCTCGAGTAGCCGCCGTGCACCGCGGCGACGTCGTTGGCAGCCAGTGAATTGGTCAGGATACGCACCCTTGCGCCGGCCTGTGCCTTATGGACGAACAACCCGGTCCCGGCCTTGCCCGGCACAAAGTACGGTGAAATGACGGCCATGTCTCGCTGCGCCTTCTGCACTGCGGTGTGCAGCGCCGAGGCAACTTCGGACTGATCGGGCCCGGGCTCCTTCAGGGCCTTGAGCGGGTCGTCGGCGGCGAAGTGATACTCACTCGACCAGGCCACCGGCCAGTCGCCCGCCGCCAACCGCTGCACGGCATCATCACGCTTGAGAATCTCTGCGTAATGGCTGTGGCGGGCCTCCTCGACCACCGGCGCCAGCTTCGCGCGCAATGTCGCCAACGCGTCTGGCGTGACCGCCTCCGGGCTCAAGGCGGAAATCGGGTAAACAGCCCGTGAATTCCAGTACCGGTCGAAAGACGCGGATACGTCGCGGACGACCGGTCCGAACATCGCGAAGTCGAGGTCTACGAAGTTGACCTCCTCGCTGGCGCCGAAGTATTCGTCACCGAGGTTTCGCCCGCCAACCATGGCGATGCGGTTGTCGGCGATCCAGGACTTGTTGTGCATCCGGTGGTTCAGCCGGCCGAAACCGCCCAGGAACTCCAGGCCCATCGACAGCGAGCCGCTGCGTGAGGCCAGCGGGTTGAACAACCGGACCTCGATGTTCGGGTGCGCATCGAGCGCGGCGAAGCTGTAGTTCTTGGCGCGTGCGTCCATGTCGTCGAGCAGCAGGCGGACCTTGACGCCGCGATCGGCCGCCTCGAGAACGACGTGGGCCAGGAAACGACCCGTCATGTCCGCGTGCCAGATATAGGTCTGGACGTCGAGGCTGCGCGCCGCGCGCCTGGCCGTCTCGGCCCGCAGGACGAATGCTTCGGTGCCTTCCTGCAGCAGCCTGAACCCCGAGGCGTCGGGATGGAGCGCTTCGGCCGGTCCGATCAGCGCATCGAGCCTGGATTCCTGACCGACGCCCATGGCGTGTGCCTCCGGAAGTTCTGGTCGTTGGGGCAACTGCGCGCAGGCGGAGGCAAGCAGCAACGCAAGCGGTAGCAGCCGGCGCAAGTATTTCTGAATCGTGCCTTCCTGTTGCCGGGCGTTGGCGTGAATCACGGCGGCCATCAGCCCGATCCAGCGCTCGCTGTGGCCCCGATCAGCACAGGATGCGTCGGTGGCGTGCCGCTCGCGGCATAGAAAGGCTGCATCTGCGGCGCCAGTTTGGCGAGTTCCTGCTGGCGATGCTCCGGGCCGGGGTGGGTGCTGAGGAACTCGGGCGGCGCGCCACCGCCCAGCGCGCCCATCTTCTGCCACAGCGTTGCCGCGGCCCTCGGGTCGTAACCGGCCTTGGCCGCCAGCTCGATGCCGATCCGGTCGGCTTCGGCTTCGGCGGTGCGGCTGTTGGGCAGCTGCACGGCGAGCTGGGCTGCTGCCGCGGCCATGGCCATCGCCTGGCCCGGCTTGTCCGAGGCGATGCCCGCAGCGATGACGCCCATCTGCGAAGCCATCGAAATCGACATCTTTTCGGCCGTGTGGTTGGCGAGTGCATGGGAAATCTCGTGTCCCATCACCTGCGCGAGTTCGTCGTCGGTGGGATCGATCTTGAGGATCAGGCCGGTGTAGATCGCCATGCGGCCGCCGGCCATGCACCAGGCGTTGACCATCTTGGGGTCGTCGATGACCTCCACGCTCCACTCCCAGCGGCCGGTTGCCGGTCGCATCAGCACAGCCTGCGCGACCAGGCGCTCGGTGATCCGCTCGACCCGGGCCAGCAGCTTCGGGTCCGTGACCAGCCTCCCTTCGGATTGCAGCTTGCCCATGCTCTGGACATAGGCCTGTTTCGAGGCGCTGATGGCCTGGTCCTCGGACACCAGCATGAGCTGCCGGCGGCCAGTGGGGCTGGTGGCGCAGGCGACGATGGCGGCCGCGGCAAGGGCGGCGATGGCGAGTGAGGCGAACTTGCGAAGCATTCGGGCTCCAGGGTGATCTGCATGGACAAATATAGCGGATGGCGGATAGCGGATAGCGGATGGGAGGAAAAAGTAGCGAATGGTGTCGGGCTCCGTCGGCAGGACAGGTGCCCGTGCACCAACCAGGTGTCTGGCACCCGAAGGGTGCCTGACACCTCCTCGCCGAGCCCCCGAGCGAGCAGTAACCCGGCGCATGCCCGGCAGAAGCCTCGAACCGACGCTGTTTATCCGCTATCCGCTATCCGCTATCCGCTCTCTTCCCGCCTTTTCAGTCACATAGCGCAGCTTTCTAAATCGACTGTAACGATTCTGATGTTTTCCCGCCACAAGCCCTCTTCGCGCCAGGCTCCCGACACGGCAATCACAATAAAGAAGACTTGGTCAACTGCGCAAAACGCAGTTGTCGTTTGGCCTCAACGTTGCGGTAACATTCACCCGCTTGCATAGCGGCCCTGTCGCTATCCCACAACATCTCAGGGGAGAAAGAACAATGTCCGCCCGCCGTCAATCGACCCGGCTCGCCATGGCTGTGTCCTCGATTCTTGCCGCGCCCGCGATCGTCACAGGCTTCGGCCTCGCGGCTGGCCTCGCGTTCGCGCCTGAAGTGCGCGCCCAGGAAACGTCGGCGCAGATCGCCGGCATCGTGCTCGATGCGGAAGGCAGTGCCGTCGCGGGCGCCGAGGTCAAGGTGCTGCACGTGCCATCGGGCACAACCAGCAGCGCCACGACCAACGCCTCGGGACAATTCGTGGTGACCGGCGTGCGCGTCGGCGGCCCCTACACCGTGACCGCGTCGGCCCCGGGCAACCAGGGTGCCGCCGTCGAGAATGTCTACGCGGAACTGGGCCGCCGTGCGTCCATCACGCTCGCGCTGGTGCCGACCGCGCAACTCGCCGAGGTGCAGGTCACCGCAGCAGGCATGCAGTCGACCGCGGTCGGCGTCGGCACCGAATTTTCGGCCGAGACGATTGCCAGCGCGCCCAGCATCAACCGCGACCTGAAGGGCACGTTGCGCATCGACCCGAAGGCCTGGGTGGACCCGACCAACTCCGACGCGCTCGAAGTGGCCGGTGTCAACAACCGCTACAACAGCATCACGGTCGACGGCGTGCGCCAGAGCGACGACTTCGGCCTGAACAACAACGGCTATCCGACCCAGCGCTCGCCGATCTCCCTCGACGCGGTCGAGGCCGTTTCGCTGCTGTCCGCGCCGTTCGACGTGCAGTACTCGAGCTTCCGCGGCTCGACCATCAACGTCGTGACCAAGTCGGGCACCAACGAATTCCACGGCTCGGCCTACTACTACAAGTACGACGACAGCCTGGTCGGCGACAAGAGCAAGGACCGCGAGTTCGACTTCGCGTTCGAGGAAGAGAAGTACGGCGCCTCGGTGGGCGGGCCCATCATCCAGGACAAGCTGTTCTTCTTCGCCTCCTACGAGAAGCTCGATCGCACGGCGCCGCAGGACTACGGCCCGACCGGCTCCGGTGCGGCGATCGAGGTGCCCGGCATCAGCCAGGCCGAGTACGACCAGATCATCGAGATCACAAACAGGGTCTACGACTACGATCCGGGCACGACACTCTCCAGCCTTCCGGAATCGGACGAGAAGTACCTTGTCAAGCTGGACTGGAACATCACCGACGCGCAGCGCGCGTCGTTCTCCTACCAGCACACCGAGGGCAACGAGGTCATCCAGTCCAACAACAGCGCGTCGTTCCGCGACCTGTCGACGCCGTCCGATTGGTACAACCGCGCGATCACGCTCGATTCCTACTCGTTCCAGCTGTTCTCGGACTGGTCGGATATCTTCGCGACCGAGATCAAGTTCTCCCGCAAGGAGGTCGAGACGCTGCAGGACTCGCTGCTGGGCACGAATTTCGCCAATTTCCGCGTCAGCACGGGTACATCGGGTGGCGGCGAGGTATTCATCGGTCCGGACGTCTTCCGCCATGCCAACTACCTGTCCAACGATCTCGACCAGATCAAGCTGAAGGGCACCTTCTTCCTCGGCGATCACAGCCTGTCGCTCGGCTACGAGCGCGAGATGCTGGACATCTTCAACCTGTTTGTCGCGCGCAGTAAGGGCGAGTATTACTTCAACAGCATCGCTGCTTACGAGGCCCGCACTGCGAGCCGGCTCGATTACGCGAATGCTTACACCAACGATGCCAACGACGGTGCGGCGGCCTTCGGCTACAACGTCGACGCGCTGTTCATCCAGGACAGCTGGCAGGTCACGCCGGAGTTCGAGCTGCAGGGCGGCGTGCGCTTCGAGATGTTCTCGTCGGGCGACAAGCCCCTGTACAACGAGAATTTCGAGGACCGCTACGGCTTCGACAACCAGGAGACGCTCGACGGCCGAGACCTGTTCATGCCGCGGCTTGGCTTCAACTGGCAGGTCGAGGACGCCACGGTGCTGCGCGGCGGCGTCGGTCTGTTCGGTGGCGGCACGCCCAACGTGTGGGTGTCGAACAGCTTCTCGAACGACGGCGTGACCGTCGTGTCGCAGAGCATCCGTTCGGGCGACGAACTGCTCAACGTCGATGGCTACAACATCCCGCCGACCGTGCTTGCCCGGCACACCACGCTGCGCGGCGACGGCCCGGTCAACGCGCTGTTCCCGAACTTCAAGATCCCCTCGCAGTGGCGCTACAACCTCGGCGTCGAGCACTATTTCCCGGGCGACTGGCGGATGAGCATCGACATGATGCATTCCGACGTGAAGGATGAGGTGCTGTGGCAGGACATCCGCCTGCAGCAGACGGGCGTGGCGCCGGACGGCCGGCCAATCTACAGTCCGCTCAATGATGGCCGCAGCTCGTCCACCCAGGACATCGTTCTGGGCAATACGTGCAAGGGCCAGTCGACGATCTTCACGATCGACCTGTCCAAGGCCTGGGAGACTCGTGCCGGCCTCATCGACATGTACTTCGGCTACGGTCACCAGGACGTGACCGACGTCAACCCGGGCACCAGCTCGACGGCCTCGTCCAACTGGGACAACGTCGGGACTTCGGATCCCAATAACCCGGGGCTCGCGACGTCCAACTACGAGATCGAGCATCGCTTCACGCTGGCACTGAACTGGAAGAAGGCGTTCTTCAAGGATGCCTACACCAGCGCGGGGCTGTTCGTGGAACGCCGGTCCGGCCGGCCGTACAGCTACACGTTCTACGGCAATGGCAATACCTGGGGTGACCCGCGTCAGAACAGCCGCAATCGCCAGCTGTTCTATGTCCCGCTGGAAGACGATTCGTCGGTCACGTATTCGACGCCGGAGTTCGGGGTGGCGGTCAACGAGTTCATCGACAGCAGCGGGCTGGCCCGTTTCCGGGGTCAGATTGCGCCGCGCAACGCCTTCAACAGCCCATGGGTGACGACCGCCGACCTGAGGCTGGCGCAGGAAATCCCGCTCGGCATGAAGGACCTGCGCGCCGTGCTGACGCTGGACATCGAGAACGTGGCCAACCTGATCAACAAGGATTGGGGCCAGTTGTCGCAGGTCAGCTTCTCCTATCAGGCGCCCGTGCTGAAGGCCACCATCAACAGCCAGGGCCAGTACGTGTACAGCCCGACCGACACGGCCGATCCTGTCCCGCAGGCGGCGTTCAAGTCGACCTCGGCGCTGCCGTCGGTCTGGCGTATGCAGCTGGGTTTCCGGATCGAGTTCTGATCCAGTTGGTCCTTGCCTGACAGGGGCGCGGCGGGTCACCGTCGCGCCCCTTTTCTTGTCGGCCAGACGCCACGTTGTCTGGGAATCGTACAGTCTTAAACATGTACAATTTGCGCACTCAGGCCGGCGGGGCGCCTTCAGCAAGGTTGCTATACTCACTGCCGCCCGCATCGAAGCCGGCGTGAATCTACTGCGGCGTCAGCACCGAAAAGGATAGTGGAACTCGACATGTCCGAGTCCCTGATGAAACGAATTGCGCGTGGCGAAGACGCCGCGGTGGCCGAGGTGATGGAGCAGTACGGTTCCCTCGTCTGGGCGATCGCCCGCCGCCTGACTCGCAACCCTTCGGACGCGGAAGACGCCGTGCAGGAAATCTTTACCGACGTTTGGCGCAGCGCGCACCGCTTCGATCCGGCTGCCGGATCGGAGAAGGTATTCGTCACCATGATCGCGCGGCGACGCCTCATCGACCGCATGCGGCGTATCGTCAACCGCGTGCAGACCGAATCTTCCGACGTGCTCGACGAGCTTGGCTTCCATACGCCGGACACGGCCGGCGAGATCAGCGTCGAGGCGGAGCGGGCTGCCCGCGTCGTGGCGACGCTTCGACCTGAGCAGCGCAAGGTGATCGAGCTCGGCCTGCTGCAGGGACTCTCCCACGCCGACATCGCCAGCGTGACGGGCATGCCGCTCGGCACCGTCAAGACTTTCATGCGCCGTGGGCTGATCGCGGTGCGGGAGAAGCTCGGTGTCACGCCGGGCGCGTTGGCGGAGGGCGGTGCATGAACGCCTCGTTCCTCGAAGACAACGAACTCGCCGACCTGCTGGTGCAAAGGGAGATTGGCGGCCTCGACGCCGTCGAAGCGCGCGAACTCGACGCCCTCCTGGAAGCCTCGCCGGGTAGCGACCGGGATGCCTTTGCGTCAGCCGCGGCAGCCCTGACGCTGGCGGCGAAGCTGCCGGCCGAGCCGATGCCCGAGGCCCTCAAGCTGCGGCTGGTCTCGCAGGGCCGCGCCGCCGTCGGCAAGGCCGCGACCGAAAAAGTCGTGCCGCTGGCCGCGAGGGCCGCGCCGGCGAAGGCGCCGGGATCGCCGCTCGGTTGGTACGCGGCTGCGGCCTCCCTGTTGCTCGCCGTGGCGGCCTGGTGGCCGCGGATGAACGAACCGGAAGTGGTGGCGGTCGTGCCACCGCCCGTGCCGACGCTCGCTGAGCAACGGGACGCGCTGGTCGCCGGTGCGATGGGCGCCATCAAGGAACCCTGGTCGGGCACGGAGGATCCCGCCTCGGCGGGCGTGGCCGGCGACGTCGTCTGGGATCCTGCCACGCAGACGGGCTATATGCGTTTCACCGGGCTGCCCGCCAACGACGTCTCGGCCGAGCAGTACCAGCTGTGGATCTTTGACGGCACGCGCGACGATCGTTATCCGGTGGACGGCGGCGTGTTCGACGTCCCGGCTGGCGCAACCGAGGTGGTGGTGCCTATTCACGCGCGGTTGCCGGTCCGGCAGGCCGCGCTGTTCGCGGTTACGGTCGAGCGCCCCGGCGGTGTGGTGGTCTCGTCGCGGGAGCGCATCGTCGCGCTCGCGCAAGTCGCGACCGGCTGATCGCTCGAGCGTCGACAGCATGGCAGTCAGGACCGCGTCGGGCCCCGACGATCGCGCGCCTCTGGCGCAATGCGCGTCGGCCGTATTGATGATCCGTCCCGCGGCCTTCAGCGCCAACCCGGAGACGGCTGCCAGCAACGCATTCCAGTCGAGCGAGCCTGCCACAGACCAGGACCGGGAGGCGGCCCTGCGCGAGTTCGACCAGCTGGCGAAGGCGCTGGATCAAGCCGGCGTGAAGATCGTGATCGTCCACGACGAGGCCGACCCGGCGCGGCCCGATGCCGTGTTTCCCAACAACTGGTTGAGCCTGCACCATGACGGGACCGCCGTGCTCTACCCGATGCTGTCGCCCTTGAGGCGGCGCGAACGCCGCCGCGACGTACTCAAGACCCTCGAGCGCCGTGGCTTCGCGGTCAGGCGCGTCCTCGACCTCACCGGATGGGAATCCAGCGACGTGTACCTGGAGGGGACCGGCAGCGTGGTCTTCGACCATGTGAGCCGGGTCGCCTATGCCTGCGCATCGCCACGTACCAATGCGCGCCCGCTGGAACAGATGGCGACGGAGCTGGGCTACCGGCCGGAACTCTTCGCCGCGACTGATTCGACTGGCGAGGCGATCTACCACACCAACGTGATGATGTGCGTGGGCGAGGACTTTGCCACGCTGTGCTGCGAGGTGATCACCGACCCACTGGACCGTCGCCGGCTGCGCGAGGCGCTCGAAGGCGGCGGCCGCGAATTGATCGAGATCGACCGCGCGCAGATGAACGCTTTCGCCGGCAACATGCTGGCCCTGGCGACCAACGACGGTGGGCGGGTCGTGACCCTGTCGGCATCGGCCTGGGGCTCGCTCGATGCGGCCCAGCGGCGCAGCCTGGAGCGCCATGGCGCGATTCTCACTGCGGCCGTGCCCACTCTCGAGCGCTTCGGCGGCGGCAGCGTGCGCTGCATGCTGGCCGAGATTTTCCTGCCTCGCGCCACGACTGGCGCGGCCGCGTCTACGGGCTGAGGCCTGGCGCCGGGCCGGCTTCCCGGCCGGGGGTGCGCATACCGGGTGATAGAATCGCCGCTCGTCACTCAAGCCGGAGCCGTGCCGAAGTGCTGGAACTGGGCCTCAAGACGTTGTTTGCCTACCTGCTGGGCTCCGTGATGGGCGCGATGCTCATGGGGCGCCTGCGAGGGGTGGACATCCGTAAGCTGGGCAGCGGCAACGCCGGCGGCACCAACGCGCTCCGGACCCAGGGAATCGGCTTTGCCGCGGGCGTCGTCATCATCGACCTGGGCAAGGCATTAGTCGCGGTCGGGCTGCTGCCCGGCTGGGACATTCCGGGTGTCGGGCTCGACCCGGAAGTCTCGCGCGCATGGCTCGTCGTCGCCTGTGCCACCGGCGTCGTCGTCGGACACGTGTGGCCCCTCTACCATGAATTCCGCGGCGGCAAGGGCGGGGCGACGCTCGTCGGCGCCCTGGCCGTCATGGCGCCCATCGTCCTCGTGCCGGTGCTCGCCACCTGGCTGGTCGTGGTCATGGCCTCCGGCTATGTCGGGCTTGCCACCATGATTGCCGCGTTCTCGCTGCCGTTCGCGGTTGGCATCCTGCTCGAGCCGCTGCAGCTGCCGCTGCTGGTCTTTTCGCTGGTCATGGCTGCATTCATCGTCTTCACCCATCGCGCCAATGTCGCCCGGCTGCGCGCGGGTAACGAGAACCGGATGACGCGCCTGTGGCTGTTCCGCCCGCGGGGCCCGGGAAGTTGAATCGCCGCCTGCAGCTGGTTCGGCTGCTTGCGGACGGCCGCGAGCACTCGGGCGAGGCGCTGGCCGCGGTGCTTGACGTCAGCCGGGCTGCCGTTTGGAAACAGATCCGCCAGTTGTCGGCGTGGGGGCTGGAAGTCGAGGCGGCGGCGGGCCGGGGTTATCGACTGGCGGCGCCGCTCGACCTGCTCGATGAGCGGGCGATGCTGGCATCGCTGCCCGGCCGCGCACGCGACCGCCTGCGACGGCTGACGCTGGCGGACGAACTTGCCTCGACCAACGAGACCCTGCTTGCGGTGAGCGACCTGGTGCCCGGCAGCGCCGACGTGTGCCTGGCGGAATTCCAGAGCGCGGGGCGCGGCCGGCGCGGCAGGCAGTGGCTCGCGCCGTTCGGTTCGGGAATTTGCCTGTCGGTCAGCTGGTGCTTCGCCGAGGCGCCGCCTCAACTGTCGGCCCTGTCGCTCGCGGCGGGGGTTGCGGTTCGGCGTGCACTGGCGGGTCTTGGCATCGGCGAGATCGAGCTGAAATGGCCGAACGACATCCTCTGGCGGGGCCGCAAGCTGGGCGGCATCCTCTGTGAGCTGCGCATCGAGGCGGCGGGTCCCGCCTACGTGGTCATCGGCGTCGGCATGAACGTGCGGCTGCCGGCCGCGGTGCGCGCGGCCATCCGCGAGACCGGCCTCGAGGTGGCCTCGCTCGACGAGAGGGTCGACCCTGATCCACCCGCGAGGACGGCGCTGGCGGTCGCCCTGGTCAACCAGCTGTTGCTGTCGCTGGAAGAGTTCGAGCTGGCCGGTTTCCAGCCGTTCTTCGACGAGTGGAGCGCGGCGGACGCGCTGGCTGCGCGCGCGGCGCGGGTCGAACACGGCACGACCCTCAGCGAGGGCATCGCCCGCGGCATCGACCTCGACGGTGCGCTGCTGCTCGAGGTCGGCGGCCGGATCGAGCGCTTCGTCTCCGGCGAGGTCAGCCTGAGGCCGATCGCATGAAACTGCTGGTGGACGTCGGCAACACGCGGGCCAAGTGGGCAGTGCTCGAGCGTGGCGAACTCTCCCGGGGTGGCGCCATCGTGCACCGCCCGCAGCGGGGCGGCGAATGGGTGCTTGGGCTGGATGCGATCGAGGGTCCGTTCGAGGCGATCCTGGTCGCCAATGTCGCCGGCCCCGCGATCGGCCACGCGCTGGGCGAGTGGGCGCTGGCGCGCCACGGCCTGCGTCCGGAATTCGTGCAGGCGAGCCGGGCCGCGGCGGGCATCGAGAATTCCTATGAGCATCCGGAGGCGCTCGGCGCGGACCGCTGGCTGGGGATGATCGCCGCGTGGCGGCGCGTCCAGGGGCCGGTGGTCTGCATCGCGGCCGGCACCGCGATGACGGTGGATGCGCTCGACGCCCGCGGCCGGCACACTGGAGGCCTGATCGTGCCGGGCTACGACATGATGGTGGATTCGCTGCTGGGCAGGACGAGCGACATCGCCCGTGCCGCGGCGCTCGAGGCGCCGCGGGCCCATGGCATGCTGGGGCGCAATACCGCCTCCGCCGTCGACCTGGGTGCCCGGCATGCGCTGTCCGCGCTGGCTGCGCGCGTCGCGCTCTGGGTGGAACGCGAGGGCGGTGTCGCGCCGAGGGTCCTGCTCGGCGGCGGTGACGCTGCGAAGATCGAACCGTTGCTGGACTTGCAGGTCGAAATTGTTCCGGACCTCGTGCTCGAGGGACTGGCCGTGTTCGCGGAGGATCGCTGAGTGCGTCCGATCATCGTCTTGTTGCTGCTCGCCAATGTCGGATTCTTCGCGTGGTCGCAGTGGATCGTCCGTCCGGCGAGCGTGCCTGCGGCGCAGGTCGCTTCCGGCGGTCGCCTGGTGCTGGCCAGCGAGGCGCCCGCGGCGACGCCGTTGCCGGCGTTGCGGCTCGATACGGACGCCAGTTGCGTCACCCTGGGCCCGTTCCTCGACCTGACCGAGGCCGCGCGTGCGTCTGCCCGGTTGCGGGAGGCCGGGCTCGGCCCGCGCCAGCGCGCCGCCGACGGCCCGGTCTGGGCGGGCTACTGGGTGTCGATGGGCGGGATCGCCGATGCCAACGACGCCGAGAAGATCATTGAGCGATTGCGGCAGTTCGGCGTGGGCGATGCCTACGTGATGCCGGGCGAAGGGACAGGCCCGACGATTTCGCTGGGACTGTTCACGGAGCAGCCCCGCGCGCTGCGGCGCGTGGACGAGGTTCGCGCGCTCGGTTATCAACCCGAGGTCACCGAGCGGCAGCGCTCGGGAACGGTCTACTGGATCGACGTCGACATCCGCTCGCCGGAGCAGTTGCCGGACCCGGCCAGTTACGACGACGGCTCGGGCCGCATCTTCAGGCTCCAGGTGCAGCCCTGCGACCTGGCAAGCCAGGGCAGCCAGCCGGTGACGCAGATGGGCGTACCCGACGGCGTCCCCGGCTAAGTTATCATTCGCGGTGCCAGGCACGTGCCTGGCACCTCTCCAAAGCCGGGTTAGCTCAGACGGTAGAGCAGCTGATTTGTAATCAGAAGGTCGCGGGTTCGATTCCTGCACCCGGCACCAGCCATCCTGGCCCCCACCCGGAACGAGACGCGGTCCGGCAGCGTCCGCGACCATCCTGGACGGAGGGCTGCGCGCGGACCTGGCGTGCGCCGGGCCGGGACCGGGCAAGCCGGATTGGTGCTATAAACGGGCGGTATGAACGCGAGCCGTGAAGCGATGGTCGAGGCCAGCGAACAGCCGACGCTGGTCATCGACGACCTGGTGAAGACCTACGTCATGGGCGCGGCCGAGGTCCACGCCCTGCGCGGCGTCTCGCTGCGGATCGACAGGAACGAGTACGTCGCGATCATGGGCCCGTCAGGCTCGGGAAAGTCGACCCTGATGAACATGATCGGTTGCCTCGACACGCCGACGTCGGGCACCTACCTGCTGGAGGGTCATTCCGTCAGGGAGATGAGCGATCGGCAGCTGGCGGAGGTGCGCAACAAGCGCATCGGTTTCGTTTTCCAGACTTTCAACCTGCTGCCGCGCGCGACGCTGCTGGCCAACGTCGAGCTGCCGCTGGTCTACGGCGGAGTAGGGAAGGCCGAGCGCCGCAAGCGGGCCGCGGAAGCGATCGCGATGGTCGGCCTGTCGGATCGCATCCATCACCAGCCGAATGAACTCTCCGGCGGCCAGCGCCAGCGCGCAGCCATTGCGCGCGCGCTGGTCAGTAATCCGTCGATCATCCTGGCCGATGAGCCAACCGGCAACCTGGACAGTGCCACGGGCGAGGAGATCATGAACGTCGTCGATGAGCTGCACGCCCAAGGGCAGACGATCATCCTGGTGACGCACGAGGATCACATCGCGGCTCATGCCAGGCGCGTCATCCGGCTCAGGGACGGACTGATCGAGAGCGACGAGCTGCGGCCGGCGGCTGCCTAGATCTACCCGAAGAAGAGCCCGACCACGACGAGCACCTGGAAGGCGAGCGTGAGTGCGCCGCCGAGGCCTTCGTTTCGCAGCATCCTGGCGTGAAGATCGTCCCAGTTCCTTGCGTTGGCTTCTCTCATGGTGCCTCCCGGCTGTTTCGTGGCTGTTCAACTGTTTGGATGCCGGCGCCACCGCAGGGGTTTGAATCGTCAAGCGCCGGTAGTGGGCAAGCTCGCTTGTTGCAGCTAATCTCCAGCCCATGACCACGATTCGCATCCTTGGCCTCGTGTTGCTTTCAGTGCTGGCCTGGTCTTTGGCGGCGCAGGCGACGGTGAACGACGTCGAGGTCATCGACGTGGCCGAGGGCGACGTCCTGAGCGTCACGGACGCGGGCGGCAACCGTTATGAGGTGCGCCTCGCAGGGATCGACGCGCCCGAGCCCGACCAGCCTTTCGGGGAACCGGCGCGCCAGGCGCTGGCCGCGCTGGTGCTCGGCAAGCCCGCGCGCCTCGAATGGGACAAGGTGGATCGCTACGGCCGTGCAGTCGGCAAGCTCTGGGTCGTCTCCCCCGACATGCCCTGCCGGGAAGAACCACAGTGCCCGAAGAACCTGGACGCAGGCCACGCGTTGATCACCATGGGGCTGGCCTGGCATTTCAAGCACTACGCGGCCGAGCAGGGCGAAGAGGACCGTGCGCGCTACGCGGACGACGAACGCGAAGCGCAGGCGCGAAAGGCGGGATTGTGGGTGGAGCTGGACCCGGTGCCGCCCTGGGAATGGCGGGAGCGCGCGCGCCAACGCTGACGGTGGGCGCCCTGGCGCAAATCGCGGCGGGTCGCTCTAGCTGGGGGCGAGTTGCTCGCGCTGCTCGGCCAGCCTGCAGATGTTCCGGGTCATGTTGTCGAAGATGAACAGGTGCGCGGGGAACAGCGAGTACCAGTACACGATCCCGCCCACGCCGGCCGGGTGCCAGTAGGCGGTTGCGGTCAGCTGCGTGCCGCCGTTGTCCAGAGGCTCCAGATCGAGCTCCAGTACACCGGATCCCAGCGCCTTCATGCCCATCATCAGGGTCAGGCGCCGCCCGGGCTCGAGGCCGACGACGGTCCAGGAATCCACGTGGTCCCCGACCCGCAGGTCGTCGGGATCGCGCCGGCCGCGACTCCGGCCCGGCCCGCCGATAATCCAGTCCAGCGTCTCGCGCAGCCACCAGAGCAGGTCGGCGCCGTAGTAGCGGTTCTTGCCGCCGATGCGCTTCACCACCTGCCAGACCGCATCCGGGCTGGCCGCGGTCACTGTGGTGCCGTCGGCGCGCTTGGCGTAGAAAGCGTGCTCGCGCCGGTGGCCGCGCATTGGGTAGGCGCCCTCGGTCCAGCGCGCCTGCACCTCGTGGCGGTCCTCCGCATCGAAAACCGCCTGGACGGATTCCTCGAAGTTCAGCAGTTTCTGCGGCACCAGCTGCCGGAGCTCGGCATCCTTGGCCGTGAAGTCGTGTTTCAGTCCGCCGATCAGCGCCCGCGCGACCGAGGTCGGCACCGCCGTCACCAGCCACAACCAGCGGGAAGACAGCCTCGGCGTCAGCACCGGAACGGGAATGATCAGCGGCTTTCGCTTGCCGGCCAACCTGGCCAGGGTCCGCATCATGTCGGCATAGGTCAGGACTTCCGGCCCGCCCGCGTCAAAAATCCGGCCGAGCGCCTCGGGAATCAGCGGTAGGCGGACCAGGTACTCGAGCAGGTTGTCGAGCGCGATCGGCGGTGATTTCTGGTGCACCCAGCGCGGCGTCACCATCACCGGCAGGTTCAGCGTGAGGTCACGCATGATCTCGAACGCGGCCGAGCCCGGTCCCACGATGATGCCGGCGCGCAGTTCGATGACCGGTACGGACCCTTCGCGCAACGCAACCCCGGTTTCGAGGCGCGACAGCAGGTGTTCGCTGTCAGCGTTTTCCGGAAACAGCCCGCCGAGATAGACGATGCAACGCACGCCGGCCTCGGCCGCGGCCTGCGCGAAGTTCTGCGCGGCATGCAGGTCGAGCTTGCCGAAGCCCTTGCCGGCTCCCATCGAGTGTACGAGGTAATACGCGGTATCGACGTTCTCGACGGCAGCAGGCAGCGACGCGGGCACCAGCGCGTCGGCCTGGACGATCTCGACGCCCGGCCAGTTGCGGGCCTCGAGCGGCGCAACCGCGCGCGCCGTGGCCCGGACGGTGGCGCCTTCGCGCAGCAGGCGGGGAACGAGATTGGTCCCGACGTAACCCCGTGCCCCGAAAACGAGCACTCGCCGGTTCGCGCTAGTTGATGAAATTTCGCTCATTTCCGTGGCAAGGCCGGGTTGTCGGCAGGCACAGGAGTCCTTTGCGCCGAGGATCATGGGTGGCCGGGCACCGCGGCTGCGTTACAGTGGGGCGGAAACCGCGTCGGCCGTGACGCGAAGTGTAATCGACAGGGACCATGATCGCCTCAGCACTGATGACACCCCTGGCGCTGCCCTGCGGCGCCACCCTGCCCAATCGACTGGCCAAGGCGGCCATGACCGAGGGCGTGGCCGACGAGCATCTGCGCGCGACGGACCGGCACGCCAGCCTGTACCGGCTCTGGAGCGAGGGCGGCGCGGGGCTGCTGATCACCGGCAATGTGCAGGTCGACCGGCGGGTTCTGGAACGTCCCGGCAACGTCGCTATCGACATCACCGACCCGGTGACCACTGCCCCCGAGGCGCGCTCCCGGCTGGCCGCCTGGGCGCGGGCCGGCACGGTCGCCGGCAATCACCTGTGGATGCAGATCGCCCATGCTGGCCGCCAGTCGCCGCGCTACGTCACTTCCGAGCCGCTGGGACCCTCGGCGGTCCAGCTGGAACTGCTCGGCAGTTATGCCCGCCCGCGTGCGCTGACCGAGGCGGAGATCCTTGATTTCATCTCGCGGTTTGCGGCAGCAGCCGTGGTCGCACGGGAGGCCGGCTTCACCGGCGTGCAGGTGCATGGCGCGCACGGCTACCTGATCAGCTCGTTTCTCTCGCCCGTTACCAACCGCCGCTCCGGACGCCTGGGGCGGCAGCCTGGAAAACCGCTCGCGTTTCCTGATCGAGACGCTGCGCGCGGTGCGAGGAGCCGTCGGCCGCGACTTCCCCGTGGCGCTGAAGTTGAACTCCGATGATTTCCGCCAGGGTGGGTTCAGCAACGAGGAGTGCGTGCAGGTGGTCCGCTGGCTGAACGACGAGTCGGTGGACCTGCTCGAGGTTTCCGGCGGCAGCTACGAGCAGCCGCGGCTGCTCGGCTTCGAGGGCGATCGGGCCAGCGCCATGCCAGTCAAGCCCAGCACGCGCCGCAGGGAGGCGTATTTCGCCGCCTACGCCGAGACCCTGCGCGAGGTGGCGCGCATGCCGCTCATGATCACGGGCGGCTTCCGCACGCGTGCGGCGATGGAGTCGGCGGTTGCCGAGGGCGACTGCGACGTCGTCGGCCTGGGCCGGCCGCTGTGCACCGAGCCGGACCTGCCGCGCAGGCTGTTGTCGGGCGAGGCCGACCGGGCCGTGGCCTGGGAGCATCGTCTCAAGCTGGCGCAGCGCGGCTGGCGGTCGCCGACGAGCCCCTTGCTGCCCATGCGGGTCATGAATGTGCTGGGCGCGCAGGGCTGGTATTACCAGCAGATCTTCCGCCTCGCCGACCGCGGCGTGGCGGACACCCGCCTGGGCATGCTGCAAGCCGCCTGGGCCTACCTCAAGGACGAACTCGCGACCGCCCGGCGCATGCACCGCGCGCGGCGCGGCGGCTGAGCGCCGGCCAGGGCCGGTCCGGATCGCCCGCCTGCGGCGAGCCTCCAGCTCACGGCTCGAGGCGACGCGGCTGTGAGCTTCCTGCCACGATTTCGTAGGAGGCCAGCACCGACCGCGGCGTTCGCGGGTCGCGCATGTCCTCGATCGCCACCATGTCGGCCTGCATCCGCCCCGGCGTCGCCTCGCAAAGGATGTAGCCGCTGTGCGTCCCGTCGTGAAACCGGATGTGCGGGTTCCGGGGCAGCGTCTTCGACTTGTCCTTGTTGTTGTTGGCGATCGACGTGGTGATCATCTCGACGGCCACGGAAGCACCGCGCGCGTTGCGGACCTCATTGACGAAGAAGGCGTGAGGGTCGCCGCTCAGGATGACGGGGTTGGCGACCCGGTGTCGCGCGAGGGCGTCGAGGAGGCGCTGCCGGGCAGCCGGGTATCCCGGCCAGCCGTCCGAAAAGGTCGTCGGGGCCTCCGGCGTGCCCTCGAGGATCCCCGCGAAAGGCGTGCCCTGGGCGAAAATGTTCCATCGCGCCCGGCTGGTCGACAGGGCGCCGTCCAGCCAGCGCTCCTGCTCCGCGCCGAGCATCGTCCGCGACGGATCCTCCAGTTCGGGTTTGCAGGCGGGGTCGTTGATGCCGATCATCCGCCCGCCGCCTGCGCCGACGCGCAGCAGCGCCCGACCCGCCTCCGTGTCACAGGTCGCAAACGTCGCCGGCCGCGCGCAGGCCAGCGGCGAACGATACTGGCGGCTATCAAGTACATAGAAGCGCGCGAGCCGGCCCCAGTCGAGGTCGCCATAGAGCTGGATGCCGGCCCCGGCGCGCAGGCGCGACTCGCGCACCGGCATGTTCTCGTACCAGGCCTGGTACGCAGCGGCGCGCTGGCTGACGAAGGCGTCGCGCACGGCCGGGCCGCCGCAGGCCTCGTGTGAACTCACGAGCGCCGCGTAGTCGTTGCTGACCTCGTGATCGTCCCACGTGACCAGCCACGGGCAGGCCTCGTGCGCGGCCTGCAGGTCCGGGTCGAGCTTGTATTGCGCGTAGCGGTGGCGGAAGTCGGTAAGGGTGACGGCCTCGCGCTTGTCGAACAGGCGGACCCGGCGCTCGCCATAACCGGACTCGTAGATGTAGTCGCCGAGCTCGAGGATGAGGTCCGGCCGGTCGTCCGCCATGTAACGGTAGGCTGAGAAGAACCCCTGCTCGTAGTGCGCGCAGGAGCAGATGGCGTAGCGCAGTGCGGCCGGCGAATCCGTGGCGGCCGGGGCGGTCAGTGCGCGGCCAACGGGGCTTTCGTAGCGCCCGAGCCTGAAACGGTAGAAATACTCGCGGCCCGGCGACAGGCCGGCGACCTCGGCATGCACGGAGTGGGCGAGGTGGGCCTGGGCGAGATAACTGCCCCGGGCGACGATGCGCGCGAAGGCGGGATCTTCCGCCACTTCCCAGTCGACCTCGAAGCCGACGAGGCCCAGTTGCTCCGGCTCGAACGGCTCGGGTGCGACGCGCGTCCAGAGCACGAAGCCGTCCGACGTCGGGTCTCCCGAGGCGACGCCGAGCTTGAAAGGGTAGGACGTGAAACGGACCTGGGCGGCGAGCCGGCCGAACGGCGAGATCGCCAATGCGGATGCGGCGACCGCGCGCTGGACGAAGCGGCGGCGGGAAAGACTTCGGGACATCTTGGGCCTCGCTGATCGAGCTCTGGCGAAGGTAGTCGGTGGCTGCCGCGGGCGCAACTAGCGCAGAGGTGCCAGGCACGTGCCTGGCACCGTCAGATGCCGCCGCCCTGCTCGAAGCCGGTTTCCACCGCTTCCGCCTGGTAGACACGCGAGCCCGGTGGGACGCTGTGGGTCAGCCAGACGTTACCGCCGATGACGCTGCCGCGGCCGATGCGGACCCGGCCCAGCACCGTGGCGCTGGCGTAGATGGTGACGTCGTCCTCGACGATGGGATGGCGCGGTTGTCCCTTGACCAGGTGGCCCGATTCGTCCACCTGGAAGCTCTTTGCCCCGAGCGTCACGCCCTGGTAGAGCGTGACCCGGTCGCCGATCACGGCGGTCTCGCCGATGACGACGCCGGTCCCGTGGTCGATGAAGAATTCCCGGCCGATCGACGCGCCGGGGTGAATGTCGATGCCGGTCAGCGTGTGCGCCCGCTCGGAGATGAGGCGCGGCAGTAGCGGCACGCCCTGCTGGTGGAGCAGGTGCGCAATGCGGTGGCGCGTGGTCGCGAGCATGCCGGGAAAAGCGTACATCGCCTCGACCGGGTCGCGGCAGGAGGGGTCGCCGCGATAGGCCGCGCGCGCGTCCTCGAACAGCCGCTGGCGCAGCTCCGGCAGGTGTTCGATCACTTCGCGCGCCACCGCCCGGCTCACGGCCCGGCGCTCGGCCTCGTCGCTGTCCCGTGCCTCGACGTGATCGCGAAAGCCCAGGGCCAGCAATACCTGCTCGGCCAGCAAGGGCTCGATGGCGGCAATCTCTTCGCCGATTCGCCGCCTTCGGGTCGGAGCGTCGGCGGCTGCCGTCAGCGTCTCCGGGACCAGCAGCCGGTGCAGGCGCACCACAGCCTGCAGCGACAGTTCGCGCTCCGGCAGCAGCCCGGCGCCCAGCGCGGAAAATCCGCCGCCGGGCGGCGTAGCCAGCAGTCCGTCGACAGTCCGGGCGTCGACGGTCTCAGCGGTTGATGACGAGCTTGAGGTCACTCGGAGACACCTCCTCGTAGAGCCAGGTCGACAGGTAGCGTTCGCCGAAGCTCGGGATGATGACGACGATCAGCTTGTCGCGGCTTTCCTCCCGGGCGGCCACCTGCAGCGCCGCGTACAGGGCGGCGCCTGCGCTGATTCCCACCAGGATGCCTTCCTCGCGCCCGATTCGCCGCGCGTGCTCGCCCGCCTGCTCGTTGGATACCCGGATGATCTCGTCGATGATCCCGGTGTTCAGGACTTCCGGCACGAACCCCGCGCCGATGCCCGCGATCTTGTGCGGGCCGGGCTCCCCACCCGAGAGTACCGGGCTCGCCGCCGGCTCGACCGCGATGGCCTTGAAGGTCGGCTTGCGCGACTTGATGACCTCGGCGACGCCGGTGATAGTCCCGCCGGTGCCGACGCCGGAGATGAGGTAGTCCACGGCCCCGTCGGTGTCCGCCCAGATTTCCTCGGCCGTCGTGCGGCGGTGGATCTCCGGGTTTGCCGGGTTGGAAAACTGCCCGACCAGGAGGAAACGTTTCGGGTCGCCGTCGACAATCTCCTGGGCCCTGGCGATGGCGCCCTTCATTCCCTTGGCGCCGTCCGTGAGCACGAGTTCGGCGCCGAAGGCCTGCAGCATGCGGCGGCGCTCGAGGCTCATCGTGTCCGGCATGGTGAGCACGAGCTTGTAACCCTTGGCCGCCGCGACGAACGCCAGGCCGATGCCGGTGTTACCGCTGGTCGGCTCCACGAGGACCGTGTCGGGACCGATGCGGCCCTGCTTCTCGAGGGCCTCGATCATGCTCACGCCGATACGATCCTTGACGCTTGCGCAGGGATTGAAGTACTCGAGCTTCAGGACGATGCTGCCAGGCAGTCCCTTGCCGATCTTGTTGAGACGGACCAGCGGCGTGCGGCCGATGGTTTCCAGGATGCTGTCGTAGATGCGCGCCATGCTGTCGGCCCCCCTCAAGCCGGTCATCGCCGGGCGTTCAAGTTCTCTGCCGGAAAGGTAGCTGCTTCGGGCCGAAAGCGGAAATTTCGTGTCGCGCTGTGCTGATACCCGCCGGTTATCGCCGCCCTTGCGGCGCGCTCAACGGTCCCGGCTGGGGAACTTGTCCAGCATGGCCGACGCCGTCCGCAGCGCCCCGGAGGACAGCTCCCGCCGACTGGTCGCGATACCCGAGGCCGTGGCCTGCCAGATGACCTTTTCGTTGGCGCCGGACAGCGCCATCAGCACCAGGGTGGCCTCCCGGACGAGGCCCTCGCTGCCGGCCGGGTCGGGCGCCAGCTCCCGTCCGGTCAGCGTGGTCGGGTCGCGAATCTGCGCGTAGGCGTCGCGCGGGTTCTCGGACGCGAACACGGCGATGCGATAGGTCACGATGAAATCGGGCGTCGTGCCCGCGGGGGCCGCCGCATAGCCCTTTTCAGCCAGCTTGCGCGCGACCAGGGCCTCGAGCTGGGTGTCCGCCTTGCGCGCCGAGGCGCCGGCTTCCCGTACCGCTTCGGAGGAAAGGAACTCGAAGGTGCCCAAGGTCGCGGGACTGACTGCCGACTTGCTGACGACGATCGGCGAGGTGCTGGCGCAGGCGGTGAGCAGCGCGAAGGCGGCGAGGAGGGCGATGCGCATGGAATTGACCTCGGCGAAAAACAGCGGCGCAAAAAGAAGGCAAAAAGAAGGAGGGTAGCCGCGCCAACCAGCGCTGGTACCCCCCGACATGGAAAACCTGAAACGGTCGGCCGTCAACAGCCCCCGTAACTCTCCATCCTCAGTCCCGTGCCGCCGTGCGACACATGGGCCACGATCGCCTGCCGGCGATGGATCTTCGTGACCTTGCCAAGATTGATGGCAAACGCCAGTTCCACGATCGTGCCTTTCGCCAGGCCGAGGTTGCGCGTCTCGACGAACACGCCGTTGGCGCTCAGGTTGTGGGCCCGGCACAGCTTGCCGCTGCGGCCTGCGACGCTGAGGTAAACCGTGGTGCGCGCGCGATGCCGCGTGTGCAGTCGACGTTCCATCTCCGGTTCCCCGCTTTCTGTTCGTGGAGACGAGTCAGGGGTCGAGTATGCCGAGGCTGGCGGCCGGATGGAAGCGGCCGGACCGCAGTATTGGGCCAGCGCGCGGACAGGCCTTCGAAATCAGCAGATTAGGTCAAAATGCAGGGCCTACCGGGGCGTTTTGTTGCATTGCGGGGGCTGGACCCCCGGCGTCTTACAGCGGCTGGTCCTTGCGGCGGATCGCGAGCTGCGTCGGCGCCTCGATTCCCATCTTGACGCGCTTGCCCGAGCCGCCGAGCAGCGTGATCTGGATCGGTCCGTTGGCGAACAGCTCGGCCAGCGTCATGCCGGCGTCGGTCCCGTCGGCGGGAGCGATGACGATCGATTCGTCGGCGCGGCGGGTTACTACCAGCATCTGCCGGGACCTCGTGGGTCGGGAATACCGAGGCTTTCAGAGGCCATGCGCGGCGATCAGCTTGCGCGCGACGGTCCTCGCATCGACGCGGTATTCGCCGCGTGCGACGCGGTCGCGCAGCACCGCGACGAGGATCGAGTCGATGTCGCAGGGGCGCGGCATGACCGGGAGCCACGGCAGATGGCCGGCCGCCTGCGTCGCGACTTGGCGATCCGGCGGGGGCACGATCGCGCAGGCGCGGTCCGTCTGGCGGGGCTCGACAGGCCCCGGTCTGGCGGCGCCGCGGGGCCGGAATCGCAGGATCTTGTCGGCCAAGGCTCGGGTCGCTCCATCGGCTGTCGGCTTCACCTCAATCGTCCTCACCACCGGGAACTTGAGCCGCACCGGCCGACCCGTCCCAGGCTCGCCGCGTAGCTATCTGATTTTTATGTCAATTTCTCGGAGGAGGCGGAGGTCGGACGCGGTGCCTCGAGCGTCGGTCTGGTCACGGCCTTTATTTTCATAAGGTTACAGAAACAAATTAACTTGACCTGTAATGAAGTAACGATAAAGTAATGCTGCACTAAGGGATGGGGAGCCGTGGGGAAAAGCAAGGCATCCGCAGCCAGTACACCTTTCCGGCGCGGTCGGGCCACCCCCGATTCGGATCGCGACCTTCTCATCCTCGGTCACACCGACCTCGTCAAGAAAATCGCCTATCACCTGCTGGCCCGCATGCCCGCAACAGTGGACGTCGACGACCTGATCCAGGCGGGCATGGTCGGGTTGATCGCCGCGGCGCGAGATTTTTCGGCGGACCGTGGCGCAGCCTTCAGCTCTTATGCAGGCATCCGGATTCGCGGTGCGATCCTCGACGAGGCGCGGCGAACCGACTGGGCGCCCCGGTCAGTACGTCGCGGCGTGCGCGAAATGCAGGAGGCGGCCAGGCGCCTGCAGCGCGAGACCGGACTCGAGGCGCGCCCGGCGGAGGTCGCGCAAGCCCTCGGAGTGCCGCTCGAAACCTACCACCGACTCGTCAACGATTCGGTTGCTTCCCGGACGCTCAGCTACGAACAGGTCTTTGCCATGCAAGAGCAATTCCCGGCGGATGCCCCGGACGAAACCGGCCGCACCCCGCACCAGCAGCTCGAGACCGATGACTTCCATGCGGCGCTGGCCGCTGCGATCGAGGACCTGCCGGAGCGGCTCAAGCTGGTCCTGTCCCTGTACTTCGACGACGAGCTGAACCTGCGCGAGATCGGCGCCGTGCTCGGCGTCACCGAGTCGCGCGTCTGCCAGCTGCACGCCGAGGCGAGGTCCGAGATCCGCGCCCGGATGAAGGCCTGGATCGACGTGGGCTGATCTTTACTCGCGTCGGTTAATTGCCGAAGCCCCGGGCCAGCAGGACCGCCGGCAGCGGCAGCAGCGCCATCAAGCCGATCGCCAGCGACACCGACGCCCTGACCTGTTCGACTTCCCGGCCCAGCGGGGCGACGGTGGCCGACCCGCGGCTTTCGCGGTTCCAGCGGACATACCGCGTCAGGGGTATGGCCGATACGGCCGCGAACAGCAGGAACAGGCCCATCTTCAACAGGTACAGGTGGTTGCCGAGATAGTAGCCGCCACCCATGCCGAACTCGGTCGCGAGCGCAATGCCCGTGGCCAGCACCGCGATGGCGGCCAGCAGCTGCCCGAGCGCCAGGGCCCCCAGGAGGCCGAGCTGCGTGCGGTCGACGGGTCGCTTGAGCAGCCAGTGCTGGCCGAGCAGCAGGCCGGCCGCGAGACCGGCCGCGAGCAGGTGCAGGTAGGTGAACAGGGCGCGCCAGATCATGGCGGCAGTATGCAGAGCGCCGGGCCGGTCGCGGTAGCCCGGCAGCAGCCGGGCCGGGACGGCGGCCTCAGGTGATCCACAGGACGTAGCCACCGTAGGCGGCCACCAGGACCCCGCCCGTGACGCGTCCCAGCGTCCTGCCGTTCATCATGAAGAACAGGAGGATGGCCGTGACCGCGAGCATGAACCAGACGTCGAAGTGGGCGATTTCCGGTGGTACGGACAGCGGGTGAGCCAGCGCGGTGGCACCCAGTATCCCGAGGGCGTTGTAGATATTGCTGCCGACCACATTGCCCACGGCCACCGCGCCCTGGCCGCGGAAGGCGGCGATGGCGGACACGGCGAGCTCGGGCAGCGACGTGCCCACGGCCACCACGGTCAGGCCGATCACGGATTCGGGAACACCGAATCTTCCGGCCACGACGATCGATGCATCCACCAGCAAGCGCGCGCCCAACACGACGCCGCCCAGGGCCGCCAGGGCAAGCAGCAGCGGCCGGATGGCGCCGGATGGCCGTGGGGACAGCAATTCGGTCTCGTCCTCGTGCCGTCGCGCCTCGCTGTCGGGCCTGCGCCGCTCCGACCAGTAGGCGAGGCAGATGTAGCCGACCAGCAGTAGGACGAGCACCCCGCCGGCGAGCCGGGACACACTGCCGGCCGCGACCATGGCGACGGCCACTGCGGTGGCGAGACCGAGCGATGCGGCGTCGCGGTGAAACTCCTGCCGCTGGACCGGCAGCGGCGCGACCAGCGCGGCGATGCCGAGGATCAGCAGGATGTTGGCAATATTGCTCCCGACCACATTGCCCACCGCGATCCCGGGAGCGCCGCGGAATGCGGCGATCAGGCTCGCCACCAGTTCCGGGGCCGAGGTGCCGAAGCCCACCAGCGTCAGGCCGATGAACAGCGGCGACAGGCCCAGTGCGCGGGCGAATCCGACCGCGCCCCGCACCAGGAATTCACCGCTGGCGATCAGCAGCACCAAGCCGAGGGTCAATAGCAGGTAGGTCAAGCGCCGGCTCCGGGGAAATCTCTATCGCGTCGTGAAAACTGAATAATTATACGCGAATACAAGTTCTCATGAAGAGCGCTCAGGCGTCCCCTGGCCGATGAGCCGGGCGAAAGAGGCCGCGTCGATGTTCGAGCCGCAGACCACCAGGCCGACTCGCTTGCCCGCCAGCCGGTCGCGCAGGGGCCCGAGCAGTGCCGCCGTGGCCGCCGCGCCGGCGGGTTCGACCGCCAGCTTCGCCTGTTCCAGCAGGAACCGCATCGCCGCCTTGAGGGCATCGTCATCGACGAGCACCAGGTCGTCGACGTTCTGCCGGCACAGGGCGAAGGACACCGGCAGGGCGTACGGCGCCCCCAGGCTGTCGGCCACGGTGGCCACCCGCTCGATCTTCTCGGGCCGGCCGGCCTGGAAGCTGCGGTGCATGGAGTCGGCCCCTTCCGGCTCGACCCCGAAAACCTGGCAGCGCGGGTTCAGCAGCTTCACCGCCGCCGAGACCCCGGCGCACAGCCCCCCGCCCCCGATGGGGATTACGACCGCATCGAGCTCCGGGGCCTGCTCCATGAACTCGACCCCGAGGGTCGCGGTTCCGAGCGCCGTGCGCAGCCCCTCGTACGGGTGGATTGCGCTGCGGCCCTCGGTCCTGCAGATGGCCTCGACCCGCTCGAAGCCCTCGTGCGGGGACGCCACGAACTCGACTTCGGCGCCCCAGGCCCGGCATTGAGCGACCCGGAAGGGATTGGCGCTGGCGATCATCACGATATGGGCGTGGGTGCCAAGGGCGCGGGCGGCGTAGGCGGTTGCGATCGCGTGATTGCCAGCGCTGAGGGCGCAAATCCCCCGCTTCCGCTCCTCCTCCGTGAGCGCCATGACATTCAGCAGGGCGCCCCGCGGCTTGAAGCTGCCGGTGCGCTGGAACAGCTCCAGCTTGAGGTAAGGACGGGTGCCGGCGCCGAGCGCGGAGTCGACCGCCGGGCCGTCCAGCTGCCTGACCGGCGTCGTGACCACGGCGTCGCCGAGCTTCTGGCGGGCGTGACGGATGCTCTCGAGGTCCAGGCGCGGCTCCACGGCAGTCCACCTCCGGCCAAATGCGGGCCGGGATCGTAGCAGGCCGGCCGGCCCGCCGCGCCGCGGGCGACCGAAAAGCGCCCTCGAAGAGCCCCCCGGACCCCGGCCGTGGGCCGCGGGGCGTCACGCTGCGCTGCGTTATGCCGTTGACATACCAGCCGTCCGGGCCGAAAATACGCGGCTCATTTGCCGGAGGGGTACCCAAGCGGCCAACGGGGGCAGACTGTAAATCTGCTGGCTCATGCCTTCGTAGGTTCGAATCCTACCCCCTCCACCATTTGACCGGTTCGGCGATGCGGCGTCTTGGGCGACCCGCGCGCTCGTGTTTTCGGGGAGCAAGAGTGCGGGTGTAGTTCAATGGTAGAACCTCAGCCTTCCAAGCTGTTGACGTGGGTTCGATTCCCATCACCCGCTCCATCCGGGCAGGGGTACTGAGGACAGGGCCGGAGCGAGGTTTGAGGACGAGGCCCACGTAGCTCAGTCGGTAGAGCACGTCCTTGGTAAGGACGAGGTCACCGGTTCGATTCCGGTCGTGGGCTCCAGATCATGCCGCGCAGGGCGCGGCGGGCGAAGACGGACAAGGCAGGCGAGGCCTGCAAAGTGGGGAACCCTCGCGGGTTCTGTGTAGACAACAGGTCGAATTCCTTGAGGTGACTCGTGGCCAAGGCAAAATTCGTACGTAACAAGCCGCATGTGAACGTTGGAACGATTGGTCACGTGGACCATGGGAAGACGACATTGACGGCGGCGTTGACGAAGGTGATGGCGGAGACGCACGGCGGCGAGGTCAGTGCGTTCGACCAGATTGACAAGGCGCCGGAAGAGAAGGCGCGTGGCATCACGATTTCGACGGCGCACGTCGAGTATCAGTCGACCAACCGGCATTACGCGCACGTCGACTGTCCGGGGCACGCGGACTACGTGAAGAACATGATCACGGGTGCGGCGCAGATGGACGGAGCGATCCTGGTGGTGTCGGCGGCCGACGGCCCGATGCCGCAGACCCGCGAGCACATCCTGCTGGCGCGCCAGGTAGGCGTGCCGCACATGGTGGTGTACCTGAACAAGTGCGACATGGTGGACGACGCCGAGCTGATCGAGCTGGTGGAGATGGAAGTCCGCGAGTTGCTGTCGAAGTACGAGTTCCCCGGCGACGACACGCCGATCATCCAGGGTTCGGCGCTGAAGGCGCTGGAGGGTGACACGGGCGAGCTGGGCACGCCGTCGATCGTCAAGCTGGTGGAGGCGATGGACGCGTTCATTCCGACGCCGGAGCGGGTGATCGACAAGCCGTTCCTGATGCCGATCGAGGACGTGTTCTCGATTTCGGGTCGTGGCACGGTGGTGACGGGACGTATCGAGCGCGGCATCGTCAAGGTGAACGACGAAGTCGAGATCATCGGCATCAAGGACACGGTCAAGACGATCTGCACGGGCGTGGAGATGTTCCGCAAGCTGCTGGACGAGGGGCAGGCGGGCGACAACGTCGGCGTGCTGTTGCGCGGCACCAAGCGTGAGGACGTGGAGCGTGGCCAGGTGCTGGCCAAGCCCGGTTCGATCACGCCGCACACCAATTTCGAGTGCGAGGTGTACGTGCTGACCAAGGAGGAGGGCGGTCGTCACACGCCGTTCTTCAAGGGCTACCGGCCGCAGTTTTACTTCCGCACGACGGACGTGACCGGGACCATCCAGTTGCCGGAGGGCGTCGAGATGGTGATGCCTGGCGACAACATCAAGATGGTGGTGGAGCTGATCGCGCCGATCGCGATGGAAGACGGTGTGCGCTTCGCGATTCGCGAGGGCGGTCGCACCGTCGGCGCGGGCGTGGTGTCGAAGGTCCTGAAGTAACAGACGAAGAAAGCGGATGGTGACTAGCGGATTGCGGATAGCCAGAAGGGCGACCAGTGTGTCTGTCGCCTCTCGGACCATCCGCTAACCGCCATCCGCTAGTCACTATTCGCTGGTTCGAAAGACGAAGACGGCACTGATCGAAAGGGCAGTAGCTCAATTGGCAGAGCGGCGGTCTCCAAAACCGCAGGTTGGGGGTTCGATTCCCTCCTGCCCTGCCACCTGCGGGTGGCGGCGATTGCGTAGGAACGGTAACGGGTAACCATGAGCGAGCAAGCCGAGAAGGGCGGGTCACCCGTCATCGATTCCGCGAAGTTGCTGCTGGCGGCGGCGGCGCTGGTCGCCGGCATTGGCGGCTACTACTGGTTCGCCGACGTACCGACCGCCGGGCGCCTGCTGATGGTGCTGGCGGGCGTCGCGCTGGGCGCAGCCCTGCTGTTCTGGTCGACCCAGGGGCAGGTGCTGTGGCAATTCGTGCAGGGCTCGCGCGTCGAGCTGCGCAAGATGGTCTGGCCGACCCGGCAGGAGACGCTGCAGACCACGCTGGTCGTGGCCGTGTTCGTGCTGCTGCTGGGCGTGTTCTTCTGGCTGGTCGATATGCTGCTGGCCTGGGCCATGCGGCACCTGACGGGACAAGGGGGCTGAGGCCGTGGCACTTCGCTGGTACGTCGTCCATGCCTACTCGAATTTCGAGCACAAGGTCGCCTCGAGCCTGAAGGAGCGCGTGAAGCTGCACGGGCTCGAGCACAAGTTCGGCGACGTCCTCGTTCCAACCGAGGAAGTCGTCGAGATGCGCGATGGGCAGAAGCGCAAGAGCGAGCGCAAGTTCTTCCCCGGCTACGTGCTGGTGCAGATGGAGATGGACGACGAGACCTGGCACCTGGTGAAGGAAACTCCCAAGGTGCTCGGGTTCATCGGCGGGACCTCCGAGAAGCCGGCGGCGATCTCGGAGAAGGAAGCGAACGCGATCCTTCGGCGCGTCGAGGAAGGCGCGGAGAAGCCGCGGCCGAAGGTATTGTTCGAGCCCGGCGAGATGGTGCGCGTGACCGATGGCCCGTTCAACGACTTCAACGGCGTCGTCGAGTCGGTCAATTACGAGAAGAGCCGGCTGCAGGTGGCGGTCCAGATACTGGGCCGTTCGACGCCGGTGGAGCTGGATTTCGGGCAGGTCGAGAAGGCCTGAGGTTGGCGGATAGGGGATAGCGGATAGCGGATAGCCGGAATGCGGGGCACGGCCTCATTTCTGACTATCCGCCATCCGCTATCCGCTGAACAAACGGGGAGCCTCGCGGCGCTTGAACCCGTAAGGAGTAAACGTGGCTAAGAAGGTACAGGGCTATATCAAGCTCCAGATACCGGCAGGGGCGGCGAATCCGAGCCCGCCGGTCGGTCCGGCGCTGGGCCAGCAGGGCGTCAACATCATGGAATTCTGCAAGCAGTTCAACGCTGCCACGCAGAGCCAGGAAAAGGGGCTGCCCATTCCGGTGGTGATCACGGTCTACAGCGACCGCAGCTTCACCTTCATCATGAAGACGCCGCCCGCGGCCGTGCTGATCCGCAAGGCGATCGGCCTGGACAAGGGCTCCGGTACGCCCAACACGAGGAAGGTCGGCAAGGTCTCGCGCGCCCAGCTCGAGGACATCGCCAAGGCCAAGATGCCTGACCTGACGGCAGCCGACCTGGACGCCGCGGTCCGTACGATCGCCGGCAGTGCCCGCAGCATGGGCGTCGACGTGGAGGGGGTGTGACATGGCAGCCATAGCCAAACGCCAGAAGGCGTGGACCGAAAAGTTGCAGCCCGGCCGCGCGTACCCGATCGAGGAAGCGCTTGCGCTCGTCAAGGAGTTCGCCACTGCCAAGTTCAACGAGGCCGTGGACGTCGCCGTGAACCTCGGCATCGATGCAGCCAAGTCCGACCAGCAGGTCCGTGGCTCGACGATCATGCCTAACGGCATCGGCAAGACCGTCCGTGTCGCCGTGTTCACGCAGGGCAAGAATGCCGACGCGGCCCGCGAGGCCGGCGCCGACATCGTCGGTCTCGAGGACCTCGCAGAGAAGGTCAAGGCAGGCCAGATCGACTTCGACGTCGTGGTGGCCAGCCCGGACGCGATGCGCGTGGTCGGCCAGCTCGGCCAGATCCTCGGCCCGCGGGGCCTGATGCCGAACCCGAAGGTCGGTACCGTGACGCCCGACGTGGCCAATGCCGTGAAGAACGCCAAGGCGGGCCAGGTCCGCTATCGCTGCGACAAGGGTGGCATCGTCCACTGCACCATCGGCAAGGCGATCTTCGAGCCGACGGCGCTGAAGGAGAACCTGATGGCGCTGCTGGCGGACCTGCAGAAGGCCAAGCCGTCCACGGCCAAGGGCGTGTACGTGCAGAACGTGACGGTGTCCTCGACGATGGGTCCCGGCGTGGCCGTCGACCGCTCGTCGCTGGGCCTCTGAGCGAATTTTCATGATGCGCCGTCGCCATGTGGCGACGGCGCAGCGAATACCGGGCGCGAGCCCGGGACGTGGGACGGGGAGCGACGACGCGCCCCGGACCATCGAAGACCGCAGGCGGGGCCTGGCCCCTTAATGGTCGCCTGCGCAGATGGTGGTACCCGAGTCAGTAATTGCTGGTGAAGGTCGCCATCGGCCGGTCGTTCGAGACCGGTGCGCCGCTTCCTCCCCCGTGGGTGGGGCGGTGGCAAGGGTGGGTGCGGAGCGATCCGCACCTTTGGTTTGATCTTCAGCCAGGAGGATCCGATGGCACTTACGCTTGAAGCAAAGCAGGCGATGGTGGCCGAAGTCCACGCCGTGGCGCGCGAAGCGCTTTCGGTGGTGGCGGCGGAGTACCGTGGACTGACGGTTTCGCAGATTACGGGCTTGCGCGCCAAGGCGCGCCAGTCCGGCGTCTATCTGCGGGTCGTCAAGAACACGCTCGCCCGTCGCGCGGTCAGCGGCACCGAGTTCGAGTGCATCGCCAAAAGCCTCAAGGGTCCGTTGATCCTGGCGTTTTCCACTGACGATCCGGGCGCTGCGGCGCGCGTCGTCAAGGATTTCGCCAAGGACAACGACAAGCTGGTTCCGACACTCGTGTCGATCGGCGGGCAGTTGCTGCCCGGCACCGACATCGAGAAGGTTGCGAGCCTGCCGACCCGTGACGAGGCCTTGTCGATGCTGGCCGGCGTGTTCATTGCACCGGTCTCGAAGTTCGTTCGTACGCTCGCCGCGCCGCACACGAAGTTCGTGCGGACGGTGGCCGCGGTCAAGGACCAGAAGGTCGCCGCAGCCGCCTGACGGCAGGCTCACTACTGATTTACACGTACCACTATTCAACCGGAGTTAAAGAAATGGCTGCCAGCAAGGAAGAAATTCTCGACGCAATCTCGAACATGACCGTCATGGAGATCGTCGACCTCGTAAAGATGATGGAAGACAAGTTCGGCGTGACCGCCGCCGCCCCGGTGGCGATGGCCGCCGCGGCTGCCGCTGCCCCGGTCGTCGAGGAACAGACCGAGTTCACGATCATCCTGAAGGCCTACCCGGCCGACAAGAAGGTCGGGACGATCAAGGTCATCCGCGAGATCACGGGACTCGGCCTCAAGGAGGCCAAGGACCTGGTCGAGGGCGCGCCGAGCACCGTCAAGGAAGCCGTGTCCAAGGCCGATGCCGACAAGATCAAGAAGCAGCTTACGGACGTCGGCGCAGACGTCGAGGTCAAGTAAGGGCGTTCATGCAAGGGCAGACGCCCGGCGCAAGCCGCGATGCCGGATGCCGGCTGTCCCGGCTCCCGAAGGGGAGCCGGGCGCTGGCTATTCCCCGGCATTCCGGCGTTTTCGTTTCCAGTGCGGGTCGCGCGTTATGCGCGGCTCCCCGGCGGACGCGGGCATGAGGCCCGCGACCGCATCCAAAGCTCAAGGGTGACCCGATGGCCTATTCCTTCACCGAGAAGAAGCGCATCCGGAAGAATTTTGGCAAGCGGCCGAGCATTCTGGGCGTTCCGCCCCTGCTCGCCATCCAGACCGATTCCTACGCGCAGTACCTGCAGCTCGACCAGTCGCGCGCCCTGCATGCCGAATTGCAGGCCAGCGAGCAGGCGGGCGGGCAGCCGTCCGCCGCCGGCAAGTTGCTGTCGGAGGCCGAGGAACGGGCCGTCATCGACAGTCGACTGGAAAAGGCCGGGCTGCACGCCGCATTTCGCAGCGTGTTCCCCATCAAGAGCTATTCCGGTAACGCCGTTCTTGACTACGTCTACTACTACCTCGGCGAGCCGGTCTTCGACGTCAAGGAATGCCAGCTGCGGGGCCTGACCTACGCGGCGCCGCTGCGCGTCAGGCTGCGCCTGCGGATCTTCGACAAGGAGTCCCCGGGCGGCACGCGCGTCAAGCGGGCGGTGGAGCAGGAGGTCTATCTCGGCGAGTTGCCGCTGATGACCGAGAACGGCACGTTTGTCATCAACGGCACGGAGCGGGTCGTGGTCTCCCAGCTGCACCGCAGCCCGGGCGTGATCTTCGATCACGACAAGGGCAAGACCCACAGCTCCGGCAAGCTCCTCTTCCAGTCGCGCGTCATTCCCTACCGCGGCTCATGGCTCGACTTCGAGTTCGACGCCAAGGACTGCGTGTTCGCGCGCATCGACCGGCGCCGCAAGCTGCCGGTGACCATCCTGCTGCGCGCGCTGGGCTACGGCGACCAGGAGATTCTCGACCTGTTCTTCGACAAGAACGTGTTCCACGTCTCGAAGAAGAAGGAGATCGAGCTGGAACTGGTGCCCGAGCGGCTGCGCGGCGAGACCGCGCTGTTCGAGATCCGTGCCGGCAACAAGGTGATCGTGGAGGAAGGCCGCCGCATCACCGCACGCCACGTGCGCATGCTCGAGGACGCGGGCGTCAAGCGCCTGGGCGTTCCCCTGGACTACCTGCAGGGCAAGGTCCTGGCCCACGACGTAGTCGATGCCGGCACCGGCGAGGTGCTGGCCAAGGCGAACGAGGTCCTCACCGTCGGGACGGTCGAGAAGTTCATCGAGGCCGGCATCACGCAGATCGCCACGCTCTACGTCAACGATCTCGATCGCGGTCCCTACGTTTCGGACACGCTGCGCATCGACCCGACGCACACGCGTCTCGAGGCGCTGATCGAGATCTACCGCATGATGCGTCCGGGCGAGCCGCCCACCAAGGACGCCGCGGAAAACCTGTTTCACAACCTGTTCTTCAACTCCGAGCGCTACGACCTTTCGGCGGTCGGCCGCATGAAGTTCAACCGCCGCGTCAACCGGCAGCCGCCCGCAGGGCTGGAGGGCGCGGAGATCGATGCCTGGCTGGAAAGCCCGGGCATCCTCTACGACGGCCGCTACTTCAAGCTGTACACGGAGCAGCGCAAGGACGAGGTCGCGCGCGGCCACTTCGAGCGCTCGGGCGAAGAACTGTCGGACGTCATCGACGTGCTGCGCACGCTGATCGCGATCAAGAACGGCGACGGCAAGGTGGACGACATCGACCACCTGGGCAACCGGCGTGTCCGTTGCGTCGGCGAGATGGCCGAGGTGGCTTTCCGCATCGGGCTGGTCCGCGTCGAGCGGGCCGTCAAGGAGCGCCTGACGCTGGCCGAGAGCGAGGAGATCAATCCGCAGGACATGATCAACGCCAAGCCGGTCGCGGCGGCGGTGAAGGAGTTCTTCGGCTCGTCGCAGCTGTCCCAGTTCATGGACCAGAACAACCCTCTGTCCGAGGTCACCCACAAGCGCCGCGTCTCGGCGCTGGGCGAGGGCGGCCTGAAGCGCGAGCGCGCCGGGTTCGAGGTGCGCGACGTGCACCCGACCCATTACGGCCGCGTGTGCCCGATCGAGACGCCTGAAGGACCGAACATCGGCCTGATCAACTCGCTGGCGGTTTACGCGCGGACCAACAAGTACGGGTTCCTGGAGACTCCGTACCGGCGCGTGCGCGACGGCAAGGTCACCAGCGACGTCGACTACCTGTCTGCGATCGAGGAAAGCGAGTTCGTGATCGCGCAGGCGAACGCGGAGCTCGATGCCAAGGGCAGGTTCAGCGACGACCTGGTGTCCTGCCGCTACCAGAACGAGTTCACGCTGATGCCGTCCGATCGCATCCAGTACATGGACGTGTCGCCGCGACAGATCGTCTCGGTGGCGGCCGCGCTGATTCCGTTCCTCGAGCACGACGACGCGAACCGCGCGCTGATGGGCTCGAACATGCAGCGCCAGGCTGTGCCGACGCTGCGCTCCGTCGCCCCGCTGGTCGGGACGGGCATCGAGCGTACGGTCGCGACCGATTCCGGCGTCACCGTCAATGCCCGCCGCGGCGGGCTCGTCGACTCGGTGGACGCGTCGCGCATCGTGGTGCGGGTCAACGAGGACGAGGTCACGCCCGGCGAGCCGGGCGTGGACATCTACAACCTGACCAAGTACACGCGTTCGAACCAGAACACCTGCATCAACCAGCGGCCGCTGGTCAAGGTGGGCGACCGGATCTCGCGCGATGACGTCATGGCGGACGGCCCGTCGACGCAGCTGGGCGAGCTTGCGCTCGGCCAGAACATGCTGGTCGCCTTCATGCCCTGGAACGGCTACAACTTCGAGGACTCGATCCTGGTCTCCGAGCGCGTGGTCGAGGAAGAGCGCTTCACCACGATCCACATCGAGGAGCTGACCTGCGTCGCTCGCGACACCAAGCTCGGTTCCGAGGAAATCACGGCCGACATCCCGAACGTCAGGCGACGCGGCCCTGGCAAAGCTGGATGAAGCCGGCATCGTCTTCATCGGCGCCGAGGTCAAGGCGGGCGACATCCTGGTCGGCAAGGTCACGCCCAAGGGCGAGACCCAGCTGACCCCCGAAGAGAAGCTGCTGCGCGCGATCTTCGGCGAGAAGGCCTCCGACGTTAAGGACACCTCGCTGCGGGTGCCGCCCGGCATGGACGGCACGGTAATCGACGTGCGCGTGTTCACGCGCGACGGCGTGGAGAAGGATTCCCGCGCGATGTCCATCCAGAAGTCCGAGATCGAGCGGGTCCGCAAGGACCTCAACGACCAGCGGCGCATCCTGGAGAACGACCTGTTCGGACGCCTGCGCGGCGACATCATCGGCAAGGTCGCCGACGGCGGCCCGAACAAGCTGAAGGCCGGTGCCGAGGTCGGCGCGGACTACCTGGACGAGCTGCCGCGCGAGGAGTGGTTCGAGATCCGCCTGCGTGACGAGGTGGCGAATGCCGCGCTCGAGGCGGCGCGCCGCCGCCTGGCGGACCAGAGCCGCGACTTCGAGAAGCGCTTCGAGGCCAAGAAGATCAAGATCACGCAGGGCGACGACCTCGCCCCGGGCGTGCTGAAGATGGTCAAGGTGTACCTGGCGGTGAAGCGCCGTGTCCAGCCAGGCGACAAGATGGCCGGCCGCCACGGCAACAAGGGCGTGGTGTCCATCGTCGTACCGGTCGAGGACATGCCGTACCTGGCCGACGGCACCCCGGTGGACATCGTGCTGAACCCGCTGGGCGTGCCGTCGCGCATGAACATCGGCCAGATCCTCGAGACCCACCTCGGCTGGGCGGCGCACGGCATCGGGCAGAAGATCGGGCGCATGCTCGAGAGCCAGGGCGCGATCGTCGAGCTGCGCAAGCTGCTCGACCAGGTCTACAACCAGACCGGCGGTCAGCACGAGGACATCAAGTCGCTGTCCGACGCCGAGGTGCTGGAACTGGCGCAAAACCTGTCCGCCGGCGTGCCGATCGCGACGCCGGTGTTCGACGGCGCCAGCGAGGCGGAGATCAAGCACCTGCTGGCGCTCGCCGACCTGCCGACCGACGGCCAGACGAACCTGACCGACGGACGGACCGGCGAGCAGTTCGAGCGCAAGGTGACCGTCGGCTACATGTACATGCTGAAGCTGAATCACCTGGTCGACGACAAGATGCACGCCCGTTCGACGGGGCCGTACAGCCTGGTCACCCAGCAGCCGCTGGGAGGCAAGGCGCAGTTCGGCGGCCAGCGCTTCGGCGAGATGGAAGTCTGGGCGCTCGAGGCCTACGGCGCGTCCTATACGCTCCAGGAAATGCTGACCGTCAAGTCCGATGACGTGAACGGCCGCACCAAGATGTACAAGAACATCGTGGACGGCAATCACGCCATGGACGCGGGCATGCCGGAGTCCTTCAACGTGCTGGTGAAGGAGATTCGCTCCCTCGGCATCAACATCGAGCTGGAGCAGGAGGGCTAAGCGATGCGCGATCTTCTCAAGTTGTTCAAGCAGCAGCCGCAGGTCGAGAACTTCGACGCGATCCGGATCGGGCTGGCGTCCCCGGAGCTGATCCGCTCCTGGTCCTTCGGCGAGGTCAAGAAGCCGGAGACGATCAACTACCGGACCTTCAAGCCGGAGCGCGACGGGCTGTTCTGCGCCAAGATCTTCGGGCCGGTCAAGGACTACGAGTGCCTTTGCGGCAAGTACAAGCGGCTCAAGCATCGCGGCACGGTCTGCGAGAAGTGCGGCGTCGAGGTCACCCAGTCCAAGGTCCGGCGCGAGCGCATGGGCCACATCGAGCTGGCGAGCCCGACCGCGCACATCTGGTTCCTCAAGTCGCTGCCCTCGCGCATCGGCCTGATGGTCGACATGACGCTCAGGGACCTCGAGCGGGTGCTGTACTTCGAGGCCTTCGTGGTCGTCGATCCCGGCATGACCGAGCTCGAGCGCGGCATGCTGATGACCAACGAGGGCTATCTCGAGGCGCTCGAGCAGCACGGCGACGAGTTCGACGCGCGCATGGGCGCCGAGGCGATCCTCGAGCTGCTCAAGACCATCGACCTGCAGTCGGAGTCCGCCAAGGTCCGCGAGGACATGGGCGCGACCAACTCCGAGACCAAGCTCAAGCGGCTGTCGAAGCGGCTCAAGCTGATGGAGTCGTTCATCGAGTCGGGCAACCGGCCCGAGTGGATGGTGCTGACGGTGCTGCCGGTGCTGCCGCCCGACCTGCGGCCGCTGGTGCCGCTCGACGGCGGCCGTTTCGCAACCTCGGACCTGAACGACCTGTATCGCCGGGTCATCAACCGCAACAACCGCCTGCGGCGCCTGCTCGAGCTGAACGCGCCGGACATCATCGTGCGCAACGAGAAGCGCATGCTGCAGGAGTCGGTGGACGCCCTGCTGGACAACGGCCGCCGCGGCCGTGCCATCACCGGCACCAACCGCCGTCCGCTCAAGTCGCTGGCCGACATGATCAAGGGCAAGCAGGGGCGCTTCCGCCAGAACCTGCTGGGCAAGCGCGTCGATTATTCCGGCCGCTCGGTCATCGTGGTCGGCCCGGCCCTGCGCCTGCACCAGTGCGGCCTGCCGAAGAAGATGGCGCTCGAGCTGTTCAAGCCGTTCATCTTCCACAAGCTGCAGCTGCGTGGCCTGGCCTCGACCATCAAGGCCGCCAAGCGCCTGGTCGAGCGCGAGGGCCCGGAAGTCTGGGACATCCTCGAGGAGGTCATCCGCGAGCATCCGGTACTGCTGAACCGCGCGCCGACGCTGCACCGCCTGGGCATCCAGGCCTTCGAGCCGGTGCTGATCGAGGGCAAGGCGATCCAGCTGCATCCGCTGGTCTGCACGGCCTTCAACGCCGACTTCGACGGCGACCAGATGGCGGTGCACGTGCCGCTGTCGCTGGAGGCGCAGCTCGAGGCGCGTGCGCTGATGCTGTCTTCCAACAACATCCTGTCGCCGGCGAACGGCGACCCGATCATCGTGCCGTCGCAGGACGTCGTGCTCGGGCTCTACTACATGACCCGCGAGCGCGCCGGCGCGCGCGGCGAGGGCATGTTCTTCGCCGACCGCCACGAGGTGCACCGCGCCTACGAGACCCGCAGCGTGGACCTGCACGCCAAGGTCAAGGTGCGCATCCTCGAGTACGTGGTCGGCGAGGGCGGCGAGCTGCACGAGATCCGGCGGCTGGTCGACACGACCGTCGGCCGCGCGCTGCTGTTCGAGATCGTGCCGAAGGGCCTGACCTACGACGTGATCAACCAGGACATGACCAAGAAGCGGATTTCCGCGGTCATCAACACCTGCTATCGCACGCTCGGCCTGAAGCAGACGGTCGTGTTCGCGGACCAGCTCATGTACACGGGCTTCTCCTACGCGACCCGCTCGGCGGTTTCGATCGGCGTGGACGACATGCTGGTCCCGCCGCAGAAGGAGAAGATCCTGGCTGGCGCCGAGCGCGAGGTGAAGGAGATCCAGCACCAGTACGAGTCGGGCCTGGTCACCTTCGGCGAGCGCTACAACAAGGTGGTCGACATCTGGTCGCGCACCAACGACCGCATCGGCAAGGCGATGATGGACCAGCTGCGCTTCGAGGAAGTCGAGGATTCCAAGGGCAACAAGGTCCAGCAGGGCTCCTTCAACTCCATCTTCATGATGGCCGACTCGGGAGCGCGAGGTTCGGCGGCGCAGATCCGGCAGCTGGCCGGCATGCGCGGACTGATGGCCAAGCCGGACGGCTCGATCATCGAGACGCCGATCACGGCGAACTTCCGCGAGGGACTGAACGTCCTGCAGTACTTCATCTCGACCCACGGCGCCCGCAAGGGCCTCGCGGATACCGCGCTGAAGACCGCGAACTCGGGCTACCTGACCCGCCGCCTCGTGGACGTCGCGCAGGACCTGGTCGTGACCGACGTGGATTGCGGCACCGAGGCCGGCTTGCGTGTCACGCCGATCGTCGAGGGCGGCGACGTCGTGGAGGGCCTTGGCGAGCGCGTGCTCGGCCGCGTGGTCGCCACCGATGTCATGAAGCCCGGCGCGGACGACGTCCTGGCACCCGCGGGAACGCTGCTGGACGAGAAGTGGGTGCAGCGCCTCGAGCAGCATGGCGTTGACGAGGTCAACGTCCGCTCGCCCATCACCTGCGAGATCCGCTACGGCGTCTGCTCCATGTGCTACGGCCGCGACCTGGCCCGTGGGCGGCTGATCAACATCGGCGAGGCGGTCGGCGTGATCGCCGCGCAGTCGATCGGCGAGCCGGGCACGCAGCTGACGATGCGGACCTTCCACATCGGCGGCGCCGCGTCGCGGGCGGCGGCGATCTCCTCGGTCGAGATCAAGGGCCAGGGCACGCTGCGCTTCCACAACGTGAAGGCGGTGCGCCACGAGAAGGGCCACCTGGTGACGACGTCGCGCTCCGGCGCGATCGGCGTCATCGACGAGTTCGGCCGCGAGCGCGAACGCTACAAGATCCCCTACGGCGCGACCATCGTCGCCAACGAGGGCGACTCGGTCACCCCCGGCCAGATCGTCGGCACCTGGGATCCGCACACCCACCCGGTCGTCACCGAGGTCGCGGGCCGGCTCCGGTTCCAGGACTTCCTGGACGGCGTCACCGTGCAGAGCCAGCTCGACGAGGTCACGGGCCTGTCGAGCATCGTCGTGCTGGATCCGAAGCAGCGCGGCTCCGGCGGCAAGGACCTGCGGCCGACCATCAAGCTGGTCAGCGCCAAGGGCAAGGAGATCACGTTCGCGAACACGGACATCCCGGCGGTCTACACGCTGCCGGCCGGCGCGCTCGTCTCCCTGGAGGACGGCGCCACGGTGTCGGTCGGCGACATCATCGCGCGTATCCCGCAGGAATCCTCGAAGACCCGCGACATCACCGGCGGCCTGCCGCGCGTGGCGGACCTGTTCGAGGCCCGCAAGCCCAAGGAGCCGGCGATCCTCGCCGAGGTGTCGGGCACCGTCAGCTTCGGCAAGGAGACCAAGGGCAAGCGCCGCCTGGTCATCACCGGCGAGGGTGTGGACAAGTACGAGGAGCTGATTCCGAAGTGGCGCCACCTGAACGTGTTCGAGGGCGAGCACGTGGAGCGGGGCGAGGTCATCGCGGAAGGCGAGCCGAACCCCCACGACATCCTCAGGCTGCAGGGCGTCACCGAGCTGGCCAACTACCTCACGCGCGAGATCCAGGACGTCTACCGGCTGCAGGGCGTGAAGATCAACGACAAGCACATCGAGGTGATCTGTCGGCAGATGCTGCGCAAGGTCGAGGTGCGCGACCCGGGCGAGACCGGGCTGCTGCGCGGCGAGCAGCTCGAGCGCGCCCGCCTGCTGGAGCTGAACGACCGTCAGCGCGGGGCCGGCAAGGCCGAGGCGGTGGTCGAGCCGATGCTGCTGGGCATCACCAAGGCCTCGCTGCAGACCGATTCGTTCATCTCGGCGGCTTCCTTCCAGGAGACGACCCGCGTGCTGACGGACGCCGCCGTCCGCGGCATCAAGGACGACCTGCGCGGCCTGAAGGAAAACGTCATCGTTGGCAGGCTGATCCCGGCCGGGACCGGCCGGTCGTTCCACACCCAGCGGCGCCGTGGCGCCGCGGAGCTGGAAGCCCACCGGGGCTTCATGGACGTGGGCGGCGCCCTTCCGGAGGGCGAGGAGGCCGCTGGCGAGGGCGAGGCGGTCGAATCGGCCACTCCGGCCGAGTAAGCCAGGGGCCAGACGGCAATGTGGCGGCCGGGCCCCGCGAGGGGTCCGGCCGTCGTCTTTCCCGCCCTCAGGGGCGGGTCGGAGTGTGTTTGATGCGCTGCAACACGAGTCCAGGAGCGACGACCGCGCCGGCGGACCGGGCGCGCCGCGACGGCTCAAATTCGGTGCTTCAGGATCAAGGACTTGGGGCGGCCTTCGGTACGACCCGATGCGCCCACCGACCTTTCTTGACAGCATCTCGTGCGGTTCCTACAATCGCCGCCCCTTTCGCTTGGCCAAAAAAACCGCGCCAGGCGAATTTTTACAGGTTCAGCCGGGCCGCCACGGGGCGGCCCGGCGCTTCCTGCGTCCGGGAATCAGCCCGGCGCTGTGACTGACGGGATCCATGGCATGTCGACGACCAACCAGTTGATCCGGGGCGGCCGCACCGCTCCCACCTACAAGTCCAAGGTGCCTGCGCTGCAGAGTTCGCCGCAGAAGCGCGGCGTCTGTACGCGCGTCTACACGACGACGCCGAAGAAGCCGAACTCGGCGCTGCGCAAGGTTGCGCGCGTGCGGCTGACCAACGGCTACGAGGTCACCAGCTACATCGGCGGCGAGGGCCACAACCTGCAGGAGCACTCGGTCGTGCTCATCCGCGGCGGCCGCGTCAAGGACCTGCCGGGCGTGCGCTACCACACGGTGCGCGGCACGCTCGACTGCGCAGGCGTCAATGACCGCAAGCAGAGCCGGTCGAAGTACGGCGCCAAGCGGCCGAAGAAGTAATCCAAAGGGGAATTCGCATGTCACGTCGTGCCCAGGCGCCAACCCGCACCATCCTGCCGGATCCGAAATTCGGCAGCCAGGTGCTCGCCAAGTTCATGAACATGGTCATGGAAGACGGCAAGAAGTCCGCCGCGGAGCGGATCCTCTACGGCGCCATCGACCGCATTGCCGACAAGACCGGCCGCCAGGGCGAAGCCGCCCTCGAACTGGTCACGCAGGCGCTCGATAACGTCAAGCCGGCGGTCGAGGTCAAGTCGCGCCGCGTCGGTGGCGCGACCTACCAGGTCCCGGTCGAGGTCCGCACGACCCGCCGCCAGACGCTGGCCATGCGCTGGATCATCGACGCGGCGCGCTCGCGCAGCGAGAAGTCCATGGCGCACCGGCTCGCCAACGAGCTGATGGAAGCGGCCGAGAATCGCGGTGCGGCCGTGCGCAAGCGCGAGGACACGCACCGCATGGCGGACGCCAACAAGGCGTTCGCCCACTACCGCTGGTAAAGCGGCCAACGCACCGGAATCCGCAGAGGACATCATGGCCCGTACGACCCCGATCGAGCGCTACCGAAACATCGGTATCTCAGCGCACATCGACGCCGGCAAGACGACGACGACCGAGCGTGTGCTGTTCTATACCGGCGTCTCGCACAAGATCGGCGAGGTGCACGACGGGGCCGCGGTCATGGACTACATGGAGCAGGAGCAGGAGCGCGGCATCACGATCACCGCGGCTGCCACCACCTGCTTCTGGAAGGGGATGGAGAACCAGTTCCCCGAGCACCGCATCAACATCATCGACACCCCGGGACACGTCGACTTCACCATCGAGGTCGAGCGCTCGCTGCGCGTCCTGGATAGCGCGGTCGCCGTGTATTGCGCGGTTTCGGGCGTCCAGCCGCAGTCGGAGACCGTCTGGCGGCAGATGAACAAGTACAAAGTCCCGCGGATGGCCTTCGTCAACAAGATGGACCGCGCCGGCGCGAATTTCCTGCGTTGCGTGGACCAGATCCGCACTCGCCTGAAGGGCAACCCCGTGCCGATCCATCTGCCGATCGGCGCCGAGGACAAGTTCACCGGGATCGTCGACCTGATCCGCATGAAGCAGATCTGGTGGGACGACGAGACCCAGGGAATGCGCTTCGAGTACCGCGACATACCGGCCGACATGGCGGAAATCTGCGCCGAGTGGCGCTCCAAGATGGTCGAGGTCGCGGCCGACGCCAACGAGGAACTGCTGCACAAGTACCTCGAGGAAGGCGACCTGAACGAGGACGAGATCAAGGCTGGCCTGCGCGAGCGCACGCTGCGCAACGAGATCTGCCTGGTGACCTGCGGTTCCGCGTTCAAGAACAAGGGCGTGCAGGCCGTGCTGGACGCGATCATCGAGTTCATGCCGGCGCCGACCGAGGTCCCGGACGTGCGCGGCCAGACCGAGGGCGGCGAGGAAGCCAGCCGCAAGTCGGTAGACGAGGCGCCGTTCTCGGCGCTGGCGTTCAAGATCCTCAATGACCCGTTCGTCGGCAACCTGACGTTCTTCCGGGTCTACTCCGGGGTGCTGAACTCCGGCGACCAGGTATACGTCCCCAACAAGTCCAAGCGCGAGCGCGTCGGCCGCCTGCTGCAGATGCACGCGAGCGACCGCATCGAGCTCAAGGAAGTCCGCGCCGGCGACATCGCCGCGGCCGTGGGCCTGAAGGACGTGACGACGGGCGACACGCTGTCGGACCCCGACAAGGTCATCATCCTGGAGAAGATGGAGTTCCCCGAGCCGGTGATCTCGGTCGCGGTGGAGCCGAAGACCAAGGTCGACCAGGAGAAGATGGGCCTGGCCCTGCAGCGCCTGGCGAAGGAAGACCCGTCGTTCCGCGTCCACACCGACCAGGAATCGGGCCAGACCATCATCTCGGGCATGGGCGAGCTGCACCTCGAGATCATCGTCGATCGCATGAAGCGCGAATTCAAGGTCGAGGCGAACGTCGGCAAGCCGCAGGTCGCCTACCGCGAGACCATCCGCTCCAAGGTCGAGCAGGAAGGCAAGTTCGTCCGGCAGTCGGGCGGCCGCGGGCAGTACGGCCACGTCTGGCTGCGCATCGAGCCGCTCGCCGAGGGCAAGGGCTACGAGTTCGCCAACGAGATCGTCGGCGGCGTCGTCCCGCGCGAGTACATCCCGGCCGTGGACAAGGGCATCAAGGAAGCGCTGCTGGGCGGCGTGATCGCCGGCTACCCGGTGGTGGACGTGAAGGTCGCGATCTTCGACGGCTCCTATCACGACGTCGACTCGAACGAGATGGCCTTCAAGATCGCCGGCAGCATGGCCTTCAAGGAAGGTTTCCGGAAGGCGCATCCGGTTCTGCTCGAGCCCATCATGAAGGTCGAGGTGGTCACCCCGGAGGAGTATTCCGGCGACGTGATCGGCGACCTGAGCCGCCGCCGTGGCCACATCCAGGGCATGGAAGACAGCCCGTCGGGCAAGATCATCACTTCCGAGGTGCCGCTGGCCGAGATGTTCGGCTACGCGACGACCGTGCGCTCCATGAGCCAGGGTCGCGCCACCTTCACGATGGAATTCGCAAAATACCTGGAAGTCCCGAACAACGTCGCGGAAGCGGTGTTGAAGAAAGCTTCCTGATTAGCAGCCCTCAGCAGACAAACCAGATAGAACGACAGACAGGAACACCGTCATGGCCAAGGCAAAATTCGTACGTAACAAGCCGCATGTGAACGTTGGAACGATTGGTCACGTGGACCATGGGAAGACGACGTTGACGGCGGCGTTAACCAAGGTGATGGCGGCGGCCTTTGGCGGCGAGGTCAGTGCGTTCGACCAGATTGACAAGGCGCCGGAAGAGAAGGCGCGTGGCATCACGATTTCGACGGCGCACGTCGAGTACCAGTCGGAGACGCGGCATTACGCGCACGTCGACTGTCCGGGGCACGCGGACTACGTGAAGAACATGATCACGGGTGCGGCGCAGATGGACGGAGCGATCCTGGTGGTGTCGGCGGCCGACGGCCCGATGCCGCAGACCCGCGAGCACATCCTGCTGGCGCGCCAGGTAGGCGTGCCGCACATGGTGGTGTACCTGAACAAGTGCGACATGGTGGACGACGCCGAGCTGATCGAGCTGGTGGAGATGGAAGTCCGCGAGTTGCTGTCGAAGTACGAGTTCCCCGGCGACGACACGCCGATCATCCAGGGTTCGGCGCTGAAGGCGCTGGAGGGTGACACGGGCGAGCTGGGCACGCCGTCGATCGTCAAGCTGGTGGCGGCGATGGACGCGTTCATTCCGACGCCGGAGCGGGTGATCGACAAGCCGTTCCTGATGCCGATCGAGGACGTGTTCTCGATTTCGGGTCGTGGCACGGTGGTGACGGGGCGTATCGAGCGCGGCATCGTCAAGGTGAACGACGAAGTCGAGATCATCGGCATCAAGGACACGGTCAAGACGATCTGCACGGGCGTGGAGATGTTCCGCAAGCTGCTGGACGAGGGGCAGGCGGGCGACAACGTGGGCGTGCTGTTGCGCGGCACCAAGCGTGAGGACGTGGAGCGTGGCCAGGTGCTGGCCAAGCCCGGTTCGATCACGCCGCACACGAATTTCGAGTGCGAGGTGTACGTGCTGACCAAGGAGGAGGGCGGTCGTCACACGCCGTTCTTCAAGGGCTATCGGCCGCAGTTTTACTTCCGCACGACGGACGTGACCGGGACCATCCAGTTGCCGGAGGGCGTCGAGATGGTGATGCCTGGCGACAACATCAAGATGGTGGTGGAGCTGATCGCGCCGATCGCGATGGAGGAAGGTGTGCGCTTCGCGATTCGCGAGGGCGGTCGCACCGTCGGCGCGGGCGTGGTGTCGAAGGTCCTGAAGTAACAGACGAAGAAGGCGGATAGTGACTGGCGGATTGCGGATAGCAGGACCCGAGGGTCCTGGTTCTCTCCAACTAACCGCTAACCGCCATCCGCTATCCGCTAAGGAAAATACATGGCAACCAGTCAGAATATCCGGATCCGCCTGAAGGCCTTCGATCACAGGCTGATCGACAACTCGGCCCGCGAGATCGTCGAGACCGCTAAGCGGACCGGCGCGACCGTGCGCGGCCCGGTGCCGCTGCCGACCAAGATCGAGAAGTTCACCGTGCTGGTCTCCCCGCACGGCGACAAGGACGCTCGCGACCAGTACGAGATCCGTACCCACAAGCGGCTCATGGACATCGTCAACCCGACCGACAAGACGGTCGACGCGCTGATGAAGCTCGAGCTGCCGGCAGGGGTGGACGTGCAGATCAAGCTGAACTGAGTATTTCCGGGCGGCTTGCGCCGCCCACTGGAGCCGCTATACTAGGCGGCTCGTTTTGGCCCCCAGCGGGCGCCCGGCCTAGAGTCGTGGCGCCGTGGTTTTTTCGGGGCCCGGGTTCCGGCGGGTAGCGGGCAGGCTTGGCGCCTTCCGTGCCCGGGGAAGATGGACAGAGGCAGTGCCGGCCAATCGCAGCCGGTACGGTGCAACGAGGACAAAGGTCATGACCATTGGTCTGGTCGGCCGCAAGTGCGGCATGACTCGAGTTTTCACCGACGCGGGGGAATCCGTGCCGGTGACGGTCATCGAGGCGCTCCCCAACCGCGTAGTGCAGGTCAGGGACAGCGAGCGCGATGGCTACCGCGCAATCCAGGTCACCGTCGGGTCGCGCCGCGCGTCCCGCGTTTCCAAGCCCGTCGCCGGCCACTTCGCCAAGCATGGCGTCGAGCCTGGTTCGACGACCCTGGAATTCCGCCTGGCCGAGGGCGAGGGCGGCGAACTGCAGACGGGAGCCGAACTCAAGGTCGATCTGTTCCAGGCCGGCCAGGTGGTCGACGTCACCGGGACGACGATCGGCAAGGGTTTCGCGGGCACCGTGAAGCGCCACGGCTTCGCGGGCGGCCCGGCCACCCACGGTGCCTCGGTGGTCCATCGCGCCCCCGGCTCGATCGGCCAGCGCCAGACGCCGGGCAGGGTCTTCAAGGGCAAGCGCATGTCCGGCCACATGGGCGGCGAGCGCCGGACCGAGGAGAATCTCCAGGTGGTCCAAGTCGACGTGGAACGCAACCTGCTCCTCGTGAGCGGGTCCGTGCCGGGTGCCGAGGGCGGTTCTGTCGTCGTCCGCCCGTCGGTCAAGGTAGCCGGTCAGGCGCGACGCAAGTACGTCGCCCCGGCCAAGAAGTGATCCGAGGCTCCCGCGATGAAGCTGAAGCTTGTTAACGCCGGGGCCAACGGCTCCGAGATCGAAGTCAGCGATGCGACGTTCGGCCGTGAATTCAACGAGCCGCTCGTTCATCAGGTCCTGACCGCCTACATGGCCGCCGGCCGGGCCGGCACCAAGGCGCAGAAGACCAAGGCCGAGGTCCGCGGCGGCGGCAAGAAGCCGTGGCGCCAGAAGGGCACCGGCAGCGCCCGCGCGGGTTCCATCCGTAGCCCGATCTGGGTGGGCGGCGGCCGAGCCTTTGCCGCGTCGCCGCGCAGCTACGAGCAGAAGGTCAACCGCAAGATGTACCGCGGCGCGATCCGCTCCATGCTGTCGGAGCTGGCCCGCCAGGATCGCCTGGTCGTGACCGCCGGCATCGACCTGGAGGCGCCGAAGACCCGCATGCTGGTGGGCAAGCTCAAGGAGCTCGGCCTCGAGAGCGTGCTGATCCTGGTCGAGGCCTATGACGAAAAGCTGTGGCTGGCCTCCCGCAACCTGACCTCGGTCCACGTGCTGCCGGTGGCGAGCCTGGATCCGGTCAGCCTCGCGCGCTACGAGAAGGTCCTGGCGACCGTCGGCGCGCTGAAGATGCTCGAGGAGCGCCTGGCATGAGCACGAACAAGGAAAGGATTTCGAAGGAGCGCCTGATCAATGTCCTGGTGGCGCCGCACGTCTCCGAGAAGAGCGCGCGGGTTGCCGAAAAGGCGGGTCAGTACGTGTTCCGGGTGCGCAACGACGCCACCAAGCCCGAGATCAGGGCTGCGGTCGAATTCATGTTCGACGTCAAGGTGCAGTCGGTGAATGTCGTCAACCAGATAGGCAAGCACAAGCGCTTCGGCCGTTTCGAGGGTCGCCGCTCGGACTGGAAGAAGGCTTACGTGCGGTTGCAGGCTGGCCAGGCCATCGAGCTTGGCGGAGTGGAGGCCCCCTAAGGGGGCGCCGCTGGAAGGGAAGGCAGAACGATGGCATTGAAAAAGCTCAAGCCGACTTCGCCTGGAACGCGTTTCCAGGTGCGTCCGGACCGGTCGGGCCTGCACAAGGGCAAGCCCGTGCGTTCGCTCGTGGCGTCGCAGAAGTCCACCGGGGGGCGAAATACGTCCGGCCGGCTGACCACGCGTCACAAGGGCGGTGGCCACAAGCAGAAGTATCGCGTAGTCGACTTCCGTCGTGACAAGGACGGCGTGCCCGGCCGCGTCGAACGGCTCGAGTACGATCCGAACCGCTCGGCTTACCTCGCGCTGATCCTGTACCGGGACGGCGAGCGCCGCTACATCCTGGCCCCGAAGGGCCTGGGCGTCGGTGACGAGGTCCAGTCGGGCCCGGAATCGCCGATCAAGCCGGGCAACACCATGTTTCTCAGGAACGTCCCGGTCGGCTCGGTGATCCACAACATCGAGTTGAAGCCCGGCAAGGGCGGCCAGATCGCCCGCGCCGCCGGCAACTCGGCGCAGTACACCGGCCGCGAGGGCGGCTACGCGCTGCTGCGGCTGAAGTCCGGCGAGATGCGCCGCGTCAACGCCGACTGCCGCGCCACGCTCGGCGAGGTCGGCAATGACGAGCACAACCTGCGCAGCTTCGGCAAGGCGGGCGCCAAGCGCTGGCGCGGCATCCGGCCGACCGTTCGCGGCGTCGTGATGAACCCCGTTGACCATCCGCACGGTGGCGGCGAGGGCCGTTCCGGCCAGGGTAACCCGCACCCGGTGTCGCCGTGGGGCTGGCATACCAAGGGCAAGAAGACGCGCAAGAACAAGCGCACCGACGCATTTATCGTGCGTCGTCGTAGCAAGTAAGGAGCCTGGGACAACATGTCACGCTCGCTCAGAAAGGGCCCGTTCGTCGACCTTCATCTCGCGAAGAAGGTCGAGGTGGCCCGTGAAAAGAATGACCGGCGCCCGATCAAGACCTGGTCGCGCCGTTCCATGGTCCTGCCCGACATGGTCGGGTTGACCATCGCTGTGCACAACGGACGGCAGCATGTCCCGGTCCTCGTGACCGAGAACATGGTCGGCCACAAGCTGGGCGAGTTCGCGCCGACGCGTACCTTCAGGGGACACTCGGGCGACAGAAAGGCCTCCTCGGAGTAACGCCATGCAGGTTTCCGCCAAATTGCGCCACGCGCACATCTCGCCGCAAAAGTGCCGCCTCGTTGCGGACATGGTGCGCGGCCAGCCCGTCGGGCAGGCCCTGCAGGTGCTCGCCTTCACGCCAAAGAAGGGTGCCAAGCTCGTGCGCAAGGTGCTCGAGTCGGCGATCGCCAACGCCGAGCACAACCTCGGCGCCGACGTGGACGAACTCAAGATCGCGCGGATCGAGATCGACACCGCGCCGACCCTCAAGCGCTTCCAGGCGCGCGCCAAGGGGCGCGGCAACCGCATCATCAAGCGTCTGAGCCACATCACAGTAACCGTCGCTGACGGTTCCGCCGGCTGAAGCGCCGCGAAGATCAAGGAACGGAGCTAGGGCATGGGTCAGAAAGTCAATCCGATCGGCATCCGCCTCGGCATAACGCGCGACTGGACGTCGCGTTGGTACGCCGATTCGAAGAACTTTGCTGCACACCTCCACTCGGACTGGTTGGTGCGTGAGTTCCTCAGGAAGAAGCTGGCCGAGGCCTCGGTCAGCCGCATCCACATCGAGCGTGCGGCGCGCAAGGCAAACATCACGATCCACACCGCGCGCCCGGGCATGGTGATCGGCAAGAAGGGCGAGGACATCGAAAAGCTGCGCCTCGAGGTTGCCAGGCTGGTGAAGATGTCGGTCGCCGACGTCCGGCTCAACATCGCCGAGATCCGCAAGCCGGAGCTCGACGCGACGCTGGTTGCGGAGGGCATCGCCCAGCAGATCGAGAAGCGCGTGATGTTCCGCCGCGCCATGAAGCGCGCGGTCATGAACACGATGCGCAGCGGCGCGCTGGGCGTGAAGGTCCGCGTGGCCGGCCGCCTGAACGGCGCCGAGATTTCCCGCTCCGAGTGGACCCGCGAGGGCCGCATTCCGCTGCATACCTTCCGCGCCGACATCGACTATGGCACCGCCGAGGCGCACACGACCTACGGCCTCATCGGCATCAAGGTCTGGGTGTTCAAGGGCGAGGTTTTCGAGAGCCAGGAGTTGGAGGCTGCCGCGGCCGATGAGCCGCAGAAGCCGGTGGCCGAGCCGGCGGCGGGCTGAGCCTGGGGAGTACCTGAATCATGATGCAGCCAAAGCGAACCAAGTACCGCAAGATGCACAAGGGCGACCTCGCAGGGGTCGCCATCCGCGGCAGCACGGTCGCCTTCGGCGACTTCGGGCTGAAGTCCACGGGACGCGCGCGCATGACCGCGCGCGAGATCGAGGCCGCCCGTCGCGCCATGACCCGCTACGTGAAGCGCGGTGGCCAGATCTGGATCCGCGTCTTCCCTGACGTGCCGATCACCCAGAAGCCGCTCGAGGTGCGCATGGGCAGCGGCAAGGGCAACGTCGAGTACTGGGTGGCCAAGGTCACGCCGGGCCGGGTGTTGTTCGAGATCGAGGGAGTGCCCGAGGCGACGGCGCGCGAGGCCTTCCGGCTGGCGGCCGCGAAGCTGTCGGTGTCCACCATTTTCGTCAAGCGGCAGGTGCGCTGATGAACCCGAACGAACTGCGGAAGAAGTCCCAGGTTGAGCTCAAGGACGAGCTGGTGAAGCTCCGTCGCGAGCAGTTCAACCTGCGCATGGCGGCGGCGGCGGGCCAGCCGGCGCGCCCGGACCAGTGGGGCAAGGTTCGCAAGAACGTGGCCCGCGTGAAGACGGTGCTCAACGAGCTCGAGCGCGCGAAGAGCGCCGGGAGTGAAGGCTAATGGCCGAGAATCAGGAAGCCGCGCAGGAGGCCGTGACGGCCGCGCGCACGCTGACGGGCAAGGTCCTCAGCAGCAAGATGGACAAGACGATCACGGTCGTCGTCGAGCGCGTCGTGAAGCACCCGACTTACGGCAAGTACGTCAGGCGCACCACGAAACTGCTCGCCCACGACGAGAACAACGAGTGCAACGAAGGCGACACCGTGGCCATCGCCCAGTGCCGCCCGCTGTCGCGCCGCAAGTCATGGACCCTGGTGCGCGTCGTCGGACGCGGACCGGTGGCATGAGCGCGGGGAGGACCAGTCGATGATCCAGATGCAGACCAGGCTCCAGGCCGCCGACAATTCCGGCGCCCGCGAGCTGATGTGTATAAAGGTGCTGGGCGGCTCCAAGCGCCGCTATGCCGGCGTCGGCGACGTCATCAAGGTGAGCGTCAAGGACGCGATCCCGCGTGGCAAGGTCAAGAAGGGCGAGGTCTACGACGCGGTCGTGGTGCGCACCCGCAAGGGCGTGCGTCGCGCCGACGGATCGCTGATCCGCTTCGACGGCAATGCGGCCGTGCTGCTGACCCCCAAGCTGGAGCCGATCGGCACCCGTATTTTCGGGCCCGTGACCCGCGAGCTGCGCACCGCGCAGTTCATGAAGATCATTTCACTCGCACCGGAAGTGCTGTAAGGGCGAGGGGAAGGCGATGAACAGAATTCGCAAGGGCGACACAGTCGTCATCACCGCCGGCCGTGACAAGGGCCGGACCGGGACCGTGATCCGCGTGCTCGAGGGCGACCGTGTGCTCGTCGAGAACGTGAACATGGTCAAGAAGCACCAGAAGCCGAACCCGGCGCGAGGCGTGGCCGGAGCGATCGTGCAGAAGGAAGCCCCGATTCACGCGTCCAACGTGGCGTTGTGGAACCCGGCAGCCAAGAAGGCCGACCGCGTGGGCTTCAGGAAACTGGAGGACGGCCGCAAGGTCCGGTACTTCAGGTCCAACGACGAAGTCGTTGACCTGTGAGCGTGGAGACTCGAGACATGGCTTACGAAGCCAGGCTGCACAAGCATTATCGCGACGTCGTGAAGCCGAAGCTCCTCAAGGAGCTCGAGCTTGCCAACGGCATGGAAGTTCCCCGGATCGACAAGATCACGGTGAACATGGGCGTGGGCGAGGCCGTGGCCGACAAGAAGGTCATGGACGCGGCCACCGAGGACCTGGCGAAGATCACCGGCCAGAAGCCGTCGGTGCGCCTGTCGCGCAAGTCGGTCGCCACCTTCAAGCTGCGCGAGGGCCTGCCGGTGGGTTGCAAGGTGACCCTGAGGGGCGCCCGCATGTACGACTTCCTCGACCGCCTGATCAACATCGCGATGCCGCGAATCCGTGACTTCCGTGGGGTCAACCCGCGGTCCTTCGACGGCCAGGGCAACTACAGCTTCGGCGTCAAGGAACAGATCATTTTTCCCGAGATCGCCTACGACCAGATCGACCAGCTGCGCGGGATGGACATCACCATCTCCACGACGGCCGGCGACGACGCGGCGGGCCGCGCGCTGCTCGAGGCTTTCAACTTTCCGTTCAGGAAGTAACCCATGGCCAAGACCAGCATGATCGAGCGCGAGAAGCGCCGCGAAAAGACCGTCAAGAAGTACTCGGCCAGGCGGGCCAAGCTCAAGGACCAGATCCGCGACCCGCAGGCGTCGGCGGAGCAGCGTGCGGCTGCCGTGGAGTCGCTGCAGAAGCTGCCGCGGGACGCGAGCCCGTCGCGCCTGCGCGAGCGCTGCGCCATCACGGGCCGTCCGCGTGGCACCTATCACAAGTTCGGGCTGGCCCGGACCAAGCTGCGCGAGGCCACCATGCGCGGCGATGTCCCTGGCCTGCGCAAGTCGAGCTGGTAAGGACTAACAGATATGAGCATGAGTGATCCAATCGCGGACTTCCTGACCCGCATCCGCAATGGCCAGGCGGCTGGAAAGGCCGAGGTCAGCGTGGGCTCCTCGAAGGTCAAGATGGCCATCGCGCGCGTCCTGAAGGAAGAGGGCTACATCACCGACTTCACGGTCCGCCAGGACGGCAACAAGGCGACGCTGGTCGTGGCGCTGAAGTACCACCAGGGCAAGCCCGTGATCGAGCGGCTGGATCGCGCCTCGCGACCGGGCCTCAGGCAGTACCGCGGCAAGGCGGACCTGCCGAAGGTGCTCGGCGGCCTCGGCGTGGTGATCATGTCGACGCCGCAGGGCGTGATGACCGACCGCGATGCCCGGCGCAGCGGCCAGGGTGGCGAAGTGCTTTGCGTGGTGGCCTGAGGCCACCAGGAAACGGTAACAGGGGTCTTTTAGATCATGTCTCGTGTAGCCAAGAAACCCGTCGACCTGCCGCAGGGAGTCACCGTCACGGTGAGCCCGGCCTCGGTCACGGTGAAGGGAAGCAGGGGTTCGCTGAGCCTGGAGCTGGCGCGTGGTATCTCCGTCGCCCAGGACGACAAGCAACTCGTCGTCAAGATCGCGGACGGCCCGGCTTCGAAGCTGCTGGTTCCGGTTGCCGGTTCCACTCGCGCGCACCTGGCCAACATGGTTGAGGGCGTGTCAAAGGGATTCGAGCGCAAGCTCGAGCTCAACGGGGTCGGCTATCGCGCGCAGGTCCAGGGCAAGGCGCTGAACCTGACCCTCGGCTTCTCGCACCCCGTCAGCTACCCGGTCCCGGAGGGTGTCTCGATCGAGACGCCCAGCCAGACCGAGGTGCTCGTCAAGGGCAACAGTCGCCAGCTCGTCGGCCAGGTCGCGGCGGAGATCCGCGGCTTCCGCCCGCCGGAGCCCTACAAGGGCAAGGGCGTCCGCTACGCCGGCGAGAAGATCGTTCTGAAGGAAGGCAAGAAGAAGTAACCGCCATGGCACAGCTCACCAAGAACGACAAGCGCCTGCGCCGCGCCGCGCGCGGCAGGGCGAAGATCCGCGAGATCGGCACGGCGCGCCTGACGGTGCACCGCACGCCGCAGCACATCTACGCGCAGGTCACGAGCGCCGACGGCGCCCGCGTGGTCGCTGCCGCGTCGACGCTGCAGAAGGACGTCGCGCAGGACCTCAAGGGCACCGGCAACGTTGCCGCGGCGGCGGCGGTCGGCAAGGCGATCGCGGAGCGCGCCAAGGCAGCCGGTGTGACGCAGGTGGCGTTCGACCGTTCGGGTTTCATGTATCACGGCCGCGTCAAGGCGCTGGCAGAGGCGGCCCGCGAGGCCGGCCTCGAGTTCTGATCCAGGGGTATATTCAATGGCACGAGAGCAAAGAGGCCCGGCGACTGACGACCTGCTGGAGAAGCTGGTCACCGTCAATCGCACCGCCAAGGTCGTCAAGGGTGGCCGCCAGTTCGGCTTCACGGCGCTGACCGTGGTCGGCGACGGCGCCGGGCGGGTCGGCTTCGGCTACGGCAAGGCCCGCGAGGTGCCGACTGCCATCGCCAAGGCGATGCAGCAGGCGCGCCGCAACATGATCACCGTCCCGCTCAGGAACGACACGCTGCACTACGCGGTCAACGGCCGGCACGGCACGACCCGCGTGATCATGCAGCCGGCGTCCGATGGTACCGGCGTGATCGCGGGCGGTGGCATGCGCGCGGTGTTCGAGTGCGCCGGGGTGCGCAACGTGCTGGCGAAGAGCTACGGCTCCCGCAATCCCATCAACGTCGTGCGGGCGGCCTTCGATGCCTTTGCCCGGGTGAGTTCGCCCGAGACCATCGCAGCCAAGCGCGGCAAGACCGTCGAAGAGATCCTGGGCTGAGCCATGGCCAACTCGAAATTGAAAGTCACGCTGACCGGCAGCCTTGCAGGGCAGCTGAAGAACATCCAGTCGTCCGTGCGGGGCCTGGGACTGCGACGCATCCGAGATTCGCGGGTCGTCGAGGACAGCCCCGAGAACCGGGGCATGATCCGCAAGGCGCAGCACCTGCTCCAAGTCGAGCAGGCCTGAGGAGCACGACAATGCGATTGAATGACCTCAAGCCCGGTGCGGGCAGCAAGAAGCCCCGGCTGCGCGTCGGACGCGGCGCCTCGGCTGGCCAGGGCAAGACCTGCGGCCGCGGCGGCAAGGGCCAGAAGGCGCGCAAGGGCGGCTACCACAAGGTCGGCTTCGAAGGCGGCCAGATGCCGATCCAGCGGCGGTTGCCGAAGGTCGGCTTCCGCTCGGCCATGAAGCGCACCCGCGCGGAAGTCACGCTGACGGACCTGCGGAAGATCAAGGGCGACGTCATCGACCTCGCGGTCCTGATGGCCGCCAGCGTCGTGCCCGCCGGGACCCAGAAGGCCCGCATCATCCTTTCCGGGAAGATCGAGCGTGCGATCACGGTGAAGGGACCGGCGGTCGTGGCCACCAAGGGTGCGCGCGCTGCGATCGAGCAGGCGGGCGGCACCATCGAGGAGGGCGCGGCGGCCTGAGCGGCCCGCGTCATCACGGCAGGAGACCAAATTGGCGACACAGGCATCGAACCCGGCGTTGGCACTGGGTGAAGCGACCCGCTTCACCGAGATGCGCTATCGCCTGCTGTTCCTGCTGGGCGCCCTGGTCGTCTACCGGATCGGCACCTTCGTGCCGGTCCCGGGGCTCGACATGGCGGCCATGGCGCGCCTGTTCGACCAGCAGGAAGGCACGATCCTCGGCCTGTTCAACATGTTCTCCGGCGGCGCCCTCGCGCGCCTGTCCATCTTCGCGATGGGCGTGATGCCCTACATCTCGGCCTCGATCATCATCCAGATGATGGCCGTGGTGGTGCCGACGATGGCGGCCGTCAAGAAGGAAGGCGAGGCCGGGCGGCGCAAGCTGACCCAGTGGACCCGCTATTTCACGCTGGTGCTGGCGATCTTCCAGGGCTTCGGCGCCGCGACCGCGTTCCAGAACCAGGGCGTGGCGCTGCACCCGGGCTGGCAGTTCGTCATGATGGGCACGGTCACGCTGGCGTCCGGCACCATGTTCCTGATGTGGCTCGGCGAGCAGATCACCGAGCGCGGCATCGGCAACGGCATTTCGATGATCATCCTCTCCGGCATCGTCGCCGGCCTGCCGGCGGCGATCGGCGGCACGCTCGAGCAGGTGCGCTCGGGGGAAATGAACCCGGCCTTCGCGATCCTGCTGGTGTTGCTGATAGCGGCGGTCACCGCGTTCTGCGTGTTCGTGGAGCGCGCCCAGCGCCGCATCCCCGTCAACTATGCCAAGCGGCAGGTCGGGCGGAAGATGTACGCCGGCCAGACCAGCCACCTGCCGTTCAAGATGAACATGTCGGGCGTCATCCCGCCGATCTTCGCGTCGTCGCTGCTGCTGTTTCCGGCGACGCTGGCCAGCTTCTTCGCCGCCGGCGCGACGGGCGAGGGCACCTGGCAGGTGGCGCTGCAGAACATCGCCGCGTCGCTGGGCTACGGACAGCCGCTGCACATCCTGATCTATGCCGCGCTGATCATCTTCTTCTGCTTCTTCTACACCGCGCTCGTGTTCAACTCGCGCGAGACGGCGGAGAACCTCAAGAAGGGCGGCGCGTTCATCCCTGGCATCCGGCCCGGGCAGCAGACCGCCGAGTACATCGACAAGGTGCTGACGCGCCTGACGGTGTGGGGCGCGCTGTATGTCACCGCCGTCTGCCTGATGCCGGAGCTGCTGACAGCCTACGGCGGGGTCCCGTTTTATTTCGGCGGCACGTCGCTGCTGATCCTCGTGGTGGTCGCGATGGACTTCATGTCGCAGCTTCAGGCTCACATGATGTCCCACCAGTACGAGGGCCTGATGAAGAAGGCCAACCTGCGCGGCTACGGCCGTTCGGGTTCGCCTCGGTGACGGGCGGCTTGCCGCCCGGGGAGTGAAGAAATGAAAGTACGTCCATCGGTCAAGAAGATCTGCAAGAACTGCAAGATCGTCCGCCGCCGCGGCGTGGTCCGGGTCATCTGCTCGTCGGATGCCCGCCACAAGCAACGGCAGGGCTGACGTTGAGGCAATCGTCGTTTTCACGTATACTGCCGTGTTTTCCGCGGCTTAGGGGCAGGTAGTCATGGCGCGTATCGCCGGCATCAATATCCCGGTGAACAAGCACATCGTCATCGGGCTTACGCACGTCTACGGCATTGGCCGTCCAGCGGCCCAGGCGATCTGCGAGGCGGCTGGCGTAGCGCCGGCCACCAAGGTCCGTGATCTCACGGAGGCCGAGGTCGGCATGCTGCGTGCGGCCGTGGCGAAGCTGACGGTGGAGGGCGACCTCCGCCGTGAGAACGCCATGGCCATCAAGCGGCTGATGGACCTGGGAGCCTACAGGGGCATCCGTCACCGCAAGGGGCTGCCGGTCCGTGGCCAGCGCACGCGCACGAACTCGCGCACGCGCAAGGGTCCGCGCCGCGCGGCGGTCAAGTCGAAGGCTCAGCCGGGCAAGCGTTAATAGCGCCTCGCTGAACCAATTTCCGAACAACATTCCGGGTATCCATAAAAGATGGCTGAAAAGCAGTCAGGGTCCAGCGCCAGCAAGGCCCGTAAGAAATCGAAGCGGCAGGTGTCCGATGGCATTGCGCACATCCACGCTTCGTTCAACAACACGATCGTGACGATCACGGATCGCCAGGGCAACACCTTGTCCTGGGCGACCTCCGGTGGCTCGGGCTTCCGCGGCTCGCGCAAGAGCACGCCGTTCGCCGCCCAGGTCGCGGCCGAGAAGGCGGGCACTGCGGCCCAGGACTACGGCCTGCGTACGGTCGAAGTCCGGGTCTGTGGCCCGGGTCCCGGTCGCGAGTCTGCGGTCCGCGCCCTGAACGGCTGCGGCCTCAAGGTGACGAGCATCGAAGACGTCACGCCGATTCCCCACAACGGTTGCCGCCCGCCCAAGAAGCGGCGCGTCTGAGGGTCAGAAAATCATGGCGAGGTATCTCGGTCCCAAGTGCAAGCTCTCGCGTCGCGAGGGCACCGATCTGTTCCTGAAGAGCGCCGTCAGGCCTCTCGAGAGCAAGTGCAAGCTCGAAGTGCCGCCGGGCGGCATCAAGGGCGACCGCCGCACACGGCTCTCCGACTACGGCCTGCAGCTGCGCGAAAAGCAGAAGCTGCGCCGCATGTACGGCGTGCTGGAGCGGCAGTTCCACAATTACTACGCGCGCGCCGCGGGCCGCCCCGGATCGACCGGCGAAAACCTGCTGCGCTACCTCGAGGGGCGCCTCGACAACGTGGTCTACCGCATGGGCTTCGCCTCGACCCGCGCGGAGGCCCGCCAGCTCGTGTCCCACAAGGGGATCACGATCAACGGCGAACTGGTCAACGTTCCTTCCTATCAGTGCAAGGCCGGCGACGTCATCTCTGTGCGCGACAAGGCGCAGAAGCAGATGCGAATCACCGCGGCTCTTGCCATCGCCACCCAGGTCGGACTTCCCGACTGGGTCGAAGTCGACGAGAAAAAGTTATCCGGCACCTTCAAGTCGCTGCCTGACCGCGACCAGATCCTGCCGGACATCAACGAGAATCTCGTCGTCGAGCTCTACTCAAAGTAATAGGTGACGGTCATGCAAGGATCCGCCACGGAATTCCTGAAGCCCAAGTCGGTCAAGGTGGCCGCCACGGCGCCGCGTCATGCGCGCATCGTGATCGAGCCCTTCGAGCGTGGCTTCGGCCATACGCTCGGCAATGCGCTGCGCCGCGTACTGCTGTCCTCCATGCCCGGCTGTGCCGTGACGGAGGTCGAGATCGATGGCGTGCTTCACGAGTACACCAGCATCGAGGGCGTGCAGGAGGATGTCGTCGACATCCTGCTCAACCTCAAGGGCATTGCGATTCGCATGCATGCGCGCAATGAAACCGAGCTGCGCCTTCACAAGAAGGGCCCGGGGCCGGTGACGGCGGGCGACATCCAGTCGGACCACGACGTCGAAATCGTGAATCCCGAGCTGGTGATCGCCACGCTGACCAAGCCGATCGACCTGAACATGACGCTCAAGATCGAGCGCGGCCGCGGCTACCGCCCGGCGGTGCAGCGGATCGAGTTCGAGGAACAGACCAGGCCGATCGGCCGTCTGCAGCTCGACGCCTCGTTCTCGCCGGTCCGTCGCGTGACCTACGGGGTCGAGTCCGCCCGCGTCGAGCAGCGCACCGACCTGGACAAGCTGATCATCGACATCGAGACCAACGGGACCATCGATCCGGAGGAAGCCATCCGGCGTGCCGGTGGCATCCTCAAGGAGCAGCTGACGGTGTTCGTCGAGCTCGAGGGCCAGGGCGAAATCAGTTCGCAGCCGTCCGGTCCGTTGCCGGATCCGATCCTGCTGCGCCCGGTCGACGAGCTCGAGCTCACTGTCCGCAGCGCGAACTGCCTCAAGGCCGAGAACATCCACTACATCGGCGACCTGGTGCAGCGCACCGAGGTCGAGTTGTTGCGGACGCCGAACCTGGGCAAGAAGTCGCTCACCGAGATCAAGGAAGTGCTGGAAAGCCACGGCCTGACCCTCGGCATGCGTATCGAGGGCTGGCCGCCGGCGAGCCTGCGTCGCGAAGACGAACTCAAGTCGGCCTGAACTGACGAGTCGAGGAACGAAGGACCATGCGTCACCATCTGTCAGGCCGCCAGCTATCGCGCAATGCCTCGCACCGCAAGGCGTTGATGCGCAACATGGCCACCGCATTGCTGCGGTACGAGACGATTCGCACCACGCTGCCCAAGGCCAAGGAACTCAGGCGGGTCGTTGAGCCGCTGATCACCCTGGGCAAGTCCGACAGTCTCGCGGGCCGCCGCCGCGCGTTCGCGCAGCTGCGCGACGACGAGATCGTCACCAAGCTGTTCGAGGACATCGGCCCGCGCTTCAAGGCCCGTGCCGGCGGCTATACCCGCATCCTCAAGATGGAGTCGCGCCCGGGCGACTGCGGCGCCGATGGCGCTGATGCAGCTCGTGGACAAGGCCGGCGCCCCGGCGGAGGCCGCCGAGCAGCCGAAGAAGCCGGCGGCGAAGCGCGCGCGCAAGAAGGCGACGCCTGCCGCGGAGGCTGGCGCCAAGGCCAAGCCGCGCCGCAAGAAGGCCGCCGCGGCCTGAACGATTTCCACTCCATTCAGGCTGCCAGCGCAGCCTCCTTGGTCGCCAGTGGAGAAGCCGGGGTTTACCCCGGCTTTCTTTTTGCCGGGTCCGCCCGCGGCCGCAGGCCTTCCTTCGGCGGCTTCAATACCCTATGTTTGCACTGATCCGGCGCAATCGCGCCGGGAAGGGGAGAAACGTCAATGAGCCTGGCTTCCGAATTCAAGGCCTTCGCCATGCGCGGCAACGTCATCGACCTGGCGGTCGGTGTCGTGATCGGCGGCGCGTTTGGCAAGATCGTCTCGTCGATGGTCGACTCGATCATCATGCCGATCGTCGGCGCGCTGACCGGCGGGGTCGATTTCAGTGAGATGGCCGCGAACATCGGCACCGAAGAGATCCCGGTGCTGATCAAGTACGGTGCGTTCGTCCAGTCGGCGGTCGACTTCCTGATCATCGCGCTGGTGATCTTCATGGCGGTGAAGGGCATCAACAAGCTGAACAAGCCGGCACCGCCCGCCGCGCCCGCGGCGCCCCCGCCGCCGCCCCGCGAGCAGGTGCTGCTCGAGGAAATACGAGACTTGCTGAAGAAGTGACCAGGTCGGGGCCGGCGGGGGTGCATCCGCCGGTCCCGCTGTCGCCGCCGCCGTTCAGGCGGCGGCGAATGCCTCGCGCGTCAGGTTGCGCGGCCCGTCGGGCAAGGCGACGACGTTGTCCTCGATCCTGACTCCGCCGTAGCCGCGCAGCGCGTCGACGCAGTCCCAGTCGATCAGCGCCCGCCGCGCGTCGTGGCGCGCCTCGGCCAGCAGCAAGTCGATGAAGTAGAGACCGGGCTCGATGGTGACCACGAAGCCCGGTTCGAGGTCGCGGGTCAGGCGCAGGTACGGATGCCCCGGCGGACGCGGCCGTTCGCTGCCGGATGCGTCGGCCATCAGACCGCCGACGTCATGTACCTGCAGGCCCAGCAGGTGCCCGATGCCATGCGGGAAAAAGACCTTGCTCACCCCTGCTTCCACGGCCGCGCCTGCGTCGCATTTTACCAGGCCGCAATCCGCCAGTACGCCCGCCAGCAGGCGGTGGGCCTCCAGGTGGAGCTCGCGATAGTCGCGGCCCGGTACGACCATTGCCGCGAGGCGCAGCTGGGCGGCTTCCACCGCTGCGACCAGGTCGGCGAAGGCGCCAGGTGCGCCGGCATAGGTGCGCGTGATGTCGCTGCCGTAACCGGCATAAGGCGCGCCCGCATCGATCAGGAAGGAGCGGCGCTCCACGGGCGGTACCCGGTCGAGGTGCTGGTAGTGCAGGACCGCCCCGTGCTCGTTGCAGGCGACGATGTTGTTGTACGGCAGGTCCTGTTCGCGGACCCCTGCTGCCCGGCAGTACTCCAGGTGGATCCCGAACTCGCTCGAACCTGCCCGCCAGGCGCCCACAGCGGCCCTGTGTGCCCTGGCGCCGATGGCACTTGCCCTCGCCAGGCAGTCGACCTCGAATGGCGTCTTGGCCGCCCTCTGGTAGTCCAGCAGGTTCACCAGCCTGGAAGGGTTGGGTTCGCCCAGGCCGTCCCAGTCTGCAGCCGGTTCTCCGAGCAGCGCCCAGCGACGGCCGGCCGGCACCGCGGCGCGCGCTTCGGCCGCGCTGCTCACGACCCGCAGGTCGATACCGCTGGTCCAGGGGCCGTCGGGCGTCCGCGGGGGCAGGTGCCAGTAATCGGCCTCCTGCCTGAACAGCAGCATCGGACGGCGCCCCGGCTCGTAGACGAGCAGGCTTCCGGGCGCGGCTTCCGGAACCCACAGGCTGAAGCCCGGGTTGGCGCGGAACGGATACGGCTGGTCGTCGGCAAAGTGCATCGGCGGCTCACCGGCGGGAATGATCGCCCCGTCGAAGCCGGTGGCCTCGAGTGCGCCGCTGACGCGCAGCGAGATGGTTTCGAGATGGTCGAGATAGAGTGACTGCGAAGTCGTGTCCAAGTGAGCCTCCAGTGTGGATGCAGGCGCGGCGCTGTCCCGGGCGCCTGCGCGCGCTACTGCCCTGCGATATCTCCGTCGCAGCTTCGTGCGTGATTTTCCGCCCAAAACATTGGTCCTGCACCGGTTTTCGATTGAAAAATACCGAAAAACCTCTAGAATTGCGCGGCCCGGTGAAACGTCGAACTCATTCCAGGAATGACGCGACGATCGCCGCGGACTTCGCTTTTCCTCTCTCACCCGTTTGAAGTAATCCTGGAGTATCGACAATGAATTCGAAGATTTTGGGCGCCGTCGCTCTGGCGCTGGTGCTGGGCGCGTGCGGTGGCAAGCACGAAGAAGCCGCCAAGGACAAGGCTGCCGAGGCCGCCTCCTCCATGCAGCAGGCTGCCGATGCGGCCGCCGACGCGACCAAGGAGGCCGCTGCCGATGCAGTCGACGCGACCAAGGAAGCCGCCGCCGACGCGGTGGACGCGACCAAGGAAGCCGCCGTTGACGCGGCCGAGAAGGTGGAAGAGGCCGCTGGCGACGCCGCCGACGCCATGAAGAAGTAAGGCAGCCTTTCGCGGGACTGTCTGGGCCGGGCGGTGCCGCGGGACGAGAACCGCGGCACCGCCCGGCCTTTTCTTTTGAGGATGTGACATGGCCGTCAGCCTCCGGGACGCAAGACAATCGCACGAGGATCGACAGTGGATCGAGCGTGCCTATCGCGAATACCTGGACGACCTCGGCGCCGGCGGGACCGGGGTCTTTCCGGCGCTGGCCGTGACGGGGCAGGGGCCGCAGGAGCTGCTCGGCTCGTGGTTCCGCGATCAGCGCTCGACGCCATTCGTCATCCTTCGCGGCGGAGAACGCGCCGGCTTTGCGCTCGTGCAGCAGACGTCCGTTCCGGGCTCCGGGCCGCTGGCGACGTTCCGTCTTACGGAGTTTTTCGTCAGCAGGCCGATGCGCAGGCTCGGGGTCGGCGGAGAGGCGGCGAGGCTGCTGTTCGACCGGTTCCAGGGACAGTGGCTGGTGCCGCAGTCGACGCGGGACCGCCAGGCGGTAGAATTCTGGCGTAGAGTAATCCGCGACTACACGCGTGGTCGCTACAGGGAGCGACTCGCGGGTGACGAGTTGCAGCAAACATTCACCAGCCGGAGCGAAGCCAATGACCAGGCCTGAGCAGGCGCACAGTCGCCGCGGCAGCTACGGAACAGACGGTCGCCCCAGGCGCATGGTGAGGAGCGGCGAATGGCAAGCTATCCTCGGATTGGAACGGTTCTTCTGGCGGCAGCAGGGTTCGTGAGCATGAGCGCAGTGGGAGAGGTGCCGGGGCGGCGCCTCGGCGAGTCCTTCGTAACGCGTTCGGAAGTGCTGGCGCCTGTGGCAATGGCCGCGACCAGCCAGCCGCTGGCCACCGAGGCGGCCCTGGCGGTCATGCGGCGCGGTGGGTCGGCGGTGGACGCCGCGATTGCCGCCAACGCGGTACTGGGTCTCATCGAGCCGACCGGCGCCGGCATCGGCGGCGACCTGTTCGCCATCGTCTGGGACCCGAAGGAGCAGAAGCTGTACGGCCTCAACGCCAGCGGCCGCTCGCCGCGGGCGCTGACGCTCGAGTACTTCACATCGCGGGGCATGACCCACATTCCGCCGCTCGGTCCGCTGCCGGTGACGGTGCCCGGCGCGGTGGACGGCTGGTTCGAGCTGCACGACCGCTTCGGACGCCTGCCGATGACCGACGTGCTGGCCCCGGCCATCGGCTATGCCCGCAAGGGCTTCCCGGTCACCGAGGTCATCGCCAACGGCTGGCAGCGCAACGCGCGTGTGCTGGAGAAATTCCCGGGCTTCCGCGAGACCTTCATGCCGGGCGGGCACGCGCCGGCCAAGGGCGAGATGTTCGCCAATCCGCGGCTCGCCACGACCTACGAGGCGATCGCGAAAGGCGGCCGCGACGCCTTCTACAAGGGCGACATCGCCCGCGCCATCGACGCTTACATGAAGGCCAACGGCGGATTCCTGGCCTACGAAGACCTTGCCGCGCACCACTCGCAGTGGGTCGAGCCCGTTTCGGCCAACTATCGCGGCTACGATGTCTGGGAGCTGCCGCCGAACGGGCAGGGCATCGCCGCGCTGCAGATGCTGAACATCCTCGAGGACTTCGACCTGCGCAAGATGGGCTTCGGCAGCGCCGACTACCTGCACGTGCTCGTCGGAGACCAAGAAGCTCGTCTTCGAGGATCGCGCCCGTTACTACGCCGACCCCGACTTCGCCCCGATTCCGCTCGAGCGCCTGATCTCGAAGGACTACGCGAACGAGCGCCGCGCCCTGATCGACGTGTCCCGCGCCGCCACCGACTATCCGCCGGGCGAGATGCCGGGCGCAAAGTCCGACACCGTCTACCTGACCGTCGCCGACGCCGACGGCAATGATGGTCTCGCTGATCCAGAGCAACTACCGCGGCATGGGCTCCGGCATGACGCCGGGCGACCTCGGCTTCGTGCTGCAGGACCGCGGCGAGCTGTTCTCGCTGAACCCGGGCCATCCGAACGTCTTCGCGCCCGGCAAGCGCCCCTTCCACACGATCATCCCGGCGTTCGTGACCCGCGACGGCAAGCCCCTGATCAGCTTCGGCGTGATGGGCGGCGACATGCAGCCGCAGGGCCACGTGCAGGTGCTGGTCAACATGATCGACTTCGGCATGAACCTGCAGGAAGCGGGCGATGCGCCCCGGCTGCGCCACGACGGCTCGAGCGCGCCCACCGACGAGATCATGCGCGACGGGGGCGAGCTGGCACTCGAGATCGGCTTCGACGCGGCCGTCATCGCCGAGCTGGAGCGCCGTGGACACCGCATCAAGGCGGTCCGCGGCGATTTCGGCGGCTACCAGGCGATTCGCCGCGATCCGGACAACGGCGCCTATGCGGGCGCTTCGGAGTCACGCAAGGACGGCCAGGCAGCCGGTTACTGAGCCTGGAGTTGCGTCACCCGGTCAGTGGTGATGCGCGGCCTGCGGGGTGCTGGTCGCGGCCAGCACGCGGGCCTCGACGCGCTGGACGCCCGCCCGTTCAAAGTTCATGACCAGGGTCAGGCTCTGGCCTTCTGCCAGCGGCGACTTCAGCCCCATCAGCATGACGTGGGTCCCGCCGGGTTCGAACACGATGCGTTCGCCGGCCCCCACATGCAGCGGGTCGACGCGGCGCATCATCGCCAGGTCGCCGTCGTGGACGATGGTGTGCACCTCGGCACTCCCGGCGCGGTCGGTAGAGACCGCCAGCAGCCTGTCGGCCTTGCCGCCCGTGTTGTCGATCACGAGGTAGACGGCGGCGACCGGCGTGCCGGGCGGCGTGGCGCGTGCCCAGGCGTCGGTCACCGAGAGGTCCGGCGGCGTGCCGGCCGAGACCGCGAATATCGCCGCCGACCCGGCGACCGCTGAGAGGATGGCTGTCACTGACCTCATGAACTACTCCCCGGGATATCCTTCCGGCGGGCGTTGGCTCACGCCCGCCGGCGCGCGGGCGCACCGGTCCGCGCCAGCATCGACGCCAGGTAATGGCCCGTATAACTTGCCTTGGAACGGGAGACCTGCTCCGGCGTGCCCTCCGCGATGACGCGGCCGCCGCCGTCGCCGCCCTCGGGCCCGAGGTCGACGATCCAGTCCGCGGTCTTGATGACATCGAGGTTGTGCTCGATGACGACGACCGTGTTGCCTTCGTCACGCAGGCGATGCAGCACGCCGAGCAGTTGCTCGACGTCGTGGAAGTGCAGGCCGGTGGTCGGTTCGTCGAGGATATACAGCGTGCGGCCCGTCGATCGCTTCGACAACTCCTTGGCGAGCTTGACGCGCTGGGCCTCGCCGCCGGACAGGGTCGTCGCGTTCTGGCCGAGCCGAAGATAGGAAAGGCCGACGTCCATCAGGGTCCGGAGCTTGCCGGCGACCACCGGGACCGCATGGAAGAAGCCGAGGGCGTCCTCGACGGTCATGTCGAGCACCTCGTGGATGCTGCGGCCCTTGTAGTGGACCTCCAGCGTCTCGCGGTTGTAGCGCTTGCCCTTGCAGACGTCGCAGGGAACGTAGACGTCCGGCAGGAAGTGCATCTCGACCTTGAGCACGCCGTCGCCCTGGCAGGCCTCGCAGCGGCCGCCCTTGACGTTGAAGCTGAACCGGCCCGGCTTGTAGCCTCGCGAGCGCGATTCGGGTGTCGCGGCGAACAGCTCGCGAATCGGCGTAAACAGCCCGGTATAGGTCGCCGGGTTCGATCGCGGCGTGCGGCCGATGGGGCTCTGGTCGATGTCGATGACGCGGTCCACCTGCGCGAGCCCCTCGACGCCCTCGCAGGGTGCCGAATCGTAGGATGCGTCGTTGAGGTGCTCCGCAACACGCCTGTAGAGCGTGTCATTGACCAGCGTGGACTTGCCGGAGCCGGAGACGCCGGTCACGCAGGTCATCAGGCCGAGCGGGAAATCGACCGTTACCTGCTGCAGGTTGTTGCCGCTGGCGCCGACGACACGCAGAAAGCGCTTGCGGTCGCGGGCGTGCCGGGTCGTCGGCACCTCGATGCGGCGCCGGCCGGACAGGTACTGGCCGGTGACGGAATCCTGGTGCGACTCGACCTCGGCGGGCGTGCCCTGGGCCACGACGCGCCCGCCATGCACCCCCGCGCCGGGCCCGAGGTCGACGACATGGTCGGCCTGGCGAATCGCATCCTCGTCGTGCTCGACGACTATCACCGTGTTGCCGAGGTCCCGCAGCCGGTGCAGCGTGTCGAGCAGCCGCTGGTTGTCCCGTTGGTGCAGGCCGATCGATGGCTCGTCGAGGATGTACATCACGCCGACCAGGCCTGAGCCGATCTGGCTGGCCAGCCGGATTCGCTGGGCCTCGCCGCCCGACAGGGTCTCCGCGCTGCGATCGAGCGTCAGGTAATCGAGCCCCACGTCGACGAGGAAGCCGAGGCGGTCGCCGATCTCCTTGACCACCTTGGCGGCAATCTCGCCGCGCCAGCCCGCGAGCCGCATTTCCTTGAAGAAAGCCTGCGCGCGGCCGACCGACATCGCGGAAATCCCGGGCAGGCTGCTGCCGCCGACGAAGACGTTGCGTGCGGATCGGGTCAGGCGCGTGCCCTCGCACTCCGGGCAGGTGCGCGTGCCGAGATAGCGCGACAGTTCCTCGCGTACCGAAAGGGACTCGGTTTCGCGGTAGCGTCGCTCGAGGTTGTTGATCACGCCCTCGAAGCGGTGCTTGCGCTTGATCGTCCGGCCGCGCGAGTCGAAGTAGCGGAACTCGATCTCGGCATCGCCGCTGCCGTACATCAGCACGTCGTGCGACTGGTGCGGCAGCTGGTCCCACGGCGCCTCGGGATCGAATCCGTAGTGCTGCGCCAGCGCCAGGACCATCTGGTAATAGTACGCGTTGCGCCGGTCCCAACCCCGCACCGCGCCGCCGGCGAGCGACAGCGTGGGCTGGGAAACCACCCGGGCCGGGTCGAAGAACTGCTTGACGCCGAGGCCGTCGCAGGCCGGGCACGCGCCTGCCGGGTTGTTGAACGAAAACAGCCTCGGCTCGAGCTCCGAGAGGGAGTAGCCGCAGGCGGTGCAGGCGAACTTGTCGGAGAAGACCATTTCCTCGCGGCCTGGCTCCTCGAGGAAGGTCACCCGCGCCACGCCCTCGCCGAGCCTGAGCGCCGTCTCGAAGGATTCTGCGAGGCGCTGCCCCAGGTCCGGGCGCACCTTGAAGCGGTCGACGACGGCTTCGACCGTGTGCTTCCGCCTGAGATCCAGCTTCGGTGGGTTGTCGAGTTCGGTCAGCTTGCCGTCGACCCGGGCGCGGATGAAGCCGCGGCCGCGCAGCTCCTCGAAGACCTGCAGGTGCTCCCCCTTGCGGTCCTTGACCACCGGCGCGAGCAACGCCAGCGGCGTGCCTTCGGGCAGGCGCAGGACCTGGTCCACCATCTGGCTGACGGTCTGCGCGGACAGGTCCATGCCATGGTCCGGGCAGCGCGGGATGCCCGCCCGCGCGTAAAGCAGTCGCAGGTAGTCGTAGATTTCGGTGACGGTCCCGACGGTGGAGCGCGGATTGTGCGAGGTCGATTTCTGCTCGATCGAGATGGCCGGCGACAGGCCCTCGATCGAGTCGATGTCCGGCTTCTCCATCATGGACAGGAACTGCCGCGCATAGGCCGAGAGCGACTCGACGTAGCGCCGCTGCCCCTCTGCGTAGATGGTGTCGAAGGCGAGCGACGACTTGCCCGAGCCCGACAGGCCGGTGAACACGATCAGCCGGTCGCGCGGGAGGTCGAGGTCGATTCCCTGCAGGTTGTGCGTGCGAGCGCCGCGTATCCGTATGGTCTGGAGGCTCATGTATGTCCGGTGCCTGGCACGGTCTGGCGAGGTGAGCCCCATAGAATACCCGTCGACTCGCGGCTGCGGCAAAGCCCTTGTCAATCAACGCCCAGGAGCCGCCGGCGGCCCCGCGGGCCGCCGCCGACAGCGCCGGCCGGACCGGCGTCCCGACGCAAATGTGCACGTTTCCGGCCGATTAGTGCCGGTGTCGCCGGGCTCGCCGGCAGACTAGAATAGGGGGCACAAGAGAGCCGGGACCGAGCCGCGGACCCGACCTGCAACCGAATCCAGATCGAGGTGAATTCCATGGCACGAGGCATCAACAAGGTCATCCTGGTCGGCAACCTCGGACAGGATCCGCAGAGCCGCGCCATGCCCAGCGGCAAGGCCGTCGTCAACCTGCGGATCGCCACGAGCGACCAGTGGCGCGACAAGCAGACCGGCGAGAACAAGGAAAACACCGAGTGGCATACGGTCGTCATGTTCGACCGGCTGGCCGAGGTCGCCGCCGAGTACCTGCGCAAGGGCTCGCAGGTCTACATTGAAGGCAGGCTGCGGACCCGCAAGTGGCAGGACAAGGAAGGCAACGACCGCTACTCGACCGAGGTCGTCGCCAACGAAATGCAGATGCTCGGTGGACGCGGCGGCGGCGGCGGCGGCGGTGGCGGCTACGAGCGTGAGCCGACGCCCCGTTCGGGCGGAAGCTCGACCGGCGGCTCCGCCGGGGCCGGGGCCGGCGCCGGCGGCAGCAGCAGCCGCGAGGATTTCGACGACGATATTCCGTTCTGACCCCGGCCGCCGAGGGGTCCGCCGGCCGCGGCGACGCCTGATTATGTGATCTCGTCCACAGCCTTGATCATCGGGGCTGCCTACCCTCGCGGCGCGCGCGTAAGGTTCCGATATCCGCAAAATGGATGCGCCGGCCACGGCCGGAATCCGGGGTATCGGGTTGACTGACTTCGAGAAAGGAACCACAGCAACGCTCCGGCCGTCATTGAGGCCCTGGTTGCTTGACTGGGGCGGCGTCGCCGCACTGGGAGCGTGCGTCCTGGCGGGCCTCGTCGCGCTCGGTGGTGGCCACCTTGCCGCGGAAGTCTTCGGGCCCGGCCTGACCGCCAGCCTGGCTCTGGGGCTGGCCCTCCTGGCCGGGTGCCTGACCGGATGGCGTACCGGCGCCAGCCTGGACCTGTCCCGCCCGCGCCGGTTGGCCTGGCGGCTGATCGCCGCGGGACTGGCCGCCGTCCTGGTTGCCAACCTTGCCGCAGCCACGCTCGACGTCGCTGGGCTGATGGCGCCCGCTCGCCAGGCCGAGCTCTTCAGGATCGGGTTTTATCCCCTGGTCGCGGTCGCCTGCATCCTGCTCATCCGGTCGAATCGCCAGGGCACCCCACGGGCCCGCTTCTGGCTCGATTCGCTGGCAGTTTCCCTCTCATTCAGCGCCATGCTGTGGTTCTTCCTGCTCGAACCGATGTTGAGCGAGGCGGGGCCGGCGGCTGCATTGACCATAGGCCCGACGCTCTACATGCTGCTTGACGCGACCACTTTCCTGCTGGCCGCCCTGGTATTGCTGGGACGCCCCGGCCACGCGCGTTCACCGGCGGCCGCCTGGCTGGCCGCGGCGCTCGCCACCCTGCTCGCCGCGGACGTGGCACCTGCCGTTGCGGGGAGCGCGGGCGATCTTGTGCTCCTGTCGAAGGACGGCCTGTCCGTCGTCGCCTACGCGCTCTTTGCAGTGGCGGCCCATGCGGACCGGGTCCATGCGGAGATGGGCGCGGGGACAACGCCGGCTTTTGTGCGATCCGGGGACGACGTCAGCTTCCTGCCGTACTCCGTGCTGCTGCTCGCCATGGCGGCGCTGATCTACCACCAGACTCTCGACTGGCGCGAGGCGCCGGGCACGCTGGCCGTCGTGGTGTGTGTCGTGGGCATCCTGGTCCTGCTGCGCCAGACACTGGCGACACGCGAAATTGCCGAAGTACAGGCCCAGGTCGCCAAGCGCGCGGCCGAGGAGCGTTTCACCTCGCTCGTGCGCAACTCATCGGACGTCATCGCCATCGCTGGCGATGACGGCCGCCTGCTGTACCTGACGCCCTCGGCCGAGCGCGTATTCGGGCTGTATGCCGAGGATCTGGTTGGTCGACAGGTGGCGGAACTCGTCGCGGTCGAGGACCGGGGTCGGCTGCACGCGTTCTTCACCCAGCTGGCGTCAGCCAGCCGCGCGAGCAACACCATCGAATTGCGGATTCCACGTGGCAAGAATCGCTTCCGGATGGTCGAAGTCGTGGGCACCAACCTCATGCACGAGCCCCATGTCTCCGGCCACGTGCTCAACATCCGCGACGTCACGGACCGTCGGGCGCTCGAGGACCAGTTGAAGCGGCTTGCGCTGCACGACCCATTGACCCTGCTCGCCAATCGCGCGCTGTTCCGCAATCGGGTCGAGCACGCGCTCGCCGTCTCAAAGCGCCGGGACAGTCGCGTCGCGACGATTTTCGTGGATCTCGACAACTTCAAGAAGATCAACGACAGCCTCGGGCATGGCGAGGGGGACCGTGTGTTGCGGACTACGGCGCAGCGACTTATGAAGTGCATGCGCGCGGTCGACACGGTCGCACGCCTGGGCGGCGACGAATTCGCGGTACTGATCGAGGATGCGACCTCGGAGGAGCAGGTCGTCGAGGTCGCCGGACGCATCGTCGAGGCGCTCAAGGAGCCCTTCGCTTTCGCCGGATCAAGCCTGCGCGTCGCGGCGAGCGTGGGTGTCGCCTTCGCCGAGCCCGGCGAGGGCGTGGAAGAGGTGCTGCGCAATGCCGACGTCGCCATGTACAGCGCCAAGGCGCAGGGCAAGAGCCGCTACTGCGTATTCCAGCCGCAGATGCAGGAGGCGGTCCGCGATCGCCTCAGGATCGAGGCGGACCTGACCCGCGCGATCCACAAGAACGAGCTGCGGCTGCTGTTCCAGCCCATCGTCGACCTGGCATCAGGCTACCTGCTCGGTGTCGAGGCGCTGGTGCGCTGGCAGCACCCGGACCGCGGCCTGATCGCGCCGGCGGAATTCATCGGCGTCGCCGAGGAAACCGGCCAGGTGATCGGCCTGGGCCGCTGGGTGCTCTACGAGGCCTGTAACCAGGTCCGGGCGTGGCAGGACCGCATGCCGCTCGGCAAGCAGCTGCGCGTCGCCGTCAACGTCTCGAGCCAGCAGCTGCAGGGCGCGGACCTGGTTGCCGAAGTGACGGCGGTGCTGCAACAGACCGGGCTTGATCCAGGCTGCCTCGTGATCGAGATGACCGAGAGCGTGGTGATGCAGGACACCGAGGCGACCTTCGCGAAGCTCAGCAGGCTCAAGCGGCTGGGCATCCGCATCGCAATCGACGATTTCGGCACCGGCTACTCCTCCCTGTCCTACCTCCACCGGTTCCCCATCGACATCCTCAAGATCGACCGGTCCTTCGTGCAGCGGCTCGGCGAGGAAAAGGACGGGACCGAACTGGCGCGCGCGATCATCTCGCTCGGCGACACCCTGGGACTCGAGGTGGTGGCGGAAGGCATCGAGTACGAGCACCAGCTGCGCCAGCTGATCGACCTCGGCTGCGTGGCGGGCCAGGGCTACTACTACTCGAAGCCGGCGCTGCTGCGGGAGATCGAGTACTCGCACCAGGCCAAGCTCCGCGAGGCCTTTGTCCGGGAGTTGCCACCCAAAGCGGACGCAAGCGCGACGGGACGCTTCGTGCTGCCCGTGTTCGAGGACCTGCCAATCGATCTTTCGGCAACGGGCACTTTTGGCCGCTGACCCCGAATATTCTTTGTATTCAAATGGGTAGGCCCTGTTCGGGGGCGGGATCCTGGTGCCAGCACCCTTCAATCGCGCCGGCAAAACAGCTACCCTATCGGCCCTTTATCCACCGGACCCGCGATCCGTCATGGCCGGTCGGCTCTATATCACGACCTTTGGCTGCCAGATGAACGAGTACGACTCCGCCCGCATGGTGGACGTGCTGCGTGAATCGCAGGGCCTCGAGTTGACCGACGACCCGGCGGCGGCGGACGTCGTGCTCCTGAACACCTGCTCGGTCCGCGAGAAGGCGCAGGAGAAGGTCTTCTCCCATCTCGGGCAGTGGCGCCTGCTCAAGGAGCAGAAGCCCGGGCTGGTCATCGGCGTCGGCGGTTGCGTGGCGAGCCAGGAGGGAGAAGGCCTGCTCGAGCGTGCACCTTTCGTCGACCTGGTGTTCGGACCGCAGACCATCCATCGGCTGCCCGAGATGATCGCCGGGCTGCGCGACACCGGCCGCTCGCAGGTGGACGTGTCGTTTCCCGAGATCGAGAAATTCGACCGCCTGCCCGAACCGCGGGCCGACGGCGCGACGGCGTTCGTGTCGATCATGGAGGGCTGCAGCAAGTTCTGCAGCTTCTGCGTCGTCCCTTACACGCGCGGCCAGGAGATGAGCCGGCCCTTCGCCCAGGTGATGTCCGAGGTCGAGGCGCTCGCCGCCCAGGGCGTGCGCGAGGTGATGCTGCTCGGCCAGAACGTCAACGCCTACGCCGGGCCGATGGACGACGGCCCGGACTGCGACCTGGCGACGCTGATCCGCTTCGTGGCGCGGGTGCCGGGCATCGAGCGCATCCGCTTTACCACGTCGCATCCCGTCGAGTTCACCGACGCGCTGATCGAGGCCTATGCCCAGGTGCCGAAGCTCGTGAGTTACCTGCACTTGCCGGTACAAAGCGGGTCCGACCGCATCCTGTCGCTGATGAAACGCGGTTACACGTCGCTCGAGTACAAGCAGAAGATCCGCAAGCTGAAGGCGGCCAGGCCGGGAATCAGCATTTCTTCCGATTTCATCGTCGGTTTCCCGGGCGAGACGGATCGTGATTTCGAGCAGACGATGAACCTGATCGGCGAGATCGGCTTCGACCAGTCTTTCAGTTTCATCTACAGCCGACGCCCCGGCACGCCCGCAGCGTCCCTGCCCGACGACGTGCCGCGCGAGGTCAAGCAGCAGAGGCTGGCCATCCTGCAGCGTCGCATCGACCAGCAGGCGCAGGAGGTCAGCCGTCGCATGGTCGGCAGCGTACAGCGCGTGCTGGTGGAGAAGCCCTCGAAGAAGAACCCCGACCAGCTTGCAGGGCGGACCGAGAACATGCGCTGGGTCAATTTCGATGGCCAGGCGTCGCTGCTCAATGGTTTCGCCGACCTGCTGATCACCGAGGCGCTGCCGAACTCGCTGCGCGGCCGCCTGGTCGCTGCGGCGGACGGGTTGCCCGCGGCACGCACCGCATGAGCCCCGCTTGAGCATCGACTCAACCCGCGACGTGTCCTTCGAGGGCGCCGGCAACGAGCGCCTCGCCGCCGTGTGCGGTCCGCTCGACGAAAACCTGCGGCAGATCGAGGAGCGGTTGAACGTGGAAATTCGCCGGCGCGGCGGACGCTTCTCGGTGGCTGGCGAGAAATCCGAGGCGGGCGCGACGGTGTTGAACGCACTCTATGGACGCTCGGCAGAGGGGCCGGTCACGCCTGAGGACGTGCACCTGGCAATCCAGGAAGCGGGCATGGAATCCACCGGCCCGACGGACGTGCTTTCGGTCCAGACACACCGCGGCCTGATCCGCGGACGCGGGCCGAACCAGGTGAAGTACCTGCAGAACATGCACGAGTACGACCTGACTTTCGGGATCGGGCCGGCCGGCACCGGCAAGACCTACCTCGCCGTGGCCTGCGCGGTCGAGGCGCTGCAGCGCGACGCGGTCCGCCGCATCGTGCTGGTGAGGCCGGCGGTCGAGGCCGGCGAACGGCTCGGGTTCCTGCCGGGAGACATGGCCCAGAAGGTGGACCCCTACCTGCGGCCCATGTACGACGCGCTTTACGAGATGATCGGCTTCGAGCGGGTCGCCCGGCTGATAGAGAGGAACGTCATCGAGGTAGCCCCGCTGGCTTTCATGCGCGGCCGTACGCTCAACGAGTCGTTCATCATCCTCGACGAGGCGCAGAACACGACCGTCGAACAGATGAAGATGTTCCTGACACGCATCGGCTTCGGATCCCGCGCCGTAGTCACCGGTGACATCACGCAGACCGACCTGCCGGCGCACCGTCAGTCCGGCCTGCGCCAGGCCATGGACGTGCTCGGCAGCGTGCCCGGCATTGCCTTCAGTCATTTCACGGCCCGCGACGTCGTGCGGCACGCGCTGGTTGCCAGGATCGTCGAGGCCTACGAGCGCGCTGCCCCCCCGGAGCAGGCCCCATGACCGTCGTGGTGGACGTGCAGTACGGCACGCGGCGGCCCTGGGCGCCGGCGGTGCCGACCTTGCGGCGCTGGGCTGTCGCGGCCTCGGCCGCGGCACCGCACCGCGCCAGGCTGGGCATACGGATCGTGGACTCGGCTGAGAGCCGACGGCTCAACAGGACCTACCGTGGCAAGGACAAGGCGACCAACGTCCTGTCCTTTGGCGGCACGGGCTGCCAGCTGCCGGTGGGCGAGTGTTTCCTCGGCGACCTGGTGATCTGCGCACCGGTCGTTGCGCGGGAAGCGCGTGCACAGGGCAAGCCTCGGCGCGCACACTGGGCGCATATGGTCGTGCACGGTACATTGCACCTGCTCGGCCTGGACCATGCGGGTGCCCGCGAGGCGCGCCGGATGGAGAAGACGGAAACCGAGATTCTCGCGGGGCTCGGTTACGGGAATCCTTACGAGGTCGCCAGGCGATGACGGATGACGGGGTCAGGACGAGCTGGTTGAGGCGGCTGGTGGGCGGTGGCGAGCCGCGCGACCGCGCCGAACTGGTCGAGGAACTGCGCGAGGCGGGCCGTCGCGGGCTGATCGAGGCCGACGCGCTGTCGATGCTCGAGGGCGTGCTGGAAGTCGCCGACCTCCAGGTCAGGGACATCATGGTGCCGCGTTCGCAGATGGTCGTCCTCGACCGTGAGGACCCGCCCGAGAAACTGCTGCCGGTGATCGTCGAGTCGGGGCATTCGCGGTTCCCGGTCATCGGCGAGGACAGGGACCAGGTCGTGGGAATCCTGCTGGCCAAGGACCTGCTGCGCTACTTCGGCGAGGGGGGCAGCGCCGAGTTCGACATGCGCGAAGTGCTGAGGCCGGCGGTCTTCGTGCCTGAGAGCAAGCGGCTCAATGTCCTGCTCAAGGAATTCCGCGTAAGCCGCAATCACATGGCTGTCGTGGTGGACGAGTACGGCGGGGTGTCGGGCCTCGTGACCATCGAGGACGTGATCGAGGAAATTGTCGGCGACATCGCCGACGAGTACGACATCGAGGAAGACCAGACGATCCGGCGCGATGCCGAGCGGCAGTTCACCGTGCACGCGCTGGCGCGTATCGAGGATTTCAACGAGTTCTTCGGTACCCGGTTCAGCGACGAGGAATTCGACACCATCGGCGGCCTGGTGATGCACCAGTTCGGGCGGCTGCCCAAGCGCGGCGAGGCGGTGACGATCGACGGCTTCGATTTCAAGGTGCTGCGCTCCGACCGCCGCCGCATCGACCTGCTGCGGGTCACGAGCCCAAGCGACGTGCCGCCGGTCGAAGCCGCGGATTGATCGCCGTGCCGTCGGCACCCCTGGCAGCGTTGGCGAGACGCTACGGCGCCTGGATCGCCTTTGCCGCGGGAGCGGCCTGTTCGCTGTCGTTCGCGCCCGCCGAGTTCTTCCCGCTGGTGGTCGCCTGCCCGGCGATCCTGTTCCTGCTCTGGGACGAGGCGGCGCCACGCAGGGCGGCCTGGCTGGGGTTCTGCTACGCCTCGGGCCTCTTCCTGTCCGGCACCTACTGGATCTACACCGCGGTCCACGTCTTCGGCAAGGCGCCGATCTGGCTGGCCCTGTTCCTGATGTCCGGCCTGGTCGCCATCATGGCGGCCTACTACGCCCTAGTCGGCTGGAGCGTGGTTCGCTTCCTGCCGCGCGCCACGACTCGTCGCTGGCTGGTGGTGCTGCCCGCGGCGTGGGTGCTGATGGAATGGTTGCGCGGCTGGCTGTTCAGCGGGTTTCCGTGGCTCGAGATCGGCTATGCCCACAGCGACTCGCCGTTGGCAGGCTATGCCCCGCTGGGTGGCGTGCACCTGGTGACGCTGGTGAGCGCGTTCACTGCCGGCGCGGTCGTCACGGCCGTCCGCGGTACGCTGCGGGAACGGGCCGTGGCGGTCGTCATCGTGGTACTGCTTTGGGCCGCCGGTGCGGCGCTGCGCGAGCGAGCCTGGACGACGCCGGCGGGCGACGAGTTCACGGTCGCCATCGTGCAGGGAGCGATCCCCCAGGACCTGAAGTGGCAGGACGACCACCGCGAGCAGACCCTGAAGCTGTACCGGAGCATGACCGGGAGCGTGCTTGGCACGCGCCTGATCGTCTGGCCGGAAGCGGCCTTGCCGGTGCTCGCCCACGAGGCGGGGCCCTACCTGGCCAATCTCTGGACGGACGCCCAGCGGCACGGCTCCGACCTCATGCTGGGGCTGCTGCGCTACGACGCCGATACGAACAGGTACTACAACGGCCTGATGGCGCTGTCGGGCGACAAGGCCGGCTGGTACTACAAGCGCCGCCTGGTGCCCTTTGGCGAGTTCTTTCCAGTACCGAAGGCCGTCCGCAGCTGGATGCGGCTGATGAGCCTGACCTACGTGGACATGACCCCCGGCGCCGATGACCAACCGCCGCTCGACGCGGCGGGCCAGAAGGTCGGCGTCACCATCTGCTACGAGGATGCCTACGGCTCCGAGCAACTCGGCGTGCTCGACCGGGCGACGCTGCTGGTGAACGTGACCAACAACGCCTGGTTCGGAGACTCCACGGCACCCCACCAGCAGCTGCAGATGGCGCGTTTCCGCGCGCTGGAGGCGGGCCGCTACCTCGTTCGCGCAACCTCCAACGGCATCAGCGGGATCATCGCACCCGACGGCCGGGTGGTCCGCAGGGCGGCCCAGTTCGTTCCCGAGGTCTTGCGCGGTACGGCGAGGCCCTTTCAGGGCCTGACGCCCTATGCGCGTTCCGGCAACTGGCCGGTGCTGGGGCTGTGCTTCCTGATGCTGGCCGCGGGCGCCCGTTTGCGGCCGCGCCAGGGCGCGGTGCGCTGGGAGTAAGCCCGTCCCGGTTGCGCGGTTGAGTTCGCGGGACAGGTCCCGGGTCGGGTATCCTTTCCAGCTATCCTGAACGCAGCCGGCCTCACCATGCAGGAACGCTACGAACCCGCCGCCATAGAGTCCGCCGCCCAGCGGTACTGGCAGGAACACGCCTGTTTCGAGGTCCGGGAGGACCCGGCGCGGCCAAAGTACTACTGCCTCTGCATGTTTCCCTATCCCAGCGGCCGGTTGCACATGGGCCACGTGCGCAACTACACGATCGGCGACGTCATCGCGCGCTTCATGCGCATGCGCGGTCACAACGTGCTGCAGCCGATGGGCTGGGATGCCTTCGGCCTTCCCGCCGAGAACGCGGCGATGGCCAACGGCGTGCCGCCCGCCCGGTGGACCTGGGAGAACATCGGCTACATGAAGCGGCAGCTGCAGTCGCTGGGCTTCGGCCTCGACTGGTCCCGCGAGGTGGCCACCTGCAGCCCGGATTACTACAAGTGGAACCAGTGGCTGTTCCTGCGCATGCTGGAGCGGGGCATCGCGTACAAGAAGACCGGCGTCGTCAACTGGGATCCGGTCGACCAGACGGTGCTGGCGAACGAGCAGGTCATCGATGGCCGCGGCTGGCGCACGGGCGCGCTGATCGAGAAACGCGAAATCCCGATGTACTACCTGAGGATTTCGCAGTACGCGGAGGAACTCCTCGGCGCACTCGACGGGCTGGACGGATGGCCCGAGCGCGTGCGGCTGATGCAGGCCAACTGGATAGGCCGCAGCGAGGGGGTCAACCTGTCGTTCCCCTACGAACTCGACGGCGAGCGGGGCGAACTCAAGGTCTTCACCACGCGCGCCGACACGATCATGGGCGTGACCTTCGTGGCGGTCGCGGCCGAGCACCCGCTTGCGACGCGCGCCGCGGCGCGCGATGCGAAGCTCAAGGAGTTCGTCGACGAGTGCCGCCGAGGCTCGGTCATGGAAGCCGACATCGCGACGATGGAAAAGCTGGGCATGCCCACGGGCCAGTTCGTATCGCACCCGCTGACCGGCCAGCCAGTCGAGGTCTGGGTCGGCAACTACGTGCTGATGGGCTACGGCGAGGGCGCCGTGATGGGCGTCCCGGGGCACGACGAGCGCGACTTCGCCTTCGCCAGGAAATACGGCCTGCCCATCGCGCAGGTCATCGAGGTCGAGGGCAAGCCCTATTCGACCGAAGCCTGGGAACCCTGGTACGCGGACTACGGCCGCTGCGTCAATTCCGGCCGCTACGACCGCATGGACTATGCCGCCGCCGTGGACGCCATCGCGGCGGACCTGCAGGCGAAAGGACTCGGGCGCAAGCAGGTCAACTGGCGCCTGCGGGACTGGGGCATTTCCCGCCAGCGCTACTGGGGTTGCCCGATCCCGATCATCCACTGCGATGCCTGCGGCGACGTACCCGTGCCGGACGAGCAACTGCCGGTGCGGCTGCCCGAGGAACTGGTGCCGGACGGTTCGGGCAACCCGCTGGCGAAGACGCCGGCTTTCGTCGACTGCGCATGTCCCCGCTGCGGCGGTGCCGCGCGGCGCGAAACCGACACCATGGATACCTTCGTCGACTCTTCCTGGTACTACTTTCGCTACGCCTGTCCGGGCAACGATCGGGCGATGGTTGACGAGAGGGCGGCGTACTGGATGCCGGTCGACCAGTACATCGGCGGCATCGAGCACGCCATCCTGCACCTGCTGTATTCGCGTTTCTGGACCCGGGTGATGCGGGACTGCGGGCTGACCGACCAGTCCGAGCCCTTCGCCAACCTGCTGACCCAGGGCATGGTGCTGAACGAGATCTTCTACCGCGACGCAGACGGCGGACGGGTCAGCTACTTCGATCCGGCGGATGTCGAGGTCAGCGTCGACGAAAAGGGGGCGCGCACCGCCGCGTTGCTCAAGGCCGACGGCCGGCCGGTGCTTTCCGACGGCATGGGCAAGATGTCCAAGTCCAAGAACAACGGCGTGGACCCGCAGGCGCTCGTCGACCGCTACGGCGCCGACACCCCGCGCCTGTTCATGATGTTCGCTTCGCCGCCGGAGCAGACCCTCGAATGGTCCGACGAGGGCGTCGAGGGCGCCTTCCGGTTCATGAAGCGGCTGTGGCGCGCCGTTCACGCGCAGGTCAGCGGTGGCCCGGCGCCCGGGCTCGACCCCGGGTCGCTCGATGACGCCCAGCGCGACCTGCGCCGGCTCGCGCACCAGACGCTCGCCAAGGTGACCGATGACATGGGTCGCCGCCGCACGTTCAATACGGCGATCGCCGCCGTCATGGAACTGCTGAACGCCGTGGGTCGCTTCGACGATTCATCGGCGCAGGGCAGGGCCGTGTCGCAGGAGGCGCTCGAGCTTGCGGTGCTGATGCTCTCGCCGATCGTGCCGCATGCCACCCACGCGCTGTGGGGCGAGCTCGGCCACGCCGGCGCGCTCGTCGACGAGTCATGGCCGGAGCCGGATCCGGCTGCGCTCCGGCAGGACACCGTCGAGATCGTGGTGCAGGTGAACGGCAAGCTTCGCAGCCGCCTGAGCCTGCCGGTGGGAGCGGACGAGGCGCAGGCCCGGGCGGCCGCGCTGGAAGACGCCAACGTCGCGAAGTTCGTCGGCGACAAGCCCGTGCGCAAGCTGGTCTACGTGCCCGGCAAGCTCGTCAACGTGGTGGTCTGAGGTGCGCGCCGCGAAGTGGTGCCTGGCCCTGCTCGCCGCCGGTCTCGTGGCCGGCTGCGGCTTCCAGCTGCGCGGCGACGTCGAGCTGTCGGCACGAATGAAGGCTCCCTATCTCGAGATGACCGACCGCTACACGCCCTTCTACGGGGCGCTCGAGCAGGCGCTCGTCGCGGCGGGCGCCTCGATGGCGCCTTCCGGGGAGTCCGCCTCGGCGGTCGTGCACATCCATCGCGATGAGACCGGCCGCAACATCCTGACGATCTCGGCGCGGAACACGCCCCAGGAATACGAAGTCTTCTACACCGTCGAGTATTCGGTGAGCTCGGCGGGAGCGGAAATCCTGCCGCGGCAGAAACTGACCCTGAGCCGTGACTATGCGTACGACGACTCGCTGGTACTCGCCAAGCAACATGAGGAACAGGACATCCGCGAGTCACTCGCACGTGACCTTGCCGCGCTGGTGGCGCGCCGCCTGGCGGCGCTATGAACGGAGCATGATCGCGTGATGCTGCAGCAACCCGGAGCGGCCGGCGTCTCGGCCGACGCGATCGAGCGCTCGGTCTTCGACATCTTCAAGGTCGGCGTGGGGCCGTCGTCGTCGCATACGATGGGACCGATGCTCGCCGCCCGGTTGTTCGGCGCCGAACTCGCCGCGCGCGGCCTGCTCGAGCGGACCACCGAAGTCTTCGTGCGCCTGTACGGATCGCTGGCGCTGACGGGCGCGGGGCACTGCACCGACCGCGCCATCCTGCTCGGCCTGGAGGGGCACGACCCGTCCGGGCTCGATCCCGTCGCTGATGCAGCCGACCGTCGCGAGGATACGCGCCACGTCCCGGCTGCGCCTCTGCGGCAGCCACGAAATCGCGTTCGACGAGCCGATGAACCTGCTCTTCCTGCGCGACCAGATGTTGCCGCAGCACGCGAACGGCATGCGCTTCGCGGCCCTCGACGCAGGCGGGGAGACGCTGCTTGCCGAGGAGATGTATTCGATCGGCGGCGGGGCGGTGATTCGCTCCGGCAGCGTCTCGGCCGCCGCGACGGCTGCCGCGCCCGAGCTGCCCTATCCGTTCACCTGCGGGGACGAGTTGCTCGCGGTCTGTCACGAGCACGGCCTGGAGGTACACGAGCTGACCTTCGCCAACGAGTGTGCGATGCGTCCACGGGCCGAGGTCGACGCCGGGCTTGCGCGCATCTGGGAGGTCATGCAGGACTGCGTCCAGCGCGGCTTCATCGCCAGCGGCCTGCTGCCCGGATCGCTGAAAGTCCGGCGGCGGGCGCCGAAGCTGCATCGTGTGCTCGAGACCGAGGCGAAGGCGGGCCGCAGCGACCCGATGGAGTGGGTCAACGCCTGGGCGCTCGCAGTGAACGAGGAAAATGCCGCGGGCGGCCGCGTCGTGACCGCGCCGACCAACGGCGCGGCAGGCATCGTGCCGGCCGTCCTGCACTACTACACACGCCTCTGCCACGGCGCGGACGAGGCCGGCATCAGGCGCTTCCTGCTGACGGCCGGTGCGGTGGGCCTGCTTTACAAGCGCAATGCATCGATCTCGGGCGCGGAAATGGGCTGCCAGGGCGAGGTCGGGGTCGCCTGCTCGATGGCCGCGGCGGGCCTCTCGGCGGCCCTGCACGGCAGCAACAGCCAGGTCGAGAACGCGGCCGAGATCGGCATGGAGCACAACCTTGGCCTGACCTGCGACCCGGTCGGCGGCCTGGTGCAGATTCCCTGCATCGAACGCAACGCCATGGGCGCGGTGAAGGCCATCAACGCAGCGCGGCTCGCGCTGCGTGGCGACGGTTCGCACAAGGTTTCGCTCGACCAGGTCATCGCGACCATGCACCAGACGGGCCGCGACATGACGCGTGATCTACAAGGAGACCTCCCAGGGCGGTCTCGCGGTCAACGTGCCGGAGTGCTGACCCGCCGTTCGTGCCCTTTGCGCTTCGTGCGACGTGCCACGTTTCCTGCGGCCATGACGTTCAGGCCAGTCAACCCTCCCGCGACATAGCCTTCTTTCCGGAGAGGCCGCTGCAGGGATCGTGCGAGCCAGGGATGGCGAGCCGAAGCCTCCATGGACGGATTTACGGCGGTCCCGAAAGCGGCCTCTCCCGGAAGAAGGCGTGCAACCTGTGTCAGCCTCCCCCGCTGAAAGCGCGTTCAGCGCCGCGCGAACCGGTCCGTGGCCTGGATGAGCTCGTGGGCGTTGCCGGGCTCGAATGCGGAGTGGCCCGCATCCGGCGTGACCCTGAAATCCGCCTCCGGCCACGCCTGGTGCAGGTCCCAGGCGGTCATCATCGGGCAGACCACGTCGTAGCGTCCCTGGACGATCACGGTCGGGATGTGGCGGATGAGATCGACGTCATCGAGCAGCTGGCTCTCGCTGCGCATGAAGCCGGCATTGACGAAGTAGTGGCACTCGATCCTGGCCATGGCCAGCGCAAACTTCGTCTCGCCCGAGCTCGCGGTGGCCTCTTCGTCCGGGAAGAGATAGCTCGTCGAGCCTTCCCAGACCGACCAGGCGCGCGCGGCGGCGAGGGCCGCGCGGCGGTCGCTGCCCGTCAACCGGCGATAAAAGGCCTGCATGAGATCGCCGCGTTCCTTCTCCGGGATCGCCCCGATGTAGCTCTCCCAGCGATCCGGGAACAGTGCGCTGGCGCCCTCCTGGTAGAACCACTCGAGTTCCTTTCGCCGCAGCATGAAGATGCCGCGCAGGACCAGCTCCGTGACCCGGTCGGGGTGGCTCTGGGCGTAGGCGAGCGAGAGCGTGGAGCCCCAGGAACCGCCGAAGACCAGCCAGCGCTCCAGTTGCAGGTGCTCGCGCAACCGCTCCATGTCGGCGACCAGGTCCCAGGTCGTGTTGTTCTCGAGGCTGGCATGCGGGCGGCTGCGCCCGCAGCCGCGCTGGTCGAAGACCACGATTCGGTAGCGCCTGGGGTCGAAGAACCGCCGCGACTGGGCGTTCGCGCCAGCGCCGGGTCCACCGTGCACGAAGACAGCCGGCTTGCCCCGCGGGTTGCCGCATTCCTCCCAGTACACCCGGTGTCCGCCCGGGACCTTGATGTGGCCCATCCTGTAGGGCTCGATCGGCGGGTAGAGCTTCCTGCGCCTGCTCGTTGATCCTGCGCGCGTCATGACGGGCTCCTCATCGGTTCTTGTTCGTCTTGCTTCCCGGGGCAGGCGCCATGCGCCGTCCCGGCATTCCTCCCGCCCGGGCCGCGAAGCCCCGCCGGGTCCTAGAACTTGTACTCCTCGGCCTTCGTGCCCGCCAGCACGTATGCGGCGGCTCCGAGTGCCGTCGTTCGCGACTTCGTCGCCATTTTTCCCGTGATCCAGTAGGCCGCGTACATCGAATCGAGGCTGATCCCCCGGTCCATCACCACGTAGACCATCTGGTTCGGCGGCGGGGGCGGCACGTGGATGCAGGCGCCGAAATAGGGCACCAGGAAGAACTCGGTGACTTTTCCGGCGTCGTCGAGCTCCAGCGGCACGATGAAGCCGGGAATCCGGACCTCCTGCTCGGCCAGCCGCTGGTTGACGCTGAAGTTCATGACCTGCATCGCGGCGAGCCCGCTGGCCTCGCCGGTGAGGTAGTCGTGCGCCGGGGGCGGTGGTGCGGGGTCGTAGTGCGCCCGTTCGGACTCCGGGACGAGGTCGATCCAGTCGAGCGTCATGGGCGCCGCGGCCGCCGCGGAGGTAATGGTCACCATGATCGCGACGATCGGCAGCAGGATCCTGTGCATCTTCGGAGTCATAGGCGGATGGACAGGCCGTCGGCGAGCGAGTTCCGGTATGCGCGCCAGGCGGGAACCAGGCCGGCCAGCACGCCGGCTGCAATCACGGCGACCCCGAGCGCCAGCTCGTAGCCACCCGGCGCCGCGGTATCGATGAACAGCCCGAAGCGCCGGGCCAGCAGCGGCCCGGCGCCCACCAGCGCGATCCAGACGAGCAGGCAGCCCAGCGCGACACCGGCGGCCGCCAGCAGCGTGGACTCGAGGATCAGCAGCGAAAAGATGTGGCCCGGCCGCGCCCCGACCGAGCGGAGTATCGCCATTTCGCGCCGCCTTTCCTGCAGGCTGGTCAGCAGCGCCGTCAGCATGCCGATCAGTCCTGCCACGACGACACACGCGGCGACGACGAGCAGTGCCGTATCGGCGACGCCGACGAGCTGCCATAGCTGGGTCAGGACGACGCCCGGCATGATGGCCGTGAGCGGCTCGCTCCGATACTCGTTCAACGCCCGCTGCATCTGCAGGGTCGCGGTCTTCGACTTCATCCCGACCAGGAAGGCCGTGATCGCAGCAGGCGCCGGCCCGGCACCGCTTGCCGGCGGGCCAGCCTCGCGAGCGCCGGGCGCGCGCGTCCCGCTTTCCCAGCCACGGTGCATGGCCGAAATTCCCTCGAGGTCGATGATCACGGTCCGATCCACGGGGGTGCCGGTCCGCTCGAGGATGCCGGTGACACCAAAGGGATGGCCGCCGTGTTCGGCGAAACTGGCGTCGCCGAGACCGTGGGCAATCGTGATCGGCGCGCCCAGCCGGTAGTCGAGGGCCGCCGCGACGTCCGCGCCGATGACCGCGTCGTGATCGCCGACGAAGGGCCCGCCTGCCGAGAAGGCCAGGGCCTGCCGCCGCCCGTAGCGGAAATGCTCGAAATATGCCGGCGAGGTCCCCATGACGCGGAAGCCGCGATGCGAGTCCCCCAGCGAGATCGGCAGGGTCCAGGCCACGTCGGGATGGCGGGCGACAAGCTGGTAGCTGTCCCAGGAGACACTGGCTGTCGCGTCACCGACATGGAACACCGAGTACAGCAGCAGGTTCAGCGGTCCGCTGCGTGCGCCGACGATGAGGTCGGTGCCCGAAATCGTGTTCGCGAAGCTGTGTCGGGCCTCGACGCGCAGTTTCTGCACCCCGAGCAGCAGGGCGACGCTGACGCCGATGGCGAAGACCGTCAGGCCGGCGGTCACGCGCCGGTTCCACAGGCTCCTCGCAGCAAGCCCGGCGAGCGCCATCAGGCCGCCTCCTGTTCCGGCCGTGCGCGATTGATCTCTCCGAGCGCGACCTGCCGGTCGAACTGGCTCCCGAGACGGGTATCGTGGCTCACGAAAAGCAAGGTCGCGCCCGCGGCGGCGCACTCGCGCATGAGCAGGCCGAGGAACGATCCACGCGCGTCGGCGTCGAGGGACGATGTCGGCTCGTCGGCGATGAGCAGGTCCGGCCGCCCCAGCAGGGCGCGCGCGGCGGCGACCCGCTGCTGCTGGCCGATGGAGAGTTCCCCGACCGGCCGGCCGGCGAGGCGCGTACTGCCGATACCGAGCGCCCCCAGGAGCCGCCGCGCCTCGGCTTCGAGGTCGCCGGCGCGTTCGCGCCGGCGGCGCGAGAAGCGTGCCGCCAGGGTCACGTTCTGGATCACGGAGAGGTAGGGCAACAGGTTGAACATCTGGAAAATGAAGCCGACGTGATCCGCGCGGAACCGGTCGCGATCGGCCGGGCGCAGGGCCCCGAGGCCGGTGCCCAGCAGTCGCACCTCGCCGGTCGCCGGCTGCAGCACGCCGCCGATGATGCCGAGCAGGGCGCTCTTGCCGCTGCCGCTCGGGCCGTGGAGAAAGACCCTTTCGCCTGACTCGACGCGGAAAGCCGGGACGTCGCCG
>CAVOGM010000010.1:0-15694 GCA_963695465.1 uncultured Gammaproteobacteria bacterium
ATCTGCGAAAAGATCCCCGATCAGGAACCGGCGCGCGCGACCTGCGACGGCTTCCTGGCGACGGCCTGACGGTCCGCGGCAACCGGCGGCACCACAACGGGCCGCCGCGGACGCGATCCCGACTCAGCGATTTGCGCTGACGGAACCGTTGGCCGCAGCCGCTGCTTCCTCGTGGCGTCCCTGCACCCAGTAGAAGATCAGGTAGGCCAGGCCGATGGCCACGGGGATGATGGCCAGCATCGACTCGTCCGCGCCGGCCAGCGATTCCAGCGGGAAGTACGCGGCCACGCCGCCAAACGTCCAGACGAGCCCTTTCAGCAGGTAGCGAGGCCGGCGCCCGTCCGTATCGGCAAGCTCGGGCGGTAGCTCGAGGCCCTTCTCCATGGCCACGACCCGTTCCTTGTGCCGCAGTTCCACGCGCTGCAGCTGCTGGCGGTGACGGGCCATGATGGCCACGATGGCGGCGCCGACGCCCATGATGATGCCGATGATCGGGATGAAAATTGCAACAATTCCTTCGTTCATTAACGTGTCCTCGTTGAGGCAAGCCAGTTGCGGTCGTCAGGCGCCGAGCAGCAGCGACAGGATTCGCTCCAGGAGCGGCCACTCGCGGTGCAGGGCATGTCCGGCCAGGAATCCCGCCAGTGCCGCGACGCCCGCCTCGAGCGTCGAGTTTCCATCCGGCAGCCAGCGACGTAACCTGTCCACGATGATTGATACGCGCCGCCGGGCCGGCAGGTTTCACCCGGCCCCCAATCACGGCCCCGACTGAAACCCGGCGGGGTGCTGGCGCGTATCAATGGCAGACGACCCGGAATCGAGGCTGCACTTGGACGACGCAATCATCGCGCTGCTCCGGGCCGGACGGCCCGATGAGGCCTTTGCGCAGCTGGTTCCGGCCTACCGGCGCCGCGTGTTCGGCATTGCCTACGGCATCCTGCGAGACCGCGCCGCCGCCGAGGACGTGGCCCAGGAGGTTCTTGTGAAACTGTGGCAGGGGCTGGGCGGCTATGACGGGCGCGCGAAGCTCTCCACCTGGATCTACGCCATCGCCCGCAACGCCAGCATCTCGGCGCTGCGCAAGCGGCCTCGCGGCATTTCCCTGTCCGATCCGGCCGTGGCGGCGGAAGCGGACGCACTCGAGTCCGCGGCCGCGCCGCCCGACGCCGAGGATGCGCAGCTGTGGAGGGCAGTCGAGGCATTGCCCGACAGGCAGCGCCAGGTCGTGACCCTTTTCTACCAGGACGACCGAACGACGGAAGAGGTCGCGGAGATGCTCGGACTGCCCCTCAATACCGTCAAGACACACCTGCACCGCGCCCGCGCCCGGTTAGCCGTGGCGCTCGCCGACACCAGGGAGAATGCGGCATGAACGTGGAGGATCCAGAGACCATGCGCGCGCTCGATACCCGGCTGGGCCGGATGCACCGTACGCTCGACACCAGTCCGGGCTTCGAAGACCGGCTTGCGGATCGCATCGCCGCGCTGCGGATCACGCGGGCAGTGCCGCCGACGGCGGAGGTTCGCGCGGAGCTGGAGCGCGTGCATGAGCGCGAGCGGCGCGAGGCCGATCGCCAGGCCCGCGTGGAGGCGGCGGTCGTGACGATCGCCACCCTGGGTGCGGCGCTGGCCGTCTGGCGTTTCGCGCCCGCGATCGTGCGGCTGTTCGAAACCTACGCCGATACGGTACAGATGGAGCCGACGTTGCTGGCCGGCGGCACGCTGGTGGTAGCGGGGGCCGCGCTGTGGGCGGTGCTGCGCCAGCTGGGCATCGAGCCGCGCTCGCTGGTCGGCATCTGAAATCGGGGACAGTTTACCTGTCTGGTCATTCGCCCCTTTCGGAAGCGCGGGCGATCTGCCTCGGCGACGAGAAAGGTAAACTGTCCCCGGATTGGTTCAGTCCGCCGTCGTCGGGTCGATGATGTTCTTCACTTCCGAGATGCTGTTGGCCGGGAAGCCGGACAGCTTGGCATGCTCGCGGATCGCGGCTTCATCGGGCGCGATGTAGACGCAGTAGATCTTGTCCTGGGTGACATAGCTCTGCACCCACTGGGTCTCAGGGCCCATGCCCCGGAGGACGTTGCAGGACTGCTGCGCAGCGCCGTGCAGGTCGGCCTTCGACAGGCTGCCCGCGCCAGGCATGTTTCTTTCAATCACAAATTTCGGCATGTTTTCCCTCTCCCGCTCGTCGAGCGGTTGTGCCACATTGAGAACGCGACTTATTCAATGCTCGAACAAGCGACTTTGCAATAGTGCATCGCAACATTTTTTGGGGCGCGCCGGCAAGCGTCCTTGCCTGACCTGCCGAATGTGCTGACAATCCGCCCCGTGCCACCGAAGCGACTCCTTCCCGCCGTCCTTGCGCTGCTAATCCTCGCGGCCCACTTCTATCGCGCCGGGCTCGAGTTTCTGGTGCCGGTCTGCGTCGGCCTTGTGGCGCTGACCTTCGTTCGTCTTGCCTGGGTCCCGGGCACATTGGCGCTGGCGCTGGCATTGGCGACCGGCGAATGGCTGCGCACGCTGCTGCTGCTGGCGGGCGAAAGGATCGAGGCGGGCCAGCCGTATGCGCGCATGGTCGTCATCCTGCTTGCGGTCGCGTTGCTGACACTGCTGGCCGCGATGGCCGCGTGGTCCCCGAAGGCGCGACGCTGGTACGCGGGCGATACTGCACCCTGACCGATCCTGACGAAGAGGTGCCAGGCACCTTCCAGGTGCCTGGCACCTCATTACAGCGGAGTACATTGAATGATTGGCTACGTGACTCTCGGCACCGACGATATCCCGCGCGCCGCTGCCTTTTACGACAAGCTTCTGGAACTGGTCGGCGCGAAGCGTTTCATGGAATCGGATCGCTTCGTGGCGTGGGGTGTCGCGCCCGACAAGCCCATGCTCGGTGTGATCCGGCCCTTCGACAAGAAGCCGGCGAGTGTCGGCAACGGCGTGATGGTCGCCCTGGTCGTGGATTCACCGGACAAAGTGAAGGCCCTCCACGCCCGGGCACTGGAACTCGGCGGCAAGGACGAGGGCGCAGTCGGGCCGCGCGGCGATTCCGGCTTTTATGCCGGGTATTTTCGCGACCTGGACGGCCACAAGCTGGACGTCTTCTGCATGACCTCGAAGTAGTCCGGTGCCTGGCACGTGCCTGGCACGTGCCAGGCACCTCCTGGGTTGCCATCGCGAAGCGCACCCAACATGATGTGCGCCATCTGCTTTCCGGGGGACCGCTGAATGGAGACGTTCAACAACTGGATGGTGGCGTTCAACGACGTCCTCTGGGCCAACTGGGTCCTCTACATCGTCCTCGCCACCGGCATCCTGTTCACCATCTGGAGCCGCTTCGGCCAGGCGACCGCGCTGACCCACGGCTGGACGGTGATCCGGGGCCAGTACGACGACCCGGCGGACCCCGGCGCGATCAACCACTTCCAGGCCCTGTCCGCCGCACTGTCGGCGACAGTCGGTCTCGGCAACATCGGCGGCGTGGCACTGGCCATTGCGCTGGGCGGCCCGGGCGCGGTCTTCTGGATGTGGGTGGTCGGCTCCGTCGGCATGGCGCTGAAGATGACCGAAGTCACGCTGGCCATGCTCTACCGCAACACCGATGACCCGGACAACCCGCATGGCGGCCCGATGTGGGTGGCGAAGCAGGGCATCTCACGGCTCTACCCGAAGCTCGGCTGGCTGGGTTCGCTGGTTGGCGGCATTTTCTGCATCACGCTGCTGATCTCGACCATCACGGGCGGCAACATGTTCCAGGCCTGGAACGTGGGCGAGATCACGCAGAGCTACTTCGGTATCCCCAGCGTCTTCACCGGCATTGTCCTCGCGATCGTGGTGGGGCTCGTCATCATCGGCGGCATCAAGCGAATCGGTAACGTCGCCGGCCATCTCGTGCCGGTCATGATGGCCCTGTACATCATCGGCGGCCTGTACGTGCTCGCACTGAACGTGGGGCAGCTGCCGCGGATGTTCCTGCTGATCCTCGAAGGCGCGTTCTCGTCGTCGGAGGCCTCTGGGGCCTTCATCGGCGGCACGGCCGGCTACGCATTCCTGTTCGGCATGAAGCGGGCGCTGTTTTCCAACGAAGCCGGCCAGGGCTCGTCGCCGATCGCCCACTCGGCCGCGAAGACCGACGAACCGGTGCGCGAGGGCATCGTCGCCGGCCTCGAGCCGTTCATCGACACGATCATCGTCTGCACCTTCACCGCGCTGGTGATCCTGTCCACCGGGATCTGGAACCGCGGGCCTGACGCAACTTATGCCGTGTTGCCGGAGGTCGTGCAGGTCAGCGACGGCGTGTGGACCCTGGAGACGCGCAAGCCCCCCATCATGGGCAAGGAACAATGGATGGAGGGCGATCCGGTCTACACCATCGTCTATGCGCACTCCAACGCGAATTCCGGCAACGACCGTCACCGGATGGACGGCCGCGTGCACATCGTCGACGACCAGCCGATCATCGAGTGGGGCACGCTGGAGAGTCCCATCCAGCCGGCGCTGGTCGACCCCGGGATCTACGCCAACTATGTCGGCGCCACGCTGACCGCCAAGGCGTTCGACACGGCGGCGCCCGGGCTGGGCAAATGGCTGGTGACGATCGCGGCCTGGCTGTTTGCCGTGTCCACCATGATTTCCTGGAGCTACTACGGCGAACAGGGGATGGTGTACCTGGCGGGCGAGAAATCCGTGCTGCCCTACAAGGTCGTCTACTGCGCGCTGATCGTCGTCGCGACGATGGGCCTGCTGAAGACCGACGCGGAGCTCGACAACCTGACCGGCATCGGCACCGGCGTGATGCTGTTCGCCAACATCCCGATCATGCTGCTGTTCGGCGGCCAGGCCATGCGCGCCTACCACAACTACGTCGACAGGCTGCGGTCAGGACAGATGGGGCCGGATCATCCCAAGCCATCGATCGACGACGTCATCAGCGGCCGCGACCTGACCAGGCGGAAGTGATCGAGGAGGTGCCAGGCACAGTCCTGTCCCCTCGGGGACAGGACTGTGCCTGGCACCGTCATGTCGGCTTGCGGCGGTAGCCCACCACCGTTGCCCAGGCGGCGCTGACCAGCAGCAGCAACTGCGCGGTCGTCCATACCTGCGCCTGGTCCTCGAGCGTCAGCTGCCTGACCATGAAGATGGTCACCAGGAATAGTCCCGTGGCGAACGAGCACAGCCAAAGGGGCAGGGCGAAGCGCCAGTCGGACTTGACCGACAGGCCACCGACGCTGGCGATGATGAACAGCACCGGTGTGGCCAGCGCTACTCCGAAGGTCAGCAGCGAATAGATCACCAGTGCCCAGTGCGGAACGTCGTTGGCCGTCAGGCTGCCGAACACGCCGCTGGAGTTCAGCATCGACAAGGCGAAGTAGCCGAGGACGGCAGGCCCCGCCACGCGGTAGACCTTCAGCGTACGACGCGTGAATTTCTCTCGATTGAAGAGCCGATCGAAGCGGCTGGCCTTGTCGGCCGGGTCGGGGGCGACGGTTTTTGCTTTCATGGGCGCATTACGCCGTGGACGGTCGCGTAAGGCAAGCCCGACGGGGCACGACAGCGGGTGCAGCCGATTGTAGAATAAGGGTCCTTTCTGGCCTGAAGACAGCTGCAGGTCGTGTGGACACGCAGGTCCTCCCAACACGTCCAGAGGCCTTATGTCGTCGCTGAAATCCCCGGTTTTCCGCAACGTTCTCGCCCTGCTGACCGCCGCGAGCCTGGCTGCGGCCTGCGCCCGCCAGGATGCGCCGCCGCAGGGGCCCGGCGCCGTCCCGGTCACCGTCGTCACGCTGGCCCCCCAGGCGGTCACGCTGACGCGCGAACTGCCGGGTCGGACCAGCGCGTTCCTGGTGGCCGAAGTGCGACCGCAGGTGAGCGGCATCGTCAAGCAGCGCCTGTTCACGGAAGGCGGCATGGTGACGGCGGGCCAGCCCCTCTACCAGCTCGACGACGCGACCTATCAGGCCGACTACGCGAGCGCCAAGGCGGAACTCGCCCGTGCGCAGGCGGCCCTGAACACGGCTCGCACCCAACGCCCGCCGGTCCGCGGAGCTGGTTGCCAGCAATCTCGTCAGCAAGCAGGAAAATGACAACGCCGTGGACGCGCTCAAGCAGGCCGAGGCGGACGTCGCCGCGGCGGAGGCAGCCTTGCACAAAGCAGGCCGTGATCCTCCGCTATACGCGGGTCAACTCCCCGATCAGCGGCCGCATCGGCAAGTCGTCGGTCACGCAGGGGGCGCTGGTCACCGCAAACCAGGCCGCACCGCTGGCGACGGTCCAGCAGCTCGATCCCATGTATGTGGACGTCACGCAGTCCAGCGCGGAACTGCTCGAGCTGCGCAAGCAGCTTGCCGCGAGCAACGTCGAGGACGCCCGGGACCAGCCCGTGAAGATCCTGCTCGAGGACGGCACGCCCTACGGGCACGACGGCAAGCTGGCGTTTTCCGAGGTGACCGTCGATCCGACCACCGGCAGCTACGGGATCCGGGTCGTGGTTCCCAATCCCGAGAACATCCTGCTGCCGGGGATGTACGTTCGCGCCATCGTCGGCAGCACCGTCCGCGAGGGTGCGCTGCTGGTGCCGCAGCAGGCCATCGTGCGCGATTCCAAGGGGGACCCCACGGCGATGGTGGTGGGCAAGGACGACAAGATCGAGGTGCGCGAGGTGCAGGTGAGCCGCGCCATCGGCGACAAGTGGCTGGTCGAGGGCGGCCTCGCCGCAGGCGAGCGGGTCGTCGTGGAGGGCTTGCAGAAGATCCGGCCGGGCGTGACGGTCCAGGCCGTGGAGGCCGGCGCACAGCCGCCGGCTGCCGCAGCGTCCGCCGCAGCAATAAGCCGGGTCAGGCATGGCACGCTTCTTCATCGACCGTCCGATCTTCGCCTGGGTCATCGCGATCATCATCATGCTGGCGGGCGGCCTTGCCATCACGCAGCTGCCGATCTCCATGTACCCGAACATCGCGCCGCCGTCGGTGACGATCAGCGCCAGCTATCCGGGCGCGTCGGCCAGGGTGGTCGAGGACTCGGTGACGCAGATCATCGAGCAGAACATGAAGGGCCTCGACGGCCTGATCTACATGTCCGCGACCAGCGAGGCATCGGGCCGGCGCAACGATCACCCTGACGTTCCAGACCGGCACCAACCCGGACATCGCGCAGGTGCAGGTGCAGAACAAGCTGCAGCTGGCCATGCCGCTGCTGCCGCAGGAAGTCCAGCGACAGGGCGTCAACGTCACCAAGTCGCGGAGCGGCTTCCTGATGGTCGTGGGATTCGTCTCCACGGACGGCAGCATGAACCGCGACGACATCTCCGACTACGTCGGCGACAAGTTGCTCGATCCGCTCAGCCGCGTCCCGGGCGTGGGCACCGTGCAGCTGTTCGGCTCCCAGTATGCGATGCGCATCTGGCTGGACCCGAACAAGCTCGACACCTACAGCCTCGCCGTCAGCGACGTCATCGCCGCCGTGCGGGCGCAGAACGCGCAGGTGACGATCGGCCAGCTTGGCGGAACACCGGCCGTCGAAGGCCAGCAGCTCAACGCCACGATCAGCGCGCAGGAGCGCCTGCAGACGGCGGAGCAGTTCCGCGAAATCGTCGTGCGCAGCAACCCGGACGGCTCGTTGCTCAAGCTCGGCGACGTGGCGCGCGTCGAGCTCGGCGCGGAAAGCTACGCCTTCATCAGCCGCTTCAACGGCCAGCCCGCGAGCGGCATGGCCATTTCGCTCGCGACCGGCGCCAACGCGCTGGAGACCTCCGTCGGGGTGGAAGCGGCGCTCGAGCAACCTGCAGCCCTTCTTCCCGCCCGGCCTGGAATACGTCGTGCCGTTCGACACCACGCCGTTCGTGCGCGCCTCGATACGCGGCGTCGTGGAGACGCTGGTCGAGGCGGTGGTGCTGGTGTTCCTGGTGATGTACCTGTTCCTGCAGAATTTCCGCGCGACCCTGATCCCGACGATCGCGGTGCCGGTCGTGCTGCTGGGGACCTTCGGCGTGCTCGCCGCGCTCGGCTTCTCGATCAACATGCTGACCATGTTTGCGATGGTGCTGGCGATCGGCCTGCTGGTCGACGACGCGATCGTCGTCGTCGAGAACGTCGAGCGCCTGATGAGCGAGGAAGGCCTGTCGCCGCTCGAGGCGACGCGCAAGTCGATGGACCAGATCACCGGCGCGCTGGTCGGCATCGGCCTGGTGCTCGCCGCGGTGTTCGTGCCGATGGCATTCATGCCCGGCTCGACCGGCGTCATCTACCGGCAGTTTTCGGCGACGATCGTCTCCGCGATGGTGCTGTCGGTGCTGGTCGCGATCGTTCTCACGCCGGCGCTGTGCGCGACGCTGCTGAAGCCGCTCAGGAAGGGCGAGCACCACGAGCACGGGCGGATTCTTCCGCTGGTTCAACCGCAGCTTCGAGCGCGGCAGCGAAGTCCTACCGGTCCAGCGTGCGGGGCATCCTGGCCCGGAGCGGCCGCTTCATGGCTGTCTTTGCGGCGCTGGTCGTGGTGATGGGCGTGCTGTTCCTGCGGCTGCCGAGCGCCTTCCTGCCGGACGAGGACCAGGGCTTCCTGATGAGCCAGGTGCTCGCGCCGGTCGGCGCGACCCAGCAGCGGACCATGCAGTCGATCGAGAAGGTCGAGCAGCATTTCCTCGAGGAACGAGCAGGATGCCGTCAGGGCGGTCTTCAGCGTGCAGGGCTTCAGCTTCAGCGGCCAGGGCCAGAACAATGGCATGGCCTGGGTCAATCTCAAGGACTGGAGCGAGCGCAAGCCGGCAGCGCTGCACGCGGATGCCGTCGCGCGGCGTGCGATGGGCGCCTTGAGCCAGATCAAGGACGCCTTTGTCTTCGCCTTCGTGCCCGCCGGCGATGCCCGAGCTGGGCATCTCCTCTGGCTTTGCCTTCTACCTCAAGGACAATGCCGGGCTCGGCCACGATGCGCTGGTCGCCGCGCGCAACCAGTTCCTCGGCGCAGCGGCGCAGAGCAAGCTGCTCGCGAACGTCCGGCCGAACGGGCAGGAGGACACGCCGCAGTTCCACATCGATATCGACAAGGAAAAGGCGGCGGCCCTGGGCCTGTCGATCGCGGACATCAACGCGACGCTGTCTGCCGCCTGGGGCGGCCAGTACATCGACGACTTCGTCGATCGGGGTCGCGTCAAGCGCGTTTACGTCCAGGCCGATGCGCCGTTTCGCATGACGCCCGAGGACTTCAACCTCTGGTCGGTGCGCAACGAGCCAAGGGCAGATGGTGCCGTTTGCGGCTTTCGGGAGCTCGCGCTGGGACTACGGCTCGCCGCGCCTCGAGCGATATAACGGCGCGCCAGCGATGGAAATCAACGGCCAGGGCGCGCAAGGCGTGAGCACGGGCGCCGCGATGGCCGAGGTCGAGCGCCTGGCCGCGCAACTGCCGGCCGGGTTTGGCGTCGAGTGGACCGCCGTGTCGTACCAGGAGCGCCAGGCCGGCGCGCAGACGCCGCTGCTGTATGCACTGTCGCTGCTGATCGTCTTCCTGTGCCTCGCCGCGTTATACGAGAGCTGGACGATCCCGACCGCCGTGCTGCTCGTTGCGCCGCTCGGCATCCTGGGTGCGACGCTCGCCAGTACGCTGTTCGGCCTCGAGCGCGACATCTACTTCCAGGTCGCGATGCTCACCACGGTGGGCCTGACGAGCAAGAACGCGATCCTGATCATCGAATTCGCGAAGACGAACCTGGAGGGCGGCATGGACCTGATCGGCGCCACCATGCAGGCGGTGCGCATCCGGCTGCGCCCGATCCTCATGACCTCGCTGGCGTTCGGTTTCGGCGTCCTGCCGCTCGCGGTCGCAAGCGGCGCCGGCTCGGGCGCGCAGCGCGCGATCGGCACCGGCGTGCTGGGCGGCATGATCGCCGGCGTGGCGCTGGGGATTTTCTTCATCCCGTTGTTCTTCGTGGTCGTCGAGCGCCTGTTCGTCCGGGGCAACGCCCACGACTGATTCGACAAAGAGGTGCCAGGCACGTGCCTGGCACCTCTGCGTCCGTCAGTCGGCGACGGGCACCATCACGTGCGCGTAGGGCGTGCCCTTCCACATCACGTAGGGTCCACCCTTGTTGAAATCCGTCGGGATGCCTTCGAGCATCGCCGGATCGGGCACGATCAGCATCAGGTGCGGGCCTTCGACCACCCACTGGTTGTCGTCGGTCGGCCCTTCGGCGTAGGGATCGACATTGCTCGCCCCCTCATCGCCAGCCAGCATGTAGGAAATGCCCAGCGTCTTGGTGGCGACCTCGCCCTTGGTCATCCAGCCGTGCGCCCAGGCCATCCACGGCTCGTCCATGCACATGGGTGCCGTGCCCTTGAGCATCGGCGGCGTCGGCATGCAGGTGTAGGGGCCGGCGCCTTCCTTGAGCGTCTTCATGTCCCAGTCCACGACCTTGGAATCGGCGGCCATGGCCACGCTTCCCGCGGACAGCGCATCGGCAATCGGGTCGCCGGCGGCCGCCTTGGGCGGGATGTTGATCGGCACCATCACGTGCGCGTAGGGCGTGTCCTTCCACATCACGTACGGGCCGCCGTTCGCCGGATCCGTCGGGATGCCCTCGAGCATCGCCACGTCGGGCACGAGGATCATCATGTGCGGACCCTCGACGACCCACTCGTTATCGTCGGTCGGCGCTTCGGCGTACGGATCGATGTTGCTCGAGCCTTCGTCGCCGGCCAGCATGTAGGACACGCCGATCGCCGAAGTCGCGGGCATCTCGTGGTTCTGCCAGGCCTTGGCCCAGGCCATCCAGGGTCCGTCCATGCACATCGGCGCGGTGCCCTTGAGCATCGGCGGCGTCGGCATGCAGGTGTAGGGCCCGGTGCCCGTCTTCAGCATCGCCCCGTCCCAGTCCATCACGCTCGAGTCGGCCGCCATGGACGGCAGGATGGCCGACAGCGCATCGGCGATCTTCGCTTCGTTTGCCGCGGCCGTGGCTGCTGCGGCCGCAGCGGCTTCCTCGGCCTGCTTGTTGCCACAGCCCGTCAGAGTGCCGGCCAGCGCCATGGCTGGCGCCAGCATAAGCCATTGATATTTCATCGATTACTCCCCTCTACATGGGCGCCGTCCGTCTCCCTCAAGGCAACGGCCCACAACCATGTGGGTGACGGCGCAGAGCGGAAACAATACACCATCTGGGCGGAGTTGCCGACGAAGGTGCCAGGCACGTGCCTGGCACGTGCCTGGCACCTCCTACGACGAGCGGCCCTCGAGGTAACGGGCGACGGTGACCATCGCCAGCGTGTCCTGCGCACAGTAGGCGAGCAGGTTGCTGCGGATCTCATCCCGCCTCGCTGCCGCCGTCCCGGCGGCGGTGGCCTCGACATAGGCCTGCTGCGCTGCGCCACCCTCCTGTATTTCTCCCAGCTGCGAATAGTCGAGTTCCGGCGCAATGGTCGGCAGCAGCTTCTTGATCGACCAGCTGCCGTGCATGGCCGGGTGATAGTAATGTCGCCGGGCAATCGGCAGGAGGTCGACGAGGCGCGCCGAGAGCGCGTCGAGCTCCTCGCGCAGGTCGGGACAGAATTCACCGAGCGTCTTCAGGCAGGTCTTTTCGAAGGACGTGTACATGAACACGGGGCCTTTCGGGCCGGTGGCCTCCAGCAGGGACTTCGCCGCGGCGCGCAGCGGAAATTCCCCGCCCAGGTCGAGAAACTCCGACGTGCTGCAGTCCGCCGCGCGCGTCCTCGACGTGCAGCGACCACTGGAACGGCAATTGCTGGTAGGGGCGGGTGCCCGCCCAGCGCGGCACCGCGAAGGCAATGGTCTCGAAGTCGAGGTAGTAGCGCGGGAACCCGAGTTGCCTGAACTCGTGGCGCGCCGCCAGGGACAACTCCGGCGTCCCGCGCCGCACGGCGCGCCAGACGCGCCGCTGGTCATCGGTCGACAGCAACGCCTCCGGCAGGGCGCCCAGCTCGTAATGCCCCTCGGCGAGAAGCTGGTCGAGCCGACGGCCGATGCCGGGCAACTCGGCGATGGAATGCTCCACCGGCTTCCAGCAGTGGGACTGGAAAGGACATTCATACGGCGTCCAGCAGCGGGTGCCGATCGCGGCGGCGGGCTCCGATCCGGCCAGGACCCGCTTGGCCGTGCGCACCCACGCCGGAACCTGCTCCTTCAGCGGCGCCACCTCGGTGGACAGGTCGTGTTCGGTGAGCAGGCCCGAGTAGTCGCCCGCACCGCCATAGACGAAGCGATTGTCGACATGCGCGAGCGCGACCGAGCGCGTCGCCGCCGTCGTGCCGTCCAGGACCCAGGACTGGATGGCGCAGTCCACGACGTGCTCGGGCTTCACGCTGGTCGAGGCCTTGACCTCGACCAGGCGGGTGCCGGCTGCGCCGCGCTCCAGCACGTCGGCCCTGACCAGCAGGCCGTTGCGCTCGAAGGTGGCCTCGAAGATGGGCGCCGGGGAGCGCTGGACCAGCACCTCGCGCGTGCGTTGCATCGCGGCCTTGAGGCCGTCGTCGTATTCGATCAGCACCCCGCCGCCGGTGTCGTAGAGCCGCCGCGCGATGTCGCCGACCTCGTGACCGAGCGCGAAAACGGCTGACTGCCCCGGAATCTCTTCCGCCAGCTCGGGCCGGTGTTTCTCCAACCAGAGCTTCCGCGGGCACTGGCGGAAGGACATGAGCTTCGACTTGGACAGGCCGTACGCCATGTCCGCCAGTATTGCAGACGCTCCGGCCTGGGGGAACGTGCGATCGCGCGGGACCGCTACCAGCGCTGCGGGACTTTCTCGATCTTCGTGACGTCGTAGCCCTGCCCGGCAAGCATTGCCAGGATCCGCTGGTAGTCCGCGTCCGGGATCGCCGGCGAGCGCGCCATGATCCAGACGTAGTCGCGCTTCTGCCGACCCACGACGGTCTGCGTGTAGCCCTCGTCCAGGTAGACGATCCGATAGTCGCCCTTGAACGGCCAGATGAACCGCATGCCCCAGATCGCGTTGCTGTCGGTGTCCTGCACGAAGCCGCGCGGCGTATAGGTCTTCTGCTTGCCGTCGAAGCTGTCCTTGCGGAACGTGAAGGTCGTGGCGATGGAGCCGTCGTCGTCCAACCGATAGGACTCGATGGCGTTGTGCGCACCCTTCTCGACGAAAGTCGGGATGTTGGCGATCACGTACCAGTCGCCCATGAAGCGTTGCAGGTCGACATGGTCCACGGTCGCGATCGGCTCGCGCTCGGGCGAGCCCGCGCAACCGATCAGTCCGAGAAAAGCCGTCATCGTTGCTCCCATGCAGGCTGAGCGAAGCTTGGTCATGTAACTACTCCAGTAAAGGGCCGCCGGCCCGTGCCGCCCCGGCCGGCGCCGCGAGGTCCTGTGGGTTGCGACGGTAGCGCAGCACGCGGCCGCCTTCGACCTGGCTGTCGAGCGCCACCCATTCGCCCGTGTCGGCTTCGTAGGCCAGTTCGATGTCCATTTTTTCCGCGGTCAGCGCATAGCGCTGTACCGTGATCCGGCGCTGGCCCAGGACCATGCTGCCGGAGTCGAGCTTCTCGAGCTGTACTGGCAGGTACTCGCCCGTCTGGGGATTGAGCAGCCGCTGTCGCTCGAGCAGCCGCCGGTCCCAGTAGGCGAAGGTGGCGACGCATTCATCGAGCCGTTGCACGCCGGCGGCCGTCGACACCACCAGCTGGCCGTCGCGCGCCACGCCGCTGACCCGGGAGTGATCGCCATTGCTGTCGGTGCGCGCCTCGATGCTGCGCAGGCAGCCACCCTGCCAGATTTCCGCGTTGCGGTGTTCATAGGCATAGACGGTGATCATCAGGAATTTCACGGAAAACTCGGCATGGGTCTGCAGCCGCAGGCCGTCCTCTGAGTCACTCAGCTGGAAGTGATGGGAGCCGATCTCCCGATCGTCGAGGTACACTTCGAAGTTCCATTGCCTCGGCGGCCGCGTATCCGGGTGCTCGGCGGCCGCCATGCCGCCGCCGGTGACGGCGGCGAGCAGTAGCGCTGTGCGCAGGAGCATGACGGGGCGGTTCATCGGTCGGTCCCGCCCGGCGTGCCCGCGGCGCGCGGCAAGCCCGGAAAGAAGGCGTTGGTCCGCCGGACGTAGTCGCGGTATTCGGGGCGGCGCTCGCCGATGTCCTTTTCCAGCAGCGCCACGCCCGACACTTTCAGCAGCAACACCGACATCAGCACCGGGCCGATGACGCTCCACCAGCCGCCGGCCGCGAGCGCCACCAGGAAGAAGCCCCACCAGACGCAGAAGTCGCCGAAATAATTGGGGTGACGCGTGTAGCGCCACAAGCCACGGTCCATCACCTTGCCGCGGTTGCCCGGGTCGGCCTTGAAGCGCGCCAGCTGTGCATCGCCGCCGGCCTCGAACACCATGCCGATGACCCACAGGGCGATGCCGGCGTAGTCGAGCGCCGTGAGCGGGATGGTTGAGTTCACCGCGGCCAGCAGCGGGAGCGAGATGACCCATGCCAGCAAGGCCTGCAGGCCGAAGACGAGGTAGAGGCTCTTCACCGCGAAGCCGGGCTCGTTGCGGGCGCGGATCTGCTGGTAACGGAAATCCTCGCCGTGGCCGTGATTGCGCCAGCTGATGTAGAGGGCCAGCCGCAGCGCCCAGACGGCGGCCATCGCCAGCACCAGCAGCGCTCGAGAGCCCAGCACCGCCTGCCCCCAGGCGTAGACCCCGGCGGCCAGCAGGAACATCAGCGACCACATGCTATCGACGATGCTCACGTTCCTGATCGGCAGGCTGACGAGCCAGCCGGCCGCGGCGAAAGCCGCGAGTACCGCCAGCGATTGCAGCCATAGCGCGAGGTCGAACATCGTGAAGAATCCCCTTGCCGAGATATCAGCCTAACCGTTCCCAAGCTTTCGGGCGCGGCCCGGCGGTGGATTCAGGTCCGCGGGCAGGCTCAGTGCAAGACGACCGCCGGCCCGGTCGCGAAGTGTCGCATGACGGCGCGCCGCACCCTTTCCAGGTTCTGCAGCCAGAAGCCGAACTGGATGTCGATATTGGCGCGGGTGACCCCGCCCGCGACCACGATGGTCTGCATCAGCGCGAGGTCGCCGTCCTTGTCGATGCCGAGCCGTGCGCCCGGCAGGTCCAGCGCCAGCTGCGCTGCAACCGAAAGCGACAGCGACCGAGGGACCGGTGCAAAGGCGGACAACTGGATGCCGCCGAAGCGTCCAGGCCGCTTCGGGTCCGGCGAGACGAGCGCGGCGGAGTACGACACGCCGCCAACCTCGGCCATGAACCCCTGCGAGGGGTCGTGCAGCGGCTCCATCGCGTGGCCGGCGCCCAACAGCAGCGACTCGACGTCCTCACGGACCGCCCAATACAGCAGGCGCGGCGGGTCATCCGTCGGGCCGACGCTGACGTCCTCGAGCGGGGGCTCGGGTACGAGCGGGATTTTCGTCTTGTCAGGCAATGGGTTGTCCATGGATTTACTCCTCCCGGCATGAGATGGGGGCGAGTTGCCCCAACTGCAATGCCAGCCTGGACTGGCGCGGGGCCAGGGCATGGCCCCGCCAGCGCCCCAGCGCTGTCCCTCTCAGCGGCCGTGCCGGCCGGGGCCACGAAATCCACGCGGATCGCGGCCTCTCTTCCGTCAGCTCGGCTCCAGCTTGGCGCTCAGCGTGATCTCCGCCTTGAACAGGCGCGACACGGGGCAGCCCGCCTTCGCGCCGGCGGCGATCGACTGGAACTGCTCGTCGGCGATTCCCGGGACCC
>CAVOGM010000011.1:0-229464 GCA_963695465.1 uncultured Gammaproteobacteria bacterium
AAGTGCGGTGCCTGACACCTCCGGGCCGCGTGACGCCGCACAATCGTCACGGCGCGGCCGAGTGAGGCCGGTTCCCGTAGCGAGCGAGTTTGGCTCGCGGAGCGCAGCGGAGCCGAGCGAGCGGAGCGGTGACCGGCCGACCGAAGGTCGCGCCGGGTGGCCTCGTCAGGTAATGCCAGACGCGGTCGCCTGTCGGGGTGGACAGCCCTCGTTCGCTCGGAAATCCGCAACTCGCTCACTCGGGGACCACCCCTCCCTAGACCGCGCTGTATGGCGCCGTGCCTGACTCTGGGGCGCGGTGGCCTGTCGGGGCGGTTCACCCTCGCTCTTTCGGAAAGCCGGAAACTCGCTCGCGGGGTCAGGCTTCGCTGGCAAAGCGTTCGTTCGGTCGTTCGGCATTGGATGCGGAGCCTGACCCCGGCCTGCCACCGACGCAGTTGCGGAATGCCAGGAATTCCGATACCTTACGCACCCTTTCGCGCGCCCGGTGGGCGCGTTTTCTCCTTGCCTCACCGCGTTGCGTCTCGCGGGAGGCAAACCCGTGAGGAGGTAACAAAGATGCGTCATTACGAGATCGTATTTCTCGTCCATCCGGATCAGAGCGAACAAGTGCCGGCCATGATCGAGCGCTACAGCGGCATGATTACCGCTGGCGGCGGCCAGATCCATCGGCTCGAGGACTGGGGCCGTCGTCAGCTGGCCTTTCCGATCACGAAGATCCACAAGGCCCACTACGTGATGATGAACGTCGAGTGCGACGGCAAGACGCTCGAGGAGATCGTCGACGCCTTCCGCTTCAGCGACGCCGTGCTGCGCCACCTGGTCATCAAGATGGACCAGGCGGTCACCGAGCCTTCGCCGATGGCGAAGGCCTCGGAGGACAAGGAGCGGGGCGATCGTGACGACCGCGGCGACCGCGACGACAGTCGCGAGCGCTTTGATCGCGGTGATCGCGGTGATCGCGGTGATCGCGGTGATCGCGGTGATCGCGGTGATCGCGGTGATCGCTTTGACCGTGGTGATCGCGGTGATCGTGAAGGCCGTGGCGAGTCGCAGGGCGAGCAGGTTGCTGCCGCCAGCGACGATTGATCGGAGGACAGCAAGATGTCGCGTTTTTTCCGTCGCAAGAAGTTCTGCAAGTTCACGGCCGAGGATACCGACCAGATCGACTACAAGGATCTGGTGACACTCAAGGGCTACATCACCGAGACCGGCAAGATCGTGCCCAGCCGCATTACCGGAACGCGTGCGTTCTACCAGCGCCAGTTGGCGGTGGCGATCAAGCGTGCTCGCTTCCTGGCCCTGCTGCCGTACACCGATCAGCATTGACGCGGCACGGCCGCGTCGCGGCATGCCGGTGGCGCCATGAAGAAAGTAGCCGAATGGCTGACAGCCAGGCCGGCGCGCGGTTTGTTTGCCGCGGCGCTGCTGGCCGTGCTGTCGCTGTTCGCGCTGCCGGTCCTCGCCTGGCTGCCGGCGGGGCTCGTGGTGCTGCTGCTGCTGGCCAGCGGGCCCACCGTGGCGGGGATGGCCGCAGTCAGCGCCGCACTGCCGATCGTCTGGGGCTTTTCTCCGGTCCTCGGGGCTGCGGGCGGGCTGGTCATCGCGCTTGCGGTGCTGGCGCCGGCTTACCTGGCGGGCTCTCTGCTCAATGCGAGCCGCAGCCTGAGCTTCGCCTTCCAGGCGGCGACCCTCGCGGCCTGCGCGCTGGTGCTGCTGGTTCGACTATTGCTCGGCGATCCCACCGGGGTGCTGATGCCCCTGTTGGACTATGTTCGCCCGGCCCTGGAAGAGACGGCCCGGGCCCTCGCGGGGATGGGCGTGCAGCGCACTCCCGAGGAGATCGGCGAGGCGACCGCGCGCGTGGCCTGGGCCACCGGCGCCTGGATGCTGCTGCTGCATACGATGATGTCGTTGTTCGCGGGGCTGTGGGCGTTCGGCAAGATTCGGGAACCCGGACTGTTCGGGCGCGAGTTTCGCGCCTTGAGGCTGGGGAACCTGGTGGCCTGGATTGCCGCGGGTTCGCTTGGCGTAAGCTTTGCCACGCAGCTGGCCGCGGGGCGCGCCTGGCAGCCGGCCGAGGACCTGCTGTTCGTGCTCGCATGCGCGTTCCTGCTGCAGGCGCTGGCGGTCGTGCACGGGCTGCGCAAGACGCAGACCATAGGGGCGGCGCCCCTGGTACTGGCCTACGTCGCGGTCCTGACCGTGCCGATGGTCATGGTAGGGCTGGGTTTCGCGGACACCTGGGTCCGTTTTCGAGACCGGTACGGGGCGGGACCCGGGCCGGCGCAAGGTTGAAAGGGGGTCGGCCCGGCATGCCGGGCAGGACCCCCATTGAAGCAATCACCATAGAGACAGAGACGGTGCAATCATGGAAGTAATCCTCCTGCAGAAGGTTGCCAACCTCGGCAACATCGGCGACCGGGTCAAGGTCAAGTCGGGTTTCGGTCGCAATTACCTGCTGCCAAGCGGCAAGGCGACGGTCGCGACGCCCGAGCATATCGCGGCATTCGAGGCCCGGCGTACGGAGCTCGAGGCCAAGGCGGCTGGCGAGCTCGTCGGCGCGCAGGCGCGGGCGAAACTTCTCGAGGGCTTCGCCCTGACGATGACGGCCAAAGCCGGCAACGAGGGCAAGCTCTTCGGGTCGATCGGCACGGCCGATGTCGCGGATGCGTGCAAGGCCGCTGGCCACGAGATCGAGCGCTCCGAGGTTCGCCTGCCGGGCGGTCCGCTGCGCATGGTGGGTGAGCACGTTGTGACGCTGCACCTGCACGCCGACGTGGACTTGGATCTGCCGGTGACGATCGTCGCCGAGGAGTAAACTTCGTTCCAGAGGCGGGCCAGTGACGGTCCGCGCGGGTTCAGTCATGGCAGTGGTTCCTTCCCGGCCTCGGAGCGTCGACCACGGCGGTACCGACGCAATTCGCACGCCGCCTCATTCGGTTGAGGCGGAACAGGCCGTGCTGGGCGGCCTGATGCTGGACGCGAACGCCTGGGACGCGGTCGCCGACATCGTTTCGGCGGCCGACTTCTACCGGCGCGACCACCGCCTGATCTTCGAGGCCGTCGCCGAGGTGGTCGAGCGTCGCGGCCCCTGCGACGCCGTCACGGTCTCCGAGCATCTCGAGCGCAAGGGCCTGTCGGACGAGACCGGCGGCCTGGCTTACCTCGGGTACCCTGGCGCGCGATACGCCGAGCGCGGCGAACGTACGCAGCTATGCAGAGATCGTCCGCGAGCGAGCGATCCTGCGGCAGTTGATCGAGGCGGGCGGAGAGATCGCCTCGTCGGCCCTCGAAAGCAGCGGTCGCACGGCGAACGGAGCTGGTCGACGAGGCAGAGCGTCGCGTGTTCGAGATCGCCGAGCGCGGCACGCGCTCCCGCGCGGGCTTCCAGTCGGTCAAGGAGATCCTGCCCGCGACGGTCGACAGGCTGGACGCCCTGCACCAGAACCCCGGCCAGATGACCGGCGTGTCCGACGGGCTTCAGCGATCTCGACCGCATGACGACCGGCCTGCACCCGGGCGACCTGGTCGTCATCGCCGGCCGCCCGTCCATGGGCAAGACGACGCTGGCGGTCAACATCGCCGAGAACGCCGCGGTCGGCGAAGGGCATTCCGACTGCCGTCTTCTCCATGGAAATGTCGGCCGAGCAGCTGACCCTGCGCATGATTGCCTCCCTGGGCACGAGTCAACCAGGGACACCTGCGCACGGGCCAGTGCTCGGACGAGGACTGGTCGCGGATCAACGGCGCGATCGCGCAGTTGTCGGAGGCACCGCTGTTCGTCGACGAGACGCCGGCCCTGACGCCTACCGAGATCCGGGCACGGGCCCGGCGCCTGAAGCGCGAGAAGGGACTCGGCCTGATCGTCGTGGACTATCTGCAGCTCATGCAGGTGTCGGGCACCAAGGAGAACCGGGCGACGGAGATCTCGGAGATCTCGCGCGGCCTGAAGGCGCTCGGCCAAGGAGCTGCAGGTTCCGGTGATCGCGCTGTCGCAGCTGAATCGCAGCGTCGAGCAGCGCACCGAAAAGAGGCCGGTCATGTCGGACCTGAGGGAGTCGGGCGCGATCGAGCAGGACGCGGACGTCATCATGATGATCTACCGCGAGGAAGTGTACGAGCCGAACACGACCCGCAAGGGCATCGCCGACATCATCATCGCCAAGCAGCGCAACGGCCCGGTCGGCGAAGTACACCTGACCTTCCTCGGCGAATACACCCGCTTCGAGAACCTCGTGGCCGAGTCCTACGGCGAAGGCGTCTTCTGAGCGCGGCATGCCACGCGTCATCCGCGCGATCGTCGATACCGCCGCCCTGCGCCACAACCTGGGGCGCGTCCGCGAGCTGGCCCCGCGGTCGAAGGTGCTGGCTGTCATCAAGGCGAATGCCTACGGGCACGGCATCGTGCCGACCGCGGTGGCGCTGGCTGGCGCCGACGGTTTCGCGGTGGCGCGCATCGAGGAGGGCATCGCCCTGCGCGCCGCGGGCCTGCGGCATCGCGTGCTGCTGCTGGAGGGCGTCTTCGGGTCGGAGCAGCTGCGGCAGGCGGCCGACTACGACTTCGAGATCATGGTTCACGATCCCGAGCAGCTTGCCCTGCTCGAGGCGCATCGAGCCGACCGGCCGTTTCGCGCCTGGCTGAAGATCGATACCGGCATGAACCGCCTCGGCTTCAAGCCGGGGCAGGTCCAGGCGGCCCTGTCTCGCCTGGCTGCCTGCGACGCGGTGGCCAAGCCGCTGACTCTGGTCACCCACCTCGCCTGCGCGGATGAATCCGACGGCGCCCGCACGCGCGAGCAGCTGGCCCTATTCGGCAACCTGGTCGCCGGTACACCCGGCGAGCGCAGCATCGCCAACTCGGCCGGGCTGATCGGCTGTCCGGAGGCGCGCGCGGACTGGGTGAGGCCGGGGCTCATGCTCTACGGGGTGTCACCACTCCCGCAGCAAAGCGCCGAGTCCCTCGGGCTGCGGCCGGCGATGACGCTGACGAGCCAGGTCATCGCCGTCAAGGACGTCGGTGCCGGCGAGCGTGTGGGTTACGGGGGAAGTTGGTCCGCGTCGCGCCCGACACGCCTGGCCATCGTCGCCGCGGGCTACGGCGACGGCTATCCCAGGAACACAGCCTCGGGCACAGCCGTGATGGTGGGTGGCCGACGTGCCGAGCTGGTGGGCCGCGTCTCGATGGACATGATCGCGGTCGACGTCACCGGCCTGCCTCCCGTCGCGGTGGGCGATCCGGTCGCCTTGTGGGGTCCCGGCGTCCCGGTGGAGGACGTGGCCCGCGCGGCGGGAACGATACCCTACGAGCTCGTCTGCGGCGTCAGCCAGCGGGTGCACCTCGACGTTCGCTGACCGGCGGCAGGACGAACCGGCGTCACGGGGCCGCCGCCCGGTCGGATTGTTCGCATGGAACGCGCGGCGTGGTTGTGAGTAACTAGGGCAGGGCAGTACAGGAGCACGGACATGGCAACGAGTCTGGGGTTCGAGATGACCCTCCCGCTACCCTTCGACGCGGCGGTCGAGCGGGTGACCGAGGCGCTGAAGCAGGAAGGGTTCGGCGTGCTGACCCGCATCGACGTGCACTCAACCCTTAAGCAGAAAGTCGGCGTGGACTTCCGCCCCTACGCGATCCTCGGCGCCTGCAACCCCCAACTCGCCCACAAGGCGCTGTCCGCTCGTGGCGAGGTCGGCTTGATGCTGCCGTGCAACGTGACGGTCGAGTCAGCCGGCGAAAAGTCCAGCCTCGTGCGCATAGCGGATCCGGCGATGATGATGACCGTGGGCGAACTCGGGTCTGACCCGGCCCTGCAGGAGGTTGGCGCCGAGGCGCGGGCACGCCTGTCGAGGGTGGCGGAGTCGCTGCAGGCGTCCTGATGGCGAATTCCTTTCGCGCCGGCGCCGACCGGGAATGAAAAAGGCCCGGCTTGTCGGCCGGGCCTTCATGACGAGTATTGCCGGGCGCTCAGCCCTCGAAGAATCCCATTTTCACGCCCGCCAGCGTGATGACGTCGTTATCCGACAGACGTTTCGCCTGGGGTCCGGTGGGTTCGCCGTTGACCAGCGGGGAATTCGCCGGGCTTTGAACTTTCCACATGCACCAGGGAGTAGCCGTCGACCCGTCGCGCGATCGCCGCCACCTGGATGCCTGGCCTTCCCAGCGTCGTCAGGGCCTTGGTCAGCTCGAGCTCTCGCCCCGCGAACTGGCCTGACAGGACCTGCAGCTTGGCCGTGGGAATGGGCTTGTGCGCCGCCGCGGCTGCGGGAGCCGGCGCGGGCGCGGCCGCTGCCGCAGCGCGCAGCCGCTGTTCGTTCACCTGTCCGGGGCCGATGACCATCGTGCGCTCGAATTCGTCCTGCTCGTCCCCCTCGACCTGGCTGTCGACGAAGCGCAGGTGATGGTGGCCGATGGTGATCACGTCACCATGTTGCAGGGCGTGTTTCTTGATCAGCTTGCCGTTGACATAGGTGCCATTGGTGCTGTTCAGGTCCTCCAGGAAGGAGTCGTTCAGGATGTTGATGATCAGCGCGTGGTGCCCGCTGACCGCCGCGTTATCGACGCGGACATCGTTGTCGGGCAGGCGACCGAGCGTGTACCGCTCCTTGCTCATGTTGTATTCAGCAAGGACCGAACCGTCGAGACTCAGAATCAGGCGCGCCATCGTTGACCTCGTCGCCGGTTAACCGAACCAGCCCAATATTCTGTCAAGTATGCCTTTTTTGGCGGGAAACGGCTCAGTCACCTGGATCAGCATGACTGATATGTTGTCCCGCCCCCCGCTGTCGTTGGCCAGCTGAACCAGCTGCTTCGCAACAGTATTAAGATTAACGCCGAAGGTACTGATTGTTAAGTGAATATCCTCGTCCTCAACCATATCGGTGAGGCCGTCGGAGCACAATACGAAATAATCTCCCTTCTGCACGGGCTGCTCGTTTATTTCTACATCGACCGTAGGCTCGACGCCGAGGGCACGCGTCACATAGTTCTTGTTGGTCACCCGCTGGGCTTCTTCGGGGGTGTAGAAACCGCGATCGACAAGCTCCTGCAGCAGGGAATGGTCCATCGTTACCTGCTCGAAACGCTCCCCCCTCAGCCGGTACATGCGGGAGTCGCCAACGTGGGCGATGATCACCCGGTTGTCGTGGAGCAGCCCGGCGACGACCGTGGTGCCCATGCCCTCGCATTGCTCCTGGGTCTTCGACGTCTGGTGAATGATCTTGTTGGCCCGCGCGATCGCGTCGCGGAGTATCACCGCCGGGCGGCTCAGGCCCGATATCTTGTCCGTGCCGGACAGGTCCTGCGTCTCGTAGGCCTCGCGCACCAGGTTCATGATCGTCTTGGCCGCGATGCCGCTGGCGACTTCGCCGGCGTTATAGCCGCCCATTCCGTCCGCCAGCACGAACAGGCCGATCTCGGCGTCCGAGACGATCGCATCCTCGTTGTGCTCGCGCACCCTGCCGGTGTCGGTGACACCGACCGTGCGCAGCTTGCCCTTCAGGGAGATGTGGCCGCTCATGTCAGCGAAGCGCCGGGTCGATGCTGCGACCGCAATCGTGGAGGGCCTGGGCCAGCTCGGCCGCCGAAGCGTACCGTGCATCCGGGTCCTTTTGCAGCGCGCGGTCCAGGGTTTCGGCCGATGACCGGGGGAGGTCGGGCCGGATCGTCTGCAAGGGGGGATGGGGCTGGGCTGCGATGGCCTTCATCAGGCCGGGCATCGAGTCGGACCGGAACGGCAGCATGCCGGTCAGCAGCTGGAAAAGTGATACGCCGAGCGAGAACTGGTCCGAGCTGCCGGTCACGGGACGGCCGTCCAGCTGCTCAGGCGCCATGAAGGAAGGGGAGCCGAGAACGATGCCCGTTCGGGTCGCATGGCTGTCGGCGAAGCGTGCCACTCCAAAATCCATGATGCGTATCCGGCGACTTTCCTGATCAAACACGATATTGGCAGGCTTGATGTCTCGATGCACTATTCCGCGCTGATGCGCGAAGTGCAGGGCATCGGCCACCCTGGCGCACATCTCGGTCGCCATGCGCGGTGGCAGCAGCCTGCCTTCGTAGGTGTGCGTCGAGAGACTCACGCCTTCGACCAGTTCCATCGCCAGGTAGACCTTGCCGGCGAATTCACCCGCTTCGTAGGTGCTGACGATGTCCGGGTGCTGCAGCCTGGAGGTGGCGTCCGCCTCGCGCAGCAGCCGCAACTTGGCCTCTTCGAGCTGGTCTTCCGGCCAGTCCTCGCCGAGCGACAGGATCTTCAGGGCCACGATCTTGGCATCGCGGTCGTCGCTGGCTCGATAGACGGCCGCCATGGCGCCGCGCCCGAGTTCCCGTTCGATCCGATAATGGGCGAAAGCCTGGCCGGGTTTGAGGGCGACGCGGGACCGGGTTCCCGTCCCGGGCGTGGCCAGCGCCACTTCCAGCGGCTGGCGAAGCGCGGGCATCAAGCCGCCGAAGACGTCCGCCTCGGGCGTCGTGCCGCTTTCGGGCCCGCCGCGCAGCCAGCGGCCGAGATGCGACTCCCCCGTCATGCCAGGGACCAGATGAACAGCTGCGTCATTTCGGGATCATAAACGGCTGGCGATCCAGCCGGAACCTATTTGGCACATGTTTCAACGTCTTGGGTGCCATTTCTTGAACCACTCCTCAGTCCGCGGGAGCCGCGTGCTAGCATCCGGCGACTCCGGAAGCTGACCCCAGATGGCCAAGTCGCGCAACGTTTTTGTCTGCTCCAGTTGTGGCAACGACTCGCCGCGCTGGCAGGGCCAATGCCCTTCCTGCGGCGAATGGAACACCCTGAGCGCCTATCACGCGCCTCCGGCGACGCGGCGGGCCGGCGGTTCGCGTGCCGCCGCCGCTGAAGGCAGCGCACCACGAGGACTGTCCGACGTCGTCCTGGAGGACGCACCGAGGCTGCTGACCGGGCTCAGCGAGTTCGACCGCGTCCTGGGTGGCGGACTGGTGACCGGTTCGGTCACGCTGATCGGTGGCGACCCTGGGATCGGGAAGTCGACGCTGCTGCTGCAGGCCGGCGCCGCGCTCGCGGCTGCCGCGCCGGTGCTGTACGCCACCGGGGAAGAGTCCGTGCGCCAGGTCGGGTTGCGGGCCCAGCGCCTGGGGGTGGCGGGCGCGCCACTGCAGCTGCTGGCTGAGACCTCGGTGGAGCAGGTGCTGGCGCAGGCCGAGGCCGCAAAGGCGCGGGTGCTGGTGATTGACTCGATCCAGACGATGACCGCGGAGTCGCTGGAGTCGGCCGCCGGCTCGGTCTCGCAATTGCGTGAATGCGCCGCCCGGCTGGTCGGCTACGCCAAGCGCAGCGGCACGGCGGTGCTGCTGATCGGCCACGTGACCAAGGAGGGCGTCATTGCCGGTCCGCGTGTGCTCGAGCACATGGTCGATTCGGTACTCTACTTCGAGAGTGATTCGGGCAGCCGCTACCGGGTCATCCGCGCGGTCAAGAACCGCTTCGGCGCCGCCAACGAAATCGGCGTGTTCGCCATGGGCGAGGCGGGGCTCAAGGAGGTCCGCAACCCGTCCGCGATCTTCCTGTCGCGCCACGAGGAGCCGGTCGCCGGGTCGATCGTGACCGTCGCGCGCGAAGGCACCCGCCAGATGCTGATAGAGGTGCAGGCCCTGGTGGATCCGAGCCATGCAACCAATCCTCGACGCGTCGCAGTGGGGCTCGACGGCAACCGCGTCGCGATGCTCCTTGCGGTGTTGCACCGGCATGCGGGCGTCGCGCTGCACGGTCACGACGTCTTCGTCAATGTTGTCGGCGGCGTGCGGCTCGGCGAAACAGCGGCCGACCTGCCGGTGCTGGCGGCGGTGTTGTCCAGTCTCGAGGGCACGGCCATGCCCCAGGATCTCATCTGCTTCGGCGAGATCGGCCTCGCCGGGGAAATCCGGCCGATACCCTTCGGTGAGGAGCGACTGCGCGAAGCGGCCAAGCACGGCTTTCGAAGGGCCGTCGTGCCCCGGGCGAACGTTCCCCGGAAGGGCATCGAGGGCATGGATGTGATCGGTGTCGGCCGGCTCATCGAGGCGGTCAAGGCCCTGAGGTAGGCGGCGTTCTTGCCGCCGGTATTACGGCTGGGAAACCGGCCAGAATCGCGCCGTGCGCACGGTGTTGTCCGCGACCTGCAGCACCTCGACCGGATGCTCGCCAAGCTTGAGGCTGGTCCCGGCCTCGGGGATCGTTTCCAGGTGCTCGATGATCAGCCCCGAGATCGTGCGTGGCCCGTCAGTCGGCAGGTCCCACCCGAGCGTGCGGTTCACCGCGCGCACGGCGGCGCTGCCGGTCACCACGTAGCTGCCGTCCTCATGCGGCAGCACGTCCCGGCTCAAGGAGCCCGGCTGGGTCGTGAATTCGCCGATGACTTCCTCGAGGATGTCCTCGAGCGTCACCAGTCCGAGCACGTCCCCGTACTCGTCGACCACGAATGCGATGCGCCGCTTGAGCTTGCGGAAGGCAATCAGCTGGGCCTGCAACGTGGTTCCTTCCGGGACGAACAGCGCGTCCCGCTGCGTCGCAACCTCCCGCAGCCGCTGCCGGTTGAGGCGGCCCGCGGCCAGTTCGTTGGCGATGCGCTTCATGTGAACGACGCCAATGACGCGCTCCAGGTCGCCGTCGTACAGCGGCAAGCGGGTATGCGGGGTGCGCGCCAGCAGGTCGACGATCTCATCCCAGTCCGACCGGAGGTCGACGCCGATGACGTCGCTGCGCGGCACCATGATGTCCTCGACGGTCGACTGCTCGAGGCTCAGCAAGGCCTGGACCATCTGCCGGCGGTCCTCGGGAGCGGTCGCGAGCAGGTCTGCCATGTCCTCGAGCGCCCCGGCTATCGTCCCGTTGTTTGTCTCGTCCTCGTCACGGGCGGTCGGCATCAGTCTGGCCAGGGGTTTCAACAAGACCGCCGACGCGGCGGCGAGCCAGGGCGCGCGGGCACCGAACAGGCGTAGCCGGCCCTGCTGTTCCACGAGATGCAGGAACGACAGGGAGACGACGGCCACAATGCCCGGCAGGGCGGAGCCCGCCGCACCGAAGGTCACCGCCACCAGCACGATCGCCGCGAGCAGGAAGACCCGGAGGACGGCGCCGGCCCGGCGCATGCGCACCGGATCGCCGGCGCTGCGGAGGTGGGCAGTCCAATGCGGCGCTGGCGCGGCCCCGATCCTGCGGGAAAGCCCGGTCAGCGCCGCCTCGAGCAGCGCCAGCAGCACGGACAGCCCTGCGACCAGCAATGCCGCGGTGGCGGGACTGAGGGGCAGGCTACTCAAGACAGGGGGGATCGGGTGGCCACGTCCCGGCCATTGCAGCAAGCGCTGCCCACCCTAGTCAAGGCGCCCATTGCCTCAGCCCCAGTGGCGATCGAGCAGGACCTCGAGAACGAACTTAGTAACGAAATAGGACATCACCAGAACCACGAAGCCCGACAGGACCAGCCGCCGCGCCTTGCGACCGCGCCAGCCGAAGCGATACCGGCCCAGCAGGAGCACCCCGAATATCGCCCACGCCACGAGCGCCAGGACGACCTTGTGGACCAGACGCTGGCCGAACAGGTCGGTGACGAACAAGGCGCCGATGAGCAGCGTGGCGGACAGGGAAATGAAACCCAGGGTCAGCAGCGTGAAGACCGCGTGTTCCATGCTCTCCATCGGCGGGAGCGCGGCGAGCCATTTCGCGGGCCGGCGGCTGCGCAGGGCGGCTTCCTGGGCCGCCAGCACCAGGGCGAGCAGGGCGGCTGTGGCCAGCAGGCCGAAAGCGAGCGCAGACAGCGTGATGTGTGCCGCAAGCGGCCAGCCCGGGTCCGTCGCCTCGCGGATCGTTGAAAGGCTGCCAGTGCCGAGCGCCAGCGCGGCCGCCGTGGCCAGCAGGATCGCCGCCGGGGCCCGGAAATGCAGCCTGAAGGCGAGCAGCGCGCCGATCGCGCCGACGACCAGGCCGAACATCGACAGGCTGTCCGCGATGTCCAGCGCGTAGCCCGCCTCGGCGCGAATGGTCGTCGAAAGCCAGCCCAGGTGCGCGAGCACCGCCAGCGTGGCGAGGTAGGCCCCGGCTCCGGCGACACGGTCAGTCCCGCGCCATGCGGTCCATGCCGCGAAGCTGGCGGCCACCACGTAAAGGCCTATGACGACTATTCCGTACACGTTGGATCCGCCTGTGTGATGAGTGTGATTGTACGGCAACGCCGGCCCCGCACGCAGGGCCTATAATCCCGGACCCTGCAGGCCGGCCCCCGGGGCGGGGCAGGCTGAATTTCCAAGCGAGGCCGCTGCAAACATGTTCGAGACCCTGACCGATCGCCTGTCCCGCGCCGTCGACGCCATGCGGGGCCGGGGGCGCCTGACCGACGAAAACATAGCCGACACGCTGCGGCAGGTGCGCCTGGCCCTGCTGGAGGCCGACGTGGCGGTGCCCGTGGTCAAGTCTTTCACGGACGCGGTCAAGGCGCGCGCGGTCGGGGCGGAAGTGTCCCGGAGCCTCACTCCGGGTCAGGCCTTCGTCAAGATCATCCACGACGAGCTGGTCCGGGTCATGGGCGAGCCCGCCCAGGGCCTCAATCTCCGCGCCCAGCCGCCCGTCATCGTGCTGCTGGCGGGACTGCAGGGCGCGGGCAAGACGACCACGGCCGCCAAGCTCGCCAGGCACCTGATCGAGGCGAAGAAGAAAAAGGTCCTGCTGGCAAGCACCGACGTCTATCGGCCGGCCGCCATGACCCAGCTCGAGCGACTCGCCGGCCAGGTCGGCGCCGATTATTTCACCGCGGACGCCGCGGCTACCCCGGTCGAGATCGCAGGGGCGGCCGTCCAGTACGCGCGCCGCCACGGCCATGACGTCGTCGTTGTCGATACCGCGGGCCGGTTGCACGTCGATGCCGCGATGATGGACGAGGTCCGGGCGGTCGACGCAGCGATCGAGCCGCTGGAGCGGATCTTCGTGATGGACAGCATGGCGGGCCAGGACGCCGTGAACGCGGCGCGCGCCTTCAACGAGGCCCTGGCGCTGACCGGCGTGATCCTGACCAAGGCGGATGGCGACGCACGCGGCGGTGCGGCCCTGTCGGTCCGGCACGTCACCGGCAAGCCCATCCTGTTCCTGGGCGTCGGCGAGAAGACCGAGGCCCTGGAGGCCTTCCACCCGGAACGCGTCGCGTCACGCATTCTCGGCATGGGCGATGTCGTCTCGCTGGTCGAGCAGGTCCAGTCCCAGGTCGACCAGGACCAGGCCAGGAAGCTGGCCGACAAGCTGACCAAGGGGCGGGGTTTCGACCTCACGGACCTGCGCGAGCAGCTTGGGCAGTTCCAGAACATGGGTGGGCTGGCCTCGATCATGGACAAGCTGCCGGCCGGAATGATGCCTCCCGGAGGGGTCGGGCAGGTCGATGAACGGCAGATCCGGCGGCAGATAGCGATCATCGACTCCATGACGCCCGGCGAGCGGCGTCGGCCAGGAATCCTCGACGGATCCCGGAAGCGGCGTATCGCGGCCGGGTCCGGCGTCCAGGTCCAGGACGTGAACCGCCTGCTCAAGCAGTTCACCGAGATGGAAAGAATGATGAAGCGGCTCAAGGGCGGCGGCCTGCGCAAGCTGATGCGCGGACTGGGCGGGCGGCTGCCCGGGGGCTTACCCGGGGGCTTTCCGCGACCCCGCTGACCCGGGATGGCCGTTGTCTGTAACTATTTAACTCTTGGCCATTTCTAGGTAATATACGCGGCTCTTTGGCGGGCGGATGATTCCGGCCAGCCAGTCGTGCGCACCCGGGGGGTGCGCGTAGCTTTTGATCCCGAGGACAGATTCGATGGTGACGATTCGATTGACGCGTCGTGGTGCCCGGAATTCGCCGTTTTATCACGTCGTCGTCGCGGACAGCCGCAAGCGGCAGGGCGGCCCGGTACTCGAGCAGGTCGGCTTTTTCAACCCGGTAGCGCGCAAGCAGGACAAGAAGATCGAGCTCGACGTCGCTCGGATCGATCACTGGGTCGGCACCGGTGCGCAAATGTCGGATCGCGTGCGTGCCCTGGTGACCGCGTACCGCAAGCAGGCGGTCAACGCCTGAATTCGCGATGATCAGCCGGGCCATGACGGGTGATCCGTCGGGACCGGCCGGGCCGGTCGGGCCGGGCATTGTGCTCGGCCGGGTGGCCGGACCATTCGGAGTCAAGGGTTGGGTGAAGGTGAAGTCCTACACCGAGCCCACGGAGGGCATCCTCAGCTACCGGGATTGGCACGTTGACGTGCCGGGCGCGGGGCCGAGGAAGCTCAGGCCCGTCGAGGGACGACGCCACGGCAGCCTGGTCGTGGCGCGGCTCGAGGGGGTCGATGACCGGGATGCTGCAGCGGAGCTGGTTCATTGCGAGATCAGCGTGCCACGCGGCGAGTTGCCACCGACGGGTGAGCGCCAGTACTACCTGGCGGACCTCGAGGGGCTGGAAGTCGTGACGACTGACGGGTATGTGCTCGGGCGGCTCGACCATTTCGTCGAGACCGGAGCCAACCCGGTGATGGTGGTGTTGGGTGAGCGCGAACGCTGGCTGCCGCTGGTGCCGCGCTTCCTGAAGGAAGTCGACCTCGCTGCCGGGCGCATCGTGGTCGACTGGGACCCGGACTTCTAGGTTGATGGCGTTGCGCTTCGAAGTCGTGACGCTGTTTCCCGGATTCATCCGGGCCTACCTTGAAGTGGGGGTCGTGGGACGTGCGGCTGCCCGGGGCCTGCTGCGGGTAGGCACGGAGGACCCGCGGTCACACGCGATTGACGTGCACCGCACCGTGGATGACCGCCCGTACGGGGGCGGGCCGGGTATGGTGATGAAGCCCGAGCCGCTGGCGGCCGCGATCGGCGCTGCCGCCGCGAGGTTGCCGCCGGGAAGTCCTGTGGTGGCATTGAGCGCGCAGGGAAGGCCTTTCGACCAGCGGACGGCCAGGGATTTTTCGGGCCTGCCCGGATTGCTGCTGGTGGCGGGACGTTATGAGGGCGTGGACCAGCGCGTGCTGGACGCGCTGGTGGACGAGGAGCTGTCGGTCGGAGACTACGTGCTGTCGGGCGGCGAGCTGCCCGCGCTGGTCGTGATCGATGCGGTAGCGAGGCTGCTGCCCGGTGTGCTGGGCGACGCGGACTCGGCGGAGCAGGACTCGTTCTCGGACGGGTTGCTGGACTGGCCGCACTACACGCGGCCGGAAGAGTGGGACGGCCTGCAGGTTCCCGAGGTGCTGCTGGGCGGGCACCACGAGGAAATCCGCCGCTGGCGCCTGAAGCAGGCGCTTGGGCGGACCTGGCAGGGGCGGCCCGCGCTGCTGAGGCAGCGCCGATTGAGTGACGAGGAGCGTGAGCTCCTCGAGGAATACTGCGCCGAGGCGGGAGTCGAACCGCCTGGTCGCTCGGATTGATTCGACATCGGGGACAAACCCATGAGCAAGATCGTTCAGGACATCGAAGCGCGGGCGGCGACCCGTGAACTGCCGGATTTCGGGCCCGGCGATACCGTCATCGTTCAGGTGAAGGTCAAGGAAGGTGATCGCGAGCGCGTCCAGGCCTATGAAGGCGTGGTCATCGCCCGCAAGAACCGCGGGCTCAACAGCTCGTTCACCGTGCGCAAGATTTCGCACGGCGAGGGCGTTGAGCGCGTGTTCCAGAGCCACAGCCCGTCCATTGCCGACGTCAAGGTGAAGCGTCGCGGTCACGTGCGTCGCGCCAAGCTTTACTATCTCCGCGATCGTTCGGGCAGGTCGGCCCGCATCGAGGAAAAGATCGGCTGACGCACGGCTGTTCGAAGGTCCGCATCGACGATCGGGGTCCCCAGGGCCCCGGTCGTTTTTCATTTGGGCCGCCGTCCTGCGCAGGGGCTCCCGGCCAAGTAGACTGTCGTCCTGCCACGGCCGCGATGGCTTCAAGGACGGCTCAACATGACGCTCTTCAGTGCAATCGGCTCTTTCTTCAAGGGCATCTGGCACGCGATCGACGGCTTCAGGAAGGTCCTGCACCTGATCCTGTTGCTGGTCATATTCGGCATCCTGTTCGCGGCGACCCGCTCGTCGCTGCCGTTCGTGCCCGGCGACGCGGCGCTTGTGCTGGCTCCCGAGGGCCGGATCGTCGAGCAGCTTTCGGGCGATCCGCTGGACCGGGCGTTTCGCGACGCCACGGGTGAGGGGCCGCCGGAGACCCGTCTGCATGACCTGCTCGACGTGATCGAGGCGGCGACCGACGACGACCGGATCAGCGCCATGGTGCTCGATCTCGGTTCGCTGCAGCGTGCCGGACTGCCGGCGTTGCAGGACCTCGGCAAGGCGGTGGATGCATTCCGCGCTTCCGGCAAGAAGGTGTTCGCGTGGGGCGGTTATTTCGATCAGCGGCAGTACCTGCTGGCTGCGCACGCGGACGAGGTGTACCTGGATCCCTACGGCGCCGTCATCGTGGAGGGCTATGGCTACTTCCGCCAGTACCTGAAGGGGACTGCCGACAAGCTCGGGGTGGACGTCCACGTCTTCAAGGTCGGGACTCACAAGTCCTACCCGGAGACCTTCACCCGCAGCGACATGTCGCCGGAGGACCGCGAGGAAGCCAAGGTCTGGCTGACGTCCCTGTGGGGAGCGTGGAAATCGGACGTGGCCACGGCGCGCGGCCTCGAGCCCCAGGCGCTGCAGGATTACGCCGACAAGGCCGGCGCCGGCGTGCGCGCGGTGGACGGTGACCTGGCCCAGTACGCTCTCTCCAGCGGACTGGTAGACGGGCTGAAGTCGCATGAGCAGTTCGAGGAGATCGTCAGCGAGGAATCGGGCGTCGACGAGTCCGAGCACAGCTTCCCATCGGTGGACTGGCGTTCCTACCTCGCCGTGATGCGGTCCGAGCGTGCGCTGCACAAGAACAAAGACCACAACGTCGGCGTGGTGGTGGCCTCCGGAGAGATCCTCGACGGCGAGCAGCCGCCGGGCACGGTGGGCGGCAAGACGCTCTCGGACCTGTTGCGGGACATTCGCTACGACGATTCCATCGACGCCGTCGTGCTGCGTATCGACAGTCCAGGCGGCAGCATGTTTGCCTCGGAGATGATTCGCCGTGAGATCGAGGCACTGCAGGAGGCCGGCAAGCCGGTGGTGGCTTCGATGTCCTCGGTGGCGGCGTCCGGCGGGTACTACATCGCGGCGCCGGCGACCCGGATCTTCGCGGCACCGACGACCATTACCGGGTCGATCGGCGTATATGCGATGTTCCCGACTCTGGAAAGGACGCTCGGCAAGGTCGGTATCACCAGTGACGGCCTGGGCACCACCGAACTGGCCGGTGCCGGCAGGATCGACCGGAACCTCAATCCGCAGCTGGGCGAGATCCTGCAGTCCACGGTGGAGTTCGCGTACCGCCAGTTCGTGTCGATGGTCGCCTCGAAACGGGAGCGTCCCTTCGAGGAAGTCGACAGCATCGCGCAGGGCAGGGTGTGGTCGGGCGTCGACGCGAAGGCCGCGGGCCTGGTGGACGAGTTCGGCAACCTTCACGACGCGATCGAGGCGGCGGCGAAGCTCGGCCAGCTCTCGGATCCCTATGGCGTGAAGTGGCTCGAGCCGTCCCTCACCTGGCGGCAGGCACTGGCGCTGAGGCTGCGCACGGCGGCCGCCGCCAGCCTGAAGTGGACAGGCTTGGATCTGGGGATACCCCGGCTGCCGCTGCCGGATTCGGTGACCGTCGAGGTCCAGCGCCTGATCGAACTCGGCAGGGACGGGCGCCCGGTCTACTGGTGCGCCTGCCGCGTCGACTGAGCCCTCAGGCCGCCCAGTCGAGGATGACCTTGCCGGAGCGGCCGCTGTTCATGGTCTCGAAGGCTCGCTGGTAATCGTCGATGGCGAAGCGGTGCGTGATGATCGGGCTGATGTCCAGCCCGCTCTGCAGCATGCTGGCCATCTTGTACCAGGTCTCGAACATCTCACGGCCGTAAATACCCTTGATGACGAGGCCCTTGAAGATCACCTCGTTCCAGTCGATGGCGACATCGCTGGGCGGGATGCCCAGCAGGGCGACCCGGCCGCCATGGTGCATGGCCTTCAGCAGGTCGCGGAAGGCTGTTGGATTTCCGGACATCTCCAGGCCGACGTCAAAGCCTTCCTGCATGCCGAGGTCCTGCATCGCACCGGCGATGGATTCGCGGGCGACGTTCAATGTGCGCGAGGCGCCCATCCTCTGGGCAAGTTCCAGGCGATAGTCGTTGACGTCGGTAATGACAATGTGGCGCGCGCCGACGTGGCGCGCGATGGCGACCGCCATGATGCCGATCGGCCCGGCGCCCGTGATCAGCACGTCCTCGCCGACCAGGTCGAACGACAGCGCAGCGTGAGTCGCGTTGCCCAGCGGGTCGAGCACCGAGGCGATCTCGTCGCTGATCTCGTCTGGTAGCTTGAAGACGTTCGTGGCGGGCAGGACCATGTATTCCGCGAAGCAGCCCGGACGGTTCACGCCCACCCCGACGGTGTTCCGGCACAGGTGACGGCGGCCGGCGCGGCAGTTGCGGCAGTGACCGCAGGTGATGTGCCCCTCGCCGGAAACGCGGTCCCCGGCGGCGAAGCCGACCACCTCGCCTCCGACCTCGACGATTTCCCCGCAGTACTCATGGCCCACCTGCATCGGCACAGGAATGGTTTTCTGCGCCCAGGCATCCCAGTTGTAGATGTGGATGTCCGTGCCGCAGATGGCGGTCTTCTTCATCCGGATCAGCACGTCGTTGTGCCCGACCCGCGGCGCTTCGATGTCCCGCATCCAGATGCCGGGCGTGGCTTCTGCCTTGACCAGTGCCTTCATGGCGACCTCAGCGGATGATGCCGAGCTCGCGCCCGGCGGTTGCAAATGCTTCGATGGCGCGATCGAGCTGCTCGAGCGTATGCCCTGCGCTCATCTGCGTGCGGATCCTCGCCTTGCCCAGCGGCACCACCGGATAGGAGAAGCCGACCACGTACACGCCCAGTTCCAGGAGCCGCTGGGCCATGCGTACGGCAAGCGGGGCGTCACCCAGCATGATCGGGATGATCGGGTGCTCGCCCGGCACCAGGTCGAAGCCCAGCGCCTGCATGCGCTTGCGGAAATGGCGGGTGTTCTCCCACAGGCGGGATCGCAGCTCGGGCATCGAATCCAGAAGCTCGATGACCCGGATGCTCGTGGCGGCGACCATCGGCGGGATCGAATTGGAGAACAGGTAGGGGCGCGAGCGCTGCCGCAGCCACTCGACCACTTCGCGGCGACCGGAGGTGTAACCCCCGCTGGCCCCGCCCAGGGCCTTGCCAAGCGTGCCAGTGAGGATGTCCACGCGCTGCAGGACCTCGCAATGCTCGTGGGTCCCGCGGCCGTGGTCGCCCATGAAGCCCGTGGCGTGGGAATCGTCCACGACGACGACCGCCGAGTAGCGTTCCGCCAGGTCGCAGATCCCGCGCAAAGGCGCGATCGTGCCGTCCATGGAGAACACGCCATCGGTGACGACCAGCCGCGTTCGGGCGTCGAGGGACTGCTTCAGGCAGTCCTCCAGCTTTCCCAGGTCGCGGTTGTCGTAGCGCAGCCTTCGCGCCTTCGACAGGCGGATGCCGTCGATGATGCTGGCGTGGTTGAGCGCGTCGGAGATGATCGCGTCGCGCTCGTCCGTCAGGGTCTCGAACAGGCCGCCGTTGGCATCGAAGCAGGACGAATACAGGATGGTGTCGTCCGTTCCGAGGAACCGTGACAGCTGCTGTTCCAGCTCCCGGTGCACGGTCTGCGTGCCACAGATGAAGCGTACGGAAGCCATGCCGTAGCCGTAGCGGTCGATGGCGCGGTGGGCCGCCTCCCGCAGCAACGGGTGGTTGGCCAGGCCGAGGTAGTTGTTGGCGCAGAGGTTGATCACCTCGCTGTCGTCGGCGAGACGCACGACGGCTTGCTGGCCCGAGGCGATGACACGCTCTCGCTTGTACAATCCCTGGGCGTCGAGCTCCGCGCCCTGCGCGGCGAGCCGGTCGAGAAATGATTTGTCCACGTTCAGGTGTTTCCTTGCGAGCGCCTATTATAGGGCAGGGCAAGCGGGACGAGGCGAGGGCAATGGGCGGAATGGATGCACAAGCGGCCCCGGCAGTGCCGCTGCGAGTGGACAAGTGGCTGTGGTGCGCGCGCTTTTTCAAGACGCGCTCGCTGGCTGCCGAGGCCGTCAGCGGCGGCAAGGTCCACGTCAATCGCGAGCGGGTGAAGCCCGCCCGAGCCGTCCGGCCGGGCGACTTGCTGGAGATCACCGTCGGCTTCGACATCATCGCGGTGGAAGTCCTCTCGATTCCCGCGCGCCGGGGTCCCGCGCCGGAGGCCCGCCAGTGCTATGCGGAAACGGCCGCGAGCGTCGCGAGGCGTGAGCGCGTCCGCGAGCAGCGTCGGCTCGCATCCATGGCGGCGCCGCAGACCGATGGGCGGCCGGACAAGCGCACCCGCCGCGAATTGCTCCGCTTCCAGCGCAAGCAGCAGGAAGGTTGACTTAACGCCAGCGCAGCCCCGGAACGTGAGCCGCGCCACATTTGCGCGCACCGGCGTGCCGTACCTTGGGGTCGACAGCCAATCCGGGGTGCGGCACATGAGCAAGACGAAGGAACCTGAGCGGCGCCTGCGAGGCAGCGCCGGTTCACCTGCCGGGGAACAGTCACCGGGCACCACGGCCATGGGCTGGGAGGCACGCGCCCTCTCCGGTGTCCGGTCGCACGCTCGCCAGCTGAGCGGTCCCGGGGGCGCCCAGGCCGGCTGGGATACGGATACCGTCACGCGCCTCGAGGACTACTTCGACCGCGACCAGGTTTGAGCCGCGGCACTGGCGCAGGGCATACTGCCTGCCGGTTTCCGCCGGACGCAGCCCAGTGCCAAGACTCATCCCAGCCCCGACCGTCATTCCCGCAGCCGGAACACGCCCGAAGCGCATCGAGGAATTCGTAGGCCGCGTCAATACGGCCACCGCCTTTGTCAGCGTCGCGCGAATGGTCGGTCCCCCAGGCTGGGTCGAGCCCGGACAGAGGCCTGAATTCGACGAGTACACCCTGGTCCTCGAGGGCCGCCTGAGGGTCGAGGGTGAAGGCGGATCCTTCGACGTCCGGGCCGGCCAGGCGGTGCATGTCACAGCCGGCGAGTGGGTGCGCTACTCGACGCCGGAAGGGGCCACCTACGTGGCGATCTGCCTGCCGGCCTTCTCGCCCGATACCGTTCATCGCGACGAGTAGCTGATTCCGTGTCGTCCATTTCCCTGCGGCCGACGCGGCTGTTCATCGTCCTCTCGGGGCTGTTCATCACCAATGCGCTGATGGCCGAGTTCGTCGGCGTCAAGATCTTCGCCCTCGAGGACACGCTGGGGTTGCCGCCGCTCGACTGGCGCCTGTTCGGGCAGTCCGGGTCGCTTTCGTTCACCGCCGGCGTGATGCTCTGGCCGGTCGTGTTCATCATGACCGACATCATCAACGAGTATTTTGGCGTGCGTGGCGTGCGCTTCATCTCGTGGCTGGCGGTGGGCTGCATCACCTATGCGTTCCTGTTCGCCTACCTCGCGATCGAACTGGCGCCTGCTTCATGGTGGGTTGGCGTCGCGGCGGGGCGTGGCGTGCCGGACATGCAGGCTGCCTTCGCGGCGACCTTCGGCCAGGGCCTCTGGACCATTGGCGGCTCGGTGACCGCGTTCCTGACCGGTCAGCTTATCGACGTGGCGATCTTTCACCGCATACGCGCCTTGACCGGTGAGCGCTGGATCTGGCTGCGCGCGACCGCGTCGACGGCTGTGTCACAGCTGGTCGACAGCTTCGTGGTGCTCTACATCGCCTTCGTGCTCGGCCCGCAGCAGTGGCCCATCGACCTTTTCCTCGCCGTGGGCACGGTCAACTATTTCTACAAGCTGCTGATGGCCGTGTTGCTGATACCGCTCATCTACCTGGGCCGGCGTGTGATCGAGCGCTACCTCGGTCCGGTGGAGGCCGACCGCCTGAAGGCGGAAGCGGCGGCGTGATGGAAAGCGGATAGCGGATAGCGGATAGCGGATGGCCAGAGTGAGTCGTGAGTCGTGAGTGTGAGTCGTGAGTCGTGAGTGGTGAGTCGTGAGTCGTAAGGGGGTTGGCACCGGGTTCTTACGACTCACTGCTCACCACTCACAGCTCACCTTCAGTGCAGCAGCGCCATCATCTGCCTGCGATAGCGGTGCACGAGTTCGTCCTGGCCCTCCAGGAGCGTGAAGGCGGCTAGCAGGCTCCTGCGCGCGAGCCCGTCATCGAATGTTCGATCCTTGCGCAGGATGGCCAGCCATCGGTCCAGCGCTGACTCCACCTGACCCGTCGTGAACTCGCGTGCCGCGAGCTGGTGGGCCGACTTCAGGTCGGATTCGTCGGCAGCGAGCTTGCTCGCCAGTTCTTCCGCAGGCGGCGCGTCCAGCAGCGCACGGGCAAGGTGCAGGCGAGCCTCGACAGCCTTCAGTCGGGGGGACTCGATCGCCTGCAGGGGCAGGGCCGCAAACTGGCTGTCGGCTTCGCCGATCTGTCCGGCCAGGACCAGCGCCTCGATCAGTTCGACGCGGATTTCGTCATGCTGCGGCTCATCCCGGAGCGCCTTTTCGAGCAGCAGGACCGCCTCCGGCGCCCGCTCCTCCGTGATCAGTCGGGCGGCTTCAGCGCGAACCCGGTCGGACGGCCGCTCGAGGTATCGCTCCAGCATCGCGCGGAGGGCGCTATCCGGCTGCACACCGATAACCTCCTCGACGGCCTGGCCATGGCGGAAGACCCGGACCGTTGGCAGGCTGCGAATGCCGTGCTTGGTTGCCAGGTCGCGCTCGGCCTCCGTGTCCACCTTGACCACCCGCGCCCGGCCGGCGTAATCGGCTGCGATGCGCTCGAGCACCGGCGTCAGCATCTTGCAGGGTTGGCACCAGTCCGCCCAGAAATCGACGAGCACCGGCATACCGCGGGATGCCTCGATGACGTCGGTATCGAATGTCCCGCCCGTCGACTCAAGGATTTTTGCGCTCATGGCTCAATACCGGGAATTGCCGCTTGCTGTCAGCTTATATGGGTTCCGGCGCGCCGGATTCAAGGCGAGGCCGGGACCGGCCCCGGCCGGTGGGTGGCCTGCGCCGGCCTGTGCCGATACACTACCGCGCCCCGAAATCAGCAGAAGGAAGTTGACCGATGTACAGGATGAAGGGACTCGCGTTCGCGTTGGCGCTACTGGCCGCGGCGCCCGCACAGGCCGACTGGACCGGCAAGGGTGAACTCGGCGGCGTGCTGGCGCGCGGCAATACCGAGACCGAGACCATCAACGGCAAGCTCGACATGACGACGGAGAGCGAGCGGCTGGAAGCACCAGGCCGGATTCTCGATCCTGCGTACGGTCAATGATGGGGTTACCTCCGCCAATCGCTGGGAGCTGCGTGGTGAGTCCGACTACAAGCTCACAGAGCGGAGCTATGTGTTCGGCGCCCTTCGCTACGAGGACGACGAGTTCACTGACTACAACTACAAGGCCACCGCCTCACTCGGCTACGGCTACAAGATCATCGACAGCGAAGCGACCCAGCTGGACGGCAAGATCGGCCTCGGTTACCGGAAATCCGAGTTCAGGGTCTCCGGCGATTCCGAGAATGACGCCATCGTCCGCGGTGTACTCGACTATGCGCATAAGCTCACCGACACCACCGACGTGACCAACAAGTTCCTGGTCGAGACGGGTTCCAACAACACCTTCCTGCAGAATATCCTGAGTCTCGACGGTCAAGATGAATGCATCGCTGGCACTGGGCCTGAGCTACGAGATCCGTCACAACACGGACGTGCTGCCTGACACGGAGAAGACCGACCAGGTCTTCACGGCCAACCTGGTCTTCGGCTTCTGATCGCCGGCGGGCCAGGAGCCTTGAGCGTGGCACGCCCCGTCACCCCAGCCCTGGCCGTCGACCTCGTCATCGAGCTGGTCGACCGGCCCGGTCGGCCCATCGTCCTGATAGAGCGCCGCAACCCGCCTGCCGGCCATGCGCTGCCAGGCGGGTTCGTGGACATCGGCGAAACGGTCGAGGACGCGGCCCGGCGGGAGGCGCTGGAGGAAACCGGGCTGCAGGTCGAGCTCAGGACCTTGCTCGGCGTCTACTCTGATCCTGCCCGCGATGCACGCGGCCACACGGCCAGCGTCGTGTACGTCGCCGAGGCGCACGGCGATCCGCGAGCCGGCGACGATGCCGCGCGCGTCCTGGTGACCGATCCCGGCTCGTTGCCACCGCTGGCCTTCGATCACGCGCGGATCCTGGCCGACTACGCCGCCCGGCATCGCGGCAAACGGTGTCGGGAAGGCTAGGAGACCGGCTCGAAGCGAGCCTGGAAGAACCGCAGGTAGCGCGGTTCGTAGACCATCTTCATGCCCGTCGTGGACTGCCGCGACTCGTGGACGGCGCCCACCGATTCGGCGGTCAGGTCCATGTGGGCCTGCGTGTAGACGCGCCGGGGAATGGTCAGCCGCACCAGTTCCAGCGCGGGGTAGTGGTGCTCGCCGGTCGTCGGGTCGCGGCCCGCCGAGACGATGCCGCGCTCCATCGCGCGCACGCCTGAATCGGCATACAGGTTGGCCGCCAGCGTCTGCGCCGGGAACTGGTCCTGCGGTATGTGCGGGTAGAAGGCCTTCGCGTCGAGATAGACCGCATGGCCGCCGATGGGCCTGACGACCGGTACGCCCATCGCCATCAACTTGTGGCCAAGGTATTCCACCTGGCCGACCCGGGCGTGTATGTGATCGTCATCGACCGACTCGACGATGCCGCGGGCCATCGCTTCCATGTCGCGACCCGCCATGCCGCCGTAGGTGTGCAGCCCCTCGTAGACGACGACGAGGTTGCTGGCCTCGTCGTACAACTCCTTGTCGTTCAACGCCAGCCAGCCGCCGATATTGACCAGCGCATCCTTCTTGCCGCTCATGGTGCAGCCATCGGTATAGCTGCAGAATTCCTTGAGGATCGCCGCGACCCTGTGTTCGCCGTAACCAGGCTCCCGCTGCTGGATGAAATAGGCGTTCTCGACGGCGCGCGTGGCATCCAGCATCACGCGGATGCCGTGACGCTGAGTCAGCTCGCGCAGCGCGCGGATGTTGGCCATGGACATCGGCTGCCCGCCCGCCATGTTGACGGTGCCCGCGACACAGACGTAGGGAATGCGCTTTGCGCCGACCTTGCGTATCAACGATTCGAGTGCCTCGAGGTCGACGTTGCCCTTGAAGGGCCCCTCGTCGTTCGGGTCGTGCGCCTCGGGGACGATCACATCCACGAAGGTCCCGCCCGCCAGTTCCTGGTGCAACCGGGTCGTCGTGAAGTACATGTTGCCGGGCACGATGTCGCCGGGCTTGATCAGGATCCGCGACAACAGGTTCTCGGCGCCGCGCCCCTGGTGCGTCGGCACGATGTGACGATAGCCGTAGTACTCCTGGATGGCTTCCTCGAGATGGTAGAAGTTGCGGCTGCCCGCGTAGGCCTCATCGCCCAGCATCATCCCCGCCCACTGCCAGTCACTCATCGCGTTGGTCCCGCTGTCGGTGAGCAGGTCGATGTAGACCTCCTCCGAGCGCAGCAGGAACGTGTTGTAGCCGGCTACCGCCAGTGCCTCCTGCCGCTGCTCCGGCCTCAGCATGCGGATGGGTTCCACCACCTTCACCTTCCAGGGCTCCGCCCAGGAGCGGCGGCGGGCTGACGTGGCGGGGCTGTTGGCGCGTGTGTCCGGATTCATGTCTGGTACCTGGGAGGTTCGCTCGTGAAGGATGGGCCGCTCCGGCCGGGCGGCAGCAAGGTTAGGGCCGGCCGCGGCATGCCGCGATTCGCGATTTCCACCTGGCGGGCTGGATTCCTGTGAGTCTTGCGAGCCAGCGGCCAGGCGCCGCGGGTCCGATTCCTGAAGCGGACAGCTTTCAGACCTTGCGTGCTTGTGCCGTCCGCGCGGGCTCGGTGGTTTCCGCCGGCAGTGCAAATGCGTGGGTGGACTTGACCTCTTCCATGACGAAATAGGTGTGTGTCTGCTCGACACCGGGAAGCGCCGCGATGCGTTCGCCGAGAATTCGGCGATAGGCTTCCATGTCCGCGACGCGAAGCTTGACCAGGTAGTCGAAGCCGCCCGCCACCATGTGGCACTCCTGCACCTCGCCCAGTCGGGCCACGGCCTCCTTGAAGCGGTCGAAGACGTCGGGGGTGGTCCGGTCCAGGCGGATTTCGACGAACGCCAGCAGATGCGCGCCGAGCTTGTGCGGGTCGAGGTGCGCCGCATAACCACGGATATAGCCGAGCCGTTCCAGACGACGCACCCGTTCGACGCAGGGTGTCGGACTCAGATGGACACGCCGCGCCAGTTCGGCGAAGGAAATCCTCCCGTCGTCCTGCAGGATCCCGAGGATCCGGCGATCTAGTCGATCCATCTGTAAGTAATCCTGTTTTGTATACGATTTGACCAGAGAAATGCCAATAAATAGATTAAAACGACTGCATAGCTGAATTACTTTAGCGGAAACCACTACGCATGCGATTGAAATAATGTCGCTGCGCCACAAGCGCTGCGTGAGTCCTTCGAAAGACATGTGGGAGCAGACAGTGACCGACTTTCTCTGGCGGGCCGGCTTTTCGGGCGAGACAACCATAGGGCAAGCGGTGAATCGCCTGTACCTGGCGGAAGAAACCGCCGTCGTGCGTGAATTGTTGCCCATGGCGCGGCTCGATGCCGCTGGTGCCGGGCGGGTCGTGCAGAACGCCGTCGCGCTGGTCGAGGCGGTCCGCGCCGATCGCGAGGGAACAGCCGGGATCGAGGCGTTCCTGCAGCAGTACGACCTGGGTTCCCGCGAGGGCGTGATCCTCATGTGCATTGCCGAGGCGCTGCTGCGGATTCCCGATCCCGACACGGCCGACCGGTTGATCGCCGACAAGATCGCCTCCGGCAACTGGGCCGACTACCTCGGCGAGGCGGATTCCCTGTTCGTCAACGCGTCGACCTGGGGCCTGATGCTGACTGGAAAGATCGTGCGCCCCGCGCCGTCCGATCTTGAGAGCCCATCGTCATTCCTCGCCAGGCTGGCCGGGCGGCTCGGTGAGCCGATGGTGCGCACGGCCTTTCGCCAGGCCATGCGCATCATGGGTCACCAGTTCGTGATGGGTCGCAACATGGACGAGGCGCTCAAGCGGGCCTCGTCGAGCGGCAATACCCGCTATCGCTACACCTTCGACATGCTGGGCGAGTCGGCGCTGACGATGCAGGATGCGGACCGCTACTTCGAAGCCTACTCCCTGGCAATCCGCCAGGTCAGCTCGATCGCCCGGGTTGGCCTGCCGCCCGAGGCCTGGCCGTCGATCTCGGTCAAGCTCTCGGCGCTGCACCCACGGTATGAATACTCGAATCGCTTTGACGTGCTGAAGACACTCGGGCCACGAGTCGAGGCGCTGGCACTGGCGTCCATGAACGCCGGCGTCGCCTTCACCGTGGATGCGGAGGAGGTCGATCGCCTGGAGATTTCCCTGGAGTTGTTCGACCAGCTCCTCTGCGCGCCGGCGCTGGACGGTTGGGGCGGGCTGGGCCTGGCCGTCCAGTCCTACCAGAAGCGGGGCCTGGACGTGCTGCGCTGGTTGGGCCGGAGGGCGGACGAGACGGGTCGAATGATCAACGTGCGACTGGTGAAGGGCGCGTACTGGGACGCCGAGATCAAGCGGGCCCAGGAGCGGGGCCTGCCCGGTTATCCCGTGTTCACGCGCAAGCCCAATACGGATGTGTCTTTCCTGGCCTGTGCGCGACAGCTGCTGGAAGGCACCGAGCGACTCTATCCGCAATTCGCCTCGCACAATGCCCACTCGGTGTCCTGGGTCATGCACGTCGCCCACGCGAACGGCCGGCGGTTCGAGTTCCAGAGACTGCACGGCATGGGCAAGGAACTCTACGACCAGCTCAAGGACCAGGACGGCCAGCCGGTGCCATGCCGCGTCTATGCTCCGGTCGGTTCACATGAGGACCTGCTGCCGTATCTCGTCAGGCGGTTGCTCGAGAATGGTGCCAATACCTCGTTCGTCAACCGCATCGTGGACGACAGGGTGCCGGCCTCCGACGTGGTCAGCGACCCCGTGATCGAGGTCGAGCGTTACAGCTCGATTCCCCATCCGCGCATCCCGCTGCCGCTGCGAATGTTCGGCAACGAGCGCTCCAACTCGATGGGCGTCAACCTGGCCGACGGGGCCGAGCAGGCAAGGCTGGCAGCTGCCTGTCGCAAGGCCGGCGAACGCCCGTGGCGAGCGTCGCCGATCGTCGGCGGCAAGGAGCGTGACGGATCATTGCGACCCGTGACAAATCCGGCCGACCTCGGCGTCGTTGGCGACGTCGTGGAGGCGGATGCGGCGCTGGTGGACGAAGCGCTCGCCCTGGCGTGCAAGGCACAGCCGGCGTGGGACAGGACGCCGGCGCTCGAGCGGGCCGCGGTCCTGGACCGCGCGGCGGAGGCCTTCGAGGAGAATGGCGCCACGCTGATCGCGATGTGCGTGCGCGAAGCCGGCAAGACGATACCCGACAGCATCGCGGAGCTGCGTGAAGCGGTGGATTTCCTCCGTTACTACGCCGCGCGGTTGCGTGCCGACTTCGGTGTGCCGCTGTCGCTCCCCGGGCCGACCGGCGAGAGTAACCGGCTGGAGCTGCACGGCCGCGGCGTATTTGCCTGTATCAGCCCATGGAATTTCCCGCTGGCGATATTCACTGGCCAGGTGGCCGCGGCCCTCGCCGCCGGCAACGCGGTACTTGCGAAGCCTGCCGAGCAGACGCCGCTGGTGGCCGCCATGGCCGTCAGGCTGCTGCACGCTGCCGGCGTGCCTGGTGACATCCTGCATTACCTGCCCGGCCGTGGCTCCGTCATCGGCCCGCGCCTGACAATGGATGCGCGCCTTGACGGCGTGGCCTTCACGGGATCGACTGAAACGGCGCGCATCATCAACCGCAGCCTGGCCGCCCGCGATGCGCCACTTGCGACGCTGATCGCGGAAACCGGCGGCCAGAACGCCATGATTGTCGACAGCTCCGCCCTGCTCGAACAGGTGGTCCACGACGTCATAGCGTCCGCGTTCAACGCGGCAGGCCAGCGCTGCTCCGCCTTGCGCGTGTTGTTCCTGCAAGAGGATATTGCCGACCGTGCGTTGGAGCTGCTGGCCGGCGCCATGGACCTCCTGAAGATCGGCGACCCGGGACTACTCGAGACCGATGTCGGGCCAGTCATCGACGCCGGGGCACAACAGGTGCTGGAGGCGCACGCGCAGCGGATCGTCGAGGGCGCGCGCTGGAGTCATCGCGTCCGGTTCGAAGCGGCCCTGTCTACGGGTACTTTCGTCGCGCCGCTCGCCGTCGAGATCGGCGGGATCGGGGAACTCGAGAGCGAGGTTTTCGGGCCGATCCTGCACATCGTTCGCTACCGGGCCGACGACATCGATTCGGTGATCGATTCCATCAACGCGACCGGCTATGGCCTGACCCTGGGCGTGCACTCGCGCATCGACGGATTCGCCAGGCGCATCGCCACGCGCGCCCGGGTCGGCAACGTCTACGTGAACCGGAACATCATCGGTGCGGTTGTCGGCGTCCAGCCCTTCGGAGGCTGTGGACTCTCGGGTACCGGACCGAAGGCGGGCGGGCCCCACTACCTGCACCGGTTCGCGACCGAACGGACCGTGACGACCAATACGTCCGCGGTAGGCGGCAACACGGCGCTGCTATCGATCGAGGAGTAGACGAGTCCATCCTCACCGGGGCGACCGGTGGGCAAGTACAGCTTATATAAAAATAGTTTAATCAATCAGTTATAGAATATTCTTTGGAGATTGGTAGAAGTCCATGACGGCCTGGCCCCGCTGCAGTTCCGGCCAGTCCCGGAGCTGGGCGACGAGGCTGATGACTGCGCAGGTGGGCATGTCGCCGGGCGAATCGTCGCCGGCGAGCAGCCCGGCGAAGCGCGAGATGCCGGGGTTGTGGCCGAACAGCATGACGTGCCGCGAGCGTCCCCCCAGTCGATGCACGAGGTCGAGCAATTCGGTGGGCGAGGCAAGGTAGGCGTCCTCGGCCTCGCGGATGCGGTCCGCGGCGTAGCCCAGGACGCTGGCGAAGATCCGGGCGGTGGCGAGCGCGCGGGTAGCCGGGCTCGTGATGACCAGGGCAGGAGCGAGTTTCGCGGCGACGAGATACGCCGCCATGTCCGTTGCCTCGCGCTCGCCGCGAGCGCTGAGGGGGCGGTCCACATCTGCCTGCGAGGCGTGGCCCCAGCCGGATTCCGCGTGGCGGACGAGGGTCAGCCGTTTCACGCCGGCGGCGTTACATCATGCCGGTTTCGAGGCGGGCGGCCTCGGACATCATCGACTGGTTCCAGGGAGGCTCGAACACGATTTCGACCCGGGCCTCCCTGATCGTCGGGATGTCCTCGATCTTGTCCTTGATGTCCTGCGCGAGGAAGTCGCCCATGCCGCAGCCGGGCGCGGTCAGTGTCATCCTGACGAATGCGTTCCTCGATCCATCGCCGTTGGGCGTCACCTCGCAGTCGTAGATCAGGCCCAGGTCGACGACGTTGATCGGGATCTCGGGATCGAAACAGCTCTTCAACTGCTCCCAGACGAGATTGCGGACATCCTCGTCGGTCGCGCCGGGCGGCAACTCGGGTTTCTTGAAAGGTTCCTTGCCGATCGCATCGGCGTCGTCGCCGGCGATGCGGAACAGGTTCCCCTCGACGTAGATCGTAAAGCTGCCGCCGAGCGCCTGCGTGATGTAGCCCACGCTGCCGGTACGCAGATTGACCTCGATGCCGGCGGGAATGATGACCGCCTTGACGTCACGCTGGACGACGATCGGCTCGTTTTCGTGTCGACGCATGCGGGGTCTACTCCGTCGTCGCGGGTGCCGCGTCGCGGGCGAGCGCGGCATTGAGCGTGTGCCAGCAGAGGCTGGCGCATTTGACGCGGGCTGGAAACTCGCGGACGCCGGAGAGCGCCGCGAGCTTGCCGAGGTCCGCGGGAACGGGGGCGTCCTGGCGCGTCAGCATGTCGTGGACTTCCTCGAACAGGTGACGGACCTCGGCAAGTCGCTTGCCCTTGATCGCCTCGGTCATCAGCGAGGCCGACGCGGTCGAGATCGCGCAGCCCTTGCCTTCGAAGCGGACGTCCCTGATCAGGTCATTTTCGACATCAAGAAAGATGTGTAACCTATCGCCACATAAAGGATTATATCCTTCGGCGTCTCGATTCGACTGCTCGAGGCGACCGAAGTTACGCGGCCTCTTGTTGTGGTCGACGATGACGTCGCGGTACAGGTCTGCAAGGTCCATCAGCCGAGCATCTCCCGGGCATGGCCGAGAGCCGTGACCAGGGCGTCTATCTCGGCGTGGGTGTTGTAGAAGGCGAAGGAAGCCCTGGCGGTCGCCGGCACGTCGAAGAAGTCCATGACCGGCATGGCGCAGTGATGGCCGGTGCGAATGGCCACGCCTTCGGCATCCAGGATCGTGCCGAGGTCGTGGGGATGTACGCCCTCGACCACGAACGACACGAGGCTGGCCTTGTCCGGCGCCGTGCCGATGATCGAAAGGCCGTCGATGGCGGCCAGCCGCTCGGTCGCATAGGCGAGCAGGTCGGCCTCGTGCCGCGCGATGCGATCCAGGCCGATTGTCTCGACGTAGTCCACTGCGGCGCCGAGCGCGATGGCCCCGGCGATATTCGGCGTGCCGGCCTCGAACTTGTAGGGCAGGGTGTTGTACGTCGTCCCTTCGAAGGACACCGTCAGGATCATGTCGCCGCCCCCCTGCCAGGGCGGCATGGAGGCCAGTTGTGCCTCGCGGCCGTAGAGCACGCCGATGCCCGTTGGGCCGTAGAGCTTGTGGCCGGAGAAGGCATAGAAATCGCAGCCGAGGGCCTGCACGTCGACACGCTGGTGCGGCACCGCCTGCGCGCCGTCTACCAGGGTCGCGATGCCGCGCTCGCGTGCGGCGGCGATGAACCGTTCGACAGGCAGGACCGTCCCCAGGGCGTTGGAGACGTGGGCAATGGCCACCATCCGCGTGCGCCCGTTGAGCAGTGCGAGGTACGCGTCGAAGTCGACCACACCCCGCCGGTCGATAGGGACGACCTTGAGCGTCGCGCCGGTCTGCTCGCAGACCTGCTGCCACGGGACGATGTTGGCATGGTGCTCGAGCCAGGTAATGACGATCTCGTCGCCCGGTCCGAGTCGCGGACGGCCCCATGCCTGCGCGACCAGGTTGATCGCCTCGGTCGTGCCGCGCACGAACACGATCTCTCTTTCAGACCTGGCGTTGATGAACCGGCGCAGCTTTTCGCGCGCGCCCTCGAACAGGTCGGTTGCCTCCTGCGACAGCGTGTGCACGCCCCGGTGCACGTTCGCATGGTGCATCCGGTAGTAGTCGCTTTCGGCCTCGATGACCGATTGCGGCCTTTGCGCCGAGGCGCCGTTGTCCAGGTACACGAGCGGGCGGCCGCGGATCTTCCGGGCAAGGATCGGAAAATCCTGGCGAATGCGCATGACATCCAGCGGCGCCAGGGCGCCGGGTTGGGCGATCATCAGACGAACTCCCTGATGACGTCGCGGTCAGGGAGCCGTCCGACGACAAGTTCCTCGACGTGGCGACGCAGGCCGGGCAGCGGCGACCAGCGCGACGACGTCTTCGCAGAACGCGAAGGTCAGCAGGCCGCGCGCGGTGTCCGGGTCGATGCCGCGGGAAAGCAGGTAGAACATCTGGTTGGCGTCCAGTGAGCCCGTGGTCGCGCCGTGACTGCACTTGACGTCGTCGGTGAGGATTTCCAGCTGTGGCCGTGTGTTGATCTCCGCCAGTGGCGAGAGGATCAGGTTCCTGCTGGATTGCCGGGAGTCGGCCTTGCGTGCGCCTTCGCCGACGATGATCCGTCCGTTGAAGGAACCCCGCCCGCGGTCGGTCGCCACGCCGCGAACCAGCTCGTTCGAGCGGGTATGTGCCGCGACGTGCTCGATCACCGTGTACAGGTCGGCCTGCCGCGAGCCGTCCACCATGAACAGCCCGTGGACGTCGCATTCGGCAGCCGGGCCTTCCAGCCGGACATGAACGTTGCTGCGCACGATCCGCCCGCCGAGCACGAACAGCTGTTGGCGGTAACGGCTGTCGCGCGCCTGCGTTGCGAGCAGGGTCTCGACATGCACCGAATCCACGCCCTGTTGGTAGAGGCGCAGGTGATCGACCGCGGCGCCTTCTGCGAGGCGTACTTCGCAGGCCAGGTTCGACAAGCCGGTGGTCCCTTCACCCGTCAGGAAGTGCTCGACCAGCTGCAGGCGGCTGTTGCGACCGGCCTCGACCAGCACGCGCGCATGGGACGCGTCGTTTCCCGTGCAGAAATGCAGGACATACAGCGGTCCCTCTGGCGTCGCTTCGTCTGCGACCCGGATGACGGCCCCGTCTTCGACGAAAGCCTCGGCCAGCAGCGCGAAGCGGTCGTCGGCGCCGTCGCCGGGCACGCGCAGGGCCTCGGCCAGGGCCGCCGGGTCCCGCTCCAGGGCCGATGACAGGTCTTCCACGGAGACGCCCGCGCCGGCGATGATCGTCGACAGCCCCCCGGCATAGCGACCGTCGACCAGGACGACGATGCTTCCCTGCGCCAGGTCCGCCAGCGCGCCCGCAGGCAGCCGGGCGCCGGGTTCGCCGGGTGTCGACAGCGCGAATTCGCGACGACCGACCTCCGCCCAGTCCAGGTACTTCCAGTTTTCGTCGCGGCGGTCGGGCAGGCCTTGCGCCACCAGGCGGGCGAGGGCATCGCTGCGACGCCGGTCCCAGGCGCCGCCGCCGTGCATGTGGCCGCGTGCCGTCCCGTGCGCCTGTTCAATGCGCTCGAGCGCGGAGCCCGCCGTTGCCGCGCTCATGCTGCCGACGCCTCCTGCCGTACCCAGTCGTAACCGCGTCGCTCGAGTTCGAGTGCGAGGTCCTTGTCGCCGGACTTGATGATCCTTCCGGAGGCGAGGACGTGGACGCGGTCCGGCACGATGTAGTCGAGCAGGCGCTGGTAGTGGGTGACCATGACGATGGCGCGCTCATCGTGCCGCAGGGTGTTGACCCCCGCCGCGACCACCTTGAGGGCATCGATGTCCAGCCCGGAGTCGGTCTCGTCGAGCAACGCCAGCGTGGGCTCGAGGACAGTCATCTGCAGCACTTCGTTGCGCTTCTTTTCGCCGCCCGAGAAGCCCTCGTTGACACCACGGCTCAGGAAGCTCTCGTCCATCTGCATCAGCTTCATCTTCTCGCGCACCAGGCCGAGGAACTCGAAGGCGTCAACTTCCGGAAGGCCGCGGTGCTTTCGCAATGCATTCAGGGCGGCCTTGAGCAGGTATACGTTGTTGACCCCGGGAATCTCGACGGGGTACTGGAAGGCCAGGAACACGCCCTCGCGCGCCCGTTCCTCCGCCGGCATTGCCAGCAGGTCGCGGCCGAGGTAGCTGACCTTGCCGGAGACGATCTCGTAGTCCGGTCGCCCGGCCAGCACGCCGGCCAGCGTGCTCTTGCCCGAGCCGTTCGGGCCCATGATGGCGTGCATTTCGCCGGCCCGGACCTCGAGTGACAGGCCATTCAGGATCTTGTGCGAGCCGACCTTCGCGTGCAGGTTCTCGACGCTGAGGATGATTTCGCCCTTGGCAGGCATGTCTGGTCTCCGTTTGTCTGTCAGCCGACCGAGCCTTCAAGGCTCACCGCCAGCAGGTTCTGGGCCTCCACGGCGAACTCCATGGGCAGTTCCTTGAAGACCGTCTTGCAGAATCCGTTCACGATCATGTTGACCGCGTCCTCAGCGGAGATGCCGCGCTGGAGGCAGTAGAACAACTGGTCGTCCGAGATCTTGGATGTGGTCGCCTCGTGTTCGACCACCGCCGTCGGGTTCTGGACCTCGACGTAGGGGAAGGTGTGGGCACCGCACTGGTCGCCCATCAGCAGCGAGTCGCATTGCGTGTAGTTGCGGGCGCCGTCGGCGCCGGGCAACACCTTGACGAGTCCGCGGTAGGCGTTCTGGCCGTGACCGGCCGATATGCCCTTGGACACGATGGTGCTCTTCGTGTTGCGACCCATGTGGATCATCTTGGTGCCGGTGTCGGCCTGCTGGTAGTTATTGGCCAGCGCCACCGAGTAGAACTCGCCCACCGAGTTGTCGCCGCGCAGGATGCAGCTCGGGTACTTCCAGGTGATGGCGGAGCCGGTCTCGACCTGCGTCCACGAGATCTTCGAGTTGCGGCCGCGGCAGTCACCCCGCTTGGTGACGAAGTTGTAGATGCCGCCCACGCCATTTTCGTCGCCGGGATACCAGTTCTGGACGGTGGAGTACTTGATCTCGGCGTCGTCGAGCGCCACCAGTTCGACGACGGCCGCGTGCAACTGGTTCTCGTCGCGCATCGGCGCCGTGCAGCCCTCCAGGTAGCTGACGTGCGCGCCTTCCTCCGCGATGATCAGCGTCCGCTCGAACTGGCCGGTATTCATGGCGTTGATGCGGAAATAGGTGGACAGCTCCATGGGGCAGCGAACGCCCTTCGGCACGTAGACGAAGGAGCCGTCCGAGAACACGGCCGAGTTCAGCGCGGCATAGAAGTTGTCCCGGATGGGGACCACGGTGCCAAGGTAGCGCTCGACGAGTTCGGGATGGTTCTTCGCCGCTTCCGAGAAGGAGCAGAAGATCACCCCCGCATCGGCGAGGCGCTGCTTGAACGTCGTCGCCACGGACACGCTGTCGAACACGGCATCGACGGCCACTCCCGCGAGCCGGGCACGCTCATGCAAGGGGATGCCAAGCTTGTCGTAGGTTTCGAGCAGCTTGGGGTCGACCTCGTCCAGGCTCTTCGGGCCGTCGGTGTTCTTCTTGGGAGCCGAGTAATACGAGATCGACTGGAAGTCCACGGGCGGGTAGTGCACACGCGCCCATTTCGGTTCCTTCATGCGGAGCCACTGCCGGAATGCCTTCAGGCGCCAGTCGAGCATGAACCGGGGTTCACCCTTGATCGCGGAGATCAGGCGCACCACGTCCTCGTCGAGGCCGGGGGGCAGGGTCTCGCTTTCGATGTCCGTCACGAAGCCGTGGCGGTACTTGCGCGCGACGAGAGCCTCGATGTCGTGTTCGGTGCTTGCCATCAATCCTCCGGGAATCCCTGTCACCGCGGCGCTAGGCCCGCGTCAGCGGCCGCCATCCGCCAGTCAGCGACCCGCGCAGGTCGGGCGGGCGGACGCTGATGTCGTGTCCGATCAGCGCCGTCAGCCGGACTTCTTCCAGCGACCGGCGGATCGCAAGGCTCACCTGCTGCCAGCTGTGGCCGACGCTGCAGCTGGCCTCGAGGCCGCACTGCCCGTGGTCGCTGGCGCATTCCGTCAGCGCGACCGGGCCTTCGACGGCGTCGATGATCTCGGCCGCGCTGATTTCGTGGGCGGGCCGGGCAAGCTGGTAGCCGCCGCGTGCGCCGCGCGTCGACCGCACGAGGGTGGCACGCTGCAGTTCCTTGAGAAGCTTGCTCACCGTCGGCAAGCCTATGCCCGTGCGCTCGGACAGCTCCGGGGCGCTGTGGAAGTCCTCCGGCCGCTCCGCAAGGGCTGCCAGGATGACGGTCGCGTAATCGGTAAGCTTGCTGATCCTCAGCATGTCCGGCGGTGGCTCCAGTTCTATACAGGACAATTTTAGTCCTATTAGCTACAATTGTGTAGTGTCGAGGTGGGGCGGACGTTCGCCGTTTGCTAAAATCCGCCCTCTGCCGCAGGACCCGCGGACTGGCGTCTGCCGCTCCGACGTCCCCCTTTCCCTGGAGGAACTTGAGAATGAACAAGAGCGAGCTCGAGAAGACCGCCCGCGCCATGGTAGCCCCCGGAAAGGGCATCCTGGCGGCCGACGAATCCACCGGCACCATCAAGAAGCGGTTCGACCAGATCAAGCTCGAGTCGACAGAGGAGAACCGCCGGGCCTACCGCGAACTGTTGTTCACGGCGCCGGGCGCCGCGGACTACATCTCAGGCGTGATCCTGTTCGACGAAACGCTGCGGCAGAAGTGCGCCGACGGCACGCCGTTTCCCGCCTATCTCGCCGGTCTCGGCATCGTGCCGGGCATCAAGGTGGACGCGGGCGCGAAGCCGTTGGCCGGTTTCCCGGGCGAGACCGTCACGGAGGGCCTCGACGGCCTCCGCCAGCGGCTTGCGGAATACCATGGCCTCGGCGCCAGGTTCGCCAAGTGGCGAGCCGTGATCGACATTGCGGACGGCATCCCGAGCCGCTTCGCCATCAAGGCGAATGCGCACGCCCTGGCGCGCTACGCCGCGCTCTGCCAGGAAGCGGGCATCGTGCCGATCGTCGAGCCGGAAGTCCTGATGGACGGGGCCCACACGATCGAGCGCTGCGAGGAGGTGACCTCGGCGACGCTGCAGACGGTGTTCGACGTCCTGTACGCGCACCGCATCCACCTCGAGGGCATCGTCCTCAAGCCGAACATGGTGATCGCCGGCAAGAAGTGCGCCACCCAGGCGGACCCGCGGCAGGTCGCCGAGGCGACCGTGCGCTGCCTCAAGCGGCACGTTCCGGCGTCGGTGCCCGGCATTGCGTTCCTGTCCGGCGGGCAAACCGAGGCCCAGGCGACGGAACACCTGAGCCTGATGAACGCGATCGGCTCGCTGCCCTGGGAACTGTCCTTCAGCTACGGCCGGGCGCTGCAGGCGAGCACCCTCCAGGCCTGGGGTGGCCAGGCGGCCCATGTCGCCGCGGCACAGCGCGAGTTCCACAAGCGGGCACGATTGAACGGCCTCGCGCGTCGAGGGGCGTACAAGCCCGCCATGGAGAAGGAAGCGGCCTGAGGCCGTTTCCTCCGTCCCGGCCGTGACCATGCCGCAGCGCCCCGGCGCTGCCAACGAGCCCTGCATCGTGCGGATCCGCGGGCTGCACTACGCGGTGGGCGCGCGCGTCCTCTTCGATGGCGTCGACCTGGACGTCGAGCGCGGGGCAGTCACCGCCATCATGGGACCGAGCGGCACGGGCAAGACGACGCTGCTCAGGCTGATCACGGGGCAGATCAGGCCGGACGCCGGTGAGCTGCTGGTGGACGGCCAGGACGTGGCGGGGCTGAACAGGTCGGGCCTGTACGCCTTGCGCCGGCGCATGGGCATGTTGTTCCAGAACGGGGCGCTGCTGAGCGACTTCGATGTCTTCGAGAATGTCGCGTTTCCGCTGCGCGAGCATACTCGTTTGCCGGATCGCCTGGTCCGCAACATCGTCCTGACCAAGCTGCAGGCAGTGGGACTTCGCGGCGCGGCCGACCTGATGCCCTACGAGCTGTCGGGAGGCATGGCGCGCCGGGTGGCCCTGGCCCGCGCGATCGTCATGGACCCGGAGATACTGATCTACGACGAGCCGTTCGTGGGCCTGGACCCGATTTCCCTGGGCGTCGTCCTGCGCCTCATCCGTGAACTCAATGATGCCCTCGGGATCTCAAGCATCGTGGTATCGCATGACGTACGCGAGATCGCCGCGGTCGCCGATTCGGCCTACCTGCTCTCGGGTGGGCGAGTGCTGGCCTCTGGCAAGCCGGCGAGCCTGACGGAGAGCGACCTGGCCGAGGTGCGACAGTTCATGCGCGGCCTGCCGGACGGTCCGGTGCCGTTTCATTACCCGGCCCCCGACTATGCCGAGCAGCTTCTGGGAAACGCCCCGCCATGAGGAACCTGCTGGCCGAACTCTACGAACGCATGCTCGAGTCGTTCCTGGCAGTCGGCCGTTACACCCTGTTCACGGGACGGCTGCTGGCCGAGACCCCGCGGTCGTTGCTGCGCTTCGGACTGGTGGTCCACCAGGTCCACAATGCGGGCGCGCTGTCACTCGTCATCATCATGCTCAGCGGCCTGTTCGTGGGCATGGTGCTGGGGCTGCAGGGCTTCGACCTTCTGGAACGCTTTGGCTCCGAGGATTCGCTCGGCACCGCGGCCGCGCTGGGACTGGTCAAGGAACTCGGCCCGGTCGTGACGGCGCTGTTGTTCGCGGGTCGCGCCGGCACGGCACTTGCCTCGGAGCTCGGCCTGATGCGCGCGACCGACCAGCTGTCGGCCATGGAGATGATGGCCGTCGACCCGGTGCGCCGCGTCGTCATGCCGAGGTTCCTGGGCGGCATCATCGCGATGCCGCTGCTCGCGGCGGTATTCAGCATGATCGGCATTTTCGGGGCGCAGCTGGTCGGCGTGCAGATGATGGGCGTCGACCCCGGCCAGTTCTGGTCGCAGATGCGCGGGGCCGTGGAAGTCGACGACGTCATGGAAGGCGTCATCAAGAGCTGTGTCTTCGGCGTCGCCTGCAGCGCCATTGCCGTCTACGAAGGATTCCATTCGTTACCGACCGCGGAGGGGGTTGGCCGAGCCACGACCCGGACGGTCGTCATTTCATCCGTGGTCGTGCTCTTGCTCGACTACATGCTTACCGCGGTGATGCTGTGATGCGCACCGTCGTCAAGGAGTGATCCATGCGCGCGACGCGAGCAATCGAGCTGGGAACCGGGCTGTTCGTGCTGCTGGGATTTTCGGCGCTGTTCTTCCTGGTGACCCAGATCACCAACAAGGAGATCGGCTTCGGAGACAGCAGCTACCGGCTGACGGCGGGCTTCGAGCAGATCGGCGGGCTCAAGGCGGGAGCGCCGGTTTCGATGTCCGGCGTTACCATCGGCCGGGTCGAGTCCATCGGCTATGACTTCACCGAATACAAGGCGAAGGTCGTACTGCGCATCGACGGGCGTTATGACCGGATTCCGGAGGACAGTGACGCGAGCATCTTCACCGCCGGGCTGTTGGGCGGACAATATGTCGGAATATCCCCCGGCGGATCGGAAACCTTTTTCAAGGACGGCGATCAAATCGAATTCACGCAGTCCGCCATCGTCCTCGAGAACCTGATCAGCAAATTCCTGTTCTCGAAGGCTGCCGAGCAGGGCGACGCGCAAGGCAAAGAGGAAAGCAACTGATGTTCCGTCGCTTAGCAATCCTGTCGTTCCTGTCACTGGCCTTGCCGCTGGCGGCGAATGCCCAGCAGCCGACCGTGCCCGGCCCGGACCCGCAGACCTTGATCGAGCAGATCGCGCAACAGATGCTGGATGCACTGGATGCCGACCGCGACGCCTACAAGAAGGACCCGCAGAAGGTCAATGCGCTGGTGGACAGGGTGGTCCTGCGGCACTTCGACTCCAGCCGCGCGGCCCAGCTGGTGCTCGGCAAGCACTGGCGCACCGCTACCGAGGAGCAGAAAAAGCGCTTCATCGATGCGTTCTACCATTCCTTGCTCAACAAGTACGGCACAGCGCTGGCCGCGTTCACCAGCAGCAACCTGACGATGCTGCCCTTCCGGGGCGATCTGTCGACCGGCAGCGCAACGGTCAAGACCGAGGTCAAGACGAACGATGGCACAAGGGTGCCGGTGAACTACTCGATGCGAGCGACCCCGGAGGGCTGGAAGGCCTGGGACGTCACCATCGAGGGCATTTCCTACATCAAGAATTTCCGTACGGACTTCGGCGCGGAAATCGACCAGAAAGGTCTTGCGGCGGTCATCGAAAGGCTCGAGTCCGAGGCTGAAGGCGGTCATGCCGCAAGCTGATCAGGCTCAGGCGCGATGCCGGCTGGAGCAGACCGGCGACGGTCGCTACGCGCTGCTCGGGGACCTTGGGATTGAGTCGGCGGCGGGCATCCTGAGCCGGGGCGAGGCAGCCTTTTCCGGCCAGCCCGAAATCGCCGTCGACCTGTCCGGCGTGACGGATGCGGACAGCGCCGGACTCGCCGTGCTGATCGAATGGGCACGCGGTGCGCGCAGCGAGGGCAGGCGGATCCGGTTTCTCGGCATGCCACCGCGCCTCGGCGACCTCGCCCGCATCGGCGGCGTCAACGAGCTGCTGCCTATCGAGGGCTGACGCGAGGCCTCACTCGCCCGGCGCGGGCGTAGCCTCAGGCGGGTCGTCGGTTCCGGATTCGTCGTACCACGACGCGTCGTCGGCTTCGTCCTCGGGAAGGTTGCCGTCCAGCACCTGGTACTCGCGCCGATCGAGGAAAGCGTTCCTGAGCAATGCATAGCGATCGAACGCGCCCTCGAGCGCCTGTTCGGCGGGTATCAGCCGGGCGCGCCGGTCGACGATCGAAAGTCCCGCAAACGCGAAGCCGATATTGTTGTCGCTGACGTAGTGGCGGCCGTCCGTCAGGTAATCGGCATACAACGCAGGGGTGTCGCGCAGCGTCGACGGGCCCAGGAACGGGATGACCAGGTAGGGCCCGGAGGGCACGCCCCAGCGACCGAGGGTTTGTCCGAAGTCTTCGTTGTTGCGCGGCAGGTTGGCCTTCGTTGCGGGGTCCAGGACGCCGCCAAGTCCGAAGGTGCTGTTGACGACGAACCGGGTCGTGTCGGAGATCGCGTCCATGAACTTCAACTGCAGCAGGTCGTTGACGATGGTCGTGGGGTAGGCGAGGTTGGTCAGGAAGTTCGTCACGCCGGTGCGGGCCGGTTGCGGCACGTAGCGTCGATACCCCTTGGCCACCGGCTTCAGGACCGCCCGGTCCAGCCCGTCGTTGAAGGCGTAGGTAGAGCGGTTCACGCGCTCCCAGGGATCCGCCGGACTGGGCGCGGTCTGCGTGGTCGCGCAGCCGGCCAGGGACATACAGAGCAGCACGGTGGGCAGTCTGGCGGTGAACGTCGGACGGGAGGTCATGGCTTGGGGGTCGGCGGCGCCGCTGCGGCGGGGCGCCAATTCTAACCCTTGTTCTGGCCGGACTTGCCCGGATTTGCCGGGTCGGCGATCTCCCGCGCCTTGCGGCCCTTCGGCAGGTATTCCTTCAGCTCCTCGATACGGGCCTCAAAGCGCTGGCGCTGCACGTCGTTCAGGTCCGGAACCGCCAGCGCCAGGCGGAGCTGGTCGATGGCCATTTGCAGGTCGCCACCCATGACGTGGTATTCGGACATGTAGTAGTAGGCGTCGCCCGTGTCGCCCGCCGCGCTGGCAGCCAGCGCGATATACCGGGCCTGGTCAGGCGTTGGCGGCACATTATTGAACAGGTCGAGCAGGACCTCGTGCGCCCGCTTGGCCTCGCCCAGTCGCATGAGCGTTTCCGCGTAGTGCATGGTGACCGGTACGTTGCGGGGGAACAGGCCCAGGGCGCGCTCCAGTGTTCGGCGCGACCCCGCGAGGTCGCCGGCCGCCAGCTGCGCGACGCCGAGCTCCGTGTGGTAAAGGGTGACGTCCGGTCGCCGCTCGACGAGGTCCTTGAGCAGGCCGACGGCCTCTCTGGCCGAAGCGGCGTCGGCAGCGGCCAGCAACGCCAAGGCGCGACCATAACGGCGCTCATCGCCCGACGGCAGGTCCGCATTGATTGCGTCCAGGTACTGGTCCCGGAAATTCGTTTCGGGCGGCATGGACTGGACCCGCAGCCTTTCGCGGATCAGCCCATAGCTGATGCTGTCCTGGGTGTTGCGCGGACCGATCTGCCGGGCGCGATCCCGCGTCTCCGCGATCCGCTCGGTCGTCACGGGGTGCGTGCGCAGCAGGTCCGGGATCATGGCGCCCGCGCTGCCCGAGCGCTGCTGCATGGTCCAGAAGAACGACGGCATGCCGTTCGGGTCGAAACCGGCGCTGTCCAGGAACATCATCCCGACCCGGTCCGCCTCGGCCTCGTTGCCGCGCGTGAAGCCGATTTGCTGCTGGATCGCCAGCCCCTGCGCCGCGGTGATCGTGCCCATCAAGGCATCGGGTGGCATGCCGGTGGTGGCGCCTATCAGGATGGCCGCCAGCACCGCTGCTGCGGAGGCCATGTTGGTGCGGCCGGAGTTCTGGATCGAGCGGGCGATATGCCGCTGGGTGACGTGCGCGATCTCGTGCGCGAGTACACCGGCCAGCTCGCTTTCGTTGTCGGTGGCGGTCAGCAGCCCGGCGTTGACCCCGATGAAGCCCCCGGGCAGGGCAAAGGCGTTGATGTCCGAATCCTTGACCACGAAGAAGGTGAAGCGATAACTGCCTTCGTGAGCGTGACTGGCCAGGCTCGAACCGACCGACTGGATGTACTCGGCCACCTCGGGATCCTCGACCAGCTGGCCGGAGTCCCGCAGGCCCTTCACGATCATCCGGCCGATCTTGTATTCGTCCTCGAGGCTGAGCGTCGTGCTGGCCGGATTGCCGATATCGGGCAGGTCCCCGCGGCTGTCCTGGCCCAGGGCCGGAAAGGTGGCGAGCATCGCGGAGAGAGCGATCCAGATCAGTCGTTGCATGGGCCTGCGGTGATCCGTAAGCATGGGATTCGGACAGTCGGGGCGGGGCGAAGTTCGCCCCGGGCCGCCCTCAGAGCGCCTCGGCCGCGAAATCGGCCAGGCGCGAGCGCTCCCCCCGCATCAACGTGATGTGCCCGCCGTGCGGCCAGCCACAGAAGCGGTTGACCACGTAGGTGAGCCCCGAGGTCGTTTCGGTCAGGTAGGGAGTGTCGATCTGCGCGATGTTACCCAGGCAGATGAGCTTGGTTCCGGGACCGGCCCGCGTCACCAGTGCGCGCATCTGCTTGGGCGTGAGGTTCTGGGCCTCGTCCAGGATCAGGTAGCGGTTAAGGAACGTCCTGCCGCGCATGAAGTTCAGGGAGCGGATCTTGATCCGGTTTCGCAGCAGGTCCTGGGTCGCCGCGCGTCCCCAGCTGCCACCCTCGTGGCCCTGCGTCAGCACCTCGAGGTTGTCCATCAGCGCGCCCATCCAGGGCTCCATCTTTTCTTCCTCGGTGCCGGGCAGGAAGCCGATGTCCTCGCCCAGGGGTATGGTCACCCGGGTCATGAGGATCTCGGAGAAGCTGTTCGTCTCCAGCGTCTGCAGGAGGCCCGCTGCCAGCGTCATCAGCGTCTTGCCCGTTCCAGCCGGGCCGAGCACCGTGACGAAGTCGATCTCGGGGTCCAGCAGCAGGTTGAACGCGAGGTTCTGCTCGCGGTTGCGGGCGGTGATCCCCCAGACGGCGTTGCGCGGATTGCGATAGTCGTGCGTGAGTTCGAGTGTCGCGGAGTCGCTCTCGACCGAGCGGACGATCGCCTCGAAGCCCTCGTCGCCCGGCTCGCACACGAACTGGTTCACCTTCCAGTCGTGCACCAGCGGGCCCTGCACGCGATAGAAAGTCCGGGCCTGCTCCTGCCAGGACTGCATCTCGCTGCCGTGGGTGTCCCAGAAGTCGGGCGGCAACTCGGTGACCCCCTTGAACAGCAGGTCGGCATCCTCGATGGTGCGGTCGCTGTAGTAGTCCTCCGCATGCACGCCGAGGATGGCGGCCTTGATGCGCAGGTTGATGTCCTTGGACACCAGCGTGACGCGCGATTCAGGCATTTCGCGCTGCAGCGCCAGGCCGTAACCGAGGATCGAGTTGTCGGCTCCATGGCCCGGCAGGGTGTCCGGGAGTCCGGTGTCGAGACGCCGGGTCTGGAAGAACAGGCGGCCCGTGGGCGGGCGTTTGCCCTGGCTCCCCGGCCGTCCGGACGGCAGCTCCAGGCCGCGGTCGATCTGTTCCTTGGTGGCCTGGGCCATCAGCTCATCGAGGAAACGGCTGACCTGGCGGACGTTCCTGGCGGATTCGGAAAGGCCTTTCTTGCCCGAGTCGAGCTCCTCGAGGACGATCATCGGAATGTAGATGTCGTGTTCCTCGAAGCGGAAGATCGCCGCCGGATCGTGCATGACGACGTTCGTGTCCAGCACGAATGACCGGCGCTCCACCGGCTCATTGGGTTTGATGGTCAAGGCTGCGGCCGGCTCAAAGTGTCTTGACGGCCTCGAGGACCGCCTCGGCGTGACCATCCACCTTGACCTTGCGCCACTCCTGGCGCAGGACGCCGTCGGCATCGATCAGGAAGGTGCTTCGTTCGATGCCCATCACCTTCTTGCCGTACATGTTCTTTTCCTTCCAGACCCCGAACAGCGCGGCGACCTTGCGGTCCTCGTCGGAGCCCAGCTCGAAGGGGAACTTCATCTTGGCCTTGAATTTCTCGTGCGAGACCAGCGAATCCGTGGAAATGCCGAGGATGACGGCACCTGCGCGGCGGAACCTTGCATGCAGGTCGCGAAACGCCTCGCCTTCACGCGTGCAGCCCGGCGTGTTGTCGCGCGGGTAGAAATAGACGACGAGCTTGCCGCCGAGCGCGTCGCTCGAACTGAAACTGGCCGCCGGTGGCCGGCAGGGAGAAACGACGGGACCTTCTTGCCAAGGGTGACTTTTGCCATTCGGAATGCTGCCTCCTGCGGGGCTGGCGGGTCAGGACTTGACGGGCTCCAGGATCGCGTCGAGGTTCAGGTTGTCGCACATGTCCATGAACTCCTCGCGCAGGGCGCCGAGGTGAATCGTCGACGGGACGTTGACGATCATGTAAGACGCCGAACATCGGCGCGCCCGTGTGCGGCGCCGGGTAGCTGCGGGTGTTCATCTCCGAGATGTCGATGCCGCGCGCCGAGAAGAACCCGGACAGCGCGGAAACGATTCCGGCCTGGTCGAGGCAGACGACGTCGACCGAGTAGGGCACCTGGTCCTCGCGTACGGCCCGCTCGTCGGTGCGCCGGACCTGCAGCGTGATGCCCGACGTTTCCGCCAGCTTCTTGAGTTCGGTCTCGATGCGGGCCACGGAGTGCCAGTTTCCCGCAATCAGCATCAGCATCGCAAACTCGGACCCGAGCGCGGTCATGCGGCTCTCGCTGATGTTTCCGCCGCAGTCGGCGATGACCTTGCTGAGGTCGTGAACCAGGCCGACGCGGTCGTTACCGATGGCGGAGATCGCGATGTATTGCTTCATTTTGGGGGCGCAGGGAGGAGGGCAACCAGTTTACCGGGATCGGCGTCCGCTGGAAACGATCGAATACCGTCCTTGCGCAGGGAGGCGGCCCGAAAGTACGATCCGGGGTCACTCGGACCGGGGCTTCAATCGACATGTTCCGCGGCAGCATCGTAGCGCTCGTCACCCCCATGACTGAATCCGGCGAGATCGACCACGCCGCTTTCGAGTCCCTGCTGGACTGGCACGCCGAACAGGGCACGGACGGCGTCGTGGTGCTGGGCACGACCGGGGAATCGCCCACGGTGACCGCGGACGAAGGCGACGAGTTGCTGCGCCGCGCTGTCCGGCGGCTGGGCGGACGGCTACCCGTCATCGCCGGCACCGGGACGAATTCGACGGCGACCACGGTGGAAAAGACCCGTCGCGCCTGTGAGCACGGCGTGGATGGGGTGCTGGTCGTCACTCCCTACTACAACAAGCCGGGCCAGGAAGGCCTGATTCGGCATTTTTCGGCCGCAGCGGACGCCAGCAGCGTGCCGGTGATCCTCTATAACGTGCCGTCCCGTACGGCCTGCGACCTGCTGCCGCCGGCGGTGGAAAGGCTGTCCGAGCACCCGCGAATCGTCGGTATCAAGGAAGCGACCGGGCAGGTTGCCAGGACGAGGGAGATCCTCGAGCGCTGTGGCGACGATTTCCTGGTCCTGTCCGGCGACGATGCGACCTGTCGCGAGTTGATGCTGGCGGGGGCCCAGGGCGTCATTTCGGTCACCGCCAACGCCGCGCCCCGCCTGATGCGCGAACTCTGCGACGCGGCCCTCGAAGGCGACTCCTCGGGAGCCTTGCTCGTGGACCAGCAGCTGGCGTCCCCTGCATCGGGACCTGTTCGTCGAGGCGAATCCGATTCCCGGTGAAGTGGGCGGTGGCAAGGTTGGGACTCATCCCGCCGGGAATCCGGTTACCATTGACGCCCCTGGAAACACCTCATCATGCGGTCGTCCTGGCCGCGATGAAGCACGCCCAGATCATTTGACGAGGAACGGATGCGAGTCCTTGCACTAATCGCCTTGCTGGCGCTGGCCGGTTGCGGCGCTTTCCGGCCGACGTTCGAGAATTGCGACGAAACGCCGGCCTATGCCGGAGCGAAGGAATTGCCACCGCTCAGGGTTCCGGAGGGCGTCGACGCCCCGGATACGCGCAATGCCCTCAAGGTTCCGGCAGTCACCGTTCCCGAGAAGCCGCTCGACGGGCGTTGTATCGATGCGCCTCCGAGCTACAGCCCGCCCCGGGCTCCGGCCGGGAGCTGATACGGCCTGTTGCTGCCCGCTTTGGCCTCGGGTAGGCTTCCGGGCCCTTCGGAGAGGTGGCCAGGGACAGGGCGCTGGACTGGCCACCCGCAGGTTGATGGAACGATTCGGAGAGGTGGCCGAGTGGTCGACGAGCGACCCGCAGGGTCGCGAAGGACGTCGCCGGCGGGCGGGTAGCCCGCGGCGGCGGTCCCGAGGGAGCGAGGGATCCGAGCCTTGCGCGGCAAGGCGAGGACAGGGCGCTGGACTGACTCGCTCTCAGGTTGAGGTAACGGTTCGGAGAGGTGGCCGAGTGGTCGAAGGCGCTGGACTGGAATTCCAGTAATATCTAACAAGGTATTCGTGGGTTCGAATCCCACCCTCTCCGCCAGTCGATGAAGAAAAGGGGCCCTTGTGGCCCCTTTTTTTATCGACCGGTGAGGATACGTGGACGAACCCACAAGGGTTCGACGAGCGGGCACAGGGTGCCCGCGCAGGACAGTGCCGCGAAGCGGCACTGGTCCCGAGCGGGAGCGAGGGATGCGCCGTAGGCGCACAATCCCACCCTCTCCGCCAGTCGATGAAGAAAAGGGGCCCTTGTGGCCCCTTTTTTATCGACCGGTGAGGATACGTGGACGAACCCACAAGGGTTCGACCAGCGGACACGGATGGGTCGCCGCCGGGGGCGGCGGCGGCGGTTGACGCTACACTATCCCCACCTTACGATGCCCGGAGCCGTGAGGTCCTCGCCGATTGAGCGGGGAACGTTCTCGAACATTCCCTCGGTTACCATGGTGGCTCGCGTCGGTTCCTCCGCGACGATCAGCCGTGAATTCCGCCAGGCCCGGAAGGGAGCAACGGTAGCGGTGACATCGGGTGCCGGAGGGGTGCTGGCGCGGGCCGCCGCCCCGACCACCCACCGGGCAAGAGGAAACGCCGGACCCGCATGAGCTACCTGGTCCTCGCACGCAAGTGGCGTCCCCGACGCTTTGAAGAACTGGTCGGCCAGGAGCACGTGCTGCGTGCCCTGGTGAATGCCCTCGATTCCGGGCGGGTTCACCATGCCTTCCTGTTCACCGGCACGCGCGGTGTCGGCAAGACGACCATCGCGCGGATCCTGGCCAAGTCGCTCAACTGCGAGGCCGGGGTCACCTCGAAGCCCTGCGGCGAATGCGCCGCCTGCCGCGAGATCGACGAGGGCCGTTTCGTCGACCTGATCGAGGTCGACGCGGCGTCGCGTACCAAGGTCGACGACACGCGTGAACTGCTGGACAACGTCCAGTACGCGCCGACGCGCGGACGTTACAAGGTGTACCTGATCGACGAGGTGCACATGCTCTCCGGGCACTCGTTCAATGCATTGTTGAAGACGCTGGAAGAGCCGCCGCCGCACGTCAAGTTCCTGCTGGCGACCACCGACCCGCAGAAGTTGCCGGTGACCGTGCTGTCGCGGTGCCTGCAATTCAACCTGAAGCGCTTGCCGCCGTCGCTGATTGCGGAGCGGCTCCGGAAGATCCTGGAGGCGGAGAAGGCGGAATACGATGCCGGAGCCGTCACCTTGTTGGCGCGGGCCGCAGACGGGAGCATGCGCGATGGGCTCTCGCTGCTGGATCAGATGCTGGCATTCGGCGGCGGAAGAGTCGGCGAGGCCGACGCCAGGGCGATGCTGGGGACCATCGAACGTCACTACGTCTCGCGGTTGCTCGACCGCCTGGCCGATCAAGATGCCGCCGGGCTCATGGAATGCGTGGTGGCGATGGACGAGCAGGGCCCTGACTACGCCCAGGTGCTCGACGAGCTGGCGAGCCTGCTGCAGAAGATTGCCTTGAAACAGGCGATAGAGGGCCTTCCGGCCGACGAGATCTGGGGCATCGAGGAACTCGACGGCTTCGCCCGACGGATATCCGCCCAGGACCTGCAGCTGCATTACCAGATCGCGATCCTGGGGCGGCGCGACCTGCCGCTGGCGCCTGAGCCGCGCGGCGGATTCGAAATGGTCCTGCTGCGGATGCTCGCGTTCCAGCCAGCCGATCCGGATGGTCGGCAGGCGCCGCGGGCGGGCTCGCGCCGGCCGGCCGGGCGGGCCGGCCAGTCGCCGCCCGGATCGCCGAAGCCGGCTGCATCCGCGACCGCCGCCGTCGATCTTGCCGACTGGCGTGCCGTCGTTGGCCAGCTGGGGCTGCAGGGCGCCGCCCGCCAGTTGGCCACGCACCTTGGGTTTTCCGGTCTGGACGGCGATGTGCTGCGGCTCACGCTCGATGCGAGAGGCCAGGCGATGCATACGCGGCAGCTCGAGGACCGCGTCGCACAGGCGGTCTCGCGGCTTCTTGGACGCAGCGTGCGCCTCGAACTCGAGGTCAGCCAAGGGGGGGTGATCGACACCCCGGCCCGGGCGGCGGAGCGCGAACAGCAGTCCCGCCTCGAGCAGGCGCGGCACGCCCTCGAAAACGATCCCACGGTCAAGGCGCTCAAGGACAGGTTTGGCGCCGTCGTGCAACCGGACTCGATCAAGCCGCTTGGATAGGATCCTGTTGATGCTCGCCGGGCCGCCGCGTGGCAAGCAGAGACAGTTCCTGGAAGGGCGACACCAAGACGGAGCTGACAATGAAGCAGAATATCGGCGCATTGATGCGGCAAGCGCAGCAGTTGCAGGAAAACATGCAAAAAGCCCAGGCTGAGCTTGCGCATGTCGAGGTCGTCGGGGAATCCGGGGGCGGCATGGTCAAGGTGACGATGACCGGCCGTAACGAGGTCCGACGTGTGCAGATCGAGCCTTCGATCGCGGCGTCGGGCGACATGGAGATGCTCGAGGATCTGATAGCGGCTGCCTGCAACGATGCCGTGCGCAAGGCTGGCGAGGCGGCGCAGCAGAAGATGTCCGGGCTCATGGGCGGCATGCCGTTGCCGCCTGGCATGAAGATGCCATTCTGACGGCCGCGGTACCTTGAAATATTCACCGACCCTGGGCCGGCTGATCGACGCGCTGCGGATACTCCCCGGCGTGGGACCGAAGTCCGCCCAGCGCATGGCTTTCTATCTGCTCGAGCGGAACCGCGACGGCGCCCGGACGCTGGCGCACGCGCTTGACGAGGCGGCGACCACGGTCGGGCACTGCAAGCGGTGCCGGATGCTGACAGATGGCGAGCTTTGCGTGGTCTGCGCGACGCCCCAGCGCGACGAGAGCCTGCTCTGCGTCGTGGAATCGCCCGCCGACGTTGCCGCCGTCGAGCAGTCGGGCGGCTACCGGGGCCGTTATTTCGTTCTCATGGGGCATCTTTCGCCCCTCGATGGCATCGGACCGGTGGAATTGGGGGTTTCGCTACTCGAGAGCATCCTCGACGAAGGTGGCGTGCGCGAGGTGATCGTGGCCACCAACCCGACGGTCGAGGGCGAGGCGACGGCGCATTTTCTCGGCGAGCTGGTCAATCGGCGTGGTATCCGGGCATCCCGGATCGCGCATGGCGTCCCGGTCGGCGGCGAACTCGAGTACGTCGACGGCGGCACGCTGGTCCACGCGCTGGCCGGCAGGCAGGCTATCTCCTGAATCGAGAGCCGGCCCGGCCCTTGGGGCCCAGGCGACCGGTCGATTTCAGCCGTTTCTCGACATCGGCGGCAAGCCTCAGGAGCTGCCGGTAACTGGCCAGGCGACGCGCGGAGATCCGCCCGGATTCCACCAGGCCTTCGACCGAGCACCCCGGCTCGCCGGCATGGCGGCAGTCGGGAAACCGGCACTCCATCGTTGCCGCGGCCAGTTCCCGAAATCCGGAGGCACACGTCACGGGGCGCCGGCAGGGGCGGGGCGTAGTCCCGTACGCCTGGCGAGTCCATCAGTTCGCCACCACGCGGCAGGTGGTAGAGCGCCGAGGCGGTTGTCGTGTGCCGGCCTTCCTCGGAGGCGCGCGAAATCTCCTGGACGGCGGCCTCGACACCGGGCACGAGCAGGTTGATCAGTGAGCTCTTGCCCACACCCGACTGCCCGACAAGGACGCTGGCGCGTCCATGCAGGATGCTTTCAAGGGCGTCGGTGCCGTGAGGAGCATGGCTGGACGTCCGCACCGCCGGGTAGCCGAGAGCCCGGTAGGTCTCCAGCTCCGCTTCCAGGCTCGGCGAGGCAGCATCAGGCAGGTCGGACTTGTTGAGGGCCACCGCTGCCGACAGGCCCGACCACTCGGCGGCAGCCAGGTAGCGGTCGCAGATCGAGAAGTCCGGTGCCGGAGCCGGTGCGATGACCGCCACCAGCTGATCGAGATTGGAGACGATAACCTCGCCCGTGCCCGTCGAACTGATGCGCGCCAGTTCGGTGACGCGCGGCTCGACGCCGACGACCAGCCCGGTGGCGCCCTCCGCATCCTCCTTTACCCAGGTCACTCGGTCGCCGCATACGACGTGCAGGCGCCTGCCAAACAATCGGCAGGGATGGCTATCGCCCGCGGCGTCCTCGACGACGACGCGGCGCCCATGAGCCGACACGATGCGCCCCGGCAGTTCCCGATCCGGCCCATGCGGCGGGCGCTTCATCCCGGCCCCACCACGCCGGCGACGCCGGGAGCCTGGCCCGGTGCGGCGATGCCGGCAGTGTGGTTTTTCGGTTCCATGGTGGCTGACGGCCGGGACTGTAGCCTCTGCTAAGATGGCGGGCAACATGAGTACCGGCGACAACCTGGCCTGGATCGACCTCGAGATGACGGGCCTGGACCCCGATTCGGACCGTATCATCGAGATCGCCACCATCGTGACCAATCGCGATCTCGATGTCCTCGCGGAGGGTCCGGTCATCGCGATTCACCAGACCGAGGCCGTGCTCGAACTGATGGATGAACTGGAACCGGTCGACCCATGGCGCCTCCGGGCTGCTGGAGCGTGTGCGCGGCAGCGCGTCCTCGGAGCGGGAGGCAGAAATGGCCACGCTGGAGTTCCTGTCCCGGCACCTGGGCCGCGGCCTGTCGCCGATGTGTGGCAACAGCATCTGCCAGGACCGGCGCTTCCTGGCCAGGCGGATGCCCGAACTCGAGCGCTTCTTCCATTACAGGAACCTGGACGTCAGCACCCTCAAGGAACTGGCGCGGCGCTGGGCACCCGAAGTCCTCGCCGGCTTCACCAAGAAGTCCGTGCACCTCGCACTGGACGACATCCGCGATTCCATCGCGGAACTCCGCTATTACCGCCAGCACCTGGTAGCCGAGCCGTTCCGCGGCCCGCCATGAGCCGCGGCGAAGAGGGAGGCGTGGCAGGCGAGGCCGGCGCCGCGGAATTCCTTGATGGCGGCTGCCACTGCGGTGCCGTGCGGTTTCGGGTCCGGGCGGCGCGCGACATCGAGGTGATGGACTGCAACTGCTCGATGTGCGCGCGCACCGGCTACCTGCACCTGATCGTCCCGCGGACCGATTTCGAGTTGCTATCCGGGGAGGCGGAACTGACGGAGTATCGCTTCAACACCCGCACGGCCCGGCACCTGTTCTGCCGCTTATGCGGTATCAAGTCCTTCTACGTGCCTCGCTCCCATCCGCAGGGGATCAGCGTCAACGCGCGCTGCCTCGATTCAGGATCCGTGCGAAGCATGGCCGTCAGTCCTTTCGACGGCCTCCACTGGGAGCAGGCAAGGGCCGCGCTCCAGGACTGAACGAGCGCCCGGCCACCTCAGCCCGCTGATTGACCCGCCAGGAACAACCAGGTCTCGACCACGGTGTCGGGGTTCAGCGAAATACTGTCGATTCCCTCGTCGACCAGCCAGCGCGCGAACTCCGGATGGTCCGAGGGACCCTGGCCGCAGATCCCGATGTACTTGTCGGCCTTGCGGCAGGCCCTGATCGCCATGGACAGCAGCGCCTTGACGGAATCGTCGCGCTCGTCGAACGAGGCAGCGACGATGCCCGAATCACGGTCCAGGCCGAGCGTCAGCTGCGTCATGTCGTTGGAGCCGATGGACATGCCGTCGAAGTGCTCCAGGTAGCGGTCCGCCAGCAGGGCGTTGGTCGGCAGCTCGCACATCATGATGACTTTCAGGCCGTCCGTGCCGCTCTTGAGGCCGTTCTTCGCGAGCAACTCGACGACCTTGCGACCCTCCTCGACGGTGCGCACGAACGGCACCATGACCTGGACGTTTGTCAGGCCCATCTCGTTGCGGACCTTGGTCAGGGCCCGGCACTCTAGTTCGAAGCAAGGGCGGAAGCTCTCGTCCACGTAGCGCGAAGCTCCGCGGAAGCCAAGCATCGGGTTCTCCTCGTGCGGCTCATACTTCTGTCCGCCGATCAGGTTCGCGTATTCGTTGGACTTGAAGTCCGAAAGCCGGACGATCACTGGCTCGGGCGTGAAGGCGGCGGCGATGCTGGCAATGCCCTCGGCCAGCTTGTCGACGTAGAAGCCCACCGGGTCGTCGTAGCCGGCCATCTGGCGGCGGATCTGCTCCTGAAGCTTGGGCTCCAGTTTGTCGAACTCCAGCAGCGCCCGCGGATGCACGCCAATGGTGCGGTTGATGATGAATTCCAGCCGCGCCAGTCCCACACCCTTGTTCGGTATCGAGGCGAAGTCGAAGGCCCGGTCGGGGTTGCCGACGTTCATCATGATCTTCACCGGCGACGGCGGCAGCGAGTCGAGTTCGATCTGTTGCATTTCGAAGTCCAGCTGGCCATCGAAGATCAGCCCGGTGTCGCCCTCCGCACAGGAAACCGTCACCGGCTGTCCCTCGACCAGCACCTTGGTGGCGTCGCCGCAGCCGACCACGGCCGGGATGCCCAGCTCGCGCGCGATGATCGCTGCGTGGCAGGTTCGCCCGCCACGGTTGGTCACGATGGCGGCCGAGCGCTTCATGACCGGCTCCCAGTCCGGATCCGTCATGTCGGTCACCAGCACGTCCCCCGGCTGCACGCGCGACATCTCCTTGACGTCGCGGATGATCCGCGTCGGACCGGCGCCGATGCGCTGGCCGATGGCGCGTCCACTGGCCAGCACGCGCGAGCGTCCCTTCAGCTTGTAGCGCTGGATGGTCCGGCCGGCGCGGCTCTGCACCGTCTCCGGCCGTGCCTGCAGGATGTAGATCGCTCCCGTCGAGCCGTCCTTTCCCCACTCGATGTCCATCGGACAGCCGTAGTGCTTTTCGATGACGAGCGCCTGGCGCGCCAGTTCCACGACGTCTTCGTCGGTGAGGCAGAAGCGGGCGCGTTCCGCCATGGGCACGTCCACCGTCTCGACGCGGCGGGACCCGGAAGGGTCGTCCGCGTAGATCATCTTGCTGGCCTTGGCGCCCAGGCTGCGGCGGATGATGGGGTAATGGCCCTGTTCCAGTCCCTGCTTGTGGACGTAGAACTCATCCGGGTTCACCGCGCCCTGGACGACCATTTCGCCAAGGCCGTAAGAGGCGGTAATGAAGATCACGCCGCGAAATCCGGATTCCGTGTCGAGCGTGAACATCACGCCACTGGCGCCCAGGTCGCTCCGGATCATGTGCTGCACGCCCACCGAGATGGCGACCTGCGAGTGGTCGAAACCCTGGTGGACCCGGTAGGCGATTGCCCGGTCGTTGAAGAGGCTGGCGTACACCTCGTGCATGGACTTGAGGACCTGCTCGTGGCCGCGCACGTTGAGGAAGGTCTCCTGCTGGCCTGCGAAAGAGGCGCCAGGCAGGTCCTCGGCGGTCGCCGAGGAACGCACCGCCACCGCGATATCGCTTCCGGCGTCCATCTGCTGCCACGCTCGCAGGATCTCTTCCTGCAGGCGGGGGTGGAAAGGCGTGTCGAGAATCCAGCCACGGATCCGCGCACCGATCGCCGACAGGCGTTCGACGTCATCGACGTCGAGCCCGTCAAGCTCGGCGCGGATCCGCTCCGCGAGCTCGCCCTGCGCCAGGAAGTCGCGGTAGGCCCTGGAGGTCGTGGCAAACCCCCCGGGCACGTGGACGCCGAGCTTGACGAGGTTGCTGATCATCTCGCCGATTGACGCGTTCTTGCCGCCGACGGTTTCCACGTCGCCCATACCGAGCTTTTCAAAGGCAATGATGTAGTCGTTCACGGCTGGTCCTCGGTGTTGGCAGTTCCTGATACGATCGCAGCCCAGACGCACCACCGGCCGGAAGCAACAGCGGCTTGAGCGGGTAGATGTAACGTGGGCAACAAGCGAACCGTCTTCTTCGTGTCGGACCAGACCGGCGTGACCGCCGAAACGATGGGCCATAGCCTGCTTACGCAGTTCGACGGGCTGGATTTCAGGCCAGTCACTTTGCCATTCATATCGACCGTTGACAAGGCAGAGGAAGCCGTAGCGAAGATCAACGCCGTGGGCCTTGAGGACGGCACGCGGCCGGTCATTTTCTCGACGCTTGTGAACGACGATGTGCGCACGGTCGTGCGGCAGGCGGATTGCCTCTATCTCGACTTTTTCGACGCTTTCCTGGGCCCGATGGAGCAGGAACTCGGCCAGGTCTCGTCCCATGCACTGGGCCGGGCCCACGGTGTGACGGACCTCGCCGTCTACACGGCCCGGATCAACGCCACCAATTTCGCCCTGGCGAACGACGACGGAACCCACACCCGGGAATACGACCGCGCCGACGTGATCCTCATAGGCGTGTCCAGGTCCGGCAAGACGCCTACCTGCCTCTACCTGGCGCTGCAGTACGGTGCCTACGCCGCCAACTACCCGCTGGTCGACGACGACCTCGACTCGCGGCAACTGCCCGCGGTCGTCGCGCCTTTCCGTGACAGGCTTTTCGGCCTGACGATCGAGCCGGAACGCCTGCACCAGATCCGGGAGGAGCGCCGCCCCGGCAGCCGCTACGCGTCGATTGCCCAGTGCACCTACGAGCTCCGGGCGGCTGAACAACTGTTCGAACGTTTCGGGGTCCCCTACCTCGATACGACCGACTGTTCGATCGAGGAGATCGCCAGCCGGGTGCTGGAGCGGAAGAAGCTCGCGCGCCGTACGCGCCCGTGACATTTTCGTGACTCGTGGCACATTTTGGCCGCCCGGAGCACCAAAGACGCTGTGATATAGTCAAATCATGTTTACGGATTGCCTCTGCGCTGTTTCCTGGCGTGCCCGTCCGAGGTCGTTCGTCGGCCTGATGACGCTCTATGAGAGCAACTACATCAGGCTCGGCTGGCTCGTGGGCGACCCGCGCAAACTGGCCGACCATGCGGTGTCGGAGGTTGGCGGCGACTGCCCGTTGGAATTGTCGGTGCTTGACCGGGCGCCGTACACCACCACCGTGACCCTGTCCTATCTTTTCGACGAGTCGGGAGCGACCATCCGCGATCCCGGGCTGGAGCTCCGCATTTACCACGACGCCCGACTGGCCGAGGCCACGTCGGTCGGCCGGCCGCATGCCGGCCTGCGGAGTGTCCAGTCGCGCCTGCCACGGTCGACGGACGGCCGCTGGTCCGGAAACATGCTGCTGAACAAGTGGCTCGAATACTGCGCCGAGCGGGGGCACCGCTTCGCACCGGCCCTTGGCTGAGAACGCTACCTACCGGTCGCATCCATGATGAACCTGACCGAGAAATGGCCCGCGCTCAGGCTGCCAGTCGTGGCGCGCGACGACGTCGTCGAGGACGAGCGACTCCTCAAGCTGTTCTGGAATCGTGCCGAACTCAAGAAGGAGCTGCAGGCGCTCGACGACGAGCTGCACAACCTGCGCAACCGGATCAAGCAGCAGGAAGGCGCCAACTCCCGCTTGCAGGAGCAACTCGAGCAGCTGGAAATCATGCTCGGAACGGCCGACCGCGGTCCCGACGCACTCGTGCATTTCGCGCTGCGAAACCTGTGGCGCGAGTGCCGGACGCGGCTGGAGGACTTCGCCTCCGACCTCCGCAGGCAGCGCCAGGATCACGAACGGAAAAAACAGCTGGCCGAGTTCCAGAACGACCGGCAAGAGCGGCTCAAGCTGGCCGACGAAAGACTGCATGAGGCGAACGCTGCGGTGGCGAACGAGCGCCTGCGGCTCCAGGCCTGCGAGCGACAGATCGAGAGCCGCAGGGCGTTCTGGCACTACTTCAAGCGGCGCACCCTGGCGGTCGAGCTGGAGGCCCAGCGTGACCGGTTGGCGGAGGTGGAGCGACAGCTTTTCGACCTCCAGGAGGCGCATCGCACGATCGAGAAGGAGCCGTGGCCCGAATTCCCCGGCTTGTCCATCCAGGGCCGTCGTGCGGTCAATCTGGCCGTGATCGCTTACGCGCAGCTGCTGGTCGCGCGCCTGGCGAAGGCCGGCCTGGCATCGGAGGCGCGGCTGGCGACCCACCGCCGCGTGCAGGACGAACGACATGGCTCGCGAGCGGACTGCCTTTCACGGCTCGACGACGTCAGCGTGGCCATCAGGATGGTCAAGGCGCAGGAAGGCATCGCGCCGGAAGTCCGCAAATTCACCGAAAGGCTGAAGCAATCCGTCGCCTGGCGAGGCCAGGACGACGTCATCCCGACGCCATCGTCGTTACCGCCCGTGGCCAACGACGGCCAGGGTGGCAACGTGCTGATCGATGACTACTGGGACGTCTACCGGGTCCTTCTCAGGTAGCTCAGCCCGCCGCCCGGTTCTCAGTCGCCGTCACCTGCCCCGCCGGCTGCGAGGCGGCTGCCCCGACGCGATGCCGCCAGGCGTTCAGGTCGTCCAGCCATACGTAGAATGCGGGGACGAAGAACAGCGAAGTGACGCTGCCGAACGCCAGGCCGGACATCAGCGCCCGGGCCATCGGGTAGTAGGCCGGTCCGTCGCCGCCCGCGATCTGCGTGTCGCTCAGCGCGAGCGGCAGCATTGCCAGCAACGTGGTCAGGGTTGTCATCAGGATCGGGCGCAGCCTGTCGCGGCCGGCCCTCAGTATCGCCTCACGACGCGGGAGCCCGAGCTTGCGCAGGTCGAGTATGTGTGCCACCAGCACGATGCCGATATTCACCACGACGCCGATGAGGATCATGATCCCGATCATGGCCATGAATGTCATGGCCGTGCCGGTGATCGTCAGTCCCCAGAACACGCCGACGATCGCAAACACGATCGACGTCACGATCGACAAGGGATGCGCCAGGGACTCGAACAGCGAGGCCATCACCAGGAAGATCATGACGACGGCCAGCAGCAGGTTGATCGACATGTCCTTCATGGTCTGGTCGTTGTCCTCCACGCCCCTGCCCGAATTTCCACGAATAGCCGGGCGGCAGGGCGAAATCCTTCATGGCAGCCTCGGCCTGGCTGCGGACTTCCGGCAGGGTGGAGTCGCGGGATACGATTCCCTCGACCACGACCGTGGTCATCCGGTCGATTCGCTCGATCGAGCGCTCGGCCGTCTCGACCCGGAAGCTGGCGACCGTGCCCACCGTGGTCCGTTCGCCATTGGGCAGGAACAGGGGCGTAGCCGCCAGGTCTTCGACCGTCTGGCGTGCGTCAGCTCGGAACGCCAGGCGCATCTGCACCTCGCGGTCCGAGGACCGGAGTTCCTTGAGCTTGTCGCCACGCATCGCCGCGGCGATCGTCTGCGCGATGACCGAGGTGGGCAGCCCGAGCTGTGCGGCGCGTGCCCGATCAACCGTGACCTGCAACTCCTGCTCGCCGGACTTGGCCGTGGTCCGCACGGAGTCGAATCCCTTGATCTGTGAGAGCCGCTCGACCAGGTCGCGCGACAGGCTCGCCAGCCTGAGCGTGGACTCGCCCGACAGCTGCAGGCTGAATCCCGCGCTGCCGCCCTGGTTCTCCTCGAAACGGAAGCTCGGCTTGCCGATGATGATCTCCGGCATCTCCTTCTCGATTTGCGCCATGATCTCGCGCGGTTCAATGGGCAGTTCGTCGCGCGGCTTCAGCCTGATGACCGACGCCGCATCGTCCGGCGTGTAGTAGCTGTAGACGAGGTCGATGCCGAAACGCTCCTTGTTCTGGTCGAGATAGGCCTCGACGCGGTCGACTGCCTGCTCCACGCGTGCGAGCGGGTAGCTGCCCTCGATGTGATAGGGCAGTTGCAGCCGGTCCGAGGCGTCCTGGGGAAACATGTCGACCTTGAGCAGGCCGGTGGCGAATAGCGGTATCGGCGATACCAGGATGACGAGGACCAGGCCGGCCGTCTTGCGCGGATGCTGCAGGACCCAGTCCAGCCTGCGCTCGTACCAGTCCTGCAGGCGGGCGAAGCGGGACCCCGCCTTCACGGCTGGTGGGGACGGAAAGCGGGCGGTCAGCGTCGGAATGATCGTCTGGGCCACCAGCAGCGACGCCAGCATCGCGACCACGATCGGTACCGCCACGTGCACCATGAACACGGACATCTGGTTCTTCTCGCCGAACACGATCGGCAGGAAGACGATGATCGTGGACAGGGTGCCGGCCAGCACCGCGGTGCCGACCTCGCGCACGCCCGCCAGGGTCGCGGCAATGGGATGGTCGGGGTTCAGCTGGCGGTGACGGAAGATGCTCTCGGTCGTTACCACCGCGTTGTCGACCAGCAGGCCGACGGCGAGCATCATCCCCATCATCGTCAGGATGTTGAGCGAGAAGCCGAGGAAGTACATCGCGGCCAGGGTGATGACCAGCGAGAACGGCACGGCGAGGCTGACGATCAGGGTCGTCGGCCAGTCCCGCAGGAATGTGAACAGCACGACCAGCGCCAGCGCCGCGCCGATCAGGCCGGCATTGCGCAACTCGCGCAGCGACATGCGTATGTTCTCTGCCTGGTTCAGCAGGACGATGACGTCGATGCCCTGCAACTGCGGCGCCTGCTGGGCCTTCTCGATTGCCGCCATGGCGCGATCGGCGACGTCCACGATGTTGAAGCCGGTTGCCTTGAACACGTCGAGACCCACGCCCGGCCGGCCGTTGAGATGCCGGCCGACAGCGAGTTCGGGGCTGACCAGGCTCACTTCGGCGATATCACTCAGCCGGACGTTGCCCTGCACCAGGAAATTCTTGACGTCCGCCAGGTCGCGAAACTCGCCGATCGGGCGGACGGAGAGGCGCTCGCCAGCCTCGGTGATTTCGCCGCCGCTGACCGAAAAGTTGGCGCGCTCCAGTTTCTGGCGCAACAGCCGGACGTCCACGCCGTAGGCGGCGACCCTCACCGGGTCGACCAGCACGCGCAGCTCGAGCGGCTCCACGCCCTCGAGCGAGACGCGGGCGACCCCGTCGATGCGTTCCAGCGGGCGCTTGAGGTATCGCTCCAGCATCTCGTACTGGCGCGACAGGTCCTCCTTGCCGGAAAGGCGCACGGCGACCACGCGGGCGTCCCCGGCCGCGAAGAGGTTGGTCTGGATGCGGTCGGCGGCGGGCGGGAACAAGTGCCGGATCGACTCGAGCTTGGTCCTGACCTCGAAGGCGACCGCCGCCGGGTCACGGTCCCAGTCGAACAGCACGATCAGTTCCGCGCCGGTCTCCGTCGACGTCGAGCGGAGCTCCTTGATGCCGGAGAGCGTCGAGATGGCCTCCTCGGCCGGGCGCGTAATCAACTCCTCGACCTCGTCGGGCGTGGAGCCGGCGTAGGGAATGCGGACCTGCAGGCCGGGGAAGCGGATGTCGGGAAACAACTCCAGCGGCAGCAGCGCGGCAGAAATGATCCCGATCAGCGATACCGCGACGAAGACCATCAGGGTGGTGACCGGCCTGCGCAGCGCAAAATCCGTATGCACCATGGCTCAGGCCTCCTGGCTTGCCGGGGCGGTAAGCGACGGCGCGGAGTCGCCTGCCTGCTTCCCGAAGCGCTTGCGGTCGAGGATCGAGTAGACGACCGGGATCACCAGCAGGGTGAAGAACCCCGAGATGGCCACGCCGCCGATGACCGTGATGGCCATGGGCTGGCGGATCTCGGCGCCCTCGCCGAGGCCGAGCGCCATGGGCATGAGCCCCAGCACGGTGGTCAGCTTGGTGATGAGGATCGGGCGCAGTCGCACGCGGCCGGCCTCGACGATTGCCGCGTGCTTGTCCATGCCGCGGGCGCGGAACTGATTGACTGCGTCGATGAGCACGATCGACTGGTTGACGACGATGCCCGCGAGCATGATCACGCCGATGTAGGCCACGACGTTGACCGTCGTTCCGGTCAGGTACATGGCCCAGACCGCTCCTACCAGCGCCAACGGGATGGTCAGCAGGATGACGAAGGGGTGCAGCAGGGACTCGAACTGGGAGGCCATGACCAGGTAGACCAGGAATACGGCGAGCAGCAACGTGAACTGCAGCGACTGGAACGAGCTGTTCATTTCCTCGCTCTGCCCGCTGACGTTCACGGAGGTTCCGGCCGGGACCTCGATGCCGCCCACGATTCGCTCCAGTTCGGCTACCGCTGAACCGAGGTCGCCGGACGCCAGGTTGGCGGAAACGATGGCGACGCGCTCCTGGCGCGTGCGCCGGATCTCCGCCGGCCCCGTGGCGAGCCTGACATCGGCGACGGCCGAGAGCGGCACAGGCTGGGCGCTGCCCGGATTGACGATCAGGCCGCGAATTTCCTCGACCGACGCGGCGCGGGTATCCACGCTGCGGACCAGTACGTCGATCTTCTTTTCACGCAACTTGTAACGTGTCGCGATGTCGCCCCTGACGCTGGACACCACGCGGTCCGCCAGGTCCCGGACTTCGAGTCCGAGGTGCGACGCGCGTTCCTGGTCGAACAGGATCTGGATTTCCGGGCTGCCCGGATTCCACTGTCGACTTGATGTCGCTGAAGCGGGGGCTCTGTCTCCATCGCGACGCGCACCTGGCTCGCCGCCTCGCGAAGCTTGTCGAGGTCGTAGCCGGCAATCTCGACTTCGAGCGGAGTCGCGAAGGTGAACAGGGCGGGGCGGCTGAACTGGTATTGCACACCCGCCAGGGAACCGAGGCCGGTGCGGAGGTTGTCGATCACGTGGTTCTCGTCGTCGCGCTTCGAGCCCGGCTTGAGCGTCACCGAGATGCGGCCGGTGTTCTCGCCGGCGTCGGTGGGGTTGGCGTCGAGCCGGTTGCCCGTGCCGGTCACCGAGTAGGACTGCGCCGACCTCCGGCTGGCCGGCGGTCAGGGCCTGTGCCGCGGCGACGACACGGTCGGTCTCCTCGAGCGGCGTGCCCGGGGGCAGCCGCAGGTCGACGATGAACTCGCCCTGGGAAAGCTGCGGGATCAGCTCCGTGCCCAGTCGCGGCACCAGCGCCGCGGTGACGAGCAGCACGCCGATGGCCGAGCGCCAGCACGCGACCGCGATGCCCCAGCGCCCATTCCAGCGCCGGTCCGTACACGCGCTCGACCGCCGAATACGCGGCCTGGGTCATGCGCACGGCAGGCGAGAGCAGCCCAGGCAAAGCCCTTGCTGATCGCCGCCCTCATCCGGCGCAGTGCGCGGGAGAGGCCGGCGAAGCCGCGGGACACGCGCCCCAGCGGCGCGGCGGCAGGCAGTGGTGCCAGGGCCGGCTTGCCGGCCGCCAGCATCGGCACCAGGGTGATGGCGACGACCAGCGAGAACAGCAGGGCGAATGTCACTGTCAGCGCCTGGTCCTTGAACAACTGGCCGGCGATGCCACTGATGAACACCATGGGGAAGAACACCGCGACCGACGTCAGCGTGGCGGCGGTCACCGCCGTCGCCACCTCGCGCGTGCCTTCGCGGGCCGCGTCGGCCTGCGCCAGTCCCTGCTCGCGATGTCGCACGATGCTCTCGAGGACGACCACGGCGTTGTCGACGAGCATGCCGACCGCCAGCGCGATGCCGCCCAGCGACATGATGTTGAGGGACAGGTCGAAGGCGTACATCAGCATGAAGGTACCGATCACCGAGACCGGGATGGCGATGCCCGTGATGAAGGTTGCGCGTGCGTCCCGCAGGAACAGGTAGAGGACGAGGATCGCCAGGATGCCGCCGATGATCGCGGCCTGGCGGACCTCGCCGATCGCCGAGGAAATGAACTTCGACTGGTCGTAGACGATCTTCAGCTCGCTTCCAGGCGGCAGGTTCTTGCGGAGGGGCTCCAGCCGCGCGCGGATCCCGGCGGCCAGCTGCACCGTGTTGGCGTCACCTTCCTTGTAGACGGCCAGTTCCACCGACTCGCGGCCGTCGACCCGGGTGATCGCGTCCCGGTCCTTGTGGCCGCTCTCGACCTGGGCCACGTCGCGCAGGTAGACCGGCTGGCCGTCCTTGACCGCGATGATCGAGTCGGACATGTCCGCGACGGTCTGGAACTCGTTGAGGGTCCTGACCAGGAAGCGCTGCGAGCCCTGTTCCAGCCGACCGCCCGAGAGGTTGACGTTCTCTTCGCCCAGCCGGCGCGAGACCGTCTCGATGGACAGCCCGAGTCGCGCGAGCTTGTCCTGGTCGACGTTGACCTGGATTTCGTCCTCGTAGCCGCCGCTGACCTTGACGGCCGCGGAGCCGCTCACCGACTCGAGGTCGGACTTCAGGCGGTCGTCGGCGAAACGCCGCAGCGTCTTGAGACGCTCGGTCGGGGCCTGGCGCGCCGCACCCTGGCTGGCGGCGTGCTCCTCGGTGTCGATCAGTGCGAGCCGCATCACCGGCTCGCTGGAGGGATCGAAGCGCAGCAGGATGGGCCTGCTCGCGGTCAGCGGCAGTTCGAGCAGGTCCAGTTTCTCGCGGACATCGATGCCCGCGAGGTCCATGTCGGTGCCCCAGGCGAACTCGAGGATCACGTCGGACTGGCCGGACCGGGAAACGGAGCGCACGTGCCGGACGTTACGGATGATGCCGACGGCTTCCTCGATCGGCCGCGTGACCAGGGTCTCCAGCTCCAGCGGCGCCGCGCCGGGAAGGTCGGTGCGCACCGTCAGCGTCGGGTAGGAGAGGTCGGGCAGCAGGTTCAGCTTCAGGCGTGACAGCGACACCAGCCCGAACAGCACGATGGCGACGGTGAACATCAAGACCGTGACGCGACGACGCGTTGCAAAATCTACGATCTGCATGACTTTGAGTCCGCTCGATGGTTTCGGAGGAGAGCGGGGCGGTCAGCGAACCGCCCCACTGGGGTCAACCGGCGGTCGGTGCGGCTGGATCGTTCACGACGCGCACCTCGGTGCCCGCCTTGAGTGCTCCCTGGCCGACCACGACGACCTTTTCGTCACGCGCCGAGGCCCGAGAGCACCTCGACGAAGCCACCGTTGGACAGGCCCAGTTCGAGCGGACGCTCGACGGCCTTGCCGCCCTCGACCACGAAGACGGTGGGCGGACCGTCGCTGTCGAGCAGGGCGCTGCGCGGGATCTGCACGGCATCCGGCCGGCGGTCATAGACGATCGCGACACGGGCAAACATGCCTGTGCGCAGCAGCCCGTCTTCGTCATCGATCTCGATCTTGACCGGGAAAGTGGCGGTCGCACGGTCCACCCTCGGCACGATCAGGCTGACGCGGCCGGCAAATTCCTTGCCCGGCACTGCATCCACCGTGACCTGCGCCGGCTGCCCGACCGCCATCTTCGACAGCTGGCCTTCCGGGACGTTGATGGACAGGACCAGCGATTTCAGGTCCGTCACGACGAACATGGCGCTGACATTGGCGTCGATGACGCTGCCCATCGGCGAGACCGTATTGCCGGGCATGACGTTGTCGCCGCGGCGGGTGACGATGCCGTCAATGGGCGAGCGTACGTTCGTGTAGGACAGCTGCAGCGTGCTGAGTTCGTAGGTGGCCCGGGCGGCGTCGAGTTCGTACTTCAGGTTGTCGAAGGCCGTCACGCTGACCAGCCCACGCTTCTGCAGTTCGAGATTCCGTGCATAGTCCCGTTCGAGCTTGCGGAAGTTGGCTTCGGCCTGGGCGGCCTGCAGGCGCAGCTGGTCGCCGTCGAGCCGGGCGAGCACCTGCCCGGCGCGGACCTGGTCGCCTTCCTCGACCAGCACCTGGCGAATCTCGGCCGTGATCTTCGGCATCACGATGGCGGCGCGGTCAGCGTTGATCGCCGCGGTGCCTGAATACACGGCGAGCATCTCGCCGACCTTGGGCGTGGAGATTTCCACCGGCACCGCGGGAGCGGCTTCCTTGGACTTGTCGCTTTCTGTTTTCCCATTGGCATCACCGCAGCCACCGAGCAGTGTGGCGGCCAGCGAGGCTGCGGCGAGGACGGCGATGGCGCTGGCTCGAGGCGGTGTGTCTAAGTAGGTTCACGGCGATCCCTCCCGTTTCTGATGGGGGGAATGCTACGGTTTTGTAGTGTTGTAGTCAAGTATAACAGTAAGAATCTTTGTGATTCTACATAATGCATAACAAACTACTTTAAAAACAGTCAGTTAACTCTAATTCTCCCTCGGTGCCAAGGATTGTGAGAGCAGTGCTCCGCCCGCCGGTGTCGCGCCGAGGTAAGCGTCGGCGGCGATTTCGGCGGCTTCCGCGAGAATGGCGTCGGGCTCCTCGGCCGTGTCCAGATCCTCGGCCTTGGCCAGCGGTTCCATGCCCGAGTGCCTTGCGGCGCGCGTTTTCACGCTCGAGCCGCTCCTGGTCGAGGGCCTCGCGCTCCGCCTTGCGCGTCTCCAGGTTCAAGGACACGGAGGTCTGGGCGCGAATCCGGTCCAGCGACTGGATATCGCCCTGCAGCGCCCGGAAGTCCGCGTCGTGGTCGATGCGGCCGTCGTGCAGCTTGGCCAGCAGCGGCAGTTCGCCTTCGACGCCGGGCTGGCGCTCGAACTCTGCCGGCCGGATGCGGTCCCAGGGCAGGGCGCTGTCGCGCGTGCTTTCGCCAATGTCGGCTGGGCTGAGCATCGATGGCAGTTCGATATCCGGCGTCACGCCGCGATGCTGCGTGCTGTCGCCCGTGACCCGGTAGTACTTGCCGATGGTGACCGTCAGCTGCCCGAATCCCGACTTCGGGCCGAGCGCATAGCGGTCGAGCGGGTACAGGTTCTGCACCGACCCCTTGCCATAGGTCTGCTGGCCGACGATCAGTCCGCGGCCGTAGTCCTGGATCGCTCCGGCGAAGATTTCCGACGCCGAGGCGCTGGCGCGGTTGACCAGGACCACCAGCGGTCCGTCCCAGGCGAGGCCCGGCTCCGGGTCGTCCAGTACCTCGATTCGACCGCCGGTCTCGCGCATCTGCACCACCGGGCCCTGCTCGATGAACAGGCCGACCAGCGCGGTCGCCTCCGTCAGGTAGCCGCCGCCGTTGTTGCGCAGGTCCATGACCAGGGTCTTCATGCCCTCGGCCTTGAGTTCGCCGATCAGGCGGCGCACGTCCCGGGTTGTGCTGCGGTAATCTTCGTCGCCCTCGCTCCTGGCCTGGTAATCCTGGTAGAAGCTCGGCACGTCGATCACGCCGACCGGAATGTCCTTGCCCCCGCGCTGCGTCTTGCGCATTTCCTTCTTTGCCGCCTGGGCCTCGAGCGTCACCTTGTTGCGGGTGAGTTCAACGGCCGTCTCCGGCGATCCCGGGCGTCGCGCCGCCGGGCAGGACCTGCAGTCGCACGACCGTGTCGACCGGGCCGCGGATCAGCTGCACGACGTCGTCCAGGCGCCAGCCGATGACGTCGACGATGGCGCCGTCCTTGCCCTGGCCGACGCCGGTGATCCGGTCGTTGGCCTTGACGCTGCCGGTCACCGCCGCGGGCCCGCCGGGCAGGACGTTGACGATGGTGACGTAGTCGTCGATCAGCTGCAGCGTCGCGCCGATGCCCTCGTAGGAGAGGCTCATCGCGATGTTGTATTCCTCGGAATTGCGCGGCGAGAAATAGTTGGAGTGCGGGTCGTAGACGTGCGGAGTACGCGTTCATGAAGAGCTCGAACACGTCGTCGGAACTCACCTGCTCGATGCGCTTGAGCACCCGCTCGTAGCGCTTGCGTAGCACGTCCTGGACTTCCGGCCAGTCCTTGCCCGCCAGGGTCAGCGACAGGCAGTCGTTCTTGACCCGCTGGCGCCACAGTTCGTCCAGCTCCGCCATGCTGGATGGCCAGGCGTCCTTGCTGCGGTCAAACCTGAAGCTCTCGTCCAGCGCGAAGTCCGGCTTGGTATCCAGCAGCTTGATGGCGTATGCGATCCGTTCGCGATTGCGATCCTGCAGCCGGGCGAACATCTCGAAGGGTGGATCGAGTTTCGAGGACTTGATGTCGTCGTCGAGTTCGTACCGGTACTTCTCGAACTCGGCGATATCCGACGCCAGCAGGTAGCTGCGGTTGCCGTCGAGCGACTCCAGGTAGCGCTCGAAGATCTGCGACGAAAGCTTGTCGTCCAGGACGGCCTGCCGGTAGTGCTGGCGTTCCATGACCTCCGACACCAGCCGCATGACCCGCCGCTGTCGCTCGGTCGGCTCGATTCCGCCGGTCGAGGCCAGCGCCGGGCCGACCGGCGTGGCGGGGCCCTGGCCCACTCCCATGACGATCGCTGCGCCGACCGCAATGGCGCAGCAGGCCAGCGCCACCCTGGCCCAGGACACTGCGGGAAACCTGCGAGACTCGGTCATGGGTTGCTACAATCCTTGGTTCGGGGCGCCGGACAGTCGCCCTAGGCTAGATGCGGGACCCAGGCCGATCAAGTACTGGCGTCACGCTGCCACTTTCAGGGGTTTCGCGACATGGGTCCACTCGGTTTCCTTACCGGTGTAGTGCTTGGCTCAGCGGTCTCCATCGCCGGCGTGCTGGCGATGGTTCTCATCGTGTTCCTCGCCGTCTCGTCGGACCACCCCGCCTTGCTCGAAGAATACGCGCCGCTGCTACGCGGAATCGTGCTTTTCGGCATCCTGGCGGCGGTCGGCGGGGTCGCCTTCGTCGAGCCTGCAGAAGAATCGTCCCTGGCGCTGGGCTGCCCAGGGGGTGATGTGGGCCACGCTTGCCGCCATCGCCTGGTCGTACTGGCCCTCGACCTCGACTTGATAATCTGACCTCCGGGACGCCCGCTGGTTCCGGGATCCACACGCGGAGTCGCTGCAAATGATCTACAGGATGCCGATGATTCTGGCCTGCCTGGGCCTGCTGGCTGGCTGCAATGCTGCCAGGACGCGCCCGGGAGGCGGCCGCCGAGGCCATCACCGAACAGTCCTATCGCGGCTATGTCGAGACCCTGGCCTCGGACGAGTTCGAGGGCAGGGGACCCGGCAGCGCCGGCGAACGCAAGACGGTCCAGTACCTGGAACAGCAGTTCCTGGAACTGGGCCTGCAGCCCGTCAGCGGCGGCAGCTTCCGCCAGGAGGTGCCGCTGGTCGAGATCACCGCGATGCCCAGCGCCTCGCACCTCGCGTTCGAGCGTGACGGACGGAAGCTCGACCTGGCCCTGGGCGACGACATGGTCGTCGGCACGCGCCGCGTGCAGCCGGCGGTCAATGTGCCGGCCAGCGACGTGGTCTTCGTCGGCTACGGCATCGTGGCGCCGGAGTACGGCTGGAACGACTACGCGGGCCTGGACATGCGCGGCAAGACCGCGCTGATCCTGGTCAACGACCCGGGCTTCGCCACGCGGCGATCCCGCGCTGTTCAACGGCAGGGCGATGACCTACTACGGGCGCTGGACCTACAAGTTCGAGGAAGCGGCCCGGCAGGGCGCGGCGGCCGCGATCATCATCCACGAGACGGCGCCGGCGGCCTATCCCTGGCAGGTGGTGCGGAACGGCTGGACCGGGCCGCAGTTCTACGCCGAGCCGTCGGACGGCAATGCCGGGCGTTGCGCCATCGAGGGCTGGGTCACCCAGGAGCGCGCCAGGCGAGATCTTCGCGCTGGCGGGCCAGGACCTCGGCACGCTGCAGCAGGCGGCGCAGTGACGCGGGTTCGTGCCCGTTCCGCTGGACCTCAAGGCCTCCGCGGGCGTCCGCAACGCCATCCGCCACGCCACGTCGCCCAACGTCGCGGCCGTACCTGCCCGGCAAGGAACGCCCTGACGAGTACGTCATCTACATGGCGCACTGGGATCACTTCGGCCGGCTCCTGGCCCTCAGCGGCGACACCATCTTCAACGGCGCGCAGGACAATGCCACGGGCGTGGCGGCCATCCTGACCATCGCGCAGGGCTTCCGGGCCCAGCTCTCGGCGCCGGCACGATCGGTCGTGTTCGTGGCGGTCACGGCCGAGGAGTCAGGGCTGATCGGCTCCGAGTATTACGCGGCGCATCCGCTGGTTCCGCTGCAGAAGACCGCGGCGGTCATCAACGTGGACTCGCTGTACCCGCTCGGGCGCGCGCGGGACATCCAGGTCATCGGCTTTGGCGCCTCCGAGCTGGAGGACAGGCTGGCCGCGGCCGCAGCCCGGCAGAAGCGCGTGCTGTCGCCGGACGCGAACCCCGAGGCGGGCTATTTCTATCGGTCCGACCAGTTGAACCTGGCCAAGAAAGGCGTGCCGTCGCTCTATATCAAGTCGGGTATCGACCTGATCGGGCAGCCACCGGGCACGGGTCAGGCGATGGTCGATAATTACTTCGCCAACATCTATCACAAGCAGGCCGACGACTATCAGCCGACCTGGGACGTGTCGGGGTCGATCGAGGACCTGAAGCTGCTGTTCGAGGTCGGCGCCGGTGTGGCAGAGGACGTCAGCTGGCCCAACTGGTACGAGGGCAATGAGTTCCGTGCTGCCCGTGACGCGAGCGCCGCGGCGCGAATAGCTGCACCCTAGGGTTCCGCACCCCGGCGAGGGGTGCCGGCTCGCACCGGAGTCACGGCGCCGGCTGGCCCGTGAGCGACCCGGGCGCCAGATGGCCGCCCGATCCTGACTCCGCTGCGAGCCGCAGGCCACAGGTTGCAGGATGAGGCGGCGCAAAAGCCGTGACCTGCCTCGCAGGTTGTGGTGCCGGGCCCGCGGGCAGTGCGGCTAGCTGCGCGCCTTGGAGCGTCGGATCGGCCGGGTCAGCAGGCGGACCGCCCAGAACAGGAGGTACGGTCCCAGCAGCAGCGCCCACGCACTCGGCTGAAGCGTGAAGAAGGCCCCGTACAGGGATCCGAGAAAGGCCAGCAAGCCCGCCTTCGTACGGGCCCAGCGACAGGACCCCGGCCAGGTAGACCAGAAACGGCAGTACCACCAGCCCGAAACCGGCTATCAACCCGAAATAGACAAGCTCGCGTCGCATTTTGCTGCCCAATGGCCGGCGCCTCCTGGTTGTCATGGTCCGTTGAATTCCGCAGTGGCCGCGAGTGTGCGGCGGGCAGGCGGGCTTGGCAACCCGGCGCGTCGCGCGGTGGAGGAGGGGGAGGGCTATACTTCGCAGCGTAATTATGTCACCCGCGGGAGGCGGTTCATGCGCAGGTTCTGGTGGCCCGAGCCCGTTTACGAGGCGCGGCCTTATGGCGCCCTGACGCTCGGCCTGCTGGCGGGCGCGATCGCGCTGGCCCGTTCCATCGCCGTGGGCAGCTGGGAACTGCCGTTCCTGGCGGCGCTGATGCTGGGCTGTCGGGGTCATGGTCTACGGTGGCGTCGTGCTGCAGATGCGCTACAGCTATCGCCGCCGCAGCCGCTGGAACCAGGAACGGAGGCGCTGAGCCATGGCCAGGAGTTCGCACCGCCGTCATTGGAGCCGGCTACCTGGGCCGATTCCACGCCCAGAAGTACGCCGCCTGCCGCAGGTCGAACTGCGTGGCGATCGTAGACACGGAGCCGAGGCGCGCGAAGCGTGGCGCGGGAGGTCGGCTGCCGAGGCCGCGCGGACTATCGCGAGCTGCTCGGCGAGGTCGATGCGGTCAGCGTCGTCACGCCGACGCCGCTGCACTCTTCGCGTGTCGATGGATTTCCTCGAGGCCGGCGCGCACGTCCTGGTCGAGAAGCCGATCACGTCGACGATGGACGAGGCGCGGGAACTGGTAGCGATGGCCGCGCGCGCGGCAAGGTCCTCCAGGTCGGACACCTCGAGCGCTTCAATCCAGCGATCCTGGCGGTCGAGGGCCTGCTCGACCGGCCGCGCTTCGTCGAGTCGAACCGGCTGGCGCCGTTCAAGCCGCGCGGCACCGACGTCAGCGTCGTGCTCGACCTGATGATCCACGACATCGACCTGATCCAGAACATCGTCGACTCGCCGGTCGCGAGCATCGACGCCGTGGGCGCGCCGGTCTTCACCGACGAGATCGACATCGCCAATGCCCGCATCCGCTTCGAGAACGGCTGCGTGGCCGACGCGACCGCCAGCCGCATCAGCATGAAGAGCGAACGCAAGCTGCGGGTGTTCCAGGCGGACGCTTACCTGTCGATCGACCTGCAGCAGAAAGTGCTGACGCTGGTGCGCAAGGGCAGCGGCGCGCATGCAGGCCGGCGTGCCGCCGGTCGAGATCAACGAGCAGAGCTTCGATCCCGGCGATGCGCTTCGGGACGAGATCGTCTCCTTCCTGGAATGCATCGAGACGGGCCGGCGCCCGGTCGTCTCCGGCGAGGACGGCCTGCGGGCGCTCGAGACGGCGACCCGTATCGGCGAACTGCTCGGAGCGGGTGCACTCGCGCGCTGAGCCGGGAGCGCCGGATCAACGGCGCGCGTCGGCCAGGAAGGCGCACGCGACGCCCAGCCAGGCCAGGATGACCGCCGAGCCGCCGATCGGCGCCGCCGGTCCAGTCGCCGCCGGTCAGCCCATCCTGGCGGCGTAGATGCTGCCGCAGAACAGCAGCGATCCGCCGTCAGGAGCAGCCAGCCGCTCAGTCGCACGAGGCGCGAAGCGGGCAGGCGCTCCCGCGCCCAGGCGACCGCGAACAGGCCAAGCGCATTGACGAACTGGAATGCGACCGCGGTGTTGAACGACGCGAGCCCGGCGGCATCGAGCGTCCGGCCAGCAGATGGGAGCCAACGGCGGCGAGGGCGGCGGCCACCGACGCCAGCAGCGCCGCGGCTGGCGGCAAGGTAGCGGGTTCCGGGCTCCATCGCGCTCACGGCCTGGCGATGCGACGCGCAGGTGCTGGCCGACATCGGTGACGCGTCGATGAGCAGCGGTGCATCCGTTCCAGCATGTCGCAGCCTGTATGTCCATGTGCGCATCTCGCCCCTGGGAAAACTGATCGTGCAAGATTAACGCCTGCGGGCCCCACGGGTCAGCGTGATCGGCGATCCGCGCCCGGGACCGCGCGGGGACCGGGAACCGGAGGTGGCATGTCGAGACTGCCGGATGGGATCGTGCGAGGCGAGGACGGCTGCGCCCGCTGCTGGTGGGCCGGCCAGGCGCCGGACTACGCCGCCTACCACGACCAGGAATGGGGCCGGCCAGTCCTCGACGACCGCAGGTTGTTCGAGAAAGCTCTGCCTGGAGGGATTCCAGTCGGGCCTGAGCTGGCTGACCATCCTGCGCAAGCGGGAGCAATTTCCGGCGCGCGTTCTGCGAACTTCGACTTCTCGCGGGTGGCGCGCTTCGGGAAGCGCGACGTCGACCGGCTGATGCGGATGCTGGCATCGTCCGCCATCGGGGCAAGATCGAATCGACGATCAATAACGCACGCTGCGCACTGAAGCTGGGCGAAGAATTTGGCTCGCTGGCGCGCTATCTTCTGGCAATACGAGCCGCGCCCCGGCTCGCGGCCACGCACGCCTGACGCCGGCGGGCCCTGATGGCGCTGACCAGCTCGGCCGGAGTCGAGCGCGATGTCCAAGGACCTGAAGCGCCGCGGCTTCAGCTTCGTCGGGCCGACCACGGCCTACGCTTTCATGCAGGCCATGGGGCTGGTGAACGACCATCTCGAGGGTTGCGACTCGCGCCCGGCTGCGCAGGCGGCCCGGCTGCGCATGCGGCGGCCTCGCTGAATGCCGGCAGTTGGGCCTTGCGGCGCCTAACCAAGTCACGGGCCCGCCGCGCCTTGCTGGATATGCCGGACTGTACGCGATCAGCAGGGAGATTTTCAGCGAATGAGCATTGCACCGACGGTCATGCATGCCCTCAGGTTCAAGGGCGTCAAGTTCGATGTCGTGGAGCATCCGCATACCGCCACCGCGGCCAGCAGCGCCCATGCGGCCCACGTCGACGAGAACCAGTTCGCCAAGGCGGTGCTGCTCAAGGACCACGGCGGCTTCATCCTGGCGGTCCTGCCAGCCAACGAGCTGGTCGACCTGGACCGCGTCAGCCGCGCCCTGCACAGGCCGATGTCGCTGGCCTCCGAGTCGGACCTCGAGGAGGCGTTTTACGACTGCGAGCCGGGCGCCATTCCGGCCGTCGGCGAGGACTACCTGATTCCGACCATCGTCGATGAAAGACTGCGGCACCTCAAAGAGGTATTCTTCGAGGCGGGGGACCATGAGCGGCTGGTGCATATTTCCTCGGACGGCTTTTCCCGCCTGATGGAGGATGCGGAGTTCCTGCTCCATCAGCGTGCCGCACCGCTGAGCCCGTTGCTCTTCCCTGCGCCCGTTAGCGGCGCCCGTTGAACCGACCGTTAGCGAGGCGATCGAAGCAGCGATGCATCCGACCGATACCCAGCACCCGGACTACTACCACCGGGTCGTCGATTGCCAGTGGGCGTGTCCCGCGCATACCGACGTACCCGAGTACATCCGGCTCATCGCGCAGGGGCGTTTCTCCGACGCCTACATGGTGAACCGCGAGTCCAACGTCTTTCCCGGCATCCTCGGCCGCGTCTGCGACCGGCCCTGCGAGCCCGCCTGCCGCCGGGGCCGGGTGGAGGACAAGCCGGTGGCCATCTGCCGCCTGAAGCGCGTGGCGGCGGACCTCCGGGACGACATCCGGCCCGGCTCCCCAGGGCGCCCGCAGAAGAGCAACGGCAAGCGGGTCGCCTGCATCGGCGCCGGCCCGGCCTCGCTGACGGTGGCCAACGACCTGGTGCCGCTCGGCTACGAGGTGGTGATCTACGAGCAGCACGGGACGGCCGGCGGACTGATGCGAACCAACATTCCGTCGTTCCGCCTGCCGGCGCCGGTGCTCGACGAGGAAATCGGCTACATCGTCGACATGGGCGCGGATCTGCGGCTCAATTCCCCGGTGCGCAGCATGGCGGAGCTGCTGGACCGGAGGGGTACGACGCTGTCTTCGTCGGCACCGGCGCGCCCAAGGGCAAGGAACTGACGCTGCCCGGCCGCGACGAGAGCGACCGCATCCACATCGGCATCTCCTGGCTGGAGTCGGTGGCCTTCGGCCACATGAAGTCAATCGGCGAGAACGTTCTGATCATCGGCGTCGGCAATACCGCCATGGATTGCTGCCGGACCTCGCTCCGACTCGGCGCCAAGAGCGTCAAGGTCATGGCGCGCAAGCCACGCGGCTTCTTCAAGGCTTCTGCCTGGGAGCTGGAGGATGCCGAGGAAGAAAGCGTCGAGATCGTCGTCAACCACTCGCCGAAGTCCTTCGTGATCGAGGACGGCAAGCTGCGCGGCATGCTATTCGACGCGATGGAGTACGAGGTCGAGGGCGGCCGGATCGTATCGGAGCGAGTGATCGAGGAAGTGGTCCTGCCCTGTGACGACGTGATCCTGGCCATCGGCCAGGAGAATGCGTTTCCCTGGATTGAGCGCGACCTCGGCATCGAGTTCGACAAGTGGGACGTGCCGGTGGTGGATCCGGCGACCTTCCAGTCGACGCGCCCCGGGGTCTTCTTCGGCGGCGACGCCGCCTTCGGCCCCAAGAACATTATCTGGGCGGTCGAGCAGGGCCATCAGGCGGCGATTTCGATCCACAAGCACTGCATGGGCCAGCCGGTGGCGGAGCGTCCGCCGCGGGGCATGCGGCTGCAGAGCCGCAAGATGGGCATGCAGGAGTGGTCGTACAAGAACGACTACAACCCGCTGGAGCGCCGGCTGGTGCCGCACGTCAGCCTCAAGGAACGCTTCAAGCAGCTGAACGTCGAGGTCGAACTGGGCTTCGACGCGGAGCGTGCCGCTGCCGAAGTGCAGCGCTGCCTGAACTGTGACATGCAGACCGTGTTCACCGCCAAGCTGTGTATCGAGTGCGATGCCTGCATCGACATCTGTCCGATCGACTGCCTGACCATGACCGAGGCCGGGACCGCTGGAAGAACTGGAGCAGCGCCTCAAGGCGCCGCGAAGAACCCGCGAGCAGGCGCTGTTCCTGTCCGAGCCCTGAAGCAGACCGGCAGGCTGATGGTCAAGGACGAGGATGTCTGCGTGCACTGCGGCCTGTGCGCCGAGCGCTGCCCGACCAATGCCTGGGACATGCAGAAGTCCTGGGTGTCACATACCGCACGCGAAGGATGAAGCCGGATGCCGGAGCTAGCCAGCGCGCCCGCGGGCGTCAACGATTTCGTCGTCAAGTTCGCCAACGTCAATGGCACCGGGTCGGCGAGCGCCAACTCGCTGATCATGAAGTCGATCTTCCGGATGGGCGTGCCGGTCGTCGGCAAGAACTTCTTTCCGTCCAATATCCAGGGACTGCCGACCTGGTACGAGATCCGCGTCACCGGGGACGGCTGGATCGCCCGTTCCGGCCGGGTGGACGTCATGGTGGCCATGAACTCCGAGACCTACCGGCGGGACCTCGCCGAGGTGTCGTCCGGGCGGCTTCCTGATTTTCGACTCGACCTGGCCCCGTCCATCGCTGCTGGGCCGCGACGACGTCAGCGTTCTGGGCGTGCCGCTCGCCCAGCTCTGCACCGAGAATTTCGAAGGCGCCCGGGCCCGCATCCTGATGAAGAACATCATGTATGTGGGCGTGCTGGCGGCCCTGCTGGACATCGACCTGGACGTGATGCGCGGGCCTGCTGGCCGAGTCGTACGCGAAGAAGCCGGCGCTGGTCGACGCCAACATGAAGGCGATCGGCATCGGCTACGACTACGCGCGCAAGAATTTCGACTGCCCGCTGCCGACGCGCGTGGAGAAGCTCGACCAGACCCGCGGTCACTTCATGATGGACGGCAATACCGCGGCGGCGCTCGGCTGCCTGTACGCCGGGGCGACGGTCGGCGCCTGGTACCCGATAACGCCGTCCACGTCGCTGATGGATGCCTTTACCGCGGCTTCTGCGGCAGGTACCGCGTCGATCCGGAGACCGGCCGGCACAATTACCTGATCATGCAGGCGGAGGACGAGCTGGCGGCGATCGGCATCGTCATCGGCGCGTCCTGGAACGGCGCCCGGGCCTTCACGCCGACCAGCGGGCCGGGCATCTCGCTGATGAACGAATTCATCGGTCTGGCCTACTACGCGGAGATCCCCGCTGTGCTGTTCGACGTCCAGCGCGTGGGCCCGTCGACCGGCATGCCGACGCGCACCCAGCAGTGCGACCTGATGAGCTGCGCCTACGCCTCCCACGGCGACACCCGCCACGTGCTGCTGTTCCCGGCGAATCCGGAGGAGTGCTTCTACATGGCGGTCCAGGCCTTCGACCTGGCGGAACGCCTGCAGACGCCGGTCTTCGTGCTGCTGGACCTCGACATCGGCATGAACGACTGGATGGTCCCGGACCTGAAGTGGGACGACGGCTACCAGCCGGATCGCGGCAAGGTGCTGACCGCCGACACTGCTCGAGAAGATCGAAAGGTTCAATCGCTACCTCGACGTCGACGGCGACGGCATTCCCTGGCGCACGCATGCCTGGCGTGGGCGAGAAGGGGCGCCTATTTCACGCGCGGTTCCGGCCACAACAAGTACGGTGGCTACACCGAGGACTCCGCGGAGTACCAGGAGGTGATGGATCGGCTGCTCGCGCAAGTTCCGTGCGGCCGCGGCATGGTTCCCAAGGCCGGTTGTCGACGGCGACGGCAAGGCGCAGCTGCCGGCATCGTCACCATCGGCTCCTGCGACGACGCCGTGCAGCGAAGCGCTGGCGATCGCTGCTTGCCGATGCGGGCTTGCAACTGGACTACCTGCGGGTGCACGGCTTCCCCTTCGGCGAGGAGGTGGAGGAATTCCTTGCCGGCCACGAGACCCATTTTCGTGGTCGAGCAGAACCGCGACGCCCAGCTCAAATCGCTGTTGACCCTGGAGACGGCCGTGGAGAAGCGCAAGCTGAGTTCGATTCTCTATTACAGCGGCCTGCCGATGTCCGCCGACTGCATCGTCGACGGGGTCGATTCGGCCCTTGCCCGAGGGAGTGGCGGCATGAGCGGCGTCATCAAGCCGAAGGTCGAGCACCCGGGCACTGCCACGCAACGGCTGGGCCTGACGCGACGCGCGACTATGAGGGCGGCATGTCGACGCTCTGCGCCGGTTGCGGCCACGACTCGGTGACGGCCGCGATCGTCCAGGCCTGCTTCGAGCTGTCGATGCAGCCGCAGAGCGTCGCCAAGCTGTCGGGCATCGGCTGCTCGTCCAAGACGACCGCCTATTTCGTTGCCGGGGCGCATGGCTTCAACGGCGTGCACGGACGGATGCCGGCCATCGCCGCGGGCGCCAGTGCGGCCAACCGGACGCTCAAGTACATCGGCGTGTCCGGCGACGGCGATTCGCTTTCCATCGGTCTCGGCCAGCTGGGGCACGCGATTCGTCGCAACGTGGACATGCTGTACATGATGGAGAACAACGGCGTGTACGGGCCTGACCAAGGGCCAGTTCTCGGCTTCGGCCGACATGGGGTCGAAGTCGAAGAAGGGCGAGGCCAACGATCACGAACCGATCGATCCGGTACTGCTGGCGTTGTCGCTCGGGGCGACCTTCGTTGCCAGGAGCTTCTCCGGCGACAAGCAGCAACTCGTGCCGCTGATCAAGGCCGGGCTGATGCACCCAGGCTTTGCGATCATCGACATCCTCTCGCCCTGCGTCACGTTCAACGATCACGAAGGCTCGACCAAGAGCTACGCCTACGTCCGCGAGCATCTCCAGACGCCGATCGCGACCGACTACGTGGAGGCGCGCCGTGAAATCACGGTGTCCTATGCAGCGGGGGAGACGGTCTCCGTTGACATGCACGACGGCAGCAAGGTCGTGTTACGCAAGCTCGATGCCGACTACGACCCCACCGACCGGGCCGGAGCGCTTGCCTATGTGCAGGAACACCAGGCGCGCGGCGAACACGTCACCGGGCTGATCTACCTTGGCGAGGGCCGCCGGGATTTTCACGAGCGCCATCTGACGCCCGAGCAACCCCTGAATTCACTGGCCTTCAGCCAGCTGTGCCCCGGCAGCACCGCCATGGATCGCATCCTCGCCCGCTACCGCTGAGCACGCGCCGGGGAGGCTTGCCAGCTCAGTCAGCCTGCGGCGTGGTCGAGCGTTGCCACGACTTCCGCGTAGAGCTGGGCCGACCGCTCGGGTGAGTTGCCGACCGCGGTGATACCGAGCTTGCCGTGGGCGGCAACGCAACCGAGCATGCTGAACGCCGCTCCTTGCCCCGACGACGCTTCGAAGTGCAGGCCCCGCTCCGCGGTGGCCCGGATGACGTCGTCCGGGGCCAGGCGACGGTACGAGTCCTTCTGCAGGTTGTCCGATGCGTAGTAGCAGCGAATTGCGCCGGAGGGCGTGCGGAACAGCCCTTCGTCCGGGTCGTAGCGGCCCCCCGTGAGCCACTGCAGCATCTGGAACGGGAAGGTCGTGCCGCCCTTGCGCAGGTTGATCTCGATGGCATGCGGCTGGCAGGCCCCGTTCTTCTTGGTCACCACGAAATCGACCGCAAAGCAGCCGATGACGCCCCGCTGCCGCAGCTGCTCGGCGACCCGCATCCCGGCTGCGTGGATCTGGCCTCGGTAGGCTGCGGAGGCGGGGAAGCTGCTGCCCAGGAAGGTCTGGCCGGAACGGCCGCCGAGCACCTGGTCATGGGTCGATATCAGTTCGATCTGGCCGAGCGGATTGATTCTGAGCTGTGTCGAGGGCGACTGCTGCCCGGCGCCGTCCACCCACTCCTCGACGATGCCCTGTGCTTCCGCGAGCTTGCTGCTGTAGTGCTCCCAGCATTCGCCGTGCGCCTCGAAGCGAAGCGCGGAGGGCAGGCGCTGGTCGATCCAGCCCTTCAGCGCGGGCGCGTCCCCTGACGGCGCCCCGCCGAAGTCGAACAGGGCATTGCCCTCACCGGAGAAGCCCTCGTTGAGCTTCACGACCGCCCGCCCGAGCGCCGGCCGGCGGAGCTTCAGCGCGGCCAGCGCGTCGGCCAGGTCCCGGGCGTCGCGCAGGCCCTCCGCACCGTCGGGGAAACGGACGCCGGCGGCCCGAAAGACGCTGCGCGAGCCGCTCTTGCCCCCCAGTTCGACCAATGCCGGGTCGCAGGCATTCAACGGGATGCCGAGGCGCACCGCCAGCGTCCGCTCCAGCGGGCTCGAATTGAACACCGACAGGTAGGAGTTCGACAGGTCGCCGATTTCCTCGCGCAATCGTTGCACCAGGGGAGGGCGATCCAGGATCTTCGCGGTCAGGGACGCCAGCGAGTCATCGCCGGGGCTCATCAATACGAGACGTCGACGCGCGTCCGCGGCCGGCACGTCACGCAGCAGGCCGAGGTGATAGTCCACGACCGCGGGGTCCAGCGGCCGGCTGGTAAGGAAGACGAGGCGCGCGTTGGGCATCCGGAGCAGACACAGCATGCTCAGGTGGCGCTCCTCGTAGTGGAGCGTGCCGCGAATCCGCGCCAGCTGCTCGGGATCGAGGCTCAGGCCCGGAACGATGACGACCGTGCGCGGCGCGAGCGGGTCGCTGCGGGCGGACCGGAAAAGTCCGGGCAACCTGGCCTGAAGTTCGGCGAAGCGCGCCAGTTCCCTGGCCGATCCTGGCTCGAAGAACTCGGTCACGTGTCCCCCATCGCAGCCCTGCAGCCCGAGTCTATGCGAGCCGGGCGGTGCCCCCGTCGGTGTATGCCGAAAATCTGGCGGACCATGGCCCTGGCCGCGAATCAACGCCTTGGCGCCCGAGTCGCGATCGCCGCGTTGCTGGCGGCACGCCGAGTCAGGCGCGCAGCGTCATGATGGCGCGGGGCAGCAGCGTGGCCACGACAGGCGTCCGGCCGACGATCTGGCCGTCCGCCTGGACGGCGACCGCGGGTGTCGCATCGATACGGACGACCTGCCCCAGGGCGTATTTTGCGAAGTGCTCTTCCGGCAGCCGGCCGTCGTAGATGCGACGCAACTTCAACAGCTCGCGCGGCAGCTGCAGGGGTTCGACCCTGATCACGTCGAGATATCCGTCGTCGGTGCGGGCGGCGGGCGCGACATGCATTCCGCCACCGCAAAAGGGTGTCATGGACAGCAAAACCAGGTAGAGCCTGCTTCGGCTCGCCTGGCCGTCGACCTCCACGGTGAATTCGGGTGGGACGTATGTCGCGAGACTGCGCAGCACGCCGACGATGTAGCCGAGCCGGCGCGGCACGCCGGCCGGCAGGCGCTCCAGCACGTATGCATCAAGCCCGGCGCCCGCGACGTTGATGAAATGGCATGACCGGCCCTCGCCGCTGACTTCCGGGAAGTCGAGACGGCCGAGGTCGTGTGGGCCGCAGCGCCCGGCCGCCACGCAGCGGGCTGTCTCCGCGGGCCGCGACGGAATTCCATGCGTGCGCGCCCAGTCATTGCCGGATCCCAGCGGCGCCGCGCCGAGCAGCAGATCCGATGCCCGGACCCGTTGCTGGCCAAGCGCACCGTTCAGGACTTCGTGCAGGATCCCGTCCCCGCCTACTGCGAGCAGCCGGCGAAAACCCTGGTCGACGGCATCCTTCACGAGCGAGACCGCATGTCCCGGGTGAGCCGTCACGACCGACTCGAAAGCGACCCCTGCGGTCTTGAGTTCGCGGGCGAGCTTCGGCCAACGGCGACCGGCACGGCCGCCGCCGGAGGCGGGGTTGACGACGACGAACCAGTCGCTGGGGGAGGGCATCCGCCAATGATGCTCGACCGAAGGCCGCTCCGGAAGGGCATACCGGACTGCAATCGGTGATAATGCGCGCCCATGGCGAAGGGTATCGAAGCTGTCGACTTTGCGCGCTGGTCGGGTGACCCGACCGGTTTCGCCAGCGATCTGGGCTCCAGCTTCGAGCGCTACGGTTTCGCGGTGATCGCAGGGCACGGCCTGCCGCAGCAGTTGATCGAGACCTGTCTCGAGGATTTCAGGGAATTTTTCGCGTGGCCCGCGCCGGCGAAGATGCGCTACCACGTGACGGGAACCGGCGGGGCCCGCGGCTACACCCCATTCGGTGTCGAGACCGCCAAGGGCGCGACGCACCATGACCTGAAGGAGTTCTGGCACGTCGGCCGCGAGCTGGCCCCGGGTCATCGCTATCGGCGGTTCATGCCGGACAACCTGTGGGTGGACGGCATCGATAATTTCCGCGAGTCAACGCTCGCTCTCTGGGACGCCTTCGACGCACTTGGGGCCGAATTGCTGGCGGCCATCGCGATGCACCTCGGACTGCCGACGCGTTGGTTCGACGACAGGGTGGGCGAGGGCAACAGCGTCCTTCGCGTCATCCACTACCCGCCGGTCTCGCCGGGCTCGAGCGGAATGCGCGCAGGCGCCCATGAGGACATCAATGCGATCACCCTCCTGCTGGGCGCCGAGGAAGCAGGGCTGCAGGTGCTGGACCGGGACGGGCGCTGGCTGGGCATCAACCCGCCGCCCGGCTCACTCGTGTGCAATATCGGCGACATGCTGCAACGCCTGAGCAACGACTTGCTGCCGTCGACGACCCACAGGGTGGTCAACCCGGCCGCCGGGCGTGCCGACAGGGCGCGCTACTCGATGCCGTTCTTCCTGCATTTCAATCCGGATTTCGAAATCCGCACGCTGGCCGGCTGCACCGGCCCCGACCGCCCCGACCGCTACCCCGAACCCATAACCGCAGACGAGTTCCTGCAGCAGAGGCTGCGGGAGATTCGCCTGCTCTAGTGCGCCGAGGCGCAACGGAGACCGCATGGACTGGATGCTCTACGCGCAGGCGTCGCTGGGAATCGTCGTGTTCGTCCTGCTCGCCCTGCCTTTCAGCCGCGCTCCGCGCAACATTGACTGGAAACTGGTCGGCTCGGCCATCGCGCTGCAGTTTGTCATCTGTATCCTGCTGCTCAAGGTCCCGTTCATCAGTGCCGGGTTCGCCTACCTGACCAAGGCGGTCAACGCGCTCTCGGCCGCGACGCTCAAGGGCACTTCCTTCATCTTCGGCTACCTCGGCGGGGGCGCCACGCCCTTCGACGTCACCAACCCGAACGCGGTGGTCACCTTCGCCTTCCAGGTATTGCCGCTGGTCATCATCATGTCGGCGCTGTCGGCGCTGCTGTGGTACTGGGGAATCCTGCCGGTGGTCGTCAAGGCGATCTCGAAGGTCTTCGAGAAGACCCTCGGTACGCGCGGGCCGGCCGGGCTGGTCGCGACGGCCAACATTTTCGTGGGGCAGGTCGAGGCGCCGTTGCTGGTGCGGCCCTATATCGCGCGCATGACGCATTACGAACTGCTGCTGCTGATGACCGCGGGCATGGCGACCATCGCCGGCTCCGTGATGGTCATCTACGCCAGCATGCTCGGGAACATCTTCGACGACATCCTGGGGCACCTGCTCACGAAATCGGTCATGTCGGTGCCGGCGTCGATCCTGTTCGCACACGTCATGCTGCCGGAACCGCCGCCAGACCACGACGATTCGGCGCCGCCGAGGATCTATGGCGGCACCATGGACGCGATCACGCGCGGGACGTCGGACGGCCTGAACATCTACCTCGGCATCCTGGCCATGCTGCTGGTGCTGATCGCGTTCGTGGCACTGACCAACTCCGCCATCAGCCTGCTGCCGGCCTTTAACGGCGAGGTCCTGTCCCTGCAGCGGATCGCCGGGTGGATCTTCTCGCCCATCGCGTGGTTGATGGGCATTCCCTGGTCGGAGGCGCCGGTCGTCGGTTCGCTGATCGGGGTGAAAACGATACTCAACGAGTTCATCGCCTACATCGACCTGTCGCAGTTGTCGCCGGAGGCCTTGTCGGACCGGTCACGGCTGATCACGGTCTACGCGCTCTGCGGGTTCGCCAATCTCAGCAGCATGGGCATCCTGATCGGCGGCATCGGGGCGATGAGCCCGGAGCGCAAGCTCGAGCTCGGTGAACTGGCGCCGCGGGCGCTGATCGCGGCTACTCTCGGCACCTGTATGAGCGGTTCGGTCGTGGCGATCGTGGCAGGTTGAGCCGATGGCGAAGCTGTATTTCTATTTCTCGACGATGAATGCCGGCAAGTCGACGGCGCTCTTGCAGTCCAGTTACAACTACCGCGAGCGCGGCATGCGTACGCTGGTCTACACCGCGTCCATCGACGATCGTGGCGGTGGCCGCGTGCATTCGCGGATCGGGCTCTCTTCCGAAGCCCGGCGCTACGGACCGGACCTCAACCTGTTTCGCGACGTGACGGTCGAGCACGGGCGAGAGCGGCTCAGCTGCGTGCTGGTGGACGAAGCGCAGTTCCTCGACCCGAAACACGTTCGCGAACTGTCGGCGGTGGTCGACCAACTGGGCATTCCGGTGCTCTGCTACGGGCTCCGGACCGATTTTCGCGGGGAACTGTTCCCCGGCAGCGCGCGCCTGCTCGCTGTGGCCGATGAGCTGGTGGAGCTGAAGACCATCTGCCATTGCGGGCGCAAGGCAACCATGGTGGTGCGCACCAGCGCCGACGGCCGTGTCGAGGTCGAGGGCGCACAGGTAGAAATTGGCGGCAACGAACGCTACCTGCCGCTCTGCCGGCGGCATTTTCACGAGATGCGCGGCGAAAACCTGGATTCGTGATTTCCGGGCCGGATCGCGCAGCGAACACCGGCTCCGTCGTTTAGACTAGGGGCATGCTACCCGCCCCGGCCCGGTTGACCGGCGGATCGTGGGCCTTCTTCCTCGACGTCGACGGCACTCTCCTCGACCTAGCGGACGCCCCGGACCTCGTTCACGTCGATGCGCGGTTGCTGCGCCTGCTCGATTCGCTTGGGCGGGCCAGCGACGGCGCTGTTGCGCTCGTGAGCGGCCGAAGCATCGCCGATCTCGACCGGCTGTTTTCGCCGCTGGTGCTGCCGACGGCAGGCCTGCACGGCGCGGAGCGGCGCGACGCCCAGGGCCACTGCCACCAGCGGCCAGCCGATCCGCGACTCCGCCAGGTGCAAAGTGCGCTGGCGAGCTGGTCTGCGTCCCGCCCGGGCACCCTGGTCGAGGACAAGGGCGGTGCAGTCGCACTGCATTATCGCCTTGCGCCTGAGATGGAATCCGATGCCCGCGAACTGGTCGAGAACGTGGCGGCGGGCCTTGCCGGCGACTACGTTGTTCAGGTTGGCAAGCGTGTCGTTGAGGTCAAGCCCGCCGGTGTCAGCAAGGCCACCGCCATCCTGGAGTTCCTGCGCGAACCGCCATTTGCGGGACGCCGACCCGTGTTCGTTGGTGACGATGTCACGGACGAGGACGGCTTCCTGGCGGTGCGTGGCAGGCAGGGAGTTGCCATCTGTGTGGGTGACAGGCCGGATACCCACGCGTCGTATCGTCTTGCCGACGTTCGCGCAGTGGAAGACTGGTTATGGCACTGGCTCGATCTGAAGCCCGATGGAGCGACGAAATGAATCAAACGCTGGATCTGGCGGTTATCGGCAACTGCCAGGTATCCGCCCTGGTAGACGAAATGGCCCGTATCGTCTGGATGTGCCTGCCGCGTCCTGATGGCGATCCGGTATTTTGTGGCCTTCTCGGTGGTGGGCGTGACGCAGCCGGCGAGTTTTCGGTTGAGCTCAGTGGCGCCACGACCAGCACGCGGCGCTACCTGCCCAATACCGCGATCCTCGAGACAATGCTTTCGGACGGTAACGGCAATGCGGTGCGGGTGACGGATTTCTGCCCCCGGTTCCGCGCCAGGGAGCGGATCTTCAAGCCGGTTGGCCTGGTCAGAGTGGTCGAGGCAGTTTCCGGCCGGCCGATGGTAAGGCTGCGACTGGATCCGGCGCAGGACAATGGCTGCGCCAAGCCCGACATGACCTGGGGCAGCAGCCACCTACGATTCACAGGCGGCGGTTACGCCTTCCGCGTGACCACCGATGCCTCGGTGCAGTCCATCATCGAGCACCGCGAGTTTGTGCTTGACCGGCCGCTGACGGTGATCCTGGGTCCGGATGAACCGTTGTCGGAATCCGTCGGGCGAGTCGGCCGGCAGTTCCTCGAAGACACGGCGGAATACTGGCGCGACTGGGTTCGCGGGCTGGCGATCCCGTTCGAGTGGCAGGACGAGGTAATCCGCGCCGCCATCACGCTCAAGCTCTGCACCTACGAAGATACCGGCGCGGTGCTCGCCGCGCTGACGACGTCCATTCCGGAGTCGGCGGGCAGCTCGCGCAACTGGGACTATCGCTACTGCTGGCTACGAGACGCCTACTTCGTGATCCGGGCGCTGAACCGGCTCGGGGCAACGCGCACCATGGAGTCGTACCTCCACTTCATGGACAACGTGGTCGCGGGCGCACGCACGACCGGCCTGCAGCCCCTGTATGGGATTTCCGGGGAGGCTCTGGTCACGGAGCGGGTCGCCGACTGCCTGCCGGGTTATCGCGGCATGGGCCCGGTGCGAATCGGCAACCAGGCGCACGAGCAACTGCAGCACGACGTCTATGGCTCGCTGATCCTCGCGCTTACACAGGCATTCTTCGACCGGCGAATCGCAAATCCAGGCGACCGCGCGCTGTTCCGGCGGCTGGAACGGTTTGGCGATCTGGCGCTCGCGGCCTACGACAAGCCTGATGCGGGCATCTGGGAGTACCGGGGCCGTCAGCGTCCACACACTTTTTCGGCGGTGATGTGCTGGGCCGCCGCGGACCGGCTGGCCCGGGTCGCGCTGGGCCTGGGGCTCGAGGACCGTCACGCATTCTGGCGCGACAACGCCGAGGTGATGCGCGATCGGATCCTTGCCGCGGCCTGGCACCCGGAGGTCAAGGCATTTACGGGTGCATTCGGCCATCCGGCGCTCGATGCCAGCGTGCTGCTGCTGGCGGAGCTTGGGTTCATCCCGGCAGGCGACCCGCGATTCGTCGCGACCGTCGAGGCTATCGAGCGCGACCTGAAGGAAGGGGTACTGCTCATGCGATACCGGGAGCCGGACGACTTCGGCGAGCCAGATACTGCCTTTACGGTTTGCACCTTCTGGTACATCAACGCGCTTGCAGCGATCGGGCGCCGCGAAGAGGCGCGGGAGCTGTTCGAGCACGTCCTGGCGCGGCGCAACTCGATGGGCCTGTTATCAGAGGACATCGATCCGAAGACGGGCGAGTTGTGGGGCAACTTCCCTCAAACCTACAGCATGGTGGGAATCGTCGATTGCGCCCTGCGGCTCAGCAGGAGCTGGGAGGAGGCGCTATGAACGGTCGCCTGGTCGCCGTATCGAATCGTGTCTCGATCCCCCGCAAGAAGTCAGCCCCCGGCGGGCTGGCAGTTGGCCTGCTGGCCGCGATGCGTTCGCGGGGCGGACTGTGGTTCGGCTGGAGCGGGGAGCTGACCGAAGACGAACCGTCCGGGACGGAAGTCGTCAGGAGGGCTGGCATCTCCTATGCCATCACCGACATGCGGCGTGAGTTGTTCGAGCATTATTACTACGGCTTTGCCAACGGCATGCTCTGGCCCCTGTTTCACTATTTCCTCGAGACCTTCCGTTACCAGGACGGTAATTACGATGCCTACCTGGAAGCTAACCGGTTTCTCGCCGGCAGGCTGCAGCCGCTGCTTGAGCCTGGCGATATCTTGTGGATGCACGATTATCACCTGATCCCGATGGCGCGACTCCTGAGGGAGGAGGGTGAGTCCTGTCCGATGGGCTTCTTCCTGCATACGCCATTTCCACACTTCGAGGTCCTTCGCGCGCTGCCCGTTTATGCGGAACTCCTCAGTGACCTCTGTGCCTACGACGTCGTGGGATTCCAGACCGCCAACGACCTCAACAGCTTTCGCGACTCGATCCGCTACGTCTGGGGCGAGGAATCGGTTCGCGACCCGGGGTATGTCGCGGTCGACGACCGCCGGGTCAGGACCGGCGTCTTTCCGATCGGCGTCGATGTCGAGGCAATCCGGGCCGAATCGGACAAGACCCGGAACAGCGAGACGGTGAAGCGCATGGTGCGCTCGGTCGGCCAGCGAAAACTGGTGATAGGCGTCGACCGGCTGGATTACAGCAAGGGCATGGTTGAGCGGTTCGACGCGTTCCAGCGCTTCCTGGAGTCGCAACCGGACAGTCACGGCAAGGTCACCCTGCTGCAGATCGCGCCACTGTCGCGTGCCGACATGCGCTCGTACGCGGCAATCCGCGAGCAACTGGAGGGCCTGGCCGGTCGCATAAACGGTGAGTTCGCCGATACCGACTGGACGCCCCTGAGGTACCTGAATCGCAATTTCTCGCACGATGTGCTCATGGGCTTCATGCGGGCGGCGCGCGTTTGCCTGGTCACGCCGGTGCGGGATGGCATGAACCTGGTAGCCAAGGAATTTGTCGCTGCGCAGGACGAAAAGGACCCGGGTGTCCTGATCCTGTCCACACTGGCAGGTGCGGCGTGCGAGTTGACTGACGCCTTGCTGGTCAACCCTTACGACACTCGCGCCGTCGCACAGGTACTGCAGACGGCGCTGTCCATGCCGCTTTCGGAGCGTCGCCAACGTCATCGCTCGATGATGGCGGTGATCCGGCGCAACGACATTCACGCCTGGCACCGCAATTTCGTTGCGGAACTGGAGACTGGAGGCTCGACGCCGCGGACCGACCGGCCCAAGTGACACATCGGTCTGGGCAGGTCAAAATTGCGGTATTGGCAGCTGACCCGGGAGGATGATGGATGGATAGCAGGCTTCCGGCTGCATTGCTTTTGGCGCTGGGCCTCTCCCTGGCGGGCTGGTTCGCGGGCAAGGGCTTCCTGGCCGCCCGCGCAGCGGACCGCTACGTGACGGTCAAGGGCGTCGCGGAACGAGAGGTGCAGGCAGATCTCGCCCTCTGGCCGATGCAGTTCGTCATAGCGGACGATGACCTGCGGCGAGCGCAGACGCGCATGGCCGGTGCGTCGACCCAGGTACAGGACTTTCTCCAGCGTAACGGCTTCGAGCCCGGCGAGATCGAGTTGCAGGACATGAGCGTGACGGATACTCGCGCCAACAGGTACGGGGGACCGCCCGCGCCGTTTCGCTATGTGGTCAGTACCACGCTCATGGTGCGAACCCTCGATCCGGACCGTCTGTTCGCTGCGAGCCAGAAGGTGGGCGAGTTGATCGACGCCGGAGTAGTACTGTCTTCGGACGGCCCCTGGGCCGGTGGACCGACCTACGTGTTCAACGGCCTCAATGACCTCAAGCCGGCCATGATCGCCGAGGCGACGGCAAGCGCGCGCGAGGCGGCCGCGCAATTCGCCCGCGATTCGGGCAGTGAACTCGGTCCGATCCGACGCGCCAACCAGGGGCTGTTTGTCGTGTTGCCGCGGGATCAGGCCCCGGGTGTGCAGGAACAACGCCAGCGGGCGAAGATCATCCGCGTCGTCTCAACGGTTGAATATCTGCTGGATGACTGACGACATGCCTCCTTGCAGACAATGCTCGAGGTTCGCTCTGCCCGTTGCGCTGGCGCTGGCGTTCTCGGCCGGCCCCGTGCAGGCTGGGGACGATGCGCCTCGGCCGCCGCAGGAAGATACGCCGGCTTCGGCCGAGGCGGAGCGACCGGATCCCTGTCGCGGGGATGCCAGGCAGGATGAAGAACGACTGGACCAGCTGCGCCGGGGTGTTTCCACCGGTGTCTGCGCGAGTACGCGCTGGTTCGACGGCCTGTTTGGCGATGCGCGCGATTATTCGGAGTCCTATCAGGAAACCTACGGCCGTTTCGGCGCCGGCCTGGGGTGGAACAAGGTTGATGGCGTAGGGCTCGACGGGCATTTCCGGGCCACCGTGCACCTGCCCTCAATGGGAAACCGGTTCAACGCGGTGATCGGTCGTGAGACCGAGGAGACCTTCGTCACCGATAATTTCGACGAAGTCGGATACCTGCCCGGATCCTTCTCGGACGACCGTGACGCAGAGTGGTATGCCGGCCTCAGCTACAACGCCGTCGAGGGGACCAATACGCGATTCGACGTTGGTGCGGGCATCCAGCTCAAGTCGCCGCTCAACCCCTATGTGAAGGTGCGCTATCGTGTATTCACTCGCCCAACCGACAATCTGCTTGTCACGACCCGGCCCACGGCCTTCTGGGAGAACATTGACGGTTTTGGAGTGACCTTGCCAATCGACATGGACTGGGCGATCGCTGAAGGCCTGATGCTGCGCTGGGCCAACACCCTGACGCGGTCCGAGGCGACCGATGGCGTTCGCTGGAAGAGTCGCCTGGCTTTTTACGATGCGTTGTCCGAGCGCAGCGCCCTGCGTTACGAGGCATCCATCAGGGGAGAGACCGCGGGCATCCAGCCATACCATACCGAACTCAAGGTCACCTACCGCAGTTCGCTATGGCGTGACTGGTTCTTCATTGAGACTTTCGGCGGCATCTTCTGGGCGGACAACGAGGAGCCGGAGAAGCGTTGTGACGGCTGCGCCATCGTGGGCGTCGGTTTCGAGATAATGTTCGGCGACCGCTACGACCGGCCGTCCAGGTCCGACACGCCGGAAGGCGGATAGTACTCACGCTGCCGGCGCAGCGCTCGTCCCTCGCGAGGCTCAGGATCGGCGTCGCACGGCCCCCTGGCCCTGAACGCGATCCAGGCGCGCGGCTGAACCCCCCAGCCTCAATTTAACTGGCTGCGGGAACTTCTTTCGTAACTGTCGATGTAATTCCGGTAGTAGCCGGTGTATTTCTCAATGTGCCGGTTCAAGGTGACCAGTTGCTCGTCCGTCCCAATGAAGTACCTGTCGAGGTCCTCCTGCTTGTAACCGAGAAGCCGTTTCAGGTTCGGTGCGACGTCGGTCGTCATGTAGAGATCCAGGTCGGAGAATTCGAGGATCGGGTGGTTGTCGGTGTGGATCCGAGCCCCAGCCACCAGACCGTCGACATCCCGCTCTCCCAGCAGCAACATGGCGGCAATCTCGTAGGCGTTATCGACCCGGATGGTTTGCAGGTCATTTTTCACCTTGTCCATCTTCCTGGCCAGTTCGGTGAGATCGACTGCGGTTTGCTGCGGCGTACCCACCACGATGATGAAATGCGTGGGATAGGGAGTGAAGTACCAGACGGTGGTATGTGGATAGACCTTGTCAAAGGTGGCTATCAGGATCCGCAGGTCCTCGAAGGATAGCCCTCCGAGGGGCAGCCAGGCCGCGGCGACCCCCTCCTGGGTCAAGGCATTCTGCATGACCTGGAAGTAGTCCCGCGTGTACAGGTAGGGGTTGCGCTTGTACTTCAGGTTGGTGACGTCGGTGACTATGACATCGAATTTCTTGTCAACGACATCGATGTAGTTGCGCGCATCATCCAGCACGATCTGCAGATTCGGGTTGGCATATGACTGATAATTGATCTTGCTGAAAAGCGGAGCGGCCTCGATGATCTTCTCCTCGATTTCCGCCGCATCGACCGCGACATCGTGCAGCAGCATGCTTCCAGACGTCGTCCCGGTGCCATAACCGACCGTCAGGGCCGCCTGCGGTTCATGGGACAGCAGCAGCGGCAGATGGGCGAGCATCTTCGAGTCCGCGACCAGGACCGGATCGGTCCCCGAGACGTTCTGCCCGTCGACGAAAATTCCCCGGTAATCCTTGCCTTCGACGACCGTGACGGTCCCGGACAGCCCCTCGGCGTAGTAGATGAGATCCAGCCCCTGCATTTCCTTGTGAAAGGTCTTGCTGTCGGAAAAGACCAGCAGGTTTGCCAGCACGCAGGCCAGCAGCATGAAAGCCCAATCCGGGCGTGAGAAGTTGCGTTCCCGTAGAAACAGGACCAGGGAAATTAGCAGGCTCAGGTTGACCAGGATCAGCGTGGTGTTCCACATCCCGACAAACGGGATCAGCACGAACCCGGTCAGGAGGCTGCCCAGAACGCACCCGGCGGTATTGGACAAGAAAATGTTGCCGGCCTTGGCGCCAATTCGGTGAACGTCCTTCGCATAAATCTTCAGGCCCAGGGGAAAAAGAACTCCCATGAAGACCGCCGGGATGAAGGAAACGACAAAGGCCATGGCCAGGCTCAGGATCCGAAGGTCGACCGAGAGTGAAATGGCCAGCCAATCGCTGACTGCCTGGAACCGTTGGAAGAGGAACAGCACCACGGCTCCGCTCAGTGCGGTAAGAATGCATACCCTGCTGAACAAGCCCTCCAGGTTTCTTCGCAAGTCGATCATCCGGGACACCAGGTACGAGCCGACGGAGAACCCCAGCAGGAAGCCGGCCACGATCAGTGCGAAAGCCTGGGAGGTCGACAGGTCATAGGTCGAGAGGATCCGGACCCAGAGAACCTCATAGCTCAGGCTGATGAATCCCGTCAGGAACAGGATGATCAGCATGTAGGAATACGGAGAGCTCTCCTCTGCCGACTCCGGCAGCGGTTCCGAGCCGGACTTGCGGGCGCCGATGACGCCTGCGACGAGCAGATTGCCGGCTACCGCGATCATCAGGGTTGCTGAGACCCCCAGGTACTTCACGAAAATAAAACCGGTGAGCAGTGCCCCGGTGAACGCCCCCAGGGTGTTGAGGTAGTAGAGCTTGCTGAAGCTCGAGCCGAAGGTTTTCGAGGTGGTCAAGAAGTATTTGGCGATCAGCGGCATGGTGCCGCCGATGAGGAAGACCGGCGGCAGGAGTACGACGACCGACAACAGCATGCGGATCAGGGAGATCCCGTAGAAGTCGAGATTGTTGTAGGCGTATTCGTGCAGGTACCGGTAGACCGGGAGGTAATCGATGATCAGGTAGGACGCAAGGGAGGAAACGGCGATGCCCAGCTCGACGTACATGTAGATCCGCAGGGGATTCTCGGTTTTTTCCGACCACTTGCCGAAAAAATAGCTGCCGAGACCCAGCCCTAGCAGGAAAACCGCCACAACCGTCGCCACGGCGAAACTGCTGACGCCGAAGACCAGTCCCAGCAGCCTGACCCAGATCAGCTGGTAGATCAGCGCGGAAGACCCGGAGACAAAGATGGCAGCAAAAAAGACCCGGTTGCTCAACTTCCACGCCATCTGGACTCATCCTCTGTTTGAATTGATCATTCTTCGGACGTGGAATAGTACCTGAACGTCTGGCGGTGGCCGTTCTGGAGTCGCTGCCTGCGGCAGAGAGCGCTGCCGATAGCGCGGCTCAGTGGCCGCTGGTTCTGGCACACGCGCCCGAGGTCATGCCACGAGATCCCTATGCTTTAGCATCAGGTCCGGGGTGCCATCGCTACGCGGGTTCCATTCCCGCGAACGCATGAAAGAGCCACGGGGGTCCAATGGACCCCCGTGGCGGGTGATGGTGGAGGCGGCGGGAAGTGCTCACGCTGCTGACGCAGCGTTCGTCCCTCGCGAGGCTCGGGATCCGCGTCGCTGCGCTCCGCGGTCCTGCGCGCGCCAGGGGCGCGCTGGTGAACCCGCTACGCGGGTTCCATTCCCGCGAACGCATGAAAGAGCCACGGGGGTCCAATGGACCCCCGTGGCGGGTGATGGTGGAGGCGGCGGGAATTGAACCCGCGTCCGCAAGTCCTACACTACAAGATCTACGTGCGTATCCAGCCTATTGATCTCGCCGCATGCTACCCGGCGGGCGGGGAAAACATGCAGCCAGCTCAGGAGCGTTTTAGCGGGATCGGCCCTCAGCACACCGAAACCGCGATCCTGTGAGCGCGTCCCCCGATTTGACCGCACAGGCACGAGCCAGTCGAGGGTTAGGCGGGATTAAGCCGCCAGAGCGTAGTTGTCTTCGTTCGCAACTAAGTTGTTTGCAAGCTGATTAACGAGGAGGCCTGCACCTCGGCACGCACTTGGAGTTTCGCAACCCACGTCGAAACCGGTCGCCCCCAAGAAGCAAGTTCAGTCTACTCCGGTTATGGGGGCGGGTACCAACAATTCAACGGGCGGGCGCCAACGGGGTCACGGTTCCCCGATTTCCTCGAGTTCGATCTGGACCTCCAGCCAGCGCTCCTCGGCCGCGTCGAGTCCGGCCGCCAGCCGGGCCTGCCGGGTGGTCAGCTCACGGATCCGATCGGTCGTGTCGGCTGTGTAGAGCGCCGGGTCGGCGAGCTCCGCCTCAATTCCCTTCAGCTCCGCGCGGGTATCCTCGATGTTCCTCTCGAGCCGGGACGATTCCTTCACCAGCGGCCGGCGTGCGCGCGAGGCGCGCCTGCCGTTCTTCCTGGACGACGGCGCGGGCCTGTATCCGCTGCTGCTTGCCGGACGGCTCGTCGTCGTCGGTCGAGCCGGCTTCCGCGCTGCGGCGGCCGGCCAGCCACGACAGGTAGTCGTCGAGGTCACCGTCGAAGGGTATCGCCCTCCCGTCCGCCACCAGCAGGAAGCTGTCGCAGATGGTCTTCAGCAAGGCGCGGTCGTGCGAAACCAGCACCAGGCTGCCGTCGAAGCCCGCCAGTGCGCGGGTCAGCGCATGGCGCATCTCCAGGTCCAGGTGATTGGTTGGCTCGTCGAGCAACAGCAGGTTCGGCTTGCTGCGAACGATCAGCGCCAGGGCGAGGCGAGACTTTTCGCCGCCGGAGAACCTGTCGACCGGGGCCTCGGCCATGTCGCCGCGGAAGTCGAAGCCGCCGAGGTAGTCACGCAGTTCCTGTTCCCGGACCTGCCGGTCGAACTCCGCCAGGTGCTGCAGGGGCGACTGCTGGGGATTCAATTGTTCCAGCTGGTGCTGGGCGAAATAGCCGATCTTCAGCCCGTGCCCGGCGACGCGACGGCCTGCCGTCGGCTCCGTCTGGCCGGCCAGCAGCCTGATCAGCGTGGACTTGCCGGCGCCGTTCGGGCCGAGGAGGCCGACATTCGTGCCGGGCCTGAGTTGCAGGTTGAGGCCGGCGAGGACCACTCGGCCGCCGTAGCCGGCGCTGGCGTCCTCCAGCGAGAGCATCGGGTCCGGCGCCCGATCGGGTTCTGGAAACTCGAAATCGAACGCGGCGTCGACGTGCGCCGGCGCGATCCGCTCCATCCGCGCAAGCGCCTTGACGCGGCTCTGCGCCTGGCGCGCCTTGGTGGCCTTGGCGCGAAACCGCTCGACGAAGCGGGTCATGCGCGCAATCTCGCGTTGCTGCCTGCTGAACATCGCCTGCTGGATCGCCAGCTGCGCCGCGCGCTGCTCCTCGAAGGACGAGTAGTTGCCGGTGTACAGCTTCAGCTGGCGATCGGCGAGATGGGCGACATGGGTTACGCAGCCATCGAGGAACTCGCGGTCGTGCGAGACGATCAGCAGGGTCCCCGGGTACTCGGCCAGCCAACGCTCGAGCCAGACGATGGCGTCGAGGTCGAGGTGATTGGTCGGCTCGTCAAGCAAGGTCAGATTGGCACGCGCAATCAACGCGCGGGCCAGGTTCAGGCGCATGCGCCAGCCGCCGGAGAACTCGGCGACCGGCCGGTCAAGATCCGCGTTGCTGAAGCCGAGGCCGGCGAGCAGGGCGGCCGCGCGGGCCCGGGCCTGGTAGCCGCCGAGCGCTTCCAGCTCGGCATGCAGCTCACCGATGCGCAGGCCATCGTGCGACTCGTGGGCGCGGGTGAGCGCGTGCTCAACGGCTCGCAGTTGCTCGTCGCCGTCGAGGACGTATTCGATGGCGGGGGCAGGTAGCGCCGGCGTCTCCTGGACGACGGTCGCGATCCGCCAGCCGACCGGCACCTCGCACTCGCCGCGGTCCGGCTGCAGTTCGCCGCGCAGCAGGGCGAACAGGCTCGACTTGCCGCTGCCGTTCGCGCCAATCACGCCGACACGCCAGCCATCGTGCACCTGCAGGTCGACATCCTCGAGCAGCGGGCGGCTGCCACGGGCCAGTGTCATGGTGCGTAGTTGGATCATCTTGTCGCGTCAGCTTCGATGGGTCAGGCGTGGACAGCGGCCGGCGGCGTGCCTTGCCCCGTCCATTCTCGCAGGTGGTCGAGGAAAAGACGCAGCCGCAGCGGCATGCGCCTCGAGGCATAGACGGCGTAGATCGGCGCCTCCGGGCCCCGCCAGCCCGGCAGCACCCGCGCCAGCGCGCCCTCTGCGGCCTGTTCGCCGACCTTGGGTTCGGGCAGCAGGGCCACCCCCGCGCCGGCCGCCGCAAGCCCGATCAGCGCCGTCATGTCGTTGACCTCGACATTGCCATGCGGCGTCACCGTCACCCGGTCACGGCCGTGCGTCAGCGTCCAGGCGCGGTCACTGCTGCGGCCGGTGATGACCAGCGCATTGGCGGACTCGAGGTCGCGGGGATGCCGCAACGGTAGCAGCCCGGCCAGGTAGGAGGGGCTCGCAAACAGCGCGGTTGGCATGTTGGCCAGTCGTCTTGCAATCAGCCCCGAGTCCTCCGGCCTGCCGGCGCGAATGGCCAGGTCGAAGCCCTCCGCCGCGAGATCCACGACGCGGGATGACAGGTCCAGTTCGAGCCGGATTTCCGGGTGCCGCGAGGCGAAAGAGGCCAGTGGGGTCGCAAGCCAGTAGCGAGCCAGGTCGGCTGGCATGGTGACCCGCAAGCGCCCCCGCGGCGTGCCCGATTCCTCGGCGAGACATTCCAGTGCTTCCGCCAGGCCGCGCAACGGCGCCTCAGCACGCTCGAGCAACAACGCCCCGGCATCGGTCGGCTCGACGCGGCGGGTACTTCGGCGCAGCAGCTGGGAGCCGAGTTGCCGCTCGAGCTTGGCGACGCGCCGGCTGACGGTCGCCAGGGGGATGCCCAGTGCCTCGGACACGCGGGTAAAACTGCGCTCGCGTGCGACGGCGCAGAAGAGTTGGAGATCATCCAGGCGGGCTTCTTGGGCAGACATCTCGACTAATTAGACCATAAATGGAAGAGAGACATCCATTAATGCCATTTATTGTTACAAACGAGATCTATACAGTGAAGCCTCGATTCATGCTGACCGGAGAAACTGATGTTGACCTTGCGCCGGGCTGATGAGCGGGGCCACGCCAACCATGGCTGGCTCGACTCGCTTCCACAGTTTTTCGTTCGCCGATTATCACGACCCCGAGCACATGGGCTTCGGGCCGCTCAGGGTCATTAACGAGGATCGCGTCGCGCCTGGACAGGGCTTCGGCACGCACGGCCACCGCGACATGGAAATCATCAGCTACGTGCTCGAGGGTGCGCTCGAGCACAAGGACAGCATGGGCAATGGGTCGGTGATGACCCCCGGCGACGTGCAGCGCATGAGCGCGGGCCGCGGCGTGCAGCATTCGCGAGTACAACGGTTCACGCAGCGCGCCGGTGCACTTCCTGCAGATCTGGATCGAACCGAATGTGCGCGGTATTGCGCCGGGCTACGAGCAGATCCGATTTGAACCGGCGACGAAGCGGGGGCGGTTGCGGCTGGTGGCCTCGCCCGACGGCGCCGAAGGCTCGACGACCATTCACCAGGACGCGCGCCTGTACGCCGGGCTGTTCGATGCCGAGGAGACCGCAGTCATGCCGATCAAGCCTGGACGCCGCGCCTACGTGCACGTCGCGCGCGGTGCAGTGCGGGTCAACGGCGAGTCCCTCGGCGCCGGCGACGCGCTGCGCCTGACAGACGAACCTGATCTGCGTATCGATTCCGGCCGGTCGGCCGAAGTGCTCGTGTTCGATTTGCCATGACATCTTGCCGCGGCAGCCCGCCGGGCGCCGCGATCCACAGAATCATCGACAGGGAGGAATTTCATGACACAGGTTGCGGTGCTATATCACAGTGGCTACGGGCACACGCGCAAGCAGGCGCAGGCCGTACGGGATGGGGCGGCGGCCGTGGCCGGCACCCATGCGGAGCTGGTGGAGATCGACATGGAAGGCCACTTGCCGGAGGGTGGCTGGCAGCGGCTCGCCGGCGCGGACGCCATCGTCTTCGGTTCTCCCACGTACATGGGCGGCCCCTCGTGGCAGTTCAAGCGCTTCGCGGACGTCAGTTCCAAGGTGTGGGGACCGCAGGGCTGGAAGGACAAGATTGCCGCCGGCTTCACCAACTCGGCGACGATCAATGGCGACAAGCTGTCGACGCTGCATTATTTCTTCACGCTTGCCATGCAGCACAGCATGCTCTGGGTGGGCACCGGCCTGATGCCCTCCAACAAGAAATCCGCGCAGCGCAACGACGTCAACTGGCTGGGTTCGTTCTCGGGCGCCATGGCGCAGTCACCTTCCGACTCGAGCCCGGAAGAGGGGCCGCTGCCCGGGGATCTCGAGACTGCCCGAATATTCGGCGGGCGCGTGGCAGAAGCGGCGCTGCGCTGGCGGCAGCAGCGTAGCGAGGACCGGCAAGCGGCCGCATGACGGCGGTCTCGCGTTGCACCTCGCCCGTCAGCGCTTGTGCTTCAGCAGTCGCCCTTTCTCCCGCTGCCAGTCCCGGTCGCGGGAGTCGGCGCGCTTGTCGTGCTGCTTCTTGCCGCGCGCCACGCCGATTTCCAGCTTGGCCCTGCCGTTCTTCCAGTACATGGCGAGTGGCACGATGGTGTGCCCCTTGCGTTCCACGGCGCCGACCAGGCTGTCGATCTGCCGCCGGTGCAACAGCAGCTTGCGCAATCGCGTGGGGTCTGCGATCACGTGGGTTGATGTCGTCGATAAGGGCGAGATGTGCGCGCCGAACAGGAACGCCTCGCCGCCCTTGAGCAGCACGTAGCCTTCCTTTAGCTGCAGCCTTCCGGCACGCAGCGCCTTGACTTCCCAGCCCTGCAGCGCGATGCCGGCCTCGAAGCGCTCGTCGATGAAATATTCGTGCCGGGCCTTCTTGTTGAGGGCAATCGTCCCGGGCCTCGTCTTGTCTTCAGCCATGCCGCGCGATCCTTGTTGAGGGGGCATTGTATAGGCAGCAGCGGGTTGTCGGTTCATCGCGCTTGACCGACAATCCGCCGGCCAACGGAGACCCGCCTTGCGTGAAGTGAAGCGAAGCGCGATCGTGCCCTACAGCGCGACCCAGATGTACGACCTGGTCGCAGATGTCGAGCGCTACCCGGAATTCCTGCCCTGGTGTACGGCGGCCGAGGTGCTGTCGCGCGAGGGCGAGGATGTCACCGCCAGGCTCGCGTTGGCACGCGGCCGCGCCAGCGCGCAGTTCACGACCCGCAACCGGCTGGTCGCCGGCGAGTATCTCGAGATGCGCCTGCTGGAGGGGCCGTTCAAGGCGCTCGAGGGTCGCTGGGACTTCCGGGGCATCGGCGAGGCTGGCAGCCGGGTGGAGTTGAGCATGTCCTTCGAGACGCTCGGCTCACTGACGGGAATTGTGCTCGGGCCGGTTTTCGAGGGGATCTGCAACCAGCTGGTCGACGCGTTCGGACGGCGTGCGCGACAGATGTATGGCTGAACCCGGCACTTTCGGCGTCACCGTGGTCCTTGCCGAGGCGACCCGCCAGCGTGTCGTATCGCTGCAAGTCGGCGAGGGGACCACGGCCTGGCAGGCTGTTCAACTCACCGGTTTGCTGGGGGGCGACGAGAGCCTTGGCTCGTCCGGCCGCGCGCTGGCTGTTTACGGCAAGCAAGTCGACAGCGATCGCGTCCTGGAGGCCGGTGACAGGGTCGAGATCCTGCGGCCGTTGCCGCAAGACCCGAAGCTTCGCCGCCGCCAGCTGGCTCGCGAAGGGGGCGGGATGGGTCACCCCCCAGGGGAGCGCAAGAAATCCGGCTAGAGCGCGCCTCCGACAGCGTCCACCTCGGCTTCCACTTCCTTGAGCAACTCGATGAATGCCACGGTCGAGGGCGACGGGGTGTGGCGCGCCGGCTGAATGATGCCGTAGCGAGTGACGAGCCAGGGCACGTCGATCGGCAGCATGACGAACCTGCGTGCCGCCAGATCGTCCGCCAGCATGGCGTGGATCGCCATGCCGATGGCATCGGTCTCCTGGACGATCCGGCACATCAGGCCGAAGGTGTCGACGCGAGTCCTGCCCAAACCAACAGGCGCCTCGCCTCCGCTTGAGGGCACCAGTCGCTGCAGTCGGGGCGGGATCGAGGTCGAAGCCAGGGGAAAGCGCTTGATGTCGTCGAAGGTTGGGCTAGCGGCGCTTGCCAGAGGATGACCGGCGCGACAGAAGAACCACCCGCGGTGTTGGGGCAGCGGTTGCACCGAGAGTCGCTCGTCGTCTTCTGCGCCGGCCAGTTCGGCAACCGCCAGGTCGATGGTCCCGTCCACGACCCGTTCGATCAGCTGGCTCCAGTCGTCGATGGCGACATCGACGGTCAGGCCAGGATGCCGCTGAACAAGCCGCGCGACCGCGGTGCCAACGGAAATCTCGGCTGGATAGGCGCCCGTGCCGATGCGCAGGAACCCGGTATCCAGCCCAAGCAGCAAGCCGATTTCCCGCTCCGTCTCCTGGGCCTCATGCAGGAGCTCGCGCGCCCGCCCGAGCAGCAGCCGACCGACCGCGGTGGGTTCCGCGCCACGACGACCTCGATCCAGGAGCCGGGTCCCGAGCTGGCGCTCGAGCGCCTGGACGCTACGGGTGAGTGTTGGCTGGGACAGCCCGAGCGACTGGGCGGCCTGGGCGTAATTGCGATGCCTGGCCACCTCGACAAAGTGGCGGAGCTGACGAAGATCCAGAGACATACCGATAACGTATCAAAAAATAACATGATCCGTATTGGACGAATTGATACCCGTCGGTTACGCTGACTGTGGAAACTACGTATGCCTGGCCTCCTGTCGGGCATTGAGGAAGGAGTTCTCATATGCGTTGGAGCTTATTTTCGGGGGCCCTGCTGGCCCTTGTGACGCTGGGCGTTTGCACGGCGACACCGGCCCAGGCCCAGGAGGCCAAGAAGCCGAACATCCTGGTCATGTTTGGCGACGACGTCGGCTACTGGAACGTCAGCGCCTACAACCAGGGCATGATGGGGTACAAGACTCCCAATATCGACCGCATCGCCCGCGAAGGCGCGATGTTCACGGACGCCTACGCGCAGCAGAGCTGCACGGCGGGACGCGCGGCGTTCATCACGGGCCAGTCCCCGATTCGCACAGGTTTGCTGAAGGTCGGCCTGCCCGGTGCGCCGGAGGGCCTGTCTGACAAGGATCCGACGCTGGCCACGCTGCTGAAGGCGCAGGGCTACGCGACCGGGCAGTTCGGCAAGAACCACCTGGGCGATCGCAACGAGCACTTCCCGACCGTGCACGGCTTCGATGAGTTCCAGGGCAACTTCTATCACCTGAACGCGGAAGAAGAGCCGGAGAATGCCGATTACCCGAAGAACCCCGAGTTCAAGGCCAAGTTCGGCCCCCGTGGTGTGTTCAAGTGCAAAGCGACGGCGACCGTCAGCACGAAGCCTGACGACCCGCGTTTCGGCAAGTGGGGCAAGCAGGAATGCACCGACACCGGTCCGCTGACCAAGAAGCGGATGGAGACGATCGACGAGGAGATCGTGGCGGCCACGCTGGACTTCATGGATCGCAATGCCAAGGCCGGAAAGCCGTTCTTCGCCTGGTTCAACACGTCGCGGATGCACATCTGGACGCATCTCAAGGCGGAATCTGAAGGCAAGACTGGCCTGGGCATCTATCCGGACGGCATGGTCGAGCACGACGGCCACATCGGCCAGCTGCTGAACAAGCTCGAAGATCTGGGTATCGCCGACAACACGATCGTCATCTGGACCACCGACAACGGCGCCGAGGCGATGAGCTGGCCGGATGCCGGGACGACGCCCTTCCGTGGCGAGAAGAACACCAACTGGGAGGGCGGCTACCGCGTGCCGTTGGTGATCCGCTGGCCGGGTACCGTCAAGCCGGGAAGCGTCTATAACGACATCATCTCGCACGAAGACTGGTTGCCGACGCTGCTGGCCGGGGCAGGCCAGCCCGACATCAAGGCGCAGTTGGTCAAGGGCGCCAAGGTCGGCGGTGTGAACTACAAGGCCCACCTCGACGGCTACGACTTCGGCCCGTATTTCCGCGACGAGACCACTGAAGGGCCGCGCAAGGAGTTCTTCTACTGGACGGATGACGGCAACGTTGCCGGCCTGCGTTACCAGCAGTGGAAGATTGCTTTCCTGGAACAGCGGGCGCACGGTTATGAAGTCTGGCAGGAGCCTCTGGTAGCGCTCAGGCTGCCGAAGCTGTTCAACCTGCGTACCGACCCGTTCGAGCGCGCGGACCACGAGGGTATCGATTACCCGCGGTGGCGCCTCGAGCGTGCCTTCGTGCTGGTTCCGGCTCAGACCATCGTGGGCGGGTTCCTGCAGACGCTGCAGGAATTCCCACCGCGGCAGAAGCCGGGCAGCTTCAGCCTGGGGGATGCGATGGACAAGATCCAGGCCGGTGCCAAGGGTGGTTCCAACTAATCGCCTGGCGAATAAAACCTGCCGACCGACACGATCCTGATGGTCGTGCGGCGGCCTGAAACAAGCCGGGCAATCGCCCTCGCACCTGTCAAGGTGCAAGCGGTTGCCCGGCTTCTTCTTTTCCTGTCCGGGGCGACCGCGCTCGCCTTCCAGACCCTCTGGGTCAAGCAACTCACGCTGGTGGTCGGCGTCGAGGTGCTGGCGGTTGCCGTTGGGGTTGCCGCCTTTTTTGCGGGCCTCGCTGCCGGGGCTGCGGCACTCGGTACGCGTGTGGATCGCGCGCATCGACCGCTGCGCTGGTACGCGTCGCTCGAGGCGCTCGTCGCCATCCTTGGCACCGCGACCACGTTGTTGATGCCGTCTGCACCGGAAGCCTTCGTCACGCTGCAATCGCATGTCGGCTGGCTGGCATGGCTGTTGCCGGGACTGCTCGTCGCGATTCCCGCGTTCTTCATGGGCGGCACGCTGCCGGCGGCAACCCGCTGGCTGCAGCCGATGGACCGCGCACTGGGACGTGACGTCGGCGGCCTGTATGCCTGGAACACCGCGGGCGCCATCCTCGGTGCCCTGCTGGCGCCGTTCGTGCTGGTGCCGTGGCTCGGCGTGAGGGGGGCGGGGCTGGCGGCCGCGCTGGCCTGCCTGGCCACCGCCGCGGTCGCCATGGTCATCGAGCGGGGCCGTGTCACCGGCGGCTCGACGGGCACACACGATCGGCCGGTGGCCGCCGCTACCTCCTTACCGCCCAGGATCATCCTCGGGTTGGCGCTCTACGCGTGCGCCGGCGGCATCGCCATGGGCTATGAGGTGCTGTGGTCGCAGATCGTGGCGCCCTTCACCAGTACCCGCGGCGCCGCCTTTGCGCTGGTGCTGGCCGTGTATCTGGCCGGGCTCGCGCTCGGCAGTGGTATCTGGGCGCGGGTCGCAGACCGCATCGCCGATCGCTGGTCGGCCTTCGGGTTCCTGATTGCGTTGAGCGGCCTGCTCGCGGTGCTGACCTACGCCGGCCTGGGCAGTTGGCTGCCCACAGGACAGGACGCGCTCGGTACCTGGGTCGGGCGCGCGTTCGGCTCACACGCGCTAGGCATGTACGCGCGGTTCCTGTTCGCCGCGACGGTTATCGTTCTACCGGCGACCCTGGCACTGGGTGCGGCCTTCCCGGCGGCGGTGCGGCTGACGGGCGATGCGGCCGCCGCCGGCCGCTCGGTCGGCCGGGTCGCGGCCTGGAACATGGCGGGCGCCATCGCCGGTACCTTGCTGGTCGGCTTCGTTGCCGTGCCGCAGCTGGGCCTGGCCATGACGCTGTTCCTGCTCGTGATCCTGTCCTGCTCCATCGGTGCAATCGCCGTGATGGTATCGCCGTCACGCAACGTCGCTACGGCGGCAGTGAGCGGGGCACTCCTGCTGGCGAGCGTGGCGGCCGCGGTGCAGCTTCCCCAGGACCGGCTTGGCACCCTGCTGGCGCAGAGTCGCGGCGGCGGCCTTGATTTCTACCGGGAAGGCGCGGGTGGCGCGGTCGCGGTGCTGACCCAGCAGACGCCCGCCGGCGAGTTCCGGCGGTTGTACATATCGGGCGTGTCCAATTCTGGCGACTCACTCGCCTCGCTGCGCTACATGCGGCTGCAGGCGTTGCTGCCGCTGATGATTCACAGCGACGAGCCGCGCTCGGCGATGGTAATTGCGCTGGGGACCGGCATCACCTGCGGCGCCTTGCTCGCGGATCCGGACCTGACGCGGCGAACCTGCGTGGAACTTCTGCCCGAAGTCGTACAGGCCACCGATCGCTTCCATGGCAATTTCGGTGTCGCGCATGACGATCGCGTCGAGATTCGCCTGGCCGACGGGCGCCATGAACTGCTGCGAAGCGCCGAGTCGTGGGACCTGATCACGCTGGAACCGCCGCCGCCATCTGCAGCCGGTGTCGTCAACCTGTACTCGCGTGAATTCTACGAGCTCGCCAAGCGACGTCTCGCGCCTGGCGGCATGGTGGCGCAGTGGTGGCCGTTGCCGACCCAGAACCTCGAGGACTCACGGTCGCTGGTGCGTAGCTTCGTCGATGCGTTCCCCTACGTCAGCGTGTGGACGACGGAAGTCCACGAGATGCTATTGGTGGGTTCAATGGAGCCTGTGACGCTCGATACCCAAGGAATCGCGGCGCGTTTTGCGCGCCCGGGCGTCGCCTCCGCACTCGCCGAGGTCGGCGTCGGCTCGGCGGCCGCCTTGCTCGCGACCTGGGTCACTGACCGCAAGGGCCTGCTTGCATTCGTCGGCGACGCGCCGCCGGTTACAGACGACAGGCCGCGCATCGAGGTGGCACCCTGGTTGCGACCAGGCGAGATGGCGCGGGTGCTGCCCGCGATTGTTTCGGTCACGATCGATCCGCCGCTCGTCGGCGCCGATGCGGATTTCCGGGCCGAAGTCGACAGGCACCGCGGCGAGCTGGGCCTGCTGTTCCAGGCGCTGCAGGCATCCCTGGAGGGCGACCGCGCGACGACCAGCGAGAGCCTGCGACGATTGCGTGCAGCCGATCCCACGAACCCCTATTACGCCTGGATGGCGCCTGCGGCGATCGAATGACAGGAGATTCGAATGCCGAGCGTGAATACGCCCAAGATCGGACGTCGTCGATCGGGCGCCTCAACCGGGGCCTGGACGAGGCGCCGAAACGCGGCTGGCTGCTGATCGACAGGCAGCGCGACTGGAGCCGGGCCTACCCCTGGGCTCGCGAGGGGACTGGCTTCAGCCCGCCTTCTTCTTGTCCTTCTGCAGTGTTTCGGGCCGCTCGATCCTGGTGACCGTATCGCCGTCGAACCAGACGATGACGTGGGAGCGGCGGGTGGCGCCGTTCTTGCCCCGACGAAAGTAGTAGGCGTAGTCCCAGCGGTCCTGCGAGAAGGGATCCGCCACCATCGGCGTGCCCAGCAGAAAGCGGACCTGGCTACGTGTCATGCCTGTTTCGACCGCATCTACCTGGTCCTGGTCCAGCAGGTTGCCCTGCTGGGTGTCCAGGCGATACACACACGCTGCAAGGAGGCAGGCCACGGCAATCGCAGCGACGGCGCGCAGGCGGTGGCTTCTTACTGGTCGCATGTAGCAGGTTCCTGGGGGATAATGCGGGCCACATCATAGCCGATGCGCTGGCTGGAACCGAACGGGCAGACAAAATGGACAGCGAAGAAATCCGCAGGGCCGGTCTCAAGGTCACCTTGCCGAGGGTCAAGATCCTGGAAATCCTGGCCAGCGGCGGCGGTCGGCACATGTCGGCGGAGGACATCTACCGGCAGCTGATCGACCAGGGCGAGGAAATTGGCCTGGCGACGGTTTACCGGGTCCTGACGCAGTTCGAGCAGGCGACCCTGGTCACCCGCCATCATTTCGAGGGTGGCACCTCGGTTTTCGAGATCAACCAGGGCGAGCATCACGACCACATCGTCTGCGTGGACTGCGGCAAGGTCGAGGAGTTCATGGACTGCGGCATCGAGAAGCTGCAGCTGGACGTGGCGTCGCGGCTGGGCTTCGACATCGCGGAGCACAACCTGATCCTCTACGGCCGCTGCCGGCGCAAGGACTGCCCTAACCGCAAGCCCAAGGCCAAGTCCGGCAGCTGATCAGCCGGTGCGGGCCGCCGCGGCGGCCTTGAGCATCTCGCGGGCATGTTCGCGTGTCTTGCGGGTAATTTCCACGCCGCCGAGCATCCGCGCCAGTTCCTCGATCCGCTCGCCCTCGGTCAGCTCGGAAACCGTCATCCGGCTCGTCCGCCCGTCGGTCAGCTTGGCCACCCGGACCTGGTGGTCCGCCTGGCTCGCGACCTGGGCCAGGTGGGTCACGCACAACACCTGGCCGCGCGCGCCGAGTTCGGCGAGCTGCCGGCCGACCATCTCGGCGACCGCACCGCCGACGCCGGCGTCCACTTCATCGAAGATCATGCAGGTCCTCGCCGACCCGTGGGCCGCGGCCACCTGGACGGCGAGGCTGATGCGCGACAGCTCCCCGCCCGAGGCGACCTTGGCAACAGGCCGGACGGGCTGCCCCGGATTCGCGCTGACCAGGAACTCCACGCGGTCCGCGCCCTCGCTGACGGGTTCCGCAACGGCCTCGGAAACGACCTCGATCTCGAACTTGCCGCCTGGCATGCCCAGTACGGCCATCAGCCCGGTGACCGAGTCGGCCAGGCGCCGGGCGGTCTCACGCCGGGCCTTCGACAGGCGCGCCGCCGCGGTGTCGTAGCGCTTGCGGGCCTCGGCCAGGCGTTGCTGCAGGCCGGACAGGACGATTTCGGAGTTCTCGAGCTGCCCCAGCTCCGCGCCGAGCGACTCCAGCTGGGCAGGAAGGTCCGCCGTCGGCACGCGATGCTTGCGCGCCAGTTCCTCGATGGCCGCCATGCGCCGCTCGACCCAGTCCTGGCGCTGCGGATCGACGTCCAGCATGTCCAGATAGCCCGCCAGTTCGCCACCTGCTTCCTTGATGGCGGTGCCCGCTTCCTCGAGTAGCCGGAGCGGTTCCGCGAGCCTCGAATCGAGCTGGGCCGCCTGGCGCAGCTGGCTTGCCGCGCGGCTGACAGTGGCGTGCGCATCCGCGCCATCCGCGTCATAGGCGAGCGCCAGCGCGTCCCGGGCCGCCTCGGCAAGCTTGCCGCGATTCGCGAGTCTTGACTGCTCCTCGGCGAGCGACTCCACTTCGCCGGCTTCGAGCGCCAGCGCTTCGAGTTCACCCACCTGGTAGCGCAGCAGCTCCAGCCGCGAGCCGCGTTCCTGCGCTGCCGCCGCGAGTGCATCGTGCTCGCGCGCCAGGTTGCGCCACTCTTCCGCGTTCTGCCTCACGGGGGCGAGTAGTTCCAGATGCTCGCCATGTTCGTCGACGAGGCGGCGCTGCGCATCGCGACGGACCAGCGACAGGAATTCCTGCTGGCCGTGGATGTCGATCAGCAGGGCACCGATCTCGCGAACCACCTGGGCGGGCAGTGTCTGGCCGTTGACGTACAGGCGCGAGCGGCCGTCGCCGCCGACGACGCGGCGCAGGATGATCTCGCCGTCGTGCTCGAGGGACTGCTCGGCGAGCCAGTCGCAGGCCTGCTGATTCCCGGCGACATCGAAGGTGGCCGTAATCTCGGCGCGCTCGGCACCGTGACGGACCATGTCCGAGGTGGCGCGGCCGCCGAGTGCGAGGATCACCGCATCGACCAGGATGGACTTGCCGGCGCCGGTTTCCCCGGTCAGCGCGGTAAGGCCCCCCTGCAACTCGATTTCCACTCCGTCGATGATCGCGAAATCCTTGACCTGGAGGTGGGTCAGCATGGGGCTTCGCCCTCGTCGGGGTTGCGCGCGCTGCGACCCCAGTGCAGCTTCGAGCGGAGGATGCGGTAGAAGTCGTGGCCCAGCGGGTGCAGCAGTGTCACGCTCTGTTGCGCGGCGCCGATCGTGAGCCGGCCGCCGTGATCGAGATCGCCGAGCACCGTACCGTCGAAGGTGACCTGTGCCCTTGTCGGCGAGCGCTTGGCCAGCCGCAGCTCGATCTCGCTGTCGCGGCCTACCACGATCGGCCGGTCGGACAGCGTATGCGGCGAGATTGGCGCGAGGACCAGGGCATCCAGTCGCGGATGGATGATGGGGCCGCCGCAGGACAGCGCGTAGGCCGTCGAGCCGGTCGAGGTTGCCACGACCAGGCCGTCCCCACCGTGGGTGTTGACGAAGACGCCGCCAATCCAGGTCTCGAATTCGACCATGCGGCCGGTCTCGTACTTCTGGATCACGACATCGTTCAGCGCATGGCAGGTCAGCGGCGGCATGCCCGGATGCTCGAGGCGCGCCGACAACAGCGCGCGCACGTCTTCCTGGTACTGCCCTTCGAGGATCGCATCGAAGCTGCCGGTCATTTCGGCCGGCGAAACGTCCGCCAGGAACCCCAGCCGGCCGCGATTGATGCCGAGCAGGGGAACCGAGCGGCCGATCACCAGCTGGGCCGCATAGAGCATCGTGCCGTCGCCGCCGACCGCGACGACCAGGTCGGCGCGCCCGGCGAGGTCCGCGGCCCTGACGGCGGTCACGCCCGATGGCAGGCCGGCGCTGACCGCGCTGGCCTCGATAAGGACCTCGAGGCCCCTGGACAGCAGGTGCGCCGCAAAGACCGATGCCGAGTCCGCCACCAAGGCATCCTCGTAGCGGCCGACCAGACCTACGCGTGAGAATCGTGTCTTCATGTGCGCGACGTTTTAGCACGCGACCCGACGCCGCGGCCACTCGCAACGCGTCGCTTTGCGAAATTCTGGTCGCTCCCGCCGGTCAGGCGGGTCGGGCCGCCGGCGACGCCAGCCACTTGCCGGCGGAGCACTTTGCTTGACACTCTCGGCAGGCGATTGCTAACGTGTCCGATGAACCGAATTAAGGCGCCAAAAAAGCTTTTGATACAATAGCTTATGAGTGCACACGGCCATACCGGCGAAGAACATCTCAGCGAGCGGGCACAGCTGCTGCTGAAATCCCTGGTTGAACACTATATTCGCGACGGTCAGCCGGTCGGCTCGAGGATCCTGTCCAGGGAATCCGGCCTGCAACTGAGTTCCGCGACGATCCGCAACGTCATGGCGGACCTCGAGGAGCACGGCTTCGTCGCTTCGCCGCATACCTCCGCCGGCCGGGTGCCGACGGACAAGGGCTACCGTTTCTTCGTCAACACCCTGCTCAAGGTTCAGCCGCCCGGCGAAGGCGAAGTGCAGAGCCTGCAGCGGGCCTTCGACCTGCACGCGAACGACCCGAAGGCCCTGGTGGCGACTGCCTCGCAGGTGCTTTCGAGCGTCACCCGGCTGGCCGGCGTGGTGATGGTTCCGCGGCAGGCTCACGCCTCGCTGTCCCAGATCGAGTTCATCGGGCTGTCCGAGAATCGCATCCTCGCCATACTGGTCGTGAATGGTCGCGAGGTGCAGAACCGTGTGCTGCAGCTCGACCGGTATTACTCGCCCGAACAGCTGCGACGCGCGGCAGCCCACCTGAACGAGCAGTTCAGCGGCCGGCAGCTCGATGAAGTTCGCGACCGGCTGGTTGCGCAGCTCAAGGAAACGCGCGAGCAGATGAACCAGATGATGATCGACGCGATCACCATAGCGGATCGGCTGTTCGCCAGCGGTGAGCGACAGGGCGAGGCCGACGTCCTGATCGCCGGCGAAACCAACCTGATGGGCTTCGCCGAGTTGTCGAACGTCGAGAAGCTGCGCAAGCTTTTCGAGGCGTTCAACGAGAAGAGCGACATCCTCCACCTGCTCGACCAGAGCCTGCATGCCGAGGGCGTGCAGATCTTCATCGGGCACGAATCCGGCTACACGATCCTCGACGATTGCACGGTGATCACCGCTCCCTATGCGCGCGACAGCGGGTCCATCGGCGTGCTGGGCGTGATCGGCCCTACGAGGCTTGCTTACGAGCGTGTCATACCCATCGTCGACCTGACGGCGAGGCTGCTGGGCATAGCCTTGAATTCGCGCGGGTGAGCCCCCAAGACGCGAGAAGGTGCCGGCGAGGTGGTGCCAGGCACCGTTTGGGCCTGGTGTTGAATGCCGGCAAGCGAGGCAGCACGGCGCCTGGCACCTATTACCGCGATTTGACCGGAGTCCCATGTGATGACTGAAGCCGACCACGACCCTGCCGACCGGGCCGAATCCGGGCCCGGGCAGGACCCGCAGGCTGAACTCGACCTGGAGGAGCGTGTCCGGCAGGCAGAGGAGCGGGCGGAGGAGAGTCGCAACGCTTTCGTGCGCGCGGTTGCGGACCTGGAGAACTACCGCAAGCGGGTGGCCCGTGAGGTCGAAAACGCCCGGCAATACGGCGCCGAGCGGCTGGCGAGCGGGCTCCTGCCGGTGCTGGATAGCCTCGAACTCGGTCTGGCCAATGCCGACCGGGCCGACGCCGCCACGCTGGCGGAGGGCCAGAAGGGGACCCTGAAACTGCTGGTCAAGGCCCTGGAAGCGGCCGGCATCGCGGAAATCGACCCGACCGGCCAGGCCTTCGACCCGGAACGCCACGAGGCCATGGCGATGCAGCCGACTGCCGAGCAGCCACCGGACACGGTGGTGACGGTGGCCCAGAAGGGCTACGCCCTCAACGGCCGGTTGCTGCGACCGGCCCGGGTCATCGTCGCCAGGGCCCCGGACGCTTGAAACCGGGCCGGGCCGTCCCCAAGTCCCCGGTAGTACACATTCCTGACTGATTACGGAGCCATCCGCATGGGCAAGATCATCGGTATCGACCTGGGCACGACCAATTCGTGCGTCGCCGTCATGGAAGGCGGCGCCTGGAAGGTCCTGGAGAACAGCGAGGGCGATCGCACGACACCCTCGGTCGTCGCCTTCACCAAGGACAACGAGGTCCTGGTGGGCCAGTCGGCCAAGCGCCAGGCCATCACCAACCCCCAGAACACCTTCCACGCCGTCAAGCGGCTGATCGGCCGTCGTTTCGACGACAAGGTCGTGCAGAAGGACATCGCACTCACCCCGTTCAAGATCGTCAAGGCCGACAACGGTGACGCCTGGCTCGAGGTGCAGGGCAAGAAGACCGCGCCGCCGGAGATTTCGGCACGCGTGCTCATGAAGATGAAGAAGACGGCCGAGGACTATCTGGGTGAGACCGTGACCGACGCGGTCATCACCGTGCCCGCCTACTTCAACGATGCGCAGCGCCAGGCGACCAAGGACGCCGGGCGGATCGCGGGCCTGAACGTCAAGCGCATCATCAACGAGCCCACGGCCGCGGCGCTGGCCTACGGCCTCGACAAGAAGGGCGCGGACCGCAAGATCGCGGTCTACGACCTCGGCGGCGGCACCTTCGACGTGTCGATCATCGAGATCGCCGAGGTGGATACCGAGCGCCAGTTCGAGGTCCTGTCGACCAACGGCGACACCTTCCTCGGCGGCGAGGACTTCGACCGTCGGATCATCGATTACATCGCCGGCGAGTTCCAGAAGGAGAGCGGCGTAGACGTCAGCAAGGACCCGCTGGCCATGCAGCGCCTCCGGGAAGCGGGCGAAAAGGCCAAGATCGAGCTGTCCTCGAGCCAGCAGACCGAAGTCAACCTGCCGTACATCACGGCCGACGCTTCGGGCCCGAAGCACCTGAGCATCAAGCTGACGCGGGCCAAGCTCGAGTCGCTGGTCGAGGAACTCGTGCAGCGGACGATCGAGCCGTGCCGCATCGCGCTGAAGGATGCCGGCCTGTCCATCAACGACGTCAGCGAGGTCATCCTGGTCGGTGGCCAGACGCGCATGCCGCTGGTGCAGAAGATCGTCAAGGACTTCTTCGGCAAGGAGCCCCGCAAGGACGTCAACCCGGACGAGGCGGTCGCCATCGGCGCGGCCATCCAGGGCGGCGTGCTGGCCGGTGAAGTGAAGGACGTGCTGCTGCTGGACGTCACGCCACTGTCGCTGGGCATCGAGACGCTCGGCGGCGTGATGACCAAGCTGATCGAGAAGAACACCACGATCCCGACCAAGGCGACGCAGGTCTTCTCCACGGCCGACGACAACCAGACCGCGGTGACCATCCACGTCTTGCAGGGCGAGCGCGACCGCGCCAGCGACAACAAGTCGCTGGGCAAGTTCGACCTGTCCGACATTCCGCCGGCGCCCCGCGGCATGCCGCAGGTCGAGGTCACCTTCGACATCGACGCCAACGGCATCCTGCACGTGTCGGCCAAGGACAAGGCGACGGGCAAGGAACAGAAGATCGTGATCAAGGCCTCCAGCGGCCTGACCGAGGACGAGATCGCGCAGATGGTCCGCGACGCCGAGGCGCATGCCGACGAGGACAAGCGCTTCCGCGAGTTGATCGATTCGCGCAACAAGGCCGACGCGCTGGTGCATTCGACCGAGAAGTCGATCAAGGACCTCGGCGACAAGGTCGAGCCGGCCGAGCGCGCCAGCATCGAGGCAGCCATGAACGACCTGCGCGCGGTGCTCAAGGGCGATGACAAGGAGGCCATCGACCGCAAGGCCGAGGCGCTGGCCCAGGCGGCGGCGCCTGCGGTGCAGCGGGCCTACCAGGCGGAGGCCGGCGCCGGTGGCGCTGGTGCGCAGGGTGCGCCAGGCGGTGGCGCCGGCACATCCGCGGGCGGCAAGGACGACGTGCTCGACGCCGAGTTCGAGGAAGTGAAGGACAAGGACCCGAAGGCCTCCTGAGGCCCCGGGTTCCCCATCAGCTATGGACGGCGACCGCCGGGTGACGTGAAGTCCCCCGGCGGCGCCGCTTGCGGGTTGCCATGTCGAAGCGCGATTACTACCAGGTCCTGTCCGTGCCGCGCAACGCGACCGAGGAGGACATCAAGAAGGCGTATCGGCGCCTGGCAATGAAGTTCCACCCGGACCGCAATCCCAACGACGCCGAGGCCGAGGACAAGTTCAAGGAGGCAAAGGAAGCCTACGAGGTCCTGACCGACTCGCAGAAGCGCGCCGCCTACGACCAGTTCGGCCATGCGGGCCTCGATGCGGCCCGCGGTGGCGGGCCGGGGTTCAACCCGGGCGACGCCTTCGGCGACATCTTCGGCGATGTATTCGGCGACATCTTCGGCGGCGGGCGACGGGGCCGCGGCGGCGCATTCCGCGGTGCCGACCTGCGCTACGAGCTGGCGCTGGACCTCGAGCAGGCCGTGTTCGGCACGACCGCGGAGGTCGAATTTCCCACCGTGGTCGAGTGCAAGGAATGCTCCGGCAGCGGCTCCGAGCCGGGCCACGCGCCTGCGACCTGCGATACCTGCGGCGGTGCCGGCCAGGTGCGAATCAGCCAGGGCTTCTTCACCGTCCAGCAGACCTGTCCGCGCTGCAAGGGACGCGGGACCGTCATCACCCAGCCCTGCGAGAGTTGCTCCGGCCAGGGCCGCATCCGCGAGCTTCGCAAGCTGTCGGTCAAGGTGCCGGCCGGCGTCGACACCGGCGATCGCATTCGACTGCCGGGCGAGGGCGAGGCGGGGCGTCAGGGCGGGCCGCGCGGGGACTTGTACGTCGAAATCGTCGTTCGCGAGCACCCCATCTTCGAGCGCGATGGCGCACACTTGTCCTGCGAGGTGCCGGTCAGCTTCACCACGGCCGCGCTCGGCGGAAGCATCGAGGTGCCCACGCTCGACGGCCATGCCACGATCAAGGTTCCCGCCGAGACCCAGTCGGGCAGGGTGTTCCGACTGCGCGACAAGGGTGTGCGCCCGGTTCGCGGCGGCGCCACGGGCGACCTGTTCTGCCGGGTGGTGATCGAGACGCCGGTGGACCTGACGACGGAGCAGAAGCAGATGCTCAGGGATTTCGAGGTCTCGCTGACCGGCGACCCCACCCGTCATCACCCGCGCGAGCGATCCTGGCTCGACGGGGTGAAGCGGTTTTTCGAGAACATTGGCAGCTGAGGTTGACGCCATGACGAACATCGCCGTCCTGGGAGTCAGCGGCCGGATGGGCCGCTGCCTGGTCCGCTCGATCCGCCAGTCGGACGACCTGTCCCTGTCCGGCGCGCTGGCGTCGTCGGGCAGCCCGGCGCTGGGCCGCGACGCGGGCGATGTCGCGAATACGGGCCCCCTGGGTGTGAGCGTCACGTCAAGCCGTGGCGACGCCCTGGCCGGGGCCGACGTGGCAATCGACTTCACCCTGCCCGCCGCCGCGATCGGCAACCTCGAGGCGGCGGCGGAACTGGGCATCCCGGTGGTCATCGGCACGACCGGCCTCGACGACGCGGCCCAGGCAGCCATCCGCCGTGTGTCCCACGGCCTGCCGGTGCTGGTCGCCCCGAACATGAGCCTGGGCGTCAACCTGCTGTTCAGCCTCGTCGACCGCGCATCGGCGGCCCTGGGCGAGGACTACGACATCGAGGTCTTCGAGGCCCACCACCGCAACAAGGTCGATGCGCCTTCAGGCACGGCGCTGCGCATCGCGGAAATCGCGGCCGGCGCGCGCGGCCGGATCCTGGCCGACATCGGCATCCACACCCGGGCCGGGCAGATTGGCCCCCGGCCGCGGGGCGGCATCGGCTTTGCGGTGGTTCGTGGCGGCGATATCGTCGGCGAACACCGCGTGACCTACGCCGGGATCGGCGAAAGCCTTGAAATCTCGCATCGCGCCAGCGACCGCATGACCTTTGCCTACGGCGCCGTGACCGCCGCGCGCTGGATCATCGGCCGGCCGCCGGGCCTCTACGGCATGGCCGACGTTCTCGGCATCTAGCGGGGGTGGTCTGACCGGCGCACTCGTCGCGCATGACCGGTGTGGATTCATGGACACCCCGGGGCGCGGTCTTGTAAACTTCGCATTCAGGTTGGGACCCCACGTGTTTGGAATCAGCCAGCGGGCGGAGCCGAAAAGAGGTTCCACCCGCTAAATCGTATGCGCGCCGCGCATTGGGACCAGACCGTGACCCGTTACGGGAGAGCCTGAGTGACTAGGACGCCAGCAGTACTCGCCCTCGAGGACGGCACGGTGTTCCGGGGCGTGTCCATCGGGGCTCCCGGCAGCACCACCGGCGAAGTGGTATTCAATACCGCGATGACGGGCTATCAGGAAATCCTGACCGACCCGTCCTATTCCCGCCAGATCGTCACCCTGACCTACCCGCATATCGGCAACACCGGCGCTACCCCGGAAGACCTCGAGTCCGGCCACATCCACGCCGCCGGCCTGGTGATCCGCGACCTGCCGCTGGTTCATTCGAACTGGCGGGCGAGCGAGTCGCTGGAGTCGTTCCTTACCCGCGGCAGCATCGTGGCGATCGCGGGCATCGACACCCGGCGTCTGACGCGGATCCTGCGGGAAAAGGGCGCCCAGCCGGGCTGCATCATGACCGGGGACGCTATCGACGAGGTCGCGGCTGTCCGGGTCGCAGGCAAGTTCCCTGGCCTGAAGGGCATGGACCTGGCCAAGGTCGTCAGCGTCAAGCGGCCGTACCAGTGGACCGAAGGCGGAATCTGGAACAACGAGCCGCCGGGTCACAGGGCGGGGCCGCGGTTCCACGTCGTCGCCTACGACTTCGGCATCAAGCGGAACATCCTCCGGCTGCTGGTCGATCGCGGGTGCCGGGTTACGGTGCTGCCGGCAGAGACCCCGGCGGTCGAGGCCCTGGCACTGAAGCCCGACGGTATCTTCCTGTCCAACGGGCCCGGCGATCCGGAACCCTGCGGCTATGCCATCGAGGCGATCAAGCGCTTCCTGGAGACCGACCTGCCGGTATTCGGAATCTGCCTGGGCCACCAGCTGCTGTCCCTGGCCAGCGGCGCGCGTACCGTCAAGATGAAGTTCGGGCATCACGGCGCGAACCACCCGGTCCAGGACCTGGACACCGGGCGCGTGATGATCACCAGCCAGAACCACGGTTTCGCCGTGGACGAGGCGTCGCTGCCGGCCAACCTGAGGGCGACCCACCGGTCGCTGTTCGACGGCTCCCTGCAAGGCGTGGCGCGAACGGACCGGCCGGCCTTCAGCTTCCAGGGTCATCCGGAAGCGAGCCCGGGTCCGCGTGACATGGAGCCCCTGTTCGAACATTTCATCCACCTGATGGCACGCCGGCAGCAGGTGATCCTCAAGGCACACGCCGCGCGAAAGGCGGACGGTTGAGCATGGACCTGCTGGCTGACGAGACTCGCGGGCGGACGGACTAACAGATGCCAAAGCGCACAGACATCAAGAGCGTCCTGATCATCGGCGCAGGCCCGATCATCATCGGCCAGGCTTGCGAGTTCGACTATTCCGGCGCACAGGCCTGCAAGGCGCTGCGGGAGGAGGGTTACCGGGTGATCCTGGTCAACTCGAACCCCGCCACGATCATGACCGACCCCGAGACCGCCGATGCGATCTATATCGAGCCCGTCGAATGGCGGACGGTCGCCAGCATCATCGAGAAGGAACGACCGGACGCGCTGTTGCCGACGATGGGCGGGCAGACCGCGCTGAACACCGCGCTCGACCTCGTCCGCGAGGGCGTGCTGGAAAAATTCGGCGTGGAGCTGATCGCGGCCTCGCGCGACGCGATCGACATGGCGGAGGACCGCGAACTGTTCCGCAACGCCATGCGCGAGATCGGGCTCGAGACGCCGCGCTCCTACATCGCCCACAGCATGGAAGAAGCGCTGGCCGTGCAGGCGGAAGTCGGCTTCCCGGCGGTGATCCGGCCGTCGTTCACCCTGGGCGGGTCCGGTGGCGGCATCGCCTTCAACCGCGAGGAATTCGAGCAGATCGTCGGGCGCGGGCTCGATGCCTCGCCGACCAGAGAAGTGCTGATCGAGGAGTCCGTCCTGGGCTGGAAGGAATTCGAGATGGAGGTCGTTCGCGACCGCAATGACAACTGCATCATTGTCTGCTCCATCGAGAACCTCGATCCCATGGGCGTCCACACCGGCGACTCGATCACCGTGGCGCCCGCGCAGACGCTGACCGACAAGGAATACCAGCGGATGCGCGACGCCTCGATCGCGGTGCTGCGCAAGATCGGGGTGGAGTGCGGCGGCTCCAACGTGCAGTTCGCCGTCAATCCGGCCGACGGCCGCCTGCTGGTTATCGAGATGAACCCGCGCGTGTCGCGTTCCTCGGCGCTGGCATCCAAGGCAACCGGTTTCCCGATCGCCAAGGTGGCGGCCAAGCTCGCCGTGGGCTACACGCTCGACGAGCTGAAGAACGAGATCACCGGCGGCGCAACGCCCGCGTCGTTCGAACCGTCGATCGACTACGTGGTCACCAAGGTGCCGCGCTTCACGTTCGAGAAGTTCCCGGGCACGGACAAGCGCCTGACCACGCAGATGAAGTCCGTCGGCGAGGCGATGTCGATCGGCCGGACCTTCCAGGAGTCCCTGCAGAAGGCCCTGCGCAGCCTCGAGACGGGCTACGACGGCCTCGATCCGGTCCTGCAGCTGCCGCTGGACGAGGAATCGGAACAGGCCCTGGCGGAACAGTTGCGTCATCCCAGCGGCGACCGGCTGCTGTACGTCGGCGACGCCTTCCGCGCCGGCTGGAGCGTCGATCGCGTCTGGGACCATAGCCGCATCGATCCATGGTTCCTGGTGCAGATCGAGGACCTTATCCGCGAGGAGGAGCGCGTTCGCGCCGACGGCTTCGCCGGGTTGACGCGAGACCGGCTGCTGGCACTCAAGCGCAAGGGATTCTCCGATGCCATGCTCGCGAGGTTGAGCGGCGTCGCCGAGAAGCAGATCCGCTCGCGCCGTCATTCCTACGGCGTGCGCCCGGCCTTCAAGCGGGTCGATACCTGCGCGGCGGAATTTGCGACCTCGACTGCCTACATGTATTCGACCTACGAGGAGGAGTGCGAGGCGGCGCCGACGAACCGGCGCAAGATCGTGATCCTCGGCGGCGGCCCCAACCGCATCGGCCAGGGCATCGAATTCGACTACTGCTGCGTGCACGCGGCGCTGGCGCTGCGGGAAGACGGCTTCGAGACCATCATGATCAACTGCAATCCCGAGACCGTGTCCACCGATTACGACACCTCGGACCGGCTGTATTTCGAGCCGCTGACCTTCGAAGACGTCATGGAGATCATCGACAAGGAGAAGCCTGAGGGCGTGATCGTGCAGTACGGCGGGCAGACGCCCCTGAAGCTGTCGCGGCTGCTGGCGGCGGCCGGCGCGCCGATCATTGGCACCACGCCGGATTCTATCGACGTCGCCGAGGACCGCGAGCGGTTCCAGAAATTGCTGACCCAGCTGGGCCTGCGCCAGCCGGCGAACGCGACTGCGCGAGCCGAGGAGCAGGCGGTGGAACTGGCCCGCGAGGTAGGCTTTCCGCTGGTCGTCCGGCCGTCCTACGTGCTGGGCGGCCGCGCCATGGAAATCGTCTACTCGGAGGAAGACCTCCGCCAGTACATGAAAGAGGCGGTCAAGGTCTCCAACGACAGTCCGGTGCTGCTCGACCGCTTCCTGGACCTGGCCATCGAGGTGGACGTGGACGCCATCTGCGACGGCGAAGACGTGCTGATCGGCGGCATCATGGAGCACGTCGAGCAGGCTGGCGTGCATTCCGGGGACTCCAGCTGCTCGCTGCCGCCAGCCACGCTGTCGGCTGCGCTGCAGGACGAGATGCGCGAGCAGACCCGCAAGATGGCGCACGGGCTCAACGTGGTCGGCCTGATGAACGTGCAGTTCGCCATCCAGAACGGGATCGTCTACGTCCTCGAGGTCAACCCGCGCGCGTCGCGTACCGTTCCCTTCGTTTCCAAGGCAACCGGCGTGCCGCTGGCGAAGATCGCCGCGCGGGTGATGACGGGACGCAAGCTCAAGGAGCTTGGCGCCACCGTGGAGCGGATCCCGCGCTACTACTCGGTCAAGGAAGCCGTCTTCCCGTTCAACAAGTTCCCGGAATCGGATCCGATCCTCGGCCCCGAGATGAAGTCGACCGGCGAGGTCATGGGCACCGGCCGCACCTTCGGCGAGGCCTACGCCAAGTCGCAGCTGGCAGGCGGTGCGGCGCTGCCGACGCGGGGCGTCGCCCTGTTCAGTGTGCGCGATCGCGACAAGCCGGCTGCCGTCGACATCGCACGGCGACTGATCGCCAAGGGTTTCGAGATCGTCGCAACCGACGGCACCGCGCGTGAGCTGGAATCGGCGGGCGTATCCTGCCGCAAGGTGTTCAAGGTTCGCGAGGGCCGCCCGCACATCGTCGACATGATCAAGAACGACGAAATCGACCTGATCGTCAATACGACCGAGGGCAAGCAGGCCATTCGCGAGTCGCGCTCCATCCGCCGTGAGGCGGTGCTGCGCAAGGTGACCTACTACACGACGGTCGCGGCCGCGCGGGCGACTTGCGATGCGCTTGAACACCTGTCAAACATGCAGGTCAACCGGTTGCAGGACCTGCATGAGGAGCTGAACGCGTGAGCCGCGCACCCATCACCCTGCGGGGCGCAGAGAAGCTGCGTGCCGAGCTGAAGAAGCTGAAAGGCGAGGCGCGACCGGAGGTGATCCGGGCGATCGCCGAGGCCCGGGCCCATGGCGACCTGTCCGAGAACGCCGAATATGCTGCGGCTCGCGAGCAGCAGGGGTTCATCGAGGGCCGGATCAAGGAAATCGAGTGGCGGCTGTCGCATTCCCACGTCATCGACCCCAAGGCGCTGCCGGTCTCCGGCAAGGTGGTGTTCGGGGCGACCGTGGACATCGAGGATTCGACCGGCGCCAGGTCGACCTACCAGATCGTCGGTGACGACGAAGCCGACATTCGCCAGGGTTTCATATCGATCAATTCCCCGATAGCGCGTGCCCTGGTGGGCAAGGCGGCAGGGGACGAGGTCGACGTGGCGGCACCGGGGGGTACCAAGACCTACGAGATCATCGACGTCCGCTACGTCTGACTCGTAGTTAAGTATCGGGTAGAAGAATTTTAGATAATTCTTTGTTTTTCTTATAGAAAAGCCCGACATTCCCAATGGTTTGAATGAGCTCCGAACGGGTCCCTTCGGCGAGACTCGAAAGGATTTCGCTGCGTTGCGCCCGGTCGCCCACGCGGGCGCGGACCTTGAGCAGTTCGTGGGTGGCGAGCGACGAGGCGGCTTCCGCGACCACGGCCGGAGTCAGGCCCTGCTGGCCGATCAGCACCACGGGTTGCAGGCCATGGCCCAACCGGCGCAGGTGTTTTTTCTGGTTCTGGGTCAGTTTGGTGTCTGGCATGCCGGGATTATAGGGGCGCTGGTTACCGGGTTCCGGGCAAAATGCTGCGCCAACCGGGGCGTGCCGGGAATCGCTGACTTCGGTCTCCCAGCGGCCGCTGCCGTGAGGGCGGCGGCTCGGCGGGAATTGGCGCACCTTGTAATGTCGGGCGTGGCCCCCAAGTTGGGTTGCGTAGGTGCGACAGGCCTGGCCGGCGCAGCGCTGGGAGCTGCCTGCTGGCCAGAATCCCGCGCACGGTGTAAGTTCGAACTGATAGTGAATCGGCGGGTCAAATCGCTGCGAAGTGGTCCCTAACGGCCCAGGAGTATTTTGTTGAACGACTTGACCAAGAACATCGTCCTGTGGGTGATCATCGCGGTCGTCCTGCTCGCGGTCTTCTCCAATTTCGGCGCCCGCACCGGCGCGCCGCTGCCCCTGCCTTATTCGCAGTTCCTCGAGGAGGTCAAGGCGGACGGCATCCGCACGGCAACCTTCAAGGGCGATTCCATCATCGGCACCCGTGCGGGGGGCGAACCGTACGTCACGTTCAACCCCGAGACTGACAATTCGGCGCTCATCGGCCTGCTGCAGAACGAAGGCGTGTCCTTCGACGCGGCCCCGCCCGAGCGCCAGTCGCTGCTGATGCAGCTGCTGATCTCGTCCTTCCCGATCTTGTTGCTGATCGGTGTCTGGGTCTACTTCATGCGCCAGATGCAGGGCGGCGGAGCCGGGGGCCGGGGCGCCATGTCCTTCGGCAAGAGCCGGGCGCGGCTGCTGACGGAGGACCAGGTCACCGTGACCTTCGCCGACGTGGCCGGCGTGGACGAGGCCAAGGAGGAGGTGACCGAGATCGTCGACTTCCTCAAGGACCCGGCCAAGTTCCAGAAGCTGGGCGGCAAGATTCCCAAGGGCGTGCTGATGGTCGGCCCCCCGGGCACGGGCAAGACGCTGCTCGCCAGGGCCATTGCCGGCGAGGCGAAAGTGCCGTTCTTCACCATTTCCGGCTCCGACTTCGTCGAGATGTTCGTCGGCGTGGGCGCCTCGCGCGTCCGCGACATGTTCGAACAGGCCAAGAAGCATGCGCCTTGCATCATCTTCATCGACGAGATCGACGCCGTCGGCCGTCACCGTGGCGCGGGCCTTGGCGGTGGGCACGACGAACGCGAGCAGACCCTGAACCAGCTGCTGGTCGAGATGGACGGTTTCGAGGGCAACGAGGGCGTCATCGTCATCGCGGCGACCAACCGTCCCGACGTGCTCGACCCGGCGCTCCTGCGCCCCGGCCGCTTCGACCGCCAGGTCGTCGTGCCGCTTCCCGACGTGCGCGGACGCGAGCACATCCTCAAGGTTCACATGCGCAAGGTGCCCATCGACGACGACGTCAACCCGTCGATCATCGCCCGCGGCACGCCGGGCTTTTCGGGCGCGGACCTGATGAACCTCGTCAATGAGGCCGCGTTGTTCGCGGCGCGGGCCAACAAGCGCACCGTGACCATGGAAGAGTTCGACCGGGCCAAGGACAAGATCATGATGGGCGCCGAGCGGCGCTCCATGGTGATGTCCGAGGAAGAAAAACGGTTGACGGCCTACCATGAGGCCGGTCACGCACTGGTCGGCCTAAACGTGCCGGAGCACGACCCGGTCTACAAGGTATCGATCATTCCGCGAGGCCTCGCTTTGGGCATCACCATGTTCCTGCCGGAGGCTGACCGCTACAGCACCAGCAAGCGACGGCTCGAGAGCCGCATTGCGACGCTGTTCGGCGGACGCGTAGCGGAGGAGATCGTCTTCGGCCCGGACGCCGTGACGACTGGCGCCTCCAACGACATCGAGCGGGCTACCGAACTGGCGCGCAACATGGTCACCAAGTGGGGCCTGTCCGAGCGCCTTGGCACGCTGACCTACGCTGAAGAGGACGGCGAGGTATTCCTCGGTCGCTCGGTGACCCAGCACAAGCAGGTCGGCGACAAGACCCGCGATGCCATCGACGAGGAGATCCGCCGCCTGATCGACGGCAACCTGGACCGGGCGCGGGATATCCTGACCGCCAGCCTCGACAAGCTGCACGTGATGGCGCAGGCCCTGATCCGCTACGAGACAATCGACGAGCACCAGATCAAGGACATCATGGATGGCCGCACGCCACGACCGCCCCACGGGTGGGAGGATGCGGGCACCCCGACAGGCGGTGCCGCCGCGGAGGACAGCGTGCCGGTTGGGCCGACAGTGGGTCCGCCGGCCAGCCAGCACTGAGAAACGGGGGCTGTCCCCCGTTCCCAGGTTGCCGATCCATGCCCGTCCGGCCGCTCGTTGACTGGAATTGGGGACGGTCCCCGGCTGGTTCGCCATGCTGCTGAGCTGCGGTGTTCATTCGCTCGACCTGACCACTCCCATCGTCATGGGGGTGGTGAACGTCACCCCTGATTCATTCTCCGACGGCGGCTTGTACCTCGATCCGGAAGAGGCGATCGGCCAGGCCCGGCGCATGGCCGCCGAGGGCGCCGGCATCATCGACATCGGCGGGGAATCGACGCGTCCGGGCGCCGAGCCCGTGGATGCGGACGAGGAACTCGAGCGCGTAATTCCGGTCGTCCAGGCCCTGGTGGCCGAGATCGACCTGCCGATTTCCGTCGATACCAGCAAGCCGGTGGTCATGAGGGCGGCGATCGCGGCGGGCGCATCGATGATCAACGACGTCCTGGCGCTGCAGGCGCCCGGCGCAATAGACGCGGTCGCCGGCTCCAGCGTCGCGGTCTGCCTCATGCACATGCAGGGCAAGCCGCGTACCATGCAGGCCGCCCCGCGCTATGACGACGTGGTGCGGGATGTGCACCACTTCCTGGTGGAAAGGGTGCGTGCCTGCGAAATTGACGGCATAGACCGTTCCCGGCTGGTCATCGACCCCGGGTTCGGCTTTGGCAAGACGCTCGAGCACAACCTGGCCTTGCTCGCCGCACTCGGTGAACTTTGCCGTGACGGCCTGCCCGTGCTGGCCGGGCTGTCGCGCAAGAGCATGATCGGTCAACTGACTGGGCGGCCGGCCGGCGAGCGGCTGGCTGGCAGCGTGGCGCTGGCCGCCCTGGCGGTCGAGCGCGGGGCTGCCATCGTGCGGGCGCACGACGTTGCGGCAACGGTGGATGCGGTCCGGATTGCCGCCGCCCTGCGGCGGTGGCGCCCGGCACAGTGAGAGGTTCATGAGCAGACAGTATTTCGGCACCGACGGGGTTCGCGGCAAGGTGGGGGACGAACCCATGACGGTCGAGTTCGCGCTGCGCCTGGCCAGCGCCGCGGCGCGCGTGCTCGCGCCGGACGGCGGCACGGTGCTGGTGGGCAAGGACACGCGCTTGTCCGGCTACATGTTCGAGGCGGCCCTCGAGGCGGGCTTCGTCGCGGCGGGAGTGAACGTGTTGCTGGTCGGCCCGCTGCCGACACCTGGCATAGCCTTCATGCTGCAAAAGCTCAACTGCGATTTCGGCGCCGTGATCAGCGCGTCGCACAACCTCTACGAAGACAACGGCATCAAGTTCTTCGATCGCAACGGGGCCAAGCTGCCCGACCAGCTGGAGCAGGAAATCGAGTCCTACCTGCACCAGCCGGCGCTGACGCGCGAGTCGCAGCAGCTCGGCAAGGCCTTGCGGGTCGACAAGCAGCGGACGCTGTACCAGGAATTCTGCGCATCGACCATGCCGGCTGGCGTGGACCTGTCCGGCCTCAAGGTCGTCATCGACTGCGCCAACGGGGCGGCCTACAAGGTTGCGCCCCGGGTGCTGGCCGACCTGGGAGCGGACATCATTCCGATCGGCTGTTCACCGAACGGCCGTAACATCAACGAGGGCTGCGGTTCGACCGAGCCGGAACTGCTGCAGTTGACGGTCTCCGGCGTCAAGGCGCATGCCGGCATCGCGCTCGACGGCGACGGCGACCGGCTCGTGATGGTCGATCACCTCGGCAGGACCGTCGATGGAGACCAGCTGATGTACGTGCTGGCGCGTGCCCGCCAGCAGGAGGGCCAGTTGAGCGGCCCGGTCGTCGGCACGGCCATGAGCAACTTCGGGCTCGAACTGGCGCTGAAGGAGCTGGGCATCGACTTCCGTCGCGCCGCGGTGGGCGACCGGTATGTGCTGCAGATGTTGCGCGAACTCGGCGGCGTCCTGGGCGGGGAAACCTCCGGTCACCTGTTGTGCCTGGACAAGACCACGACCGGCGACGGACTGGTGGCGGCCCTGCAGGTGCTGGCGGTCATGAAGCGGACGCGCAAGAGCCTGGCCGAGTTGGTCGCGGGCATGCAGAAGTTCCCGCAGAAAATGGTCAACGTACGGGTTGGCGAGCGTTTCGATGCTGCGGCACACCCGGCCGTTGCGGCGGCAGTCGCAAAGGTCGAGCAGGCCCTGGCCGGTCGCGGCCGGGTCGTGCTGCGGGCGTCCGGCACAGAGCCCGTCATTCGCGTCATGGTCGAGGGCGAGGATGATGCCGCGGTGGCCGCCCATGCCGAGGCCTTGGCCGAGGTAGTCCGGCAGGCGGCGCCCTGACGGGGTGTCCCGGCCATTGATCTCAGGAGTGCGCGCGCTTATCCTTGCGCGCCTTTTCGGGGCGCCGACGATACGGCGGCGCCATCTGGAGCTTTAACAATGCGTCGATCACTGGTAGCCGGCAACTGGAAAATGCATGGCTCGCGGTCCGAGAACGCCGGGCTGGTCGACGCGATCCTGGCGGCCGACCAGGGCGACAGCGGACCGGAGATCCTGGTCTGCCCGCCGTTCGTTTACCTCTGGGAAGTCGGCCGGCAGCTGCGCGGCAGCAGCCTGTCCCTGGGCGCCCAGGACGTGTGTGCCGAGGCCGTCGGCGCCCATACCGGCGAGATCTCGGCATCAATGCTCAAGGACGTCGGCTGCAGCCACGTCATCGTGGGCCATTCCGAAAGGCGCGCGCTGTACGGCGATGACGACCAGTTGGTCGCCCGCAAGTTCGCGGCCGCCCAGCGCGAAGGCATCACGCCGATCCTGTGCGTCGGGGAGACACTCGAGGAGCGCGAGGAGGGACGTACCGTGGAGGTGGTCCTGCGCCAGCTGGATGCCGTCCTGGGGGTCGCCGGCGCCGAAGGGTTCATGAAGGCGGTGCTGGCCTACGAGCCGGTGTGGGCCATCGGGACCGGCAAGACCGCGACGCCGGAGCAGGCCCAGGAAGTGCACGCCTTGCTGCGTGCGCGATTGGCCGAGAAGGATGCTACAATGTCCGCTTGCCTGCGTATCCTGTACGGCGGCAGCGTCAAGGCGGCGAACGCCGCCGAGCTGTTCGCGATGCAGGATGTGGACGGCGGTCTCGTAGGCGGCGCCTCGCTCCACGGCGAGGAATTTCGCCGGATCTGCGAGGGCGGACGGAAGCAGGGGACCTGAGGAACTGGAACATCCGATGCTGCACTCACTGCTCATCACTCTTCATCTGGCGCTGTGCGTCTCGATCATCGGGCTGGTGCTGATCCAGCGCGGCAAGGGCGCTGACGCCGGTGCCGGTTTTGGCGCGGGGGCGTCGGGAACGGTATTTGGCGCCCGTGGCTCGGCGACCTTCTTTTCGAAGGCGACCGCGGTCATCGCCACCCTGTTCTTCGTCACCAGCATCGCCTTGACCTACGTTGCCACCCAGCGTGTCGAGGCGCCGGCGAGCCTGGTCGAGTCGGTGCCTGTGGAAGCGCCCGCGGCGCCGGCCCAGGCTCCGCTTAACGAGGACGAAATCCCGGTGCCTGCCACGGAGCCGGCGGCTCCGGGGACCGGCCAATAATTGAGGTTCCTGAAGTTGCCGACGTGGCGGAATTGGTAGACGCGCTAGCTTGAGGGGTTAGTGGGGTTTCCCGTGTCGGTTCGAGTCCGACCGTCGGCACCAGCAACGAGATAGGCCCGGTTCGACCGGGCCTTTTCTTTGGTTAATAGGTGCCAGGCACGTCCCTGTCCCCAGACGGGGACAGGGGCGTGCCTGGCACCTCCGGCGAGCGTGGACAGGGGCGTGCCAGGCCCCTCCGGCGGGTGACTCCCGAGCGCCGCGGCGGGTACAATGCTGCGGTTTAACGTCCGCGATCTTGGGACAGCCAGCAGGACATGCTAGAGAACTACCTTCCAATCCTGATCTTCGCCGTCGTCGCAGGCGGGCTCGGCGTCGTGCTGATGCTGCTGGGCTTCCTGCTGGGGCCGCGTCGGCCGGATTCGGAAAAGCTCTCGCCCTACGAGTGCGGCTTCGAGGCCTTCGAGGACACGCGCATGAAGTTCGACGTGCGCTACTACCTCGTCGCCATCCTGTTCATCATTTTCGACCTGGAGATAGCCTTCCTGTTTCCGTGGGCGGTCTCGCTCGATGCGATTGGCGGTTTCGGCCTGTTGTCGATGGCCGTGTTCCTGGGCGTGCTCATCGTTGGCTTCGCGTACGAGTGGAAGAAGGGAGCCCTCGAATGGGATTGAGCCAGGCGGCCGAGGGCCCGGAGGGCCGCGGCTTCGTCGTCACCAGCATCGACGGCCTCATGAACTGGGCCCGCACGGGCTCGCTCTGGCCGATGACCTTCGGGCTGGCCTGCTGCGCGGTCGAAATGATGCATGCGGGCGCCGCGCGCTACGACCTGGACCGCTTCGGGGTCGTGTTCCGGCCGAGCCCGCGCCAGGCGGACGTCATGATCGTCGCCGGCACGCTGGTCAACAAGATGGCGCCTGCGCTGCGCAAGGTCTACGACCAGATGGCGGAGCCGCGTTGGGTCATCTCGATGGGCTCCTGCGCCAACGGCGGCGGCTATTACCACTATTCCTACTCGGTGGTTCGGGGCTGCGATCGCATCGTGCCGGTGGATGTCTACGTCCCCGGGTGTCCGCCCACGGCCGAGGCGCTGATCTACGGGATCATCCAGCTGCAGAACAAGATCCGCCGCACCAGCACGATCGCGCGATGAACCACCCATGAGCAGGATCGACACCCTCGCAGCAGCGATCGACGAACGCTTCGGCCCCCGCGTGAAGCGCCTGCCTGCGCTCGGCGGCGAGCTGACCTACGAGGTATCGGCCGAGCAGCTCGTCGGCGTGTGCAACGAGCTCCGCGACGCCGAGGATCTCGCCTTCGAGCAGCTGGTTGACCTGTCGGGCATCGATTACCTGGAATTCGGCCGCGCCGAATGGAAGACCGTCGGCTCCACGTCGTCAGGATTCAGCCGGGCGGTGGACCGCGAGCAGGCCGTCGAACCGGAAGGCGGGCAGCCGCGCTTTGCCGTCGTTTATCACCTGCTGTCGGTCAGCCACAACTGGCGCCTGCGGCTGCGGTGCTACAGCGTCGGCGGCGAGCCGCCGATACTGGACTCGGTCACGGAGGTCTGGGCCGCCGCCAACTGGTTCGAGCGAGAGGCCTTCGATCTCTACGGGATCCTGTTCCGTGGCCACCCGGACCTGCGGCGGATACTCACCGACTACGGCTTCATCGGCCACCCGTTCCGCAAGGACTTCCCGTTGTCGGGCAACGTCGAGCTGCGCTACGACCCGGAGAAGGGCAGGGTCGTGTACGAGCCAGTCAGCATCGAGCCGCGCGTCGTGGTGCCGAAGGTCATCCGCGACGACAATCGCTACGACCCGATCCTGCGCGAGGCGCCGGACCGTGGCTGATATCCGCAACTTCACCCTGAACTTCGGCCCGCAGCACCCGGCTGCGCATGGCGTGCTGCGCCTGGTACTGGAGATGGACGGCGAGGTCATCCAGAAGGCGGATCCGCACATCGGCTTGCTGCATCGCGCCACCGAGAAGCTGGCCGAGTCCAAGCCCTTCAACCACTCGATCGGCTACATGGACCGGCTCGACTACGTCTCGATGATGTGCAGCGAGCACGCCTACGTGCTGGCGATCGAGAACCTGCTGGGTGTCCGGGCGCCGGAGCGCGCGCAATACATCCGCGTGATGTTCGACGAGATCACCCGGATCCTGAACCACCTGATGTGGCTGGGTTCGCACGCGCTCGACATCGGCGCGATGACCGTCTTCCTCTACGCCTTCCGCGAGCGAGAGGACCTGATGGACTGCTATGAGGCGGTCTCCGGGACGCGTATGCACGCGACCTACTACCGTCCCGGCGGCGTGTACCGCGACCTGCCGGCGACGATGCCCCAGCACGCCCCCTCGAAGTTCAGGAACGCCAGGCAACTGGAACGCCTCAATGCGCGTCGCCAGGGCTCGCTGCTCGACTTCATCGAGGATTTCACGAACCGCTTCCCGGCCTGCGTCGACGAGTACGAGACCCTGCTGACCGACAACCGCATCTGGAAGCAGCGGACGGTCGGCATCGGCGTCGTCTCGCCGGAGCGCGCCCTGCAACTGGGCTTCACGGGTCCCATGCTGCGCGGCTCGGGGCTGGCCTGGGACCTGCGCAAGAAGCAGCCCTACGACGCCTATCGCCACATGGACTTCGACATCCCGGTAGGCGTCAACGGCGACTGCTACGACCGTTACCTGGTGCGCATCGAGGAACTGCGGCAGTCGAACCGCATCATCCGCCAGTGCATCGAATGGCTGCGCGCCTACCCGGGTCCCGTGATCCTGGCGGACCATAAGGTGAGCCCGCCGTCGCGCGAGGACATGAAGGGCGACATGGAGTCGCTGATCCATCACTTCAAGCTGTTCACCGAGGGTTACTCGGTGCCGGCCGGTGAGACCTACGCCGCGGTCGAGGCGCCGAAGGGCGAGTTTGGCGTATGGCTGGTGTCCGACGGCGCCAACAAGCCGTATCGGCTCAAGTGCCGCGCCCCCGGTTTCGCCCACCTCGCCGCCATGGACGAGATGGTGGCCGGGCACATGCTGGCCGACGTCGTGGCCATCATCGGCACCATGGATATCGTGTTCGGGGAGATCGACCGTTGAGCGAGACGCTACCGAACGCGGGCGAGCTCCTCTCGGAGCACACCCGGCAGGAAATCGACCACTGGGTCGCCAAGTTCCCGCCCGATCGCAGGCGTTCTGCGGTCATCGCTGCGCTGCGCGCCACACAGCACCAGAACAAGGGCTACCTGACCGCGGAGCTGATGGATGCCGTCGCCGGGTACCTGGGGCTGCCGTCGATACAGGTCTACGAGGTCGCGACCTTCTATTCGATGTTCGAGACCAGGCCGGTCGGCAGGGTCCACGTATCCGTGTGCACCAACATCAGCTGCATGCTCTGCGGCTCGGACAAGATCGTCGAGGCTGTCGAGCGACACCTGGGTGTCAAGGTGGGCGAGAGCACGCCCGACGGCAAGTTCTTCCTCAAGCGCGAGGAGGAATGCCTGGCCGCGTGCAACAACGCGCCGATGATGATGGTGGACCATGTCTATCACGAGAACCTCACGCCCGAGCTGGCGGTGAAGGTCCTGGACAGCGTGGACTGAGCCCATGCCCTCTTACGAACTGAACCAGCTGACCTTCGAGCCGCTGCAGTATGAGCGCAGCTGGACGCTCGAGACCTACCGCCGCATCGGCGGCTATCAGGTCTGGGAAAAGATCCTGCGCGAGAAGACGCCGCGCGAGGAGATCATCGAGGAGGTCAAGGCCTCCGGCCTGCGCGGACGCGGCGGCGCCGGGTTCCCGACCGGGTTGAAGTGGAGCTTCATGCCGCGCAACGCGCCGGGCCAGAAGTACGCCGTCTGCAATTCGGACGAGAGCGAGCCGGGCACCTGCCACGATCGCGACATCCTGCGCTTCAACCCGCACGCGTTGATCGAGGGCATGGCCATCGGCGGCTACGCCATGGGTGCGACGGTCGGCTACAACTACATCCGCGGCGAGTTCCTGGCCGAGCCGGTGCCGCGCTTCGAAGCGGCGCTGCAGGAGGCCTACGCGGCCGGGCTGCTGGGGAAGAACCTGCAGGGATCTGGCATCGACTTCGACCTGTACAGCTTCGTCGGCGCCGGCGCCTACATCTGCGGCGAGGAGACGGCGCTGCTCGAGTCGCTGGAAGGCAAGCAGGGCAAGCCGCGCTTCAAGCCGCCGTTTCCCGCGAACTTCGGCCTGTACGGCAAGCCGACGACCATCAACAACACGCAGAGCTATGCGAGCGTGCCGACCATCCTGCGCAAGGGCGCCAAGTGGTTCGCCGACCTCGGCACACCCAATGCCGGCGGCACCGTGATTTTCTCGGTGTCGGGGCACGTCAACAAGCCCGGCAACTACGAGCTGCCGCTGGGCATTCCGTTCCGCGAGCTGCTGGCAATTGCCGGCGGCGTCCGCGGCGGACGGCAGCTCAAGGCGGTCATCCCGGGCGGCTCGTCGGTACCGGTCCTGCCAGCCGAGCTGATCATCGATTGCCTGATGGACTATGACTCGCTGCGCAAGGCCGGTTCAGCCGTGGGATCGGCCGCGGTGATCGTCATGGACGAGACGACCTGCATGGTCAGGGTGCTGGAGCGCATCTCGCGCTTCTACAAGGCGGAGTCCTGCGGCCAGTGCACGCCCTGCCGCGAAGGCACCGGGTGGATGAATCGCGTCGTTCGCAGGATCCTGGACGGCGAGGGCCGGATGGAAGACCTCGACATGCTGGTGGGGATCGCCAACCAGATCGAGGGACACACGATCTGCGCACTCGGCGATGCGGCCGCCTGGCCGGTGCAGAGCTTCGTGAAGCACTTCCGCCACGAATTCGAATACATGATCGCCAACAACGGCCGCAGCATCGTCGACAGCCCGCCTCTCGTGGCGGCCTGACGGCCATGGTTGACAGGACAATGACCCGAGCATGAGCGACGATCTCGTCAATATCGAAGTGGATGGCAAGCCGCTGCAGGCCCGCAAGGGCCAGATGCTCATCCATGCCACGGATGCGGCCGGGATCTACGTGCCGCGCTTCTGCTATCACGAGAAGCTGTCGGTGGCGGCGAACTGCCGCATGTGCCTGGTCGAGGTGGAAAAGGCACCCAAGCCGCTGCCTGCCTGCGCGACGCCGGTGACCGAGGGCATGAAGGCCTTCACGCGCTCGCCGCGCGCCATCGCCGCCCAGAAGGCGACAATGGAGTTCCTGCTGATCAACCACCCGCTCGACTGCCCGATCTGCGACCAGGGCGGCGAATGCGAGCTCCAGGACCTTGCGCAGGGGTTCGGCAGCTCGGTGTCCCGGTTCACCGAGCGCAAGCGCGTGGTCAAGGACAAGGACCTCGGGCCGCTGATCTCCACCGACATGACCCGCTGCATCCACTGCACCCGCTGCGTCCGTTTCACCGCGGAAATTGCCGGCATGCAGGAACTGGGCACGACGGGTCGCGGCGAGAACATGGAAATCGGCACCTGGATCGAGCGCAGCGTCGACCACGAGCTGTCCGGCAACGTCATCGACCTGTGCCCGGTGGGTGCACTGAACTCCAAGCCGTTCCGTTTCCAGGGTCGCTCCTGGGAGATGACAGAGCACGAGCTGGTTCCGCCGCACGACGCGGTAGGCAGCAACGCCTACGGCCACGTGCTGCGCGGCAGGTTGCTGCGCGTGGTGCCGCGGCGCAACGAGGACGTCAACGAGACCTGGATCGCCGACCGCGACCGGTTTTCCTACGAAGGCATCTACTCACCGGACCGGCTCGAAACGCCGATGATGAAGGTGGACGGCGAGTGGCGTACGGTCGACTGGGAGACGGCGCTCACGTCGACCGCGCAGGCGTTGCGCGACGCGGCGTTGGAGCGCGGCGCTGGTGAGATCGGTTTCCTGGGGGCCCCGACGGCCACCACCGAGGAGTTGTACCTGCTGGGCCGCGTGGCCCGCGGGCTCGGCACCAACAACGTCGACTCGCGTCTGCGCCAGGTGGATTTCCGCGACCAGGACGACGATGCAGCGATTCCGGGACTGGACATGTCGCTGGCCGACGTCGCGCGGCTCGATGCGCTGCTGATCGTCGGCAGTCATCTGCGGCACGAGGCGCCGCTGCTGGCCCACCGTGTCCGGCAGGCCGCGGTCGCCGGCGGCGCCGCAATCAGCCAGCTCAACGCCGAGGCTTATCCGCTGCTGTTCCCGCTCAAGGCGGAGCGCGTGGCGGCGCCCGGGCGTTGGCTGCCGGAACTCGCCGCGTTGCTCAAGGCCGCGGCAACGGCAACGGGTGGTAAGCTGCCGCCGAGCCTGGCCCCGCTGGTCGCGCAAGCGCAGCCCGACGAGATCCATCGCGGGATCGTGGCGTCGCTGACCGGCGGAAAACGCCGTGCCATCCTGCTCGGCGGCCTGGCCCAGCGCCATGAGGCGTATGCGGACCTGCGCGCGGCGGCCGCGGCGCTGGCGGTGTTGACGGGCGCGACCCTGTCCGTACTTCCGGACGGCGGCAACGCCGCGGGTGCGGCGGTGGCCGGGGCGGTGCCGCACCGGCAGGCCGGCGGCGGCACCGTGCAGTCGCCCGGACTGGACGCCGCCGCCATGCTGCGCGAGCCGCTGGCGGCCTGCGTGCTGTTCGGCGGCATCGAGCCGGAGGCCGACACGCCGGCAGCTGCGGCCGGCACCGTGCTCGGCCAATGCGGTTTCGTCGCGGCCATGACGCCTTTTGCGACGGACGCGATGAAGTCCTGGGCCAGCGTGCTGCTGCCGATCGGCACCTTTGCCGAGACTTCGGGCACCTTCGTCAATGCCGGCGGGCGCTGGCAGAGTTTTGCGGGCTGCATCAAGCCGCTGGGCGAGGCGCGGCCGGGCTGGAAGGTCCTGCGCGTGCTCGGCAACCTGCTGGCGCTGGACGGCTTCGAATACGACTCGTCCGAGCAGGTCCGTGACGAGCTGCGCCAGCTCGTCGCCGAGTCCCCGGCCGGCGTCCGGCTGCCGTCGCGGAATATCGGCCCGGCAGGCGAGGCGACGCTGGCCGGCGTCCCGATCTACGGCGTGGACGCGATTGTGCGTCGCGCACCGTCCCTGCAGAAGACCGCGCAGGCGCAATGGGCAGCCGCTGCCCGCAGCGGCAGGGGAGCCTGACCCCCATGGAGAACCTGAACGGCATCTGGGCGGGCATTCCCGGCGACCTGCAGTCGCTGATCCTGACCACGCTGGCGGTGATCGGGGTGATGCTCGCCGTGATCATGGCGGTGGCCTTCAGCACGCTGGCCGAGCGCAAGGTCATCGGCTACATGCAGCTGCGACGCGGCCCGAACCGCATCAGCCTGTTCGGGCTGCCGTTCCTGCGCGGCCTGGCCCAGCCGTTCGCCGACGTGATCAAGCTGCTGCTGAAGGAGTTCCTGATTCCGGCGAACGCGGACCGGAAGCTGTTCCTGATCGCGCCGTTGATCGTGCTCGTGCCGGCGCTGACCGCCTGGGCGGTGATTCCGTTCTCGCCCGAGTTCGTGCTGGCCGACATCAACGCCGGGCTGCTGTTCATCCTGGCGCTGACCTCGCTCGGCGTCTATGGCGTGATCCTGGCCGGCTGGGCAGCCAACTCGAAGTATGCCTTCCTGGGCGCGATGCGCTCGGCCGCGCAGATGGTCGCCTACGAGCTGGCCATGGGCTTCGCCATCGTCGGCGTGCTCATGGCGGCAGGCAGCCTGAACCTGGGCGACATCGTCCGCTCCCAGGAGGGCGGGGCGCTGGCCTGGAACTGGTTCTGGCTGTTCCCGCTGTTCGTCGTCTACTTCATTTCCGGGGTCGCCGAGACCAACCGCGCACCCTTCGACGTCGCCGAGGGCGAGTCGGAGATCGTTGCCGGCTTCCACGTCGAGTACTCGGGCGCGGCCTTCGCGACACTGTTCGCGCTACCCGAATACGCGAACATGATCCTGATCTCGGCGCTGGCCGCGATCATGTTCCTGGGCGGCTGGCTGTCGCCGCTGCAAGGCTACGTGCCCGATACCTGGGCCGTCGCGCAACCTTCGTTCTTCTGGCTGTTCCTGAAGATCTGCTCGTTCATCTTCGTCTACCTCTGGATCCGCGCGACTTTTCCCCGCTATCGCTATGACCAGATCATGCGGCTCGGCTGGAAGGTGTTGATCCCGGTCACGCTGGTTTGGCTGGCGGTGGAAGGCGTAATGGTGTGGCTGAAGATCGGGCCGTGGGCTTGAGCAACTGACATGGCCAACGTCCGTAGCCTGCTAAAGACCTTTTTCCTCACCGAGTTGCTGGTGGGCATGTCGGTGACCATCCGGCAGTTCTTCGCGCCCAAGGTGACGCTGAACTACCCGGAGGAAAAGGCGCCGCAGTCGCCGCGCTTCCGTGGCCTGCATGCGCTGCGCCGCTACCCGAACGGCCAGGAGCGCTGCATCGCCTGCAAGCTGTGCGAGGCCGCCTGCCCGGCGCTGGCGATCACGATCGACTCCGAGGTCGGCGAGGACGGCACGCGCCGGACCAGCCGCTACGACATCGACCTGTTCAAGTGCATCTACTGTGGCTTCTGCGAAGAAGCCTGCCCGGTGGACGCGATCGTGGAGACGCGCATTCACGAGTACCACATGGAGAACCGCGGCGAGAACATCATGACCAAGGACAAGCTGCTGGCGATCGGCGACCGCTACGAGTCGATGATCGCGGCGGACAAGGCCGCTGACGCGCCGTACCGCTAGACAGGACAGGCATCAAGTGCTGACAGAAATCCTCTTCTACACGTTTGCGACGGTGCTGGTCGGCGCCGCGATCGGCGTGATCACGTCCAGGAACCCGGTGCACTCGGTGCTGTTCCTGGTGCTGTGCTTCTGCAATGCGGCAGTGCTGTGGCTGCTGATCGAGGCGGAGTTCCTGGCGATCGTCCTGGTGCTAGTCTATGTCGGCGCGGTCATGGTTCTGTTCCTGTTCGTGGTGATGATGCTCGACATCAACGTCGAGACGCTGCGCGAGGGCTTTGCCCGCTATGCACCGCTGGGCGGGTTGATCGCGCTTATCATCATCGTCGAGTTCTATTACGTCCTGTGGGTCAAGCGCCTGGGCCTGGACATCACCGGTGGCGTCGCGCCGCTGCCCGACGGCTACAGCAACACCAAGGCGATTGGCGCCGTGCTTTACACCGACTACGTCTACCCGTTCCAGCTGGCCGCGGTGGTGCTGCTGATCGCCATCGTGGCGGCCATCGCCCTGACCATGCGCCGGCGCCCCGGGCTCAAGACCCAGGACGTGTCGAAGCAGGTCGCCGTGCGCCGCCAGGACCGAGTCAGGCTGGTGAAGGTTGAACCGGAGGGGGAGGAGTGATCACCCTGTCGCACTACCTGTTGCTGGCCGGGATCCTGTTCGCCATCGCGGTCGTCGGGATTTTCCTGAACCGCAAGAACGTCATCGTCCTGCTGATGTGCATCGAGCTGATGCTGCTGGCCGTGAACTTCAATTTCGTGGCGTTTTCTCGCTTCCTGGGCAACCTGGATGGGCAGATCTTCGTGTTCTTCATCCTGACGGTGGCTGCAGCCGAGGCGGCCATCGGGCTGGCAATCCTGGTGGTGCTGTTCCGCGAGCGTCGCAGCATCAACGTCGACGACCTCGACGTGATGAAGGGCTGATCATGGCGATGGAACAGGTATTTCTCGCGATCGTGCTGGCACCGCTGGGCGCCGCGGTCGTGTCCGGCTTCCTGGGCCGCTGGATCGGTCGCAGCGCGTCGCACACATTGTGTATTGCCGGTGTCGCAGCATCCTTCGCACTGTCTGCATGGGTGCTGCAGCTGCTGGTCTCGGGCGGCCTGGAGCCCTACAACGGCAGCGTCTATACCTGGGCAGTCAGCGACGGCATGCGGATGGAAGTCGGCTTCCTGGTCGACAACCTGACCGCGCTGATGATGACGGTGGTGACCTTCGTTTCCCTGATGGTGCACATCTACACCATCGGTTACATGCGCGACGATCCCGGCTACCAGCGCTTCTTCGCCTATATCTCGCTGTTCACCTTTTCGATGCTGATGCTGGTGATGTCCAACAACTTCCTCCAGCTGTTCTTCGGCTGGGAGGCGGTGGGACTGGTTTCGTACCTGCTGATCGGTTTCTGGTACAAGCGGCCGACGGCGATCTTTGCCAACCTGAAGGCCTTCGTGGTCAACCGCGTCGGCGACTTCGGCTTCGTGCTGGGCATTGCCGGAATCGCGTTCTACACCGGCACGCTGGACTACGCCGACGCCTTTGCGCGCACGGACATGATCGTCGGGCAGAACATCTTCCTGACGCCGGGCGAGCCGACCAAGGCCATCACGATCATCTGCATCCTGTTGTTCATCGGTGCGATGGGTAAGTCGGCGCAGGTGCCGTTGCACGTCTGGCTGCCGGATTCGATGGAAGGCCCCACGCCGATTTCGGCCCTGATCCATGCGGCGACCATGGTCACGGCCGGCATCTTCATGGTGGCGCGCCTGTCACCGATCTTCCAGCTGTCCGAGGCGGCGCTGTCATTCATCCTGGTCATCGGGGCGACCACGGCGCTGTTCATGGGGCTGCTGGGACTGGTCAACAACGACATCAAGCGCGTGATCGCCTATTCCACGTTGTCCCAGCTCGGCTACATGACCGTCGCCCTCGGCGCCGGCGCCTACGCGGCCGGCATCTTCCACCTGATGACGCACGCCTTCTTCAAGGCGCTGCTGTTCCTGGCGGCGGGTTCCGTGATCATCGCAATGCACCACGAGCAGGACATGCGCCGTATGGGTGGGTTGCGCAAGTACCTGCCCGTGACCTACTGGACCACCGTGATCGGGTCGCTGGCGCTGATCGGCTTTCCCGGCCTGTCCGGGTTCTTTTCCAAGGACATCATTATCGAGGCGGTCCATGAGTCGCGCCTCGAGGGTTCGACCTATGCCTACTGGTGCGTGCTGCTGGGCGTGTTCGTCACGGCGCTCTACAGCTTCCGGCTGGTCTTCATGACCTTCCACGGCAAGGAACGGATGGATGAGCACACACGCGAGCACCTGCACGAGAGCCCGCTGGTCGTGACCCTGCCGCTGGTTCTGCTCGCGATTCCGTCGATTGCGATCGGTTGGCTGACGGTGGGGCCGCTGGTGTTCGGCGACTTCTTTGCCGGCGCGATCAGCCAGTCGCCGGAAGGTCCGCTGGCGGAAATCGGCGCCGGTTTCCATGGCGCCCTGGGCTTCATCGTGCACGAGGCAGGTTCACCGGGCGTCTACCTGGCCGCGGCGGGCGTGCTGACGGCCTGGTTCCTGTACCTGAGGCGCCCGGACATTCCCGGCATGCTGCAGCGGCGCTTTGGCAGGCTCTACGCCGTGCTGGTGAACAAGTACTACTTCGACTGGTTCAACGAGAACGTCATCGCCGTCGGCGCGCGCAGCTTCGGGCGCAACCTGTGGAAGCGCGGCGACGAGAGCGTCATCGACGGCTGGCTGGTCAATGGCTCGGCCAACATGGTGGCCCGCATGTCCGGGGTCGTTCGCCAGATGCAGACCGGGTACCTCTACCACTATGCCTTCGCGATGATCATCGGCCTGTCGATGCTTCTCGCCTGGCTGTTGCTCAAGGGCTGATCATGTCGAGCACGCATTCAACGGCCGGTTGGCCTGCTGGCGATGGGGGTGGCTGAGATGGGCCAGGGCTTCCCGCTGCTCAGCTGGCTGATCTGGCTGCCCATCGTGGGCGGCCTGGCCGTGCTGGCCCTGGGCGAGCGCAGGGTGCTGGCGGCGCGCTGGGCGGCACTGGCAGTATCGGCCGCGACCTTTGCGCTCAGCCTGCCGTTGTGGGCGGACTTCGACACCACGACGGCCGCCATGCAGTTCGTCGAGCGTGCACCCTGGATCGGCGTGATCAACGCCTGGTACCACCTCGGCGTCGACGGCATCGCGATGCCGCTCGTGCTGCTGACGACGTTCATCACGCCATTGGTGGTCGTTGCGGCCTGGAAGGTGATCGAGAAAAAGCCGGCACAGTATTTTGCGGCATTCCTGATCATGGAAGGCCTGATGATCGGCGTGTTCTCGGCCCTCGACGCACTGCTGTTCTACGTGTTCTGGGAAGCGATGCTGATCCCGATGTTCATCATCATCGGCGTCTGGGGCGGTGTGCGTCGCGTCTACGCGACGATAAAGTTCTTCCTCTACACCTTCCTGGGCTCCGTATTCATGCTGGTCGCACTGATCTACCTGCACCTGCAGTCGGGCAGCTACGAGATCGGGGCCTTCCAGCAGATGCCGCTGGGCATGACCGAGCAGATGCTGATCTTCCTGGCCTTCTTCGCGGCCTTTGCCGTGAAGATCCCGATGTGGCCGGTGCACACCTGGTTGCCGGACGCACACGTCGAGGCGCCGACCGGCGGCTCGGTGGTGCTGGCGGCCATCATGCTGAAGATGGGCGGCTATGGCTTCCTGCGCTTCAGCCTGCCGATCACGCCCGACGCGAGCCGCGAACTCGATTGGCTGATCATTGCGTTGTCCCTGATCGCGGTGGCCTACATCGGCTTCGTGGCGCTGGTGCAGCAGGACATGAAGAAGCTGATTGCCTATTCGTCCATCGCCCACATGGGCTTCGTGACGCTGGGCTGCTTCCTGGCCTTCGACATTGTTCAGAACACGGGCTCGGCGAGCGGCATTGGCATGGGCATCGACGGCGCGATGGTGCAGATGATCTCCCACGGCCTGGTCTCCGGCGCCATGTTCTTCTGCGTGGGCGTGATGTACGACCGCCTGCACACGCGGGAGATCTCCGCCTACGGCGGGGTAGTGAACACCATGCCGGTCTTCGCTTTCTTCATGGTGTTGTTTGCCATGGCCAATGCCGGGCTGCCGGGCACCTCCGGCTTCGTCGGCGAGTTCCTGGTGATCGTCGCCAGCTTCAAGGCGAACTTCTGGTATGCCTTCGTCGCCGCCACGACCCTGATCCTCGGCGCGGCCTATACGCTCTGGCTGGTCAAGCGAGTGGTGTGGGGCGAGGTGGCCAACGACGGCGTGGCTTCCCTCAAGGACGTTAACCGCCGCGAGTTCGCCGTGCTCGCCGTGCTAGCCGTGGCGGTCCTGGCGCTGGGCCTGTATCCCGCGCCGTTGCTGGATGTGATGCGGCCTACGGTCGAGCATCTGGTCCAGCAGCTGCTGGTCAGCAAGCTGGGAGTCGGCGGGTGAATCTGCAATGAATCAGGTACTGACTTGGACCGACCTTGCACCCGCCAGCGCGGAAGTGTTCCTGCTGGCCGCGGCCTGCGCCGTGCTCCTTATCGACCTCGCCCTGGGCGACAGGCAGCGCTGGATCACCTTTGTACTGTCCATCGTCGCGCTGGCCGGCGCCGCGGTGCTGACGTCGAAATACGGGGTAGGGAGTACAACCATCGCGTTGTTCGGCCATTACGTCGCCGACCCGATGGGCACGGTGCTGAAGCTGGTGAACTACGCGGTGGTGGCCGTGGCACTGCTGTATTCGCGCGACTATCTCGACCGGCGCGGCCTGTTCAAGGGCGAGTATTTCGTGCTGGCGTTGTTTGCCGTGCTGGGCATGAACGTCATGATCTCGGCCGGCAGCCTGCTGAGCATGTACCTGGGCATCGAGATCCTGTCGCTGTCGCTGTATGCGATGGTGGCCTTTGACCGCGATAACGGCGTGGCCGCCGAGTCGGCGATGAAGTACTTCGTGCTGGGGGCGATCGCCTCCGGCACGCTGCTGTACGGTATTTCCATCGTCTATGGCGTGACCGGAACCTTCCGGCTGGACTGGCTGGGGGCCACCCTGACCAGCGCCAATGCCAACAATATCGGGCTGCTGTTCGGGCTGGCGTTCATCGTCGTCGGCGTGGCCTTCAAGTTTGGTGCCGTGCCTTTTCACATGTGGGTACCCGACGTCTATCACGGTTCTCCCACGGCGGTAACGCTGTTCATCGGCTCGGCGCCCAAGATTGCGTCGTTCGCGTTGACCATGCGCGTGCTGGCGGAGGGCCTGGGCGGCATGACGGAGGCCTGGCAGGGCATGCTCGTCGTGCTGTCGGTATTGTCGATGGGCCTCGGCAACGTCATTGCCATCGCCCAGACCAACATCAAACGCATGCTGGCGTATTCGACCATCTCGCACGTGGGCTTCATCCTGCTCGGCTTTGTCGCCGGGACGGTCGAGGGCTATCAGGCGGCGATGTTCTACACACTGACCTACGTGATCATGGCGACCGGCTCGTTCGGCGTAATCCTGTTGCTGTCGCGGCAGGGCTTCGAGGCCGACGAACTGAACGACTTCAAGGGCCTGAACCAGCGCAGCCCCTGGTTCGCATTCGTCATGCTCCTGCTGATGTTCGGTATGGCGGGCGTACCCCCCATGGTCGGCTTCTGGGCCAAGGTGCAGGTCATTTCCGCAGTGCTGAACATCGGGCTGACCTCGCTGGCCGTGGCCGCGGTGTTCTTCTCGGTAATCGGGGCGTTCTACTACTTGCGGGTGGTCAAGCTGATGTATTTCGATGCGCCGGAAGACCAGGCGCCGATCGAGGCAAGCGCCGGATTCCGGCTGGTTTTGAGCGCCAACGCCCTGCTGGTCCTGGCTCTCGGGCTGCTGCCCGGCTGGCTGTTGCAGGTCTGCGCCAGCGTCATTCCAGGATAGTTGCTACTGGACTGACCGCCCACTATAATTAACGGCTCGGTTGCGGGGTGGAGCAGTCTGGCAGCTCGTCGGGCTCATAACCCGAAGGTCGCAGGTTCAAATCCTGCCCCCGCTACCACTTCCATAGGCACCCCTCCTGCGAGAGCAGTGAGGGGTGTTTCGTTTAGGCCTATCTCCGCGATCAACACCCGTTCGTCCGGCCTGACGATGATCTGTCCGGCGCTCGCCATGTCCGCTAACGACTGCGGATTCATATGATCGATGCAACACCTAGACTCGCGATGTTGCGGGGAGGATGTTGCAGATGGAAAGGCGAGACCGGATTCACTACACGGAAGCCGACTAGGCACTGATGTGGGAACGCTGGCGACGGGGTGAGTCCCTGCATGCGATTGGCCAGCTTTTTGACCGTCACCATTCGACTGCCCGGGGCATCCTGTCGCGGACCGGCGGCATCCGCCCCGCACCGCGGCGTCGCTCCCGGCTTGCCCTGGCGCTGGCGGAACGTGAGGAGATCTCCCGCGGCTTGATGGCCGGCCTGTCGGTGCGTCGCATCGCGTCGTCACTGGGCCGGGCGGTGAGCAGCGTAAGCCGGGAGATCGACCGCAACGGCGGCCGGGAGGCCTATAGAGCGAGTACGGCCGATCAGGCCGCATGGGACCGGGGCCGCCGGCCGAAGCGCTGTAAACTGGCAGCCCAGCCTGCGCTGGCGCGCCTGGTCGCGCACAAGCTGCAGCTCGAGTGGTCGCCCTACCAGATCGCTGGGTGGCTGAAGCGTACCTATCCGGACGATGAGAGCCGTCAGGTGTCCCACGAGACCATCTACCGCACCCTCTTCATCCAGGCCCGTGGGGCCCTGAAGCAGGAGCTGTTGCAGCACCTACGGCGGACCCGTGGGATGCGTCGCTCGCGCCATCACACGCAGAAGGGACCGAACCACGGCCGGATCACCGACACGGTATCAATCCGCGAACGGCCGGCCGAGGCTGAGGATCGGGCCGTGCCCGGGCACTGGGAGGGCGATCTGTTCTGCGGCAGTCACAACAGCCAGATCGCCACCCTGGTCGAGCGCCAGACGCGTTACGTGATCCTGGCCAAGGTGCCCAGCAAGGACACCGAGACGGTGGTCAACGCACTGATCAAGCAGGCTCACAAGCTACCACGGGAGCTGTATCGCTCACTGACATGGGACCGGGGCAAGGAGATGGCCGACCACAAGCGGTTCTCGCTGGCGACCGACATCCAGGTCTACTTCTGCGATCCGCAGCAGCCGTGGCAGCGTGGCTCAAACGAGAACACCAACGGTCTGCTGCGGCAGTACTTCCCCAAGGGAATGGATCTCACGACCGTTCATCAGAACACGCTCAATGCCGTTGCCAGACGACTGAACGAGCGACCTCGGGAAACACTCAACTTCGAAACACCAGCCGAACGCTTTGGCCAATGTGTTGCGTCGATCAGTTGAATCCGCAGCCGTTAGCGGTCACTGATATGTCGCCCGGCCTGGCAAAGCTCTGAAGGTCCTCGACCGACGCATGATGGTGGACCTGCTCTGGCTAACCACCAAGGCTCCTCGTTTTGAGCTGATTGTGACTAGTAGCCTGATAAGTCGCCTCATTATGTCTGGTAGCGAATAATTGCTATTCTCATTTACATATGCGACAAGATGAGCTGCCTTATGCGAATAACTAAATACGATCGGCGCGCCGTAAACCGACCGCGATCACCAAGGGGAGCGTTTGCGATGAAAAGACTATCTTCAACCTTGCTATCAGTCGCGTTGATTGCTTTGGCGCTGCCAAGCGTATCGGTCAGCGCCGCGGACAAGCCCTTCCCCAAGAAGATCTACACGCCGAGTGGATCTGGGCCCGAAGGATTCACGATCGGCACGGGAACCACGGCCTATAACGGCTCGTTGGACGGATCGATCTACAAAGTGAACTTGCGCACCGGGCAAGGGGTAGTTCTGGTCGAAAGGGACCCGAACGCGGATATCGCGAATGGTACCTGCCACATACTCGGGATGCGTTTCGATCCGCGCACCAACTATCTGTTTGTCGCCGGGTGCGACAGCGGCTCGGCATACGTTTTTGACGCGGATAGCGGTGCCCTGATCATGGCATACCAGTTGTCCACGTCGGGCATGTCGATCATCAATGACTTGGCCGTCACCAGGGACGCCGTCTACTTCACGGATTCCGCGCAGCCGTTTATCTACCGGTTGCCGCTATCGGATAATGGCCAGATTCCGCTCGATGCCGGTGCCGCCAGTGCAATTCCTCTGCCCGACGTATTTGCAATTGACCCTGATGACTTCTGTTGCGGCGCGAACGGCATCGTGGCGACGCCTGATGGAAAGACTTTGATCGTCGGTCACTCGCTCCTGGCGCAGCTCTACCGTGTCGACCCCAGCACTGGCGATGTGGAAGAGATCTACGTTGATGGGCCTCTAGACGGATTTCTGGATGGCATTGCGATGAAGGGCCACACCCTGTACATCATGACCCCCTCTGGCCCCGCCCCGGAAAGCCGGATCCAAGTCGTGGAGTTGGACAAGGACATGCTCTCGGGGAAGCTCACGAAGACAGTCACCGATCCTGACCTGGACGACGTGGCGAGCGGCGCGATCTTTGGGAATTCCTTGTACGTCAATAATGCTCGGTATTCACAATATCCGGGTGGCGACACCGAATACTGGATCACGAAACTAAAGCTCCGCCCGTGATGGCGGCGCAAAGCGATCACTAGAGACGGTTCGGTCTCTTCGAAAGCGACCCCGGCCCTGTGCCGGGGGTTTTCCTTGTCGGGAGTGTTCGCGTCTGCCCGAAAACGGACATCCCCGAGAATTCGTTTGTGAGGTGCTCGGGACCCTGCCGCTGAGTCACGCCGATCCCGGTCCGGCGCCGTGGCGCCTGTTTGTGCCCATTCAGTCGGGTCTGCGTAGTTCGATCCGGAAGTGGATTGGGGTGATTCGGGAGTCTGAAATCGCGCCCCCGCTACCACTTCCATAGGCACCTCTCCTGCGAGAGCAGTGAGGGGTGTTTCGTTTAGGCCTATCTCCGCGACCAACACCCGTTCGTCCGGCCTGACGATGATCTGTCTAGCGCTCGCCATATCTGCTAGCGACCCATAGCAGGCATCATGCGGCGCTGCATCAGAAGGTGGGCTGGCGACCCTGGCTGCAGCCCAGCCCGCGTCGGCTCAAGGGGTCGGTGGGCGCCCCAGCGGGGGCAAGTCCCGCGGCCGGCAAGCAGCGCGGGACTTCTCGACTCCGGGCGCGATTACAGACGATGTTGCTGTATCCTCGCGACAGGTAATCCTGGAGCAGAGCCATGTTGATCACCCTGGTCATTCTCGCCGCGCTGGTAACGGTGGCGGTCACTATCTACAACCGCCTGGTGACGGCGCGAAATGCCTACAAGAACGCCTTCGCGCAGATCGACGTGCAGCTGACCCGTCGCTACGACCTGATACCCAACCTGGTCGAGGTGGCCAAGGGCTACCTGCAGCACGAGCGCGGCACGCTGGAGGCGGTCATCACCGCGCGCAATGCGGCGGTCACCGGACTGAAGAACGCCGCCGCCAATCCCGGGGATCCCGCGGCGATGCAGCAGCTGGCCGGGGCCGAGAATGTCCTCACCGGCGCGCTCGGGAAGTTGTTCGCGCTGGCCGAGGCCTATCCCGACCTGAAGGCCAACACGACCATGATGCAGCTGTCCGAGGAGCTGACTTCGACCGAAAACAAGGTCGCCTTCGCCCGGCAGGCCTACAACGACTCGGTCATGAGCTATAACAACACCCGCGAGGTGTTCCCGAACACCTTGTTCGCGGGCATGTTCAACTTCCTGCCGGCGCAGCTGCTCGAAATCGAGTCGCCCGAGAAGCGCGAGGTCCCGAAGGTCAGCTTCACGACCTGACCCACGGGCGACCCTGAATGGATTTCTTCGGGCGACAGGCCGCGGCACGCCGGGCCTCGAAGTGGCTTGTGGTGCTGTTCGTGCTGGCAGTGGGCGCGGTCGTGGTGGCGGTCAATGCGGTCGTCCTGGTCGTGGTCGCCGTCTTCGCCACGGACGCCCCGACGGTCATGGTGCCCGACGGCGGCTGGCTGACGGCGCATCCCGGGACGACGGCGCTGACCACGTTGGCGGTGCTCGGCGTTATCGGTATCGCCAGTCTCTACAAGATCCGCCACCCTGAGCGCCGGCGGCGGAGTGGTCGCCACCTCGCTCGGCGGCGAACGCGTTGCGCCCAACACGACCGACCCCCTGCGCCGCCGGCTGCTGAACGTGGTCGAGGAAATGGCCATCGCATCCGGCGTGCCCGTGCCAGCCGTCTACGTGCTGGAGCGCGAAGCCGGCATCAACGCCTTCGCCGCCGGGCACAACCCGTCCAACGCCGCCATCACCGTGACGCGCGGAGCGCTGGTCCACCTCAACCGCGCCGAACTGCAGGGCGTCATCGGCCACGAGTTCAGCCACGTCCTGAACGGCGACATGCGCCTCAACACGCGCCTGATCGGGCTGCTGTTCGGGTTGCTTGTCCTCGCGATGATCGCGCGGCTGGTGCTGCGGTTCGGACCGCGCGGCAGGGTCGGGCGCAAGGGCGGCGGTGCCGGGATCATCCTGCTGGCCGCGCTGGCCGTGCTGCTGCTCGGCTATATCGGGCTGTTCTTCGGGCGCCTGATCCAGGCGGCCGTCTCGCGCCGCCGCGAGTCGCTGGCCGACGCCTCCGCCGTGCAGTTCACGCGCGAGCCCGGTGGGCTGCGCGACGCACTGGTCAAGATCGGCGCGCTTGCCGAGGGCTCGACGCTGGTCGACGCCGACGCCGAGGAGGTCGCGCACATGCTGTTCGCGCCCGGTATGAACCGTTGGGTCGCGACCCACCCGCCGCTGGTCGAGCGCATCCGCGCCATCGATCCGCGCTTCGATACGGCTGAGTTCGAGGTAGTACGCAAGCGGATGCTGGTCGATGCGAACACCGTCGACGGGCTGTTCGAGACGCGTACGCAGGCCGATGCCACGCGTCGTCTGGGCGCGCTGCTGAGCGGCAGCGTCGTGCTGGCACCAGCCGCTGTCGCGGATCTGGTCGGCAACCCTGGCATGGCGCAACTGCAGGCCGCCCGGGACCTGGGCCATGCGCTGCCGGCGGAGATCGAGGCCGCGACGCGCCAACCCGGGCAGGCCGCGGCGTTGTTCCTGGCGCTGGCGATTGACAGCCATGTCGACACACGCACCCGTCAGCTGGCCTTCATCGGCCAGGAGTTCGGGGCCGGGCCCGCCAAGGCGGTCGAGGGGTTCCTGCCGGCCATCGATCGGTTGCCGGCGGTACAGCGCATGCCGGTACTGTCGCGAGCGTTCCCGGCGCTGCGGCAGTTCGGCCACCGCGAGCGCGAGCGGCTGCTGGCCGTGCTGAACGCGCTGCTGCTGCGCGAAGGCAACGTGCCGATCTTTGCCTACGCGTTGCGCAAGCTGGCCCAGGTGCAGCTGCGCGATGAGCTTGAGCCGCGTACACGGCGCGGCGGCCTGTCCCTGTCCGCGGCGAGCGACGACCTGCAGCTCCTGTTCTCCGTGCTGGCCGACAGCGGCCAGCCAGACCCTGCGCTGGCCCGGCAAGCCTACGGGGCAGGCCTGCAGCAACTGCTGCCACAACACGTCGCGGACTTCCAGCGCAACGCCAACTGGGCCAGCCAGCTGGACCGGGCGCTCAACCGGCTGGACCGACTGACGCCGAGCGGCAAGGAAGCGCTGATCGAGGCGCTGGTCAGGACCATTTCCTTTGACCAGCGCATGACCGTCGAGGAAGCGGAACTGCTGCGCGCAGTGTGCGCCACCGTGCATTGTCCGCTACCGCCGCTGGTTTCCCAGGCGCACTGACAGCCTTCGAGACGGGCTGCAGGCCGCGATCAGCTTCGTCCTGCTGCGAAGCGTCATGCGCGATCGGTTGGCGCCTTGAAGCCGACATCTCTGGGCAGTCGGCAAGCTGACGTCGCATGTGCCCACTACAGTTTCCAAGCAACCGCGCATGGGAGCATTCGGTGAGCAAACAAGTAGAACGACTCAGGGAAGGTGCAATCATGGCACCCTCGCGCTATTCAGCCTCGGACTGTTGGGTCTCGGCTTCAGCCGGCACAAGCTGAACTGATCGAACCTGATTCGTGCGAGTGGAAAGTCCCGGCCTTGTGCCGGGGTTTCTGTTTCTGGCTACCGGATGCGGCGGCGATCTGGCGAGTGTTTGCATGAGGCGACACGCTCGCGACTGAGTCCGGTCAGTCAGCTAAGGCTTTGGGCGCCACAGCCAGGTCGTGACCCCGTCCTCCCCGGGCTCCGTGGGTCCCGAGCGGCCCGGCTACTACGTGCCACGACCGCCACTCTCCTTCGGGCGGTTCGCCTACGATGGGGCTTGCGCTGCTGAGCTGACCGACGCTGCGCTAATGTTCATCGCTGCGGATGCAAAGACCTCTACGGCCCCTAAAAACGACCTCATGCGGATTACGGGAGATGCCGCAGATAGGATTCGGCACTGAAGGAGCTACTCAGCGTCACTCAGGATTGATGCACATCGCATGCCACGCAACCTGTAGGATGTAATGAGGAGCGCGTTGGGTCAGTGCAACGCAATGGCGCGGTAGCGCGGACTCAAGGGCACCCAAGACGAGGAAAGGATCCACATGGCATGGCAGGACGGTAACGGCAGCCAGGGCGGCCCCGGGCGTAGCGTGCCGACACTTCCAGATCTTGAGGGCCTGCTACGGCAGGGGCGGGACTGGCTCAAACAGATGATGCCGGGTGGTGATGCCCGCAGAGTGGTCACGCTTGCCGTCGCCGTGGTAGTCGGCCTGATTGCCTGGGCGTCCTATTACACGGTGCCGAGCGACTCGGTCGCGATCGTGCAACGCTTCGGTAAGTATCTAAAAGAGGTTCAGCCGGGACTGCATTTCAAGCTGCCGCTGGGCATCGATGTGGCGACCATCGTTCCCGTCAAACGGCAGTTGAAGCAGGAATTCGGGTTCATGACTGAAGGCGCAACCGATCCGCACCAGAGTCCCGAAGATGGCAAGCGGGAAACAGAGATGGTGACGGGCGACCTGAACGCCGCGCTAGTGGAATGGGTAGTGCAATACCGCATCTCCGAGCCCGCAAAGTTCCTCTTCGAGGTTCGGGAACCAAGTGCAACCCTCCGCTATGTTTCAGAATCCGTAATGCGGGAGGTCGTCGGCGATCGAACCGTCGACGAGGTGATTACCATTGGCCGGCAGGAAATTGAGTCGGAAGCGCTGACCAAGATGCAGGAACTCTCAACCAAGTACGCAATGGGGATCAGCATAGACCAGGTGCAATTGAAGAACATCAACCCGCCGGGTCCGGTGCAGGAATCCTTCAACGAGGTCAACCAGGCCCAGCAAGAGAAAGAGAAGCTGATCAACGAAGCACGACGGGATTACAACCAGGTGATCCCGCTCGCTGAAGGCGAGAAGGATCAGCGGATCCGGGAGGCCGACGGCTACCGGCTCAAGCGGATCAACGAAGCGGAAGGCGACGTCGCTCGGTTCAACGCCTTGTTGGCGGAATACAGTAAGGCCCCGGAGGTCACTCGCCGCCGCATCTATATCGAGACCCTGCAGGACGTCCTGCCGGGAATACGTTCCAAGATCATTATCGATGAAAAGGCGCGCAACATCCTGCCATTGCTGAACCTCGACTCCCAGAAGGGGGTCCAGCCATGAACAAGCAAATCGCCATCCTGGTGGTCCTGGTCATAGGGGCCTATATCTCGTTCAGTTCGATCTATACGGTCAGCGAAGTTGAGCAGGTGATCATCACGCAGTTCGGTAAGCCTGTCGGCGCTCCCGTGACTTCGGCTGGCCTGAAGGTCAAGGTGCCTTTCATCCAGGAGGTCAACCCTATTGATAAGCGGGTTCTCGAGTGGGATGGCAATCCGTCTGATATGCCAACCAAGGACAAGCTCTACATCTCGGTCGATCTCTTCGCTCGCTGGCGGATTACGGACCCCCTCCAGTACTTCCTGCGATTGCGCGACGAACGCAGTGCTCAGTCCCGCCTGGATGACATCCTGGGCAGTGAGACCCGTAACGCCGTCGCGAAACACGAGCTGATCGAGATCATCCGCACTACCAAGGATCGCGTGCCGCTGCGCGATACGCTCCTGAACGACTCGGAACGGGATCTGAATATAGGCTCGCTGGTGCCTATTCAGAAAGGACGCAAACTGGTCGAGCAGGAAATCTTCGCCTCGGCCGCTGAAAAGGTCCAGGTGTTTGGTATTGAATTACTCGATATCCGTTTCAAGCGGATTAACTACAACGAAAGCGTGCGCCCGAAGATCTACGATCGAATGATCAGCGAGCGGCGGCAGATCGCGGAACGCTTCCTGTCGGAAGGTAACGGCGAGGCTGCGAGGATCCGCGGCAATCGCGTGCGTGACCTGAACAAGATTCAGTCTGAAGCCTACCGGCAGGTCGAGGAGATCCGAGGTTTAGCAGATGCGAAAGCCACGGAGATCTATGCGAAGGCCTACAACCAGAGTCGTGAGGCGGTGGCGTTCTACGAGTTCACGCGCACGATGCAGTCCTACAAGTCCGTCATTACCGAGGACAGCACCATTATCCTGACAACGGATAGTGAGCTCTTCAAATTCCTGAAGGGCATGTCGCCGAACAATTGACGCCGTTTCGGCGTGGCCAATCTGTGGGGGCGGTAGCGAGACGCCCGGTTCGCCTCGGACTATTTGGTTTCGTAGATGCGCCAACTCCTGGGCGGCCCATAATGGGCCGGGACCGCTGCCCAGAAGCCAAGGCACAGTCTTGAGGGCCCCTTGTCGCTGGAACTCAGCGCGTTCCTGTCCTCGGCCATCAACGTGTCCGCGCCCGTCGAGTCGCCGCGCTCGCAAAAAAGGATGCAGAACTCGTGGAGACCCTCGGTCACTTCGTCGGCCTTGAATACGTCACATACCGACTTCCGGGTTGGTGCATGTGTGTCAGGCGTCTGGGCGACGACCGGCGCTGTGGAAAACAGGCATCCGACGGCCAGTGTCGACGTGAAAGCTGGAAAAAGTATCCTCATGTCCCCTCCGTTGACGCCGAGTCGCGCGCCAGTTAACGACGCCGGGCCGGTGAACCCTGCCTGGCACCATATCGCGTTCAATCGCCCTGGCGCAGGCCAATCCGAGGTTGAGGTTACCCCGTCATGTCCCGGCGTGGAACTATGGCCCGCGAAGTGGTCATTGCTGGCGGTTCACCGGCCTCTCAGGAGGCTCTGATCGGGCTCGCCGCGGGCAACTCCAACCCATGAGCCAGGGCAAGGTGATTTCCCCAGCTGTTGTGTCGAAGCGTTCCAGTTCCCCTCGCGAGATGTGTGGCCTGAATCGAGATGAACGGCCTCGGTGTCACTGCGTCAGCCGGTGGATCAGCGGTCACTGCGCCTGTAGTCGTGTGCCTTTACGCATTCTGGAAGGTCGTAGAACAGGCCCGGCTGCCACGGTGTGGCAATTCCGTAGTCCACGTAGTAACGCTCGCATGCTGCCCGATCTTCCCGCGGCCACTCCTTCTTCGCGTCGCACTCCTCGATCAACTGGGCCCGCACGGCATACAGCTTCTCTTCCCGCGCTGCCTCGCAGGCGGCATCCAGTTCGGTTTGCTTGGCGATTCGTTCCGCCTCTGAGTCATTGGCCTGGCTGACCGGCGAGAGAACCACTGTCAGCATCAGGCAAAAAAGCCGCGCGTTATTCATTACGTGCTCCGAAGGCATCGCCCAGGAACAGATAATCCTCTGCTCGTAATCCTTGTTCAATTCTGGGGAATACTTAAAAATCATCGGGTTGAAGATGAATGTCGCGAGTCCTGGATTTGAAACCATGCGTCAGGCGATGCGATCGATGCGCCGCCCTCCAAAGCCGAGACCTCGACGCGGTGTCGAACTTGCCGGCGGCGATCGGTGAGAATCTGGCTTCTGGTCTGCTGGCCGAGGTCCCGCTTGAGGCAGCACGGGACAGCGCCGTGAATGATCTTGGCTTCGTGCTTCGACCGTTATGTGAAGAGCAGCCCCCTTGCGCTTCTCCCAGTGGCAGACTCGAGATCAGCCAGGAAGGCCAGGACCACGGCCCGCTCGCTACGCGAATTCATAGGGAGATCGCTCTACTTCCGGGATGACACGTGTCGAGCGGTGCCGACCAATCAGCGCCGGAGAGTCACATCCAGTGCCCAGCCGACAGAAGCCTGATGAATCCGATCACAACCCACCTATCGAGCGGCGTCGGCAACCGCGTGGGAACGTGGACGCCATGGACTGGGAAGCCAAGGTGCTCAAGCGGGTCGAGCGCCATGTCGAGTCACTGTCTGCCAACCCGACCGCTCAAGTAGGCACATTGAACGAACACGGTTGGGAGCAGGCCTCGATCCTCGCACTACGGCGCCGAGTCGGGCATCAAGAACCCGGATAGCTCCAGGCCAGCCCTGTATTGAAATGATTCGTTAAGCCCCGGCCCAGTGCCGGGGTTTCTGTTTGTGGGACCATGCAGGCGTGGGGGCCGAGGCCGATCATGGAATGAGACCACCTCCTGGCGAGGCTCAGCAGATGACCGTGCTCCTATAGCGATAAATACCTGACGACCCTTCCATAAGCCCGAATTGTGCTTTCTACTCCTGACGCTACCTTCCAAAGGGTGGGGCGCATGATGCGCCGTTCGTGGTCTCCCAGCCGCCCGGGAGAATTGGAGGAGGCATGGATCGCCTGTACTACGTCGAAACCGACGGTGAGACGTCAGAGACCAGCAGCAGGCTGGAAGCGGAACGCATTATGGCGGAATGGAAAAAGCGCGGTTACCACGCCAGTACGGTCGTTGTTGATGTGACCGACACTTCGGTCGAGACAGTCGAGAAGACCAGCGTGGCTCCGCCGCAGCCCGAGTGGCCGCCACCGCTGTGAATTCGTTCGGGTCAAGCCGACGTCTCGTCGCGTAAGCGACCGACTCAATCCAGCACGAAGCCCTGGTCCCCCCCGCGGTAGGCGCGGGGCCGTCTTCTTGCGGTGGCGGGCCTTGGGGGCATGTCTTGCGGCTAATCGGCAGTGAAGCAATACTCGCCGAGCGAGGTCGATCTTTGCTTGCACCCGCTGCCTGACGGCCGACAAAACTGATGGAGACTTAGGTGACCAGCATTTACGACCAGGAGCTTCCCCGAACCGAGGCCAACCATGCGCCGTTGTCACCTCTAGGCTTCATGGAGCGCGCGGCCGCGGTATATCCCGATCGGTTGGCGGTGGTGCACGGGCGGGGCGAACAAGTCCTGCGCCGCACCTGGGCCCAGACCTACACCCGCTGCAGGCAGCTGGCCAGCGCCCTGCAGCGCGTGGGGGTTGGCAAGAACGACACTGTGGCGGTGATGCTGCCCAACACGCCGCCCATGGTGGAAGCGAGCTTTGGCGTGCCTATGGCCGGTGCTGTCCTCAATGCTCTCAATACGCGACTGGACCCCGAGACTATTGCGTTCATGCTCGACCATGGCGAGGCCAAGGTCGTGATCGTGGACACCGAATTTGTACCGACCATGCGACAGGCGCTGGCCCTGCGCAAGCGCAAGACGCCGCTGCTGGTGATCGACGCGCAGGACGAACTCTTTGGGCCCACTGGCGTGTCTCTTGGCAATACCGACTACGAGGCGTTCATTGCCGGCGGCGATCCGGCGTTCGACTGGCAGCTGCCAGATGACGAGTGGGACGCCATAGCGCTCAACTACACCAGCGGCACGACAGGAAATCCCAAGGGTGTCGTCTATCATCACCGGGGTGCGGCCATCAATGCGATCTCCAATGTACTGGAGTGGGACATGCCCAAGCACGCCGTGTACCTGTGGACGTTGCCCATGTTTCACTGCAACGGCTGGTGCTTTCCCTGGACGGTAGCCGCGCGGGCCGGCGTCAATGTATGTCTGCGGCGTGTCGATGCCGAGGCCATCTTCGGCATGATGCGCGAGCATGGCGTAACCCATTACTGCGGCGCGCCTATCGTGCATGGCCTGCTGGTCAATGCACCGGCTGCGCTCAAGGAAGGTGTTCGATCCGGCATCAAGGCCATGGTGGCCGGAGCCGCTCCACCGGCCTCGATGATCGAGGGGATGGAGGAAATGGGTTTCGACCTGACCCATGTGTATGGCCTGACCGAGGTGTACGGCCCCGCCACGGTGTGTGCCAAGCACGAGGCTTGGGACGCGCTGGATATCGGTGAGCGCGCCCGCCTCAATGCCCGCCAGGGGGTGCGCTATCACCTGGAGCGTGACGTTCGTGTCCTCGACACGGAGACGATGAAGCCTGTTCCCTGGGATGGGATGACGATGGGCGAAATCATGTTCCGGGGCAACATCGTGATGAAGGGGTATTTGAAGAACCCGAGGGCCACCGCGGAAGCGCTTGCCGGCGGTTGGTTCCACAGCGGTGACCTGGCAGTGCAGTACCCGGACGGCTACATCAAGATCAAGGACCGCAGCAAAGACATCATCATTTCCGGTGGCGAAAACATTTCGTCCATCGAGGTGGAAGACGTGCTTTACCGCCACCCCGACGTGCTGGCCGCCGCCGTGGTGGCGAAGCCCGATCCCAAATGGGGCGAGACCCCATGCGCCTTCGTGGAACTGAAGGCCGGTGCCCAGACGACGCCCGAGGGCGTCGTGGCGCACTGCAAGAAGCATCTGGCGGGCTTCAAAGTGCCCCGTTTCGTGGTGTTTGGCGAACTGCCGAAAACCAGTACTGGCAAGATCCAGAAATTCGAGCTACGCAAGCGCGCCGGATCGGTGACGGCAATCGATAACTGATCCTCTCTTTCATCTGCAGGACCTGATTCCGGCGCTATCGCAGTGCAACAATTTGCGCAACACGTAACGCACGGATGATCGTTCGTGATGCCGGAACGCCGTTCACAATGAATGTGCGGCACCTGGTGCCGCGCTGTCCGGACCGCGGCTGCTGCGGCTATCTACGGCGTAGCATCTCGCGGGCCACGGCGGCATTTTTCGGTTGCCGCGTTTGGCGCTCCGGCTTCTATTGTTTAGGATGACAGTCGGTCAGGCACGCCGACGGGCGTCGAATCAGAAGGAGAAAGTCATGGGACTATTGGGGAAGATCTTCTCCAGCAAGCCGGATTTCCCGGCCATCGCGCCGCACAGTACTGCCGCCATGCGCTTGGCGACGGTCGAAAAGGAACTCCACGAACTCGCCGGGCAGGTGAATGACTCGCTGGAGGTTGTGCCCGCCGAGCACACCGCGTACGTGTTCCTGGGGAAGCCGCCCAAGAAATTCGGCCTCGCATGGATACATGACGGCAAGATCAGCGGCCTCAATACGCTGGTGGAGGAGCACGGCCTGACGCCGCTGGAAGTCGGCAAGGTAGTGGACCAGCTCCGCGAGGCTTATGAGCGCAACAAGGATGTGGATCGCTACACCGCCACGGTGAAGGACGTGGATGTCGTAGTCACTCCGTCCACCGAGTTCGAGAAGGAAGTGCACGAGATCATAGACAGGATCCTGCGGCACTGAACTCGTTGGGGGCCCGGCTCCCATCCCGTCAGGCAGGCGTTTGCGGTGGCGGGTTGCTCGATGGTCGGCCAGCTGGAGATAGCGGCGGCTCCGTCAGGGGGAGTCCGGCGTGACTTGCGTGGATGGGTCACCGGGGGCCGGCACGGCAACTGGTTGGTGTCGCGCCCGGGTCATGCATCTTCGATGCGATTCGAGCCGCACGGGAAGGAGTCCTCAATGGATGTCGGCCGCCGGGACATGTCAGCGTACCAACACAGGTGTGTGGCCAAGGCCGTAGCCTTGGGAATGGCGGCGGCTATCAGTTTACCGGCGGTCGCTGCGGAAGTTCCCTATCAGGGGATCGCCGCCCTGTGTGCCGTGGAGCCGCCCGGCATGACGGACCAGCGTGGCGAAATCACCTATACGTTCGCCATGGCGATGAACTTTCGGATCGAGACGGATCATGAGCTGATCAATGGCACTGAGAGGCTGGAGTCGAACTCGCGTCTGGACGCGACCGGAGAAGGGTACTACTGGGGTTACGGTACGGTCGTGCCGGATATTGGAGACGGCACCCTGGAGGGAGAGTTCTTCTTCTGGTCCAGGGACATGAGTTCCATTGAGGGGACCTATTACGGTACCGGGAACCTCGCAGGCGTCATCATGACGTACCACTTGACTCCGACTGAGCCTCCTCAGGGCGATCAGCTGTGCGGTGGCTCGCCGGCCATTGGCGGTTATCTGATTTCCGGTACCGTGGCAAATTACGTCGCTCGCTGAGTGCCAGCACCGAAGAATGTTGTCTGCCGATTGTGAGAGTACGCCCGGACTGGCAGGATACGGGGCTAGGCGCGGCGCCCGTAGCTCAGCTGGATAGAGTACTGCGCTTCGAACGCAGTGGTCGGCGGTTCGAATCCGTCCGGGCGCGCCATTTCGCAGGGGTCCATTCCGGACACATAGGTAACGGATTATTCCGGTGAAGTGTTACCCCTCTCTCGGGAAGGGCACACATGTGCACAGGGGGCACTCTGGACGAAACAGATCTATGGGCTAAGCTTCAGGCTGGGTGAGCGGCCGCTAGCCTGGACGAGCGGCGGTCGCGCCGTCTTGGTCAAGGGGACAACCCGGTGGAACTTGTTCATGTTGCCCATTTGATGGTGCTTTGCATGTGGTTGGGCGTGGTGGTCACCGAAGCACTGTTCGAGTTTTCGGGCTCTGACGCCGAGTCCCTGCGCGCGGCGGCGAGGTTCCACTACACGGTCGACAAGTACGGTGAACTACCGATCTTGCTGGGTGTTCTCGTCACCGGCTTGATCCTGGCGGTGCGTGCCTGGCCCTTGACGTCCCTTCACTGGATCAAGATTGCGGCGTCGTTGGTCGCCGTGGGCTCCAATCTTCTCTGTGCGGTGTGGGTGATGCAGCGGCGGCAGATCCAGGACGTGAACCTGCTGCTGGGATTCCGGCGGCGGATCTGGAGTACAGCGGCGGTCGGCGTGGTATTCGGGACCGTCGCTCTTTACCTCGGGCTGGCTCATTTCCGGGGTTGAGCGCGCATTCTCCGGTACCGAAGATATCGGCCGAGTACGCGATGACAGGGTGCCGCAGCCATCCGGCCACGCGGCGCCACTGGAGTTGAGCGACGCGCTTGACTGACCACGACGCCCCGGCCCTGTGCCGGGGCTTCTATTCGTGGCGCAGCGCAGCACTAGTCGTTGGCTTTGCCTGCTACTTGGCTTTGAACCAGGTCGCGTCCGTGTGGTAGGGCTTCGTCAGATCTTCCAGGTGCAGCATCTCTTCGGCGTCGTACGGGCGAAAGTCCTTTGCGATCTGTACGTTCTCTTCGAGCTCCGCGAGGTTGGAGATGCCGACGATGACGGTGCTGACGGGCAGCGTGAGGACGTAACGCATGGCCTGCTCCATCGAAGTCAGGCCGCCTTCCCGGAAGATTCGTCCGCGTGCCACGACCTTCATGCCGATGATGCCCATCTGTTTCTCGACGGCTAGCGGCAGAAGATTGTCTATGAATGAGAGGTGGTGCCTATCCGCGGCATTCAGAGCCATGAGGATGGTGTCGAAATCGTATCGTTGTATGGCTTTCTTCAGCACGAATGGGTCCCGGTGACCCGTGACGCCGAGGAAACGGACCATCTTCTCGTCCCGCGCCTTTTCGAGGGCCTTGATGGCCCCTTTGTCGGAGAAGATCTGCTCCAGGTCGTCGTCCGTATCAATCCTGTGCAGTTGCCAGGCATCAAGGTGGTCCGTCTTGAGCTGGGTGAGTGACTTCTCCAGCAGGCGCATCGAGCCGTCGTAGGTGCGGTCATGGGTCTTCGAAGCCAGGAAGACCTCGCTGCGGCGGGACTGCATGACCATGCCGATGTTGCGTTCGCTGATTCCCGATCCGTAGGCAGCGGCGGTGTCGATGTAGTTGACGCCTAGATCAAGGGCCCTGTTGATGATCTTCAAGGCCTCGTCGGTCTTGCCGTCCTGCTCCAGGGTGGCCTGTCCGCCCAGGCTGAACAGGTAAGCGCGATGGCCGGTCCGCCCCAGCGGGCGCGATCCCATGTCGACTGGGGCGGCGAATGCGCTACCCAGGCCGAAGCGGGATGTGAGACCAAGGGCCCCGGCGCTGCCCACGGCGGTCTTGAGGAAGTTTCGTCGGGAGCCTGAATGCTTCTTGTTCACGGGCATGCTCCATCTGGCCTGGCAGTTACTCTACCAAAAGGTGGCGTACAAACGGCCTGTGGGGCGCGCGAGCAACCTCCAGTTCCGGGCAGCCTGCGTATCAAGGCTTGTCCGCCGTGATTACTGCCGCGACTCAGGCCTTGGCACGCAGGTCGCGCAGCAGGCGTAGCACCATGAAGGCCACCAGTGCCACGCCTGCCGTGAGGCCGAGCCACAATAGCCACTGGCGCCAGCGTCCGACCGGCGATGGTGCGAGCCTGGCTTCGCCCCCCAGAACACGACGCGGTCCAAGGGTGGCTGCTGCCACGCTGGCGGTGCGCTCGATCAAGCCGGCCAGTTCCGGTTCGCCGTAACGGCGCGCCAGCGGAAAGTCCTGTTCACGGTCGCGTGCGCTGCCGGCGGCCAGCACCCAGGGTGGCTCGCCTTGGGCGACGAAGATCACTTGATCCGACTGCCACCCCACGACCAGCGAGACATCGACTTCGGTGCGACCGCGTTCGATGACCACCTTCCAGCGGGCCGCCCTGAGCGGAGGCACCGTGATGGCCGCGGTCACTGCGTCGGTCCCGTCGCGGCGAAGGTGGAAGAAGAGGCCGCGATGAACGGCTTCATATCGGTCCGACCCGGGTCGCTGCCGATAGACCTTCGCGCCGATCACCACGTTGTCGGCTGGCAACTCGAGCGCGAACTCGCGCGTCAACGGCGCTCCGCCGAGATCGAACAGATACCCGCCGTCATCCGGGTCGCGGCCGGTAGGCTGCAACCGCAGCCGCTCGATTGGCTCCGCCTCCGGCGACGCGGACCAGTGCAAGGCCACGCGCGATAGCTGCCAGTCGGGCGGCGCTTCGCGCCAGGTGAAGCGCAGGTAGCGGGCCGATCGGGCGGGGAGCTCGATGCGTCGTCGCTCGATGCGCGCGCCATCCTGCTCCAGGGCCGCGACGGTACCCGTCCCCAGCGTAAACCACTGGTTCAGGTCCTCGCTGCCCTCGACCGTCACGGAAAGCCATAGCGGCCCGGGCAAGGCGTCCCATTCCAGGTCGACCGCGGTCCATTGCCGCGGCGTCTCCTGGGTGTCGACCACGTAGGCGACCAGGGCGCCCAGGCCTGCCGCGGTGGCCGGCGCACTGTCCAGGACGAGCTCCGTCGCGTCACCATGGCGTTCCAGCCGTAGTCGCACATCCCCGGGTGCCTGGCCTGGGCGCGCCCAGACCGGCAGCGCCGGTGCAGTCATGGTGGGTTCGGCTTCCTCGACAACTTGCAGAGGCTGGCGCACCAGCCGCGGCACGGGGTTGCCGGTGGCGTCGAAGACCGACAGGTCACGGAGCTGGGGATCGACCGCAGCCTGGTAGACCTCGATCGGCAAGGAGACCTCGTACAACTCGGCCGGTTCCGTCGTGACTATCGGCCAGCCATACGCGTAGTCACCCGTGCCAACGGGGTCGTCGGCTACGGCGGTCGCGAGAACCAGCAGCGCGACCAGTCCGATGCCGGGAGCGAGTCGATGCTCAGTCATGTTCGGCTTCCTTGTGGCGCGGCGGAACGGGGGCCAGGTAACCGACCACCAGCAGTAATGCGCCGGTACCGATGAACGACACGATTCGCGCCACGGTCCCGGTGTTGCCAAGGTCGACCAGGAACAGCTTGATGACCACCACGGCCATCAATGCCGCACCCGCCAGCCACAGCCAGCGTCGCGCCAGCTTGGCGCCGCTGACCATTCCCACGAACGCGAGCAGGCCCCAGTACACCGAGAGAGCCGCCTGGACCAGCACGGACTGTCCCAGGGCCGTCGTGTCCCAGGACACCCCACCGAGGTGGTGCAACGCGCGCAGCAGCGCGACGGTGGAGATGACGAACGCCGCGGCCCCGACGGCACTGAGCCCGACGCGCCTGCCTTTGGCGTCGGGTACGCCGGTTTCACGGGCCAGCGTCAGCACCCAACGCGCGGCGACGAGCAGCGCAAACAGGCTCGCCAGGTCGACCGGATTGACCAGCGGGACATATGGCAGCGGGTCGGCCGCGCCGTCGGTACCCAGGTTGAGCCAGAGAATCACGAGACCCTGCAGGACCAGCAGCATCGCACCGACATGAGCCCGGTAAAGCCTGGCGTGCACGCCGACCGGCCAGCCCGGGCGCTGTGCGAATGCGAGCACGGCCAGCAGTGCAAGGCCGGGGACGAGTGACGTGAGACCGCCGCGCCAGGCGTAGCCGAGACCAGCGGCATCGGCCTGCCAGTCCAGCTCCCACATCAGGAGCCCGACGACGAGTGCCGCCAGCAGGAAATGGGCTCCCGGCAGCAGTATCCGGAGCACCTGCTCGTGCCGTCTCAGTACCCAGCCCAACGACCCGATCGCCACCGGCCAGGCCAGCCAGCCGAGATGCCCGCCCGGGTGGTCGCTGAAGATGGCGGCAACCACCGCCGCCAGGGCAACGACGGGAAGTGCCGCGAGCGCGGCGACTCTCGCCGCGGACCACTTGAGCCTCTCGGCGATTGCGGACACTCCCAGGGTGGTCAACGCCAGGAACAGCACGGAAGCCGCAGGCAGGAATCGGTATGGCAGTCGATCGTAGATCTCCGCCAGCCCGGAGCCCAGCCACCAGCATGCTCCGTAGACCAGCAGGCCGATGCCCACGAGGTTCTCGATTGACGCATGTCGGCTGGTCACGCGACCGAGCTGCCAGGCCGCGAAGCCGCCGGCCAGGGCGATCAGCCAGCCGCCCAGCAGGTTGCCATTGAGGATGGGCGGGCCCAGGTGCGCGTGCCAGCCGAAGTCGAGAAACGAGATGCCGGCACCGATCACCAGCGCCACGCCGATGGCGCGTGCCAGGAGCCGCTCCTGGCGGCAGCCGACCCAGATGAGTGCGGCACCCTCCAGGGCCCAGGCCGCTGCGGTCCAGCGGGCGTCGAGGGCCAGCGGTATCGCCAGCGTGCCGAACGCGATGGCCAGCGCGACAAACGACTCGATCATGAGCCGCAGCAACTGCGGCTGCCGCCGCTGCAGGAACGCGGCGACCAGGACGTAGAACAGCGCAGCGCCGAGGGCGCTGAAGGCCAGACCGTATTCCGTATCCGCGAGCAGGAGTGCCTGCATCGCGAAGGCCAGCACCGGCGTGCCGAACACCAGGGTGCCATCGACGGGGCCCAGCAGCTTCGGCGGCTGGCGCAGCGCAAAGAGCACGGCGGTCAGCTGGTAGAACAGGAAGTAGAGAATCACGAAGGGCTCGGTCGTGCCGAGCATCTCCGGGACATAGTTGTTGTAGCCCCACCAGCCGCCGACGACGAAGGTGAACACAAAGCCGAGCAGGTTCAGCTCGCGCCACGGCTTGAACCAGGCCACGCCGACGATCATCAGGTTCAGCAACAGGTAGTAGGAGAACAGGGCAACATGACTTCCCGTGCCGGTCGAAACCAGGATCGGCGCGAGGAAACCGCCGGCCGCGCCGAGGGTGGCAAGGCCGCGCGCGTTCTGCAGGATCGCCAGCGCGCCGGAGGCGACCGCGAGGACGAACAGCAACGCGAACGCAAAGCCCGGCGAGACCAGCGCGTAGAGCCGCAGTGACGTGAAGATCGTCAGGTACAGGATGCCGATGCCGCCGCCCTGCAGGCTCAGCGCGTAGACGCGGTTCCGATCGCGCAGCCGCCAACCGACAACAAGCAGCGCGATGGCTGCGGCGGCAACCAGTGCCAGGCGCAGTTCGATGGGAAACACCAGCAGCCGGCGATCGACTGCGTACTTCAGCAGGAAGGCCACGCCGAAGAACGAGACGATGACCCCGATCTTGACCGGGACGTTGCCGGTGGTGAGCCATTCGTGGGCCGTAGCCACCGTCCGGTCGAAGAATGTCCGCGCGGCCGTGGCAGGGGGCGCCGGCGGCAGCTTGGCGCGGGTGGGGGGAACGGCCTCAGCCCGTTCGGGTCGCGTCCAGGTCGAGGCTTCGGTTGCGCTCTCGCTCGGCGTTTCCCGTGGAGGCTCGGCTGCGACCGGCGTGGCAGGTGGCGGCGATACGCGGGGTTGCGACACCGCCGGGGGAGGGTTGACAGGGGCTCGGCCGCGCCGCGGCGAGCCCGCTGTTCGAGGTCGTCGAGCCGCTTCTGGAGTTGCTTCAGCCCGGACAGCAGATAGCCGCCGACCGCGCCGAAAACCAAACCGAGCAGGACGTTGCCGCTCATGCTCAGGTACACGCCAACGGCAGCGCCGACCAGGATCGGGACGTATCTCATGCCAAGTACTCCCGAACGATCTGATTGGGTGACGAGACAGACGCGAACCCCGGATCCGGAGTGCTGCGGCCCCTGGCGTCGCCGATCGCGACGCTGGCAGGGTGCGTGCCCGGCGTCAGGGTACGCGAGTTCTTTATCAGTGGAAGGACGCCTGCGATCGAGGCAATTCGTCGTGATGTCGATATGCCGCTTCTCCAGTGTTCAGTGCGTACTGTAAACATCTTCGCGGGACACGTCAGTAAGCAGGGAATTCGGCTTGCATATCGTTGAAAAGCATGCTGTGAGTCGGGCCGACATAGCAGCGCAGGCACATGGCGGCCGCTCGGTAGCGCACACCGAGGCGATGATGAATCCAGCAGTCGAGCCCGGCCGTAGCTCGTCCTGCTGGAGGCTGCGGCTGCCAGCGCGGCGGCTGGGCAGGCGGTTCGGACCACCGACGTTATGTCACGTTCGGCAGCTCCGGTCTCGCAGCTCAAGGATTTCTTCCTGAATCGACGATTCCCGGGAAAAAGCGTTCGTGCCGTGGCGACTTTAAGCAGAGGGATCATCCAAACGGGTTGCGCGAGAGATCGCGCCTGCGTAATAGTCCCTGCTTGACGTAAAAATGCATCGAGCGAGGTTCCGGGCCCGGGCTCATGGATGAGCACGGCTGGATCACGAGCCGCCAGAAAAACGACGATCACGGATAGACGATCAATTGAGTCAACCAGAGATCGTGGCAACGAAGTTCGCCATGTCCGGACGTAGGCAATGGGAGACAGCATGACAATGTCCAGAGATCGGAGCGTTCTAGCCCCGGCTGTTGCGCTTTGCGCGGTATTTGCGCTCACCCAGCCGGCAGAGGCGCAGGTGGTCCCGTCAGGGCTCGTGATCAACGAGATCGACTACGACCAGCCAAGCACGGACACGGCCGAGTTCGTCGAAATCAAGAACGCCGGTAGCAGCCCGATCAATCTCGGCGGATTTTCCCTCGAGTTGATCAATGGTACCGGTGGCGGCGCCACTGTCTACGACACCATCAGCCTGCCCAACGTCAGCCTGGCGGCTGGCGACTATTTCGTCGTCTGCGCCAATGCGGCGACCGTGTCCAACTGCGACCTGGACGACTCACCGGATACCAACTTCATCCAGAACGGGGCGCCTGATGCCGTCGGGCTGCGAAACGGCTCCGGCGACCTGGTGGACGCGGTGAGTTACGAAGGCGACACCGGAACGCCCTATACCGAGGGCTCCGGTGCCGGGCTGGAGGACAGCTCGTCAGCGGCCGGGAGCATCTCCCGCTGCCCTGATGGCGTAGACACCCACCAGAACAACGTCGACTTTGTCTTCACGGATACCGCGACCCCGGGATCCGCCAATGCTTGTGGACCTGCGGGCGGCCTGGTGATCAACGAAATCGACTACGACCAGGCCGGCACGGATACCGCCGAGTTCGTCGAAATCAAGAACGCCGGTAGCAGCCCGATCAATCTCGACGGATTTTCCCTCGAGTTGGTCAATGGTAACGGTGGCGGCGCCGCTGTCTACGACACCATCAGCCTGCCCAACGTCAGCCTGGCGGCTGGCGACTATTTCGTCGTCTGCGCCAATGCGGCGACCGTGTCCAACTGTGACCTGGACGACTCACCGGATACCAACTTCATCCAGAACGGGGCGCCCGATGCCGTCGGGCTGCGAAACGGCTCCGGCACCCTGGTGGACGCGGTGAGCTACGAAGGCGACACCGGTACGCCCTATACCGAGGGCTCCGGCGCCGGGCTGGTGGACGACTCGTCAGCGGCCGGGAGCATCTCTCGCTGCCCTGATGGCGTAGATACGGATCTGAACAACGTCGACCTGCGTTTCACGGGAATCGCCACGCCGGGCGCGGGCAACGAATGCAGTGGTGTCCGGGAAGCGCGAATTCACGAGGTCCAGGGCTCCGGCGGCAGCGTGGCGATCACGACGCCGGTGCGCGTCGAGGCCGTGGTCGTGGCCGACTTCCAGGACGGCGACCAGCTCCGCGGATTTTTCCTCCAGGAAGAGGACGCGGACGCCGATGCCGACGCAGGCACTTCGGAGGGCATCTTCGTCTTTTGTAGCGCCTGCCCGACAGCCGTAGCGGTCGGCGACCTGGTGCGGGTGACCGGCGTTCCCAGCGACTTCTTCGGGATGAGCCAGATTACCGCCACCGAGGCAACGAGCGTCAGCGTCATCAGCAGCGCCAACCCCCTGCCGTCCCCGGCGACCATTGTCCTGCCGGCCGCTGGCAGTACCCGCTCTGACACGACCTTCGAGAACGTCGAGGGGATGCTGGTGACAGTTCCCGGCCCACTCGTGGTAAGCGAGTACTTCGAGTTGGCCCGCTATGGCCAGCTGATCCTGACTGCGGAGGCAAGGCCGGCCCAGTTCACCGACGCCAATGAGCCGAGCGTTGCAGGCTACGGCGCCTTCCTGGACGACCTCGGCCGCCGACGCATCATCCTGGATGACGACAACAACATCCAGAACGATGCGACTGGCAGCACTCCGGTGAGCGACGAGCCGTACTTCTGGCCGCGAACCGGCCTCAGTAATTCCAATCTCATCCGGGGCGGCGACAGCATCAGCGGCCTGGCCGGCGTGCTGCACTGGTCGTTCGCGGGTCAGTCCGGAACCGATGCCTGGCGGATTCGTCCCGTCGAAGAGGCTTTCAGCTACGACTTCGTCGAGAACAATCCCAGGCCTGCCGCGCCAGAGGCAACGGACGGGTCGCTGAAAGTCGCCAGCTTCAACGTCCTGAACTACTTCACGACCCTCAACTCGCGCGGCGCAGACTCAAGCGCGGAACTGGATCGGCAGCGCGAGAAGACTGCCGCAGCGATTTGCGCCATCGGCGCGGACGTCTTCGGCCTGCTCGAGATCGAGAATAATGCCGCCATCGCGGTCGGCGACCTGTTGAATGGGCCGAACGGCGTCAATGCCAACTGTGGGCCCTACAGCTACGTCGACGCCGGCGTGATCGGTACGGATGAGATTGTGGTCGCATTGATATACCGGCCGGCGACGGTTGGCCTCGTGGGCAACTACGCGATCCTGGACAGCAGCGTGGATCCGCGATTCCTCGATACGCTGAACCGGCCGGCGCTGGCCCAGACGTTTGAGGAGACCGCCTCGGGAGGCAGGCTCACGGTGGTGGTGAATCACCTGAAGTCGAAAGGCTCCGATTGCGTGGCGGTTGGCGACCCGGACCAGAACGACGGCCAGGGCAACTGCAATGTTACGCGGACCGATGCCGCCTCGGCACTAGTCGACTGGCTGGCGTCGGACCCGACTGGTAGCGGCGACGCAGACGCCCTGGTCATCGGCGACCTCAACTCCTATCGCAAGGAGGATCCGATCGGGGCGATCAAGGCGGGCGCCGACGATACTGCCGGGACGGCGGACGACTTCACCGACCTGCTGGACTTCCTGTTGGGTGCAGGCGCCTACACGTATGTGTTCGATGGCCAACTGGGCTATCTGGACCATGCGCTTGCCAGTGCATCGCTCGTCGATCAGGTGGCAGGGGTGACCGTCTGGCACATCAATGCCGACGAGATTGCCGTGTTCGACTATAACGACGATATCGACGACGGTTCGAACGAGTCGGCATTCGAAAGGGAATCGACCTCGCTGCCGATCTACGAGCCCAACGCCTACCGCTCATCCGACCACGATCCGGTCATAGTCGGGTTCGAATTCGACTCGGATAAAGACGGCGTTCTCGATCGGGACGACGCCTGTCCGGGCACCGTGATTCCGGAAGGCGTCCCGACGCAGGAACTACGCGGCAAGCGCTGGGCACTGGTCGACGGCGACCTGGTCTTCGAGACGGATGTCGATGTCGACAGGCATTTCACCACGATCGACACGGCAGGCTGTTCCTGTGAGCAGATCATCGGGCGAACCGGTGCTGGTTATGGACATGCCAAGTTCGGCTGCAGCAACGGCCTGATGGAAGACTGGATCCTGGCTCTCCCCTGATTCAGTTCAGCTGATCCGCCAGGAACGAAGCCCCGGCCAGGTGCCGGGGCTTCTGCGTGACGCGGGCCGCCGCCTGGGTGTCCAGGTCGTCGGTCCGGCCCACGTCGAGGTACCGCTGAACTGCAGGTTTCCCGGCGTTCCGGAAACGTGACACCAAGATAGAAAGCGTGTTCCGCAATTGCATGGTGCGAGCAGCAGCATCGCCTTGTCATCGGGCCCGGGGAGGACGACCGCGACGCTTCCCAGCGCCGCGAACTCGGTCTTGTCTGCCTTGAAGCCAGCATGAGCGGTGGCTCCGAGAAGCATCCAGCCGGATAGCCCGCTGCCATTCGGTGACCCGCGCGCTCGCATCCTTAACGCGGTCCGTGCAGCAGGCAGGTTCCCAGCTCGACGAGGCTGCCGGCTTCACGCGCGCAGCGGCCGCGTGACGCCAGTGCCTGCGACAATCTCTGCTGGATCCGGTCGAGGCCGCGGTAGGCGCCCACGCCTGTGGCGGCCGCCAGCATCAACAGCACCGGGGTGGCTATAAATGCCTGGAAGGGGTCGAGGACGTCGTTGTTCAGGGCAGGCAGTGTCGCGGCCACGAACCAGCCAGTGAGCAGGGCAGAGAGCGTGCCGTTCAAGAGTGTTCTGGCGTTCATCTTCATATCTCCTGGTTGCAATTCATTCCAAATGTAGACCGACTGGTCGGTTCAGACTCGGAGCAAAAAAATACTCACTTCACCAGCGCGTTCACGTACCGCCGAAACTCGTGAATCGCCTGGCTGATGCGGCTCGGGTCCCCGTGGGCCTTGGCCATGACGATGCCGCCTTCGACGACCGCCATCATGTGGTTGGCCAGTTCGCGCGCGGTGGGGGCGTCGTCCTGGCGGCAGGCCGCCGCAATGGGCTCAAGCAGCGGCGTAATCCTCGATTCCAGTTCCTCCATCAGCCGATTCAGGCAACTGGCGATGGTGGGGTGACTGTCCGCCAAGTCGATCGCGAAGCTGCCGAGCATGCAGCCGTGACTCCAGAGCCTCGGCGATGACGTCTCGATGTGATCGATGAAGGCAAACGCGCGTTCCAGGGGATCCTTCGCCTGCTGGTAGCTGCCCGTGCCGATGACCCGCAGTGCCGTGTCCAGGTATTCCTTGGCAACCGCCGCGCCCAGTTCTTCCTTGGACTTGAAGTAGTGGTAGAAGCTGCCCTTGGACACGCCGGCGGTGGCAATGATCTCGTCAACCGACGTTGGCTGATAGCCCTGGGCCAGCATCAGGCCCTGGGCGGTGGAGATCAGCTTGCTCTTCGCGGTTGCCATGGGGAGAGACTAGACCAACTAGTCGGTTTAGTCAAATTTTTCTGTTTCATCGGCGCTCGGGGCCACGCAGGCCGCTGCCGCCGGGCATCCCGACCGATCGTTTCTGGTCAGAATCCGGGCCTGGGACCTACCATGGCCGCCATGCGTTACATGCGTGCCATTGTCCGGCCCCCGCCCGCGACCTTCGCCGCCGGGATCAGCACTGCACCGGCATGCGCGCCAGACCTCGCGCGCGCACTCGCCCAGCATCGGGCCTATTGCGAGGCCCTCACCGCGTGTGGCTTGACGCTGACCACGCTGCGCGCCGATCCGGCGTATCCGGACAGCTGCTTCGTGGAGGACCCGGCGATCGTGACCGCAAAGGGCGCGATGGTCACCCGGCCCGGAGCGCCGAGCAGGACGGGTGAGGCTGACTCTGTCGCCTCGGCACTTCGCAGCTGGGATCCCGACCCGGTCCGCATGACACCACCGGGCACGCTGGACGGCGGGGATGTTTGCCAGGTCGATGGGCATTTCCTGATCGGACTCTCCGGCAGGACGAACGAGGAGGGCGCGCGGCAGCTGACAGCGTTCCTGGATACGCTCGGCTATCGTTCCAGCCTCATCGATATCCGTTGCATCGACGGGCTGCTACACCTGAAGTCGGGGATGTCCTACCTCGGTGATGGTCGTCTCGTCATCGTTCCCGAGATCAGTCGGGTCGAGGCACTGAGGCCATACGAGCTGATCGTCGTACCCGATTCGGAGCGCTACGCCGCCAATTGCCTGCCGATCAATGACCGTGTGCTGATCGCGGCCGGACATCCGGAATTTGCCGGGACGTTATCTGGACTGGGTTACGACACCCTGCCCATCGACCTCTCTGAATTCCGGAAGATGGACGGCTCGCTGACCTGCCTGTCGCTGCGCAGCTGATCCGGTCGGGGTCAGCTGTCTGGTATTCGGCTGCAACGCGGGTTCCTCAATTACTAATTCGGTCCGATGCGGGCGGGCATAGGACTTTTCCTGTCACTGGCATGTCGATCCAAGGAGGTTGTCATGCGCATGCTCGCCCTGTTGCCCGCGTTGCTGCTGGCGGCTGCCTGCGGCGGAGGTTCCAATGGCGGTGGTGCGGTTGTACCGACTCCGGACGAGACTCTCGGCGGCCTCTGGTACGGTACGCTGAGCATTACCGGCGTGCCTGGCACCCAGGAATTCGTCGGCATGAGCACCGACGATGGCCGGTTCCGCTTCATCTCGGTGGATACGCTCGGTCAGTTCGCCGGCATGGTCCAGGCCGAACGGCACCAGCGTGACGGGATCGGGCGAGGGCTTTGCGCCGGCGGGCACCACCTGGCGGGATGGCTCCATGGTCACGACCGTTTCGATGACGGGCACGATCCGGCAGCGCAATACCTTCAGCGGCAGTTGGACGGCCGGCACCGGCGAGTCCGGCACCTTCACTTTTGCCTACGATGCGGACTATGAAAAAGACTCGTCGCTGGCCCTGCTGGTGGGTGTCTGGACCGTCTACGACGACAACCTGAATCCCTCAGTCACGTTCACGATCGACGCCGACGGACAGTTCTCCGGCCAGAACGTCAACGGTTGCGTGTCGCTGGGCCAGATCTCGATCATCGACGCACGATACGACGTCTACGGCATCACGAGCACGGTCGCCAATTGCCCGATCGCAGGCGACTACGCCGGGCTCGGGGTGCTCGGCAGCATCGCGAATCCGAACGACGCGTTCCTCTTCAGCGTCAACAACGACCTGCGCGCCCTGTTGCTTGGCCTGGAGCGGTAGGACAGCAGGGCCGTTGTTTTCAGCGGCGGCGTCGGTCGCCGCCGCCGTCGTTCGCGTGGCGCTCTAGACGCCAACGAACGGCTTGTCTTTCAACGAGGCGGCGTAGCCGTTGAAGGCTTCGTTGACTTTCGGCCAGCTCTTCAGCGCTTTCACGTTGCCGTACCAGCGGCAGATGTTCCTGTACGCCGACACGTCGCAGTGGATCAGTTCGGTCAACGAAAAAATCGATGCGCCGAAGTAATCGGCGATCGTCGGGGTGCTGCCGCACAGGAACGGCTTCGTCTCCCCCAGGATCGATTCATCGAGCACGGACAGCCATTTCCTGGTCTTGATCCGTGCCCACTCCAGGGTCCCCTTCTGCAGCTCCTCGGTCGGCCGGTGGTGATGCGGAAACAACTGCGGATAGACCAACCCATATCCAAGGTCTTTGTAGAGGTCGCTGTTGATCCAGTCCATGACCTCGTTCACCCGGGCACGCTGCCTGAGCTCGGCGGGATAGGCCGGCGAGCTGACGGAATCCGCCAGGTACCGGAGGATGGTTGCGCTCTCGGTCAGCCGGAAGTCGCCGTCCTCGAGGCAGGGCACGAGGCAATTGGGGTTGACTGCCGCATAGTCCGGCTTGAGATGCTCGCCGGTCATGAGGTCGACTAATTGATAGTCCAGCGTGATGCCCATCTCCGCAGCGCCGAGCATGACGGCCCGGCAGGTCGTGGAGGCTGGATGGTAGTAGAGCTTCATGGCGGTGTTTCCCCTCTGGCGTTGCTGACGATTGCACCTGGCTGCCCGGTGCGAGCCGTCCATTCTCCTACGGATCCGAGTGCCCGTTTCGTCTCTCGGCTCTGCCTGCCGCCTCAGCCGAGCCCAGGAATTGGCTATCACCGGTCTCTATTCGGCAAATCCTCATGAAATCCAGTAGCGCATGCTGTTGTCATTTGGCGACAGTTGTTCCGGGACTCAGCCAGCCCGGCCTACGGCACTACGCTTCGGGTCCGAAGTCCGGTGCGGGGTCTGGCCAGTTCCTGGACGGCGACAAGAGCCAGAAGAACACGCCGGATCGGCAGCCGCATTACAAGCAGCCCAAAGAAGCGGCGCTGAAATTGGGGGGGTCGTGGACGATCGGATCGCTCGAATTGAATCTAGCGTCAACGAACTGCGGTTGGTCGTCCAGTCGCTTCAGCAGCGGATCGGCGCGCTCGAAGCGCGAAGCGGAGCCGACCCCGCCGGGAAGGCCGCGGTAGCTGCCGAGGCGCCAATTCAGGACACAGCGAAGTCGAGCACGACGGGGGCCGAGCCGACAAATCTGTACGACCCGATCGCGATCCTGACGCTCATCGGCCGGCTCTTCCTCGTCCTTGCGGGAGGGTTTTTCCTGCGTGCCATGACCGACACGGGCGTGATCGCGCGACCTGTTGGCCTGGGCCTGGCGTTCGTGTACGCCCTGGCCTGGCTCTACATGACCGACCGCGCGGGCGGGCGGCGGCAAGTCCCCAGCGCCCTGGTTCACGCGCTGGCGACTGCCATGATTGCCTTTCCGTTGCTGGTCGAGGCGACGACCAAGTTCAAGGTCCTCACGGGTACGACCAGCGCCCTGGCTATCGCCGTCCTGTCCGCCGGTCTCCTGATCGTGGCCTGGCGCCAGCGCCTGTACCTGGTTGCCTGGCTGGCTGTCGCGGCGGCCGTGCTGACCAGTTTCGTCCTGCTCATCCAGACCGGTGTCGTTGCACCCTTTGCCTTCTTCCTCATCGCGCTTGGCATGGCGACCCTGTGGCTGGGCGACTGGCTCAATTGGCGCGGGATGCGCTGGCCGGCCGCCCTGGCTGCGGACATCGCCGTGGTGGGCGTGACGCTGCGGGCGTTGGCGCCCGAACACCAGGATGCCCCCGAAATGGCCCTGCTGCTGCAGGCGTTGTTGCTGGCAGCGTACGTCGTCAGCACCGCGATCCGCACCTTGGTTCGCGGCCGCAAGGTGACCTATTTCGAGATGGTGCAGACCGCCGCGGCGCTGCTGGTCAGTCTTGGCGGCGCGGTTTTCCTGACGCGAGCTACTGGAACAATTCCCGTCGCGCTTGGCGTGGCCAGCATGGTTTTCGGCCTGGCTTGCTACGGCGTGGTCATCGGGTTCATCGAAAGGCGCGAAGACGGCGCCTGGAACGCCTATTTCTACTCGAGCCTGGCTTTGGTGCTGGTGCTCGCGGGCTTCACGCTCGTGCTCGGCGAGCCGTGGCCGGCCATTGTGTTCGCGGGCTTGGGTGCGCTGGCTGCCGGACTGTGGTCTCGCGGGGGGCGGCTGTTCACGCTGCTGCACGCCGGAGCCTACCTCGTCGCGGCGGGGATCGTATCCGGCACCTTCGTTTATTGCGTTCGCGTGCTCGCCGCCGGAGCCGCGGGGGCCTGGGTGCTGCCCAGCGGCGCCATGCTGGTCCTGCTCGCCGCCGGCGCGTTGTCCGCATGGCTTACGACGACGCGAGCGAAGTCGGATGACCGCCTGCTCGAAGACGTGCTGGAATTCGTCATCATCCTGGTCTTCGTCGGGACGGCCGGGGCCTGCTTGATCGGCTATCTCGCCCCCGCCGTCGGCAGGCTGGCCGACGGCAGCGTGGATCCGGGCGTGCTCGCCACTGTCCGCACGGGCGTGCTATCCGTGGCCACGCTTCTACTCGGATGGCTTGGGCGCAATCCCCGGTTCCGCGAGTGGGGTTGGCTGGTTTATCCGCTGCTGGTCGGCATCGGCCTGAAGATGGTGAGCCAGGACCTCCAGGTCTCGCGTCCCGCGACCTTGTTCATCGCCATGGCCCTGTATGGGGCGGCGCTCATCGTGGCGCCGCGCCTGCGGCGCCGCGGTGGCAAGGCAACTGTCCAGCCCGGCGACTGAACGGTGCTTTCAGGCGGGGTGGGCGCGGCGCAGGCGAGCACAGACCGATCATGGAGGCCCGACGTGGGATTCGGCCCTAGCGCGCAAACGTCCGGATCCATGGGGCCCAGCATGGCAGAAACCCCATTTCCGCGGCGATGTCACTCCGTGCGTCTGCGGTGCGAAGGCCAAGCACGGCGCCAAGACCTTGACCTGCACAATTCCGACCCACCCTGACCTGGCGGTCGGGACGGTTCGCGTCTGCAACGACGTCGGAACGGGTTTCTGCGCCCGCAAGGCCGATAGGCTGCCAGCGACTGCCCTTCCAGGTCGCCGCTGTACCGATGACGAACGGACAGCGTTCTCAGAGGACCCGGCCGGCCTTCAGGAAGTGCTCGATCTTTTCGCGATAGGTGCGCGACAGCTTGATCTCGTGCCCGCCATCGAGCACCAGGAAGTACTCGCCGTTGCTGTGCGGCCGTAGCCGCGTGACGCGTTCGAGATTGACGATCGTCGAGCGGTGCACGCGCTGAAAACGCACCGGTTCGAGTCGGTCCTCGAGGTTCTTCATCGTGCCTCGCAGGATGAAGGTCTCGCCGGCAGCGTGCACGCACATGTAATCGCCTGCGGCATCAATCCATTCGACGTCGCGCTCCGGAATACGCACGACCTCGCGACCCTGGCGGATCGACAGGACGGCTCCGCCGCTAGCAGCCGGCCCGCTATCAGGCATGGCGTCGATCTCGTCATCGGGCCAGTCACCAGAGCCGCGCAGGTCGGCCATAAGCTGCACCATCCGGTCGCGCTGGGAGGCGGCCTGGCGCTGGTGCAACTGCTCGCGGATATGCTCAAGTGCGTCGGCGAACCGCTCCTCGTCCACCGGTTTCAGGAGGTAATCGATGGCCCGCGCTTCGAAGGCCTGGATCGCGTAGCGATCGAAAGCGGTTACGAAGACAATCATGGGCAGCGACTCGGTTGGTAACCTGCTCACGAGGTCGATTCCGGACATGCCGGGCATCTCGATGTCCAGGAAGACGACGTCCGGTCGATGTTCGCGAATCGCTTCGAGCGCTGTACGCCCGTTGACTGCCTCAGCGATGATTTCAAAGTCCGGAGCGGCCTTCAGGCGGATTCGCAGGCCTTGGCGCGACAACGCCTCGTCGTCCACGAGCAGGGTACGAATCCTGCTGTTCATCGCGCCGCTTCGTGCTCCAGCGGTAACGACATTTCGACGCGGACCCCCGGGTGGGCATCGAGTATCTCGAACCGGTGGTTGTCGCCGTACATGACAGCCAGGCGTTCTCGGGTATTGCGTATCCCCACGCCGCGACCACCCGCCGCCACGACGCCCTGCGGCAGTCCGGGACCGTCGTCGGTCACGGCCAGTTCAAGCATGCCGTCCCTTTCTTTGCCTTCTATGCGGATCGTGCCGCCGGCCTCGCGGGGTGCGACCGCGTACTTGACGGCATTTTCGATCAACGGCTGCAGCAGCAGGCTTGGCAGCAGCGCGTCCAGCGCACCGACCTCGACCGCGAAGTCGAGCTTGAGCCGATCGCCGAAACGCAGGCTCTCGGTCTTCAGGTACAGGTTCAATGCTGCGATTTCCTGCCGCAGCGTGACCTTCTTCATCGGGTCCTGGTCCAGCGTATAGCGCAGGAACTCGGATAGCCGGGTAACGGCCTGGTTGGCGAGCTGGTTCCGGTCGTCGAGGATGAGTGTCGAGATGGCGTTCAGCGTGTTGAAGAGGAAGTGCGGATTGAGCTGGTAGCGCAGCATCTTGACCTGCGCCTCCTGCGCCAGTGTGGATGCCCGCAGGGTCCGCTCACGCTCCTCGCGCAGGGTCGTGTAGTACTTCATGCCGAAATACAGGCCCGTCCAGGTCAACAGGATGAACAGCGAGTTCGCCGCAGCGGTATAGAAGATCGCGAAGGGCGAGTGGTCCTCCTTCACCATGGGCATGAAGCGCGCGTAGGAGGCATCGACGACCATGCGCCAGAGCAGCGCGATGGCATAGCTGGCGGTCAGGGCGCCGGCAACCATCACCCACGGTGGTTTCCGCCACAGCCACCGGTACAGCCAGCGTAGCGGCAGGCTCAGCAGGAAGCCGGATACGCTGGCCACGGCAATGACCTGCACGAAGCCCGTGGACTTCTCCCACAGCACGGCCCCGAAGTAGTGCATCAGGCCATATCCGGCCCAGCCCGCAGTGTGCAGGAGCCAGAACAGGCGGTTGCGGTTGACGGCAAGCGGATCGAGGGAATTCATGGTCCGGCCGGACGCTCTTTCAGGTGCCGACAAAGATAGGCGAAACAGTATGCACGATGTGCTTCCGATCCCGGTCGAAATGTATGACCGGGCCCAGATGATCGGGGCGGCCGCCACCGCAAGCGGCAAGGCACGAAAATGCCGCCGACGCTGCTGCCAGGCGCCAACTCACGCGTAACCTCACCACCGGCACATCCTCGCCAAGGGCGTCATTACGTGCCGGAGGTAAGCCGTGCAGCGGCAGCGATCCTGACCGGTTGTCCCGGGCTCAGGCGCTCGCCGCCGCGCACCACGATGCGGTCGCCGGCCTCCAGCCCGTCGACGACCTCGATCTGCCGGGCGTCGCCCTTGCCAAGCCGGACGGCGACGCGTTCCGCCACGTCGCCCTCGCCGACTCGGTAGATGTACGTGCCGTTGGCGCGGACAATGACCGCATCACGTGGCACGACCACGGTTGGTGCGCCCGCGGCGGATTCCTTCAGCTCGACCCGCACGGCGGTCCCGATGGCCCAATCGGCCGTCGGTAGCGCGACGCGCAGCTCGAGCAGGCGTGAGCGATCGTCGCCGACCGGTATGATTGCTCGAATCACGCCCGCCACAGCGCGTGCGTCGCCGTGCACGACGACATCCTGCCCAACCGACAGGCTCGCGGCGCTTGCTACCGGTGCCCGCGCCACGACTTCGACGTTGTCTGTGGCGGTCAGGCGCACGACCTCCACCCCGGGACCGACGTATTCGCCGAGCTGACGGATTCGTTCGACGACATACCCGGTGAACGGTGCGCTGATGACAGCGCGCGATATTGCGTGCCGGGTGCGGTCGCGCGCCACGCGTGCCTGCTCCTGCTCCTGGCGCGCCATCGCGGCGCGTGCTGCTGCCTCGTCGATCTGGCTCCGCGAGGCAATTCCGGCGCCCAGGGCGTTGAGGCGCTGCAGTTGCGTCTCCAGCAACTCGACGTTGGCCTCCAGGCGCCGGACCTGCGCCTCGTCCTCGCGTAACTGCAGCTCCAGATTGCGGGAGTCGATGCGGGCCAGTGGTGCGCCGCGAGCCACCCGCGTACCGGGCTCCGCGACCCAGGTGAGGACGCCCGTCACCTCGGCCGCCAGCCTGGCGTCATTACGGCTGATGACGGCACCAGTCGCCATGGAACCCTGCGCTACGCTGCCTTGGGCGGCGCGCGCGATCGACACCGGCGCCGCCGGACCTGCCGACTGGCCCGCCGCCATGCCAGCCGGCCCAGTGAGGGCGACGGCCGCCACCAGCACGGCTGCCTTCGCGGTCATGGATGTCTTGCCTGTCTTCATGAGATTGCCTCCTGAATCGCCCCGGGCACGGGGGCACTCTCCCTGCTCGGGGCTGGCGCGGCCTCGCCAAGGCGCAGCAGCGCCGGGAGTAGCACCAGCATGAATACCGTGTTCACGATCATTCCACCGGCGATGACGGCGGCCAGGCCGCGATACAGCGCCGTCCCCTGACCGGGCGAAACCACCAACGGCAGCAGCCCGAACAAGGTCGTGAGCGAGGTGATGACAATCGGTCGGGCGCGTTCCGCCAGGGCCCGCCTTACGGACTCGCGACGCGGTAGGCCCTCGCGCTCGCCATGGCGAGTACGGTCGACCAGCAGAATCGCGTTGTTCACGATCAGTCCCATGAGGATGACGAAGCCGACCATCGTCAGCAGGTCAAGTGTCTGGTAAGTGAAGAGGTCGAGAATACGGATGCCAAGCACGCCACCAAGCCCGGCAAGTGGCACGGTCAGCATGATCAGCAGGCTGTCGGCAGGCGAACGGAAGAGTGCGGCCATCAGCAGGAAGAGCACCAGCAGCGCCAGCCCCAGATTGACGCGCATGTCAGCCAGCGCCGCAGCCAGGCTCCCGGCATCGCCGGCGTAGCGGATCGTTCCATCTGCCGGCAGCAATGCCTCCAGCTCAGGACCGACATCGCTCTCCAGGAATTCCATCGCCTGCTGCAAAGACATGCCGGGTGGAGGGACGACATTGAGTCCAACCGTGCGCCTGCCGTCGACGCGGCGCATGGTTCCCACTGCGACCGTCGGCTCGATCGTGACCAGTTCGCCGAGCGGAACGATCAATCCGGCGGGTGTCATGACCGGAACGCTGGCCAGCGCCTCGGGGCTGTCCCAGCCGTCGGCGCGCAGGATCATGTCCAGTCGACGCTCGCCGTCGAAGTGCTCGCCGACCCAGACGCCGTCACCGAGTACACGAACAACGGTGCCGATGTTGGCGCGCGTCCAGCCGACGTCGTTGATGCGGCGATCGTTCGGATGCAGCCTCAATTCGGGCTCGGCCAGTTCCAGCGGCTGAAACGACTGCACCTGTGCACCGGGCAGGCGCTCCGTCAGCAGATCCTGTGCGGCGCGGGCGGCTGGCAGCAGGGCATCATAGTCCGCCGATTGCAGGCGAACCTCTATGTTGCGACCGTCGCCGAAGCCGCCAAACAGGTTTCCTTGTTGTGAGAAGACCTGCACGTCCGGGAACCCCGCCGTGATTTCGTCCCGCACCAGCGCTGCAAGTTCGCCGATTCGCGCCGGGTCCCGCGGTCGTACGCCAATGGCCCCGCCGCGCGGGTAGATGAGCACGTAGTAATTGAGAAGCGCCGGCTCTCGCTCACCCTTCATGTACGGGTCGAGGCGCGCGATTATCGGCTGGACGACCTCGTCCTCGATCGCCGTGACGTTCATGCCGGGCGGGAACTGGAAAAAGCCATCGATTGCGTTGCGCCGGACCGGCGGCAGGTAATCCAGCGAAGGCATCAGTGCCCAGGCCATACCACCTGCGCCCACCAGCAGCAGGCCGATGACTGCGAAGCGACGGCGCCTGTGATCGGTCAGCGTGGTGACCCGATCGGCGATGGTCTGAGTCCACGGCCGCGACTGCCTGGAACCGAGATCCGGGGTCAGCCAGCGGGCTGCTGCCGCGGGCAGAACGGTCATGGCTGCGATCAGCGAGATCCCGACCGCTACCGCGATCGTCAGCGCCAGGTCCGCGAACAGTTGTCCCTCAACGTTGCGCATGAACAGGACCGGCAGGAACACGATGACGGTCGTGATGGTGGAGGCGAGCAACGCGGGCCACACCTGCCGTGCACCGGTCAACGCCGCCTCGAGCGGCGCGGCGCCGTGCTCACGACGCGATACGATGTTTTCGAGAACGACGATCGCGGCGTCCAGCGTCATGCCGACAGCGAACGCGATGCCGGCGATCGAGATGACATTGAGGGTTCGGCCGGTCACCAGCAGGACGATGAGCGTCGCCAGTACGCAGATCGGGATCGCCAGCCCGACCAGGAGCGTGGCGCGCAGCTGCCGCAGGAACAGCCACAGCACCCCCACGGCCAGCAACACACCGAGTACCAGATTGCCTGCGACCATGGCGATTGCGCGATTGATGAAAACCGACGGGTCGAACGACTGTTCGATTGCGAGGCCCATCTCTGCAAGCGGACCGGCGCGAAGCGACTCGACTTCCTTCTTCACGGCGCCCAGCGTTGCGAGGACATCGGCTCCCGGCTCCTTGAGAAGCTGCACACCGATCGCTGGATTGCCATTCTGGACGACCACGGAATCGCGGTCGCCGCGAACCACGTCAATCGTCGCAACGTCGGCAAGCCGGACCGGACGGCCATCACGCCAGGCCAGTACCAGTTCTCCGAACTCGGCTACTTCGTAGCGGCCAGCGAACCGGAGCGTGTATTGGCGGCTGCCGAGTTCGGCGAATCCGGCCGACACATCGTCGGCAGAGCCGGCGAGCGCCGCCATGGCGGGGATCTGGATGCCCAGCTCGGCGGCCCGGTATGGATCGAACGCGATTCGCAGCTCGTCGGGGGCACCCGCCAGGACATTCACTGTACCGACTCCGGGCACCGCTTCCAGGCGCGCGCGCAGCAGATCCTCGACCTCACGCCGGTAGTCCTCGACCGGGCCCGGCGTGCCCGGCTTGAGCTGCACGAAGAACCAGGACAGCGTTTCGTTGGCACCCTGGCCACCGTCGCCACCGAGGGTGATGGACGGCGCATCCGCGTCACGCGGCAGCGGCGGCAACTGGTTCATGCGGCTGATCACTTCCACCAGGGTCCGCGGCATGTCGGTGCCGACAGCAAATCGCAAGTTCACGTTGGCGCCACCAGGGCCGGCGAAGGAGTTCATCTCCTCGAGGCCCGGCAGGCCCCGCAACGCCCGCTCCTGCGGCTCGATCAGCTGCGACTCGACCTCGGCCGGCGCGGCGGCGCGCCAGCCTGTCCCGATTGAGATTTCCGGCGCATCGATGTTCGGAAAGAGTTGCACCGGGAGTCGCACGAGGCTGACCAGGCCAATGACGACGACCAGGCCGACGCCGACGGCGACCGCGAAGGGGCTCGCCAGCGATCTTTCCGTGAGGTTCAAGGTAAGTCCCCCTGAATGAGGGCGGCATGGCCCGGCCGTATTCGTTTGGTCAGATGCCGCGACGCGGGAAAAGGTTGCAACGGGAGCGCTGGGCGGTCGCTCAGCGCTGTACGACGCTCAATGACGGGTTTGGGAGGCGCGGCGGAAGGGAAGGGCCTGCGACTCATGGCGCGGTCAAACATCACAGCCCGGCCCGGTGCAGCCGGCGTGCGGGATGGCCTGGGCGCCTCCCGTCGCTGACCGGCCAGGCCGTTTCTGCGGCACATACGAGCGCGCCGAGCGCCGACCCCAGCCGCCCGATCCCGGGTGCCAGCTGCAGTTCCACACGCAGTTCCTCGATCCCGTCGTGGTGCACCCTCAGGATCCCGATCGCGGGGAGGATCTCCAGCCGCATGCGCAGCGTTGCCTCGGCGTCCTCAGCAATCGACGGTCCGGCGCGCACGGCGCCGGCAGCCGGGCCATACACGACGACCGCGAGTCCGAGGCTGCCTGCAACCACGAATCCGAGCAGCAAGGCGTTGCAGAAACGCATCGAAGGCGATGGGGGCGCATGGTTCATTGCGTCTTCCGCGAGCGTGAGGGTTTTTCCTGAGCCAATTCTATGGGCTGGCAGCGGCGGGAAGCCGGCGCGCGGATGTCGCCGGTCGCATCCAGAACTCGCCTCGTCGCATTTGTCCGTGCTACGACGGCATCGATCTCGACTGGGTCGAGTGTCGTACCCGCCGTTTCGATTCACATATTACGAATTGTGCTGCGAAGTCGATGGTGGTCTATTGGGCTTCTGGCCGGCTGGGCCGGCCGGACGGGGCCGCCGAGTTATCACTCGACGTTTTTTAGACTCGGCCAAGGAAGGTATCGAAACATGTTTGCAAGATTGGTCACAGCCCACATGAAGCCGGATAAGTTTGATCTGGCAACACGCAAGTTCGAAGAGAAGATCATTCCCGCACTGAGGAAGCAGCATGGCTTCCGTGATGAGGTGTCCTTCTTCGACAAGGCGCGCAATGAATCGGTCGCCATCAGCTTCTGGGACGCAGAGTCCGATGTGAAGAAATATGAGAAGGACATGTACCCGGAGATGCTCAAGACGCTCAGCGACACCTTTGATGGCGCTCCTGAGGTCAGGCACTTTGAGGTTGCCAATGCGACCTTCTACAAGATCCACGCCAGCTAGCGAGCTTTCATAGCTTGTTGCTGCGAGGGCGGCCTTCGGGCCGCCCTTTGCATGGGCCACAGGTTGCGGCGTTCGAACAAGCCCTGGGTCCGCCGGCGGCCCTGCAAAAGGATCGTATATTGTTATAAATCAATATCTAATAGAGTTTAGATAGTCTTTATTCTAGGAAACGCTGCACCGATCCCGCGGCGTGCCGTCAAGGACTGATGTTGGCAGCGTCGAAGAGACCCCGCGCACGGCGCGACGATCATTCCGCCGTCCCGCCGACGCTCTCAAGGAAGCTCTCGATCGCCGTGTTCGTTGGCGCCGGATGGGTGGGATTTGCCGCTTGGCTGCCGCCGGGGATGACCGCAAGATTGGCACCGCGGATGTTCGCCGCAGTGGTGCGAGCTATCGACAGCGGGATGGCTGAATCTTGGTAGATGAACGGCGGCAGCGTCTCACTGGCCGTCTGACGATGATCCCGTTCGTCCCAGGTGATGCAACGATAGCGGCCAGAGAGTGCCGCGACCTGCGGCGCGAACATTTCCTGGTCCATCAGCAGACCGTGAGAGAAGACGACCGCTGGTTTGTCGCCGCCAGTATCCTCGTAGTAGATGCGCTGACCCTTGACGTTCGCGAAAGTCATGTCGCTGTCTCCATCGATGGACCGGCGGCTGTCCAGAAAGAGCCGAGTGTTTCCGGTTAGACATCGGGGGTCAGGCGGGCGCAGATGGGCGCACATCGCGTGTTCAACTGCGACTTCCTGGCTGTGACCCGGTCGACGCGCAGCGCGCCGGATCCGGCGTATGCTGGCGATGGAAACGAGCTGTAGTCGTCCCAGGGAGGTGCTGGGCAATGTCGCCGGAAGGGCCGGAAGAGGATACGCGCGAGACGATGGTCGTCCTGGGGCTCGACGACCCGAAGGCGCTGCTCGCGCGGTTTACCCTGTTCCGCGGACTGCCGGATAGCCTGCTGGCGGAGATCGCCGACCATCTCGAGTGGATTTCGCTGGCCGGCGGCGCCGACCTGTTCGGCGTGGGCGACGCCGCCGACGCTGCCTACCTGGTGGTTAGCGGATCGCTCGTCGTCCGGGGCGATTCGTGGTCGACGGCTGTACGGATCTGCGCAGGCGACACCGTTGGCGAGATGGACCTCATCGCGGGAACGCAGCGCGCGTCGACCGTGGCTGCCCTACGCGACTCTGAACTCGTGCGCATTCCGCGTGCTGCCTTCGAGCATTTGCTGCTTCACCATCCGGATGCCGTCCTGCGCCTGGCCCGTTTGGCCGCTACACGGTCCGAACACCCCCTGGCGGGGAAATTGACCGAGTCCATTCCGCGGGCATTCACGCTGCTGCCCGCGAACGCGGGAGCGGATGCCGACGGATTTGCCCGCAGTTTCGTCGAGGCGCTGTCGCAGTTCGGGCGGGTCGAGCTTGTACGCGAAGACCGTGGCCGGGAGCACAGTAGCCAGTGGTTTCACAACGTCGAGAAGAGAAACGATTTCGTCGTCTACGTGGGCAATTCCAAAGATTCCACCTGGTCCCGCCTTTGTCGGCGACAGGCGGACCTGTTGCTCTACCTGGCAGGCGCCGGCAGTCCCCCAGATTGGCTGCCCGTGCCAGCGAGAGGCACATCTGGCCCTCCCGGCGAGCTGGTTTTGCTACATGGCCCACGATTCGTCCCGGGTGCATCGTCGGCTTTCCTGAAGCTGCTTCCGAATGCGCCGGTCCACCACGTCCGCGACCGGACTGATGTTGCCCGGGTGGTGCGCTTGCTGACACGACGCGCGATCGGGCTGGTACTGTCAGGCGGTGGCGCTCGGGGCTTTGCGCACATCGGCGCGTTACGCGCTTTGCGCGAACACGGTGTCCTGCTTGACATGCTGGGGGGCACCAGCATGGGTGCGATCATGAGCGCCGGCATCGCACTCGGCTGGTCGCATCAGGAAATGGTGGAGCGGTTCCGCCGCTCATTCGTGGACACCAACCCGCTGGCCGATTTCACCATCCCACTGGTGTCGCTGGTGTCCGGCCGCAAGGTAGCGCGCCTGTTGCGCAGGGAGTTCGGCGACCAGGTTATCGAGGACCTTCCGGTCCCCTATTTCTGCGTGTCCGCCAATCTCACAACGGGGCAGCTGGCCATGCATACGCAGGGCCTGCTTCGACACTGGCTGCGAGCCTCCATCGCGATTCCTGGAGTGCTGCCCCCGGTCTGCAGCGACGGGCAGGTCTATGTTGACGGTGGCGCGATGAACAACCTGCCGGTCGACCTGATGAGGGGGCTTGGTCGTGGCCCGGTCATCGGCGTCGACGCCAGCGCGGACTTTGCGTTCACCGCCACTTCGGGGTCTGCCGAGCCGCCGCGTGCCTGGCATTTCCAGCGCTGGCTGCGTGACATGCGTGGCCGTCCGAACATCCTGCAGGTCCTGTGGCGGGTCGGCATGATCAACGGCGCAGCGACTATCGCCGACCAACGTAAGCAGTCCGACCTGCTCCTGCGTCCGCCACTGGAATCTCTTGATCTCCTGGACTGGAAATCGTTTGAACGGGCGATCGAGATCGGCTACCGCCACACCGTCGAGGCGCTGCAGACCGCGCCGGCGTCCATCTGCTCCTGAAGTGCCCATCCACCACGTTCAGCGGGGGAGGTCGGTGTGCTTCGCGGCCCCCTGATCTGAATTGGAGAACCTGAATGCACCCCAGCGAAGCAGGACGGCTGCGATCGACAGGACCAGCACGGACAGCGTCGCGACTACGACCCGCGTCTCGGTCAGGTCCTCGAAGCTGACCAGCGTCCTGGTGATGACCGTGATGGCGATGTAGAGCAGGAACTCCACCGGCAGCTGCTCGGTGTAGAAGTAGATGCCGACCATGGCCCCAAGCTCGATGTAGATGAACAGCAGCAGGATGTCATGCAGGCTGGCGTGGCCTGCCGTGATCAGCTCGATGTAGAACGTGACGGCAGACCAGAAGATGGTGGCGCCGATGACGAACAGCCCGAGCAAGTGGAAGAATCGGACCAGCCGCCCGCCCATCCGCTCGATGAAGTCCTCGGTGCGTTCGCCGGCAGCCCTGAGTCTGCGTGTCACGCTCATGACAGATCTCCGCCTGGCCGTTGCATCAACAGCCTAGTCCAATAGCACTGGGCCTGTCATACGCGGAGTTGACCCGGGCAAGTCACTTTGCGACGCCTTGCGGTCATGGGCAGTGCTCCAAGAGCCTCGCGGGTTTCAGGTCGGGGCAGCGGCCGTGACTCGTTTTGCGCCGCAGTATCGGTCAAGCCTTGTGTGATATGCCTATACTCGCAGTGCTGCAACCGGGCCAGCTAATGCCCGGCACTTGGGGGATACACGATGAGAACAAGAATTGCGGCGCTGGTCGCCGTGACAGCCTGTACGTTGTCGCTCACCGCGATGACCGCGACGGCTGCCGACGAGAGCAAGGAAACCTACGTCTACGCCTCGTATATGCGCTGCAGTGCCGGCAAGCAGGCGGACGAGGCCATGGAACAGTTCAAGGGAGCCTACGACGGGGCCGTCAAGGACGGCACGATCGACGGTTGGGCCTGGATGGCGCACCGGACTGGCGGCGACTGGGCGCGGATCGGTTTCCACACGGCTCCCAGCCTGAAGGCGCTGTATGCCGCTGCGGACGAGCTCGACAAGCGCACGACCGGGAAGGACTGGGAGAAAGCCAACAAGCAGTTTGGGCAGGCCTGCAGTTCGCACGAGGACTACATCTGGCGATCGGTTGTCGGTAACGTGGGAAACACGCGCGGAGACGCCGGTTTTTCCGTCTACTACATTTGCGACAGCAGTCGTGAAGAGCAGGCGGATGCGCTCATGACGCGGGTCTTCGCGCCCACGTACGACAAGATGGTCGCGGACGGCGAGATCACCTCATGGGGCTGGCTCGAGCACATCATCGGCGGCAAGTACCGTCGCCTCGCGACGTTCACCGCGATCGACAATGCGGCGCTCCTGGAGGCGCGCGCGGCCATCGGCCAGGCGATGAAGGATGATCCGCTCGCTGATGCATTTAATGGGATTTGCGGCTCGCATTCCGACTACATCTGGAACGTAGTGTCGAAAGGGCCCTGATACGCTGTCTGTATCCTGGGCGATGAAAGGGGGCCCCGCCTAGGCGGGGCCCTCGTCGACATGGAGTTTGGCGGGTAGCAGCGTCCAGGCTGCCTTGCCCGGTCCCGGTACAGGGAGAAGGTCGTGCTCGGACTCTGGAGTGCTCACGCGCAGGGCTTCTTGATCTCCTTGGCGGTGATCACGTCGGCGGCATTCGCACTGCCGATCTTCCTGGCGCCGCTGACCTGGGCCCGCTGGTTCGGCTGGCGCATTCCTGAGCACACGCACCTGGCCATCTATTTCGGGCGGTGCCTCGGCGCCTTCATCGTCATCGTCGAATTGCTGATGCTGCGGGCCGGGTTGACGGGCGAGGGCCTGGTCTTCACTTTCCAGGTCTTGCTGGCCGTCGCCGGGTTCATGATCGTCGTGCACATCTGGGGAGCGGTGCAGCGCATTCAGCCGCTATCCGAGACCCTGGAGATTGGCATGTACGCGGGGCTCGGCCTGCTGGCGCTGCTGTTCTATCCGCTACATGGCTAGTGACGACCGCGACGGCTGGCCGTCGCCATGCCTACGACTTCAAGCGAATGTCCCCGGCCTTGTCCGGGAACCGGCCGTGCTTGTCGGCGTAAAAGGCTCGTATTCGGGCGAAGTCCTGTTCGGGGTCGCCGCACATCGTCAGGTAGGTGTCGATGCCCACCGTACGCGTCGCGTAGTCGATATACCCGAGTCCGACAGGCAGGTTTCCAGCCACCGCGATCCGGTAGAACCCCGACTTCCAGTGATCGGTCGCGGACCGCGTGCCCTCCGGGGCGACCGCAAGCCACATCCAGTCGCACCGGGCAAACTCCGCCAGCAGGACATCGACGAACCCGGTCCGTTCGCGACGATTGATGGGAATTCCGCCGAGACCGATCATCAGTCGGCGGACGGGCCAGCGGAACAAGGTGTCCTTGCCCATCCAGCGCGCCGGAATGCCGACGCTTATCTTGTAAAGGATCCCGATGATGAAGTCCCAGTTCGAGGTGTGCGGATAGACGACGATGATGCCCTTGGGCGCGGGCGGCCCGACCAGGACGCTGCGCCAACCGAACCACCGCAGAAGGGCCTGCGCGATGCGCTGGACCAGGGAGGGGCGGGCACCCGCGGCGGGCGGCGCGTTCTGCATGCCCCATGTTTGCACAGCCGGATCGTGGACGGCAGGGGGTCTGTCCCAGCCCGGTGAACGGCATCGCGTTTTGCTATGGAGAAGGGCACAGTCCGAAACTCAAGCCACTTCCAGGGCAGTGGCAGGTCGGGCGAAGCTGGCAAGCGACGGGAAGCATGCTGCCAGAGACTGACAGCTATTTCCGCTTGCAGGGGTAGGCTTCGGTCCACGCCCGACCCACGATGACCAGTGCCGGTTCCGTCCACTGGTCCGGATGGTCGCCGACATACTTGGAGAGAGCGGCGATGGCATCGTCCATCCTGGCGGACTCGGGAAAGCAGACCAGCCCGTTTACGGCCAGGGCTTCTGACCATGCCGCGCTGTAGCCGATCAGGATGCCTAGCTTTGCGACGTCCCCTGTCTCCTGCTGGCTTTGTTCAATCCTTTCCTTCGCCGCGAACAGGTCGCGCAACGTTCGGCCCGTCCATTCCTGCTGAACCCCCGCATGGGCGGGCAGGGCAATAGAAAGGCAGAGGAACAGGGCAATCCAGCGCATCGTGCATCTCCTGGGCTTGATCGTGACGCAACCGCCACCTGCGTGGCTACGCAGCAGGCCATCGATTCTACTTCGCGAACGAGCCGCGTCGCTCATCCGGCTCGTCCCGGCGCGTCAGCTGGCCCAGAAAAGCTCGATTACAACCAGCAGCAGGAACAGCAACGCCAACAGGCCACCCAGTCCTTCGGCCCGCAGCATCGGGCCTGTGACGTCGTCCCAGCTCCTGGGATTGATATGCCGCATGCACCTCATCCTTCTGGCTATCGCAACCCCCCCCCCTCCAATTACTTAGACCATTGATGGCGGCTTCCGTTTAGGAAAGTGCTGCTGCGGAGTAGGCCGGATGCCTGCCTAAAATACGGACCATGAATGACGCGCCGCAGCATAACCGCGGGGCGTCCTGGCAGGAGAATCAAATGACGTTTCGCACCCGCCTGCCCGCACTGGCTACCGGTCTCTTGTTCGTCGCTGCATTGGTTTCGGCAGAGGCTCCCTCAATTGCCGAAAAACCCGTCGTCGAGACGCATTTCGGCACCAAGGTGACCGACCCGTACCGCTACTTCGAGAACGTTGCGGATCCAGAGGTGGCGGGCTGGATGAAGGCACAGAGCGAACACGCAAGAGCTGACACTCGACGCCATTCCAGGCCGCGAGGACCTGCTCAAGCGGCTCGTTGATCTCCAGGGTAAGCGTGCGGCCACGGTGGCCGGGATCATCGAATGCCCAGGCGAACGCCTTTTCTACCTGAAGCGCGGCATCGGCCAGAATGTCTTCAAGGTCTACCTGCGGGACGGGTTCGGGGGCAGCGAGCGACTGCTGGTCGATCCGGAGGTGCTGCAGGCAAAGACAGGTGTGCCCCATGCCGTGAATTACTTCGTGCCCTCCTGGGATGGCCGCTACCTGGCCTACGGCGTGTCGGCGGGTGGCTCGGAGGACGCATCGCTGCACATCATGGACGTGGCCACCGGCGAGGAGGTCGGCGAGCCGATCCCGCGTGTACCGGAGGGTGGCGTTTCGTGGACGCCGGACAGCAAGACCATCGTCTTCAACCGATGGAAGGAACTCGCCCCCGGGATGCCGGACACGGAGCGCTACCTGGATTCCGTCGTGTATGCCCTTCAGTTGGGCAAGCCCGCATCGAGTGCAAAGCCTGTATTCAGCGCGGCCCTGCTGCCGGAGATGAAACTCCGCCGGTTGGACAACGCGTCTCTGCTTTTTCAGCCGGGCAGCCCATTTGTCGTCGCAATCGCTAACGACACGACCGAGCGTGACGATAATTTGTTTGTCCTGCCGCTGGCGGAGTTTGGCAGCGACAACGCCCGCTGGATCCGGATCGCGAGTAAGTCCGATGAAATCGCGGACGTGGCGCTACGCGGCAACGACCTGTACCTGTATACGCACGCGGCAGCACCGCGATTCCGGATAGCGCGCCTCGACCTGCGTGAACCTGTCCTCGGCAAGGCCGTCAGTGTCGTACCGGAGCAGGCCGGGGTCATTGCGGGGTTTTTTCTCGGTGGAGACGCCATCTACTTCCAGCTTCGCAACCCCTTCGGTACCGAACTTGTCCGTGCCCCCTACGAAAGCCTGGCGCTGGCGCCGGTCAAGTTGCCTATAGAAGGCACCGCGCATCTCTATGGGGACCGGGCCCAGTTGCGTTCCGGCGCGATCGTGTACGCGACATCGTGGGTCGACGCTCCGAGCGTGCTCGTCTGGGATGCCGGGACGGGCAAGTCCCACGACACTGGCCTCGCCGAGCCGGCAGCATCCGCTCCCTGGCGGACGTCGTGGTCGAGCGGGTCATGGTGCCCAGCCACGATGGCGTGAAGATTCCGTTGACGATCCTTTCCCGCAAGGGGCTGGCCCGTGACGGCCAAAGGCCGACGGTCGTTTATGGCTACGGCAGTTATGGGATCAGTACGGATCCGACCTTCAGCACGAGCCTGTACGTCTGGCTGGAGCAGGATGCCGTGCTGGCGATCGCGGGCGTCCGTGGCGGCGGGGAACTGGGCAGCGCCTGGCGAGATGCCGGCACAGGTGCCAACAAGCCGAACACCTGGAAGGACGGCATTGCCTGTGCCGAATACCTGGTGGCGAAGGGCTACACGGCGGCCGACAAGCTGGCAGTTCGAGGCGGCAGTGCCGGCGGCATCTTCGCGGGCAGGGCGATCACCGAGCGGCCGGATCTGTTCCGCGTCGGCGTGATCCAGGTGGGCATGACGGATACCCTTCGCGCTGAGTTCAGCGCCAACGGCGTCACCAACATTTCCGAGTTTGGCACCGTGGCTGATCCGCAGGGGTTCAAGAGCCTGCTGGCGATGAGCACCTATTCGAACATCCAGGACGGCGTGAAGTACCCGGCCGTAGTCTTCGTTCATGGCATCAACGACCCGCGCGTTGACATCTGGCACAGCCTGAAGACCGCGGCACGCTTCCAGAAGGCCAGTGCCAGTGGTCGTCCCGTCCTGCTGCGCCTGGACGACCAGGCGGGCCATGGGATTGGTTCGACAGTTTCGCAGGCGCTCAGCGAAACCGCAGATGTCTACGCATTCCTGCTGTGGCAAATGGATGTGAAGGGCTACCAACCGGGTAAATGAAACTCCGGTGGGGGCCGGGCGCCGCCTGGCCGCTGGTCAGGACCTTTTGGCCGACCGGTGAGGCAGCCGCTTGATCAGTCGGCCGGCCAGCGCCAGCAGGACCAGCGCCAGCACGAGGGCGAAGGAAGCGTATCGGTTATAGGCCGAGGCCCAGCGGCTGAGTTCGTTGAGCAGCAGCGCCCAGACGGCGATCGCCACCCAGGTGGAGGCCAGCACCACGGCCAGGTTTGTCCGGGCACGGAGGCCGATCAGGAAGCCGATGATGGCCCCGACGACCGGGCCGGTCATCCAGAACGGTGTAAAGACGAAGACGAACAGGCCGAGAATGCCGAAACGCTGGATGGTGTCCCGGTGCGCTTCGGCGGACTGCTGCATGTGGCCCATCATCGTGTTCCATCGGGGCGTATCGATCAGGTGCGTCCAGGTCAGGGCAAACAACGGATAGACGACCAGCACCTGGATCGTCTCGATGACCATGTTCAGCGGCACGACCTGCGAGTGATGGAGCCCGCTTGCGTAACCGAACGACATGCCGGCGGCCCGGCCGATCGTAAGGTTGAGCCCGGTCATCGCACCGTAGATCAGGGCCTGATCGGGATAGAGCACCCAGCCGGCCGCAAAAGCGCCAAGCGCCAGCAGGGTCAGCGACACGCCGACCAGCAGGATCCGACCTTCCGGCGTCAGCAGCAGGATCTGGCCACGCGTTGCCGATGCGGGAACGCCAGGTTGGGCCGGTTTTTCCGGACCTTGAGTTTGCGCTCGATTGGCCAGGGGAAGGTTGCTCAACGCGGACGTCTCTATCCGATCTGCGGCCAGTGTAACGCAGCAACAAGGCGGGCCCCGCAGCCGTCGGAACCCGAGTACTTTCAGGCGACGAAAATCGGTGCCGCGGGGCCGGAACTGCCGCTCGGCAGCCATGGCAGGGCCAGGGCGAATCAGAATTTGCGTGGATTCGTGGCGGCATCCTGTAGATTTGTGCGAGCAGATCTTTTGGGGTGACGCCAGGACATGCGCGACGAGGGTCATCGTGAGCCGCGACGGCACACGCGCCGGGGCGGCGGCTTTGGAGATCGGCTCGCGGCGACGTTTTCCGCCGCAGCCGTTGCGTTCCTGAGCGTGGGTGGCGCGTGGTATTTCGGGGCTGCCGTCTGGTGGTTGAACCGCCACGCGTGGCCGCATTGGTCATTGAGCCGGGTGGGATGCCGACTGGACGGCCATGTGCAATCCGAGCCGCTGCGACTCGTCGGCCAGTTCCTGCTGGACGCCAGTCCGGGAAAATTGAGCCTGCTTCTGGCGCTTGGCCTGGCTATCGCCGCGCGGATCCTGGATCGCCGCCAGGTTCGGCGTTGACGCAGCGGTTTGGCGGGCCCGGTGGCCTATGCGTGCGATGACCTCACCGCGTTCATGTCGTCTCCGGCCCCGGCCAGCCCGCGAAGGCGCGCTGGAGAACTTTCCGCCCGCGAAGGAAGCCGGTAATCGACGCGAAGGTCACGACACCGCCCATCATGGCCCCGACCACGCCACAGGACATGGTGTCCTGCCCGGTCAGCCATAAGCCGGGCAGCCGGGTCCGGGGGCCGAGGTCGTCGGCCTGGAAGCGATCGGGCGTGTGGTCCAGCCCATACAATTCGCCGCGGTCGTAGGCGCAGAACCATTCGGTCGAGAGCGGCGTCGACACCTCGTAGTAGTCGACCCGGCCCCGCAGTTGCGGCAGGCGCTCGTAGAGAACGGCAAGCATCCTCGTGGCCAGGCGTTCCTTGAAGGCGTCGTAGTCGTCGCCGCGCTGGCCCCAGGTCGTGCCGCGCCACTTCTCGAACCACTCGTAGGGTGCGGGCGCCACGATTTCTATCGTGGCCTTGCCGGGGTGGCGTCGCTGGAAGTCGGGGTCCTTGGCTGAGGGAAAGGAAATGAACACCACCGGAAACGGCGCCTCGGCATCTGCAAGGAACCGGGCGACGGCCCGGTCCGAGTCGTTGTCCGGAAAGACCCAGTAGTTGGTTTTCGGCAGCCCCAACTGCTCGGCGGTCTGCTCGAGGCCGATGTACATGCCCAGATGGCCGATGCTGGGCGCCACGCTCTTTGCCGCCGGATCGAATCCGGTGCGCTGGGCGTGTGGCTCGCCGAGCAAGCGCTGGAACGTATTCAGGGCACCCGCATCCGAGATCACCTGCGGGCAGTCGATGCGCGTGCCGTCGTCCATGAGCACGCCGGCCACGCGGCCGGCCTCGACGAGGATCTGTCGCACGCGTGCATAAGTGAAGACTTCGCCGCCGTGTCGCCTGATCCGCGGCAGGATGCTCTCGGCAATCCGCCAGCTGCCACCGATGGGGTAATAGCCGCCGTGCAGGTAATGCCGCGCGACGAGCGCGTGCATCAGGAAGGCGGACCGCCCCGGCGGCAGGCCGTAATCGCCCCATTGGCCCGTCAGGACCGCCACGAGGTCCTGGTTTCGGGTGAGCCCGCCGAGGACTTCGCCGGTCGTCCGATACAGGTAGTTCGGCAAGCGCCTTCGCAGCAGTGGCCAGAGTGCGCGTGCCAGCGCGGGCGGCAACAGTTTGCGAAGCGTGAGGAACTTCATCGCCCGGCCGACTTCGCCGAGCATCTCCAGGTACCGGCCGATGGCCTCCGCCTCGGCCGGAAAGCGGCTGACGAGATTGTCCCGGAACGCGTCCTTGCCTGCGACGGCATCGAAGGTCTCATCGCCAACGAAGTACCGGTCGTAACGAATGTCCATGGGCGCCCAGTCGACGGCGCCTTCCGTCAGGAAGTCCAGCAGCCTGCGAGCGTCGGTCGGGCGCCCCATGTCGCCGATGTAGTGGACGCCGACGTCCCAGTCGTAGTCGCCCCGGTCATAGCTGTGGGTGTAGCCACCCGCGGTGTAGTGCTGTTCGAGGACCGCGACTTTCTTTCCGGACTCGGCGAGCAGGGCGGCGGTCGTCAGCCCGCCGATTCCCGAGCCGATGACCAGGGCGTCATAGGGACTGTCGAGCCTGCCCGGGCGGTATCGCCGCCCGATCCGGATCTTGCTGGGTTCGAGTCGGCTCAAATGCCCGCTTGCCGGGCCACCGGCGAGTGCATGTCGACCAACTGGACGCGGGTGGCCTGCAGGCGCTTGGAGACGACGTCCAGCAGTCGAACCATGAACGCGAAGCCGAATCCGGCGTCCTGGCGACAGGCCTCGAGGACCTCAGCCCCCTCGAACACCAGGGCTTCGACGTCATCAAGGGCGCGGGCCTGGAAGTGCTTGCCGCGACCCACCAGCGCGGCGGACCAGCCGAGGCCGTCACCTGGTCCAAGTCGCTGGACCCTCAACACGCTGCGCGCGCGGTTCATCTCCGGAAGGATCATTTCCAGCGCGACGGTCCCGGAGACGATCAGGTAGAACCTGTCCGTCAGTTCACCTTCCTTGAAGATGACGTGATCGGGGCCGAATTGGGCCAATTTGCCCATGGACGCCAGGCGGGTGACGTGCGACGGCTCGAGTTCGGTCGCGAACGGGTGAGCCTTGAGTGTCTCGAGCACGTTATCGGACGTCATAGCACTCCTTCCTTAGCGCTCGCCGCCGTGGCGGCGTGGGCGCGTCACTTTTATGACCCCGGCACCGCGTAGCGGCGCGCCGGTCCTGTCGCGTACATCGTAGCACCGGGCGGGGGCTCCGGGGCCTATACGAAGGTAACTGCCGCAGCGCAAAACCGGATCCGGTCCCGGATTGGCGCCGAGTCGCCGTTGGCTACCAGATCTTGCAGACCTCGCCTTCCGGCTTGTAGAGGGCATCGCCCTGCGTGCACTGGAAGGCGCGGGCGAATTCCGGCATGTTCACGAAGACGCCGTTGATCCGGTAGCGGAGGGGGGCGTAGATGCTGGTCCTGGCCTTGACCCGTGCATGTTCATCCGTCACCGCGCCGCAGGCCCATTGCGCATTGCCGACGAAAAAACGCCGCTCCGGGCTGAGTCCGTCCCGCGGCTCGAGAGGCTCGCCTTCGGTGGCAAGCTTCCAGCCCACATAGGCCAGCGTGGTCCCGACCAGGTCGGCGATGTCCTCACCCAGGGTCAACCGGCTGTTCAGCTTGACGTCGTCGATCACGGTGTAGCTGCCGTACTGGTCGACCAGGCACTGGGTGCGTCTTTCGAACTCGGCCGCATCCTCCGGGGTCCACCAGTCGACCAGGTTGCCGTCGGCGTCGAAGTGACGCCCCGTGTCGTCGAAGGCGTGAACCAGTTCGTGGCCCATGGTCTCGCCCGTGTTGCCCCAGCGTGGGGCCGCGTCGATGCGCATGTCGAACAGCGGCGGCTGCAATACGCCCGCGGGAAAGTTCATTTCGTTGCGCTGCGGATCGTAGAACGCGTTGACCGTTTGCGGCGTCATGAACCACTCGTCCGGATCGACGGGTTGGCCGGTCATGCCCATCTGGCGCGCTTCCTCGAAGGCGGCGGCCGCGACGCGGTTGCCAAAGTAATCTTCCCGATCGATCTTGACCGAACTGTAGTCGCGCCACGTTTCCGGATGCCCGATCTTGTTGCGAATGCCGGCCAGCTTGGCCAGCGCCTGGTCCTTCGTGGGCCGGCTCATCCAGTCCGCCTGTTCGATCCGTTGCCGCATGACCGACTCGATACTCTCGATCATCGCGATCGACTGCTGGCGGGTTGCGGGCGTGAACGTGCGCGTAACGAATTCGCGGCCGAGCGCCTCGCCCAGATCCTCATCGGCCATCGTCACGCAGGTGCGCCAGCGTGGGGGCTGCTCCCGGACGCCATGCAGGTAACCGGAGTTGAATGCGAAGGCTTCATCCGCGATCGGCCTGGCCAGCATCCCCGCGTGACTGCGCAGATAGCTCCAGCGGAGATAGGCCTTCAGGTGCGCGAGTGGAGTCTGGCGCAGGAGGCGACCGATTTCCGCCACGTACGCCGGCTCGGTGACGTTCACCCGCTCGAGCGTGGCCGGGGAGCGCAGGCGGAGATAGGTCAGCCAGTCGAAGCCCGGGGCAGTCGCCTGCAGCGCCTTGCCGTCCATCGGATGGTTGAGTTGCGTCAGGTCCTGCCGGTCGGTTGCAGAAAGTTGTGCCGTTGCGAGGCGCGTCTCGAACTCCAGGATCCTGCGGGCCGACTGCCGGGCGCTTCGCTGCGATTCGCCAATCAGCGCCAGCATGGCGGCGATGTGCTGCTCGTATCGCTGCCGCGCCTCGCGCATCTCCGGCTCGTCAGACAGATAGTAATCGCGCTCCGGCAAGCCGGTTCCACCGGAGAAGAAAGTCCCGATCATGGTCTCGGTATGCTCGAAGTCCGGCAAGGCGGTATAGCCGAACAGCAGGTCGTCGTTGCTCATTTCGCCGTGCAGGCGCGCCACCAGGGGCGCGAGTTGGTCGCGCGATTTGAGTGCGGAGATTTGCGTCAGGATCGGTGCCAAAGGCTTGCTGCCGCGGGCATCGATCGCGTCGATGTCCATGCAGGCCGCGAAGTAGTCGCCTATCTGGCGCTGGACCGGATCGCGATCGGCCGTCGGGTCGGAGGCTGCCTGCAGGATGCCCCAGAGGTACTGGAGGTTGTCGTTGGCCAGCTTGGAGTAGACGTTCCAGCTGGCGCGGTCGGGCGGTATCGGGTTATTCGCGATCCAGCCACCGCAGGCGTACTGGTAGAAGTCGTCGCAGGGGTCCGCCGAGCGGTCCATGGCGGACGGATCGAGCCCCGGCGTATAGGGGAGTTCCTTGAGTGGCCGTGCCCCGGAGTCGCCGGCGAGGGCGGTCCAGGCAAGCAGCATGGGCAGGACCAGGCCGCCTAGGGCAGCGGTACCTGGCTTCATTTGCGCGCAAGCTCGCTCTTGAGGTCCCGCCTGGTGTAGTCGGCGGGAACTTCGAATGTGGCTGCGGGGAAGGCTTCTTCCCGCCAGGTCTTCAGGACGACTTCATTCTGGAGGGCCTGGCTGTCGTCATAGCGCCGGATTCGAACCGGAAAACCCTGCACCCTGTCCATGAGCGCGAGGTCCTCGACACTGCCTCCAGCCTGGGCCAGTGCCTCGGTCAGGTCCTGAAGCAGGGATTGCATCCGCCGTGCCAGGTCGAGGAAGTCTTCCTTCCCGGGCACGCTTGAAAACGGCGCTACGCAGAGTTCCTCGCTGCGCAGGCCGTCACGGGTGATCTCGAAGTTCCGGCAGGCGACACCGTTGATCTCGTCAGCTTGCCCGGTCTCGCGGGCGGCGATGACAGCCTTGGGCCCCGATTCGGCCAGCATGGAAGCCGCCTTGTCGCCCATCATCTGATCCACCATGGCCCGCTGCTCGGGCTTCAGCTTGGCCAGTTCCTTGCGCATCTGGTCCTTCGCAGAGTCCACGGCGCCGCCGATGGCGCGGGCCGATTCGTGGTCGAGTACCGTATAGCGCTTCCTGGATGGCTCGACTACGTAGAGTTGATCGTCCCTGAAGATGACGAACTTGGCCGGATTGTCGCGGTGGGTATGCTCGAATCTTGCGGCACCGTCCTGGATGTACATTCGATGAACCGGCGCCTGCTCGGTCGCGGGCTCCATGGATTCCTGCGTCTCGATGTAGACGCCGGCCTCGGCCTCGAGGGCCAGACCGGCCGCTGCCGCGAAAACGGCTATTCGAAAGCCATGCATGGCGCCGGGCTCCAGGTTGATCCGTCAGGCCACCAAGGCTAGCCGAGGTGGTCCCATAAGCCAACGGTTCGCCCCGCAGTTCTGCAATTGTGGCGGCCGGCGCGAGGGGCCCAACGACGGACTTGCGTCAAGTCGCAGGTTTGGGGACGATGCGGGGGCTGGACTGGCGAGGGCTCGATCATGTTGAACAACATTCTCAAGACGGCAAAGGGACTGGTCTACGCGGTACTGGTCACGTTCTATGGCGTGTTCATCGTGGTGGGCCTGATGTACCTTTGGCGCGGGCTGTCAGGCCCCGGATGAAGGCGGCAGAGTCCGCTGAAAATCGATCCCGACATCGCGGAAGCGACGCGCGCGGAGGTGGAAAGGTGGGTCGATTTCATTCATTCGTCTTGTCGGCCCTGGCCGCCGCCGTTTTCCTGGTGGTGTCCGGACCGGCCCAAGCGGAGCCGCAAGCCATGCAAGATGCCGGGGACTTCAAGGCTGAGTCTGCAGCACGCTTCGCGCAGCTGGCGCTGAAGTGCGTTCACACGGAGTACCCGAACAAGATCTCGCACGTGATGCAGGGCGACGCGGATGCCCAGCCGCCCCGCGTGCTGACGCCGGCGTTCTATGGCTGCTTCGACTGGCATTCGTCGGTGCATGGCCACTGGTTGCTGGCACGCCTGGCGCATTTGTACCCGGACGCGGACTTTTCACCCGCTGCCCGTACCGCCCTGGGGCAAAGCCTGACGCCGCAGAATATCGCGGGCGAGGTGAACTACCTGCGCGGGCCCGGCCGCGCGTCCTACGAGCGGCCCTACGGGTTGGCCTGGCTGTTGCAGTTGGCCGCGGAACTGCGGAGCTGGGACGACCCGGATGCCAGGGCCTGGTCAGCTGCAATCGAGCCGCTGGAGCAGGTGGCGGCGCAGAGCGTGGCCACCTGGCTGCCGAAACTCCGCTACCCGATCCGCATCGGCGAACACTCGCAGACGGCGTTTGCGTTCGGCCTGATTCATGACTGGGCCATGACGTCGGGCAACGAGGCGATGCGTGCGCTGATCGATGCCAAGGCCCGAGAATTTTATCTGGTCGACATCAACTGTCCGCTGGCCTATGAGCCGTCGGGCGAAGACTTCCTGTCGCCGTGCCTGGCGGAGGCGGACTTGATGCGGCGGGTACTGAAGCCGACGGACTTTGCAATCTGGCTGCAGGATTTCATGCCGACGCTGCCGCGGGACGGCAGCACGGCCTGGTTGAAGCCCGCGGAGGTCACGGATCGCGCAGACCCGAAACTGGCTCATCTGGATGGCCTGAACCTGAGCCGGGCCTGGATGCTGCGTGGCATCGCGCTGGGCCTGCCGGCGGGAGACCCGAGAAGGGACTCGCTGCTGAACGCGTCCCGAGAGCATGGCGACGAGGCCCTGCCGGCCGTGACCGGCGAGCACTACGAAGGCGGCCATTGGCTGGGGACGTTCGCGGTATACCTGGTGACCCAGGCGGGGGCAGGCGGCAGCTAAGGCCCGGACTGCCGCATTCGGCGGATGGCTTCCTCGCCGAGCGGCCTGGGGTCCTTGACCCGGAGGCTGTCGATCCATTCCCGGGTGAAGTCGCGCTGCATCGACATGTTCACGATTGCGGTGACGCACATGCAGGCCAGTGCCCCGAGGCTGGCCAGCGCCATGTCTTTCTGTGCGTCCCAGACATCGCCCTGGGTGCCCAGGTAAGCCACGCCAAGCTCGCCGCCGAATCCCACCGCAGCGCCCCATTCAATCAGTTCGAAGAGCATCGAAGTCGACATGGTCAGGTCGAGCGGCAGGAAGTACCCCCAGAACCCACGAACCTGCGCGACACGCAGGAACATTTCGCGGATCGGATAGGCCAGCAACAGCCCGTAGAAGAAGTGCACGAAGCGATCGAAATGGTTGCGCTCCCAGCCCATCGTCTCGTTGAGCGAATGACCAGTCAGGCTCGAAAACGCCTGGTCGTAGGGTACCTCGGCGTAGGTGTAGTGCGCGCCGACGGTGTGCAGGCACAGGAAGATAAAGATCGTCGTGTAGGAAATCCGCGACAGGGGCAGCAGGTTGCGGGTTGCAATCAGGATCGCGACTCCCGCCACCGCGAGTGCGTTCTCCAGCAGCCAGTCGGATCGGTCGGTCGGTGAGATCGCCAGCGCGATCCACAGGACCGCGAAGAGTCCCAGCAGCAGCAGTTTGTATTGACTACGAGACATTAAGTGCCTGGCGTTGCCAACAGGTCGGACCCGGGCCGGCCGCAATGCTTGGTGCGCGCCGGGTGGAACAATCCCGCTTCCGCCGTTCGGGTACCTTAGGAGCGTAACGCGCTTGTGTAAATCCACATGGATATTGCGGTGCAATATGAGCGAACCTTGTTCTTGGGAGCATCGTCAATGAACGCTTCCCTAGTTGCTGTTGCGGCTTTTCGCCGGGAGTTCCGGGCTGGACACATCGGCCCGCACTATCGGGGCATCGCGCACGCGTGCTTCACCTTCGGGATCGGCTTGTCGGTCATCGCCTATGCGGTCGTTGCGCTGCACGACGTGCAGGCGCTGGAGTGGCTCACCGTCCCGCTGACCTTCCTTTACGCGAACCTGTCGGAATACTTCGGTCACCGCGGTCCGATGCATCATCCGCGCCGAGGTCTCAAGCTGGTCTACGAACGGCACGCCGGGCAGCATCACCGGTTCTTCACCAGCGACTGCATGGCGCTCGAGGGTGTGCCCGACCTCAAGGTCGTGCTGTTCCCGGTGGTGATGATCAGCTTCTTCCTGTTGTGCTTTGCACTGCCGGTCGGACTGCTACTGGGCTGGCTGGCCAGTCCCAACGTCGCCTGGTTGTTCATCGCAACGGCGGTGGCCTATTTCCTGAACTACGAAGCCCTGCACCTGATCTACCACCTTCCAGAGAGCAGTGCCCTGGGGCATCTGCCGGTCGTGGGCAAGCTGCGGCGGCTGCATCAGTTGCACCACGACCCGCGGCTGATGGCGCATTACAACTTCAACATCACCTATCCGATCGGCGACCTGCTGTTCGGCACGCTCTGGCGTGGACGTGGCAGTACCCGCTCGGGGAGTGGCCCCGGATCCGTTGACATGCAGACAAGGAGCACCTCATGAACAAGCGCTTCGCAACCGCGATCGGCATGGCCGCAATGCTGGCATCCATGCAACTGGCTCCGGCAGGCGCCGCGAACGGCGCCGAGACGGACGTGCCTGAGCTGCCCGGCATCACGAGCCCGGACCCGTATCCGGAGGGCTGCGTGTCCTGCCACAAGGGCGCGCTGTTGCTGAAGACCATGCTCGAGGCGCTGAAGCACCGCAACATCGACGCCAAGGTCGCGGTGATCCCGAACGACTGCAAGACCTGCCACAGTGAAAAGGGCGGCATGGACCCGATGTCCAACGTTGCCCACAGCATGCACTACGCCTCCGGCAGCAAGAGCGACTTCGTCACCAAGTACAACGGCAGCTGCCTGAACTGCCACCAGGTCGCGACTGGCAACGGCGAGGTGACCGTCAAGAGCGGGAAGAAGAACTGGTAATCGTTATGTAAAACCGGCGCGACGTCGGGTCGTGCCTGATTGCGCCGCGTAGCGCAGTGGCGCAATGTGTTGTCTGCGAGAGGGAAGTCGTGAGCTTCTCGATAGAGAAAAACAGAAGGGGATCATCATGAAGGCATGGATCGTCACGTCGTTGGCGGCAGCAGGCCTTGCCGTCGCCGCAGCCAGTTCCGCGGCCGACATCACGGTCATGACGCAGAACCAGTACCTCGGCGCCGACATCGCGCCACTGGTGGAGCCGGGCATCCCGACCGAGGTCTTTTTTGCGCGCGTGGTTGAGGCCCTGCAGCAGGCGTCAGCCAACAAGCCGACCGAACGGTTCGTGGCGCTGGCCGCAGAGATTTCAGATCGCCGCCCGCATCTCGTTGGCATGCAGGAAGTATTCAGTTTCGAGTGCCAGGACATCACCGGGGGTGGCGGCTGCAGTAGTCCTTTGATTGCGGGTGCCATGAACGATCATCTCCAGGGCACCATGGCCGCGCTCGGCGACAGCTACCGCGTCGTAGCCCAGGTCAAGAACCTGGACGTCGAGCTTCCGCTGTTCCTTTCACCCACCGTAGGGGTGCTGATCCACGTCGTCGACCGGGATGTGATCCTGGCCAGGAAGGATGTGTGGGCGCAGCCGCTCCCGCCGGAGGTGGTTGCGGCGAGCTGCCCGAGGCCTTCGATGGACGGCTGCAATTTCAGCGTCGTGATACCGCTCGGCCCGCCGCTGGATGTCAACATTGAGCGAGGCTACGTGGCGGCGACGGCACTGGTGAATGGCCGGCCGTATCTGTTCGTGAATACCCATCTCGAAACCCGGGAACCTGCTCCCTTCATCCAGGCCTTGCAGGGACTCGAACTGCTCCAGGTGGTCAGCGCCCTGACGGACGGACTGGAGATGCCGGCGATCGTGGTGGGCGACATGAATTCATCGCCGAACGATCCCGCCTTTGTCGATGTGCCGCCGCTCGATCCGAGGTTTCCGCCGGTCGCGCCGACGCCGTACGCGGCATTCTCCTCGGCTATGCAGGATGCGTGGCTACTGAGACCCGGTAATGTATCGGGCCTGAGCTGTTGCCAGGCGGCCGACCTGTTGAACCACAACTCCCAGGTCTCTGAGCGGATCGACCTGATCTGGAGTTCGGACGTGCCGTGGAAGGTCAAGGATGCGCGTGTGCTCGGCGAGACGGTCAACTTCAAGACCAATCCGCACGGACGCGGCCTGTGGCCGTCGGATCACGGTGCGGTGACGGCGACATTGCAGTTCCGTTGAGCGGCTGAACGGGCCGGAGCGGTTCCGCTCCGGCCCCCGTTTCGACCCGGGGCAGGGTGGCTCACGCCCTGAGCCACCCCCGTGCGCAGACTGCGCACATGGAAAACGTCAACCCGATTCGGCTCGCGACCCTGTCGGACCTCTCCCGGCACGGTTACCAGTTGGCCTGCTACTGCCCGCGCTGCCGGCGCTGGGCGGAACTCGACCTGCCGCAGCTGTCCGGCCGCGGATTCGCGGAACGATTGCTGACCGAGTTCCGTCCCCGCTGCAGGACCTGCGGTACGCCGGGCGAGAAGCAACTGCGTCCGCCGAGGCGCTGGCAAGGGCCACGCGCCAGGGCGACGTTCGCCCACTACGCGGCGCGGGCGGATGCCTGAGGCGTCGCACTTGCCGGCGTCTCAGGCCAGGGCGGTTTCGGCGCTACGCTGTGCAGGCTGGACTGATACGGGAACCCCGTTCAGGGCCGCATTGCCGCACAAGGTGTCGATGGCTGTCTCGTCGGTCAGGTCGTTGACGCTGACCCCGGCATGCTCGCGTGCCACGCTCAGTTGAATGCCGGGCCGGTGGTGTCCCCAGCCGTGCGGAATGCTGACGACCCCGGGCATCAGGTCATCGGTGACCTCGACCTGGATCTCGACCCGGCCGATGCGCGACTCGACCCGGGCCAACGAACCGTTGGTCATCCCGCGCCGCGCGGCATCCTGCGGATTCATCATCAAGGTGCAGCGCGGCGGTCCCTTCACCATGCGCCGGCTGTTGTGCATCCAGGAATTATTGGTTCGCAGGTCGCGCCGGCCGATCAGCAACAACTCGTCCGGGGCAGGGGCGTGTTTCGGTGCCAGCAGCGCGTCGAGTCGGTCGATGTCGCCCAGCAGGGGCGGCGGCGCCAGCTCGATGCGCTTGTCGGGGGACGCCAGGCGGTCCGGCAGGCAGGGCTCGAGCGGCCCGAGATCCACGCCATGAGGCTGCCGGGCCAGGCGGCTCAAGGTGACGCCCTTGGCAAATGGATTCCAGCGCGGGCCATGTGGCCCGAAACGCAGTCCCAGCGCCAGGCTGCGGCGCGGCGTCAGCCAGCTCGAGGCCAGCCGCGTGCGCCAGCCGCCCCGTCGCCCGGGATCGCGGGCCTCGATCCTGCTTTTCAGTTCCTGGAAGATCTGCCAGTCCTGGCGCGTGTCCGGCGGCGGATCGAACAGGGGCAGCGAGTACTTGGCCGTGTTGCGGATGGCCAGCGCGTGGAAGATCAGGTCGTAGTGGTCCCGCTCCAGGGCGAATGTCGGTGGCAGGATGATGTCGGCGTGGCGAGTCGTCTCGTTGATGTAGAAGTCGACGCTGACCATGAAATCCAGGCTGGCCAGCGCCTTCTCCAGCTGCGGGCCGTTCGGGCGTGGAGATCACCGGATTACCGGCGGAGGTGACCAGCGCGCGGATCTGGCCGGTACCCGGCGCCAGGATTTCCTCGGCGAGTGCCGCAACCGGGAACTCGCCGCCGAACTCGGGCAGGCCGCGCACGCGCGTCCGCCGCCTGTCAAACGCACCGCGCTGCCCCATGCCGCTGGCAAGACCGATGGCGTCGAATGCCGGGCGGGTGAACATGGCGCCGCCGGCACGGTCGAGGTTGCCGGTGACGAAATTGAGGACCTGGATCAACCACTGGGTCAGCGCGCCATAGCGCTGGGTCGAGGCCCCCATGCGACCGTAACAAACGGCGGAGTCGGCGCCGGCAAATCCACGGGCGAGCAACCGGACCTGTTCATCCGCGATCCCGGTGACCCCAGCGACCCGATCCGGCGGGTAGTCCGCACACAGCCGCTCGATCTGTTCCATGCCGTTGGCCACGGACTGCAGCCTGCCCGGCCTGGCCAGTCCTTCGCTGAAAATGACGTTCAACAGGGCCAGCAGGAACAGTGCGTCGCTGCCGGGGCGAATGAAGTGGTGCTCGTCCGCCAGCTTTGCGGTCTCCGTATGCCGTGGGTCGATGACGACCACGCGCCCACCCCGGCGACGGATCGCCTTCAATCGGTTGGCGACATCGGGGGCCGTCATCAGGCTGCCGTTGGAGACGACGGGATTGGCGCCGATGGCCAGCAGGAACTGCGTTCGGTCGAGGTCGGCAACCGGGATCAATAGCTGATGGCCGTACATGAAATAGGCGGCGAAGTGGTGTGGCAACTGGTCGACGGAGGTCGCCGTGAACCTGTTATAGGTTCGCAAGCTGCGGGCGAACAGGGTGCCGCCGAGCAGGGCGGTGTAGCTGTGAACCTGGGGGTTGCCGAAATAGGTCGCGACCGTGCCGTTGCCGTGCCTTGCCTGGATATCGACCAGCCGGCTGGCCACTTCGTCCAGGGCCTCGTCCCAGGATATCCGCTGCCAGCCGTCGCCAAGGCGACGGACGGGATGCCTGAGCCGGTCGGGATCCTCATGGATGTCCTTGATCGCCACCGCCTTCGGGCAGATGTGGCCGCGGCTGAAGGGGTCGGCGTCATCGCCGCGAATCGAGAGAATTTCACTTCCGCGGACGCGAATTTCGATCCCGCAGATGGCCTCGCAAAGGTGGCAGGTGCGGTAATGGGTCCTTTCTTCAGCGGTCATGCGGCATTCCCGTAGCCCTTTGAGGCCAGTTTAAGTGCTTTCCGGGCGGGCGTCTGGCACAGCATCGTGGCAGGATCGAATCCGGGATGCGCGCGCTGGCGACCCGGTGCGTCGGTCAGTAGCATTCGCCTGGGCTTCGAACCAGGCCTGGGAGCAAGTCGGATGAATCAGCAGGATGAAGGACTGGCCACCACGGACCTCTCCGATGCTAACCCGGCGGTACAGGTGGCCGAGCCGGTGCTGAGGCACTTCGGCGGACGCAAGCGCTTTTCAGGGCGGATCGCGACCGTCCTGTGCCTGGAAGACAATTCCAGGGTCCGGGAGGCGGTGGGCCAGCCCGGCGAGGGCCGGGTGCTGGTCGTGGACGGCGGCGGGTCGCTGCAGTGCGCCCTGCTGGGGGACATGCTGGCCGAAAAGGCTGTTGCCAACGGATGGTCCGGCGTCGTGATCAATGGCTGCGCACGGGACACGTTTCGGCTGGGGCAACTCGACCTGGGGGTGATGGCGCTGGCTCCGCACCCCCGGCGCAGCGAGAAGCGGGGGCACGGCGATCGCGATGTGCCGGTGCGCTTCGCGGGCGTGACCTTTCGTTCCGGGGACTACGTCTATGCCGACGAGGACGGCCTCATCGTCAGCGGCTCCGCCCTGACCCTGCCCGGCTGACAACGCCCGGGGACCTGGGCGAGCTCTGCACACAAGCCATTGAGAAATCGGGGTGCTTTGCTCTATAATCCCGCGCGGTTGGGGCGGCTTGGCATACCGCGGTTCGGGCAGCGAGGCCCGATGGCGGTTCCCCGAAACCGAGGTTTTCGAGAGAAGGCCCCCCTCGCGGGGCCTTTTTGTTACCACCACGACGCCTGGCTGGCTCGTGGCGGCGGGGTGACGGCCTGGGGTCGTTACCTGCTGCGGAGAAGAATGAAGAAATGGGCCCATGGGCCCATTTTTTGTTGGCGGCCCGGACGGCCGGGCGCGTTGCGCGGAGGCCCATGAAGGCACAGCTGATACGGCTCTTGGAGCCGGCCATCGAGGCCGCAGGCTATGAACTCGTGGAACTCGAGTTCAGTCCTGCGTCGGCGCGGGCGCTGCTGCGGGTGTACATCGACCGCACGGATGGCGAGAACGTCAACGTGGACGACTGCGCCGCCGCGAGTCGTGCGATCAGCGCGGTGCTGGACGTTGCGGACCCGATCGAGCGCGCCTACGCGCTCGAGGTGTCGTCGCCGGGGTTCGACCGGCCGTTGCGGAAGCGGGCTCATTTCGAGCGCTTCCTCGGCAGCGAGGCCCGGGTCGAGCTGTCGGTGCCGCTCGAGGGCAGGAAGAGGTTCAAGGGGCAGCTGGTAGCCGTTGAGGGCGACGAGTTGGTCATGGAAGTGGATGAGCGCAGTTGGCGCCTGCCACTGGGGCAGGTCGAGAAGGCAAGGCTAGTCGCCTGATGGCGGCACACAGACGGGATTACGGGAAATGAACAGGCAGATCCTTGAAGTCGTCGAAGCGGTGTCCAACGAGAAGGGCGTCGCACGCGAAATCATTTTCGAGGCGCTCGAGGCCGCATTGGCCTCAGCGACCCGCCGCAAGCACGGCGAGGATATCGAGGTGAGGGTCGCGATCGACCGCAAGACCGGTGAATACGAGACCTTCCGGCGCTGGAAGGTCTTCGCTGACGATTCGGCAGAGCTGGAAGTGCCCGAGCACGAGCTCCGGCTCGATGACGCCGTGGATGTCGATCCAGCTGCCGAGGTGGGCGGCTACGTCGAGGTCCCGATGGAATCGGTCGTCTTCGGGCGCATCGCCGCCCAGACCGCCAAGCAGGTCATCGTGCAGAAAGTACGCGAGGCCGAGCGCGCGCAGGTCGTCGAGGAATACAAGGACCGCGCCATGACGCTGGTCTCGGGTACGGTCAAGCGAGTGGACCGCAACGGCGTATTCGTGGACCTCGGTGGCAACGCCGAGGGTTTCGTCCCGCGCGAGCACATGATTCCGCGCGAGATCGTCCGGCCACAGGACAGGATCAAGGCGCTGCTGCGCGAGGTCCGCACGGAAATCCGCGGGCCGCAGCTGTTCATGTCGCGCACCGCACCGGAGTTCCTGGTCGAGTTGTTCAAGATCGAGGTGCCCGAAGTCGGCCAGGGCCTGATCCAGATCCTCGGCGCAGCACGCGACCCGGGCGCAAGGGCGAAGATCGCCGTGAAGAGCCTCGAGCCGCGGATCGACCCCGTCGGCGCCTGCGTCGGCATGCGCGGCTCGCGCGTGCAGGCGGTGTCCAACGAGATCGCCGGCGAGCGGGTCGACATCATTCCTTGGGTCGACAACCCGGCGCAGTTCGTCATCAACGCGATGCAGCCGGCCGAGGTGACCTCCATCGTCGTCGACGAGGATGCACATTCCATGGACATCGCGGTGGCCGAGGATCGGCTGTCGCAGGCGATCGGCCGCGGCGGCCAGAACGTCCGGCTCGCCAGCGAGCTGACGGGCTGGCGCCTGAACGTGATGTCCGAGCAGGCTGCCACGGAAAAGAGCGAGGGCGAGCAGCTCGAGCTGCGTGCGCTGTTCATGAAGCAGCTGGATGTCGACGAGGACGTCGCGACGATCCTGGTGCAGGAAGGGTTCTCCACGATCGAGGAAATCGCCTACGTGCCGACCACCGAGCTGGTCGGTATCGAGGAGTTCGACGAGGACATCGTCGAGGAGCTTCGCAACCGCGCCCGCGACGTCCTGCTGACGCAGGCGATCGCCAGCGAGGAGAAGGTCGAACAGTCCGGGCCGGCGCAGGACCTGCTGGACCTCGAGGGCATGGACACGGAGCTGGCCTACGAGCTGGCGGCGCGCGGCGTGCGTACCCGCGACGACCTCGCAGAGCAGGCAGTCGACGAGATCGCAGACATCCCGGGCCTCGACGAGGAGCGCGCCGGGAAGCTGATCATGGCGGCCCGCGCCCATTGGTTCGAGAACGCTGAGCAGGCCTGAAGAAGGCCGCGGGGTAGGCAGGAATGGCAGAAGTCACCGTAACGCAGTTCGCCGAGGTCCTTAAGGTGCCGGTCGACAAGCTGCTCACGCAGCTCGACGAAGCCGGCATCAAGGTCGGCGGCCCCAACGACATCATCAGCGAGGACGCCAAGCTCGAGTTGCTGACGCACCTGCGCAAGGCGCATGGCAAGGAAGAAGGTGCCCCGGCACCGCGGCGCATCACGCTCAAGCGGCGCGCCCAGTCGGAGATCAAGGTCGCCGCCGCGATGGGCAAGGCGCGTACCGTGCAGGTCGAGGTGCGGGCCAAGCGGACCTACATCAAGCGCGACGTGCTCGAGGAGCAGGCGCGCGCCGCGCAGGAGGAGATCGATCGCGCGCGCGAGGCCGAGGAGGCCGCAGCGTCGGGCGGAGGAAGAGGCGCAAGCAGCGCGAGGTGCAGGCCGCGAGCAGCAGCGCCACGACGAGGAGGCTCGCCGCGAGGCCGAGGAAGAGCAGCGTCGCAAGCTGGCCGCCGAGGAAGAAGCCCGCCGCGAAGCCGAGCAGAAAGAGCGCGAGAAGGCGGATCGCGAGCGCCGCGAGCGCGAGGAAAAGGCCGAGAAGGCCCGTCGCACCGAAAAGGAAGTCAAGCCGACCCGATACGGGCGCACGGAACTGCACATCGCCGGAGGCCTGTCGGCCAAGCATCGCAAGGGCCGGACACGCGGCGGCGGCCGCCGGGCGACCGTCCAGTCCGACCAGCGCCAGGAATTCCAGCTGCCGACGCAGCCGGTCAAGCGCGAGGTCAGCATTGGCGAGACCATCACCGTCGCCGAGCTGGCGCAGAAGATGGCGGTCAAGGCGCCGGACGTCATCAAGACCATGATGAACATGGGCGTGATGGCGACCATCAACCAGCCGATCGACCAGGACACGGCGGTGCTGGTGGTCGAGGAGCTCGGCCACACGGCCGATTGCCCTGAAGGAAAACCAGGTCGAGGAAGAGCTGCAGGCCGGCATCAGTCTCGACCGGCGAGGCCGATCGCCCGGCCGCCGGTCGTCACGATCATGGGCCACGTCGACCACGGCAAGACGTCGCTGCTCGACTACATCCGCCGCACCAAGGTCGCCGCCGGCGAGGCCGGCGGCATCACCCAGCATATCGGCGCCTATCACGTGAAGACGCCGAAGGGCGTCATCACGTTCCTCGACACGCCGGGCCACGCGGCGTTCACCGCCATGCGTGCGCGCGGCGCGCAGGTCACGGACATCGTCATCCTGGTGGTCGCCGCGGACGACGGCGTCATGCCGCAGACCAAGGAGGCCATCCAGCACGCGCGCGGCGGCCGGCGTGCCGATCATCGTGGCGGTCAACAAGATCGACAAGCCCGACGCCAATCCGGAGCGGGTCAAGTCAGGAGCTGTCGCAGGAAGGCGTGATGCCGGAGGACTGGGGCGGCGACACGATTTTCGTGAACGTCTCGGCGCACACGGGCGAAGGCATCGAGAAGCTGCTCGAGGCGATCCTGCTGCAGGCCGAGGTGCTGGAACTGCAGGCGCCGGCTGAACGGCGCCGGCGGCGGGCGTGGTGCTCGAGGCCAAGCATCGAGAAGGGCCGCGGCGCCGTGGCGACGGTGCTGGTCCAGCGCGGCACGCTGCAGGTCGGCGACACCATCCTGGCCGGCGAGCAGTTCGGTCGCATCCGCGCACTGTTCGACGAGACGCGGCGCGCCGATCAAGTCGGTCGGACCGTCGCTGCCCGTGCAGGTGCTGGGTCTGTCGGCGCCGCCGAATGCCGGCGACGAGCTGCTGGTCGTCGAGAACGAGCGCAAGGCGAGGGAAGTGGCGCTGTATCGCCAGGGCAAGTTCCGCGACGTGCGGCTGGCGCGGCAGGCCGGGACAGAAGCTCGAGGACGTCTTCTCGCAGATGGGCGAGGAAGGGCCGGCAGAGCATCCAGCTGCTGGTCAAGGCCGACGTGCAGGGCTCGGCCGAGGCGCTCACCGAGGCGCTGACCAAGCTCGGCACCGACGAGGTGACGGTCAAGGTCATCGCCAGCGGCGTCGGCGGCATCACCGAGTCCGACGTCATGCTGGCGGCGGCCTCGAATGCGCAGATCATCGGCTTCGACGTTCGTGCCGACGCGGCGGCCCGCAGCCGCCATCAAGGAACAGCACGTCGAGGTCCGCTACTACAGCGTGATCTACGAGGCCATCGACGACGTGCGGGTCGCGATGACCGGCATGCTGGCGCCGGAGATCAAGGAGCAGATCCTCGGCCTGGCCGAGGTCCGCGAGGTGTTCCGGTCGCAGCAAGTTCGGCACCGTGGCCGGCTGCCTGGTGATCGACGGCGTGGTCCGTGCGCAACCTGCCGATCCGCGTACTGCGCGACAACGTGGTGATCTTCCAGGGCGAGCTGGAATCGCTGAAGCGCTTCAAGGACGACGCCAGCGAAGTTCGCTCCGGCACCGAGTGCGGCATCGGCGTGAAGGGCTACAACGACATTCGGGTCGGCGACCAGATCGAGTGCTTCAACCGCATCGAAGTCGCGCGCAAGCTCTGACCCGGTCGCGGCGCATGCCAAAGGAGTTCTCGCGGTCACGCCGGGTCGAGGAGCAGCTCAAGAGGCTGCTCGCCGAACTGGTGCGGCGCGAGATCAAGGATCCGCGAGTCGGCCTGGTGACGATCACGGCGGTCGAGGTTTCGCCGCGACCTGACCCATGCACGCGTCTTCTTCACGCCATTTGCGGGCCTGGGTGACCCGCAGGTGGCGCTGGAGGCACTGCGCCACGCGGCCGGCTTCCTGCGGCACGAGTTGCGCGGCCAGCTGCGTCTGCGGGTCACGCCGGAGCTGCGATTTCAAGATCGACGAGAGCATCGACCGCGGCGCGCGCCTGTCCTCGCTGATTTCCGAGGCCGTCGCCGACGACGAACGCCGCCACGAGTCCCTGCCGCGCGAGGAAGAATGACCGACGCGGCGGCACGGCAGGCGCGCCCGCGGGTCGCGTGGCGCGATGTCAACGGCATCCTTCTGCTGGACAAACCCGCCGGGCTTACCAGCAATGCCGCGCTGCAGCAGGCGCAGGCGCCTGTTCCGGGCGCGCAAGGCCGGGCATACCGGCAGCCTGGACCCGCTCGCCAGCGGCCTGCTGCCGCTTTGCTTCGGGCAGGCCACCAAGGTCGGCCGGCATGCTGCTCGACGCCGACAAGACCTACCAGGTCGTCGCGCGAGCTGGGATCGCGCACCGAGACCGGGGATGCGGAGGGCGAGGTCGTCGAGACCCTGCCGGTGCCGTGACCTTCGCGCGAGAGGCTCGACGCGACGCTGGAGCGAGTTTCTCGGTCCGATCCAGCAGGTGCCGCCGATGTACTCGGCCCTGAAGCAGGACGGCCAGCGGCTGTACGAGCTGGCACGCAAGGGTATCGAGGTCGCCGCGTGAGCCCCGGTCCGTGACCATCCATTCGCTGGCTGGAGCCGGCTGGGACGGGCGCCGGCTGTCGCTGGAAGTGGTCTGCAGCAAGGGTACCTACGTCCGCACGCTGGTCGAGGATATTGCCAGGGCCCTGGGCACTGTGGGGCACGTCGTCGGTCTGCGGAGGACCCGCCTGGGGCCCTTCCAGGACGAACGGATGTGGACCCTGGAGCGAACTGGAGGCGCCGCCTGCGAGAGGGCGGTGCGAGGCGCTGGACGGCGCTGCTGCATGGCGCCGATTTCGCCTTGCCCCACTGGCCGGCGGTCACGGTCGGCGAGGCCGAACAGGCCTGCATCCTGCAGGGACAGGCGGTGTTCGGCGAGGGCCCCGGCGGGGCGCGGGTCCGGATGTACGGACCCGGCGGGCTCTTCCTGGGGGTCGGCCAGATGACTCCCGAGGGCCGCCGCCTGGCCCCGGTTCGGATCATGCTGGACCTGCGGCCGGCGAGGTCCGGCTACAAAGCCGCTTGAGGCGGGCAGCCAGCAAGGTTAAAATGCCGGGCTTCGCTTAAGGGTAAGTTACTGAGTATTTCAAGAAAGGTTCTTTTAGCACATGCCACTCAAGACCGAGCAGAAAGCCGAACTTGTCAGCAAGTTCCGCGTCAACTCCAACGGATACCGGTTCTCCGGAGGTGCAGATTGCGCTGCTCTCCGAGCGCATCAACGGCCTGACCGGCCACTTCGCCGCGCACAAGAGCGACCACGCGTCGCGCCGCGGCCTGCTCAAGATGGTGGCCCAGCGGCGCAAGCTGCTCGATTACCTCAAGGCGAACGTGCCCGATCGCTACACCAAGATCGTGGCCGACCTGGGCCTGCGCCGCTGATCGCTGCGCCGTTCGGTGACAGCCCGGAAGTCATCGGACGTCCCGACAAGCCCCCTACACCGCACTTTGACGAGGTATCCAGCGTGAGCGTTGCCCAGCAGACATTCCAATTCGGCGCGCACACGGTGACATTGGAGACTGGCCGCATGGCGCGCCAGGCCGATGGCGCCGTGCTCGTGACCATGTCCGACACCGTCGTACTCGTAACCGCCGTGGCGAGAAGGAGGCCGTCGCCGGACGCGACTTCTTCCCGCTTACGGTCAACTACCAGGAAAAGACCTACGCCGCCGGCAAGATCCCGGGCGGCTTCTTCAAGCGTGAAGGCCGCCCATCGGAGAAGGAGGTCCTGACCTCCCGCCTGATCGACCGTCCGATCCGGCCGCTGTTCCCGGACGATTTCTACAACGAGGTCCAGGTCGTCGCGACCGTCATGTCGGTCAACCCGGAAGTCGACACGGACATTCCGGCGCTGCTCGGCGCCTCGGCGGCGCTGGCGCTGTCGCGGCGTGCCGTTCAAGGGCCCGATCGCTGCGGCGCGGGTCGGCTACAAGGACGGCCAGTACCTGCTGAACCCGACCACCACCGAGATCAAGACGGAATCCAAGCTGGATCTCGTCGTGGCCGGAACGCGCGAAGGCGTGCTGATGGTCGAGTCCGAAGCCAAGATCCTGCCCGAGGACGTGATGCTCGGCGCCGTCCTGTTCGGCCACCAGCAGATGCAGGTCGCCATCGAAGCGCGATCGAGAAGCTGGTTGCCGAGGCCGGCAAGCCGAAGTGGAACTGGACGCCGCCGGCGCCGAACACGGAGTTGAAGCAGGCAGTGGCCGCGCACGCCGAGGCGGGCATGAACGAGGCCTATGCGAATCGTCGAGAAGCAGGCCCGCCACGCCAAGGTCGGCGAGGTGAAGGCGGCGACCGTCGCGGCGCTATGCGAGGGCGACGACGCCAAGTTCTCCAAGGACGAAGTCGACTCCGAGTTGTTCTGGCTCGAGTACCGGCTGGTCCGGGGCCGCATCCTGGACGGCAAGCCGCGCATCGACGGCCGCGACACGCGCACGGTCCGGCCGATCCGCGTGGAGGTCGGCATGCTGCCGCGTACCCATGGCTCCGCGCTGTTCACCCGCGGCGAGACCCAGGCGCTGGTCACGACCACGCTCGGTACCGGCCGCGACGCGCAGATCGTCGACGCCTTGACCGGCGAGCGTCGCGAGCCGTTCATGCTGCATTACAACTTTCCGCCGTTCAGCGTCGGCGAGACGGGCTTCATGGGCTCGCCGAAGCGGCGCGAGATCGGCCATGGCAACCTCGCCCGCCGCGGCATCATGGCCGTGATGCCGGACCTGACCGAGTTCCCGTACGTGCTGCGCGTGGTGTCGGAGATCCTCGAGTCCAACGGCTCGAGCTCCATGGCCAGCGTCTGCGGCACCAGCCTGGCGCTGATGGACGCCGGCGTGCCGATCAAGGCGCCGTGCTCTGGCGTGGCGATGGGCCTGGTCAAGGAAGGCGACCGCTTCGCGGTGCTCACCGACATCCTGGGCGACGAGGACCACCTCGGCGACATGGACTTCAAGGTGGCCGGACCTGCCGACGGCATCACCGCGCTGCAGATGGACATCAAGATCACCAGCATCACGCCGGAGATCATGAAGGAGGCGCTGGAGCAGGCCCGCGAGGGACGGCTGCACATCCTCGGCGAGATGAACAAGGTCCTCGACAAGCCGCGGCCGGAAATGTCCGAGTGGGCGCCGACCATCATCACGATGAAGATCGACCCGGAAAAGATCCGCGACGTGATCGGCAAGGGTGGCGCGGTGATCCGGCAGATCACCGAGGAAACCGGCACGACGATCGACATCGAGAACGATGGCACGGTCAAGATTGCGGCAGTCGACGGATCGGCGGGCCGCGAGGCGGAGCGCCGGATCAAGATGATCACCTCCGACGTCGAGGTCGGCACGATCTACGAGGGGCGTGTCGCGCGGCTGATGGATTTCGGCGCGTTCGTCACGATCCTGCCGGGCCGGGACGGCCTGGTGCACATCTCGCAGATCTCCGAGGAGCGCGTCGAGCGAGTCGGCGACAAGCTCAAGGAAGGCGACGTGGTCAAGGTCAAGGTGCTCGAGGTGGACCGTCAGGGTCGCATCCGCCTGAGCATGCGCGGGCTCGACTGAGTCCGGCAGGCGACCGCAAGGTCACGCGAAAGGGCCCCTGTAGAGGGGCCCTTTCTTTTTTGAGGATGGCGACTTCCGCCCTGACGGGGGCTATTTCTCGCGGTCGTCGGGGCCGCCGGGACCCTTGCCGCCGAGCATGCTTTCCATCATCTGGTCCTGAAGCGCCTTCCACTGCGCCAGGTTCCTCTCCGCCAACCCGCTGACCGTACCGAACGGCTCCATGCCGACCATCGAGCGCATGCGATCGCGGAGCTGCTGTTGCTGGGCCATGAACAGCTTGAGACTCTGCTCCAGGTAATTGCCGACGAAGCCCTGCATCGCCCCGCCATAGGCTCGTATGACCTGGGACAGGAAATCCTCGCTCATCATCGGCTCGCCTTCGTGCTCCTGCTCGGCGATGACCTGCAACAGGATGCTGCGCGTAATGTCTTCCTCGGTCTTCTTGTCGATGACCGTGAACTCGACGCGCTCCAGGACCAGCCGGCGGATGTCGGCAAGCGTGATGTATTTGCTGTCCACCGTGTCGTAGAGGCGGCGGTTGGGGTATTTCTTGATTACACGGGGTTCGTTCATCGGCGCCTCCATTGGCCCGTCCGCACGGCATCCGCGGGCGACCCGCCAGGGCTACGGGGTCCGCAACCCGGATGGGTGACTCAGGCCCTGAGGGATACCTTACTGCCAAATCCAGCAACGCCCAAGTCGGGCGTCAATAAGGCACCCCTTTTTGACCTTGGAGGCGTGAGATTTCCCAGTTCTCGACCGCCCAGGCCCACAGGGTGGCCAGGCTGGCCGATGCGAGTTCGTCCGGAGGTGCTTGCCCTAGCAATTGGAGGGTCCTGTGGAGCACCTCCGGGGCCCGTGACGGGTCGAGCGGTACCGAGCGTTCACGCTTGGAGAGCTTGCTCCCATCGGATTCGGTGACCACGGGCAGGTGGCAGTAGCCGGGCGTTGGCAGCCCGAGCGCCCGCTGCAGGAGAATCTGCCGCGGGGTGTTATCCAGCAGGTCGCAGCCGCGCACGACCTCGGTGATGCCCTGTCCGGCATCGTCCACCACCACTGCGAGCTGATAGGCATGGTAGCCGTCTCGCCGCCGGACGATGAAGTCCCCGACCTGGGCGGCGACGTCCTGCGCAAACCGGCCCTGAAGCGCGTCCTGGAAGACGGTCTCATGGCCTGTGGCGCCAGTCAGGAAGCGCAGCGCTGTAGGGAGCGAAGAGGGGCGGGCGCCTTTCCTGCAGAGCCCTGGATAGACGGCCTCGTCGTCACTGGTGCGGGGGAGGCGGGCCAGCTCGGCGCGCGTACAGGTGCAGGCGTAGACCCGATCGTCCGTTTGCAGCCGCTCGAGTGCTTCCTCATACAAGCCGAGCCGGTCGCTCTGGCGGACGACGAGGCCATCCCATTCGAAGCCGAAACAGTCGAGGGTGCGCAGGATGCGGTCGGCTGCGCCCGGGACTTCGCGCGCCCGGTCTACGTCCTCCATGCGGACCAGCCACCGGCCATGCCGGCTGCGGGCGGCCAGGTAACTTCCCGTGGCAGTGAGCAGCGATCCTGAATGCAGGTCGCCGGTGGGGGAAGGGGCGAATCGCCCGCAGTACGGCTCGCCCTGGGTGCCGGGCGAGCCGGATTGGGTCAGGTCAACGGTACCAATCGTCGCGGTCGCCGTACTGGCGCTCGCGGCGCTCGCGGCGCTCCTGGGCCTCGATGCACAGGGTCGCCACGGGTCGCGCCTCGAGGCGCTTGACGCCTATCGCCTCGCCCGTTTCCAGGCAAAAGCCGTAGCTGCCGTCGTCGATCCGCTTGAGTGCTTCGTCGATCTTCCTGATCAGCTTGCGCTCACGGTCGCGGGTCCGCAGTTCGAGTGCGAACTCGGATTCGAGCGTGGCGCGGTCGTTCGGGTCTGGCGGGTTGGCCGCCTCATCCTTCATGTGAGTGACGGTCCGATCGACCTCTTCCATCAGGTCGCGCTTCCAGGCCGAAAGAATCGTCCCGAAGTGCTGGAGCTGGGTCGTGCTCATGTAGCTTTCGCCACGCCGCTGTATGTAGGGCTTGACGTTGCGCGGCCCCATCAGGAGGTCGTGACGTCCCTCGCCCTCGTAGCCCTCGTCGTCTTCGGCTACCGCCTCGGCCTGTCGGGCGCGCGACGGCATTGCGACCACCTTGGGCGGACGCGCCGCCTTGCGGGGCGCCGGAGCAGCGCGCTTCGCCGCCTTGGTCGGCTTCACAGCCGCCTTGACAGCCGGCTTCCTCGGCGCTGCTTTGGCCTTGACCTTTACCCCGGCAGACTTTGCGCTGGAACGAGATGCCGTCGCCTTGTGCTTGGCGACAGTCCTGGCGCCACGCTTGGTCTTGGCTGTAGCCTTTACGGCCTTGACCGGCTTGGAGGCCTTGGACGCCTTTACGGCCTTGACCGGCTTGGAGGCCTTGGAGGCCTTCGCAGGGGCGGCCTTCCGCGGCTTCGCGGGCACCTTCTTCGGGCTCTTTCTTCGGCTCTTGGCCGCCACCTGACGCACGGCGGCGCGCTTCGGCTTCGGCTTCGCCTTTGCCTTCGGCGCTGTGGGCTTGCGAGCCGCCGGTTTCTTTGCAGCGGTAGCCTTGATGGCGGATTTTCTCGGCTTGCCAGTGCGGGCTGCAGGCTTCTTTGCGGGCATCGTTTCTCCAGTCCCAATTTCAGGGCAGCGCCGGATTATAGCGGCCGGATCGGGGGCGTCCAGCGACCATTTCCAGGCTCGGCAAGCGAATGGGCCGTGCGCAGGCGGCCGGGCGCCTCGCGAGCGACCGGTCAGGGCAGATCGATCGGGCTGGCCGGCGACCAGTCGCTGCGTCGATGCTCGGCCACGATGGTCGTGTAAACACCGCCACGGACGTTGAAACGGGCCGAAAGCCGCATGAATCGGGGCATGGTCGCATCGACCAGTCGCTCGAGGATTTCGTTGGTGACGGCCTCGTGAAATGCTCCCCGGTCACGAAATGACCAGATATAGAGCTTCAACGACTTGAGTTCGACGCAGCGCTCGTCGGGGACGTATTCCAGCGTCAGCGTGGCGAAGTCGGGCTGCCCCGTCTTGGGGCACAGGCACGTGAATTCCGGGATCTCCATCCTGATCGTGTAGTCTCGCTCCGGCGCCGGGTTGGGAAAGGTCTCCAGGTCCGTTCCCGGGCGGTTCAAGCTTGCGCCCAGCGCTTCATTGGATGCCATGATTCCGTTCCTGTCAGTCGTCGTCAAAGTGGGTTCGATAATCTACACTAGGCGGCTTTACCGGGCTACGCACTGACGCGGGCCAGACAACTTCACTTTGCAGGGCACGATGCGCCTTTCCAGGATCAAACTCGTTGGCTTCAAGTCGTTCGTGGACCCCACGGCGGTGCACTTTCCTAGCAACCTCACCGGCGTTGTCGGGCCGAACGGCTGCGGCAAGTCCAACGTCATCGACGCGGTCCGCTGGGTGATGGGCGAGATCTCCGCGAAGCACCTCCGCGGCGATTCCATGAGCGACGTCATTTTCAATGGCTCCGGCGGTCGGAAGCCGGTCGGCACGGCCTCGGTCGAGCTGGTCTTTGACAACAGCGACGGCGCCATCGGCGGAGCCTATGCGAGCTACGCCGAGGTGTCCCTCAAGCGTCAGGTCGGACGGGACGGTTCGTCCACCTATTTCATCAACGGCTCGAAGTGCCGCCGCAAGGACATCACCCAGTTGTTCCTCGGCACCGGCCTCGGTTCGCGCAGCTACGCGATCATCGAACAGGGAATGATTTCGCGCCTGATCGAGGCCAAGCCGGACGATCTGCGGGCCTTCCTGGAAGAAGCCGCCGGGATCTCGAAGTACAAGGAGCGTCGCCGCGAGACGGAGAGCCGGATTGCCCACACACGCGAAAACCTGGACCGGTTGAACGACCTGCGCGAGGAGGTCGAGAAGCAGATCCGCCACCTGCAACGGCAGGCAGGGGTTGCCCGGCGCTTTCGTGAGCATAAGGAGCAGGAGCGGAAACTCCATGCGGAACTGCTGGCGCTGAAGCTCAACGACCTGGATTCAGACGTGACCGGGAAGGACGCGCTGCTGCGGGAGCGGGACACGGCGCTGCAGGCGGCGATCGCGGAACTGCGCGCCGTCGAAGCCGAGATCGAAAAGGCGCGGGCGCTGCACACCGAGCGCAACGACGCGCTCGCGGCGGTACAGGCCCGCTATTACCAGGCGGGCGCCGAGGCCAGCCGTGTGGAGCAATCGCTGCAGCACTCGCGGGAACTGCGGCAGCGCCAACGGACCGATCTCGATGGGCTTGGCAAGGCCCTGCTCGAGTCGAGCGCCTTGCTGGCGCGCGACCAGGAGCAGGTTGATGACCTGACCGCCTCGCTGGCCCTTGCGGCACCCGAATTCGAGTCGGCGCGTGCCACCGAGCAGGCGTCGTACCAGGCCCTGCAGGAAACCGAGACGGCCATGCAGGCATGGCAGCAGGGCTGGGAGGAGTTCAGCCTGGCGGCCTCCGAGGCTTCCCGGAAGACGATGGTCGAGCGGACGCGGATCGAACAGCTGGAGCTGCGCCTTGCGCGGCAGCTTGCACACCGCGATCGTCTCGAGGCGGACCGCGCTGTCCTGGCGGAAGCTGACGTCTCGGCGCAGCTGGCGGGACTGGAGTCCAGTGAGTCGGCGGCCAGGTCGCGCAATGCGGAGATCCAGGCCTCGCTGCGGCAGGTGCTGGAGCAGATTCCGGCCGCGCGCGAGCGTGAGAAGCGTGCGTCATCCGATCTCGAACAGTCGCGCCACGACCTCCAGGATTGTCGCGGCAAGCTGGTGTCTCTCGAGGCGCTGCAGCGGGCGGCGCTCGGACAGGCCGACGGCAAGGTGGTCGAGTGGCTCGCAGGCCACGGCCTCGACCGGAGGCCCCGGCTCGCGCAGGAGCTTGCGGTCGAGCACGGCTGGGAACGGGCCGTAGAGACTGTTCTCGGCGCCTATCTGGAGGCCGTCGTCGTCGATGGCCTGGACGCGGTCTCCGAACTGGTCCGCGAGCTTCAGGCAGGCGGCGTGACGTTTGTCAGCGGTCCTGGCTCGGCGGCGGGTCCGGGCCGTGCCGGGGACCTGGGCGACAAGGTCGAGTCTCCGCCGGCCGCCAGGTCGCTGCTCGCCGGCGTAACTGCTGTGGAAACGTTGGCCGAGGCGCTGTCGCTTCGCGCCGGGCTGCGCAATGGCGAGTCGGTGATTACTCGCGACGGCGTATGGATCGGCCCGAACTGGCTGCGCGTCAATCGTGACCGCGACGAGCGTGCGGGCGTGATCGAGCGTGAGCAAGAAATACGCGGGCTGCGCGAAGCGGTGCAGGCGGCGCAGGTGCGGGTCGAGTGCCGCCGAGCAGGGCCTCGAGGATGCGCGAGGACTGATTCATCAGCTGGAGGACAGCCGCGAGTCCCTCCATGGAACGGCAAACGAATCACATCGCGAGCACTCGAGCGTACGCGGGCAGCTCGAGGCCTATCGGTCGCGCGCCGAACAGTCGGTCCAGCGACTCGAACGAATCAAGGCGGAGCGGGCAGAGGCCGACCAGGCGATCACGTCCGACGAATCGGAGATTCGTGAGGCCCGCCAGAGGCTGGAAGCCGGGCTTGCCGAGATGCAGGGCCTCAACGACCGCCGCGGGCCGCTGGAGCAGCAGCGTGACCAGCTTCGCAGGGTGCTCGAGGAGGCGCGGCGCAAGGCGCAGGTCGACGTTGCAGCGGCCCAGCAGGTGGCCATCCGGGTCGAGTCGCAGCGCTCGACCCTGGCGTCGGTAACGAACAGTCTCGAGAGGGTGCGGAACCAGGTTACCCAGTTTCATGCGCGCAAGGCGGAGCTGGAGCAGCAGCTCGCCTCGGCAGACAGCCCGATCGAGCAGCTGGAACAGCAGCTGAACGAGCTGCTTGCCAAGCGGATAGAGATCGACAAGGAACTGACGGAAGCGCGGCGGGCGCTGGATGAGGCCGACGCGCACATCCGTGAGCAGGAACAGCGCCGCATGTCTCGCGAGGCGAAGGTGGAGACGGCGCGCGAGATGCTGGAACAGGTGCGCATGGGCGTGCAGGAGGCGCGGGTCAGGCGCGAGTCGCTGCTGGAGCAGTTTGCCGCAACACGCCTGGAGCTCGATCAAGTGCGCCAGACGTTGCCGCCCGAGGCGACCGTGGAGTCCTGGGAGATCTCGCTTGCCGAGGTCACCGCGAAGATCGAACGCCTGGGTGCCGTGAACCTTGCTTCGATCGATGAGCTGAAGGAGCAGACGGAGCGCAAGGAATACCTGGACATGCAGTTCGCCGACCTGACCGAAGCGCTGAGCACGCTCGACGAGGCGATTCGCCGGATCGACCGGGAAACACGGACGCGCTTCCAGGATACTTACGACCGTGTCAATACCGGTCTCAAGGAGAAGTTCCCGCGGCTGTTCGGCGGTGGCAGCGCGTATCTGGAATTGGTTGGCGAGGATCCGTTGTCAGCCGGCGTTGCGATCATGGCCCGGCCGCCGGGCAAGCGGAATGCGACGATCAGCCAGCTTTCCGGTGGTGAGAAGGCACTGACGGCCGTGGCCCTGGTGTTTTCGATCTTCGAGCTGAACCCCGCGCCGTTCTGTCTGCTGGATGAGGTCGACGCGCCGCTCGATGACCATAACGTCAGTCGCTTCTGCGACATCGTCCGCGATATGTCAGAACGCGTGCAGTTTATCTTCATCACTCACAACAAGAGCACGATGGAGTTGGCGCAGCAGCTCATCGGCGTGACAATGCACGAGCCCGGCGTCTCACGCCTGGTCGCCGTTGACGTCGATGAGGCAGTAAGGATGGCTGCAAGCTAGAGGAGTCGCCATGGCCGAGTTGCGATGGATCCTGATCGGCGCGGGACTGCTTTTGCTGGCAGGACTGTGGTGGTGGGAGTCACGTCGGCAGCGCAGGGCCGGCGAGGAATTGCCGCCTGCAGAGGAACGGGAGACCGCTGAGGACGCCGATGCGGTGGGTGAGGACCCCGGTGAAGCGGCGGTGAACGAACCGGACGCAGAACTGCCCTCGATCCGTGCCAGTCGCCGGGAGCGCGGTACGGCTGGCCGCAACCCACCTATCGTGGAAATACCAGCGGACGCGGAGCCGGAACTGGGGCCGGTCCGGGACGAGGATTTCGTCCCGACCAAGGTTCCGTATCGCAGCATGCGAAACCAGTTGGACGAACTCCCCGAGGACCTTCGCGACTTGCCGCGCGACGAGCGCGCCGAGGAGGACCAGCGCCAGCCCTGGATTCGTACCCAGCCGCTCGATCGCGACGAGGTCATGGGTCGCTCGAAGCGTGAGGACACGAATGCCGCTGATTCCGATGAGGGTGACGACGCGGATTCAGCCGTGACCCAGGCAGAGGCCGCGGGACGCCAGAAGATCGTGGCGTTGCGGCTGATATCGGCCGCCGAGCGCTGGCCGGGCCGGGCCGTCGTCGATGCGCTCGAGGCGGAGGGAATGACTTTCGGCAAGTATTCGATTTATCACCGCGAGCGCGACGATGGGAAGTCCATCTTCTTCGTGGCGAGCATGGTCGAACCCGGGTCTTTTGACCTGGACGCGATCGACAAGCTGAGTTTTCCCGGTATTTCCATCTTTGCGGTCATCCCGGGCCCGATCGACGCGCCGATTACCTTCGACATGATGCTTTCGACGGCTCGCCGCCTGGCCGACCGTATCGGTGGCAGCCTGCAGGACGAGCAGGGCAGCACGCTTACCGCGCAGCGAATCCTCAACCTGCGCGAGGAACTGGTGCATTTCGAACACATAACGCGGCGGGTACAGCGGCGCTGAGACCAGGAAGGACGGTGGCCACGGTGACGGAGACTACCCGCAAGCTGGCCGAACGCGTCAGGCAGCTGCGCACGGAGATCGAGCATCACAACTATCGCTATTTCGTCCTGGACGACCCGGAGATTCCGGACGCCGCCTACGACCAGCTACTGCGCGAGTTGCGTGAGATCGAGCACAGGCACCCGGAACTCGTCACGCCGGACTCCCCGACGCAGAGGGTAGGGGCGGAGCCGCTCGGTCATTTCGGCGAGGTCCGGCACGAAGTGCCGATGTTGTCCCTCGACAATGCCTTTGCGTCGGCGGACATCGAGTCATTCGACCGCCGGATCCACGAACGCCTCGGCAAGCAGCAGGACATCGACTACGCCTGCGAGCCGAAACTGGATGGCCTGGCGGTAAGCATCGTCTATCGCGGCGGCGCCCTGGTGCAGGCGGCCACGCGCGGAGACGGCACGACGGGAGAGGACGTCACCCACAACGTCCGGACAATCAAGTCGGTTCCGCTGCGGTTGCAGGGCAAGGGCTGGCCGGGCGTGCTGGAAGTCCGCGGCGAGGTTGTCATGCCCGTCGCCGGGTTCAACGAGATGAACCGTCGCGCCGAAAAGCAGGGCGAAAAGGTGTTCGTCAACCCACGCAATGCCGCGGCCGGCAGCCTTCGGCAGTTGGACCCGCGGATCACCGCCTCGCGTCCGCTGGAGATGTTCTGTTACGGCGTCGGACTGCTGGAGTCGGGCAAGCTGCCGGGGCGCCACAGCGAGATCCTCGCGCAGCTCAAGGACTGGGGACTCCGGCCGAGCCCCGATGCGACGGTCAAGCGCGGCGTGGCTGGCCTGCTGGAGTACTACGGGCGGATGGAGGAAAAACGGCCCGACCTTCCGTTCCAGATAGACGGAGTGGTCTACAAGGTTGACTCGCTGGAATTGCAGCGACGGCTAGGGTTTGTCGCAAGGGCGCCGCGCTGGGCCATTGCACACAAGTTTCCTGCAGAGGAGGAGATGACGACCGTCCGTGCCATCGAATGGCAGGTGGGACGGACCGGCGCCTTGACCCCCGTTGCGCGTCTGGAGCCCGTGTTCGTTGGTGGCGTGACGGTAAGCAACGCGACACTCCATAACATTGATGAGCTACACCGCAAGGATGTCAGGGTTGGCGATGTGGTCATCATCCGGCGCGCCGGCGACGTCATCCCCGAGGTCGTGAAAGTGATACCGGAGCGGCGGCCGAAAGGTACACGGCGTCCGCAGTTGCCTGCGCAGTGCCCCGTCTGCGGCTCGAGCGTAGCCAAGGAAGAAGAGGAGGCAGTTGCCCGGTGCAGCGGCGGACTGTACTGCGCAGCGCAGAGAAAAGAGTCGCTCCGGCACTTTGCATCGCGCCGCGCCATGGACATCGAGGGCCTTGGTTCAAAATTGATCGAGCAACTGGTGGAGGGCAAGCTCGTGGAGAGCGCGGCTGACCTCTACAGCGTGACGGCAGGGCAGCTAGCCGACCTGGATAGAATGGCCGAGAAATCGGCCGATAACCTCGTGGCCGCGCTGGAGGCCAGCAAGCAGACAACACTGCAGCGGTTTCTCTTTGCGATTGGCATACGGGATGTCGGCGAGGCGACGGCTGCCGCACTGGCTGGGCATTTTGGCTCGCTCGAGGCGCTGATGGAGGCAGACCGCGAGCAGATCGAAGAGGTTCCCGACGTAGGGCCGGTAATTGCGGAGCACGTGCACGCGTTCTTCCGGGAGCGGCACAATCGGGAGGTAATCGACAAGCTTCGAAAGAGCGGCGTCGCCTGGCCGGACGTCGTTCGAGCAGCCAGTGATCACCTGCCGCTCGCGGGCAAGACTTTCGTGCTGACAGGGACGTTAGCGGGCATGGGCAGGGCCGAGGCCCAGGATCGCATCCGCGAGCTGGGCGGGAAGGCGGCCGGCAGCGTGTCCAGCAAGACCGATTACGTCGTCGCGGGAGCCGATGCAGGCTCCAAGCTACGCAAGGCGGAAAAGCTGGGTGTGCCGGTACTCGATGAGAATGAGTTCCTGAAACTCATCGGAAGCTGACGCCAGGTCCTTCAGTCGTCGGAGGTCGCTGGCTTCGGCCCATCGCCGCTTGCGCTGTTAGCCTCCGCTGGACTGTCAGCAATCATGACGATCCGGACCCCCGCGCGAACGGCCTTGCCTGGTTGGGGTTGGGCTGCCGCCGACTGCTGCAGTTCGGAGAACCAGCCCTCAAGATCGTCGAGAAAGGCTGCCGCTCTCCGTTCGAGGAGTCTGGCAAGGCGCGGAATGGCCTCAGGCGGAAGTTGCAGGGCGATCGCCGAGTCTTCGAACAGCCGTTCGCCTCCCGCAGCCTTCATGTTGCGTTCGACGGTTCGAAGGATGTCCGCAGCGACGGTGCAAGCATGCTCGATGGAGGCGTCGTCGACACCGCCGGTCGTAAATCGACGCGACACCGCCTCAACTGACCCGTCCTGGCGCATCTTCGCGGCGCCCACATGGATCAGCTCGTCAAGAATGATCCCGGGATAGATGTCTCCGCTGTATTCACGAACCAGTTGGGCGAAGGAGGGTGCGTCACCTTCCAATGGCAAAGGCTGCGGCCAGCCGTTCGAATCGGTGAACACGGGGTTTTCAAACCAACCCGTCAATACCCTGGCCAACCGGTGTCGTTGGTACTCTTTTTCGGCGGCAGCGTTCTCACGCGTACCCGATACGCCACCAAGGATTGAGCTGACAGCATGGCGATGAATACCCGTTGCAGCCGAGATTCGGGAAAAGCTCGGGTCCTTGCCTTGCTCATTCAATACGTCGATCGCGGCATGAACGAAAGCGACCTCCACCCAACGGGTGAATTCATGGGCGGTAATGCCTTGGCACATAGAAATGCGCGCCAAAGGTGCCAAAGCTCGTATGAAGCCGCTGCTGGTATCTTCTATCTGCACAAATTGTCTTACCGCTCAACTCAAGGTGCGCGACTTCTTACAGCTCTTTGCTTCCGGAATAACGCAATCACCGCCGGGGGGGCGGTAATAATCAGCCTGCGAAGTATCACGCACCTGGGCCCGATGCACTAGAAGGCAAGCTGTAATGTTTGAATAACTTATCAAAGAGGCTAGATTTAGCTGCTTACCAGAAATGATTGCCATGACAGTATGGACGGCAGTCGAGATTTGAGGCCCCGCGATGGAAACCACGATAAGCGAAGGAACTTGGCAACATTCTGACTATGAGAAGCTAGATCTGCTTGTTGGACGCTTCTTTCGAATACTTCGTGCATGCGGCGTCAATGACGATGAGCTAACGGCGTCACTACAAAAGCTCCTTCAGACCCAGCTAGATGTGGTTGCCGCACGAGGGATACATGCGCCTGCTGACCTACACTTGACGAGTACCGACTTGGTCTTCTATTGGCGCCGATCCCCGCCTTTCATTGATGCAGAAGGAAGGCCGAAGAAATTACGTTTGTCTGGTACCGATGATTCGTTTGATGAGCTTGTCCGACAGACTGCGCCAAATGTGTCTTCATCTGTATTGTTCAGCTACTTAGAGCAGTTGGGTATCGTTCGTCGAGATAAGGAAGGGTTCGTTCTGCTGTTGTCAGATTCTGTGCTCGCCTGTTCATCTGGCGAGCACAGAATGATTGCGAATTCGACGGTTCTTACACATATTCAGGCTTTCTTAAGCGCGGTTGAATACAACCTACTGGATCGATGCGCGTCCAAGTCGCCACGGTTTGAAAGAGCATGCTACGGAAAGATTCCCTCTGAGCTTGTCCCGATCCTTGAACGCTTGATCGAGGTTCGCGGACAGAACTTCATTGATTCGGTTGATGAGTGGCTCGCCCGGCACAGGGCCGTTGATGATGATGGGCGGTCCGTCTGGCTGGCGGGTGCCGGTGCCTATGTCTTTTCTCACCCTTCTAATTTTTTCGAAAAATAGACCAAAGATCTATGCGTAGAGGGCCGCGCCGAGTCAGCTCGATAAAACTCTAATCTAAACAATAATAAAGACGTTATTTCTAAGATAATGCGTGAAGTGGCCAATCCCTCGCCGGCCACCGATCATCAGGATTTGGGAAAAATAAGTCAAAAAAGCCTGATTGCTTGGGCTACGATCCCGACTTATTGTCGAAAGAGCCTAGATTAAGTTATGTCAGGCACTTATGATGTTAAACGAGAGTTGCTATCAGCTTTTCGGTCCTTGATGACCCCGCTGGTGCGGATTCTTTTGAGGAATGGCATTTCTTTCAGAGAGTTCGCCGAGGTTCTTAAGGACGTTTTTGTGGCGGTGTGTGCCAGAGACTTGGTGGTTCCAGGCAGACGGCTGACTCTGTCTCGAATCGCGATAGTTACCGGGCTAACCAGGAAAGAAGTTTCAACGATCGTTCGTGACGACGAGCTGCGGCGCAAGGCACTCGAAACTAATGCCAACCGCGCGGCAAAGATTTTGGAGGCTTGGCATTCGGATACTCGTTTTCTCGGCCCTTATGGTTTTCCGCGTGACCTGCTGATTGAGGGAGACGACCCGAGCGGGACTTTTTCAGATCTCGTGCGGGAGAACAGCGGCGACATGCCAGTGCGAGCGATGCTCCAAGAGCTGATGCGAGTAGACGCTGCACGAGTTGTCGAGGGTGGTGAGGTCGTGAGGGTGCTGAAGAGGACGTACATACCGACTGAAATGACGCCTGAGATGATTCAGATTTTTTCGCAGGCGGTACGTCGGTATATCGAGACAGTTGATTACAACTTATCGCTGCAGGAAACGAAGAGTCGTCGCTTTGATCGAGTTGTGTATCCGGACCCTGGCTTGCGGGTCATTGATGTGCCGGTCTTTCAGCAGGAAGTTCGAGAGTATTTGGAAACAGTCATTGCTGAGATTGACTACAAGACATCCAAGTACCAGCGGTTTGACGATCCGGAAAGTGAAACGACGACACGTGTTGGTGTGGGGATTTATTTCTACCAAGACGAGTTAGAAGACAAGCGAGCGTTAATCGATTTACTTGGTAAGTCGGGCGTCGATGTGAGTGAGATATAGATTTCCTTGAGCCCTCTTTGGGGAGGCTCGGGAAGTCCAAGAGAAAAAACGGGGATTTGGGAGTCGAAAAATGATTAGTGAAGGCAAGAGTCTCTTGGCTGCTGCGATCGCTACTGTGCTTCTTGTAGCGCCAATGCAGAGATCCTTGGCAGAAGGGCCGGGAAATTCATATTCACGTTCCTCCTTGGCGGCGGCCGCGATTTCGCAAAGGGAAATCAATTTATTGCGTGAGGCCGCAGGTGGCAGGTTGCTCGCGGTTGGGCGAGTAGACGCGGTGTCACCTGATCAGTCCCAGATTTACGCCCTGGGGCAAGTATTCCAAGTGCTCGCAAATCCGCCTGCACAGACCCTCCTTCATCGCATCGAGCCGGGTGATCCGGTGGCCTTATTGGGCGAACTGACGGTCGACGGGTACTTTGTTGAGTCAGGTCTCCGCTTGGCGGGGCAGTATGTTGCTGGTGCGTCGCTTGTCTATCTTCGCGGCGTGGTTAGCAACTCGAATGAGCCTTCTGGGCAGATTTTGGTTGGTGAACTCTCCGTCTCTATCACGGGCGGAAGGATTGGGGCAGCGGGTTTCTCACCAGGCACGAACGAGGTTATTGAGATCGTTGGTACCCAACCTGCGCTCGGTGGACTTGTGCTTGTTGAATCAATATCCAGCACAAACGCCTCCGTGGGCACTGGCAAGACCGACGCCTCGGTCGGTACCGGCAAGACCGATGCCTCGGTCGGTACCGGCAAGACCGACGCCTCGCGTAGGTACTGGCAAGACCGATGCCTCGGTCGGTACTGGCAAGACCGATGCCTCGCGTGGGGACCGGCAAGACCGACGCCTCGGTCGGTACCGGCAAGACCGACGCCTCGCGTGGGTACCGGCAAGACCGGTGCGCTCGGTCGGTACCGGCAAGACCGATGCCTCGGTCGGTACCGGCAAGACGGACGCTTCCGTCGGTACTGGCAAGACCGATGCCTCGGTCGGTACCGGCAAGACCGACGCTTCCGTCGGTACCGGCAAGACCGATGCCTCGGTCGGCACCGGCAAGACGGACGCCTCGCGTCGGTACCGGCAAGACCGATGCCTCGGTCGGTACCGGCAAGACCGATGCCTCGGTCGGTACCGGCAAGACCGACGCTTCCGTGGGCACCGGCAAGACCGATGCCTCGGTCGGTACCGGCAAGACGGACGCTTCCGTGGGCACCGGCAAGACCGATGCCTCGGTCGGTACCGGCAAGACGGACGCCTCCGTGGGTACCGGCAAGACCGATGCCTCGGTCGGTACTGGCAAGACCGGACGCTCCGTGGGCACCGGCAAGACCGATGCCTCGGTCGGTACCGGCAAGACCGATGCGTCGCGTCGGTACCGGCAAGACCGATGCCTCGGTCGGTACCGGCAAGACCGACGCCTCCGTCGGTACCGGCAAGACCGACGTCGTGGGACTGGCAAGCCGTGCTCGGTCGGTACCGGCAAGACCGACGCGTCGGTGGGTACTGGCAAGACCGACGGCTTCGCGTCGGCACTGGCAAGACCGATGCCTCGGTCGGTACCGGCAAGACGGACGCTTCGGTCGGTACCGGCAAGACCGATGCGTCGGTCGGTACCGGCAAGACCGAGCGTGGCGCCTCGGTCGGTACCGGCAAGACGGACGCTTCGCGTGGGTACCGGCAAGACCGATGCCTCGGTCGGTACCGGCAAGACGGACGGCTCGCGTCGGTACCGGCAAGACCGATGGGTCGCCTCGGTCGGTACTGGCAAGACGCGACGCTGGTCGCGTGGGTCACCGGCAAGACGGACGCCTCGGTGGGTACCGGCAAGACCGATGCGCTCGCGTCGGTACCGGCAAGACGGACGCCTCCGTCGGTACCGGCAAGACCGATGCGTCGGTCGGTACCGGCAAGACCGACGCTTCCGTGGGTACCGGTTGAAAGCATCTCCATCCCAGTTCCGCTAGCTGAGGTTGGCATTAACTGGCAACACCGTTTGGCCACCAGCTTCGGATCAAAACCCCCAACCCAAGTCGCCAGGGTTGGGGGTTTTCTTTTTGTCGGCCTCTGACCTCTCGCGGGAGGGTGGAGGTTTTAGCGGTGCAATGGGGAAGTAGCGAAGGCTTGCCGGATGCGCCTCGAAATACCGTCTCGGTCAGACGCATTATTGCAGGCACATGGCACTGTGGGCGGTGGTGTATGCGCCGCGTGTCGTTCGGATAATTCAAGAAATAGCGTGCAAAAAAAGACGGCCGACTGGCATTCGCCAGCCGGCCGTCGATTTTCTGCCTTAGCGATGATCGGTCAGAGCTTGCGCTCGACCTTCGCGTTCTTCATCAATGCGTCCAGGTGCTCCTGGAACTTTGACTGCTTTACCAGCTGCCCGAGTTGCTGCTCTACCGCCTCGTATGAAGGCGGCTCGAGGGGCCTGGTGTCATCCAAGCGGATGACGTGCCAGCCGAACTGCGACTGAACGGGATCCTTGGTGTAGGCACCCTTCTCCAACGCTTCTACCGCATCGGCGAAAGGCTTGACCATGCGGCTGGGAGCGAACCAGCCGAGGTCGCCACCTTCAGTGCTGGACGAGTCGCTGGAGTTGTCCTTGGCCAGCGTCGCGAAATCCGCACCCGTATCAAGCTTGGCGATCAACTCACGCGCCTTCTCCTCGCTGTCGACCAGGATGTGGCGGGCCTTGTACTCGGTCTTGGGCATCTTGGCGATCTGTTTCTCGTACTCCGCCTTGAGTTCCTCGGGTGTCGGCTCCTTGTCACCAAGGACCTTCTGGCCGAGGAGTTCAGCCAGAGCGCTGCGCTTCATCAGTTCGATGCGCGCGCCGTCCTCGCCTTTGCCAAGGCCATCCTTCTCTGCCTGCTGCGCAGCGGCATACATCTCGATCAGGCCATCGAGGTTTTCCTTCTTCTGCTCTTCCGTCAGCTCCTCCGCGCTGGTGCCACGCGTGCGGGTCTTGACGTACAGATTCCAGACGTCGCGTGGGATTTCCTCGCCGTTGACCACGGCGACAGCGTCGGATACGACTGGAGTCGTCTCTTTGCCAGTCTGTCCTTCGGCGCAGCCTGCGGCGGCGACGGTAGCGGCCAGCAGAGCCGCGGGCACGATCTTACGAATCATCTTGCGTCCTTTGAATGAATGGGATGGGGAAAAGGAATGTCAGGCTTCGTCCGGCGCAGTCGCATTGATCGACAGCGCGTGAATCTCTCCGGGCATCATGTCCGCTACAGCGTCGTAGACCAGTCGGTGCCGCTGCAGCCTGCGCACGCCGTGAAATGCGTCAGCCCTGATGAAGACAGTGTAGTGTCCGGCGCCGCCCTGCGCCCCGGCGTGGCCGGCGTGCATTGCGCTGTCGTCCCGGATGTCCAGGGACATGGGGTTCAGCGCCGACTCCAGCCGTGAGCGAATCTGGTCGATTCTGACCTGGTTCATGGCAGTACCTGCATGAAGGGCTGGACCTCATAGCTGGAGAAGACACCGGATGTAACGTAGGGGTCCTGTTCGATCCAGCCGGTTGCGTCTTCCAACGTGTCGAATTCGGCGACGATCAGACTGCCGTTGAACCCGGCCTGTCCCGCCTCGTCGGCGTCGATCCTGGGAAACGGGCCGGCCAGGACGAGGCGCCCCTCCGCCAGCAGTTCGCGCACGCGAGCGAGGTGCTCGCCCCGGACGCGCATCCGCGCATCAAGCGAGTCTTCACGGTCGCGGCCGATAAGGGCGTACAGGCTCATTCAGACTCCTCAGTCGGCTGCGCCCTGGATGAAATCCACATGCCCTGGATCAAGATGAACACGACGGTCAGGCCCAGCATCCCGAACAGCTTGAAGTTGACCCAGGTGTCCTCGTCAAAGTTCCTGAAAACGATGAGGTTGGCGATACCGAGCAGGATGAAATAGGCCACCCACATCAGGTTCAGGTGGCGCCACGAGCTTTCGCTCAGGTCCACCCCGGCTTCCGCGGTGCTCATCAGTCGGCGCACCAGAGGCTTGCCCCCGAACACCCGCAACTGGCTGGCGAGGAAGCCGGCGCCGAACAACCAGTTGACGATAGTCGGCTTCCACATGATGAAGGTCTTGTCGTGGATCGCGAGTGTCAGCCCACCGAAGACCAGCACCAGCCCGCCTGAGATCAGGTGCATCGTGTTCAGCTTGCGCTTCCAGAACCACTGGACCACCGATTGCAGGATCACGGCGACGATCAGCACCGCAGTGGCCGCGTAGATATCCACCATCTTGTAGGTGACGAAGAAGGCGATAATCGGCAGGAAATCGAATAGCAGTTGCATGGCTCACCCGTCTGGGGGCGCACATCATACCGGAGAGGGGGATCCCAGCGGACGGCCTGCCCTTGCCGGACCCTTCAACCTACGGCCTTGCCAGCCGGAAACAGCTATTATACACGCCAATAACCGGTGTTTTTGAGGGCCGGCGGAAGCTGCGTCGCTAATGTCCGAGCTACTGGAACTCCATCCGAAGAACCCACAGCAACGCTTCATGCGGATGGCGGTGGACGTACTGCTGGGTCACGGGGTCGTCGTATATCCAACCGACTCGTGCTATGCGCTCGGGTGCGTGATGGGCGCCAAGGACGCGATGGAACGGATCCAGCGGATTCGCCAGACTGACAAGCACCATTTTTTTACGCTGGTTTGCCGGGATTTATCCGAGATTTCGCGTTTTGCAAAGGTCAATAACTGGCAATACCGGACACTCAAGGCGTCTACCCCAGGACCCTATACGTTCGTCCTCCAGGCTACCCGGGAGGTGCCGCGGCGGCTCATGAACGAAAAGCGGCGCACGGTCGGCATCCGTGTTCCAGACCACCCGGTCGTGCAGATGTTGCTGGACGAGGTTCACGTGCCGCTGATGAGCACCACCCTGATGTTGCCCGGGGACGATCTGCCTATGACCGACGCAACCGAGATTCACGAGCGCATTGGCCATGCCGTGGACCTGGTGCTGGACGGCGGCAATTGCGGCCTCGAGCCGACAACCGTCGTAGATCTCTCGGGCGATGCGCCGCTTGTCCTGCGAGCCGGCAAGGGCGACCCGACGCCCTTTCAGTAGGATCCTGGGCGGGGGGCCAGCGTATAATCGCCCGCAGCGACGGCCAGGTCAGCCGGGACCGATCTTGTGGCCCTGATGCTTCTGGCTGTTTTAATGGAATAACATGGACTTAGAGTCGTTTCTTAGAATAGTTTCTGTTGCTGCAATTCCGATCCTGATGGCAATCACGTTGCATGAGGTTGCTCACGGCCGGGTGGCACGGCGCTTCGGCGACCGGACCGCAGAAGCAATGGGACGGCTCAGCTTTAACCCGGTACGCCACATCGATCCAATTGGAACGGTCCTGGTTCCGGCGGTTTTGCTGTGGCTGGGTGGCTTTCTGTTCGGCTGGGCCAAGCCAGTGCCGGTCAATCCCCGGTTCCTGAAGCGCCCCCGGCAGGACATGGTCTGGGTTGCCGCGGCGGGGCCCGCATCCAACCTGGTGATGGCCGTCGGCTGGGCAGCCGTGCTATCGATGTCCCAGCACTGGGGTCGGGACGTTGTCTCGGAGTGGTTGGAGACCATGGCCTCGATCGGCGTATCCATAAACCTGCTGCTTGCGGTTTTCAACATGCTGCCCATTCCGCCGCTTGACGGTGGCAGGGTGCTGGCCAACCTGTTGCCGCCCGGACCGGCCTCGCGATTCATGGCGAAGATAGAGCCATTCGGTCTCTTCATCGTCCTGGGCCTGCTGATGACCGGTGTATTGTTCGCGCTGTTGTCCGGCCCGATCGGCATGCTGGAAGAGTTCATCCTGAGCCTGGTCGGCGCGCAGAGATTCTAGGGGCACTGTTTGTGAGTAACGGCAGCCAGAATCGCAGGGTTCTGTCGGGGATGCGACCGACCGGAGCGTTGCACCTTGGCAATTATCATGGCGCGCTGCGCAATTGGCTGGAACTCCAGTACCAGTACGAGTGCTTCTTCTTTGTCGCCGACTGGCATGCGTTGACCACGGGCTACGAGGAGACGGAAGGACTGGAGGACAAGGTCTGGCAGGTCGTAATCGATTGGCTGGCTGCGGGCCTGAACCCCGGGGCGTGCACGATGTTCATCCAGTCGCGGGTTCCTGAACACGCCGAGTTGCACCTGCTGCTGTCGATGATCACGCCGCTGGGCTGGCTCGAGCGCGTGCCGACCTACAAGGACCAGATCGAGCAACTGAAGGACAAGGACCTGAGCACCTACGGGTTCCTCGGCTATCCGCTGCTGCAAAGTGCGGACATCCTGCTCTACCGCGCCCAGTACGTGCCGGTCGGCGAGGACCAGGTGGCCCACGTGGAGATCACCCGCGAGGTGGCGCGACGTTTCAATCATCTTTTCGGCCGGGAGGCCGACATCGAGCAGAAGGTCAAGCGGGCCCTCAAGCAGTTGGGTTCGCGTACCGCCGCGATGTACCAGGACTTGCGCCGCCAGTACCAGGAGCAGGGCGACGCGGAGTCGCTGGCAAAGGCGCAGGCGCTGGTGGAGAGCAGTACACGGCTCAGCCTTGCCGATCGCGAGCGACTGCTCGGATTCGTCGAGGGCACCGGCAGGGCGATCCTGACCGAGCCGCAGGCGCTGCTGACGCCGACACCCAAGCTGCCGGGACTCGACGGACGAAAGATGTCGAAGTCCTATGGCAATACAATTGGAATGCGCGAGGACCCGGACTCGGTAGCGAAGAAACTGAAGACCATGCAGACCGACCCGGCGCGCGTGCGCCGGACGGACCCGGGCGACCCGGAGAAGTGCCCGGTTTTCGACCTGCATCGGATCTACTCCAGCGACGAGACACGGCAGTGGGCGACCGATGGCTGCCGCTCGGCCGGCATCGGCTGCATCGATTGCAAGAAGCCGTTGATCGATGCCGTCGTCGCGGAGATAAGCGGGATCCGCGCACGGGCGCAGGAGTTCGAGGAGAGTCCCGACCTGGTCCGCGGGATCATCAACGAAGGTTGCGAGCGCGCGCGCGACGCGGCGCGGCGCACCATGGCCGACGTGCGCGACGCGATCGGCCTGGAATACGGTTGATCCGGTCCATGGAACGAAACGACGACATCACATTGCCTGAGCCCGTGACGGGCGGGCCGCCGCCGTTGCAGGAGGAAATGCCCTTTGCGATGGTGGAGGGCGAGCCGCTGACCGAGCTGCCGCGCGACCTGTACATCCCGCCGCAGGCACTCGAGGTATTTCTCGAGGCCTTTGAGGGGCCGCTCGACCTGCTGCTCTACCTGATCCGGCGCCAGAACCTCGATGTCCTCGATATCCCGATTGCCGAGATCACGCGTCAGTACATGCAGTACATCCTGCTGATGCAGGAGATCAACCTCGAGCTCGCCGGCGAATACCTGCTCATGGCGGCCATGCTCGCCGAGATCAAGTCGCGGATGTTGCTGCCGCGGCCGCAGCCTGCGGAGGGCGAGGAGGATGATCCGCGGGCGGAGCTGGTTCGCCGCCTGCAGGAGTACGAGCGCTACAAGCGCGCGGCCGAGGACGTGGACAAGCTGGCGAGGTTCGAGCGCGACGTATTCCAGGCGTCCGCCGAGGTGATCGAAAGAAAGGTCACCAAGATCCTGCCGGAAATTACGCTGCAGGAGATGCTGCTGGCGTTCAAGGATGTGGTGCAGCGCGCGGCGATGTTTGCGCACCATGTCGTGCAGCGGGAGCAGTTGTCGGTTCGGCAGCGGATGTCGGAGGTCCTGTCA